>NZ_JAKFZP010000005.1:0-524781 GCF_021654215.1 Vibrio sp. MMG023 | reverse complement strand
AAATGAAACGGACAACATTGAAATTATGGTATCTGATGCGGTTCTGATAACAGGGAGTAGTCTTGTTACGATTGACGGAAATGGCAATAACGGTCAATCTTTCCCCAAGGGGATTCCTGTGCAATTAGAATATAGTGCGACTTTTAGTGATGGGCGTAGCTTTTCTACCATCGACCATGACAATGACGCTGATTTTATGACGTGGATTGTTCACGGTGATACAGGAGCTTTCATCTCTGATGAAGGTGTATTAGATACGAATGGTGTGAGTGTTGGCACTGTATTAACGGTTACAGCGACAGGAAATTCACCTTATGAGGATGAGACTGACAGTATTGATGTCATAGTGTCCGATGCTGTTCTATCGGCAGGAACGAGTATCGTTACGATTGACGGAAATAGCGAGAATGGTCAATCTTTCCCTATAGGAATTCCTGTGCAATTGGAATTCAGTGCAAATTTTAGTGACGGTACTCGGTTTTCTACAGTACACCACACTAATGATGCAGACTTCATGACGTGGACTATTGAAGGAGATAGCGGGGCTACCATTAATGATGAAGGCCTCCTCAATACGTTTGGTGTTGCGGTGGGCACAACGTTAACTATCACAGCAACCGCTAACTCCCCTTATGAGAGTGAATCTGACAGTATCGAAGTGTTTGTGTCTGAGGCGGTTATTCTCGATTATCACCTACCTGAAAATATATATGTGCCAGTCGTTCTTTCGACAGACACGGATGGTCAAGGTGCCATTGTGGACGTGAAAGCAAACATGTCTGATGGAAGTGAAGTTACGGTTTCTGATGCCGAATTTACTTCTTCAAGTTACTACATTATTGTTAGTCCATTGATGCAACTGTATTCATTTGCCCCAGGCTTTGATAGTCAAATCACAGTGAGTCATAATAATAATCATATTGGTACCATTAATGCATTTTCAATTGGGGCTTTAGATATTGATTCTTCGGGTGTTTGGACTTTACATACACGAAGCGATGCCGAGGCTATATGCTCTGACTCAGGATTGAGCCTTCCCACTACAGCTATGCTACAACAGTTTTTTATAGACTCCACGACAGCTGATACGGCGCCGAGCTCTTTAGTCAATGAAGATGTCTGCACAAGATATGGTTGGCCACTTCTCACTTCAATAGAGGTATGTAAGGTGCCAGAGGTTGTTTCTAACGATGGACATTTAACATCCTCTAGTGATGGATATTGGTCCAGAGATAACGCTTCTAGTTTGGAACACGTAACCCTAACTAATGGGGCTATTGTGACAGACAAAGGCGATGCTCACTTTGCCTTGTGTGTGAGTCCTGCAGCTAAGTAATAAAATTTGGTTCTCATTTGGTCTGCTATTGACCAATTGGCTTTAATGTCTGTAATCGGTGAATGCGGCTTTATCTAAAGGAGGCCGCATTTTCTCGTTCTATTAACTAAATGGAAAAGACAATCTTATGTGTTGAAATGTTGTAAATGTCAGACTTTTAATACCTCAGAAGTTAACCATTTAGTTATTGCAACAAGTTTAATTACTATTAATTGGTCTATTGCATGCATTCAGGAGATAGTTGAGCACACCTATAAACAAGCATAATTTTGTCAAAATATGAATCAAACGCTTTTTCATATAACGCTATGGCGAACAGCCATAACGGAGTTTTCGAAAGAAATTGGTTACTCACAACATACGCGAGGTTTGGTCAACAATTGTATCGTTGTTGAATTAAAGGCAGAGAGGGTGCGATTGGTCGCTACCATTCATTTAGACTATAACTCGCTAAACTATGAAATTAGTAGTACTCAAGACTGCTTCGATTTTTGTCAGTTACTTAAAGCGGTAGAGAGTATCAGAAGCTTCTAATCATATTACGGTCATTCGTATAGTATTAAAAACGATTAAATTGATAATTAATTCATTATTTATCAATTGCTTAATTGTTAATAACTTATAATAGTCATTTAGTGGTTACTTTGCAGCGTAACAGCCAAAATGGTTGAACCTTAAGCAACTGAGTGACATCAATGAAACGATTCAACAAGCATCTGTTGAAAAGGAATTCAGCTCTTTCTTTACTAATCGGAGCTTCTCTCGCAACACTCCTTACCGCGTGTAATGGTGGCAGCGAGGGCGGCTCGGACAATCCGGTAATTACTGCACCTGTCGACAATACGGCGATATTCTCTGCCAATATTGGTAACAATGCTATTGTTGGTGAGCGCACTTCAATTAACGTTACTGGTTATGTCAACACAAGCGATGATAGCGAGTTTGAGGTTACGTCTGTCGAGTCGTTATCAGGCGATGCTTGTCAGGTCGTAATCTCTGGCTCAACTTCGTTTGATGTGAGCTCGAATGAAACGCAAGATTGCCTGTATCAATACCGAGTCTCTCCAATGAACAACAGTGCACAGTCTGAGTCTTATGTTCGTATTGCTGCTGCTCCTACATATGCATCAACGTCGTTACCGAGAATTATAGCCTCAACAAGTGAGAATCAAGATATCATTATTGATCTTGAAACGGAGTTAGGCTCGTCCACACCCAATAGCCATTACGAGTTACAAGAGCAAATGGTTGTTATTGGTAACGGAAGTGCCACTTATCTCGATTCACAGCACATTCAATTTGCGCCGACTGGAAAAGGGCAGAGTGAGATTTACTACAGCTATAAAAGCGACTCCGACATCAAACAAGGTACGATTTCGGTTTCTGTCTCGGATTTGGCTGAAAATGCGCCTCCAATCGCCAATGCTTTTGCTCATCAAGAGCTCATCAAACTTGGTGAAAGTACCACGATAGATGTTGCGTCATATGTCTCCGATTTGGATGGAGATAACGTTCAGTTAGTCAGTGTTGAAGACTTTAACTCTACGGTCGCATTGTTGTCGCCAACGGTCGTAACGAATACTCAATTTACGTTTGAGTCGACAACACCTGGTGCTCACGATGTGGCATATACCGTCAGTGACCACATGGGAGGTTACACAACATCGGTTGTTCGTATCGAAGTAGAGCCAGACTTTTCCTTGGTCCAAGATTGGGAAGATATCGTTACCTACGATCCAGTTATTAACTTTGATATCCGGTTCTTTGCGCCAATGACAAAAGCGTATGCAGACTACATAAATGCGTCTTACACCTCAACCTATACAGAAAATGGTGAATATGGTTTGAAAGATGCAAAGGTAGTAATGCAGACACTCACCCAAGCTCGTCAATACTGCAAAGTGCGTGGTGGGCGTTTACCGCTTCGACGCGAACTTGAAACTCTAATTGCCAACGAAACCAGTGCGTTCAGCAACCACAACTGGCCAACGAGTAAAAAGTATTGGACAGCAGAGAACGTCAGTGAAATCAATGCTGCGATCGTTAACCTACATGACGGTATGGTAGGTGAACAGTCTAAAAAAGGGGCTATGTACACAACGTGTGTCGATTTAAGTGGTGATGTGAGAGATTTCTCATCGTCTGTCGAAAGTAGTGGAACTCCATACAACAATCGCTATGACTACAAGGTTCAAGTCTTTGATCCTGATGGCAATATTGCTCCTTTTGCTGATATCACACTTGAATCAGTTTATGAGAGGGGAGTATTTCAGAATAGAGCGTCGATTAGTCATCTTATTGCAAGTGATCAAGGCATTATCGATGACTCTTATTTTGATATATCGTTCACAAAAGAAGTCGTTTCCGTTGAAGTTAGTTCAACAAATGACTTATTTCCACTTGTCCCTCAAGTCGGTCATTTAGCTATTGATATTACTGACCCAGCGTTATGGAGCAGTGAAGAATATTGGGACAGACGTGTATTCGAGCCAGATGAACACGGTCTGATGTTGATGCCAAATTCCAGCCAAAGCAAACTTTTTCATATTTATGAAACGCCGTTCAATGGTGAGAACTTTGTTATTAGATTTAGAGTTACGGCTGACAGTAGCTCTGAACGAGGTGAGTTTGCGGTGATGATACAACAACTAGGAAGCGACCAAAGTTCTTGGGAGCAAGATGGGGTTATACAAACAGGAAATACAAGACCTTACCCAGTAGGAGAACCGACAGCATTTGGTTTGAATGTAAACCTCTATGGTTCTACACCAGTTTCACTGTTTGAGGGGGGAGAAGTTTCTAGTTCAACGAATATTAGCTTCCGCGACTCTGACCGTTATTATTGGTTTGATAAAAGAGGAGAATCGGTTTTTGTTTATACCTCTCTTACGGAAGAACGTCCTATAGAAGCGGCTGGCTCTTTCAGCATTACAAGTGATTTAGATCTTACTGAACAATATTGGTTATCGGTAGGAGGGAAAAATAACGATGCATCAAAAAACTATCGTATCTCACAATTGCACATGGCTACTTACTAGGAGGCTATAATGAAAATGACTTTAATGTTAACTCCAATCGTAATGTGTTTGCTTTCTGCATGTAATGGTGGTTCTGGTAGTGGTTCATCATCCAACAGTGTTGAAGGAAATGCCCCTGAAACAGTGAAGATTGAAACGTCTCCTCTTCAGTCTAAAGGACTAGTGAGTGAAGAGGTTGCTATCGATGTTTTGGCAACAAATGATATCGACGCAGCCATGAAAGTCACATCTGTGCGCTCATTATCGGGAGGTAGCTGCAAGATCACGTCCATTGATGAACAGTCATTTACGACAAGTTCTGACGAAGTAGGTGAGTGCCAATACGAATACACAGTCGAAGCAATGAATAGTGATCTTTATGTCGGTGAGGAATCCTCAGTTGCTCGTGTTTCCGTGTCTGAAACTGCAGCTGATAACACATTACCTAACCTTGCAGAAGCGACGGATATTGATACGCCTGCTGTTATTGATCTTTCTCAGGAATTAGCTGAGGAGCTTGATACATCAGTATTCTATCTATCGTCTGATGCATCTGTGCTTGGCGCCGGTATCGTTGATAGCGACGCGGCTAACAACATGCTTACTTTTACTCCTTTTGATGTGGGTGTTTCTCGAATTACTTACTCGATGACAGATGGTTCTGTCATCAAGCTTGGAACAATTGATGTTGCTGTTTCTGATACGCAGAATACGCCGCCAGTTGCCCTTAACTATGTCCGTGAAGGAAAGTTGGATAAAGGGATGTTGGTGACGATTGACTTAACGGACTATATCTCTGATGCAGAAGATGCGGTGATCCTCGAATCCGTTAGAGCTTATAATGCGGAGACGGAAATTACGTCCGCTTCTGAGCATACCTTTACTTTTCGTTCCTCAGAGCCGGGAGCACATGACGTTGCTTACACCATTAATGATGGCCGTGGCGGATACGATGTTGGGCAGGTTTACATTGAGGTCGAGCCCGACTTTAGTCTTGTTCAGGACTGGGATGATGTAACGGTTTACGACTCAACTATTGGAACAGATATTACATTTACTGCCCCAGCAAGTAAGGTGCTAGCGGACTATACCAATACAGCGTATACGAATTATCAAGCACAAGATGGAGTGACAGGGCCGAGAGGGGCGGAAGTGGTCACCATGAACCTTGAACAAGCGCAAAACTATTGTGCGACAAGGAATGGACGTTTGCCAATCAACCGTGAATGGGAATTACTCATTGCAAATCAAGGTAACGTTTTTACCTCTCAAAACTGGCCTGCGGGAACAGATTTTTGGAGCGCAGACATGATGTCCGAAACCACTGGCAAGAGTGTTAATGCGACAGATGGAACAACTTCTGAGTTCGCTAAGTTAACAGATGAGGGATTCGTTAGCTGTATTTTGTTAGATAGTGAGGCAGTGAAGGATTTTTCGACAACGATTCATTCAGAAGTTAATCCCGATGCTCTTTTAGAGCACTCACTGTCTTTTAATGTTACAGATCCCGATGGGAATATTGCTCCTTTCCAAAGTCTTGATGCAGAAATCGTGCGTGCCAGGGGAGTCTTTAGTAACGGACTTTCACGTGTCACACTTATTACCGATTCTTTGGGGGAAGCTTCAGAGACTTATCGAGATACTTCGTTAAACAATGCGGTTCTCTCCGTCTTGGTAAGTGCAAACAGTGAAGACTCTGCTGTTATCAAATCAGCTACTGACGAAATGTATATTGATACAACAGACTCGACTCTTTGGAACATTGCTGAAGTGCTAGGAGATTTTGATTTTCAAGACATTGATGAACAAGGTATCCCGCTCCACTATAAATCTAGTACCCAGTATGAGATTGCTGCAGTTCATAAAAACTCTTATGTTGGTCGTGAACTGGTTGCGCGGTATCGCTTAAAGGCAAATAATGTTCCTTCGATAACTTCAGGTAAATTGAACTTCGTTTTACAACAATTTGGCGATTCACCGAACACGGAAGATTGGGGATATTCGAACGCATATCAAGAAGGAATTCCACATTCTTCAGCTGTAATAAGTAATGAAATAAACTACTACTCAGAAAACATAACTACAATCGTGGGTAACGATTATCTTGGAGGTACTAAAGCGATTTTTACCAGCCTTCCAACAAGATACGAATATTGGTACGTTTGGATCGTGATTCAAGGCGATACTTTATTTGTCTACACGAATACATCTGATGAGAGGCCTGATAAGCCAACATCTTCAATAGAGAACGTTTGGACCATTATTGATCCGTCGCAACCTTATTGGATTGGTTTTGGGGGAACGCCAGGAACTGGCGTGTCAGAAAGTGTTTCAATCTACGCCAATGCACTTTGGTTTGGCACCGGAAGCTGAAGCCCACTAGAGTATTCGTAGAAAAAGGGGGAGGTACCTGCCTAGCAGGAGCCTCCCTTTTTGCTCTCTAACCTTTTAATCATTTTCTTTAGAAGGGGGGTGACAAAGACCTAGCCATCACGAAAGGTCATTTTAACTAATGGACATATTGGTCAACAAATTCCGGACACGGACTGAAGTCGACTTTCGACATATACGAGCGACAGTCTATCATTTGTTTGATGAGGACGTTGCTGATTGTAGTAAGGCATCAGGTAATAACTGATGCGTTTCTGCTTAGGTTTGAGTCAGGTACCCCGATGCTAGTACCCATTTAGTTTTCAAGCTTCTGAATAACCTTCCAATTAATGTGGAGCACTGGACCATTAAATCATCATACCGAGATGAAGTTATTTGGGGCGCGAGGGGCTCGATCACAAAAAGTGAGGGTGATTTTGGAGAGGATGAATCTTAAAGCGGAAAAAATGGCCCAAATCAAGGGCCGTCCATTTTCTAGTTCACTAAATGATAGACGTTGTAATTATAGGGGACCTGCTTTCTACTATGAACATACTTAATTGTTGAATATTATCTCAACCAAGTTAAGTCACCGTGTAACCTAGCTTTTTGCTTTTGTTTCCCTTCCGATTCAATTTCTTCATCATAGGTCAGCAAAAACTCTTGTTTGTTCAGACGTTCAATTCTTGCGTCAAAATATCGGTTGTTTGCGTTGATTAAATCCCTTTTAAACGCTTGTGAGGAGTGACTAGTGATGTACAAGTACTGGCTGCTCAACGTCAAGAAGTAAAAGCAACGGTTTGTGTAACCAAGAATGCCGGAGCTCTTCCTCGTTGTTCCATCCTCTAATGTGGTAATGAAGGTAAATAAACCGTTGTTTACGTATAAGTTAAGTTTTCGGCTAGGGTTGTTCAATTGACTCTCTATAGAGAACTTAGAACCGAGCAAACTTAACCATGGGCTAAGTATTAATAAGATTGCTATAAGTACTGAAGCCTTCCATAATGAGAACTTACCAGAAGCCCATTTGACCAGTAATCTCGACATTATCGAGCCTTTCATATTCAAACCTCTTGCTGAGATAAACGGTGTTACTTTTTTCATCGAGTTGAGCGACGTTGATTTGAGAGAGATAATCTTTAGCGTTGAGCTCTATGGTTTGGGCTGCATGTTGATTGCCATTTAAAAATTCATAACTCTTGTTAAAAGACAGCATAAACACCGTATCGTTTATCACCGCATAAAGCCCTTGGCTATGACGAATAACGTGATAGGGCATGAATTGGAGTGATGAATAAAAGCCATGGGAAAACTGTAAATGCGTTTCTAGTCGTGTCGAGGTCACGGGCGAGTACACGGTGAAATCGCCACCAGTAGCATTGATAAAAGGCATCGCAACAATGAGCGAGGCAATGCCAATCGTTCTTTTGAAGTTCATAATCAGTATAAAGAGCAATAAAGCGCGCTGCTGTAAAGCAAAATGAGAACGCTAAGGAAAATATCTCCCCAACGAATTGAGGTGAGGTTTGCGTGAGTTAGGTTTGACGGTGTTTGTATTTGTCCTTCTCCTTCTCCTTCTCTTGTTCCCGTCTCTTGTGAGTCCGGGACAAAGACAAAGTCGTTAGTTTCCCTTAATTGCAATGACATTAGGTTTACGTCAACAGGCAAAACCAGTTTGTAGCCAAGCGTTGGATAACTTCGGATTTCAATGTGCGAGTTTATGGTGGCCAGTTTTCTACGCAGTTTCATGATACTCACGTTTAGGGAATTAGAACCGATAGGCTTATCTGGCCAACCCGCCGCGATGAGGGCATCTCGACTGTAAATTCTGTCGGTGCCGTCGAAGAGTGTTTTAGCGATATTTAAGCTACTCACGCTCATGGATACCGACATGACTAAGCTTTTTGTTGAGTCGTCATAGGCATCAATGGCGAGATTAGCCTCATTGATACAAAGCAACATGGTTTATTGGCACTGCAAGTTAGGGATTATGACTGTTTCTTTTGGGTAAATAACATCTATATCACGTAAGGTTTTAAAGCCATCGTTGGCTGACATAAGCTCGGTAAAGGAAATGTGATGTTGGCTCGCGATTTTGTACAACCAATCCCCTTCTTTTACGCGATAGACCTTGGCCTTACACTTTGTGTTGCGATCTGTGTATTCCATAACCGGTATGACTTGCTTGTCTATTTGTGTTTCAGAAACCACTTGAATCTCTTCATAAGCAGGAGAGGGCGCTTGAGAGTTGGTATTTTGGAATTGATATTGAATTCCGAAACCCAGTGATTGCAATTTATAGTCTGCATTCTGATTGGAAATGAACTTGTAGCCAAAGTTAAACGCCCAGAGCGAGTTTAGATCATATCGAACGCCAATTTGTGCGATAGGCGAGAATTCGCCGTTTTCCGATATCATGCCCAACCCGCCGTAAATTTTGTAGCGTTTAGAGAGAGGTAAGGTACCCAGCAACGACAGATCGGTTCCGTATCGAGAGATATTTTGAGTGGTGTTACGGTATTCACCGACTTTGAGCATGTCTAGCTGACCATATGAACCTGTTGATGCTTCTATCGCCCAGGTTGGAGAGATTTGATAGCCAAGCTTTATCCCTCCGCCAAAAGAGGAGTCAGGTAACTCGGTATCTGTTTTACCGTTATGGGTGAGGGTGCCTCCCACGTACCAATTGGTAGGTTCTGCAACAGCAACAGAGGAGATGGCTGCAATGACTCCGATAATGAATGTTGTTGTATTCATTAATACAGCTCCTCGAACATAACGGTGAAACTTCCTGAGTAAGTGCCGGATTCAACTTCGGTTGAAGGAATATCTTGGTAATTCACCATTAGATCAAAATTAATCACATTGGTTGGCGCATCGAGTACATAACTTGTTTCGTCATTCGTCAGTTTGTTTACCCCCTTTTCCACCCAAATAGGGTCCTCACAGTTTGCGGAAGCACATTCAATACTAAACGGGATTTCTGTCTTCCCAGTGTTGGACGTCAACGTGAATTCATGGGTTAGCAAAGTCATAGATAATCCCGTGCTAAAGGTTCCTGTTGCGGTAATGTTGAACGTGGTCTCTGCTGACACAGTATGGTTGCTGGTGTCATAAACAGGGTTCATTACACCATCACCAGCAACATCGATGTTTTCCAAACTGTTAGGGACATAGTCGATATTGACAGTGAAAACGTCAGATAAAACACGATAGGTGAGGGCGCCACCTGACGACTGATAGTAGTATCGAACGTCAGCAGGGATGGTTGCCGTGTACACACCTTTCTCTTGTCCCTGCAAAGCGGCCAGGAGTGCGGTTGTATCCAAGTCAAATGTTGGTCTGTAAAAATAAAAAGGGGTAACCTCATTGCTGTAATCAAGAGAAAAGCTAGCGCTACAACTTTGCGTGCTGTCATCTGCAAGAGTGACAGTATTTCCAGATAGCTGCGATGTTGCGCAGCTTGGGGTTACAAGTTGAGTGTCATTACGAACATAATTGTTAGATGACACGTTGTATTGCAAGCCTTTCAGCCCGATAGGGGCATTAACGTTTGCCCCAGTTGGTCCAGTTAATGTCATTTCATCTGGCTTGTTGGTTAGGTACGCGCCCGGGAGAAAACGATCTGTCGGAGTGAGACCACTTGCTACTGTCCAGTCACTTAAGGTGTATGTGTTGCCACCTAAAGCAATGGCGTTCTCAAGTCGCAATTGTTGACCTTCAATGTGAACATTGAGGGTGGCACTATGGGCCAGCGGGGCAACAATCAACAGTAACCAAGAAGCAAAACGAATCATTACTTGCCATCCTTTAACGTTATCTTTTTATGGTAGCTTTCGTCATGGTTAATAACGGTCACTTCGACTTGATCTTTTGAGATGTTTTTAGGCAATTCATACGTGCGCTCACGACCTGACAGGGACATGGCGGTAAATTCGCAGTCTTCTGTTACTGTATCTGTACATTGGTCCACATAAGCGCGGATGAAGCTGTTACTCGTGTTGTTGATGTGCAGTTTCCCGTTCGACAATGATACTGAGTAGTCGATTTTCTGTGTTTTCGCAGGAATCACAAAGAGAGGACGATAGCCAAAGTTGATCGTCACAGCAGACTGTGATTTTCCTTCTGGGTCGTAAGGTGATGGTTCAAAGCTAACTAGGTAGTATTGGTCTTCGCTAAAATCACATTTGTTACCACACAAGGAACGCACACCAACTTGCTTTTGGCGACCTGATTCAAGGATCATCTTTGGATGAGTTAACGTTACGCGCCAATCAGAGAAGTTTGACTCTGTATAAGGTGTGCGCGTCAGTTCGCCATTTTTAACTTGCAGCTGAGTGATATTCGATTGAATGAACTCAGTGGTCGATTTGTTGTTTGAGATAGTGAAAACGCCGTTTCCGTATTCGTCACCTACTAACAACATAGTATCTACGTTCATTGCTGAAGCTGCCGTTGAAATAAGTGCAGCAGCGAAAATTGGAAGTGATTTCATCATCAGTTACCTTCTGGTCGATTAAGTACAAAGTCGCGCTCTTGTTGCGTTTCCGAGTTGGCGTACTGAGCGACGTTTTCAATGTTTTGACGTTGTTGATGACTGAGTTGAAGATCCTTATCTCCAGTCAGGTAAACAAAAGACTTACGGCCCAAACGCGTTGTTAGCAGTTCAGCGCCATTGTTGGTCATTGCCTTAAGTTGTTGGTTGATCTCTGTGAGGTCATCAAACTGACCGATGTACATCACATTGATTTCTCGATTATTTTTGACCAGAACCATTGACTCCAATGGTTCAAGATCTGGCTGGCAGTAATTTGTGCCAAAGTTTAATTGTTTTGCATCGTCTACCGATGGTAAATAACATTGCTGGCCACCGCTCTTGAGTGAGAAAGTTTGCCCTTCTTGAACATCAACTTTGTGAATACCTGAAGTAATGTTTGAGATGGACAAACACGCAGGGCCTTCACATTCGATAGTCTCAATGTCGTTACCGAAAATATCTTTGAATTTACTGACAAAGCTGATGACTCGGCTGACATTTGAGTTGAGTTCAATTACGGTTCCTGGGTGCGTATAACCCGTCGCGTTTTGCTGACCTGTATTGTGCAGCGCAACACTCTCCACATCTAATTCGATAGTGCTGGTTTGATATTTATCGAGTGAAATCAAGCCAGAATCACCATAGATGTATTCTTTATGCTTCACTTTGTCGTCAGCTTTTACCACCAACAAGCCTTTTGTTTGGTTCTCTTCATTGTCAAAACGAATGTTATTCTTCGTATCAACGGAGACGTACGCATCACTCTGCTTTGTGGTGAAGTGAATGCTATTCTTACCAATAACTTGTGTACTGCTTAGTGATGCGTTAACTGACTTTTCACCGTTGTCAGCAAGGTACACAAAACCATCTGCATGATAATGTTCGTTTCGGTTTGCCACATAAGCTGTCACATTATTGAGCGAAGATTGCGACGAATTTGCATAGTAGCTGTTGCTTGCCGTTAGACGGAGATCCGTCTCTTCACTCTCGAGCAGATCTCGAGTTTCTAAACTGTTGGTGTATTGGCTAAAGCCATCTTGATCTATGGTGACACTCGACTTGCCTCTTAGCTTAAAGGACAAGGGTACAGACCAATTAATAGCAAGAGTCACTTCGCCTTCATCAAAGTCAGAAGCCAACGATTCGTTGTTGTAACTCAGGTTGACATCAAGATTAGAATCAAGCACAAAAGGTGCACTTAATCCTGATGATAAGAACCAGTTTTTACGCTCGTTGTTGTAGATATCTGCTTGATTTAAGTAGTTTACCGACCCATATCCACGGATTTTTTTACCTAGTGTGAAGCTGCTCGATAGGCTCAGTTGCTCCTTACTCGCAGCGCCATACAGGTACTGGGCAAAACGGTTCTTCTCTTCGTTATCGAGCTTTTCATAGGTGACGCCGATGCGGCCTACATTTAGGTAACCAGATAAGTAAGAAGCTTCGCCATCAATTAAAGAGGCTGTTACCTCATAACGGCTTTCAAATGGTAAATACCCTTTGAGGCCAACTTGCCCCATGTTGTGCTCTTCGGTCACAGTAGAGCCTAAGGCTAGGGTTTGAGTATCAGACCATTTATATGCCACTATGCCTTGAAGATAAGGCGTGGCTTCGAAAGATTCCGTCTTCTGCGCTTCAAATTCATTGTCTTCATTGATGACCTCTACATCCGCACCTTGGAATTGACCTGCTGAAATAAAATAGTCGAACTCTCCGGTGTTAAGCGTATCGGTTTGTGCGTTATAAACACGAACCGACTCCGTGGAAACCACTTGAGAACCTGCCGTGATCTCTACCGTCACGTCATAAACGCCACTAGGAAGCTCTGAATAGCGAATACTGCCTTGGCCTTCTGTTACCGATTTTTGGATGATGATCTGTTCGTCTTTGTAAACTTTTAAAACGCCACTAGAAGGGGCATAAAAAAACAAAAACTGGTCATCATTACTATTTGCTCGACTTAGGTTTTTACTCGAAGATAGATTCACGCTAGCTTCGTGGTACTGAGTACCATTCAATAAAAACGATGTGCTGTTCAATGCCAAGCGATCTTGGTGATAGCCGGCGGTTAGGCGTAAGTTTTTGTGTTCGATATTGTAGTAACCATAGTTAACCTCGGAGGTTCCTTCTTGGTTGCTAACATAAGTATCAAGATGTACCGAGCCATAAGGTAGACCCAGAATGAGTTGGTCACTGATTGACAGGTTAGGGCTACCGTTAAAGCTTGACGTTGTGTATACATTTGCGCGATTGATCAAACCAGGATTTGCATTGTACGTTGACGCGTAGTCTTTCTTTATTGCTCCTGGTTTTGTATCGGCAAGCGACGTTTTGTTGACGTAAATGTAGAGCTTGTTTGTGTGGTAATCATAGAAAACATCGTATGACTCAGGGTTAAGAGAACACAGGTTCAAGTCACCCACACAATCAACGCTGTTTTCTGCGCCAAGCACTAAATCATTAGTAATTTTTGTAGCCGTCACTTTGGTTAAGCCAGAGTGCACTAAGTGTTCCACTAACGTTTGAACGTCATTCTGATCTTGAAGTTGCACAGAGTTGTATGTGACTAACATCGGCAACGTGATGAACGAGCCATTCAGCCCTTTGATTTCTACATCTCGAGCTTGTTTCTCGTAGAAATCCTGAAAACCTTGAGGGATCGGTGCCGCAAAAGAAGTGTCACTAAACGAAAGTGTTACCAAAATACTGGTAGCAACGGTGGAAATTCTATTCACAATGAAAGCTCCGCTAGCACAGATAGTTCGCCTTGACATAAGCTCGCGCTCTCAGGCAAGGTTCCGAAAGAAAATTTGACGTCGTATTCGCCAACCTTTACGCCATCCGAAGCTTGATTGAACTCCATTAACAAAGGTTCAATCTCTGTTAATGGTTGTCCCTCAATGTAAACTTGAGCAAAATCTGACGGTGTTACTAAGGCCGTCTCATCCGCGCTGTAACACTGTGAAGTGTTGCTCTTCATAAAGAGTTGAAACTTCATTGATTGGTCAGAACTCGGAATGTCTGTCGTGACCGTCAACAAAGTGAACGCATCATTAAATGTGTTCGTTTTCGTATTTGTTTTTAGTGTTAATGAAGAAGGGGAAAACGCGATGTCAGTAATCTGGTGAGAGAAAAACTGACTTTTATCGATTTCACTCACTAGTCGAAAAATGTGCGTCTCTGCTTGAGTGCCAAAACTGACGATTCCTGCAACACAAAAACAAGACAAATATCTTTTTAACTTCACGCTTCCCCCTAACAACTAATTAAAGGCCATCTTCGTAGCTAGCGGTCATTTGAACACTTACTTGGCCCTCGCCTTTTACTTCAATGTCAGTGATAGGTTGTTCATTTTTAATAGTAAGAGCTACTACACTGGTTTGAAGTTCATCGAAGTTACCCTTAGTAAACGTTGTGCCTGATAGTTGATCGGTTACCGCTACGTCAGCTTCGTATGACATTGAACCACCCATCATTACTTGAGCGCTGATGTATGACCACGTTGCCAGCGGCTGACGGTCACCGACGGTTTCTAATGCAGAGTCATAATCACGAGCTTCAAGAATCACTTCTGTAGAAGTGAATTTGCCATCATTTTCGATAAAAAGAGTTCCGCTAGCGATTTCGCCACCGCCTTCACCAGTAATAGTTAAGTTGTCGCTAGGAACAGAACTCCCAATTAAACCACTCCAAATAACTTCTGCATTTGCTTCCTCAGCATTTGCTGTACCAGATGACATTGCGATTGCCGTCGCACCCATTAAGAAAAATGTATTAAGTTTCATGTTTTTCACCTATGTTTAAAAAGTCACAGGCTCACACTCCAATATGAAATTGAGCCGTTTTGTGTCGAAAGCAATTTGAATCGATCGAGCAAAACTTTGGAAATAAAAGGCTGTTAATAGTGCTTTATCGATGATTAAAAGTGATTGAAATCAATCAATTTGAATTGATAACTTTATGAATAATTTGAATTTATATTTTTTTATACAACATTTAATGCGTAATGGGGTTGCACGAGGTTAAAGATGTACGAACGACTTTCTATTGATACCGTGAGAAGAACGATTACTTTAATCGACAGTGAATCGGGAAGGGGTAATCAACCACTTGAATTAAATCGAAGCGAATACAATTTGCTACTTGCATTTTGTGACTCTCATGGTGAGGTGATAGATAAACAGACACTTATCGAGATGGGGTGGCCGGGCCGAGTTGTAGGGGATAACTCATTAGCAGTTGCGATCATGAAGTTACGAAAAAAGCTAGATACTCTAGATTTGGGGTTTGAGATTAATAACCTCCCTGGTGAAGGGTATGTATTCATCAATGCTAAAAACGTTGCCATAGAGCATGAAGATGTCGTGGTTGAGTTGGATTCATCGCAAAATGAGCCATTAACATCCACCGATTTACCTACTTCCGCTGACCTTTCAGACAATGGAAAGTCTGACCTAAGGGAAATTAAGTCTCAGGCATTAGTTGAGCATACAGGTATCCAAAAGCTAATTAGAAAGGCAATTTTTTGGGAGATATCCTTAGGTCTCATTATTGGTTTGGTTATCTTCTTTTTTCTGTACAGAGAGGCATTTGAATGTTTTGACTGTTTTGGAGGTGCTGGTGGCTAACGTAAAAAGACTCAGTTTTAGATTACTTTTTGTTTTGAGTGTTGCGTTTTTTCTTCCATGGTTCTTTTCTCTTGGCACTTATTTTTCTGGCTATGCCCATTTTCAAGATGAAGAACATGAGATCTTATTGACGGCCAAATCGGGTTTCTACAAAACTATTCATACTTTTGACGGCCAAGTGTACCGCGTTCACACTGGTATCTACGCGTCTTTGGGCAGTTCGATGTATTTCTTTTCACTTGATGGGAATTACATCGAAGGCCTTGAGCCTGAGTTCGCTGAGAAAGTGATCAGTTTAGATTTATCTCGTTATTTTCGTGGGTTAACACACGTCAAACTTGCAGACCGTGGTGACGGGAAATGGGTTGGAAAAATGCAAAAATCTGAGAGTGAGCATCTATTTGATGAAGTTGTTTTTAACGGACGCTTGGTAGGATGGTGAAAATGGGAAGAAAGAAAAAGGTGTTCATCTACCTAGCACTACTTATAACTCTATTGTCCATTCCTTGGTTGAATGCTTTTACCAGTGTATTTCTGTTGGAAGGAGACTTCGGCGACAGAAACGTTAAGCTTATTGGCTCTCATGGCAGGTATAAGATGGACGTGAATTACCTTTCTAATACTCATATCGTTAATACTGGGTATTATGCTTCCTTTTTCGATACTCTCTATTTGTTTCAACTTCGCCGAGATAAAGTCGCCAATGATGATGCGTTTGATATTAACGAGTTTCTTAGGGGCCATCGAATTGTCATCGTTTTTAAGCTTAATCAAAAGTCCGATAAAGAATACTTGGTCAAACTTATCGAAGAAGACCCGCGGAAAGGTATCTCTGAGTACCCAGTAATTATTGAAGGTAACTTAGGGGTTCTATAGTAAGTAAGGAGTAGTGCTCTAATAGCTAGAGCGCTATTTTGCGCCTATACGAGCAAATTTATATTCCACCATTTTGATATCTTTTCGATTGTAAGTTGCCTAGAAAGGACTACAATCGCGAAATGTTACCCCTCCTTGGTGGATCTAAAAATGATAAAGAAAACCCTCCTTGCTATGGCACTTTCTGCGAGCATTATCGTTCCGGCGAGTGCTTGTACTGGCATCTCTCTTTCTACTGTGGCGAATGACCACATTCATGCTCGCACAATTGAGTGGGGCGAAAACGATCTCAACAGCAAGTTGATTGTTGCTCCCCGTGATTACACGTTTACATCGACTATGCCGGACCAGAAACAAGGTTTGAGTTGGAAGAGTAAGTATGGCTTTGTTGGGATCTCCGTCAGTGACGATCGCTTCATTGGTGAAGGCATCAATGAAGAGGGACTGACTGCTGGTTTGTTTTACTTCAAAGGTTACGGCTCGTTAAAAGCGTACGATGCGAAAGACCGTGCAAACAGCATCGCTGATATGGACTTTGTTCGTTGGATGCTGTCGCAGTTCAAAACCGTCGATGAAGTTAAAACAGCGATGAAAAACATCGATATTGTTCCGGTTTATATCGATGAGAAAGGGCAGCCTTCACCAACTGGGCACTGGCGTGTTACCGACAAAGCGGGCAACAACATCGTCATTGAAATCATGGATCATGGCCAAGTACACATCTACGACAACGAAGTCGGTGTACTAACGAACTCACCAACGTTCCCATGGCAAGTGACCAATTTAAATAACTACATTCATTTGCAACCGGGCACTAGTGCGCCAACCAAGTTTGGTGGTGTTGAGGCGAAGTCGTTCGGTATTGGCTCTGGCTTCTTGGGTATGCCTGGTGACATTACGCCACCATCACGATTTGTTCGTGCGGCGTTTTTCGTCAACACGGCGCCAGAATCAAAAACGGGCGAAGAGGCGGTGTCACAAGCATTCCACATTCTGAACAACTTCGATATTCCAATTGGTACAGAATTTGGGCCCGAATATCGTGAACACATCCCTGATTTGCCGAGTGCGACGCAATGGACCTCGGTGATCGATCAAGGTAACAAGGCGCTGTACTACACCACGATGCACGACAGTCGAATCAAGAAAGTTGACCTGACTAAGATTGATTTTGACCAAAAGCAAGAAGTGAAACGCGAATTGGATAACGGGACGTTTACGTTTACAGACGTGACACCTTAGGTTTCCCTAGAACGTATAAGAACGTATAAGAACGTAGAAATAACGCACAAAGCGGAGAAGGTTTTCCTTCTCCGCTTTTTTATTTCCGAAACATCATGAATTTCAAATAGAGTTTTGAAAATTGAGGTATTGATTCAGTAAGTTATGAAGCACGAGTTATTGGCTAATGAATTTCATGACTCTTATTCCATATTAAACAGACTTTATGCGAGATTTTTTAATCTTCTTATTTATCAGTCGGATGAAAATAATAGTGCTGTAGTAAAAGTCTGATCTTTTCAACAACAAGAGGTTGGTTTAAAACTTATTTATTTAACTTTTATTTACAGAAATATGCTGCTAAATATTTAATTAATTTATGACTTCAATAATTTAAACTAATTTAACGTGTTGAAATTTATTGTCTTTTTGCCTGAGTGCTTAGTTTGTCGTTGTTGTCTTGATGACTTTGAAAGCGGTGTTAATTCTCAGGCTAGAGCTTTAAATTCGCTAAAACTAATTAAGTAATTTCTAAATCCATGAAATGGAAGCTCTGTTCGCGCGTGTTCAATAAGAAATATTTTAAGGTTTTAACCTGATCTTTCTCGGGAAAAATCTGATTTCATGAAGTTGATTTTTACAATTGCTGGGAAATAAAAGTAATAAACAAAGTGGTTGAAATACAAACATAAGGGAAAGGTATGAAAATAAATAAGGTCAGTATAGGGTTAAGTGTCGCTTGCGGATTATTATTCACGGGCGTTACTCACGCTCAGGTTATTCCGTTCAATAATAATCAGCCGACTAATGACTTACAGGGTGATTTTGAGGCGATGGTCATTTATGCGCAAAACATCACGGTTCCTCATCACAACGATAAAGGCGATCCTAGGCCGCACCTCACTGCATTGCGTGATACTTTGCTGCTTGTTAAACCTGTCGAACACGTACTGAACTCGACGCAAGTGAAAGTGATTGGGCGCGATGTTAAAGGTGAGCAATTAGGTGTGCTGTCACTGAACCCACCAGAGCAACTTCCGAGTCACGATGGTTCAAACCTCGATATTACGTATGCGCAAGATATGTGGTCAGTGGCACTGCCAGCGACTTGGATACAGCCCGGCCTTACTCTAGAGCTCCTGAATGGAAGCACATCAGGCGTCCTCTCCGGTTTGGATATTGGTGCGCCGAACGAATTGCTGATAAACACGATGGATTTAGGGATGTTAACCAATCCAAGGGGGCGTTTTTACTTCGCAGATAATCCTGAAAGACATAGAGACTACTTCCAAAAAATTCCGGTAAGCAAGTTGATCGTTAACCCGTACGAAACAGTGAAACTCAATAAAGTGATGCTGCCAGATGGTCGCTTGTTAACCGAGTTAGACCCGAGCACGGGCACTTGGCACAAAGGGGATATGCGTGCGTATACCACCAAGATTCTGATGTCGCACGGCATCAACCTAGCAAACTATGGCATCAACTCTTCAACAGCGATCTCAGAGAGAGCACATCCATATACGGCGAATCAAATTACAGCGATTGCCGCAGTAGGGCGTTATCAAAATGGTGTGGTTGCTCACGGTGGCAGTGGTGGCAACGGTATGGTAACTATCGACTCATCGTTAGGTAATGAATGGAGTCACGAAGTCGGACATAACTTTGGCCTTGGGCACTGGCCGGGTGGCACGGATGGCACAACGCATCGGCCATCTACAGACATAAACTCTGCATGGGGTTGGGATCAATTCCAACAGCGTTTTATTGCTAACTTCATGTGGAGCAAGCGTAATGGTCAGGATCAGGTTTGTTGTACCGACGGCATAGGAATCCCAGCTTTCGAAGGCTATAAGTTCAACAGAGATGCAATGGGGGGCGGTGAGCCAACTTCACCGATTTCCAAATACACTCTGCACACTCCGTTTGTACTAGAAAAGATTCAGACCTTTATGGAAAAGAAAGCGGCGTTTGATGAGGCATCGTCGACTGGCTTTAGTAAATGGAACGATGAAACCAAAACGATGCAAGAGTTTGAACAACCAGCGCTCTTGCTGGCCAAATCCATCGCCTCGCAATCTCAACTAAATACGATCAAAGATGACATCTCAGGTTCAGCGCTGTTGGGTTACATCAGTGACTTTGATATCACAAAGGTAGAAACGGGCGACGGTCGTTGGATTCGCGATATTTACTTGCCGAGCGCTGTAAATGTTGTCGCGGGTAAAGTGGTGAACGTCGCACGTTACTCTGGATATGGCGTGACAGTTCATATTAATGGCCAATCGGTGAACTTGAATCGTGGTGACAGCAAGTTTTACATCAGCGACGGTAAAGGTTGGCAAGAAACCAGTGAAGCTCAGGTAGCGGAAAATAACCCGACACGTGTCCCTACGGATAGCGGTGTCGCTGTTACTACGCTCGTCGGTTACTACGACCCTCAGCAGACACTTAATAGTTATATTTTCCCAGCATTACATGGTGCGTATGGCTTTGTTTATCAGCCGACTCCGGCAGAGATCCTAAACACAAATGGATGTTATGTCAGAGTGTATAACGGTAGAAACTACCAAACGGATAACTACCAGTTGGTTGGATTCCGTTATGACGATAACGTGATGAACAAGTTCCACATCAACCTCAAGCAAGCGGATGCACCGACAAGAGCAGAAGTTGTCTGCGATAACACGGTATTGAGTTCGCTAGACATTGAGAAACCAAAGCAAGACCTCAAAGTCTCTATTGTTCAGTCTGATTCCTTAACCGACTCAACTCCAACGGAGAATAGCGCACCTGTTGCTCATGCTGGTGAAGATCAGTCTGTACTGTCAGGCGCAACCATTACGCTATCTGCAGAGCAGTCAGCGGATGCCGATGGCGATGAGTTAACTTATGTGTGGAAGCAAATCTCGGGTTTACCTGCGACCATTCAGTCGACCGACAAAGTTAACACCAGTGTTATTTTGCCGGAGTCGAACAAAGCGGAGTCGTACGTTTTTTCCGTCACGGTCTCCGATGGAAAAGCAAGTTCTGAAGATACGGTGATGATTAGTGCACAACCTCAAGCAAACCAAAATCATGCGCCTCAAGTGTTTCTCCCGAAAAGCAAGGAGGCAAAATCTGGTGCAGTTATTGAGATTACCGCAACGGCATTGGACCAAGATGGTGATGTACTTTCATATCAATGGCATACAGCTGACCTAGCTTATCAGCCTGTATCAGTAGGCACTATTCGTCTGACGGTTCCAGAAGTAACAGTGGATAGCCAATTTACGGTTCGTGTGATCGTCTCTGATCCAGCAGGGGAAAGTGCCAGTTCAAGCATGATTGTGAAAGTCAAAGCCAACAACAATGCCTGCAGCATCAGTGACCCAAATGCGGCGAACTACGCTATATGGTCAGCAAGCAAATCGTACTCGGGTGGTGATCTTGTCAGCCACAAGCAGCTCGTTTGGAAGGCAAAATACTGGAGCCAGAACAATCAACCTGATAACAGCGATGCCTGGGAGCTCATCAGTGATGTAGCGCTGCCATGGTCAACTCAAAAAGCCTACTCCGGCGGTGATCAAGTGACGTACAACGGCGTGAAGTATGAGGCGAAGTGGTGGACGCGTGGTGATCAGCCGGATACATCAAGTGTATGGAAGAATGCTGGCGTAGCATGTCCATGATGCTTTTCCGTCGTTAATTTGTCGGGAGAACTGCCTCCCGACTTGTCTTTTTCATTCTCAATAAATGATTTTTTCAATTGCCGAGGCCAATGCCTTTGGGCAAGGGCACGTTGTACTTGTCAGCCAGGCAAACGCTAGGAAACAAGGAGAAAAATATGATTAAACCAAAATTGAAGTTACTTGCTGTAGCACTATCGTGTTTCAGTGCTGTTCCGCAAGCCGTTTTAGCTGATGTTCATATCGGAAAAGAATTCCAGATCGAAGTGATGAGTGATGCCTCAAGGGTGGCTTATACCGCAGAAGAACTGGGGCTAGAAACACCCGCGCTTATCGCGATCGAAGTCCTTAACGACGCTCATCAGCGTGTTGGGCTACTGCATATTAAAAGCCCTTTATACTTGCAGTTTGAAGAATTTGAAGAGCAAACAGGCGAATTTGTCGTGGCCCATGAAAAGTGGTTTGAGCAGGGAATGGTGAGTTTAGATCATGCTCAGCAAGCGACGTTAGAGAGAGGAAGTTCTGTTCGCTTCTACAGTTTAAATGAGGCTGGCGAAGTTATTGAACTGCTCATGGTGCAACCAAAGCGTTTGGCTTCCCTTCGAACACGTAGTGTTTCCACATCTGCCTACAAATTTATTGATAATGGGTCTCCAAATGACAAAATCGACTTAGTTTTGTTGGGAGATGGGTATACCGCTGGAGAGAAAGAAAAATTCCGAAGTGATGCAAAACTGATTACCGATGGTTTTTTTGCTAAGTCACCTTATCGCGATTACCGAGACTATTTCAACGTTTGGTTAATCGAAAAAGCTAGCCAGCAATCAGGTATCGGTATTGGTTCTCCACTCGATGGCAGCGCGTTTAAAAGCTATTTCCCTGACAGTTCAAGCCGATTGTTGCTACTCAAAGATCGTTTTGTTTCGTTGAATGAAGCTAAGGCTGCCTTGCCGGAATCCGCGACCGAGATTTTCCTTGTTGTCTCCAATACAGAAAAATACGGTGGAGTAGGTTACGGAAATGTCGCAACCATGTCGACCCACAGCAGTGCGGTTGGACTTGCCTTACATGAAGTGGGTCATACCTTCGGCAAGCTTGCGGACGAATACAGCTACGGTAGCTGTAATCTGAATGGTGAACCCTCTGCAAAAAATGTCACGATGCAAACAAGCAATGTGAAATGGTCGCATTGGATGGCACATGATCATGAGGTTGGTCTGTTCGAAGGCGCGCAATACTGTGCGACTGGAAAATATCGTCCGACCAAAAACTCCTTGATGCGTGCTTTAGGAACAAACCTTGAATTTGGCTCAGTGAATAGCGAAGCCTTGATCCTTAAAATGTATGAGACGATCAGCCCAGTTGCTTCAGTTTCTCCTTCTTCGAGCACGGTCGCATTGGAAAGCGAACGAGTTTTCAGTGTATCGACACCTATTCCGACTGACAGAGTGGCTATTCAATGGTCCTTAAATGGAGACGTTCTTTTAGAAGGTGATCAGGCTGCAATAACGGTAAACCCGACAAATCTCGACTCTGGAAGTCATGTTCTAAAAGTGGTCGTGAAAGACACGACTGAAAAAGTGAAACGTGACCCAAGCAACCGTCTTATCAGTGAACGTCAATGGCAGCTGAATGTCGCTGATGACCCTCAACCAGAGCCCCAAAACCGTTATCGTTACGCACGCTTTGTTATTGATTCAGAGATTAAAGGACAAGACTTTGCTTCTGCGGCAGAACTGACTTTTGTTGACCAAACTGGCAGTACTGTGTCTCCGGATAACATGAGAATTGTCTCGGTTTCTAGCCAAGAAACTCAATATCCACGTCCGGCAAGCAATGCTATTGATGGTGATCCTGATACGTTTTGGCATTCACGTTGGAGTCAATCTCCTGTGGGTAAAGCTCCACACGAAATCATCATCGACTTAGGTCAAAGTGTCGCGTTATCCCGAGTTGAATATCTACCGCGACAAGACGGCAACGTAAATGGTACGGCCAAAGATTACAGACTGTACTTGAGTAATACCGTTGGACAATGGGCATCACCGATGGATAGCGGCTCGTTTGCACCGAATACGGAAGAAAAGGTGATGTTGGTTGAGTCAAAAGGTGAGGAAAACCAAGCGCCTAACGCTATTGTTTCTCGCTCGCAAGGTGAATTGACAGGATCGGGAACCGTGATGTTAATAGGTGAAAAGTCTAATGATCCTGATGGTGACGGTTTAGTGTATCAATGGCAGCAGACTTCTCCTAAATCTCCACTTGCAGTTATTGAATCCCCTAAAGAAGCAAACACCCAAGTACGGTTTGTTGGCAGTACGAGTGAAGTCATTTATCGATTTACCTTAACCGTCAGCGATGGTGAGCTTTCGGACTCTGCAGAAGCAGTGATTACGCAGAAAGCGGAGACGACTCAATCAAGTCCAAAATGGGAGGCAGGTAAAACATACGCAACGCCTTGTGAACGCGTTTATTGGAAAGAGAATGAATGGGAAAACCAGTGGTGGACTCAAGATACGGAGCCGGGCTCGGATGGAACATGGGGTGTTTGGCGAAAAGTTAATACTTCGAACAATCAGTGTTCTTAAATGCAATGTTGCAAGAAACCTAAATTAGAAATACTAGCCACAAATTACGTTTTTCATGGAATCTCATAAGGGTGAAAACATGAATAATTACAAGAGATTATTTCTTTGCGCCTTGCCGGTTGCGCTGCATTTACCAGCCAATGCATCTCAAAGTGAAACTTACATCGTCCTCCTAGATGATGCGAGTTCACCAAAGAAAATGACGCGAAGTACACAGGTTAATTCTGTCAAAGAAAAAGCAAATCAAGTATTGCAACGTTTGGCGAACGTGCCTGAGTCAGTTCACACGCGTTCGTCCCGAACTCATGCCCTCATTTTGGCTGATAGTATCTACCAAAACCTCAATAGCTTCTCTGTAAAACTATCGACAGGTCAAGCCGAGAAGCTAAAAGAGATGACGGAGGTTAAAGGTGTTTATCCAGACGTTATCTTTAGCGCGGACGGTGTACATGGCCAGAATTCACAACGAGTCGCTTCTTGGGGATTGGATCGTTCTGACCAACGTGAGCTGCCTTTGGATGGAGAATACGAAGTAGGGCGATACACCGGAAAAGGCGTATCAATCTATGTTATCGACTCAGGTATCGATTTTTCTCATCCGGATTTTAGGGGGCGTGTTCAATCTGGTTGGGACTTTGTTGATAACGATAGCGATGCTTCTGATTGCCATGGTCACGGTACTCACGTTGCGGGTACAGCCGCTGGAGGTAAATATGGTATCGCACCGGAGGCAGACATCTATTCGGTGAGAGTCTTGAATTGTGAGAACAAAGGTTGGGGAAGCCAGATTCTTAAGTCTTTTGATTGGGTCATTGAACATGCTAAACAACAAGGTCAGCCAGCTGTCATCAACTACAGTATTTCTCGAAGTTCTCGTTGGGCTCCACTCGACCAAGCGGTTGATAGGCTTATTACTGAATACAACCTGCCATTTGTACACGCGGCTGCGAACAATAACACCGATGCCTGTACCAAAACACCTCACTCTGAATACTCAATAACGGTTGGGGCATCCACCAACGACGATTACCGTTGGTATAGCTCTAACTGGGGGGAGTGTGTCACGCTGTTTGCTCCAGGAGCCAACATTATTTCCGCCCGCAACCATGGTGGTTATCAATCAATGTCCGGTACCTCAATGGCAGCACCACATGTAGCCGGTCAAGTTGCACGATTGTTAGAAGCAGAGCCCGAAGCATCGCCGAGTGAGTTAAAACGCTTGCTGATAGAAAATAGCACGGTAAACGCTCTTTACAATGTGGGCGGCGGTTCACCAAATCGTTTGTTGTACGTCAAGAGTGAAGACAGTACAGACGTAAACCAATCTCCAATCGCTGTCGCAACCAGCAACCAATACGAACTGACAGGTGCTGGGACGATAAGTTTAACTGGGGTTGCTTCTCGCGATCCGGATGGCGACCAATTGATCTATCAATGGCAGCAACTCGCCCCTTCAAGCCCTCTTGCTATTTTGGCATCACCTTCCGCCTCAAAGACGAACGTAGTCTTTGATGAAAGTGGAGCCGCCATTACTTACCGCTTCTTATTAACGGTAAGTGATGGCGTAACTTCTGATTCTGCAGAAGTGAGAGTGGTGCAAAAAGCACAACCTACCACTCCCAACGGTGTTCAATGGGAGTCGAGCAAAACTTACGCTTCTCCTTGCGAACGCGTCTCTTGGAAAGGGAGTGAATGGGAAAACCAGTGGTGGACAGTCGGTAACGAACCGGGTGCTGGAGGCATATGGTGTGTGTGGCGAAAAGTTGGAGGTTCGAACAATCGATGTGGATGAACGCGATTTTTCAATAATGAATTAAATAGCGGTTGAGCCAATTAAAAAAGGATGGTCATTTACAGCCATCCTTTTTATATATCAAGCGTTAAGCACTATTTGTGTTCACAGATAACAAATGCATGCGAGTTAGGGTCTTGTCCTGAAATCTCGAATTTCGCCGTATCATCGTTAAAGAACACAGAGTCACGGTATTCAAACCAAGAGTCGACCTCGCCAGTGCTCATTTTTGTCGTCCAGAAATAACGAAAGTTGAGTGGCCAAGTTGACGTTTCATCATTGCCTTCATTCAAGTAGGCCGCTAGCGATGTTGGATTTGATGCCAATTCCTCACCTCTTAGCTGACACTCAGCAATGGCTACATCAATCTCTACTGCAGCATAACCATAAATATCAGGGCCAGGTCCAGGCATTTGAGTTGTACCTGTGCTGTCGACATAAACGATCTCTTCTTTTGTATCTTCCTCATATACGGTTTCATCTGCTAATAATGGACGACGATATGGACCAACTACATTCAATGCTGTTGTTGCATCTAGCGTTAAACCATCAAATTCTCCAGATACGGTAATATTGGTGCTACCTAGCTTAATCCCAGTAACTGTGCCTTTATCCTCAGCAGCGTTAGAGACAGAAGCCAAAGAGGTGTCCTCTATCACCCAAGTTGAACGGTCATCTGCAGTTAAATCAGTAGTGTTGCCATCAGATAGTTCTCCAATCGCCTTCATTGTTAATGTTTTTCCAACAGCAACTTCGTTATCTGTCGTGTCTATAGAAATACCAACAATAGTCGCATTGTTAATGGTGAGTTCTCCTGATGATTGCCAGTTCTCTCCGTTAACGCTTGCTGAGGCTGTGATGCTGGTTACACCGACAGCAACGCCGGTAGCAACACCATTTCCGTCAACTTCTCCGTTTGTTACTGTTGCTACTCCGGTGTTGCTAGAGCTCCAACTTACTTCTGGGTTATTCGTTACATCGAGTGATGTCGAATCGGAAAGCGTTGCGGTTGCGATAAAAGAAGTAGGCAATCCAAGTGCCGAAGCGCTGATTGCAGGTGTCACTTGGAAATCAGTAATGACAGCCTTAGTAACTTCTAAATCTGCCGTTGCTTGTAGGGATTGACTACCTAATACTCCGGTGGCAGTTATCGTTGTTTTGCCTACGGATTCACCTTTTACTATTCCTTTGCCATCCGCATCATTGCTTACTGTTGCGATAGTTGCTTCACCTGTAGTCCAGCTAATTGCGGCATTGTTTGTAACATCCAATTCACTGTCGTCAGAGAAGACTGCAGTTGCGCTAAATTGCTTGGTTAACCCAACAGGAGTGTTTGCTGATTGCGGTGAAATAATAATGTTCGTTACGACCGTCGGTGTGACAGTCAATGTGGCACTGTCTGAGAATCTCTGTGCTCCAACCACACCAACGGCTGTTACTGTTACATTACCTTCTGCTACCGAAGTCACTATCCCTTTATCAACCGTCGCAATAGAACTATCACTGGTTGTCCAACTAACAGCTGTGTTCTTTGTTACATCGAGAGATGTTCCGTCAGATAATTCGGCTTGGGCAATGAACTCTTGTGTTAAGCCTTCCGGTAGGGTGGCTGTTTCTGGTGTTACTGAAAGGGCAGTTACTGTCGCAGTATTGACTGTGATAGCCGTGCTGTCGGTATACTCTTTCCTAGCTACGGTAATTGAGGCTATGACATCTACTGGCGACGTGTTCGTTTTTTTAGCGTGGATAGAACCCTTGTTGCCCTCTGTATTATTAACGTCGAGCACTGTAGAATCTGTTGTTGTCCAATCTGCTTCTTGCGTTACGTCCTTTACTGAGCCATCTGTCAGAGTGACTTCTGCTTTTAATACTGTATCTAAACCTACAGGTATGGAAGTTGCGTCAGGGGAGACGTTGAAGCTTTGAATTGTGGCTTCATTCACTGTCAATACTGCTGTGTCGGAAAACTCTTTATCACCTACCATGCCTTGCGCTTTAATCTCAGACGTACCCGCAGTTAAACCCAAAGCTTGTCCTTTGTTGGTACCATCATCATTAATTGAGGCAACTGCTGTATCGCTGCTACTCCAAGTTAATGCGGGGTTTTTGGTAACATCAATGACTTGCCCGTCAGACATAATGGCTTCGGCTTTAAATGCTTGACTTAATCCCTTCGCAACAGAAGCAGTTTTTGGTGTCACGAGAAGCTCGGTGACCGCAGCATTTGTGACAGTTACATTTGAGGTATCCTCAACGATAGAGCCATCTTTGTTGATGCCTTTTGCAGTAATAGTTACTTGTCCAGTTGAAACACTGGTTAATGAACCTTGATTGTCGATAGTTGCAATGTCGTTATTGGAAGAGGACCAACTTAGTGAAGGGTTGGACGTTACATCGACAGTTGTACCATCATCTAACGTAGCAATTGCCTCGAATTGAAGTGGTAGCCCAACAGGGATCTGAGCATTTTTAGGAGTGACAACGATGGAAACTGCTTGATTAATTCCCCCGTCTGGTACATCAACCAGCCCTTCATCTCCATTGTTACATCCTGCTAAAAGGATGCTGCACAATGAAAGGCCAAATAGCCATAACTTCTTCATTTTTTTACCTCTTAGTTCGTCTTATTTGGCTTGTCAGTAGCTTCTAGAGTTTGATTAATTGTTGTGTCGAATCGTACTTCAACACGACGGTTTTGAACTCGCCCTTGTTGCGTATCATTTGAAGCAACGGGATTTGCTTCACCTTTACCGACGACGGTTAAGCGAGATGCATCAATGCCTTTTTCTGTCAGATAGGCAGCAACTGCTTTAGCACGTTGCTCTGATAAGCGTTGGTTGTAAGCTTCAGAGCCGGAATTATCGGTATAACCTAGGATTTGTACTTTATCTTCAGGATAGGACGTGAGTTGTTCTACGAGTAAATCTAGCGACTGATTCGTGACAACAGTAGTAGAGTCAAACGCAAATAACGTTTGTGCACTGAGAGAGAGCGGTTTCTCAATAGTTACATAACGAATCGCTGGTTCAATTGGTTTAGGCTCAATGATGGGTGTCTGCTGATTGAAGTGATACGTTAATCCAATAGACGTGAAGTGGGAGTCTGCTTGTCCCACGTTGCTATCTCCAATTCCATCAATGAATTGATATTCGCCTCGTACCGACCAGTTTTGGGAAAGTCGATAGCTAACCCCTAATGAAGAGAGTACGTTCCAGTCGTGACTACTTGAATCTCCCTGAGTTCTAGAGATTTCTTTCTCGATATATTGGTATGCACCCCCTAATCGGGTAAACACATTTATACGTTCGGTTAGAGGATAATCTAGCTTGACAGCAATTTCTCCGCCATAAACGTCTGCAGAGACATTGCCTATGGAATAACGAGCATCTGGTGAACCATAAGATGTTGCTCCACCTTCAAGAGCAAACCAAGAATTGAATTGATAGCCCCCGTATAAGCCATAGCCCAAAGTATCATCGGTGCAATCTAAAGCAGAAGTGCCACATGCGCCATCATAAGCAGCCCAGCCAAGACGTCCACCTAAATAAAAGTGTCCGTTTTGAAAAGGCGGCAACTGGGTTAAATTTTGGTTCGAAGCTGCCAAGAGTGTTGTATCGGTAGAATCTTGTACAGAAGAGCTGGGGGAAGCGGTTGATGGTTCAGCGTGAAGCATTGGTATGTAAATTACCCCCGTAGCGACCACTAAGCTGCGAAAAATTAAGTTCATATTCATCTCATTTATATTAACTGCGACTATTTGTGGAAAGGCTTATCGTTTGCTTAATAAGGTCGAGTTAACTTATCTATGTATCTCAAAACTTAAAAGCAGCAAAAATAAACCCTTACTTTTATGATGGTGAATTATAATCAACTTAATGAATAGACTCTGGATCGCAAAAAACACAAAAAAAGAACATCTGGTGATATTTAGGAAAAAACCTACACTTAATTGTGGAAAATTTGTTTGAATTTGTAGGGGGTAAATTGAACCAGCCCAAGCCAGGCTACATTACAAATTTTATTAAGCTTTAGTCTGTTAGCAATGTTCAATTAACTCGGTAGTGCCATTTGAGCACATTCATTTAGTATGCTTTAATTTTCTTCTATATTTGTTGCATATAAAATTAGCATGATATTTTAAGTTAGATATTTATTGAAAGATCTGGGAAATGGTTTTTAACGCTAAACAATAAATTTGGAAAATAAATCAAATAACCAACAAGGTAAGAATTAACTGACGCTTTTCTGCGCTCAGTCTGATTCTGCACAGAGATTAAGTTCAATAAAGTGGCAAGAGTTATCGAACAGGGATGTGATTATATTCCGTTATAGGGAGAATGATCCCTTCCGGCGGTGATGACAGCTTCTTTAACTCACCATTACAACTACATTGAGCGAGCGATCTCCTATGTTTTTTAAAAAGAAAGAAGAAATAAATATTGTCGATGTGAATATGGACTTTGTCAGGTCGTTGTATTCATCGACTGCCGTCATTGAATTTGATCTTCAAGGCCATGTTTTAGAGGTCAGTGACTCTTTCCGATCTTGCATGGGATATGAAAGAACAGAGGTGCTCGGTAAGCATCACTCAATGTTTTGTTCTCGAGAATTAGTTTCATCACAAATGTACTCAAATTTTTGGGATGACTTAAGAGCTGGAAAAGAAAAAAGCGGTGTGTTCTCTCGAAGAGATAGAGGAGGCAATGAGGTATTTATTGAGGCCACATACTTTCCTATTATTTCTCAAGGTCGGGTTGATAGAGTTGCCAAAATCGCTTCGGATATTACCAAAGCGCATACAACTAGTATGAATAACCAAGATCTCTTAACAGCATTAGACAAAACCTTTGCAGTGATCTCCTTTAGTCCTTCTGGGGAGGTGCTAGATGCCAATAAGGCATTTCTAGATACTTTGGGCTATTCGAGAGAGCAGGTGATTTTGAAACATCATCAAATGTTTTGCTTTGATGAGTTTTACAAAGAAAACCCAGATTTTTGGAAAGACTTACAAAATGGAAGAGCCTTTAGCGGTCGGTTTTTGAGAAAGTCATCTACCGGAGAGAAGGTTTGGATTCAAGCATCTTATAACCCAATTTTTAATGAGAAAAATGAGATGTATAAGGTTGTTAAGTTTGCTACGAATATCACCTCAGAAGTGATGAGAGAACAAGAGTCAAAAGACGCATTGTCGATTGCTTGTAGTACATCTGTTGAGACAGAACAAGTTGCAACGGATGGTAAAAATTCAATCCATCAAGCTCAAAAGCAATCATCTGTGGTTGTGGAGCAAGTGGCAAGTTCTGTTGCTTTGATTGATACGCTTAATGAGCTTTCCGTAAGTATAGAGAATATAGTCCAAGTCATCGGCAGTATCGCAGACCAAACCAATTTGCTTGCTTTAAATGCAGCAATCGAGGCCGCGAGGGCTGGGGAGCATGGTCGCGGTTTTGCCGTAGTTGCAGATGAAGTTCGTGTTCTTGCGTCGAAAACATCGAGCTCGACAAATGAAATAAGTAAAGTGGTTTCGGACAATCTTGCACTTACCAGTCAGATCTCAGCATCGATGCAGTCTATTCGTCAATCTTCTATTGAGACTGATGAGCAACTGTTACTGGTCTCTTCAGTCATTGATGAAATACAGAGGGGAGCAGAAAATGTGGCAAAAAGCATGTCTAATCTGACGTAACTTTTGTAATGAAAGTAATAGTCAAAATCTTCAAATTAGACCTGCATATTTGGTCGATGGCTGTTCACTAAACAAGGGGTACGATCACAATGACGACGTTGAGGTACTTGTCCCTGTTGCGAAAACATGTGGTCGAATGACTCATGCACATCGGTGTGAAGGACGAAGAGACTGTTGGTAATTAGAGCAATCGATGCGGATTAACAGTTAACACTTGCTCTGGTTTAAGAGGGTTTTTCAGAGGTTAGGCGCCTCATTTTTACTTACAGAAGCGTATCTATTACCGATAACTTATCAGTTTTTATAGAATTTAATCATTCTGTTTATCGTAGGAAAAATCAGACAGAAACCTTTATTTTCAACGTATTAATGATTTTTCACACAATAATTTTGCGATTCTCGTAGGCATTCCGTTAGAAAAGTTCTGTCGTATGCTATCCAGACCACAGGAAGTATTTGCAAGAATTCTCGCTAACGCTAGTTAAGATGTTGGTCGGGAAATCATAATGAAAGATAAAATGGAAACGTATTGGGTTCAGCTTGTTGATAAAGCAAGTACGGCATCCGATCTGTCGGATTTGACTCGCTCGAGACTGCGAGGGTGTATAGGGAAGTATGGATTGCGTTACAAGGTGGAAGGGGGGGTATTGAGTGAACATCGCTACAACCGTAAAAACTTGGTGAACAGCATGGAAGGTGAAGCCGAAACTTCACCTTCCTAAGCGTGTCTTTATTTTGAGCGGCTCTTCGTTTGCTCCAGCGCGATATGAGTTGCATCATTGCTGGTCAGCATTTGATACGGCCTTAGGCCAAAGAGTGGCATAATAGAGTAGATGTGATCAAACAAGTCCGCCTGAACGCCTTCGTAATAAGCCCAGTCGGTGTTATTCGTAAACGCATAAACTTGGATTGGAATCCCTTCGGGTGTCGGCTCTAACTGCCTCACCATAATTAACATGTATTGATGGATGTCCTTGTTCGCTTTCAAATAAGCATTCACGTACGCACGGAACATTCCTAAATTGGTCATTTGACGAAGGTTACCCAACGCAGGTTCCTCGCTCATTTCATCGTTGTAGTCATTGATCTCACGAGACTTTTCGTAAATGTACTGACGTAGAATTCGAATGTTCTTGAGCTTTTCGATTTCTTGATCAGATAAAAATCGAATTGAGGTGACATCAATATTGACGGCACGTTTGATGCGTCGACCGCCGGAGTCGGACATGCCTTGCCAGTTAATGAATGCATTTTGAACCAGTGCGTAAGCGGGCAGCATACTAACGGTATTGTCGAAGTTTCGTACTTTTACTGTCGTTAATGAAATCTCTTCTACCGTACCGTTGGCGCCGTATGAGTCCATCTGAATCCAATCATTCAAGCTGATCATGCGGTTTGCAGAAAGCTGAATACCCGCGACAAATCCTAATATCGTGTCTTTAAACACCAGCATGACAAAACCTGTTGCGACCCCCAATCCAGAGAGGAAGATAACAGGGGATTCATTGGCCAATATCGACATCGATACGACAACACCTACAAAGAAGGTAAAGAGCTTAATAAGCTGAACAAAGCTCTTGATCGGCATTTTTCTCGTAATGCCTTTAAAGGTGGCAATGTCATTCAAGGCATCAAGTAGGGCGAAAATCATCCAAATAAAGATGACTAAAATCGAAATACTTAAAATGCGGTCAAAGATGTTGGCTAACCAGTCATAATGACCAACGGCTAATGGAATAAAGACATCCAAAACCATAATTGGAATCAGCAGTGAGAGTTTTTCTAAAACATCGTATTTCGTAAAGCTGTCTGCCAAGGGTTTATTGGTTTTTTGCAACACATTGTTGGCAGAGCGAACGATAAGGTGGTGAACAATCAAATAACTGATCGCAGCAGCAGCGAGGCTCGACAAAATAAAGACACTGGTGAGCTCTATTCCGTATGGATCGCTATTGATGCCGACGGCACTCAGCTTTTCTGAAATGAAAGTGCGAATATGATGATCGAGCAAAATGTCATCCTCAAAACGGGCCTGAAAACTGGGAGTGAGAATCTCAAAACAAAAAATCAAGCAGCAAGCGTTAGAAAGCCGCCAATCCTACTCCCCATCTCTTTGTTTTGCACTGCTTTAATCTAACAATCGTGAATCTTATTATTCAAAAATAGTGTATAGGCGATGATGTGATACGGGTTTAACATCCAATTCTGCAAATGGGACACGTATTTCTGTTAAGTCTGTGAACTCTCTACGGTTTTATTAGACTAGACTGAAAAGGCGGCTTGCATTTAATTTAAGAGGCATTCAATGGAAAATTCTAATCAATCACAACAACCGACTTTTTTGTCTAAAGGCTGGAAGTACTTCGTCATTGTCGGCGTCATTATCTCATTAATGGGCGTTGGTGCCATGAGTTTGCCTGTTTTGGCTGGCGTGACGATCTCGACCATCGTTGGTGCGGTTCTGTTGTTCAGTGGTCTGGTTCAGGCATACCACACGTTTTCCATTAACGTTTGGAAAGAGAAACTTTGGTACGTCTTAAGTGCCGTTTTATATATTGTTGGCGGTTTGTTTATCCTATTTAAGCCACTAGCAGGCTTAGTAACCATTACAATGTTGATGGTGATTGTGATGATCTTAAACGGTTTGACTCGTATCTTCTTTGGTTTGAGCAACCGGAGCCTACCAAGCAGCAACGTGATTGTATTCAGTGGCGTAATTTCAGTGCTTATCGGTGGTTATTTCTTCATGTTGCTCGATGATCCTGCATTCTCAACCACGCTATTGGGCACATTTGTGGGTATCTCGCTACTGATTGAAGGCATCAGCTTCATCTTTATGGGCTTACAAATGAAAAAGCTTTCCCAATAAAGGCACTATCTAGCGCTAAAACTTTGTGAAATAGAGAATGCCTGCCGATTCGGTGGGCATTTTTTATGGATGACTTAAAATCGTTCTCTATCTCACATATTTACTATTCAAGTCAGGTTCATATCTGAATCTCTCTTACTGTTTAAGCAAAGGTTATTAATAGACAAGGAGAGGGTTTTGAAACCGATTCAAACCGCAGTGATTGCACTTTCATTGGTGTTTAGCTCTGTATGGGCAGACACTCAATTGCCAGATTCAGTAGAGGCTGACCTAGTCCTAAAGACAACAACCAGTTGGGATGGCACTACGCTACCACAATATCCAAAAGGCCAACCGGAAGTCACCATTGTGAAAAATACCGTACCTCAAGGTGTGCAGCTTCCCATGCATCAACATCCTGTCATTAATGCAGGCATGGTGCTGAAAGGGGAAATCACAGTCACGAAAAAGGATGAAGATAAGATCGTACTGAAAGCCGGAGACGCAATTGCGGAAGTCGTCGACCAATGGCATTTTGGCGCAAATACGGGTGATGAGCCGGTAGAGATTTTGGTGTTTTACGCTGGAGTAGAAGATAAGCCGATAACGGTGAAGTGAAGAATGTAGAACCAAAAAGCCCGAGCCTAAACTCGGGCTTTTGTTTTTCACGTTGCAGAGTGTTACGACTCACAAGGCTTTGCGTTGTTGATGCTGCGTTTTTGTTTGAACGACATCACCAGTTGCGGAACGAGCGACATCAGGATCATGCCAAGCATCAAGCTGTATTGTACGGGAGTGAAGCTTTCGCCCATCAAGACTAAGCCCGAAACAATGCCAGCTACTGGGTTTGCGATACCACCGAAGGTAAAGTCCACGACCGACATGCGTTGCAATAGCCACACGTACATGCCGTAACCAAGTGCGGTGTTAAGGACGATGACCCACAATAGACCACCGACGTTTCTTAATGATGCGTTTTGTAGGGCGCTCATATACGGCGCTGGATTAAAGCTCGCGAAGATGGCTGCGGCGATAGAAAGAATGATGCCGCCCAAGATGAGCTGCCATGTTAGCACCGTCCACCAATGCATTCTTGCACCAAGAGACTTAGTAACGCTACTGCCGATAACGATACACATGATTGCAGATAGCATAGCGATTAAGCCAATTGGGTTGAGTGTGATCGAGCTAGGATCAAACAGGAACCACGCCAGTGCGATCAGAGCTGCGCCGCTTATCCCTTGAATCAAACTTGGTTGTCGCTTGTACACAACCCAACCAAATAACATGGCGAACACAGGTACAGAAATCATACCCACTCCAGAAATCGCAGAAGGCAAGGTCAACGCCATAACAAAGATGAGTCCGAAGAAGAGGGCTATATTGATTGTGCCGAGTACCAGTAAGATCTTCCAATCTTGTTTTTTTGGTAAGGATGGTTTGATAGCAAGCAACAAAAGGCCAGCTGGCAAAGCTCGCAGCGCGCCAAGCAACACCGGCGGCCAGTCTGGCAAAGTAAATTGTGTCACGGCGTAAGTGGTGCCCCAAAAGAACGCCGGAATCATCGCGAGTAAAATGTTCATGTTAAATATCTTTACGTTGAGATAATTTATTGTAAAGCTACGCTCGCGATGGCTTTTTGTAAAGTATCTTTATGTTAAAATAAATTCGTAAATCAAAATGTCTTTGGAGATGAAAGGGTAATGGACGCAATTGACAGAGTGGTAAGCCAGTGGGCTAAGGAAAAGCCGGAGCTCGACACCGAACCGATGGCGATTATGGGGCGTTTGATGAGAATCGCAAAGCATATGGAAAACCATGTTGCCGAGCTGCACAAACGTTACGACCTCAAAATGGGCGAGTTTGATGTCTTAGCAACGCTGCGACGCAGTGGTCAGCCATATCGTTTAACGCCATCGGAGCTGATTTCATCCATGATGCTGACGTCCGGTGCCATGACAAATAGGCTTGATAAGCTAGAGAAGAAAGGTCTGATCGCTCGTGAGCACAGTAAAGAAGACCGCCGCAGCGTCACTGTCGAACTCACAGAAAAAGGTTTCGAGTTAATTGACTCACTGATAGAGCAGCACCTTCAAGCGCAACATGAGCTGATGGGGTCTTTGAGCAGTGCAGAAAAAGGGCAGGTTAATCAGGCGTTAAAGCTTCTCTTGCCGCAGTATGAGTAATCGAGAACCTATAACCTAGTGGTTGCTAAACTAACGAAAGCGCAGCGTATTTCATTGGGATATCAGTAACATAGTTTGTGCTTGGTCGCAGATACTTTGCTTATTATCAATATCTTCGGGCAAAAACTCGCACCTTTAACTCGCACCGACTATATAAATGTTATAGCGATGTTAAAGGTGAAGTTATGCGTGAACTCTCTGAATGGTTAGAAGCCTACGGTGAAAGCCATCAAAACCCAATCAATCAAAAGATTCATAAAGTGGCGGTGCCGGGTATCTTTTTATCTGTGGTTGGGTTGATTTGGTCTTTTCCGCAAATTCCTTTGTTTGGATTCAATCTCAATTGGGTGTGGGTCGTTGCTTTACCCGCTTGGATCTTCTACTTCCGGTTGTCTCTTAGCGTATTCATGATGATGATTGGCTACACCGTTGCGTGTATTGGGTTAATCTGGTCGATGGACATACTCGGTTGGCCAGTTTTACAGATTTCGATGCTACTGTTTGGTGTGCTTTGGATTTTCCAGTTTATCGGGCACAAAATCGAAGGGAAGAAACCATCGTTTTTTGAAGACGTTCAGTTCCTTTTAATCGGGCCAATTTGGGTGTTTCGTAAGCATTAATTAAATGGGGAAGCGTTGGCATTTTATAGCGCAACCAATCTTGTCGTTAGTTTGAGTGGTGTTCCATGGTCAGATCTCTCCATGCCTGCGATTGTGTTTGCTTTTACCCGAATGGCTCATCCCGTCATGTACATTGCGGATGTTGCCATCGGCAGGACTCTGGTCGTTATCGCTGGCATCGCTAGTTGTGTGTATATGCATTCTCTCGCGTTTAAGTTTTGTGCCACGTTTTGCACAAAGTTATCTTGTGTTTCAGACCTCTCGTGGAACTCATGCTAATCTTTCGCCAATTTTAAAAGTCCTTTCACCTTGTGAAAAACAGAATAAAAAGTCGAAGCGAACAGTTGTAGAGAGGTAGTCGCGTGAGTGCACAAGATCATTTTCAGGGCCAGTTTGAAGTTGAATTGAAATACCGAGTGAAAGACAAGCGAGCGTTTTTAACCGCGCTAAGCAGCTTGCAACACGAGGTGATGTTCGAAGACAACCAAGAATCAGATTGGTTTTACGATACACCTGATCGCAAGCTAACCAACGAAAACAAAAGCTTGGTGATTCGTGAAATTGAACCATCTGGCATTAAGCTTTGGATTGTTAAAGGGCCGGAAGAAGATCGTTGCGAAGCGACAGACATCACCAAGTCTCATGCAGCAAAAAGCATGTTGGAGAACATGGGTTACGAGGTCATCCTCCATACTAAGAAGACTCGCAGTATCTACTTTGTCGGTGAATTCCATATTACACTTGACCACCTTGAAGGCATCGGTTATTTCGCAGAATTCGCGATCATGACTGATGATGAAAGCGCACTAGGACGCTACAAACAAAAACTGCAAGCACTAGCAGGCATGTTTGGTTTGGATGAGTCCAACCGAGAATTGCGCTCTTACAAACAAATGTGGACCGCTCAGTAAAATCCCCGTCATTTCTTATTGGTCTGACAAGCAACGCCCTCCAATCGCACTATGATTAAAGTAGTGCGAGCTTGCCGTCTCGCACCACCATTCCATTTCGCAGACTGATGGTGACAATGTCACTTAAACGGAGGGGGAAATGTACAACCGCGAGCACAAATACGTGTATTGGCGAGAAGAGCGCAAGAAAGGCAAATGGCACTACATAATGAAGTCTTTCTTGATGATTTGCTGTGCGTTGTTGGTTGGCAAGGTTATAGGCTTGTTTATCTTTGGTGAGCTGCAAACGGTAAGGGATATTACCGATCAGTTTCCTGCCGATGTTTTCATCATGATGCTGGTGGGGTTCCCCATTAGCGTTATTGGTTGGTATCACGAAGAGTCGAAATTCTTCCGAGCCTTAAAGCGCCGAAATAAGAAATTTAAAGCGCGCTTGGAAAGTCGCAAAAAAACCAACAAGCCAGCTTAGAAAGATGCCGCAAGATTCGAACTCTGCGGCATTTTTGCTCCAGCCAGTCCACTGTTTTCTGTTCATTAGGTTCATGTGTGATTTTGTCTTGGTGTTGTTTGCTCTCAAGGTTAACCCTAAATGAGTATGAGAATTAACCGGTTACGTATCCTACACTTATTGATGTGAAAGCGGTGAATTCGCGCAAGGAAGCATGTGCTCATGGCAAAAAAGCTCTCTAGGTTCAGTCCGAAAGCTCTATTACTCATTTTTATTGGGATGACTGCGCTCATTTACGGAGTCATTTCACTTATTGTGTTATCTCAAGAAAGTCAGGCGACAATAAAACAACTCCAAAAGGGGAATGGTCGGTTTGAGCTAGAGTCCGCCAAGATCTTCATGGAGAAGTACTTAGAGGTAGCGGAAGACCGAATCGTCCTTGCATCCCAATACCGTGGGGTTATCGATGCCGTGGTCGACAATGATGTTGAAGGGTTAGCGTTCCAGCTGGAGCGTTTTAAAGGCCAACATCAAACGATGCAATTTGCAGCAAGAGATGTTAACGGCGATTTATTGTTCGAAGACACTTTTCGTCACCCCGCATCTGAACAAGAAGTCGCGATTTTTAATGCGCTTTCCGAGTCTCGACTAAATGAGCGCATCGTGTATCTGCTGCACGATGATACTAATCACATCTGCTTAAAGCTTTTTATGCCCCTTGTGAATAACGGTGATTTTGTCGGGGTGTTATATGGTGAAACCGCTGTCGACTACGATGACTTTTTTGGTTCGTTCGTAACAGGAAGAGAGCGTTGGTATGAACTCAGTCAAACCGTACCACCACTTCCTGAACTGGCTCATTTAACTGAAACACAGGCGCAAGACCACCTCTCCCATAGCCATGAGCACGTTCCAACAGCAAGCGAAATCGACCGTTGGATTATCAATAAAGAACCCTTGAGCCGAGGTAATTTGCTTTTGACTCAAGGTGTCAGTAAATCCTTCTTGGATGAGCAATTAACGAACCTCCAAAGCAGTTTGTTAAAGGGCTTAATTGGTGTACTGATCGTGAGTTCGATTATCGTGACAGTCATAGGAAAAAGGCTGTTCGTTAACCCACACCGTGAACTAGAGAAATCCAAGCAGGAGCTAGAAGAATCTAACCTTCAATTGAAAGAAAAAGAGAAGGAGAGCGAGTTACTAGCGACCGTAGTTAAAGCCGCAAGAGATGCCGTTGTTATTACAGACCACCACGGAAAGGTTGAGTGGGTAAACAAGGCGTTTGAATCCATGACGGGTTATCAACTCGATGGCATCAAAGGTCTAGCGCCGGGCGCTTTCTTGCAAGGTGCTGATACTTCACCAGAGACGATTTCAGACATAGGAAGCGCGATTCGACAGGGTGAGCAAGTTAGGACAGAGATACTCAACTATACGAGGAACAAACAACCCTATTGGATTGATATCGATATTATCCCATTGAGGAATGAGCAAGGTGTTGTTGAGCGGTTTATTGCCATTGAACGTGATATCACAGAAGTGAAACGCTTAGAGAGTGACCTTGAAACCGAGGCGTTGAAGGCAAGGCATGCCAATGAAGCGAAATCGGCATTTTTAGCGACGATGAGCCATGAAATCAGAACGCCGCTTAATGGGCTATTGGGAATGCTACAAATACTGCTCGATGACATCCGAGACCCAGAACAAAGGAAAGTGCTGCGACTCGCATTGAACTCGGGTGAACACTTGATCTCGATTCTCAATGACATCTTAGATTTAGCCAAGGTCGAAAGTGATGCGCTTGCACTCGATATTTATCCTTTCAAAATGGCAGACATCATTACTCCGGTGGAAGTGACTTACCAGAGCTTGTGCTCAGAGAAAGGCATTGTGTTCAGCGTGGATAACCAATGCAGTGATGAATGCCAATATAGTGGTGATTCTGTGCGTATTCGGCAGGTCTTGCTCAATCTTGTCGGGAATGCGCTCAAGTTTACTAAGGCCGGTCATATTAACGTTTCCATCAAAGCGCTAGAGTCGCCCTTCGTAGAATTTTGCGTAGAAGACTCCGGTATCGGTATTCCTCAAGATCGTATGGATTCTATTTTTAATGAATTTGAACAAGCGGAAGTGTCGACGACTCGGCAGTATGGTGGCACCGGATTGGGCTTAGCGATTTGTCAAAAATTAGTGACTCTTATGAATGGCCAAATCAGTGTTGAGAGCGAGTTAGGAAAGGGAAGCCAGTTCCGCTTTGTAATTAGCTTACCGAGTGCTTCGGGCGAGGCCATTGAAGAGAAAACAGAGGATGTGAAGGTTGAAGATCTCTCTTCCGTTCACGCGCTGATTACGGATGACAATCGGATGAATCAAATCATCGCCAAAGTCTTTTTAGATAAGTTAGGGGCGAAAAGTCACACATGCAGCAGTGGACAAGAAGCGCTGAACTTGTTGAACGAGCAGTCTTTCAATCTCATCATTATTGATAACCATATGCCAGAAATGAGTGGCATTGAGGTCGTTAAGCGAATTCGCGAGCAAGGGCTGGATGATGTCGTGATCTTCGGTTGGACTGCGGATGTGATGCAACAATCGACACAATCTTTTATCGATGCGGGTGCAGATGAAGTTCTTGCCAAACCACTCATCAAAAAGGATCTCATGGATGCTTTGTCTCGGCATCTACCTAACGCGTCCAAGGAGTAAGCGTCGCATTTTTGTCTGTGAAGAAACAACTCATCATAGATGAAAACGTGCCTCAGGTTCATTACTTCACCTTGCTATAAAGTAAGGCGCGAATTTCATGACTTTTGGCAAGCCTTTCTTATTCTGACTCTGCTAAATTCCAACCAAGAACATCCCCTCAACAGGAATAATAATGGATAAGAAAACCATGTTGCACAGCCAAAAAGTGTACTTCTGTAACGATGAAGAATTGGCGGCAATGCAAACCGAATGTCTTGAGATCTTATACGATTACAACCACACACGTCCTTCGGAATCAGAAAAGCGGGGCGAGATACTCGGGCGTCTGCTCGCGTCTGTTGGTGAGAACTGCTACATCGAACCGCCTTTAAGAGCGAACTGGGGTTGTCACACTTACCTTGGCGACAATGTTTACGCAAACTTCAATCTCACTTTGGTCGACGATACCTACATCTACATTGGAAATAGCGTGATGATTGGGCCTAATGTCACCATTGCAACAGCAGGGCACCCAATCGATCCCGATTTGAGGCGAGACGTCGCGCAGTTCAACATGCCGGTTCGAATCGGAGATAACGTATGGATTGGTGCAAACTCGGTGGTATTACCGGGTGTGACGATCGGAGAAAACTCGGTGATTGGCGCGGGCAGTATCGTAACTAAGGATATTCCTGCCAATGTGGTAGCCGTTGGTAACCCTTGTCGAGTGCTCAGAGAGGTCGGACAACACGATAAAGAGTACTATTTTAAAGACCGTAAGCTTGAACAAAATATGTTCAGTGGTTAGTCTGAACCTTCTACCCGAATAGGAAAGTAAAATGATCATCCGCACAACCAACCTCTGGTGGCTCCTCCTTCTAATGCCAAGCAGTCGGTAGGTTGAGTTGTGCCTGGCTGCGAGTAGATGCAGCCAGAATCGTATTCTATCTCGTAGCCTTGTATGAACAGAAAATGTGTTATCAAGGAGAGACAATGAATACGGCATCCGAATCCAATCCACATTCAGAAAACAAGCCAACTAAGCCATTCAAACAACCGATCAATTCGGTCACATTAGGCGTATTGTTTGCACTCGCGGGAACATTACTTTTTTCTATAAAGCCAATTTTCGTCAAAATGGCCTATCAGCATGGTGGTGATGCCGTTAGCATCATGACGCTGCGAGCAATGAGTTCATTACCCGTGTATCTTTGTATTTTGTTTTGGATGCTGCGTAAATCTGAACATCGGACACAAGTGAAAAGCCACGGATTAAAAGCTGCGGCAATTGGTGTGTTGGGCTATTACTTAGCTAGCTATTTAGACATTACTGCACTTAACTATATTTCCGCTCAATTGGAGCGCTTGCTGCTTTTCCTATTTCCAACGTTTGTTGTGTTGATCATGTGGTTAACGCAAGCTCAAGTACCTAATCGTAATATCATCATCGCGGCTTTGGTTGGTTATGTAGGCGTTGGATTGATTGTTGCCCACGACCTTTCTCAATATGGGGATCAGATATGGTTAGGTGGTGGATTAGCAGTATTGTCTGCTTTTGTCTTTGCAGTTTACTTAGTGATGAGTAAAGGGAGTATTGCCAAGCTTGGTAGTACAATCTTTACTAGCATCGGGATGGGCAGTGCGGGTGTAGCGATTCTAGTTCATCTGGTTTTCAGCGACTTAGATCTACAAACATTGAGTCATGAACTTATCATCATTGGTGTATTACTTGGATTGTTTTGTACTGTGATTCCGTCTTATTTGATTGCGGCCGCGATGGCGAGGTTAAATCCGACGCATTTAAGTTTGGTGAGCAATGTTGGCCCTGCAATGACTGCGCTTTGCGCGATTCTAATACTGGGTGAGTCTTTTACTTGGTTTCATGCCGTAGGGATGACTTTGACGATCCTCTCCGTGGTGATGATAAACCGAAACAAGTGATGTGTTGAGTTAATAAATCAAGAGACTTCAAAGCAGAGCAGGTCGAGAACGTTCGACCTGCCTTGTAGTTAACTGACTAAGGTTAGAAGACGAAGTTAACCATGATGGTGTAAAGATTGGCTTCATCTTCCGGTGGTGTGTTAACAAACGCACCAGAGGCATTGCGATAAGCGTTGAAGTGTTGCCACTCTGCATTGAGTGAAATGTTGTAATGAACATCGTATCTCACACCGAACAGGTAACTGTCACCGACACGATGTTCGTGGTCATCAAACTGTTGGCCGTAAGTCACGTATGGTGTGAATCTGTTGAGATTATATGTCCCTTGAACGTACCAGGCAGAAGCGATGTCGTTGGTTTGGCCCTCAACGGTTAACGTTAGCGCATCAAACTCGTATTCTGCCCCAAGAGAAAACAGCTTGATGCTTTGGTCTTTAGCGTTCAGGGTTTGATCTGGCACTTGCACTACACCAACCCCTGGGATATTCGTAGTGAGGTTGGTAAGTCTCGTCTCTTGGTCGTAGTTGGAGTCTAAATAGGTAAAGTTCCAACGGTAGTAATCACCACTCAGAATGAAGTTAACGCCGTACATTTCATTGGTCTTGAACGTCAATTCGGTATTGGCGTTAAAGTCGACCGTGCTTTCATCATGGAAACCGATGAAAGGTGTCGTGGTTAACGTCATGCTGTCGTTCAAGTCGTAATTCCAAAGCACCGACAAACCATTGTAAGCGGTGATGCCTAATATGCTGTCGTAAACCTCATTTGGTGGGCGAGCAGGGGTAAAGGCATGTCCCACGTAGTAGTACTCCGAAGCGAGAAAGACAGGCATTCTTAAGCGGCCACCTCGAAACTCAACGTTTCCATAGGTGTACGCCAAGTATGCCCATTCTAATTGAGGCTCACTCCAATGATCTTGTGGACGTTTCACCATTTGTACAGAAGCTTTGAAAGCATCGTAAAAGAAGTCGAGTTGCACACCAAACGTTGTATCACAGTCGTAACAGTTTTCGTCATCGATAAAGCGATTGACCAGCAGTGGTGTCTCGTTATCGGATGTCGCCCACGAGGTTGAACCAAATCCGCTGAGTGACAAATTATCGGTAATTTCTATGGTTGCGAAGCTCGGAAAAGCCAGACCACTTAGTGCAATTGCGATGAGTGATTTCTTCATATTATTTCTCCGAACTGACTACGTAGAGGATTTGTGCATTAGAAGGCAGACTACTCACCGGTGCGTAACCTATGCGATTAGGTTTTTCTTTCATCCATTCCAATAGAGCGTTCATATCTGAACTATCAATGACTTTAGGCGGGCGTGCTTTGCCAGAAAAAGACAAACTCGCCCAATGCGCATTCATCTGTGCGACGTTCTTGTTAAGTAAATAGCGATAAAACTCAGATCGCTCTGACGATGTGTCTGGCCAGTCTGACAGTTCAATTCGTTTCCCTTGTAAGCGTTTGGTTTTTCCACGGTAGAGTTTTCTCGCTTTAGTAATATTTAATTCACTAAACTCTGAGTCGAGAGAGAATATGGCGTATTGATCCGCGGCTAGAGCCTCGCTATCGAACGACATGAGCAACGCGAAGGCAATCAGCGCAGTCGTCAATCCTCTCGCCATGCTGTTTTTGGAAATAAAGAAATCGGTATGCATATCCATCAACCTTTTCGTTAAATCACGCTTTCAATTTGATGAAGAAGTTTCTCTTTCCGCACCGGTTTCGGTACATAGGCATCCATACCTGAGTCATAGCAACGTTGAATATCGTCATCCACAACACTGGCGGTTAATGCAATGATCGGTGTTTTCGGTAGACCAGAGTTTCTTTCATATGCTCGGATTTCTTTGGTCGCTTGGAAGCCATCCATCACCGGCATCATGCAGTCCATTAAAATGATGTCAAAGCCATTATCTTGTTGGAACATATCCACGGCAATTTGACCATTTTCTGCAATCTCAAACTCATAACCAGCTTTACTTAACAACAATGATGCTACTTTTTGGTTTACGGTATTATCTTCAACTAACAGAATACGCTCAGAGCGACTCGGTAGGATCGTGATTGAAGGCTCTTCTTTTAGAGCCGCTGCTTGATGGTTATCCACATGACTAACTGGGGCTGGACTGATGTTGTTAATCGTAGCGTCGACAACTGGTACGTTAGCAGCTTTTGCCAGTTTCTCTTTCAACACATTCGCTTTGAACGGTTTCGGGACGTAGTCGTCCATACCAACATCAAAACACTTCTGAATATCGTCATCCACCACACTCGCGGTTAAGGCGATAATAGGGATGCGGTAGTTGCGGTTTTCATCTTGCTCGATCTGACGAATTTTCTCTGTCGCTTCAAAGCCATCCATGACAGGCATCATGCAGTCCATTAAGATCAATGCGTATTGGCTCTTTTTGAACATTTCAACGGCTTCGGCACCATTTGCAGCTAAATCGAAAGGGAAGCCCGCTTTGGTCACGTGCAATCCAGCAATTTTTTGGTTTACTGTATTGTCATCAACCACCAATATTTTAGCTCTGGTATTCGCGACACTGTTTACGGCTAGTTGTGCTTTTTGGGTGAATTTTGCTTCGCAGCTTTCAAGTGCTTTCACTAAACGTTGACCAAGCAGTGGTTGAGTAATGATGGCACTCACGCTCTGACCGAAGTCAAATTGACCGCTGTGTAAATGCTTCACTAAACACAGACGAACATTCTGTGTTTCCAGTCTGTGGAAGATGTCTTCATTGGCTTTGGCTGCATTAGGACGAGTCTCGGCATAGATCACAACCACCTGTTCTTTGTCATTGATCCATGTCGGTAGCTCATCTAATGACGTTACGGATTGATGCATCGCGATGCGATAGAAATTAAGCTCATCACGTAGGGTACTTTCCATATTCGGGTCGTCACAAACCAGCCAAACCTGACTGTTATGAGCGGTATGCTTTGAGTCAAAATCTAGTTGGACTACGGAAGAAGTCAGTTGGAAGAAGAAGCGGCTCCCTTGGCCTTTCTCAGATTCCAATTGGATCTTTCCACCCATCAGCTCTACCAGTTGCGTGCTGATCGCTAAGCCAAGCCCAGTGCCTCCAAATTGGCGCGTTGTAGAGTCGTCTTCTTGTGCGAAGGGTTCGAATATCTTTTTCTGCTGTTGTTCATCAATACCGATGCCGGAATCTTGCACTGAAAACTCCATTACCGCGTAAGAACCCGACACTGAATGGGTTGATACCGACAGGCACACAGTGCCACTTTCGGTAAACTTCACCGCATTAGACATAAAGTTCATGATCACTTGGCGTAAACGGTGATCATCAATCATCAAGCGGAATGGAGTATTACGGCTAATGTTTACCTTAAGGTCGATGCCTTTTTCTTTGGCTTTTGGAGAAACAATAGAAGCAATGTCGTAGATAGATTCACGCACACAGGTTGAATGTGGACTGATCAGCAACATGCCCGATTCAATCTTGGAGAAATCCAAAATGTCGTTAATCAGACTAAGTAGTAACTGAGACGAGGTTTCGATAGTATCGACGTAATCACGCTGTGTGGCTGTTAATGAGGTATCGGAAAGCACTTCAGATATACCAATTACCCCATTAAGTGGTGTGCGAATTTCATGTGACATGTTAGCAAGGAAGCTGCTTTTTGCTTTGCTGGCTTTAATCGCGTCGTCTTTCGCACGCTCCGCATCCTCTTTTGCTTGGGTTAATTTCACTTTCGCTTGTTCGCGTTCGTAACTCAGGCGCTCTACTTCCTGAGCGAACTTACTCAACTCGTCTTTGCCTTTGACTAATTCTGCGAGCGGCGACTCTTCGCTGTAGCTGTCGCGGCGTAAAAACTCGAGAACAAGGTTTAGGTTGCCTGTCACTTTACGTACTAAACGTATTGCGAGGCTGATGACCAAAATGGTGATTAACGACATCACGCCGATGAACATGAGTCGCTGTTGGTTGGCAATGGAGATGGCATGATCAACGTCAGCATTAAGTTGGTCAGTCATTTTATTATCGACATTTTGTAGCAGTTCGAGACGGCCGTTTAGAGCGGTCAAACCCGTCGCGACTTCTTGGGGAGGTAGGGTACTCAACTCTTGTTCACTGAACAGATAAGCACGGAATTCTTGGCTAAGAACGAATACTTCATTTGTGAAGGTTTCGATTAACAACTCAACTTGTTGTTGATTAGCATTAAGGGTTACAAAGCGCTCTAAAAACAGTTGCTGATTTTTGACTAAGGATTCAATCTCGCTCCCGATGTCTGTGTCGTAGTACTGGTTTTGTTCAACGGAATAAATTAGGTACTGGCTTAAACGGTTTTCTTCTTTCGACCAGAACATTAGCCACTCAATTTGCATTAAAGCAGACAGATGGTTTTGGATTTCAACCGTGGCATTGTTAAAAGGGACTTTTTCTAAAGCCAAAAGAATCTGTTTGTAAGTGTCGGCGCGCCATTCAGCTAAGTCTAGACGTTCATCCATGTCTGTACTGGTCGCGAGAGACAAACTTGCTTCTTCTAGGCTTGACAACAAGTCCGCCATTTCAACGCCTTTATCGGCAAAAATGAGAGTGGCGGTGGCATTGAGTTTCTCAGTTGTGCCTTTGATCATCACCGCTTTATCGGTTACGTCTGGATTGCTAGGCAGGTTGTAAAGATACGAAACCTGATCCATGTAGTCAGAGAACAAATGTGCTCTTTCAAGATCTTGAGCCTGAGTCGACAACCTAACGACTTGCTGTCCCGCCAGAAAGAGCAACAAAACGATGGGTAAGAAAACTAAGCAAAACAGCTTGTGTTTTACGGAGAGGTTATTCCATGAAAGCGATCCAGCCACAGTGCACGTCCATATCCAAGAGATTGATATGAAAAGTGTAGTTTATGTATCTCATTTGTTAGAAATGGTGTAGAAAAATTCATACTTATACAATCCAAAAAGTGTGACTCTTGCGACAAAGGTTCAGTTTGTTAAGAGGATATGATTTCAAAAATATCAATAACTCCCTTCCTATTAGATTTATATTGTTTATTTAAAGTAATGAAACGTATCGATAAAAACCATTTGTTGTACATGGAAAATGTTTTGTCGTAACTCGGGAGAAAGTTGCTGTTTCGATATACAGGGGTAGGTATAATTTGTTTGCTTTCTTGCTAATGAGAATGCCAAACGTCAGCGCTTGCATTTTGTGTAATTTGTACTCTGATTACAGCTAAAGGGCGCAAATAAGACGTGTCATCCATCGATTAGAATACGTATTTTAAAATACGACAATGTCACAACAACAATTAAGTCATGAATGTATCTCGAAGTCTTCAAAGCGTAACGCTCCGCTACACCGTCCCAATTGTCTTTATCGCTTTATTTACCAACTTTACCTATTGGGCCTACCAACAAGTCGATGAAGCAAAGAGTCTTGCTCGCTACCACGTGAAATCGGCTGAAGTAAACCTAGGAACCATCGTTGGTGGGTATCGTGATTTGTTGCGGGCTATGAGCAATGATGAGCATTTCACCGAATCAGAATTGTCGTTGAAAGAGCGAGCCTCTCGTGCTGTGTCTTATAAAGAAGCGTTTGAATTGGCAGGGATCGGGTTCAGTGATGGCGTTGGGAATATGGTCAGCACGCACAATAACAAAGTCCATTCCATCGCACATCGAGACTATTTTCATCAAGTAATCCGAACCCAAAAGACCGTCATGACCGATGTACTTACAGACATCAGTAATGGCAACATTGTGTATGTCCTATGCCGTCCAATGTTTGACTTGTTAGGGGATTTGCAGGGGACCATTTCAGCATCGATTCACTTTAGTGAGATTCAACATGCGTTAAAAACGGACAACGAAGATGATATTTATAGTGTCTTATTGGATGATGAGCTGAATGTCATTAGTCATTCCAGAGATGCACAATATGTTGGTGTCAATCTGTTCAATTATGGTTATGAAAAACTATTTGATCGGGAAGCCAATTTACACGCTTTATCGAATTCTTCTTCCGGTGGTTTCTTCACTTATTCTTCGCCATTTGATTTGTCATACATTGAGTTCCGCAAGATCGAGGACACGCCTTGGATTTTACTTTCAAAAGCCAAGTTCAGCAGTTTACTCGGTGAAGGGACAACGATGTTTGGTGTTAACGTCCTGCTTATCATCGCGATTTATCTTGTGATAACACGACTGATGGGTAAACAAGTCGTTGGATTAACGCAGCCTCTAGACCGATTCTTAGAAGAGAGCCAAGTGGTTCTCAATGACAGTTCTATGGAGCTGAAAGAGCATTTTGAGTTGGTATTACAAGCCAGTCGCAATGGCGTGTTTTGTTCACGCAGTGGTTTGCTCACGCGGGAGTATTTCTTGCGAGGGGCAGAAAAGTCGTTGTCTCTTAGTAATACGCCCAAAGCTTGTATCTTCTTTGATATGGATAACCTCAAGTACATCAACGATACATACGGTCACTTAGCGGGCGATAAAGTTATCGCTCTGTTTGTGGCGGTGTTGAGAGAGAGTTTTGGCCACAAGCGCGACATCATAGGCCGATTTGGTGGTGATGAGTTTGTGGTGTTAACGCAAGAGTTTCGAACGAAGCGTGAATTAGAGCTAAAGCTAGACAAGTTCCTCGCTAAATTGCAAAGTACGGCGGATCGTTTAGGCATTGATATCAGTTTAACCGCGTCAATTGGGGTTGTTCTCACAGAGGGCGTGGGGCGCGATATTGATATTCTGCTGCACTGTTCCGATATGGCGGTGTACAGAGCGAAGCAATTGGGTAAAGGGCGTTACGCGTTTTATCATACTTCGATGGTAGAAGTGCCGATATTCAGTTAGCAAAAGGGAGGTGTGAAGCCTCCCTTTTTTATTGTGTCTCAGCCGCTGGTGGTGAGTTAAGCCGTAACCGCTTGAGGCTGTTTTCTCAACACATAGATGTCATGATCTCGCAATAGGTAGAGAGCGAAACACGCAGCAAGCATCGGCCACGCCGCGAAGAATAATAGGTTGTTGAACGGGTCTAGGTATTTCGCAAACGAAGAGAAAGTCGAGCCTGCGTGTAATACCAGAATCGCAAGATAAGTCAGGTTCTTCCAAAGTCCAGCCACAAAAATCCCGATGAACACCAACTGGGCAATACCTAACGCGACAGAAAATCCACTCGATATATCTAAACCATAAAAGCCAGAGAACACTTTCATTGCATGCTCTGGTACCAGCACTTTATCTAGCGCCCACATGATAAATACCAACGCGATACTTAAGCGCAGTGCTAACAGCCCTAATCCCAACTGACGTTGAAGCTTTGGTTGGAGCGTTTCTTTCATTTTCATTCCTTTAGTGAGTAGTGAAGGTTCCTAATGGCAGACCGACTCTTTCTTAAACTGATTACAACGAGATATGTAAATATTCGTGTCCCGTTCCAATTTGGATTCTCGTCAGCACAATACATAAACCACGGAAATATGACTGAATTGGCAAAAATGAAGTATTCGAGGACTCAAGGTGGATGTGGCTGATAGAAGATGTCACTCTTTCTTTGAGCAAAGAGTCGCTACCAAGCCTAGAAGAAGGGACATATGAGCAAAGTGGATTGGCATAAAAACCATATTGAAGACAACACGTTAATTACGTCTTCCTATAAGAGCACTCAAAATGTACGTCGTTACTTCAAGTCCAAATGTGGAGACGGTTTCAAGTTTGACCGCAGCTTTATGCAGTGGATGAACGACGCAGAAGGAACAAGCATGGGTGATGCCGCACAAGAGTGGTTACGCAGACAGCAAGCAAAATAGTTCACCAATAAAGTGATTCACGCTAAACGTATCGAAATGGAAGAACAGAAAGAAAAACAATGAGTATTGTAGAAACGTTAACTCAAAAGTTAAGTGAGATTGGGTACCCAGAGAAGCGAGTGCGCACCGGCTTGGTGAGGGCGATCTCTGCCGATGGTTTTCGAAGTTTAGACAAAAAGCAAGCAGACTTCGTTTTTGAGCAGTGTGAAACATTGCTGGCAGAGCGTGATTGGGCATTAAGCGTGATTGCGTTTGACTGGGCGTTCAGATTGAAAAAGCATTATGACGCCGCCACGTACGATCGATTCGAATCTTGGCTTTATCAATACATTACCGATTGGAATGATTGTGATGATTTCTGTACGCATGCTCTAGGTGCTTTGATTGCCCAAGATAATAGTTTGTTTGAGCGAACCTTAGAGTGGACCAAAAGAGATAATTTTGCAGTGAGAAGAGCAGCTGCCGTCGCGCTGATTTACCCAATTAATAAAGGGATGTACGGTGGAATTGATCCATTTGAAGTGGCAGAACGCCTATTGGAAGATGATCATTATTTAGTGCAAAAGGGTTATGGCTGGATGCTCAAAGTGCTGGCGCAAAAAGAACCGGAGCGAGTGGTGGACTACTTGAAACGTCATCATAGCAAGATGCCGAGGACGGCGTTTCGATATGCGATAGAAAAGTTGGATAAGCAAACTAAGCGAGAGCTGATGGCCTTGTAGCTTCCCTCTTCGACACTTCGCCAAAGCAAGCAGAGTGATACAAAAAAGCCGACAGAATTGAATTCTGTCGGCTTTTATCGTCTTACGGGTTACTTAACAGACAAATACTCAGAAGGAGACTTATCTGGTTTCGGTAAATCTATCGTCGCAACCGCGTTGAAACCAGCAGGTGTTAAACCACCAGAGTAATCAACAGTGCCATTTGGCAGGTTGGCTTTGGTTTCTGATGGGTTCCACATACGGAAGTAATCTGTCAGATCATATCCGGTCAGGTATGAGGTACATGCCATCATGAGATCGCCTTGGCTTAACTGGCTGCTTTGTGCAGAACAGTAGTTAATGCCTTGGTCTCCAATACTGTCACCACGTGCTTTACGGTGTGCGAGTTTGAAGAAGTTCCAGCCTTGGTCTTCAGTAAAGATGCTCGGCTTATCTGCTTGATTCGCATACCAATCATCGATGTTGAAATGGTCTTCTGCCCATAGCTTTAACTGGCCGAACATCGCTAAACGCATACCAACATCCGCTTCACTCCAAGCATGACCTTCGAAACGATCAAGCCATAAAGGTGACTTGGATAAATCACTCGCAATACGGTCCATGTATGGCTTCGATTCACGTTGTTCTTGCATGTAAAGCGCAAGAATGTTGTTGGTGACCTCAGTAGAGCCTGCCATCATAAACGGCGCTGTAGCAAGGTTGTGTCCGACTTCATGCCATAGCAACCAGTCATTGGTTGGGTTTGATGGAACGACAGTCCATGTAGGCCAGTAGCTGTTACTTTGAACTGGGTAGCCTGAGTGCGCCGCACCAATCGAGATTTGCACATCATTTACGAAGCGATGTCGGTTGGCGAGCAGGGCATCGTAAGTAAATCGACGGTGTTTTCCTTCTACCGTGACTTGATCACGTCCGTAAAAATCACTCGCATGGTTCGCGAATGCGTTCAGTTCATCGGCAAACTTAGGTACGTCTGTGTCCAGTACGTTTTTCACTGGCGTCGTGTAGACGAAATGACCTGAATCGATTTCTGCCAATGGGACGTCAGTGTTGATTGGGGTTAACCAAGCACCATCTTTCCACCAAGACGCACGAAGCACACCAGTGAAGTTAAACGTCACAACGTCACGAGAATCCACTTCTAACGGTTGAATGTAAATCAAACCACCGTAAGGTACTTTGAAGCTCAAAGAAGAACCATCATATTGGAAAGTCTTTTGCACGCGTGGCGGGCGTTTCAAGCTCAGTTCGTGGTTTGCACGGCCTGTTAAGTCATCAACCAATGCAACATTGATAGACGCTTTTACACCACCAGAGATGGTGACTTCTTCAAGTTGCGGCGCCCACAACCCCGTCGATTGCATGCTGCCTGCCGTACCAATCACGGTTTTGTTGTCAGTATGAATCGCAACGCTCGCTGCACTGCCTGATTGAACAGGGCGACCCGGGTAGCCAGTCGTATCAACACTGATCTCTAAATCCCAGTAAGAGCGACCCAGCATCATGCGTGTTAATGGCTTCTCCATCCAGTTCAGAGGGTAAGACGGGTTCAGCTCGCCTGATTCGGTAATCATTGACCATTTAGCAAGTTGCTCTCGTGTATCTTGACCACAAACATTACCGCCTTGATGTGCGTTGCTCGTGTAGCAGTTCAGCATTTCGACCGCACGTTTGAAGCCAAGCTCATCTTGTACGTTTGGATTGAATTCGTACTGCTCGTCATTCCATAGCCAAACGGAGAGGTTATCGTAGGTTGAAGTTAGCTCAGCCTGCGACAAGCGTTCACCAATCTCTCCTTTACTGCGGTAGTAAAGCTCGTGAGAAAGTAGACGATCAATGTTGGCACCTAAGTTCGCTGCTTTTACCATGCTATCCACGACTTCAGGGCTCATTTCGTAACGAGTAAAATCTGGACGATGGTGGTTACCACGGCTTGGAATGCCATGGCCTTCGCGCACTTCAATACAGTTTACTTCGTATTGGTAATTGTCTTTACAAACCGGAACGCCAGGAAACCCGCGTTGAAGTTCTGCGATTGCTGCTTGTTTCTCTTGTTCCGACTTCACCATGTGGAATGCATAACGTTGATGCTCTTGTCCATCAATGGAGACTTTGTATAGCGGTATTTCAAGGGTAGGCATGTCGATATTGCCCGGCCATGTCACCGTACCGTTGTCATTGATCTCAATCTTAGTTGTGTCTGCATAACGTTCATAAACCACGAGGTCGTGCTCTGCGACCGCATGCAAGTTAGGTACGTTCGGGCCTGATGTGCTGTGACACCAATAGCTGTCCGTACACAGAGACTGGAATGTTTTGGCAACGTTCGCTCCGCCAACCGAAACACCTGCCGCATCCGCTAAACGAGCAATCGGCTCTGGGTTACTCTCTTCTAAAGCATCAAAGAAGATGATGCTACCGCCGTTGTTTACGTATTCGATCAGCGCTGTAACGTCATCTGCGTCCAACTTAGGTTGGTTGATGTCAGACACGACGGATTTTGTCGCGTAGCCATCGGTTTTGATTTCGTAAGACTGAAGCAAAAGCAGTGGTGTAGAGGTTGGATCTAATGAATCAAACTGGCCGCTGCTTAATACGTCCACTTCACCCAATTTATAGCTGGGATTGACAAAGAAATCGTAGATTTGACCTTCTTTGCGATCCCAACGGAATGCATGACCTTTGTTGATGTTGGTGGCAATCGCGACAGAATCTTGTGTTGCATTCGGCACTAACCAATCAATCAAGTTGCTGAACATGATTTGCATGCTGCCGTGATCGGTACGAGTATCCGCATCTTGCGCTTCTTGGTTGTGAGGCGTGCTATAACGACATTGCTGTGCTTCGCTGTCGATGCCCAGATCTGCGCCTGCCCAGTAGTTTTCTGGACAAGAGAAGATAGAGGTGTACATCGCGTTACCCAAGAACACCACTTTACCCGAGTCAATCATACCTGCCGTCATGGTTGGTAGATTAAAGGTCGCAGTTTGTTTGGAAATCACTTCTGGGCGCTGCATAACCACCGTTGAGTTTTCATCAATGGTTGTGGCATCCACAATGTAGGCTTTTTGATCTTTGCCAGAACCATGAGTCCATGCCGCTTCTTCACCAAACGGGAGCCAGTAGCTGTTGTCGTTGCGTGGCATCAGAACAGGGAACGCTTCGTTGGTTAGGTTGAAGTTACGCATTGCACGGGTGTAACCAGAGCCACCCCAACCATGGTTATCATGGAAGATGTGTACGCTATCCACACCAGCATAAATCTGATGCAGAGACTGCGTGACATAATTACTACCAGAAGCGCGAACCGTGCGTCGCATAGGTGCAGCAAAGCCCGACCATTGAGGCGTCTGCTTTAGTTGCCCATCAATGATTTGTGTTAAACCTTGGCTGAATTGCGCTTCGAACTCATTGGGTGTTGTGAAGTTCGTGCCTTCAATTTTTGCACCGTTAGGTAGGCTCAAATTGATCAGCTCGTTAATAACGTTCGGGTATTGTGCGAACACCTGACGAACGGTATCGCTGATCTCAATGTGGTTGCCAGAAGACACACCATAACGGTGAACGAACGCATCAAGGTTCTGTTTCACCAATGGGTTGTCGCTTAAATCTGCAAGTTGGTAATTGACCTTATTGCCTTTCACTTGGCCTAGAGTAAAGGTGTCGATACCAAAGATCAGGTTCTCACCCCAAAGGTATTCAAATTCACCGTTGGCATCCGTGATTCCGCGTGCGGATTGGCTAAAGAACTCGACGCCAGCAAGCGCATTTCCTTGGGAGTCGGTCAAACGGCTTTTGGTCAACGGTTTGTTGGCTGCACTTGGTTTGTATTCGTAAGTCGCCTCTGCATTGGCAGACACAAACGACCCCGTTAAGTTGTTGCTTGCGCCCGGAGTGACTTCTGGTTGAAGTTCTGGGTCAACGTGCGCGCTTGGTTGTTCACTTTCGTTTGCAACACTTGGATTGAGGAACTCATCAATCGCAGCTTGATCGTCACTTTCGTATAAGTCTTGGATGTCATAACTGTTGATTTCATCCAAACACACTTGTGCGTCCTGAGTAGGGCACGTGTCGATCTTGTTTAACAGCTTAGTGGCGTTGTTTGCGTGTTGGCCGAGTACGTCTTTTAGGTCATAGGCTTGCGTTAATTCAGCTGGCTGTGAACCCATACGAGTTTGCTCAGGGATCTGGTAACTGAACTCACCTAACGTCACCCCACCAAATTGACAATCAAACTGGCCTTCTGAAGCTGCGTAGGTGAAGTAGCCAGACTCACTGATGTCTTGTCCATCACACTGAATATCGCCAGTGATCTGTTTACCGTTAATGAACAGCTTACCTTGGTAGGTCGTTACGCCAATATCTGGTTGTTCAGGTGGTAAATCTGGTTCGACCGTTGGAGGTGTGGTGCTTGTTGAGTGTTTGTTTTCATCGCCTCCGCAGCCAAACAGCAGCGAAGCGACAAGGATTGAAAGAAGACTTCTTTTCAAAGACTAAACCCTTATGAAATGCCATCGAACAATGGATGGAGTATTGGTTGAGAGTGACTTTATTTAAAAGCTCAAGGTTTTTGGTTGATACTAAGTAAGTCGTTAAGTCTTAGTGATTTTTTGAGCTCAATAAATGCGCGCGCATTCTAGATTTAAATGCGACCGGAGGGAACATAAATTAATGCTTGAGCTCAATTATTTACGCTTATGAGAGCAAGGTTACGACGACGAACGATCCTAGTGGCTGCTTTCCCTTTCATTTCCTCAAAAATAGCGTAAAGTTTGCTGGTTTTTCACTAAAATCCTTCCATTATGTCTAATGCAAAACTCCTTCTTGTTCGTGGCTTACCGGGCTCTGGCAAGACAACGCTGGCCAAGCAATTGTCCAAACAGCTCAAAGCAAAGCATTTTGAAGCTGACATGTATTTTGAGAATGAAAATGGCGAGTATGTTTTTGACGGTACGAAGCTGGCAGAAGCGCATGAATGGTGCTTTCAACAAACGCGCAAGTGGCTAAGTAAAGGTAAGACAGTGATTGTGAGTAATACGTTTGTGCGTCGCTGGGAAATGAAACGCTATGTAAAGTATTGTGAAAAGAAGGGGATTGAAGTGGAAGTTCAGGTCTGTCGCGGTGAGTACTCAAGTGTTCATAATGTGCCACCAACGACGATTGAAAACATGCGTCGCCAGTGGCAAGAGTAACGGTTCTTCATTCTTTGATTGTTTCTAATCAGTGAAGCCTCTATGGTTTACTGACCGCGACCGTCGATCATCACCACTAGTGTTTTGCTCATGATTGCAATGTCCATGGAAATCCACGAGTAGAAAGAACTCAAGCTCAGTGCGTAACTGTGGTCAAACCCCACCTTGCGACGAACGTCTTCAATACAAGAATCATAACCTTGGTTTACCTGCGCTAGACCTGTGATGCCAGGTAGCACACCGTATGTGCGTTCAACAAAATAAGGGATTTCGTCTTCCAGTTTTTGATAGAAAGCAGGGCGTTCAGGGCGTGGACCAATCAGTGACATTTCACCTTTCAACACGTTGAACAATTGTGGCAGTTCATCCAATCGTGTCTTGCGTAAGAAACGGCCAACGGGCGTAATACGTGGATCATTTGCCGATGCCCAAACTGCGCCAGATCGTTGTTCTGCGTCGACATACATGGTGCGAAACTTCATGATTTCGAATAAATCCATTTTTTCTGGCGTGCAGCGTCCAACACGAAGTTGACGATAAATAATAGGGCCACGCGAATCGATGACAATCGCCAAAGCAATCAAAGGCATGATTGGCGCAGTCACGATTAAGATCAATAGCGAAATGAGAACATCGAAAGCTCGCTTAGCTAGGTGAATGTTTGAATCGTAGCGTGATGTCTTCATGATGATTTCCTTATTGATTAATGCGTTTCCAACGCCCATTTTCCATTCCTAGTAGGTAACGCAATCCACCTGCAAAGTTGGCGATATGTCCTACGACCATGTAACTGATTAATTTGAACGGTTTGAATATATTGAAAACCGGAACAAAGTAAGTGATCAGCGCGACGAGATATACCGCTAACTGCCCAAACATTAGAATCTGAAATGCTGGATAGTGATCAAGCAGCAATGAGCTCACCAAGCATAAGATCATCAGATAAGGCGTCGCGAGACGCAGTACCTTTCCCGATAGAAATGCAAATGCGGTGCCACGATAACGGGGAAGCAGCAGCTTTTTTAGCTTTAAGAATTGCTGCATATTCCCGGCAGAAATACGCAGGCGACGTTGGAAGTCCGAACTGTCTGAGCTTTCTTCCAGTTCGATGGCTAACATTTTTGGTTCATAGACGGAGTCATAACCTTGAAGCACAATGCGCATGGGCAAAATGAAGTCATCATTGATAATTTCTGGCTCTAAAGGCGTGAACAGTTTGGTTCTAAACGTATAAAACGCGCCATGAGAACCGATGGTCGATCCAATCAACGACTCTTTGTATTTTACTTGAGATTGATAATGCCAATATGCCGCTTCACCTTCGTTTTGGGTTGTCATGATTTGATAGGTTGCATTAACGACGCCGACGTTTTCATTTTGGTAGTGCTGGCTAGCAAGTAGTAGAGAGTCACACGACACCAGCGCGGAAACGTCACTCAAAGCAGTAATGTCCGAAATGACGTTTTCCATTTCTGCGTTGAGAAGTGCCACTTTACCTCGGTTGATTCGATGATCGTGGATGATGAACAAGGTATCGGCACAAATGGCTTCTTGAATGGTGTCTTGCGCAATATCAGCGGTATTGTCAGAGCACCCGTCACAAGCAATTACCACGGTAAGCTTATTTCTCGGATAATCTAAACTAGCAAGGTTGCGAATTTTCTCTGCTATCCACTGTTCTTCGTTATAAGCGGGAACGATCACCGTAATGGAGGGTAAAGTACCGTCGCTTTTTGACGCTTTATAGTTACCTTCGCCTCGTTTCGAGGAAACTTTACTTGTTCTGCGATGAGCAGATAACCAGTTGAGAACAAGGGGGTAGCCAACGTGGTGGTAAATAATCAGTAGCGCAGATAAAACGAAACCAACTGTCCAAAGTAAATCACTCATAAGAAGTCTCCCCAGATAAAACAGCATAGCGATTAACCATATCGCGAATATCAAAGTGCTTAAGAATGTGTTTTCGTGGTGAACGAGATTGTCGTGATAAGTAGTTTGTTAACGCTTCCGCGAGCATTGGGACTCGGTTTGGTTCTACCAATGCACTGGTATGAGGACATAATGTTTCCTTTACCGCGCCGACATTGCTGGCGATACAAGGTACGCCGCATGCTTGTGCTTCCAGTGTCGAAAGTGGAAAACCTTCTTGTAATGATGGCAAGCAAAACACATCGAGGCTTTGATAAAAGCTTGGCATGTCATTGACTAACCCGAGAAACGTCACTCTTTCTTCTAGGCCGAGAGTCCTTACTTGTGCCTCAAGCAAATCTCGCTGGCTGCCACAACCAGCAAGCGCGAGGTGTGTGTTTTCTGGTAATTGTGAAAATGCTTTGATTAGGATTTCTTGTCCTTTGACGGCCTCTAAGCGGCCAGCGGTTCCGATGATAAACTTGTCAGTTGGTAGCGAGAATATTTGTTTAGCTAACAGCCCATTGCCGTCTTTGAATTTTTCGCAATCGATGCCGTTGTGGATCGTTTTTACCCGTTCGTAACCCAAGTTATTGATGATTTGTTCTGCGACAAAATCGGCGTCTGCGACAACCTGAGGACGAAGCAATTTGAGCAGGGTGGTTTGCAATCGTGCGGCTTTTCTGTTGTTAAGATGCCACGCATCGTGCTCGGTATGGATTAAGGCCTTCACGCCGTGGAGCCGAGCAGCGATGCCTCCGTAGAGAAGAGGCCCGATATGATGGGTATGTACCACATCGGCATGCAGTTGTTTTAATGTCTTCTTCAACGCTTTGAGTGTGACAAGATCCAACCCAGATTGTTTGTTGAGAAAGTGGAGTTGGTCTTGATAGTCTGCTAACTTTTCCCAATGGTTTAGCGCGGTGTACCGGTTTCCCTCTAGGCTAATGACACAAACGGAGTCTTCTGCTTTGGCAAAGCGAAGCATCTCAAGAACCAAGGTTTCTAAGCCTCCAGGTGCGAGATGCTGAACGACATGAACGATCACTTTACCTTTGCTCTTACTATTACTTTCTCGGGTCTTAACGTTTTCCATTCCTCAGCCCTCTACGTCAGTTGTTATCAGTAATACTGCACAGTGCATGCCAATCATGAAATTTAGTTAAAACATATGGTTAGGGTAGACTTTGGTGGGGTGCTTAAAATGACACAAAATTATTCTCAAATTGAAATTCATATTCGTTGTGAATTTTCAAACAAGCAAGAAATTGATAAATAAGGAAAAGCACCCGAAGTTCGAGTGCTTTGATTGCGCTGAGTGGCCCTCAGTGAAGAGCTAAAATGTTACCTTTGGAATCGTGGTGATGACAGCAACGCCTAAGTGATTTTCTAATGCCTTACGTGAACGGATAGAGTTGTCAGCCAGCTCGATAAGAGTTGCGATGCCAATTCCTAATCCCGTACCGCCAATGAGCCCCAGAAGGACAAAAACAATACTGGGTAGATTAGAAGGTAGGGTTGGCGTGTAGGGTTCATCAATGATTTTTACCCGTTTGTTTTCTTCGAACACACCGAGAGAACCCGTCAATTGAGCCATTTCATAACGCTCAACCAGATCATCATATAATTCGCGTTTGACTGCGACGTCTCGTGCAAGCCTGTTTATCTCAGTCGCGGTACTACCAAAACGGTTGGCGTTGTTTTCCAAATCTTGAATCATGTTGTAGAGACTATCGGTTTCTTCTTCTAGCGACTCGTATCGACCTCGCATGATTTGTAGTTGATGGAGTTGAGAGACAAGCAAGGGTTGTGCGTCGCCGAGGTTGCTGACCGTTGCCGTACTGGCAATATCCCAAAGCTGATTACTGTTCATTTCCGGTTGTTTAGAATTAATCAGTACCGTACGTTCTTGCTCAAGTCGATTGAGTTCTCGGACTTTACCTTGGACCAGACTGTGTGCTTCGGTGTATTTAGCACGAAGCAGCGTCAACTCACTTCGTATTTCTATGATCTGTTCTTCAATCTTGCCGATAACTGGGTTTGTTTTAGAAAGTTGTTGGTCCAAACTACCCAAGCTGCGTTTTACCCCGGCTAGCTCTGCTTCCTTCTCTGCCAAGGATTGCTTGAGACTGGCGAGTCGAGACAAACTTTGCGCCTGCATCTCGGGTGTTGCGTGGGCGTAAGTATTTTTGTACTCAGCAAATGCTTGTTCTGCTGCATCAAGCTCTGTGCGCCTCTTATCGATATGAATCGTCAAGAAATGACTGGAATCTTTAATAGAGGAGCGCTCTGGTGCAAGCAATTGTTCGACAAAATGATTACTGACCGACGTGAGCATCGCTTCCATGCCATCTGGTGTCTTGTTGGTAAGTTCGATTTGAATGAAGTCTTTACCCAACTGTTTGACGGAGAGTCGACTGGCGAGGTCTTTAATAATGAACTCTTGTTCTTTTAGATCCATCTCATCGTTTATCAACCCTTGTTCTTGAGCGACGGAGAAGAGCACGTGTCGGCTCTTTAATAATGTACTTAACGCGTTGATACGGTCTTTCAGTTGAGTAGAAACGGCCAGATCTTCAAGAAACGGATTCATTTTGGCGGTTTCCTGTACCAGCATGCTGGTGTGCGCAACGTAACTTGTAGGCAAAAGCTTGCTAACAATAAAACCAAGGACGGGCAGCACTAGCATAGGGACCACGATCAGGTAACGTCGACGCCAGGCCCCGTGAAGCAATACAGATAAGTTTTCTCTTAAATCGCTCATAGTGACCTCACGAGTTGTTCAACTTGAAAGGCTCTCGATGCCCAGCTTTGTTTTTCGATCAAAGCCATAGTACCAATTGGAGGAGGCAGTAAATGATTTAAGCTGGCGCATACATCCTCGGCACCCGCTGCAACATGCAACATCTGTTTGTAAGGCATGAGCGCTGGGAAAGTGGTGCTGATAACAGGTGTGCCGGTTGCTAAATACTCCAAAAGCTTGAGTGGATTACACGCTTTAATCTGAGCATTGTCGACGAAAGGTAACCAACTCGCATCCCAGTGCTGTGAGTAGCTTGGCAACTGTTGATGTGCTCTAGGTCCAAGGTAGTGGACATTAGTTCGTTGTGGGAGCGGGTTGTGGGGCAGTTCGTTTGGCCCAATGAAAACGAGATCCCAATCGGGTGCCTGAACCGCCACTTGTTCAATCAATGCATAGTCTAACCATTCGGATAAACTGCCGTAAAAGCCAAGTATTTTTCTGCCATTATCTGGCAAGTCGTTAGCTTTGACTGCGGGAGTTGAGAATAAGGTGAAATCCACGCCGTGAGGGAGGGTGACAGTTTTGTCTTGTGGGAATTTAGCCGCCAGTTTTTCACTCGCGGCCAAAATGAGGTCGCAGCAATCAATCAAATCCTCTTCGTGTTCCAAGACCGTTTGATGATCGACGCCGGCGAGTGCACCAAAATCGTCGCCACAATAATAAACGATGCCAGAGTTGTCCATACTCTTACACACATCAACGGCAGTCGGCAGAGACGTCCAGAGTACCGGTTTTTCAAAGCCAAGCTCTTTTAGCTTTCGCTTCAGTTGATGTTGCATCATGCTCGAAGCCGCCTTCCTTGCCCATTGAGTCCGCGGGGCAGGGATGGTGAGTAGGTTAATCGTTTGAATGCTGGCGCTCATGTGGCAGTCTTGATTGAACGTTGTATTGTTCTGTGTATGTGCATCAAAAGAGCGTGTGAGTTTGTTAACGATGCGCTTTACGTCTTTTGTCACCAACCTCGGCTGCCTTAAACCGATGGAATTAACCCACAGGATGCGATGATTGTCTGTCAGATGTTTAATGATATGTTGAGTGGAAGAAGGCAATCCGCCAAAGTCTTCGCCAAACACTACGATGTCCGTCATCATTTTCTCCTTTGAGCCAACTTATGATTGTTCTAATAAGTAGACTTATCACATTGCGTGCCAAGGAAATAATTTAATAAAAACAGATGGTTGAACTTAACGAGGGAAAGGGCTATGACGCTTTCGCATTTTGACAATCAGATTGAACGATACGATGTATCACAATAGTCAGCGCGGCTAGGATGTATATTGGCCAAGTAAACCCTTGAGTTAAAAAAGTACCGGAAACAATCGTACCGATAAGACCCCCCAAGACGGCGTTTGCTCCAATAGACAACGTATGGTCACTAGTAGGGGTGAGCATCTGGATGGTCTCACGAGAAGTTCGAATCAAAGACACAATCAGCGCGATAAACACGAATAAACCAACAAATCCAGTTTCAGCTAACACACCAAACCACGTGCTGTGTACGGCGTGATTGAGTCCATCCCAATGAGAACTGTAGAAGAAGTAGTTGTTGTAGAAGTTATCTATCCCGATGCCCGTTAATGGGTTTTCTATCGCCATTTTTATTGCGGCTTCCCAAGCATAAATCCGTCCCATTGCGGACTCGTCTATCCCTTCTTCCGCGGCACCGCCAGACGAGCGGCCAGAAATCCCTGCAACGGCATAAAGAACGAGCGCCCCAACCAGCCCTAGAGAGATAACTAACGCTTTGCTTTTGATGTGTTTAAACGCGAAGTACGCAAAGACAGAAAGCGCGCCAAGTAGGCCTCCTCGGCTTTGTGTTTCTAATATCGCGAAGAACAACACGACACAGGTGATCAATGCAAACAAGCGAAGAACAAAGCTGGCTCTTTTCTCTAGCAATTGGCTAACAGTAAATGCAAGTGGGAACATCAGTACTAAAGATAAATCATTTGGATCACCAAGTACCGAACCTAAGTCGCGGCTGATGGTCACGCGTGAGCCTTCGACCAATCCTATACCATTACTCGCGTTAGACAGGGCGGTTAAGCCAACCAATAGTCCTGCTAGCATGATGGCTTTCGACATTTGAGCAACTTGTTTTGGTGTGGTGATGAGCCAAGTTATCGCTAGCGTCATTACGATGATCTTCCAATAAACACTGTTGAATTCATCAATCGCAACAGGGCGGTTTGAAGCGAATGCTACGCCTAATGTCACCAGAACCCAAAAAATGGATAGCCATTTCAAGCAAGGGTGCCAAAACGCAATAATTTGACGGCTAATCAATAAATGAAATGACAAGGCCATAAGAGCCCCAAGTGAAAGCAGCAAAGGAATTTTGAAGTTGTAAATCACCGGAAAGGTTTCGTGAATCCGAAAGAAAGAAAAAATCACAAACAGAGTCACGAACCAGAAGGTTTGGTTGAGAACAAACAAGATAGCCAATGGCGCAAAACAAAGTACGAGAATCAGAATTGGATTTGGCATCACTAACCATAACAGCGCGATACACGTCGTGAGCGCGATCGCGATGATGGACTGCTTCATTCTCAATTCAGCGCTGATCATAGCGGTGTTCTCTTCATTTGGCCGCGCCACTTGAGCCAAAAGTGGTGCACGTTACTTTTGGTTTGCGCATCAAAGTAACGAAACGCTATGGTCGCGATGAGCACGCAACTTGTGAAACATACCAGCATGATAAGTGGGGTAGAACCGGCTGAATGAATCAAGAATAACGACGCGCCAGCAAGGATATGTAGTATTACCATTAAGCTCAGGTGGAAAGGGAGCTTCATGCATTGTTGACCAATGCTAAAGGTCAACGCCAGTCGACAAAGCTGAGCATAATAAAGAGCGATAAACACACCGAAGATCCCTAGTGCTGATAAGCTGAACAACATCGCAAGACCAATTGCGGCCGGTATTGCATTAATGCCCATTAACCAGTGGGTCTTCCTTTTGTATAGGATGCTAATACACAGCAAGTCACTCCATTCTTTAAGTAGGGCTATCGGTAAAAGAAACAGAACATAAAGCGACGCTTCTCGATACGCCACAGGCAAGAAATTGTTGATAATGATTACGGCTAATGAGCCTACGACTACGACTAGAAATGTCAGATAAATCATACCTAGGTGGGTGATTCGCGTCGCTTCGTTGGCGCCCTTTTTCTCTAAAATCGAAAACCGTCTTGGCGACCACCACATGGCAAAAGGTTGTGCCAAAAAACACATACCAATTGCGAATTTAAATGCGATTGTGTACACCCCTAGCGTTGCTAACGATGCATTTGCCCCAATAAACCAACGTTCTGCACCATTTAAACAAAACATGATTAAGCCCGAGCACATAATGGGATAGCAGTATTTAAAGAATTGTTTTGTCGAGATAAAACTCGGAAGAACCAATTGATAGCGATTGATGAAGTGTAACCAAATTAATTGTGCCGCAGCAGCGAGCAGCCCACCAAGTAAGACGGACAGCACCGTTTGGCTAAATTGAAGCGCGATGATAATGAACGCCGCTTGAAGTGCCGTGGTCGTCACCATCACATACAACAAGGTTTTCGCCTTGTCGTCTTGTAGTCTTAGCCACGCTGTCCCTATCGCAATCGCGCCCTCGAAAGCAATGGCAACTAAGGCAACCATCCATTCTGTCTTAGTAAAAGGTTCTGGTACGGGCATAACAACGATGATCGTAGCCAAGACCAAAGCGATAGGAACAGAGATAAGCAATGAAAGAGAGTAAATTTGGTCTAGCAGTGACTTCCTTTTCTGCGGGTCGTCTTCCACGCCAGCGAAGCGATTTAGGGCTTCATGCAACGCTAGGCTAATGATTAAAGCAATCACAATACCAACAGACGCGATGATTTCCATTTTACCGATTTGTTCCGGTGTCAAATATTGCGGAAGTATTGGTAGCATGATTAAGCTAATGCTCTTGTTGATCACCAGTGCAATGGCAAAGAGTGACATGTTGGTCATTGCTCTAGACATGGTCATATCCTTTGACGTTGTTGCGCTTTTTCGCGCTGGATTCGTTTTGTTGTTCTGGGCCTGAGCACAAATGCTGAGTGATTGGGAAGTAACAACGTTCAGCCGTATAAAGTTGAGCGACATTGAGTGCTTCGATTCCCATCGTTACCTTTAACCATGGAGACTCATTGAGTAAGCGAATCGCGTTGTGCAGTGAGGCCGCGTCGTTGGGTGTGTATTTGATGCAATTTTTTCCGTCAGTAAGGATTCGATCCCAGTAACTATCATCATGTGGAATTACCACACACATTCCTGCGGCTAATGATTCCAAAATTGCAAGACCAAACGGCTCATTCTCTGCTGTTGCAACAAACACACCACATTGTGCTCTTAGGTCATCAAGGTTTGCTGGTGACTCGTACCAATCGACGCCTTTTGCAGTTAAATCAGGGGTTAAGCATTCATCATCAATTAGGTTGGGTTGGATATAACACACGGTTGCTTTGAAGTTTGTGCCGTTTTCCAATTGAATGGCGTCTAAGAGCAAGTCGACGTTTTTGCGTTTTAGGAGAGTCGCTGCCCAAAACACGCGAGAGGACATAGGATTCGCTTGCTTTGGCCAACGCTCTGAAGAGAGACCGTTAACGAATGATGAGGTATTTAGGTCTGCCCAGTAACGTTTAACTGCAGCAATGGGTTGGTTGAGATACGCTTGCAATGCGTGGATTATGGATTCGCGACAACTTGCCAAGTAATAGATACTGGTTGCTTTTGTGACGCAATAACCTGCAGATCGTGATTTACCAACCGATTGGCTGATGATTTGAACGATTGGTTTACGGTTCAATAAGCGCAATAGATACAAAGGCATATCGTTGTTGGGATTAGAAAGGCCGAGTAGCCAATCAATTTTGGGTAATCTGCACAAGATGAACAACAATTGGAAAAGGTAAAACCCATTCATTAACCAATAAGCCAGGCCATGCTGAGAAATAATCGGCGAGCGACGAACTTTAACGACTTGAATACGTTCGTCATCTTTCAGTAACCGATTCCAGTGCTCTGGGTGAGTCGTTGCGACATAACCGACGACATCTCGCTGATCGCACTGTTTTAAGAGTTCAGCATTTGCTGTTTTTGAACCGCTTTGCAACGGGATAGTGTCCAACATCAGTACGTATTTCATGACCCTATCCTCAATTGTGTTTTAGCCAACGAGGCATAGGTTTAAGACTGTGCGTGGGTGGTATAGAAGCCGTAGGCTCATGTGCCAGCTCTGCATGATAAATTGACTCTATCGCGTTCACCGAAGCCGAAACGGTAAGGTGTTGCGTCGCGTAGTGATAAGCATTGTGAGCAATTTGATTTCGCAGCGGAGCATCATTTAGCATGCGCTGCACAGAATTGAGTAGACCGGCCATCCCATGATTGGAATACAGAAGAGCACTGTGATTGTGTTCGACTAATTCAGGGATAACACCGATTTTTGGGGCCACGATAGGCAATTTTGCTAACGCAGCTTGCCCAATCACCAGACCGTAGTCTTCTTCGTAAGCACCACTGATAAAGGCGTCGACGTTGCCTGTCATCCATGAGTCTTTGTTATGCTGTTCCCCGACAAAATGCACACGGTCTTCAACACCAAGATCCGCTGTGAGTTGTTGTAAGGGGGCTTTTTCTTCCCCGTCTCCAACAATCACAAGGTGCGGATTATTCTGATGATAGTTGTGCATGTGAATCGCGCGAATCAGGCGATCAAAACCTTTACTTTTAATCAGAGCACCAACGGATAGGAAGGCGAAAGCGTTTTTTGGGATACCGAGGTAGTCCTTCACATCAACCGACGGTTCATTTCGGTTTAACGAAACGCCATTGTGGATCACGTGTAAGTTCTCTTTTGGGTAGCCGTCGCGGGCCAGCTCTTGGCTTATTCCCTTACTGACACAGATCAGCTTTGGCGACATGTGCAAGTCAAGTGAAAACCGATCACGGATGGGATAATGGCAATGCAGCTGCGTAACCAAAGGTATGTGGTTCATTTGTGTCGCCAGACACATCCACTGACAGGTCGCACCACTGTTCACATGCACAAGATCGATAGCGTGCTTTTCGATGAGTTCAGAGCCTTGCTTGATAAGGCGATTCCATGCGCTGATGTCCCAGCGGGGCGTACTCCAGCCTCCGACTAACTTGAAGGGAGAATATTGAGTTTCAATCCCCATCTCTCGGCATTTTTCAATTAAAGGCTCACAGTTCGTCCAGACATAAGGCAAGAACTGCTCACGATCAATGCGCGACAAAAGATCAAGTAATACAACTTCGTTGTGGCGAAGCCAGTTGTCGCCATAATGAACATATAGAATGCGTTTTGGAGTAGCCATCGTCGTCACCTCGGTTTGCCCTTTTGTTTACTGGGATACTGCAACCGAGATGCCAAACCTTATCATTTGTTTAAGTTACTGATTTAATGGAGTAAAGATGTTTAAGAGTAGGTAGGGGAAAGCAAGTTTTTCATAATGAGAATGCATATGCATCAAGTTTGATTTTCAATTTGATAGCGTTCAATCAAAATAGGAATGATACTTTGTGAAGAATACTGCTCCGAGATGGTCTTAATGGCCTTTTTGCGAATAAGCGATTGGGTATAGGTGCTCATGGTTATCCAATGGTTGAGCTTGTCTATCAAATTGAGAATATCTGGCGCAATAAATCCATTACTGCCATCTTCAATAAGATCAGATAATCGGCCGACATTTAGGCTGAATACCACAATTCCTCTCGACATCGCTTCTAATGCCGCCATTGGGAGGCCTTCATAGCGAGAAGAGATAATCAATACGCCAATATTGTTCCATACCGCGTTCATGTTGTGTTGATGCCCATGAAACACAACATTACCGGGCGCTTGTTGGGCAAGGTCTTTTCCTTCAGGACCGTCGCCGTAAATAGAAAACTGACGATCAGGAAAATGCTTCGCGATGTCGATAAAGCGATCCGCGCCTTTTTCATGGCTCAATCGACCAACGAATGCGATTTCTTTATAGCTGCTGTTTTGTGCAGGAAGTGAAACAAAGTTGTTCAATAGCTCGGTTTTTATCGGCAGTTTATTTTGAATACTTTGGCTAACCGCAAAACAATGATCGGACAAACGACCGCTATAACGATCAAGCCAATCGTAAAACCACACTTTTCCCGTTGGTGTTTCTCCGGCATGGTAGGTAGAAATAAGACGAGGGAAGGTACGTGTAAACAGTTCGGCGCTGCGCGCAAGTAAGCTCGCTTTGTAGCCGTGAGTGTGGATAACGCTTGGTTGATGCTCAGCAACCGCAATGGTAAGTCGTTTTACCGCAATGACAGAATGTGTGTCATTATTCTTGGGGCAAAGTTGGTGTAAGTAGCTTACGGGAACATCGGAATCGGCCAACCTAGAAACAAGCGATGCTGGTGGGTTGTACTCAACCACCAATACCACTCTAACGTGGACATGAAATGCTTGTAATCCTTTGGCAAGCTCAAGGACGTGACTTTCTATGCCACCAAAAACGCGGCTGTCGAGTAAAATCCAAACCTCGCCAGCGACAGGTATCTCACGATTGTTCGAGATTAGCCTCATCCGCTTCCCACGCTTGTTTTTTACGATAAACAGTAGATGGACTCAGCTCTAACATTACCGCGGCGTTGAGTACGTTACCATCGCAGTAGGCTATCGCATTTTGAATTGCTTCCCGTTCCACCTTCCACATCGGTCGAATGGTGCCATCCGTATTAAAGTACGGCGACGCGACTTGTGCAGAAGCACTCATTGGTATCGGTTCGGGTCTGGTTACCGGTTCTTGAGGCAGCATATCGGTAGCGATATGTTCAACGGGCTGTATTGGAGAAGGCTTAGCAACGGTGGTCGGTGCGGGTTCTACGGGCTGCGTAATTACACGTGCTTTTGATGGCTTGCGAGTTAGCTGCGCGGGTAGATGCGCGACGGTGACTTTGTCTTCATTGTTTAACACCACGATGTTACGGATGATGTTTTGCAATTGACGAACATTCCCCGGCCAGTCGTAATGTTTGATCACGTACTGTGCTTCATTATCGATATTGTTGAACTTCTTTTTGTCCTGCTTGGAGTAGGTGGTCAGAAAATGCTTAGCAAGAGTGACAATGTCACTACCTCGTTCTCTGAGTGGCGGCATATCAATAGGTACAACATGGACGCGATAGTATAAATCTTCGCGGAAGCGGCCTTCTTCGACTTCCGTAAGTGGGTCGCGGTTTGTCGCACAGATGATGCGAACATCCACTTTCATTTCTTTGGTCGCGCCAAGTGGCGTGTAAGTGCCTGTTTGTAGAAAACGGAGCAACTTTTTCTGCATTTCCAATTCCATCTCACACAGTTCATCTAGGAAGAGGGTTCCACCATGAGCAACGGTTGCTGCACCTTTCCTATCTGTTGTTGCACCAGTAAATGCGCCTTTAACGTGACCAAAAATTTCGCTTTCCATTAAATCTCGTGGAATCGCACCACAGTTGATGGCAATAAAGGGTTTATCACGACGATCACTTTGACGATGGATTGCTTCGGCACAGACTTCTTTACCAGTACCACTCTCACCAACGATAAATACACTAGCAGAGGTTGGAGCGACAGCATCAATGGTTTTGTAGACGGCTTGCATTGGCAAACTAGAACCGATGAATCCATGGTAATTGTGTCGGTCGAAGGTAGATTGAATGTTTTCTACTAAGTTTTCTAACTTGGCACGTTTAAGGTGAAGTGCAACAGAGGTCTTGAGTCGGTCTGCATTGATGGGCTTTTCAAGAAAGTCTTCCGCACCTTTTTGAATTAAACCTACCGCAATGTCTACGCTGCCATGTGCGGTTGCAATGATGACTGAAGTTGGAATTTCATTCTCATTGATCCAATCAAGAACGTCTTCCCCGGACATATCGGGTAATTTTAAATCGAGAATGATGAGTTGCGGTTTACTTCTCTCAATGAATTGGATGGCCTCACGTCCAGTTTCTACGTGAAAGATGTCGTAAGGTTCGTCCTTGACATACTGTTTGTATAGTATGGCTAGTGAGGTAGAGTCCTCTACCAATAACACCCTTGGTCTCATAGTCCTTTCCCAACTTTTATTCGTTTTCCGTTTAAACCTTTAATCAGTACTGACACTGTATTGGTTCTAACGTTGCTTTGTCAGCTTGTGAGTCAGTTCGCGAGAATGAATAGTTGTCGTACTCTCAAGCAGATAGCTTCTTTTCTATTCTCATTTTGAGAATCGTTATATTTAAGTATTAGCACAGGTTGGGAGTCTTGCAGAAAATTCTTTATTTTTTAGCTAATTAAATAAATCAATATATACCCAAGCATGTTGAAGTTACTCAGGTATAGGCCTTAATCCTCAAATCCTTGTTCCTTTCTCTGATTCAAGGCAATAAAGGAATTTTCGGCGAGTTGCGGCAATGATTGGCATAGGAGTAGGGCTTGTTGAGTTTCACCTTCCACGCAGTGTTTCTCAATGGTTCTCGCATGTCGAGAAAGGGTACGGTTCCCTAGAGCAAGTGCGGAGCTGCCTAGAGTGTGCACCTCAAACTCTAGGGTGTTGATATTGCAGGTTTCTAATGCTTGTTTGATCTTTTCTACCCGTTCGCGAGACTCGTCGATGTAGTGCTCAATGAGTGTGGGCATTATCTCAGCGCACGTATCTTTGATCATTTGTTGAAGAATCAATTCATCGACCAATTCAGGCTCTACGGCCAAACCTGTGTGATTGTTCATTGGATACGCTCCCTATAAGGTAAATAATTCGCTGTCTTTAATCTGTTGCGATATTTTTGCTTTTAACTTGTCTGGCAAAAAGCGCAGCTTTTTTACCTGACGAATCAATTCGCCTTTTAAGCCTGCATTGTGCTTCATGTTTAATACCGCCCCAAGTAGGTTGGCGTTACTGTTCTCTAATAGTTTTTTGGCTTGGTTAATTTGTGTAGTTGTGGTCGAACCGTAACTGGCGACTAATATGCTCGCATCACAGACGCCTGCAACCACTTGAGCGGGGATGTTATTACGATTTAAGCTCAATAATGGTGAGGTGTCGATGACGACACGATCATATTGGTCCAACCAAGTCTCAATGACTTTTTTAAGCATGGTTGGATCGCGATAAGCGAGTTGCGTGCTGGCCATCGATGGGGCCGTTAAGCCGACTAAGGTCTGATGATCTTCTTCTCTTGCGATGAGCTGTCCGATACCGTCTTGCTCAGGAAATTGATGCACCGTATTGTATGCAGGCTTGAACAAGTTCAAATCCACGTAAAGCGTGTTATGCCCTGCAAGAATCAAACGCTCGGCCAAAGCGGAAGCCACGGATGTCACGCCGTCTTCGGATTGACAAGCGACGATGCATAGGGATCGATGGCCTTTTAATTCGCCCTGTAAGTAGATTTGTTCGATTTCAGCATGAGTCGCAGGAATAGTCATTACAGCGCTCCTATTAACACAATGGTGGTCGTGATTTGCAAAAGGTCACGTAAGCCCGCCCGTGCTTTCTCTGCAAAACTCTCATCTTTGTGTGGAATATAGATAGTGTCGCCCGCGCGGATAACCGGAAGGTCATAAATGTTAGCGGTTTTACTAAACTCGGTTAGGTCGAATGTACGAGCTTGGCCTTGGCAACAAGACATGTTGACCACGCTAATTTTTTCTACGTAAGCGTTATCACTTGGTCCTCCGGCTTCTGCCAATAGGTCAAGGATTGTCATATTGTCATTAAATACGTAACGACCTGGGTCTCTCACTTCGCCCAACACTCGTACGGTCGATTCTTTTGAGCGGTCAAGCCAGTTCTTATTCTTCTCAGGGATGTAGATGGTGTCGCCCGGGCGAACATCCGGCAAGATGTTTTCATCACCGGTTTCAAAATACATCGATAGGTTTAATTTGCTGACTTTAGCGTAACCAAGACCACGGTGCGTTACTCGAATATTATGAATATCGGCATCTTTCGTTGGGCCGTCAGCCGCAGAAAGAATGTCGAGAAAGTGCATCTCGTTGGTAAAACGGTAGCGGCCTGGAGAGTTGATTTGTCCAAAAACATAAATAGACGCATCTGAACTTTGGCTAACCCATTGTGATTTGTTGTCTGTTGGATCATCTGGCAGGGCATGAATTCGAACCACGGTTCCTGCAGATACGCTCGGTAACTTGGAGGTTGGTGAACCTTGTAGGATGTACTTGTCCAAATCAAACTGAGTCATCTTACCGTTATTCGCCACTTCTATTTTGCTGGTGTCTGCGTGGCGAGTTGGGCCGCCAACGTGGGCGAGTAGGTCAATCAAATCCATTTCATTGGACCATTCGATTCGACCTGGACGAACCACTTCCCCCATCACTGCGACAGCTCGGCTTGGTGCGACTTTCAACCATGATTTTTCATTCATATCGGTTTTCTCAGGTACGAAAATAGCGTCTCCTGAGGATATTGCAGGCGGTCTCGCAGAAGTGAGCCCCTCTGTGTGTGCCGTAAGGTCGAATTTGATCACTTGTCCGTTCGCTTTAATCACACGGATTTGGCGGGATTCAGCAAAACGAGTAGGGCCGCCAGCGTTAGCGAGAATGTCCATAAAGCTCGCGCCTTTTTTGCCTTCAAATGCTCCAGGGTTTGCGACTTCACCCATAACATAAACAACATTGGCACCCGCTTTTATCTCTTCCTCTTGCTTAGGCACAAAGATGGTTGCCCCTGGTAAGATGTCTGGTAGTAAGTTGGAATCACCTGAGTCTAGGTAGCGCTTTAGGTTAAAAATCACTGGTGTATTGTTGGTGATCACACGGATTTGTTCGACACTCGCGAAGCGCGTAACACCACCCGCTCGCATCACAACGTCGACGAGTGTTGTGTTTGGCTTGTATGTGAATGAGCCGGGTGCGTTCACCTCACCAAACACTTTGATAGCTTTCGTTTCATCTGCACTGTCGCCAGAGTTGGCCAGTTTAGCAGCGTCAAATTCTTGCTCTATGTTACCAACGAGAGGAGAGGCAGGGACGAAGAGAACATCCAGAGATTCAAGCGTCGGCAGTTGGGTGTCATCACCAGTATCAAGGAAGCGTTTGTAATCGAATTCGATGTTCTTGTTACCGCGCTTGACGATGATTTTATCCAGCTGCGCACCAGCACGGAGTCCACCGGCTTCGTATAGGAACATTTGAATGTTAGAGCCGGCTTGTAAAGTGTATTCTCCGGGTTTGACCACATAGCCTTGAACGGATATGAGTAGTTGCTGCTGCTTGATGAAAACGCGCGCGTTGTTCACGTCTCGATAAACGGATTTCAGGTTTTCGATAATCACATCTTGAAGTTGCTTTTCATTATATCCAGCTACAAATACAGGTCCGATTTCCGGTAGGCTGATGCGACCTCGTTTATCGACTTGGAAGCCTTTGTTTAGTGAGGCTTCTCCTGGAAGGTTGATTTGGACTAAATCACCGACTTTAACGACATCGTCTTCCGCAGCCCAACTCGCATTTATGTTGATCATGCAAAGTAACAAAAGGGCGACAATCGATTTGAGGATGCTCATAGCGTGTCTCCCATTTCTGTTGTGCTGTCAGAATTTGAGTTGAGTACTTCAATGCTTACTCGACGGTTGGTCAAGCGAACCGCTGGTGTTTGTCCTTCGTAGAGTGGGAGCTTTTCACCCACGGATTTTGTTTGCACGCGGTCAGAGGTGATACCGAAGACATTGAGGTATCGTTTTACTTGTTCTGCACGTTCTTGTGCGAGCTTTTGGTTGTATTCCGGTTCGCCAGTAACGTCGGCATGACCGGTTACCACCAAGGAGAGAGAAGGGTGCTCTCGTAAAATGTAAGCCGCTTCCGCAAGGTGCCCCATGTACTTTGGATTGATTTCGGCAGAATCGACGGCGAACTGATTATCGATATTGAGCAGGTCATAGACGTCAGCGACGATGTTCAAGTCGCTGCGCAGAGCTTCAATGTCTTGCGGCGGCGAGCAAGTGGTTTGAGAGAGCACGTAATCAAGTTGTTGTTCTAGTTGGCTCAATCGACGACGCTGAATCACGATATCGTTTGCAGCATCAAGTAAAAGCCCGCCCTCGAGTTCTCTTGCGATTCGATTTTGCTTTTCTAATGCTTGCACTACGGCAGCAGGGAAACACCATCTTGCGCCTTCATCAATTAAGGCATCTAAATGTAGTTTTGTGAGTTGCCAATCGAAGCGAAGCCCATGCTCTGGGCCAAGAGGCTCATCAGGCATAACCGGTGAAAACTGATAATTCTCGATAGAAATATCTTGGTAACTTTCCGCCATGCCGCCCTGACCATGATCGGGGTAGCTAAACGCTGAGCAACCAACAACGCCGACAACGAGACCGCTCATTACACTTTGTCGTATTAGATTCACCATGCCAACCTCCGTATTAACCGGTGTTTTTAGTGGCCTTTTGAATTGACGGGAATCGCATGATTGATACGTAACAGGCTCATTATCTCTAACGGTTGTCCCGATACGTTTTCGATTATCATACTGCGTTCACGTTCAACTAGGCGCTTATATAAATAAACAATGGCACCAATCCCTGAGGAATCAAGAAATTGGACGTGTTTGAGGTTGATTTCGACTTCCTTGTGATCATCGCTGTGAATTACCTCATCAATATGATGCTGAGCTTGACGACAGCCTTTTGCGTCTAAATCACCAAAAAATTCGATGGTCAATGTGTTTTGGTCGGTTTCCAATTTTCGCAGTTCCATTGTGCATTCTCCATTAACAAACTGTCTGCTTGGTATAGAGCACGGAACATGCCAAGAATAAAAGCTCATAAAAACATACAGTTACTTATGCAAGTTCTTGGTTTTTATATTGAGAATTAAGGCGATTTCATTTTGAGAATCAAAAACGCATACAGATCGAAGAATTTATAAATGCTATTTCGATCTGAACTTTATGTGCTCGTTTGCATTTGCTTGCTTATGAGTGTTGCTGTAGATCGTAGAATGCAAAATGTTGAGTAGGTTAATTGATCGACTTACGGTTCAATGGAGATGCTTTTTTGTACAAGGTCCCCACATGCCATTAAGAATGACATTGATTGCCCTCGCTGTAATTGCTTCTGCTCAGCCACAAGCTGATCCTAATTTACTTCCACCTGTCTCTTTAGCTGAATCATACCAAGATGGTATCGATGTCTCTCAGTATTGGTATAGCGAGAAACTGGATGGGATTCGAGCGTATTGGACCGGTCAACATCTCGTTACACGCAACGGCAACCGAATTTACGCGCCAGAGTGGTTTACCAAGGTATTGCCAGATTACCCTTTGGATGGCGAGTTATGGGCTGGTCGAGGAAATTTCCATCTTGTTCAACAAACGGTATTGGATAAAACGCCAGTAGAAGGCGCATGGCGACGAATCGATTTTATGGTTTTCGATATGCCGTATTCTGCGGGTGATTATCAAAAGCGCTACTACAACATTCAAGATCTGGTGTTTACGATTGACGCCCCTCATATTAAATACGTTGAGCATCGTGCAATTCAAGATGAGAAACATTTGTTCACGCAATTGGACCGAATTTCGCAATCTGACGGTGAAGGTGTGATGTTGCGAAAGGTATCAAGCCGATACCAAGCGGGTAGAGGTAGTGATTTACTCAAACTTAAGCGTTATGAAGATGCAGAGGCCTTAGTATTGGGCTACAAACCAGGAACTGGTCGTTTATTGGGTATGATGGGCGCCTTGTTGGTTAGGTTGCCTGACGGCACTGAGTTCTACATTGGTAGCGGCTTTACCGATGACGTTCGAAAAACTCCTCCTCGAATAGGATCTACCATTACGTTTCGCTACAACGGTTTTACCCATAATGGCAAACCAAGATTTGCCCGATTTTTAAGAGAACGGGCTTCACAATAAATCTAAATAACGGCGTATAAACGGCTTGAGCTAACTATTTCCGATTTTCACACCACAACGTTTAAATAGATTTTTCCAAAATTGCACATGCTTCATTGTTTCCTCACGAAACTGATCGTGTGCTTTTTCTATTCCATAGTTTGCACCATGAGCTTGCATTCTCTTTTCAACAAGGGAAAGTCCCCCGTCGAGTTGCTGATAGGTACTGTCGACGTATGCCATGTAAGGTTGAACTTCTGCAACATAAATTGTTTGGAAGACGTTTCTCAAGTAACGAAATGGAGTGGTATCACGGTTGGCACCACAAATGATTTTGTCTTGGTTTGCTTCGAGCATGTGTGTGGTTTGTTCTAACCAATGAGTCGCATCGATCAAAGTGTAATAGAGTCGACCAACGAGACGTGTTTTTTCGATCTCTTCTTGGTAGTTCACAATGGTCACATCGGGCAAGCGAGAAAGAGTGCGATATGGTGTTTGATACATTTCATCCAAAGCAAGGAAAGCATCTCGTACGTGTGCAACTTGGTCTTTGCTTTCCAATGGTAACCATTCAGATCCTGTTAGCTGTTTGCGCATGGCATCGCTAGTCAGCAACATATTGTCGAGATGCACTGTTAGATGGTGCCACTTCTGGTCGTACAAACCGTTCAGCTTTGTATTTTCTTCATCACTCAATGGGTAATCACTCAAGCAGCCATTCAGTGTTCTCAGCAGGTTGATTTGATAATCAAAGTCGTAAAAGGCGTCTTGAACTTTACCCAGTTGAGAGTTTTTTTCTGCTAATAAATTAAACAAACCACATTGACGCAGTTGGTAGCTTTCGAGTAAGCCAAGTGATAGACGAGGGAGTTCTTGAAACAGTTCTCTTTTGTCAGGAATAGTGACAGCAGGAGAGGCTTCTAACTCCGATTCCGACGTATCTAACACATTTGCTAGGCGTTGATTGTATTTTTCGAAGACCGCTTTCTCTGGGTTAAACCAGTCGTTGCACCCACTGAGTAAGGTTGTCAGTAGTACAAGCGCCGCAGCAACAAGGGAGCTTCTTACAGGGGAACTTCTCACAGCATTTCCTTTTTAATCACTTAGATAAGTATACCGCTTAACGAATATGAGAGATCAAAAAAGCCAGCGAGTGCTGGCTTTAAAATTTGGCGGGTTGAAGTTCGAGTTATTGCTGAGAGAAATTCAACTGAACTTCTGGCTCTTGATGGTGCATCCAACGTAAACGAATACCCAATAGGAAAGCCGCTGAAGATAGGCCTATGATGAAGCCCAACCAAAAGCCTTGTGCGCCCATTGGTTCAACAATCCAATCTGTGCGGCCAAGAATGTAACCAATTGGAAGTCCCAATAACCAGTACGCAACAAAGGTACGGTTGAAGATTGCACGCATGTCTTTATAGCCACGTAGTGCACCAGCAGCGATAACCTGAACCGCATCAGTGCATTGGTAGATTGCAGCAAACAGCAATAGCACCATCGCTAGTTCGATAACTTCTGGGTTATTCGTGTAAAGCAAAGCGATTTGCTCACGGAACAGAACCGTAAGAATCGCGGTCATCATTGCTAACGCTAAACCGACCATGACGCCAACACGAGAAGCGACGCGTGCGCCATCGACGTTTTCTTCCCCTAGACGGTGACCAACACGAATACTGACTGCGGCACCCACACTCATTGGCAGCATAAACACCAATGAAGAGAAGTTAATGGCGACTTGGTGCGCGGCAACAATGATTGAACCTAATGGAGAGACCAAAAGCGCGACCACTGCAAACAATGTCACTTCAAAGAACAATGCAGCGGCAACAGGAAAGCCGAGCTTAAACAGACGAATCTGAGCTTTCAGCTGTGGCTTATGAAATTCGCCAAACAGATTGATGCTTTTTAGACGAGCAGACGTAGTCACATAAAGGAAAAGCAGCCCAAACATCACCCAATAAACGATGGCGGTTGCGACGCCACAACCAACACCACCAAGGGCTGGCATACCAAATTTACCGTAAACGAAAATCCAGTTTAATGGGATGTTCAACATTAGGCCGATGAAACCAATCACCATGGCAGGCTTGGTTAGCGACATGCCATCAGTAAAGCTGCGTAACGTTTGGAACAATAAGAAAGCGGGTACCGCAAAAATAACCGCGTGGATGTAACCAACGGTTTTCTCTGTCATCGCTGCTTCTACATCCATCAATCCAAGTATGAACTTAGTTTGGAACAAAACGCCGATAATAGGGATGCTGATCAACAATGCCAAAACGATGCCTTGTTGGATCTCAAAAGGAATTTTTACTCGACGGCCAGAACCATTTAATTGAGCGACAACAGGTACAAGGGCCATCAATAAGCCAACGCCAAATAGAATTGACGGTAACCAAATACTTGCTGCAACAGATACCGCAGCCATGTCAGTAGCACTGACGCCACCAGCCATGACGGTATCCACAAACCCCATCCCGGTTTGCGCGACAGAAGCGATCAACACAGGGGTCGCCAGTTTAATAAGACTCGATGCTTCTTCTTTATAGCGATGCACGAAATACTCCAGAGCGGAACAATAAGTTGAAAATGAAATAAGTTGAAAAGATAGGGAGTACTCGAGGACAAAAGATGTGATGAACTGATCTGATGGTTGATTTTAGTCACTATAAGGTGAAAAAATGCCTCGGAGGAACTCCGCGCAGATGATAAACAATTGTATGCCCAGATGCCATACCCACAAGATAGGGATTTTTGGTTAATTGATAGACAATGGTAAAAACAGCTTGCGAATGTTCGTTCTAGCTATCAGTCGCATCTAACAAATAGGTAAAGAGAATGTTTACAGGAATAGTTCAGGGTACGGCTAAAGTCGTTCAAATCGAAAAAAAAGAGCGCTTTCAAACTCACGTTATCGAACTTGAAGGCTCGTTAAGCGAAGGGCTAGAGATTGGAGCCTCGGTCGCACACAATGGTTGTTGTTTAACCGTCACCAAAATTGAAGGAACGCACATCAGTTTCGATCTAATGCAAGCGACCTTAGCTCTTACAAACCTAGGTGAATTGATAGAAGGCGACAGCGTAAATATTGAGCGAGCAGCTAAGTTTGGTGATGAGATTGGTGGCCACAGTATGTCTGGGCACATCAGTTTAATGGGCGAAATTGTTGATGTGATTGATACGCCAAATAACCGCACCATTTGGTTTACACTGCCGCAAGAATCGATGAAATATGTACTGGCTAAAGGGTACATCGGTTTGGACGGTTGTTCACTGACCATCGGCGAAGTCGAAGAGAATCGATTCTCGGTGCATTTGATTCCGGAAACCCTGCAAAGAACCTTGTTTGGTGCGCGCCAGGTTGGAGAGAAAATAAACATTGAATTTGACCCGCAAACTCAAGCCATCGTCGATACGGTTGAACGTGTATTAGCAGCAAAGCAGTTGTAAGGCGTTTACTTATGACCGGAAACAAGAAAGGAGCTTAACCGCTCCTTTTTATATTTTGTGTAGATGTTTACTTCATGTGGATGATTACTCGGGGGGATTAAAGCTCTCTATTCGTAGTTATCGTCAATGAACAGTTCTACCTTTTCGTGCATCTCATCCACTTTCATGTTGAGGTGGATGGCGTGGCAGCACGCAGGGCAGTCGTCATAAAACTCTTGGTTACCATTACTTGCATCTAAAGTGATACCGATAGAGTGCCCACAGTGAGGGCATTTAACATGTCTTTCAGTGTAATTTTGCATACAAAAACTCCTAGTATTGCAGGGCTTTTAATACTTTGGTGTCTCGAAAATTCAGCCCTTGAACACTCGTCTTCTCTCTGGTTCAGAGATTCAAATTAAGTCGAGTTACTTTGAATATTAGGTGCTGTTGTTGCTAATTGAGTCGAAATAAGTACAAAAGTTGACCCCAAACTCATGATTGAGCTTGGGGCCTCAAACTAGGGTGATATGCGTCGAATTTTTACATTCGGCAATGATCTTTCCCTTCCAGATCAATAAGAAATAATCTTCTTAATTATCGATTGGGCCTGTTCAAGATAGTGACCTCCGAACAAGTTACAATGATTGAGGATGTGATAAAGGTTGTAGATGTCTTTTCGTTCATCATAGCCTGCGGGTAATGGCGCAACGGATTCATATCCCTGATAAAACTCCGGTTGGAACCCACCAAACAGCTCAGTCATCGCGATATCACATTCACGATCTCCCCAATAGCAAGCAGGGTCAAAGCAGATAGGGCCAAATGGTGTCAATGCCGTGTTCCCATTCCATAAATCACCGTGAAGCAATGATGGCTCTGGAGCGTGATTGGCTAAAAGCTGTTTTACCACATCAATAAAGTCATCGATATCGACGAGGGTGACACCTTTTTCTTTCAGCAACTGTAACTGCCAACCTATTCGTTGCTCAGAAAAAAAGACACACCACTTTTTATGCCATTGATTTGGTTGAAGGGTAGAGCCTATGTAATTATCGGAATCAAATCCGAACTCTTTCTGTTCTCCCCACAAATGTAAACGCGCCAGTTGCTGGCCAAACTTAAAGCTGTGCTTTGCATCTTCAAGTGGTTTGGTTGGTAGGTAATTCAGGATCAAGAATGAGTGGGTTTTGGTTTTGCCCGCTAACACGACTTCAGGGACAAAAACCGTCGAGGTTTCACGTAACAAGTGAAGGCTTTCTACTTCAACTTCGAACTTAGATAAAAAATCTCGATCATTGAGTTTGACGAAATAGCGCTGTTCTCCGTCATTGATCATGTAACTCTCATTGATGTCTCCACCAGAGAGGCGTGTCTTCTCAGTGATTTGATATTCGAACATCAAGGTATCAGAAAGCTGTTGCGATATTGCTTGCCACATACAAAACCTCGCTTATCTATTTGACCAACAATAGTTTAGGATAAACGGCGGAAGATTGACGCGCAGTTGAGCAAACTTCGACAATAAAACTGCTGCACATAGTAGAAAATGTGCATAAGTGTGAATCATGTCGCCTATAACCCTATGATTTATGGACTTAACATATGGAGCTATTGGTATACAACGAGTATTATTATTTTTTTGACTTTAGTTCCATTGGTGGCATGAAAATACTGATTTGTGATGATTCGGCGGTAGCACGAAAGTTGATATCCCGTTCCATCGTACACGAAACATCATTGCACCTGATCGAAGCCCAAGACGGTTACGAAGCGTTGACGATTCTAGCGGAACAAAATATTGACGTTTTGTTTCTCGATTTAACGATGCCGATTATGGACGGGTTCGAGGTACTAGAGTCTCTACCGGTCAGCAATTATCCCACTCAAGTTGTCATCATTTCTGGTGACGTTCAGCAAGAGGCTAAACAACGTTGTTTAGATCTTGGCGCAATCGACTTTATCGCCAAGCCTCTGTCAGAAGAACAGGTTATCCCGCTATACGAAACGTTAGGGTTGCAATACGCATTTAGCTCGAGTGGGAATGCAGCGCCAGCCCCCGAAATTGAGATTACCCCTCTGGCGAAATTTCGTGAAGTCGCCAACATCGCGTTAGGTAAGGGTGCTGCGATTATGGCCGACCATCTTCATGAGTTCATTCAACTGCCAGTGCCCCACGTTGGTCCATTGTCGTATGGAGAACTGCATATGACGTTAGTGGATGTGATCGGTCGAGACAGTTCAGTTGCCGTTGCTCAGCGATTTGTTGGTGGTGGTATCCATGGTGAAGCTTTAGTTTGTTTGCGTGGTAAAGACATTAATCAAATCGGAGAGCGCCTTGGTTATTTACTTGAGTTCACTCGGCACAACGAGATTATCCTAAATGTGTCGAATCTTTTGGTATCTTCATTCTTAACGTCACTGGGTACACAGTTGGATAAGCAATTTTCGTTGCGCCAGCCTGCCATTATAGAAAACGTCATTCCATACAATGAAGAGAAGAGTGAATCTGGTGAACTCTTTACCATCGAATACACCTACATGGCAGAGGCGCTCGATTTTGAGTGTGAAGTTCTGTTTTTGATAGATAAATCATCCGTAGAAATCATCTATGAAATTATGGAGCTAATCTAATGTCCGAAATTACGCTGGACATAGCAGACTTTCATTGGGTTACCCAAATACTCGATACCATGGACTCAGGGCTCATCGTATTAGATGAAGACTATAAAGTCTGCGTGTGGAACAGTTTTATGCAGTCTTATAGTGGCATACTATCGCAGAATATCCTCGGTGAATGTTTGTTTGACCATTTCCAAGATTTACCCCGAACTTGGCTAGAGACCAAGCTCAAAACGTCCGCGGATTTAGAAACTCGTTCATTTTCAAGTTGGGAAAACCGTCCATACCTTTTTAAATTCAACAACTTTTCGCCGGTTTCCAACAGCAGTCATTTGATGTTCCAAGATATTGTTATCACGCCGTTACGCTCGTTATCAGGCGACGTGAGCCACATAGCCATTCAAATCAACGATGTCTCGGAAACCGCGCGTAATAGAATCCACTTAAGAGAAACCAACCAACACCTGTCTGAAATCAGCCGCAAAGATGGATTAACCGGATTATTTAACCGTGCTTATTGGGAACAGTCACTGAAGGAAGAATTCAATCAACTTAAAGTGATGGAAGGGTCGTGCTCATTGGTTATTTTTGACATCGACCATTTTAAAAAAGTCAATGATACCTATGGTCACCATACTGGGGATGAAGTAATCCGTCGGACGTCCAGTTTATTGCGGAAAACCGCACGCAGTAGCGACGTGTGTGGGCGTTTTGGTGGAGAAGAGTTTACCGTTTTATTGCCACATACCAACCAAGAACAAGCGTCCTATTTCGCAGAGCGTCTTAGAAAACGAATTGAGCAAGAAATTGTGAAAGTTGAAGACTTTTTGATTAACTACACGATAAGTATCGGTGTTTGCGAGTATAAATCTAACTTTGAGAGTCACACACAATGGCTGAAGAGTGCCGATGCAGCGTTGTATCGCGCGAAAGAGAATGGACGCAATCAGACTTGTTGTCATCAAGACGACTAACCTAATTGGTTGAAAACCATTCAGGTCTAGTTATGGGCTTAACAAGTTAATCTAATGCAAAAAGATCTAGTACTCATTTTAAAGTAATTTAAAGAGAAGCTTGTTAATTAATTTTCCCTTACGGTGCCTTTGAGTGAGGATTGGAGGTAAAGTCAAATCAATCTCATAAGCTTACGAACCTCAATTCATCAAAAAACATCACTAATATACCTCTCAACGAAACGATTCATTGAGAGGTATTTTTTATGTGTAAACAAGCAACGTTCAGCAAATATCAAAAACGCGCGATTAAATTCCTGTCTGATTACTTAGGTGCAGATACCCCATTTTCCTACGAAAGAACACAAACTAACCATCTCAAAGTATTAATTGATGGGGTAGCGAAGCCCATCTTCACTGGTTCGACGCCTTCGGATTGCAAATCGATAAACAACTTCATGGCGGAAGTAAAACGAGAAGTGAAGGCAAGCAAGCTAGAAAGCGAAAGTACACAAAACATCGCGGCACCGATGCAATTGCCAAATCCAATTAAATTGTCGCAAGACAGACTAATCCAAACCTGTGTGAAATCATTGCGTGCTCGAATCGACACGATGAAGTCGAAAGAAGAAGAACAAGTACTGTCAAGCAAATCTCTCAACGACGTGGGTGAATATCGTCTATCGGTTATTAAACATGCGATATCACTGGCGCTTCAAGCTCGTAAGCAAGGAGCGTATATCAAATCAAAAGAGATGAAGGCCATAGAATCAAAAATCTTAACGCATTTGGATTTCATGATGCCAACATTGGCTTATTACGCAGAATTGTTAGAGAGCACAACAAAGTATCAAAACAATGGTGCTCAATCTAAAGCAGCAAAAGAACCCTCAACTAACAACGTCATTAAGTTGGAAGGTACTGCCAAGCCCGAGACTAAAAAGGAAAACAGCTTGGTGGGAGAAGAGCCACAACCGGAGGTCAATATGAAAAACAATAAGAACCAGCAAAAAGGTGGTTCAGCCTCCGAGTTGATGGCTATGTCTCCAAACAACCGTATTTCGTTGTTACGTCAATTGTCGAAAACAGCGGCACTGCAGCTGATTGATGATGTGAACCAAGCATTAGCAATGAACCGCGAGCAAGACATTGCAGAAGTGGTTGGCATGATAAAAGAGAAAGATTTACCACTAGAAGCAATCATTTCACGCTTAGAGGCCGCTTAAGGGGCTCAATTAAATAATGTAATTTGAATATAAGTTGTCAAATTTAAACACTTTAGCTCAAATCTGGAGCAATGATGATTCTAAAACTAGATATTGCTATCTATTTTGAAGATCGCCCTTGATATTGAGTTTGGTAAAGCATGTAGCAGGCAGAGCTATATGCTACCATGTACTCAATACGTAGTATGCTCTCGTAGCGGGGCAACAACCAATATCATGAATAGGTTGGCATCAAATAAGGATTTAGTTGGAGTATTCATATAGCTCATAGGTATTAACAGAGCGATGAAGGCGAGGGCATGGATGCTGTGTTATTTTCCCCAAAATATAATCTGTCGTTTAGTTGGGCGAATTTTAGAAATTTAGGTATTCGTTTAAAGGCACTTTAAGTTATGTATCGAAACCCGTTGTACTCGGTTTTGCATAGTATTTTTGCTGTTAATGGGCATTCTGTCCCTAGTGGCTTACCTCTATATCGCTATCGTTGTAGTGACGAGCAGTATGAACAGCTGAAAACACTTCTCTCAAGTCATAATCAGTCTATGCGTCAAGGTAGGCGCGCTCCTCTCTATGTTCATGAGGCGTTTTGTTTGTTTTGCTCGGAATGGGTTCGCCGAAATCATTTAACGGGGCACGTAAAATGGTCTGACATAACGGAAGCTTTAGATTGGCCGAACTTAAGTAGCAGTACACTCACTTATCTGACTGAAAGTGGTTTAAAGTTTTGGAAAAGACCACTACGAACTAAAGGTAACAAACCAGCTTACCTATTAACACTAGTGTTGGAAGGTGGACTTCCTCTGAAAATGGTTTCTACAAATGAGGGGACATTAGTAACTTACTTCCGCAAAGTGTTAACAGCTATTCGCCAAAACACTCAGCAGACTGTTGATGTATATGAGTTGGCGGCGAGCTGTGAAGAGTTTCTACCAACATCTCTTCGTAATGATGTTGTATTTAACTTAGCTGGTGAGTTTTGCCGAACGCTAAATGATTTAGCTCGTCAGGTTGATGTATCGCGTTCTGACGTTGTTTATAAAATTAAAGCTAACGATAAAAACTGGTATAAGCAGCTTCCTGTGGTGTTGAGTGAAGTTGATGCAGAAAAGCTAGCTAAAGCCGTATTTGCAAGTGACTCATCTTCGACATCGAATGTTCGCTCGTCTCTTAGGATCCAGCGAGAGTGGATCAAAGAAGATGACATTTGGTTTTGTGAGACAACGTTCAAGTTACCTTTGCAAGTAAAAACTAAAGTTTTAGAAAATCACTTCAACCTTAATCCAAACAGCAAGGCGACTAGATTGGTTCTAGCGTGCACATATTCAGATGAAGCCAAAACGCTAGCTTTACTTTCAAAGCACGATGAAGACATCTGGAGTGTTGAAAAGTATGCGGCAGCCAATGACATTATTAGTGGGCGACATTCACTAAGTGAGTTTAGCTTTCAACTGTTTGATGGTGGTACAGAGTTAGGTGCTTATGTACCAGTTGGTGGCGAGGCGTTATCTGGTGACCTTCCTTGGGTCTTAGAGCCGCTTGATGAGGATATGACAAAGCTACGATTGATCGGTAGCGGAAGTCTATCTGCGAAGTCTCCAAGTGTATTTTTAGCTATGCCTTTATCTAACAGTTTTATTACCTTAGATAGTGATGGTGATTTTGGCATTCCTGAATTGATTGATAACTGTGAAAGGTTCTTAACTCAGGTGCGCGGTGATTACATTGTTACGCTTGAAGATGGCGTTCGTTGTAATATCAAGACAGGACAGGTTGAAGATGAAGTGCCTCACTTTGTTTTTGGTCGAACCGCTTTTAAGAATATCTTCAGTAAGTATCCAATATTTGTTGGTGAACCCATTATATTTCAAGTTATGGGGGCAGAATATCAACGTGTTAATACGGAGTCTTTTGTCTGGCGTCGCCTGAGACCTGGTCAGGCCGAGTGGATTCCTTGTTCAGAAAGAAAGCCTTTAGGTAAAGTAGAAATTAGACAAGTAGTCGATGGTGTCGTTCGTTACAGCTCTCGCTGTGTAATTGTGCCTGAAAACGCCAATGTATCTTTGCTACCCAAAAGTGAGGTTTCTGGAGTAGTTCGATTCGTAGGATTCAAAGACGCTAAGCTTGAAGATCTTCACGAGGGGGAGTTTTATGAATCCCATTCTGATTTTTCAGAGAATGATATTCGCCTAGAGGTTTTGTCGAAGTCTCAGTATAAACAGTCCCTTAAACTCAAAATTAGCTGGCCTGATGTTGAACCGGTGGAGCTTTTGATCCCATTCCCAGCTAAAGGCAGTCGATTTGTTAGTTTTGATAAGAATCTTAGCGACTTAGTTTCGGTTGGTCATCTTTTTGGTATGAGAGCGGAAGGCATTGAAATTGACGGTCAGGATGAAAAGTATTGGGTTGAGGCTGAAAAATCGTTATCAGGCCTCCAATCCCCTTCAAACGGGGCTAACTTACTCAAGATCAAGTTTCCAATGCTGGGGACTGGTAGTGAGGGGACAAAAGAGCTGTCGTTAGCATGCATGCAGCGACCCGTTCAAAGTCTACTATCAGCGGCTGAAACGGATGAAGTCATTAACTTGCGCGCTTATTCTGCAGGGACCAAGGAAAGTACACTTTCAATCGGTCGATATTCATTGATTTTGTCTTGTCATAGTAGTGGTATCAGCTTGACGCCTGAGTCAATGCAGAATCTTAATGATGATGTTTCAGTGTTTGCCATGAATTTGTCATCGTTAGATCAGGAACTTATACAGCTAACCTTTTCGGAGCATGGCGGGGTTGAACTATATAACTTAGCTGGAAAACAAGGTGCTTGGCTGCTCTATTGTGAAAGAGATGGTGTTGTTGTTTCCAATCAAACTATCGTAAACAACATTGAGAACGAAGGTGAAGAAAGTTTAGTATCGCGTTCACTGTACTGTGATGACGCCGCTACAAAATTCCTTGTTGAGGAACTGAGCTCATTTGCGTCTGTAAGTTGGTATGAATTACTCAAGAAACTGATTGGTATGGGGCGTTTCGATGCCAAGACATTTTCGATATGTAATCAACTGAAAAAGAACAACAAACAGCTGATAAACCTCCTGTTCATTTCTACGTTTACCGGTAACTATGAGCAAATATATGGCTTAGAGAATCAACTTGGTTTCAGTTGGGGCTGTATTTCGCTAGAAGACTGGGAAGCCGCAGCAGAAAAGCTGGTTTTGGATACTAAAAACGATCCAAATATGTTTGTTGGCATGTTAGCGATGATGCAAATTCCTTTGCGAACACTGGCTCACCGAGATTGGCGCATCAGAACAGGGGTCAATATTGTTCTTAGACACTTATCCAAAGAGATCGGTCAGCCAATCGAATTAGTGGAGGACGCAACGCAGGAGCAAGTCAAAGCTGCTATTCAAGATCTTATTCGACTTGTCGACAATCTTGCTCGAATTGATGGTTATGCTAGAGACGTTTACATAAATGCATTGAGTACAAATAAGGAACTGTCCAAAGCGGTAGATAACTATTGGGCGACTCGACAGTATTCGATAGAAGTATCCAATCTTCTGAATCACGTGATGCTCTCTGCTGCTTTCACGTTATTACGGGCTGATGAAGCTAAGAAATATATAAAACTAAACACATTATTTAACTTGGCCTACCAACAAGCTCCTGAGCATTTTGGTCCAATTTTTAATTTTTTTCAGAATAATTTGGTGAAATAGATGACGCAGAATAGGCATTTAGAATTCGCTCCTCTACTGGAACAACTGCAGAAACGTTCAGAACGTTCGGTTGTTAGTCAATATGCTTTTAAGAGTAAAGCTCTTACCTCATTTTTGCGGAATGCACTGTCCTCTGCGCCAGGTTCTGAAAGCGCGCTAATGGCTGATCCTGTATTTGAGGCAATGTTCCCTTGGCAGCAGGCAGATGAAACGATGAACTCGCTTAAGGGCTCATTACTCTCAGAGCATTTGGTTGATGTTCTTAAAGGGATAGAGGCGCCTTTCAAGCACCAATTGACAGCTTGGCGTTCTATTTTGGAAGAAGGTAAATCAACCTTGGTCAGCAGCGGTACGGGTTCTGGTAAAACCGAATGTTTTATGGTTCCGATTCTGGAGGACCTTGTTCGCCAACAAAAAGCTCGGAAGGGTAAGCTTATCGGTACTCAGGCTTTATTCCTGTACCCATTAAACGCTCTGATCAACAGTCAACAAGAGCGACTCTCTAAATGGACAAAAGAGTTTAGAGGAGATATTCGCTTTGCTTTGTACAACGGTGAAACAGAACGTTACCGCTCTAAGGTTAAAGAGCAACAATTAGATCATCCGGAACAGGTTCTGAGTAGAGAAGAACTTTGGCAATATCCGCCTTCGATTCTTGTAACCAACGCGACAATGCTTGAATACATGTTGGTCCGTAAAGAAGATCAGCAACTGATCGAGCAGTCAAAAGGTATGCTCAAATATATCGTTCTGGATGAAGCTCATACTTATGTTGGTTCGCAGGCGGCTGAACTTGCCTTATTGCTACGTCGCGTGATGCAAGCTTATGGGGTAGGGCCTGGAACAGGTTATCCAGTTCAAGTTATTGCTACATCGGCAACTATTGGTGAAGACACGGCTGAAGGAAATAGAACACTTGCTAAGTATCTTGCTGCTCTTGCGGGTGTAGAAGATGCTGAAGTAGAACAAAAGGTGAAAATTGTCCGCGGTTATCGTGACATTCCAAAGCTACCTGCAATTGAGATCGCTAATTTGGACTTTCCATTTGAGCATGTTGGTCGTCTTAAAGCGCTTACTAGAGAAGAATTGTATTCCACGCTAAGCAACTACACGCTAACCCGATTATTGCGACAGGTTTTTTCTAATGACCCGAGGGTATTAGAGCAGTTTAATTTAACACCAATGCCTGCTTACCAGCTTTCAACATTACATCGTGTTGCTAAATCGGTTGATTCATCTATTACCAAGCAGCAGGTTCTAACTGTACTTGATCTCATGACTTATGCCATGAATGGTGAAGCATTTACGCCGCTACGTATGCACGCGTATTTGCGAACAACTTCAGGCTTATGGGCATGTAGTAACCAAAGTTGCTCTCACAAACATGAGACCTTACAGTCTGACGATTGGAACTTTGGCAAAGTATTCACCAATCTCAAGCACAACTGTGAATGCGGTGCGCCAGTCTTTGAGCTTGTAAGCTGTCAAGGATGTGGCACATCCTATTTGGCGTGTGAGGAAAAGTTACATCAAGGCAATACTTATCTCCGTTCCCGCATATTGGATTTTGATGAAGATGAGTTTGTTTTAGATATCGAGCAACCTGAAAGTGACGCTGATGAAGAAATTGGTGGCACTGGATTTGAGCGCATGCTCGGTGAAGGTGGGGAACCTTTTAAACTGGGGATTGGACGCGAAAATCTTGGTCTGTTGTCACCCAAAGAAGGAAACGCCATCAACATTGGTTTATTGAGACCGCTTCAATCAGCGGACGATGGAGAAACCCGCAGTCATTTCCGATGTGGATGTTGTGGCGAGAAAGAAACTAAAAACGGTGGATTGTTCCGCTATGCACGACTTGGTGCACCTTTCTTCCTGGGTGACATGATTCCAACCATGCTCGATTTTTCTCCTGCACCACAAGAGAAAGATCAACGTATGGGTCCGAGTCAAGGTAAGCGCCTTTTGACGTTTACCGACTCTCGTCAAGGAACGGCACGAATCTCAGCGAGACTTCAGCAAGACGCAGACCGAAATACTCTAAGAACATTGACTTATCATGAGTTGGTAGAAACGTCGACAGGTGATGCGGGCGTCGATTTTTCTGTAGAATTTGAGCCGCTTTGTAAAGAGCTTGATGGGCATCCAATGACAGCCATGACAGCGGCGATCATCAGAAAGTTTCTGGCCGGAGAAGAAGTGCCAGCACATGAAAGGACGATGTTGGAATCGATTCCATCAATGTTACCGATGTGGGGTAAACCTGAGTATGTTGAGTCTTTCCAGCAAGCGCTAAAAGGGACAGCTAAGAATTCAGGGGTATTGCTGAGCTGGAAGCAAATGGCTCAACAGTTGGCAAATAGCCGTTCTGATTTTGACACGATGCGTGGTCGCCTCAACAAATTGTCTGGCCTAAATCTTGACAAAGAACAGTACGCTGATTTCTGTTTGTATACAGAGTTCGGTCGTCGCCCTAAGAAAACGTGGTCATTGGAAAGTCTTGGACTGGTCTCTGTTCAATACCCTGCACTTGAGAAAATTATTACAGTTCCGAGTGAGTGGAAGCACCTGCTAACGGATACCGATAGTCAAGTAGCCGAATGGCGTAACTTCTTAAAGATCATTCTGGATTTCTACCTTCGTGAAAACAGTGCGGTATTCTTTGATAACGAGCATTACCAACGATGGATGGGGGCGCGCTTCCCAAGAAAGATTCTTCGTGGTCCAGCGGTTGATTTTGCAGAGCAACGCCGTGATTTGCTATGGCCAAAGTTTAGGAAAAAACAACATAACCGCATCATCAAACTGCTGGTGGCGGCTTTTCCTCAGATCCTTCCGGAAGAGGCTTTTTGGCGAGAGAGCGTTAATCATTTGATGGTCTCAGCGTGGGAAGCGATCAAGCCTATGTTGCATTCACTTGAATCTGGTTATCAACTCAACCTCAAAGAGCAGGTGGTGTATGCAACGCCGAAGAAAGTGTGGATTTGTCCTTATACGAGAAAAGCACTGGATGTGACTCTTTGTGGTTATTCACCTTATTTGCCAAACAAAGATATCCGTGACGTTTTCAAAGCAACACAAGTTGAAATGCCTGCTATTCCGAACAAGCATTGGCGCAATGAAGATGACTCAACGATCCCTAAAGCAGAACGGTTAGCGTGGCTAGAAAGCAACCCGGTGGTATTGGAAGCGCGTCAGCAAAACATGTGGCCGAACCGAAGCGACAGGATTGCAGCGAAAGAGTCATGGTACCGATTAGAAGAACACTCAGCGCAACAAAGCTCAGAGGTAAACAAATCGAATGAAGCTCTGTTTAAAGAAGGCAAAGTCAACGTTCTAAACTGTTCTACCACGATGGAAATGGGGGTAGATATTGGTGGCATGTCTCTTGTTGCTATGAATAACGTTCCGCCGGCGCCAGCTAACTATTTGCAGCGTGCTGGTCGTGCTGGTCGCCGAGGAGAAACTGCAGCGGCGGCTGTGACACTATGCAAAAACACCGCTCATGGTATGGAAGTGTTCGAAAATACACTGTGGCCATTTGTCGTGACGTGTCAGCCACCACAAGTTCGTTTGGAAAGTGAAGCGATAGCACTGCGTCATATTAATGCATTCGCGTTAGGTAGTTTCTTACACCAAAAATCGAATGATGCCACCAAACTGAACTGTGAATGGTTCTTTGAAGGCGACGTGAGTCAGTGTGAAAAATTCGTTTTATGGCTAAAGGATCTTGCTCAAGAAGGCAACTCAAGTGACTGGGCAAAAGGGACTGAGCGCATTGCCAAAGGTACCGCAATTGCCCATTTGTCGACCAAAGCATTGCTTGTAAAAGTGATATCATCCATTGAATTTGTTCAAGAGCGATGGCTCGACCAGCTTCAAATTATGTTGGATAACATTGAGTTACTGAAGAATGAGGATAAAAACTGGCAAAACTCACCAGCTGGAAAAGCGGTGTTGTTCCAGCTTCGTGATTTCCGCGGGGATTATTTGTTCTCATCGCTTGCAACTAAAGCGTTTTTACCGGGGCATGGTTTCCCTGTTGGTGTTGTTAACTTCAATTATCAAACTATTGAAGATTTGAACTTTAAGAAGATCTCAGAAAACGATGCTAAAGCGATCGCTGCACCAGAAAAAGAGCGAAAAAGTTCACGTAACTTTGCATCAATGCCAAGTCGTGACTTGCCAACAGCACTAAGAGAATACGCTCCTGGAGCCGATGTTGTATTGGGCGGAAAGGTGTATCGTAGTGCTGGGGTTATGCTAGGCAAAGTCTTGGCTAGTGGGCAGGAACTTAAGGGAGATTCACAGCACCTGCCTTTCTTCTGGCATTGTTCGTCTTGTGGTGCAGGTGCTACTCAGCAAACCATGCCAAGAGTATGTACACACTGTGGTTCAAAGCTAAAACAAGATGACATCAATCGCTACTTACAACCAATCGGATTTGCCACGGATATTCGTTATCAATCGCATAATGACGTGAACCAGCCAAAACAGATGCCGTTTAAGCAGCCAAGGGTGCTGTTACCAGTATCGCAGTGGCTACCTCTACCGGATCCAAGTATGGGCCGTTACCGTTTTAGCAATAAAGGTGAGATTTATCACTACTCGAACGGTGAGTGTGATTTGGGGTATTCAGTTTGCCTTAGCTGCGGCCGAACGGAATCTCAATCTCAAGAAGGGAGAAAGCCACGTTCACTCATCAATCCAGAATTAGAGAACACACACTTTCGTTTACGAGGCGGTAAATCAACTAATGATGGTGATGGTAGAGAAGCCAAACTTTGTCACGGCAGTGTAATTACTGACCTACAGCTTGGATATAGCGCTCAGACAGACGTGATCGAAATCCAGCTAAAAGATATGGATGGTATTTCAATTAGCAATGACACTGAAGCTTGGTCGCTAGTTGTTGCGTTGCGTGAAGGTTTAGCCCGTCACCTGGGGATTGAAACGTCAGAATTGGGGCTATCGGTTCAACAAGCACAAGATGAGCGTGAAGAGTTTACATACTCCTTGTTTATCTTTGATAAATCGGCAGGGGGCGCAGGTTACGCGGTACAACTGGTAGATTGTTGGAAAGCTGTATTTGAAAAAGCACGTGATGTATTGGATTGTAAGTGTGACAAGGCGTGCCATAACTGTTTGTTGAGCTACGACACGCAATTCTTTATCGATAAGCTCGATCATTCTGAAGCGTCGCGATGGGTAAGTCCAGAAATGGTGAATCGCTTGGAGTTAGGCTCGCACCTAAAATATCTTGGTGAAAACAGCGTTTTTGAGACCCTTTCAATGACCGATAGACTTCGTTTGGAGCTATCAAAGGGTAACGTACTTCGTTGTGGCGTTCTTTTGTCAGGGAACGCGGCAGAGTGGCAACTGGACCGTTGGCCACTATTTGAAGATATGATCCGATACGCTGCCAATAATGACGGTAACGTGCAACTTATGTTGACCAAGGAAGACATGGAACAACTTGACAGCTCGGTGAAATCTCAGCTGGCAGGTCTACAAATGTTACCAGGCGGGGCAGTGGATATTCGCATCGTTGATGAGAAGTATTTGTCTGCAAAGGAAGGTAAGCGTATCGCTTGGTTAGACAAAGGTTCAACCTTTACCGAGTGGGCGGCGGCACCTAACGTTGATACCTCATTATCAGGAGCGTGGGGACGCGTATCTGATGGTGTGGTTGTCTCAGCAAATCAGGTGGAATGTGCGTTAGCAAATGTTGGCGAATCAGTGCAGCTTGAAGCCTTGCAACCAATGGATCCTGCTACGGATGTACGCATCACATTTACCACAGAGTTTGATGGTTCGATTGATAGCTTTGGCGAAAGATTCTGGTCAGTATTGAGCAAGCATCATCCAGATTTTGTAAATACAGTTAGGGCGGGTACTAAGGTGAAGCGAGTTAGCTACAACGACCGTTTCCTAAAAAGCCCTGCAACGGTAAGACTGATTGGCGAAATCATCACCAAAATTAATGAGTACGCTGATTGCACAAATGCTTCTTTGCTGGTGTCCGCAAACAGCCTTGAAACGCAAGAGAGCTATTCTCAGAGAATCTTCCAAGATTGGAATGACAACATAGCACGAGAAAATGTACTTCGTATTTTGCTAAATGACGGCTACTTGGGGCAAAGCTGGGAAGGTGACATCAGCTTCTTTGCTGGTGGTTATGGTGAAGTAGGGCATGGACGTGAACTAGAGATTGAATTTGAAGATGGAACAACGGCATACGTTTTGTTCGATTACGGTTTAGGCTTTTGGCGCGTGGATGGCTACAGCAGCTTCGACTTCTTTGATGAAGAGGAACGACAGGCGCAAAAGCTGGCCGCAATGAAATACGATTTGGTCGCACCTGAAAGTATGTCTAGCTATATGATTGTTGGATTTAAATAAGGTAATCAGAGCAGATTTTGATCGCTTAGGTATAAAGCAAGGTTTTCATCATGGAGACCTTGCTTAAACTCCCCTAATATATGCAGCAAAATATCGATGCTATCGATTTTGCTGAGCAGAGAACATCATGTCACAAACAAATACACACTATGCGCCCGGAATGCGAATCGTCATCCGTGATGCGGAATGGGTTATTCAAAAAGTCGATCACAGTTCCGATGGAGGACACCTCATCACTTGCGAGGGGATCTCAGAACTGGTTCGTGGTAAAGAAGGTCGTTTCTTAACATCGCTTGAAGGTGATGTGGAAGTGCTAGACCCAAAAAACACCAAACTTGTGGAGGACGACTCTCCAAGCTACAGCGCATCCAAGCTTTATATAGAAAGTATGTTGCGCAGCCGAGTTCCGACAGATGAAACTGTTCACATGGGACACAAGGCTGCGATGGATCCGCTGCCATTTCAGTTAGACCCAACGAAAATGGTGTTACAACAACCGCGACATCGCATTCTGATTGCCGACTCTGTGGGTTTAGGTAAAACCCTTGAGGCAGGGATCCTAGTCTCTGAACTGATCCGCCGAGGCAAAGGAAAACGTATCCTTGTGCTTGCGGTAAAATCGATGCTAACCCAGTTCCAAAAAGAGTTTTGGAGCCGTTTTTCTATCCCATTGACTCGCCTGGATTCGGCGGGCTTGCAAAAAGTGCGTAACCGAATTCCAACCAACCACAACCCGTTCCACTACTATGACAAAGCAATTATTTCAATTGATACGCTTAAGCAAGATGTAGAATACCGTCATTATTTGGAGCAAGCCTACTGGGACATTATCGTTATCGATGAAGCGCATAACGTCGCTGAGCGGGGTTCGCATTCACAACGTAGTAAGCTTGCAAAATTGCTTTCTCGTCGCAGTGATACCCTAGTCATGTTGTCTGCAACACCACACGATGGTAAAGCAGAGAGCTTTGCCAGCTTGATGAATATGCTGGATGCGACGGCTATCGCTAATCCAAGTGAATACAGCTATGACGATTTTAAAGACAAAAACCTGATTGTTCGACGTTTCAAAAAAGACGTAAAAGATCAGATGAAAGGCGAATTTCCTGAGCGTAACATCCAATCAATCTATGCGAATGCGAGCTCGCAAGAAGAAGAAGTCTATCGTCGACTGGTAGCGGCATCGCTCAAGAGCATGGACAGCAGCAGAAAAAGCAGCCGCCTGTTTAAAGTGACGTTGGAAAAAGCACTGTTCTCTAGCCCAATGGCGTGTTTATCGACAGTTGAAAATCGTATTCGAAATCTGGAAAAGAAAAATGATCCTGATTTTTATGATGATATTAGCGAGTTGGAATCGCTAGCATCCGCTTTACGCAATATTGATAAGCAGAGTTTCAGCAAGTACCAGTCTTTACTGGGTACGATTAAAAATGATCTGAAATGGAAAAAATCTCAGGGTGATGACCGTCTGGTTATCTTTACTGAAAGCCTAAAAACGTTAGATTTTCTGTATAACAACTTAAAAGAAGACCTAAAAATAAGCGATGGTGCGATTGCGCAGCTTCATGGTGGTATGTCTGATACCGATATCATGCAAGTGGTCGAAGATTTCGGTAAAGAGAGTTCAAAACTGCGTTTGCTGGTTTGTTCGGATGTCGCGTCTGAAGGTATCAACTTACACCATCTCAGCCACAAAATGGTCCACTTTGATGTGCCATGGTCATTGATGGTCTTCCAGCAACGTAATGGTCGTATTGACCGTTATGGTCAAACGCATCAACCACAGATCCGCTATTTGCTGACTCAAAGTGTTAATGAGCGCATTCGTGGTGATATGCGAGTTTTGGAAGTGTTGATTGAGAAAGATGACCAAGCGCAGAAAAACATCGGTGATAGCTCTGAGTTCACCCGTTCTTACTCTCAGGAAGAGGAAGAAGCGCAAGTCGAAAACGTTATGTTTAGCGACGAAAACGACTTCGATGCAGCGGCATACTTAGAAAGCTTCTATGACTCAAATATTGAGAGTGATGAAGACGATATTTTTGCCGGTTTCTTTGATGACTCTCCAGTCAGTGAAGATCAATCAGAAGCGAAAGAGATGGTGAGTTTGTTCAATGATGATTTGGAATATTGTCAGCAAGCACTGAAGTACCTTAAGCATCAAGGGCAACATATTATTTCAGAAACCGATGACTCTGGAGTGCTATCGCTGTTTGCGCCTAAAGATTTGCGCCAACGCTTCAAATTCCTACCGCCTGAAATTCAGCCAACGGAAGAGAACAAATACACCTTGCGTTTAAGCAATGATTTAAACGTGATCAATCATGAGATTGTGCGCTGTCGTGGAGAGCAAACCGCATGGCCTGGTATTCAATATTTGTGGCCAATCAACCCAGTTGCACAGTGGCTCGGTGACAAAATGATGAGTGCCTTTGGACGCCATCAAGCGCCTGTACTGCGAATGCCAGCGCAGTTTGACAATTATGAAGATCACTTTGTCTTATCTGGCTTGTTCCCAAACCGCAAATCTCATCCAGTGGTTAACCCGTGGTTAGTGGTGAGTTTTGAAGATGGCGAATTAAGTGGCATCGAACGTTTTGAAGATTTCGTTGAAAAGCATCCTTTCCACGTTAGCACACTATCGAACAAAGGCGGAGAGCGTGTTCACGAACGCCAAGAGGAATTATTGGGTCGTGCAATCGACGCAGCATTACCGTATTTGCAATCCATTCGTGATGATGTCGAACGAGATCTCGACAAAAAGCTCACCGATCAAATGGACAAGCTAGAAGCACTTAAAAACAAACAAATTCAACAGCTCGAATTGGACTTTGGTGACAGCAAACAAGCGGAAACTATCGTGCAGAGCCGTAAGGCCCAACGCGAGCGAGAAATTGAACAGATATTTAATGAATATCTGCATTGGATTGAAGACACCATGACCACCGAAAAAACGCCGTACATTCAGTTGGTGGCGGTACTAACAGGCGCTGAGGGTTACTAATATGGCACTGGTTGGCATTTCAAACGAAAACGACTTCTACTCTCACCACTATCTCAGCGAGATTTTCGTTGGTGATATTCGTGGCGTATTAGAAGGTTGGCAACAAAAAGAAAACGAAGCGCGTGAACAAGAGCGAACCGAGCGTGAAAAGGGTGGAAATCCAGTTAAGGGCTACCGTACACCTTTTGAAGCGCTGCGGAGCTACTCGGGTGAGTATTTTCGCCAACTGAATCAAAACAAAACGGCAAAGGGTGAAACCAAGCGTCTGAGCGATCAACGCAGCCGTTGGTCACCGGTTTTAAATGCATTGGGTTATGAACTTAAACCTACCTCCGTATTGATTGATGGCGCAGAGTTGCCAGTGCTATCGGCTTATCAAGATACGCAAGGACAGCCTTTACTGTGGATCGTAGAAGCTCATGATTTGAGCGGTGATGATGCAGATCCTCTTTCATTACCATTACTGACTAGCCAGTTAGCAACAGTTAATGAAGAAAGCCAGAAATCACTTAAGCAAAATGCTCATGGTGAACTTCTGACATGGCAAGACTTGGTGTCGAAGAAGGTATTCAGTGCGCAAGAACCGCCTCGCTGGGTACTTCTGCTCGGTAACCGTCAGTGCTTGCTGCTTGACCGCACTAAATGGGCGCAAAACCGCCTGCTTCGTTTTGACATTGAAGAAATTCTTAGCCGAAAAGAAGCCGATACGCTAAAAGCCACTGCAGCATTGCTACACAAAGATTCGATTTGCCCAGAGCAAGGTCAAAACCTGCTGGATAATCTCGATGAAAGCTCGCACAAGCATGCTTTTGCCGTGTCTGAAGATCTCAAATACGCGCTGCGTGAATCGATTGAACTGTTGGGTGATGAAGCAGCCAAGCAGCTGATCGAAAGAGGCTTCACCTATGAAGGTAAGAGTAACATCGATCCGAATCAGTTGAGTTTGGAATGCTTGCGATACATGTACCGCATGCTTTTCTTATTCTACATCGAAGCCCGACCAGAGCTGCAATATGCGCCGACAGATTCGGAAACCTATCTGAAAGGCTACAGCCTTGAAGCACTGCGTGAGCTGGAAATGGTGGATCTCACCACCGAAGAGTCTCGCAATGGTCGCTACATTCATGACAGTTTACAAATGCTATTCCGTTTGGTATCGAACGGCTTCAGTGGCAAGAAAACCTCATCTCGTGACAAAAAGAAAGGCGAGCGTGATGAAGATCTGTTTGCAGAAACCAGCCACTCATCGCTAGTAAACAGTTTCAGTATCCGTAAGCTGGAAAGCCACTTGTTTGATAATGAACGCATGCCGTATTTGGGCCGCGTGATCTTCCGTAACGAAACCCTGCAACGCATTATTGAGTTGATGTCGTTAAGCCGCCCAGGTAAAGGAAAAAACAAGCGTCGTGGTCGCATCTCTTATGCACAGCTTGGTATTAACCAATTAGGTGCGGTGTATGAGGCGCTGCTTTCTTACCGTGGCTTCTTCGCTAAGACCGATTTGTACGAAGTGAAGAAAGAAAAAGAAGAAGTCAATGAACTGGAAACGGGCTACTTTGTCACTGCTGAGCAGCTGGCGGATTACAAAGAGGGTGAAAAAGTCTTCAACAAAGACGGCTCACTGAAATGCCACCAGCGCGGCAGTTTTATCTACCGTATGGCAGGGCGCGACCGTGAAAAGTCGGCTTCTTACTACACGCCAGAAGTGCTCACCCAATCTTTGGTGAAATACGCATTGAAAGAGCTGTACAAAGAGCAGATTGAACAGCTTGAAAGCGCAAGTGAAAAAGCAGACAAGATCCTCACTTTAAAAGTGTGCGAGCCTGCAATGGGTAGCGCAGCGTTCTTGAATGAAGCGATCAACCAACTGGCTGAAAAGTATCTTGAACTGAAACAGCTCGCTGAAGACAAACGTATTCCCCAAGAGCAATACACCCGTGAACTGCAACGTGTGAAGATGTTCATTGCCGACAACAACGTCTACGGTGTCGATTTGAACCCGATTGCGGTAGAACTGGCCGAAGTGTCGCTGTGGTTGAATGCCATCAGTGATGAAGCGTTTGTGCCTTGGTTTGGCTATCAGCTCTATAACGGTAACTCGCTCATTGGTGCGCGCCGTCAGGTGTTCTCAACCGGCGATCTTGCTTATAAAAAAGCCAAAGACCCAAGTTGGCTAAACATTGAGCCAAAACGTTTAGGTCATAGCGACTCACGTAAAGATCAAGAGGTGTACCACTACCTGCTGCCAGACAATGGCATGGCGGACTACAGCGATAAAGTGGTGAAATCGCTCAAAGAGAGTGAAATCAAAACCATCACTAATTGGCGCAAAGAGTTCGTCAAATCGTTCACGCCAGATGAAAAAGCCCAACTGCTGCGCATCTCAAATAAAATCGATGAATTGTGGCAAGAGCATACGGCGCAGCGCCATAAAGAGCGTGACATTGTCACTGATAGCCTAAAAGTGTGGCCAGAGTCTGAACACTCAGAGCAGCTCAGCTCCACTCACAGCAAAGATGCACTGCTGAAAAAATCTCAGCATGAAGGCTCAGCCGTTTATCCACGCTTAAAAATGGTGATGGACTATTGGTGTGCACTTTGGTTCTGGCCAATCGACAACGCCAATGATCTGCCAAGCCGAGCGGAATACCTGGGTGAAATCGAACAGGTGCTAGAAGGCTATACGGTGACAGAAGCCGTAGTGACTGAGGAAAGCTCAGGTCAAATGGCGATGTTCGCTGAAGGCAGTCAACAAACACAAGATCTGTTTTCTACCAACAGCAGCGGTGTAGTCAATAAGAACTTCTTGTATGGTATTTTCCCGCGTTTGCGTAAAGTGGACGAATTAGCAGCGCGTTATAAGTTCTTCCATTGGGAGCTTGAGTTTGCGGACATTTTTGCAGATAACGGCGGTTTTGATCTGATTCTTGGTAACCCACCTTGGCTGAAAGTGGAATGGCAAGAAGGCGGCATTATGGGTGACTATGAACCGCAATTTGTGCTGCGTAAGTTTTCGGCATCCAAGTTGAATACGTTACGTGAAGAAACGCTGCTGCGTATGCCAGCATTAGAGCAAGCCTATTTCTCAGAATATGAAGAAGCATCAGCCACGCAAAACTTCCTAAACGGATTGGTTAATTATCCAGAGCTGAAAGGTATTCAGACCAACCTGTATAAGTGTTTCTTGCCGCAAGCTTGGCGTATTTCCAATGAAGTTGCAGTTAGTGGATTTATACACCCAGACGGCTTGTATGATGACCCTAAAGCAGGATCGTTTCGGTCAGAGGTTTACCATCGACTTTTAGCACACTTTCAGTATCAAAATGAAAAGAGCTTATTCGCAGAGGTTGGTCATACTACTATTTTCTCTGTTAACATCTATGGGAAAAGAAAATCTACAGTTTATTTTGATCACATGGCCAATATTTTCACACCAACTTCTATAGATAGTAGTTACCTACATGATGGAAGTGGTGCAATACCAGGTATCAAAGATATTGATGTGGTAAATGGGAAGGTCATATCGAGCTGGAGCATTGGTGCGCATTTAGAGCGCATAGTAAAAATAACAGATAAAGAGCTTAGTTTGTTTTCTAAGTTGTACGATAAAAGCTCTGAAAGTATATATTTTGCAAAGCTTCCTGCTATTCACTCAAAGTCACTTATTTCAGTTCTAGAAAAAATTAAAGGTGAGCAATCTGACGATAGGTATAAATTAGGCGATTACATTATCACTGAAATGTGGCATGAAACAAATTCTCAAAAAGATGGGACAATTGAGAGGGAAACCCATTTTTCAAATAGTATAGGCAGCCTTCTGATCTCAGGTCCGCATTTTTTTGTTGGTACACCAATATATAAAACCCCTAGGCGTGTTTGTTCTGAAAAAGGGCATTATGATAACGTTGATTTGATTGAGATATCTGAAAATTATCTTCCAAGAACCAATTATAAAATTTCTTGTGATCATTTAGAGTATCTAGCTCGTTCTCCAAGAGTACCATGGTTGGAGAGCGAGCACTCTGATGCCCGATATACAACTGAATATTATCGAATGGCAAGTCGGGCGATGATAGGTCCTTGGGCTGAAAGAACAATGATAAGTTGCATTATACCTCCAGGCGTTGGTCATATTAATGGTGTTCAGACTGCCGCATTTAAATCAAATGAGTTACTTTTATCAACAACATTTTTTGGTAATAGTATCGTTGGTGATTTCTTTATAAAGTCAACAGGTAGACAAAACCTCCACAGTATATGGGAAGCTTTTCCAAAAGTAGATCTTAAGCCCGATCTTCTGATTCGTGGTTTAGTCCTCAACTGTTTAACTAAAGAATACAAGTACTTGTGGGAAAAGGAGTTTGATTACATAAATGTATCCAGTTGGGCAAAGGATGACTCTCGGCTACCTAACAGTTTCTTCCAAAACTTAACCCCAGAATGGCATCGTGATTGTGCGTTACGTACCGATTACGCTCGTCGTCAAGCATTGGTAGAAATTGATGTGTTGGTTGCAATGGCACTGGGAATGACCTTGGAAGAGTTAAAAACCATCTACCGTGTTCAGTTCCCAGTAATGCGCCAATATGAGGCGGATACTTGGTACGACCAAACTGGCCGAATAGTGTTTACCGCATCAAAAGGCTTGGTCGGGGTAGGTTTAGACCGTAAGTTCAACAAGAAAAACGGTTTTACCACCACGATTGAAAACGGTGTGTATGAGAATCGCGCTCAAGGTTTGGGCTCAAAAGCCGAACCGCTGACAGACACTAATGTGCAACTGGGCTGGGAAGATATCCGTGAACTGAAATCCGGTAAGGTTTACAAAGCCTACATGGATGACACCCAACCAGGTGGCCCAGTCGAGCGCACAATCGAATACGTTGCCCCATTCGACAAGTGCGACCGCGAACGCGATTACGATGTGGTTTGGGCCGAGTTTGAGCGGCGCTTTAAGTAGCAAATTACATAAAATATAAGTTGGTTGTAACTGACTTCTGATATAACCCGCGAAAATCAGGGCCTCAGTGCTCTGGTTTTTTTTCGAATGTTTAATGATTGCATGAGGAAACGATGTTCGAGCCAATATTCTCAGAACCTCTAAGCGACGAAGAGATCAAAGAAATCATTAACACCTGTGATGATAATGTTTCCACTAACTGTTTAGGGTGCGCAGCTTGTGAGGTTTGCCCGTACCTAAGGCGCTCATTTGAGTTAACTGAGCATTATTAAACTTGCACTTAATAGTAAACACCCCACGAACCCGACGGGGGATTTGCTAATGGAAGACATGCTGCACAGCAGAGCTACGCCATTGAATACATCGCGCCATTCGACAAGTGCGATCGCTAACGCTACTACGATCTGGTGTGGGCTGAATTTGAGTGGTGCTTTAAGCAATAAATTACATAAAATATAAGTTGATCGAAATCACACTTCTTCCTTATAATCCGCGCGAAAACCAGAGCCCTAGTGCTCTGGTTTTTTTGTGGGATTTTGAGTCCTCGAACCATCACCTTAGCAACACTAAGACTTTGTAAGCTTATGAAAGCATATTATTCGATCTATTTGATAAGCTTATCAACGTTAGGACAGTTCAGGTTTCCTATTACCTTAATTCGTTTGTTATTCGTTAACGGATTTGTATAAAGCAGTAAAAATTAAAGTTAATGAGCACGTTTGTTAAAGAATATAAGCATACCGGCAACTCTATTTTAGCGTATAAAAATGCTGTTGATTGCAGCAGTAAAACTAATAAGGAAATTGCTGACGGCGCATTTAAGTATTTTGATGAAGTGTATGAAGAATTGGAATTCTTTGTACCAGCTAAAAATAAAAGATCAGTACTTAAGAATGTAGGTAAAGCAATGGGGGCTATGGTTTCTCTTGGTGGCTCCTTTATGCTCGAACTGCATAATAAGCATTACACTGATATGTATGAGGCGATCTATAAGCCGGCTTTTGAGCGTATAAAAGCCATTGAAGCGTCTACAAACGAGAGCCTATCTTCTATTGGTGTTGATCTGAGTCGTTTGAAAAACACGCTTAAACCAGTAGAAAAGATTCTTAAGTCAAAATCGAATGTACGCTCAGTCCAGAAGCGAACTTTGAATCAATTTGATAGGTTCAACTCAGGTTTTAATACTTCGCTCAACGTTGGCTTTGGTGGTCTTGTTGGCGGCACGACCGCGCTTGGCGCGTGGGGGCTGGTTTCTTTGATTGGTTCTGCCTCTACAGGTACCGCAATCTCTTCGCTATCCGGTGTTGCTGCGACTAACGCAACGTTAGCTTGGTTTGGTGGCGGCTCACTCGCAACGGGGGGCGCAGGTATGGCAGGCGGCTTTTGGGTGCTTGGTGGGATCTTAGTCGCGCCGATGGTCTTCTTTTCTACTAGAAGCTCTTACAAGAAAGTCGAAAAAGTAAAAGAGCAGAAAGAGACGCTAATTCAAGAAGCAGACAAGTTGATCTGCTATACAACGGAAGCTTCTAATCAATTGATTGCTGCTAGAGAGCATGCTCTTCGTGTGAAGACGCTTGTGAATGAGTACGTACCGAATATTGAAAAAGAGCTCAATACATACAGAAACAATTGCTCATTTTTTAGAGAATTATTTGGTTTAAAAATGAAGCCAGAACAAGAGAAGTCATTCCATAGACTCAACTTACTCACTAATGAGTTATTAGAAAAGTTAGGAATGAACTGAAAAATCTCGCTTCTAGAATTTACAGAAGTGCAGAAAATAATAGTAAGTTGATAAATTCTTGTTTATTTCGTATTTACATAAAAGTGTATCAAATCATCCAGAACTTTAACTGGATTGGTGTTAGTTATTGGTGACGATAATGAAAGAAAAGTTAAGGCGTGTGTTTATAAAATTAAAGGTGTTTGTTATTAATAACTACCTTTCTATTTTTGGTTTATATTTGATTCTTGCTGGTGCCGCGATGATTTCTAAGGGGTATTGGATCAATGGTTATACCACAGAACCGGAACACCTTAGACTGGCTTTGAACGATGCGCTTCAAGAAGTCGCTGGAGCAATTATATTATTCTCTGGCGTGTTCAGTTTTGTAATGGATAGGCGATTCCGAAGAAAAAATAACTAAGATGACAGCATTACCGAAAATGCTCAATTTATTAACTTAAAGAACCCATAAGCTCAAACCAGAATAGACCAACGTTGGTACACTTCTGCGTTTGTGGTTAAATCCCGGCAGCCTATCTGCGTACTGATTTCAAACGGCGTTATGCCTGTTTTTTTAAACCTTACAATATATTGTCTTAATAATGAGTGAATATCTATCCGGCTTGATTGCCTCTGTATCTGCAAATGCATTTTCTGATCTGTTTATCTACATCATTGGTGCTGTTTTTGTCTTTAGTTTGTTCCTAGCTTTACTAGGGAAAGCAAATGGGTTTGTGAGTGGTGCTCCTAACCTAATGACATCACTAGGTATTCTGGGGACTTTTGCCGGTATTGTTGTCGGCTTGATGGAGTTCGACCCTCAAAACATTGATGGCAGTATTTCGTTACTATTATCAGGTTTAAAAACGGCGTTTTTGACCAGCTTGGTCGGTATGTGCGCCAATATTGCTTTTAAAGCCATTGAACCCTTTATTCCTGCTAAAAACGTGGTCGTAGAGGGGGTTGGTCCTGATGAAATATATTCAGTGATGGACCAACAACTGAAGGTTTCTCAGTCACTGGTTGATTCAATCCGAGGCGATGAAGAGTCTTCTTTAGCTTCACAAGTTCGTTTATTGCGAAGTGATGTGAACGATGGCAACAAGTTGGTTAAGAACGAGTTGTCTGAAATCAATGCCCACCATAAGAACACTGTTGAGAGTCTGTCACTGATGCACACGTCGCACTCTGCATTTAGTGAGCGATTATGGGATGAGATGGATAAATTTGGTGAGATGCTATCTAAATCTGCCACCGAACAGGTTATCAACGCACTAAAAGAAGTGATTGTCGATTTTAATAACAATTTGACAGAACAATTTGGTGAAAACTTCAAACGTCTTGATGACTCGGTGAAAAAATTGGTTGATTGGCAAGAAAATTATCGTCAACAACTCAAAGAAATGGCCCATACGTACCAGTTAGGTGTTGATGCGATCGCGTATACAGAAAAATCCGTTGCCCATATTAGCGAACGCACGGAAAGTATTCCTAAAACCATGGAAAAACTGCATGCCGTTATGGAACTTGGGCATGGACAAGTAACTGAGCTTGAACAGCGTTTGGATGCATTTAAGGAGCTACGTGATAAAGCCGTTGAGGCAATGCCAGAAATTCAACGACAGCTAGATGACACCATGACAGTGATCAGTAGTTCAGTTTCTGCTGCATCAAGTCATTATGAAACCATGCTTTCTGAATCGAAAGCGATGATCGACAGCTTTAGCGATGAGCATAAACTGGCTACTCAGCAGTTTACCGAGTCTACGGGGCAGGGTATCGATACAATGACTTCTGAGCTAAGTGTAGCATTGTCGAACATGAATGACTCAATTACCAAGACGATAGATGAATCGGGTAGCCAATTACTTTCTACCGTTGAAGGAAGTATGAGTAAAGTGACGACATCGGTCGAGTCTACATGTGCTTCATTTGACCAGCTTATAAACCAGACAAACGAGACAATCAGCGATTACACTGCCTCTGCTCAAGAAACGTTGAAAGCGGCAAATCAACATTTAGAAAGCGCAAAAGAAGAAACGCGTATGGCGATGGATGATTTTGCATCGGCGCATACAAGCGCGACGCAGCAGTTTTCAACGACTGCCGATGACAATATTCACAAGATCAATGTGGGCATAGAGAGTGCTGTTACTGAGTTCTCTACAAAAGTAAACGAGACAGTCGATGCTGTTGGCAAGTCACTCATTGAAAATACAGAAAACTCTCTGTCTCTGGTTTCTGTAGCCGTTCAGGCATCTTCAGAAACATGTGAAAAGTTGATTGCTGACACCAACGACACTATTGAACAACACGCGTCTTGCGTTCAACAGTTGCTGAGTTCAGCAAATGAACATATGGAAAAAGTGGGCGAAGAAAATCGCGTTGCTTTGGATAATTTTGCCTCTGCTCATACCAGCGCGACTCAGCATTTCACGACGACGACTTCTGACGGCATTCAATCCATCAATGATGGTATCGAATCTGCGGTTGGAATGTTCACGACTAAAGTGGCTGAAAGCGTCGATGCTGTTGGACACTCTTTAGTAGAGAGTACGGAGAGTGCGATGAACGATATTTACAATATGGTTGGAGAGTCAATAGAGACGTTTGAAAAAATGAACGAGTCTTCGCACTCACTTATTGACCAATATGGTAAAGACTTTAGTGAAGCGCTAGTACGCTATTCATCAACAGTGAAAGACAATTTGCAAACTATCAAATCTGAGTTGGATGCAAGTGCGGTTGCGATGTCTGACGAACTTAAACAAGGAGCTAGAGAGCTTGCTGGTTCGTTAGTTGAGAGTGCTGATGACATTAGTTGCCAAATGGGGGATGCATCCGCCCGTGTTCAATCGATGATTGAGTGCATCACCAATCAAACAACAGAAATACAAAATAGCCTACGTAGTGCGATGATTGATTTGAATGATAACGTGCGTGAAATGGTCAATGATGTTGCAACATCATCGGCCGATACCGTAGAAATTCTTGCAAAAAGTAACGAAGACTTAAGTCAAAGAACACAGCAAACACAACAACACATGGTCCAAGGAATCAAAGAGTTGCAAGATCGCCTTGAGGGGGTTCTAGAAGAAATCTTTGAAGCTCAGGTGCGTGAAGTGAAGCGAACATTTGAAAGCCTTGAGGAACAAGTGATTGATAGCGTTGCACAAACGGGCCAAGCGGTTGAGAAGCAAGTAGAAGTACTGGATCTTCAAATGCAGCAAGAGATTAACCGTGTCATTAATGAGATGGGACAAGGTCTTGCAACGGTAACTCAACAGTTCACTCGAGACTACGGAAAATTGACGAATGAAATGAAAACAGTTGTCGGCAGTGTAACTAAGTTGGCGAGCTAATATGAGCAATTTGTTTGGTAAAAGGTCGGCCTCTGCTGATGGAGGCGACCACTGGATGTCAGTATCAGACCTTATGGCAGGTTTGATGATGGTGTTCTTGTTTATCTCAGTGGCACTGATGCGAGATGCAATGAATGAACGAGACAAGATCAAAGAAGTCGCTGTTACGTATGAGAAAACACAGGAAGCCATTTACCTTGCTTTGGTCGAAGAGTTCTCTGAAGACCTTGAGAAGTGGGGTGCTGAAATTGAACGAAGTACTTTAAGTTTAAACTTTACCGCACCGGACGTTTTGTTCGCCAACGGGAAATCAGATTTAAGCAGTAAGTTTGAGGTCATACTGAGCGACTTTTTCCCGCGTTATTTGCAGGTATTGAATAAATATAAGCCGTCGATACAAGAAATAAAAATTGAAGGTCACACATCAAGCCGTTGGAACCATGATTCAACAGATTATGAGGCCTACTTTAACAATATGAACCTATCACAATCTCGCACAAGGGCTGTTTTAGGTTTTGTGATGAGCCTTGATTATGTTCGCAATGACCACTTTAACTACTCTTGGGTTAAACAGTATGTGGCAGCCGTTGGTTATTCTTCTTCGAAGGTTATTAAAAATAAATATGGTGTAGAACTTGCCCAGCGGTCTAGGCGTGTTTCGTTCCGCGTAATAACCAATGCCGAAGAGCAAATTCGTAAAATTTTAGGGGGAGAGGAATGAAGCTCTCCTTTGATATGGAAGCGTTACGTGCAGCCATTGAGCTTATGCCTCCTGATAAGCCTGGACAGTTCAACCTACAATACACGCCAACTAATATCGACCCAATTGATATTGAACTGGGTGAAGGTAAGGTTGTAGAGCTTAAGGATGTCGATACTGATTCTGGCCTCCTTAGTTACAAAGGCCGTCAGGTACTACTTTATATACAAGATGTGGGCACTTCGGTTACTGCTGCGTTGAATAACCCAGAAAAAAGTGGCCCTAAATACCATGTAGCGGATTGTGCTAAGTTGAAGGGTATGAGGACCCAAGGCCTGTTTGAGCGATACGTGGTGACCAACGATGTGAGCGGTGAGTTTTTGATTACAGGGACAAACTATATCGATGGTAGGGATATAGAAGGGAAAGCGAAACTAAAAGTATGTAAGTCTTGCATCAGAGCCCTTAACTATCAGGGCTACGGGACTGGCGATAGGGTACGCAAAGAAGCTGTTTTCAATGGATTTGATATGGCGCGCTTCTTCTCCACGTATAGTTCGGTGTTTCCTCATATTCCAAAAAGACAGTCTGGAGATACCCGTAATGATCATACCGACGATTGGGAGAAGCTTTCGAGGAGCTACAAACAAGAGAAAAAGTACTGTTGTGAGAAGTGTCAAGTTGATTTGAACAAGCATAAACTCAAGTACAATGTTCATCATGTTAACGGTATTAAATATGATAACTCACCATCGAATTTAATAGGTTTATGTGCTGACTGTTTGAGTAAAGAAAAAACAGCTAAAGAAGCTTATGTCATGCATGACGTTCGGCAGTTAATCGCTACGCTTCGTAGAGAGCAGGGCTTGACCAATGACCTTGGCAGTTGGGACGACGTCTTTGAAATGACGGACCCAGCTGTACACGGTGTGTTGCATCATTGTCAAAAGGCGAGAGTGAAAATGCCTGAGCCTGGCTATGACGTTCAAAACGCGAACCAAGAGATTGTTTCGATGCTCGAGTTAGCATGGCCTAGTCGTAAATTTGGTGTTGGCATTGCGTCTCGAGACCTTGCAGTCGCGAATGAAAATGGTTGGTATGCCATTAGCGTTCACGAGTTTTTGAGCGATACCAAAAAAGCATTTACTTGCATAGGATAGTATATCAGGCCTCATTAAGAGGCCTTTGTTGCTTTATGGCCATACGCTCAACAAGGATTGATTCAGATTTGAACAGAATTGGCTAAAAAACTAAGTAGAAAGTTGAGTTAACAAATTATTAGGCTGTTTTATCGATGCATTTAGCAATAAAATTAGCGGGTTAGTTAGGATTGGGAAAAACACATGCTGCCATCAGTCGTTAGTGAGCAAGTAGTTAAAACATTAAGAAAGTACGTTAAATCAGCATTTAACATGAATAGTCCTTGTTTTGAGAGTGAGAGCTATTCGATGATGGAGTCTTTCTTACAAGATAAAGAGAACTTAGTTAAAGGGCCGTATTTATCTATTCAATTGCCTTTTAGGCAAAGTGAACTGTCATTAGACTATTTTGACCATCTTTCTCTTCCATTCACTCCATACGCGCACCAGGCTATTGCGTATCAAAGGTTATCATCTGAAAGCCCACTATCGACGTTGGTAGCAACAGGGACAGGCTCAGGCAAAACTGAGTGTTTCCTTTATCCGTTATTGAACTTTTGTGCTGGTCAGCAGAACAAAGGGGTAAAGGCAATCGTCATTTATCCGATGAACGCGCTAGCGACGGATCAGGCGAAACGCTTTGCTTCTACGATATACAAAGATGAACGCTTAAAAGGCAAGGTTAACGTTGGTTTATTTGTTGGTGGAGAGCAAGCCGATACTGCTTCGACCAACATGGGGCCAAATGAAGTTATTACGTGTAAACACCATTTAAGAAAGAATCCACCTGATATTTTGTTAACCAACTATAAGATGTTGGACTATTTGTTGATGAGGCCAGAAGACCAGACTCTTTGGCAACATAATGAACCTGGCACTTTAAAATATTTGGTTGTTGATGAGTTACATACTTTTGATGGAGCCCAAGGCTCGGACCTTGCCTGTTTGGTGCGTCGATTAAAGTATCATCTGTCTGTTGACGATCAAGGTTTTGCATGTGTTGGCACTTCTGCAACTGTAGGTGATGATGTGAGCGCGCTACTCGAGTATGCGGGCAGTATTTTTGACTCTCAGTTCGAAGAAAGTTCTGTAGTCAAAGAGGATAGATATCGCTACGAGGAATACTTAAAAGACGCATCGGTTAAATATTTTACTTATCCTAGCTTCGGTGAATTTGAAAAACTCGATTCAGCGGTGTATTCCTCAGAAGTTGAGTATATCAATGCCCAATTAGCGTTATGGTTTCCAGAAAACTCAATTTTGTTGCCTATTGATATCGATAGTGATGCTGGTCGAGCCACTCGAATTGAATTGGGGCTAGCGATTTTATCACATCGCTTTTTTCATTCTTTGCTCCAGATGATTAACGGAAAGATTGCTTCCTTTAAAACACTGTCCGCAGACATGAGTTCTGTCTTTTCAATCTCAGAAGAGGAAGCTGGTCGGGTAATTCAAAGCTTTTGCTCTTTAATATCAATTGCCAGAAACTCCGTCGAAGAAACATCAGAAAAGCAAAAACAAAGAGTGCAAGAGGGTAAACCACGACCTGTACTGCCATTTCTACAAGTACGTCACCAACTTTGGTTTCGTGAACTTCGACGTCTTGTTGCTAGCGTCAATCCTGAGCCACGCCTGAATTTTGGGGACGACGTCTCTGATGATATGTTGGACAAATATCTCCCCGTCATTAATTGCCGTGATTGTCATGCAACAGGCTGGGGTAGCTTTGTCAAAGGTCAAGTAGAGCAGCTGGAAAACCAGATTGATGTATTTTATCGATTGTTCTTTGGGGCGAACCATAGTATTCGAGTCGCGTTCCCGCTTGAAGATAACGATGACACTCCTGGCAAAGGTGTCATAAGGCGTATCTGTACAAAGTGTTTATCGTTAAATAGTGATGGTCAGACTGCTGGATGTAAGTCTTGTGATCACTCTGAGTTAGTCAGGGTTTTCCTACCGGATCAAATTAAGATTAGTGAGAAAAAAGGACCGCATTTTAGTAATGACTGTCCTTATTGCCAGAGCAAAAATGGCCTATCAATTGTGGGTGCTCAATCTGCAACATTGTCTGCTGTTGCTATTAATCAGATATATAGCAGCCGTTATAACGAAAACAAGAAGCTGATAACTTTTTCTGACTCGGTGCAGGACGCTGCTCATCGAGCGGGGTTCTTTTCATCTCGAACATGGCCACTAATGATGCGTGGCCATATGGGCATGGTGGCCAAATCTACTGAAGGCATGAATCTGTATGATTTTGCAAGAGAAGTCATCGATGTGGCGAAAAAGAGCTGTGGCACAACGGAATCATTTGCCGCAACTTTTATTGCGCCTAATATGGAATGGCTCAACGACTATCGAGAGATGGTAGAAAGTGGCGAGCCCTTGCCAGTGAATAGTGCTTTACCAACGCTTGTCGAGAAACGTTTAAGTTGGGAAGTATTTAGTGAGTTTGGTCTTAGGGCTTCAATTGGTCGCACGCTCGAGAGAACGGGTGAATATACAATTGATGTCTGTGATGAGGCTTTAATTGGGCTAACTTCTCGATTACATACAGCATTGATGGACGAATTGGGCTCTGAAATTCAAGGTGTTAACGATACCGATGTTCTTCATTTCTGTTTAGGTTTACTACATCGTATGCGTAACAGAGGAGCGATTGTTCATGAGTCATTGACCCGTTATATCGCTGATGGAGGTGAAACGTACTACCTGACTAAAATTGATAAACAAACTTCAAAATACATGCCGAACTGGGGTAATAAAACTCGAACCCCGGCATTCCTGACTTTTGAAAAGAACAAGCGTTTTGACCAGGTCATTGCCACAAAGTCTAAACATACTTGGCACCAAAATTGGGTCATTAAGTGCTTTGGCAAACATGACAACATCATGATTGCGAATCACACTCAAACCATTTATCGATTGACGCTGGAGACTTTGAGGAGAGGCGGCATCCTCCAAGAACTTGATGTTAAAAGTTATAAGGCTTGGGGTATTGACTCTACCGCGCTGAAAATCACTTCAGTAGTTGCAGCTCTCGGTTGTGATCATTGCTGTGAACAGTTAATTGTTCCTGAGGCTGCATTAGGCTATTGGAAAGGTAAGGCATGTGTCAGAGAATCCTGTCAGGGTCATTTCACTGTTGATAAACAGTTACCAGAAAAAGAATGGTCACATTCGCAAGTTTGCCGAGTCAATGCTGCAGAGCATACTGGCTTGCTAGAGCGTACAGTGAGAGAGCAAACCGAAAATGCCTTTATTAACGATGGTAAAGCATGGTCGGTAAACTTGTTGTCAGCGACTCCAACTCTCGAAATGGGTATTGATATTGGTGATCTTTCGTCAGTATTGCTTTGCTCTGTGCCGCCTGCTCAAGCTAACTACTTACAACGAATTGGACGTGCTGGTCGTAAGGATGGTAACGCGTTTAACATGACTGTTGCAGAAGGTAACGCGCACGATCTGTTTTATTTTGAAGAGCCTGTTGAAATGATGGCGGGTAGCGTTAGTGCCCCTGGCGTTTTCTTAGATGCTTCAGCCATTCTTGAGCGACAGCTCACCGCTTTCTGTATGGATCGCTGGATTAAGACCGGTATTGATAGTAGTCAAATTTGCAAACGCGTTAAACAGATGTTGGATGCAACTGAAGCGGGCTTGAGAGACCAGTACCCTTATAACTTCCTCTCTTTTGTTGACAGTCATAAGGAGACTTTGTTTGAACAGTTTACTCAAGTCTTTCACTCTCTATCTCCATCATCATATGAAAAGTTAAAGTCTTTCATTTTAGGATCGGATATTGAATATGGATTAGCACCAAAGATACAAGAGTCTTTGGAGATGTTAGTTAAAGATCGCAAGTCGTTGAAGAGTCGTGCGGAAAAACTAAAACGAAGTATTGATAAACTTAAATCCTCTCCGGTTAAAGATCAAAACTACCAAAATGATTTGAACGAATTAGAGAATGAACGTAATGCTCTCTTGGCTTTACTTAGAGAGATTAACAGTAAAAATACCCTTAACTTCATGACAGATGAAGGGTTGTTACCGAATTATGCATTCCCAGAAGCTGGTATCACGTTGCGTTCTGTTCTTTGGCGCAAGAAAGACACCGTCGAGGTTGAAGATGGTAAAAGTCAGTATGTTACTTCAACATTTGAGTACGAACGACCAGCAGCGGCAGCAATTTCTGAGTTAGCGCCAACCAATCATTTTTATGCCGGTGGGCATAAGGTTGAAATTGAACAAATCGACATGAAGGTCTCTGAGCCTGAAACATGGCGAGTTTGTAGTCACTGCAACCACAGTGAGCTTTTAGAGAGCGACCAGTATTCAGCGTGCCCTAAGTGTGGACACCCTGGGTGGGCTGACGCAGAACAAAAGTTGCGCATGCTGAAACTCCGACAAGTCTATGCTCGTTCTAGCGTCCGAGATTCAAAAATTACAGATGATGCAGATACAAGGACGCCAGCTTTTTTTCAGAGACAAATGCTTGTTTCCTTTAAGCCGGAAGACGTTGAGTTCGCGTATCAAGTACAAAACAAATCCATCCCATTTGGCTTTGAGTACATACGTAGAGTTTCTATGCGTGACATTAACTTCGGCAGCTCAGTTGAAGAAGCGAATGAATTTAGTGTTGCGGGTGAGAAGAAAAAGAAGACGGGCTTTAAAGTGTGTTCTGACTGTGGTTTTGTTCAAAAGAGCAAGGGACCAGAAGCTCACGATATAAGCTGCAAATACCGTGGAACGGTGATGGAAGCAAAGTATGAAGACTTCCTGTTTCTCTATCGCCAGCTTGAATCTGAAGCGATACGCATTCTTTTGCCCGTTAGCGGCTATGGTAATGGACAAGTGACGGAAGCCTCATTAAGCGCGGCTCTGCAATTGGGCATGAAACGTTACTTTAAAGGTAGTGTCGATCATATTAAAGGCATCATTTATCGAGAGCCTGAAGATTCGGGAGAGAGCTACAGACACTATCTAGTGGTTTATGACTCTGTTCCAGGAGGTACGGGGGCGCTGAAAGAGCTAATGCAAGAGCCAGAAAACTTACTTCTTCTTTTGAAAGAAGCGTTATCGGTGATAGAAAATTGTGGCTGTGCGTCTGAAGGTAAGGATGGATGTTATAAATGTGTTTATGCGTACCGTGACCGAGGAAAAATGCGGTCAATATCGCGTGAGCACGCGAGAAGTTTGTTAAGGTCGATACTTGATGATGAAAGTGCATTAACGCAAGTTAAGTCTCTCTCTGATATCTCACTAAACAAGATGCTGGAGTCAGAACTTGAAAGGCTCTTCGTAGATACGCTTCAACAAACCGTGTCTGAATTTGTTGTCACGAAAGAGTACGCACGAGGGAAGGCTGCTTGGATTGTGTCATCCAAACTTAACAATAAATCGTCTTGGCAATTAGTCCCTCAAGTGAGTCTTGGGGACAAAGATGGGGTTTGTATTGATACACGCCCTGACTTTGTTTTGTATCCATCTTCAGAATTAAAGAATGTGAAGCCAATCGCTGTATATTTGGATGGTTTTGCACACCACTATAATATTGTTTCTGATGATGTTGAGAAACGAAATGCAGTATTAGATAGTGGAAAGTACAATGTCTGGACTCTTTATTGGAATGATCTGGCAAAACAAGACGCGAAACATGTGCGAGAGGTCATAGGCATAAGTCGACAGGATGTTGCAGCGAAAGACAGTAAGGCGCATTACAAGCAGTTTTTAAGTACAAATTATCAGACATTGAGAGATTCTTATGAGAATCAAAATAGCTTTTCTCTTTTGAAACGCTATCTTCACGATCCGCTTGAAATGTCAATGACTTATCAGCAGGCCATGTTTGCAAGCAGTTTTTATTGGCTCTCGATTTCTGCATCGAAAGATCTGGCTAGAAAAAACAAGTTTGAATACGAAATGCGAGAAAACGCGGAGCCGAGTAGGTTGCCCGATCTGTGCTTGGAAGGCCCTTATTTCTTTGGCGGGCTTTTGGATTCACTTGGCACATCCCAACGAAGTATTGAACTCGCCGCTGTTATGCCAGCTGAAGTTTACGTCAACGTTGTTGCAGGGAAAGTTCGCGGTCAGTGCCCTTATGATTATGCTGAAGCTTTGACACGTTTACACGCATGTTTTGATGACCGATTCCCAGAGGATGATGGTTATGAGCAAGCATTGTATGGGTACTGGCGATTAGTAAACCTTGGGCAATTTTTGAGTGATTTCTCATTTACTTCGCACAAATTGCTTGTGCAAGGCAGCACCAGTTCAGCGGTGAAAGGTGGAGATACAGAAGTTTCGATTGATGCTAGAACAGAGGTTGTAATCACGGATGATTGGGCTGAGCTAATCGAACTAGAGGTTATTAGTGAGACAGTAGTTATTGCAATGTTGGAGCTTGAGATCCAAATTCCAGAAGTCGGTTTTGCTCTCGTCGGTGCTGAAGGTGAGATAGTTGCCGAAGCTGAATTAGCATGGGCTGATTACAAAATCGCACTTTTACTTCCCGATATGGAAAGCGATAAAAAGTTATTTGTTGAGAAGGGCTGGAAAGTAGTCGTTGGTGACTTAACTGATCAGGCTTTAAAAGAACTAAAACAATATATGGGTAATGATTAACATGACTGCAGTTGAAATGCCAAAAGTTGCTATCGCGGGAGACTTCTTGATGTCTTTTGCAAAAATTCCTAAGCAACAGCAGAAGAAAGTTCAAGAATTTATCAGTAAGTTCCGCCAAAACCCAATGAGTAGCGGTATTAACTATGAAAAGATTCGCGATGCTAAAAGTTCTAATGTGCATTCTGTACGGATAGATCAAACTTATCGCGGCATAGTGTTGAAGCCAGAAAAAGGCAACATCTATATGCTTATGTGGGTAGCTCACCACGATGATGCTTATGATTGGGCTCGCCGTCATGATTGTTTGATCCACCCATCTACAGGGGCAATTCAAATCGTAGAGGTTAGCAACGTCGTTGAGGAACCTAGAGTTGATACATTAGAGTCTCGTATCCAAAAAGCACTCTTTAATGATTTCTCCCGAGAGCAAATTCTTGCCCTGGGTATTCCGAGTGATTTTATTGATGCTGTAATGGCAGTGTGTTCTGAAAAAGATCTCGAGTTACTTGAGAAAAAACTACCGGCAGAATCTTATGAGCCTTTATATCTGCTTGCTGCGGGTGAGGATTATGAGGATCTTTTAGCTACTTACAATGAATCCCATGGTGAAACCGTCGATGTTACGGACTTTAACGCTGCTTTAGAGAGAGCTTCTTCTCAGCGTAACTTCCGAATGGTTACTGATGATTTAGAGCTACAAAAAATGTTGAACGCTCCACTCGAAAAGTGGCGAGTATTTTTACACCCAAGCCAGAGAGTTCTTGTTACACGAAAGGCGAAAGGGCCTACACGTGTTCTAGGTGGGGCAGGCACGGGCAAAACCGTGGTTGCAATGCATAGAGCAGTTCATTTGGCTGAACAACTTTCTACAAGTAAGTCTTCATCAAAGGTGTTGTTTACGACGTTCACAAGGAACTTGGCGTCAGATATTAAAGCCAATCTCAAAAAAATTGCTAGTGAGGATCAACTAGCAAGAATTGAAGTCTCCAACATCGATGGTTGGATTTCTCGGTTTTTGAAGCGATTTAATTACGACTACAAAGTTGTTTATGACAATGACAAAGAGCGCAAACTTTGTTGGGATTACGCTATTGATTTAGCGCCCTCTGAGCCATATTTCCCAGAGTCTTTTTATGAAGAAGAGTGGCGACATGTGGTTCAACCGAATGGTGTAAAAGCTAAGTCGGAGTATTTTAGTGTGAGCCGTGTCGGCAGGGGAACACCTCTGAGTCGGATTCAACGAGCGAAAATTTGGCCGGTCTTTGAAGAGTTTCGTAATCAAATGAATCGTAAACGGTTACGAGATATAAACGAGGCAATGCTTGATGCTATTGAAATTATCAAAGAGCAAAAAATTACGCTGCCTTATTCATCGATTATTGTCGATGAGGCTCAGGATATGGGGAGCCAAGCGTTTTCACTATTGCGAGCAATTGTCCCTGAACAAGAAAATGATATGTTTATTGTTGGTGATGGCCATCAACGAATCTACCGTAACAAAGTCGTATTAGGGCGATGTGGAATCAATGTACGTGGACGTCGATCTCAAAAGTTGAAAATCAATTATCGTACCACTGAGGAAACAAGACGTTTTGCCACTTCAATTTTAAATAATGTCCAAGTTGATAACCTGGATGGCGAATTGGATAGATCATCAGATTACTTGTCCCTATTCCACGGAGAGATGCCAGTCGTTAAAGTACTGCCATCATTTGATGAAGAGGTATCGTTCCTTAAGCAACAGCTTGATATGTTGTTGGCAAATGATGTGCTTTTGAAAGATGTTTGTTTAGTTGGCAGGACTAACTTTGTCAGGGACAGCTACGCTAAGTCTTTAAATGAATTGGGTATCCAAACTCACGCATTATCTGCAGACAGTGCTGACAGCGATAAAGAAGGGCTTCGTGTTGCAACTATGCACCGTGTCAAAGGTTTGGAATTTAAGTATATTTTGATTGCAGGGGTAAACAAGGACGTAATTCCTCTCAAACAAGTGCTAACAGAAGATCCAGTAGAGAAGCGAGACTACGATTTTAATGAAAGAGCGCTTCTTCATGTTGCCGCGACGCGAGCAATTAAAGGGCTTTATGTGACGGCATCTAACAACCCTAGCCCTTATCTTGCAGATTTTGTCTAAGAGTTAATTCAATTTAACTTTATCGCCGTTCATATCGTATCGAAACTATGAATTGATTGACGGTGTTTTCCGAAAATAGAGCATGGTTACGACTGTACCCATGCTCTAGTTCGTAAGCTTACAAACCTCCCTGATTGACGCATTAGATCTATACTGAGGACTGGTTTTTACATTTCATTCTGGTTTTATAGTGAATAACGCAACGATTACGCTACCAACGACAATGTTAGGGTTCAATTACGATATTGAGTTGGAACATTGGCAGAAAAACCTACATGGTTACCGAGTATTCTCTGATGGGAAAAAGGTACTGCTCGATGGGGGGCTAGGAATAAGCCTGAATTTACTGTTTGGGGACAACCAGTACGAAACTTGGCTTGATGGTATTCCTCAACACTATCTAACAGCCTCTAGTGCTTTTGCTGAATACCAGTATCAAATGCTTTGGTTGGCGGCAAATTGCTTTGAAGCGGCGCAGTTGTTAGAGGGTCGCCCGATATTATTGGCATTGATATGCGCCAAGTACAGTGTTGATAACGATGCTGCGCTTGAACTTGCTAAGCAAGGGCAACGAGAAATTTTAGCTCAGCTTGGCTTGGATTCATCTAAAGCAGTATTGAAGTTCATCGACAAGCTGGCACTTGATTTTGAGTATTCTAGTGAGTTGAAGCATGTACTCAAGCAACTGGACGCTAACTTTTCCCGGTTCAAGGTTTTTAGTCACTACAAAGCGGTCACCTATAGTGCGCTTTTACTAGACCATAGCCACCCATTTCTTACCGGAACGAATCTAGGGCGTTCAATAGCAGAACAGCGCCAGAGCGTATACAGAAATATGATGGCGTATATGAGCGATACTTTGCGCCTAGGGAATGCAATAGGCATTAACGATCCAGTTCGTCATGTTGAGAGGCTGAGCAGCGTAGAAGATTTGATTGAGTTACATGATGCTTGGGTTGCTCGACAAATAGATCTTCGCTTTGAAGCAATGAAGCCTGAGAGAACGGAAGTTCCATACCCTAAATGTTTAGCTGATGGATACGGTATTTCACAAATCGTCGATTTTGAAGATTTATGTGCAGAAGCTAAAGAGCAACTTCATTGCATTGCGGTATACCACAACCGAATTGCAGCGGGTCATTACGCCGCATTTCGTATGGAGTATCCAGAGCGAATGACCATTGGCGTAAGCATAAACCCTAAGAAAGCGTACCCTTATGAGGTTCAACAGATAGCGGGATATAAGAACGCCGTACCAAGCGAAGAAACACGGAGTGTAGTTCACGAGTGGTTCGATGCTTGTAAGCAACTGAATTGTTGATTAAGAATCATACGACGGTCTTTAATTTCTATATTCAATCGACCAAGTAAAACTTATCTTCGCAACTTAATATAATGCGACCAGTTTGGGTTTCCTATGAGGAGACTGTACTGTGTCGCAGTGCCAATGGTTACACTACTGGTGAGTACGTATGGAACTTACCATCACCGCTGAAACCAAAGTTAAATAGTTACGATTACCGAACGTAATCTTACAAGCAAAATTGGGTTATTTCCGCCTTGTCGATCAAGCTCGACTTTGTCATACTCGAAAAAAATATGAAAAATTAGTATGGCATTTGATACTTTCACCTTTAGTAACTTTAAGAGCTTTGGTCCAAAGCCGCAAACCATCAACCGAAAGCCTCTCACTTTAGTTTACGGTCCAAACAGCGTCGGTAAGTCTTCTTTGTTGCATGCTATGATGTTAGCCGGCTATCAAGCGAACAATATACAACCTATCCATAAAAGTAGTCATTTCGCTGGTGATGTATTAAATCTAGGCGAAGGTAACAATTTTATTCATAAGAAAGCTAAGTATACCAGCTGTACATTGACTTACCGTTACAAGTCAGACCGTTTTTTAGATCACTTTAGAGGCAGTGGCTATCCAATTGCAAAGTCGTTAAAGGATAATGGTTTTAATATTGCTGATTTTACGTTTGAAAAATACATCACTTTTATTAAAAATATAAATTTGATGGGATATGTTTTGCCTAATCGTATAGTTTTATCTATGGCGATTGCTAACCCTAATGATTTGAATCTTGAAAGACATATTAAATATAACAAAAAGTATTTCAATCCAATGTTTAAAAAGTGTGGAGTGATAAGTTCAAAAGAAAAGCTTGCTTCTCTAATAGATGAAATTTCAAATAAGGCAAATAAAAATTACGACATTGAAAATATAAGTTTAAAATCGCTTATATCTATGTTTGATCTAGAGTTGTACAAGAATGAAGTTGATCAAGATTTTCTATCAAGCCAAGAATATGTTTTTTTGCGTGATGCATATCAATTATTTGGAAAGGACGTTTTTAAAGATAAATTTGAGTGTTTCAGTTATAACGCGTCGATAAAAAGAGCATTGAATAACAAGGGTTTTATTAAATTACTGTACGATATTGATATTAAAAACCACACATTGTCAAATAATGTTGATTGTATCAGTAGCTCTTTTAATGAGTTGGAACGAGCTCTAATTCATGTTATTGAATATTACACATATCACGAAGTTAATGCGCTTATTAAATGGGCGAGGGTATACACTTCAAGTGATGAGTCATCCGAGCAATTTCTTGATTATGAAAGAATATTGAAGAAACACTATGACGAAACATATGTTGAACTAGAGAAGTTAATAACTACTCCATTTTGCTCATCATTTGAATTGGAGTCGAAATTTAGTTATGGAAATAATCTTAAAGTATGTAAGTCTTCGAAAATAGAGCGGTCATCTATTGATGATGGAGCTGGTGAGTTACAAAGTAATAATTACTTTATTGATATGGTAGATAAAGTATCTCTAGAAGAACATTTTAAATTTCTCTCAGTCATATTTAGTGACGTCAATAGTAATATAGAAAGTGTTTACCCATACCTGCAAAACTCATTTTCTGGTGTAAACTACACCTTGAAGTGTGAGTCTTCAATACAATACTTTTCTCCTTTGCGTTTACTTCCTACTAGGTTAGATCTACAACTAAAAAGAGTTAAAGCCAATAAGCGTGAGGGTAAGCCACTACGAAATAGCACAATTTCTGATTTTACGAATAGTTTGGCTGTCAGACTTTATCTTGCTTATGTTCGCTCTGAACTTAGTGAACGAATGATACAAAAACTACCAAAAATATTCGTTGGTATTTTTATTAAGAAAGGAAAGTTTAATTACTTGCCTAGAATTTTTGCTGCTTTGTTTAGCTTACCTTATATTATTCCAAGACTTTTTAAAACCGACCAGCGATTTGTTGATGTAATTAATGAGTTCAAAGGTCAGAAATATAAAAAACGACTTGGTCGAGCTGAAAATAGCTTGCAGTTGTGGCATAGCCTAATTACTGACCCGTCGCACTTAGAGTCTGTTAATGATTGGCTTAGGGATGAGCGTAAGATCAATAACAGGTACCAAATTGTCGTACTAGACGGCGGTCAGAAGTTAAAACAACTTGCATTTAAAGATATGCAAAACGGTACACTGGTTTACCCTCAAGATATGGGGCTGGGAATTTCACAAATTCTACCGATCATTTTAGCATCAAAAATCCATCGCGAGCACAAAATCTACATCGAGCAGCCTGAACTCCATTTACATCCTGCTATGCAGTGTGAGATAGCTGATGATTTCATACAAAGTGTCAATGAACGAGATAATGAGTTTATTATCGAGAGTCATAGTGAACACATGCTACTTCGAATAATGCGTCGTATGAGAGAAACCGCTAATGGTGATCTTGCGCCAGATAGTCCACTCGCTCTTACGCCAAGCGATGTTTGTTTGCTTTACGTGGATAATAATGGTGAACATACCTATGTGAATGAACTTGAGTTAGATGAAGACGGTACATTACTTGATCCTTGGCCGAATGGCTTTTTTGAAGAGGGATATAAGGAGCGTTTTGCATAATGCTGAAAGAAGTATCATTCACTCCTCAAGTGTTCAGCCGTGATGTAATTGGAGATTTCTTATGGCGAGACGTATTACGTTTACTTGAGTTACTCAGTGACAGCGGGATCATTGTAGGTGCGCAAAAATCTGATTGGATTAAAGCTGTTTATGCTCAAATTGACAGTTTGGATGACAAACCCAAAAGCAAACTACTCGCAACACTATCGTTACTAAAAGAAAGAAATCGGCTTGTTTCGCATCCAAAACTTGATGATTGCCAACCTGAATCAGAAGAGGAGTGGCTTCAGGTTATTGAAAATATCCATGCTATTCGACATTTAGATACAATCTATTCTTCTGTAGGGGATAGTAGTAATACTAAGCATATTGAAGAGCTTGAAGATATCAATCTCTACAAAGAATATGGCGTCTCTGGTTCAACACAATTGCCAACAACAGGTAGTGTGTTGAAAGCGGTGCTTTTGCCATTTTTAAGCTACGCTAGAAAGCTCACTATCATAGATCCATATTTTCATTTGGATCAGGAAAGATACCAAGAGACTCTGATGCTTATTGCGCAGAGCTTTCGAGAACGTAGAGGGAAATATCAAGCGGGTAAGATTATTATCAATTGCAAATGGGATTCAAATAAAGAAGATTTTCGGTTAGGAGATTGGCGTAGGTTTCTCGCTCAATTGCATCTGAAGCAACACCACGAATGCACAGTGAATATTTGGCAACCTCAAAAAGGTTCAACAAAAATGCATGATAGATACATAATCACTGATCAAGCTGGTCTAGTAAGTGCTGCCGGTTTAGCCCGTGATAACAACCAAAACTCTGAATGGTCGCTTAAAAACTACGCAGAACTAGGGAGAATACTCGCACAATATAAGCCCAATTCTTCGCCTTTTGTATTGAAAGGGGTTGTTGATAGGCATGGTATAACGATATTAAATTAAATTTCTCCTATCATTTAATTTGTGAATATTTAGAGCTGACAGAGAGTAGGACTCTGTAGGCAGTTAATGTTTTTATAGCTCGATGCAAACAGACAATACATCACTTCGTAAGCTTATAAAAAATTGTTTCACCGCATAAATATTAATATACCTCCAGAACGATGAACTGTCTGTGAGGTAAGCAGTGTGTGCCTGAATCAATCGAGTTGCACAATGGTTGTGTTAGCGAATTCCATTAAAAAAGGTCAACGTTGTGTGGCTGGAAAATGTTTAGAAACCAAGAAATGGATTCGTCCGGTTGCTACACCTTTTGGTGCTGAGTTGACTACTATTCAATCTAGTGCTCGAAACCCATATGGAATTTATCCTGTAAAGACATTACAGAAGGTAAACATTTCATTTAAGGGAGCAGTACCGCTCGAAAATCAACCCGAGAATAGACTAGTAGATGGGTCTGAATGGCAACAGCGTTACAACGTTTCAAAGGATGAATTGACCCAGTTCTTGGATTACCCGAACAGCTTATGGGGACCTGGAACTCGTGTGAGTTATAGCGATATACAAAGCAAGTTGGTTCATGTAGAGCAGTCGTTATTCTTGGTGCGAGTTGATAATTTATCGCTTTACACTGCGGACTTTGGCTCTAAACGCAGAGCGACATTTTCATACAACGGATTCGATTATGATCTGCCTGTTACGTCACCTAATTTTGATGATTTAGTGTACAAGCAAGATGGCCTGATGGGCATTCTTTGTATTAGTCTTGGGGAAAATTACCAAGGGAATTGCTATAAAATTATTGCAGCTATCTATTGAGCAGGAAATGAAATGAAGATTTATACGATAGGCTTTACAAAGAAAAATGCGGAACGTTTCTTTTCGTTATTGAAGTCAAACGGTGTTGAAACTTTGATAGATGTAAGATTGAACAACGTATCTCAATTAGCCGGGTTTGCTAAAAAAGATGACTTAAAGTACTTCCTTAAAGAACTATGCAGTATTAACTATATTCATATGCCTGTATTTTCTCCCACGAAAGAGATCCTAGATGGTTACAAGAAAAAGAACCTTGATTGGAGAGAGTATGAGTCTCAGTTCAACCAGTTATTGACGGAGAGGAATGTGCATAACTTGTTTGAACCTGTTGAGTTAGATGGTGTTTGCTTTCTGTGTAGTGAACATGAAGCAGACCGATGTCATAGACGCCTAGTCGCTGAATTTATTGCAAAAAACGTTGACGTTGATATAGAGATAGAGCACTTACAATGATGAATACAGTATTAGTTTTATATCCAAAAGCGTTTAATTGTCAGTCAAAATTTAATAGGAAGCTGATTAACATTACCCGTAATATGAGTCACTACCGTTTAGTTTGCTTAAATGATTATAGAGGGTTGATTCGTCATTATTCGGCGGACTTTAATGTGAGTATGTCAGTAGAGAAAATATCGCTTGAAGATTTAGACTTTACCCATGCAATAGTTTTTGATGATGGCGAAGAGTTCGTTCAGCAGGTTCAAACTATTGAGGCACTAAATCGCCCGCTAAGGGTTATTAATGTATCAATTACGCGAGTGATTAACATAAAAAACAACCCAGAATTTAAAGAGACTTCCACAGATTCATATGAGTACATAGGGCGGGGCTCATATTGGGGAAATCCACACTCGATGTTTGAAACGTTTGAAGATAGTGATGAAGACCCGCGTGATGCTGTTATTCGAATGTTCAAGTATGACTTCGATTACGATAAGTTTTTGAATATTGATAAGAACAAGGTTTATGAGCTCGCAGGTAAACGCCTAGGCTGTTTTTGTAAGCCACAGGCTTGTCATGGTGACATCTTAGCGGACTATCTTAATCAGTGGGATGATGGAAAATAACTGCTTTAATACTTAAAACAATAAGTACTGCATCATTCGCTGATAGTCGTTTAATTCAAACAAGAAAGATTCTCAAGAAATAATTTATGAAAAACATACTGTTATCAACAACTGGGGCAAGTCCTCAAGTTCTTACTGAAACTCTGTTTGCAATAGCGCAAAGTGGACGTCCATTTCCAGATGAAGTGTATGTGATCACGACAATGAGTACCAAAGACATGCTACTCAACGGTTTGATCAGGGATGGGCACTTAGAAGCATTAAAGAATGAATATGAACTTCCAGAGTTTAAATTTGATGAGCGCAACGTTTGGTTAATAGAGAACGATAAAGGCGAATTCATTGATGATGCTAAATCCATAGAAGACCAGACTTTTATGGCCGACTTTATTACTCGTAAAGTTTATGAACTGGCTCTTGATGGAAACACTGCCATCCATGCATCATTAGCTGGTGGGCGAAAGACAATGGCATTTTATTTTGGCTATGCAATGTCTATGTTTGGTAGGGCCCAGGATACACTAAGTCATGTTTTTGTTGATGATGACTACGAATTTGTCAGAGATTTTTGGTATCCGACTAAACAGCCAAAATGGGTAACTGGTAAAAATGGACAAGGGGAAATAGACGTTAGTCAAGCCACGGTAACTCTCGCAGAAATACCGTTTGTGCGAATGCGAAATGCCATTGACCAACATATTTTCTCAAACATGGCGAATCTATCATTTAGTCAAACGGTGGCCATGCTGAACTCTTCTCATGAAGAGAAGGTCGCAGTTTCCATCGATATGTCATCAAAACTGCTCTCTGTCCATGGTGTAGATGTTGTGTTTACAGCAAAAGAACTCGCTTTCTATCTGTGGCTATTTGATAAAGGCGAAGCAGGGCTCCTAGTAGACCGCGACTTTGAAGATAAAGAAGAGCACGGCAGAGAGTTTTTAAATTATTATCAACAGATTGCTAAAGATCCTAGAGTCTTCGGTACGTTTGGTACGACACCTGAAGACTTCAAAGAAAACCAGCACACATCATTGGTTGGAATGGGGAAGGATTTTCTTCAACCTATTTGCTCAAACATAAATAAAAAGTTGAAAAAAGCGTTGCCAAGCCAGACCGTAAGTAAATTGGAAATAAAGTCCCAATCACACAAAGACAATCAGCGTTATGCAGTGTTGTTTTCTCAATCAGACGTAGTGGTTACTAGGGGTAAGGTGTAAATGGTAAGTCGACTCAAGTTCACCTAGGTTCATCGTGTGTGATGTTTGTAATTGTACTTTAGTAGGAACTAACAACTACAATCGCCTAATTAAGGGCTGATGTGTGAGGGATACCAGTTTAGCAAGCCTTGTAACTCTCAATGAAGGCTGTATGGAGCTTTAGCGAAGCGCTCCTCAATTTTACTAGTGTATATTACCTATATGTGAACCTCTTTACATTGTTTGTGGATGAAATCGAGTTCACAGGAAAGCCGTTGTAGTTTCTAATCTGGTTGATTAAAAAATATCCGGTTAGTGTGCCAGTTCTCATTAATATGAAATAAGTTAATGAAATTTTCTCGGCATGTCTTACTATTGAAACTAATTCGCTTTCATCTTCGAAGGCTTGCATTAAACGGAGAAAAACAGTGGTTGTAGAAACCGATGGATATCTCGCTCTTATAGAGCACCTGTCACTTAACTTAGATATTTTCACGTCTGAAATTGGTGACACAGGATCAGAAAGCATCGAAGATGTCGTGAATGACATGGTGGCGTCGAACATCATGGCGATTTTCGAACAAAACCCAGAACTGCATTCAAGTGTACGTTTCAAGCTACTTAAAGAAGCGGATGCCGTCGTTGAAGACCTTGGCGAAGTGTTAGCTGGCGTTTGGGGTAAGAAAGCGACCAACGAGCAAATTGCATTCCTTGATGAATACATTGCGCTAGTGAAAAACTTATTTGATACCGCTGTCGCGACTTACGATTGAATCTAGTCTCTCGTCATTTCGATCTAAAGAGGAGTTACATGGTAACTCTTCTTACTTGCCAAAACTTCGATGCCCAATAAGGGTTGTCTATTCTTGAAATGATCACGCCTTTCGATGTAGAAGCGTGCATAAACTGCTTATTCCCTAGATAGATACCAACATGGTAAGTGGTTCTTCTTGTTTTGAAAAACACTAGATCACCCTGTTGTGCATCTGACCAGCTCATCTCTACGCCTTGCTTAGATTGCTGTCTTGTCGTTCTTGGTAACGACATTTGATATGCCTCGACAAAGGCTTTCTGTACGAAGGCAGAACAATCAATACCAGACTTTTTGGTTCCACCCAAGCGATAAGGCGTGCCTTCCCACTCATCATAAAAGTCGAACAGGCCCCGATTGTCGGAGAGCAGTTCAGTAACAGGAAGAGAGACCTCAGCTTGTGTTTCTGGATCGGGGGCGGACGAACATGCACTAAGTAGTACACTGATTATCAAAGGAAAATAAATACGACGCACATCACCCACCTGTCATCCCTACAACTTAAAACTGAAATATTAATGTCATGACCAATACCTAGTATGGGCAGCAAATTACGTTTTGTCTCACTTCTGTGACGAATAAACGGAAAGTTGATTCAAACCCAAGAAAGAACATTAATTGATTATGACAACGCGCAAACGTCTACGCTTTTCTTTTTCACTGATTCAAACGATCAGTGCAACATTTTTAACTATCATCGCTCTTGTTATAGCTCTTTCTGTCTCAAGTTTCAAAGGAATGGAGCAGGTTGGCGAACAATTTGAAGAGTTGTCTCAAAAAGCGTTACCGATGGCGATGGCAAATGCGACACTGACAAGAAATGTTTTAGAGCAAGTAAAGTTGCTTAACTATGGAATGCAAATTTCTGATCCAGATGAACTTCCTCTCATCACCGCCAAAATTGACGCTCTCGCACAGCAAACTGAAGGTTTAATAGAACAAACATCGGGAGTCGCGGAACATTTATCTAACATGTTACAAGTAAATGTTCAGGAGTTGCATCAAGTCACCAATTCCATTTTATCGAAACAATCTGCGGTGATTAAAATGCAAAGCGACATTAACTCGGCCGTTGGTGGGTTTCGGTATGGGTTAAGTTCGATTGGTCCAGAGATGAACCGTATCAGCTCGTTTCTCAGCAACGACAACCCTGAATCGAGTGATGCGGCAAATCGATTCATTGCATCCGCGAGCTCGATGGAAAGCACTTTCTTGGTCATGATGATGCAAACCGAGCTAGAGAAAGCGGAGCAAGAATACAGAGAAATGCGAAACCGTATCGCTGGTATAAATCTCGCTTACGATGACTTCAAAGAATGGCACCCTGAAGTGACTGAGTTCGCCAGCCTAACAGCACCTTATGAGATGGTACAGGCAGGCTTCAAAGATGACGGGGTTTTGCGTTTGATTCTGGCGAAACTCGAACAGAGCGAACAGCAAAAAGTGGAGTTTCAACGTGCCTCTCAGCTCTCAAACGAAACCATGTATTTGCTCGACCAAGTATCTGATTCCGCCTCAGCGTTGATTGATGAGCGTGAAACTATTGTCCACAGTACCATTCAAAACGTCAGCTTAATGGTTGTTGTTGCCGCTGGCGTCATCTCGCTTGTGGTGTTAGCGACTTGGTTTGGCCTCCGTACTTGGATCAATCGAGGGTTGAAAAACATCCTTACTCGTCTCTCCGCTTTAACGGAACATGATTTCCGAGATAGAGCGCAAGAGATTGGCCCGTTTGAGCTTAAAGAAGTCGCACGCAAACTCAATCAAGTTATCGATTCAACACACGATTCGATTTCTACCGTCACACGTAACTGCGAAACCTTGTACCAAACCGCTGAGATAAGCCACGATGCGGCCGAGCAAACAAATCAAAGCTTAACTGTGCAAAATGAAGCGCTAGCGAGCATGGTGACGACCATTACTCAGTTAGAAGCATCGATTAGAGAGATCGCGACGGTGACAAATGCCTCTTCCGAAGATTCGCATTTAGCGACAGAACACACAGTGAAGGGGGTTGGTGTGGTAGAGCAAAACCGTCAGCGTTTGGAGTCTCTTGAAAGCTCCCTTAATTTGAACGAGCGGTCGATGTTAGAACTCGACCAACGAGTTAAGCAGATCCGCGAGATGGTAGACATGATCAGTGGTATTGCTGATAACACCAACTTACTTGCTTTGAATGCGGCGATTGAAGCGGCGCGTGCAGGGGAGCAAGGGCGAGGTTTCGCAGTCGTCGCCGATGAAGTACGCCAGTTAGCGAGTGATACGTCCCAACAAACCACAAATATTCGAGAGATGATGAATGAGCTGGTGGCTGCCGCAGAACGTTCACGTAAAGCGGTAAGTGAGTCGCGTGAAGAGATGGCGCATGCACTTCAATCGAGTCATGAAGTAAAGTCGGCTTTTTCGGATATCGATGCGGCGGTTCGACATATACAGCTACGTGTCGAACAGATTTCTGTTGCGACAGAAGAGCAAGAACGAGCAACAGCCGATGTATCGCAAGCCATTACACATATTTCTGACCAAGGTGAATACACTAAACTCCAATTAGAATCCATGGTTGAAAGCTCGGAACAAGTCGCAGACATCGCGGGGCACCAACAAGCGATGCTGCATAAATACGAACTGCATCAGGTGAGTTGATCCAGCATTAGGTAAGACCAAACCAACTTCCAATACGACCAAAGGCAGGGCATCGCTCTGCCTTTTTATTTTTTGACTCCAAGAGTGAGTGACCCAAATCGCAAATTGATTAACGGCACGGGAGAAATGTGTCATTAGTATTTGTTAATTCTTTGTTGTCGCTTCAGGGTTGTTAGAATGTTCCGTTAAATCAAGGGAGTGAGATGAATGCCGGAGCGAGCAAGTTTGATATTAATAAACGATCACCGAGAAGTTTTATTGATTGAACGAGTGAAGGGCGATAGACACTATTGGGTGTTTCCTGGCGGTAGTGTAGAGGATGGAGAAATTCTTTCTGAAGCGGCGAAACGCGAGGCACTGGAAGAAACCTCTATAGAGCTGACATCGCTCACACCTGTGTTTCAGATTCAAAATCAAGGCCGAAAGGATCATTACTTCTTATCCCATATCGGCTCAGCCACCCCTACGCTAGGTAGTGGCCCCGAACAACAAAGGCAATCGGCTTCCAATCAATATATTTTGAGATGGGTGAATTTTACTGAGCTAGCCATGTTGCCTCTCTTTCCAGTCGAGGCGAAACAAATATGCCTTCAGAGCGAGGAGGTACTCTGTGGTCGATAAAGTGTGTCCTCTGGTGTTACGAAAACAAAACCGCGAGATTCTTATTTTCAAACATCCTCTTGCGGGCGTTCAGTTGGTGAAAGGCACTGTTGAACCCTTCGATTACGACTTCTTCAGTGCGGCAAAAAGAGAATTGGCAGAAGAGTCGGGCATCGAATTGGTCAATCACACAACCTACTTAGGGGCTTGGGAGAGTGGGTTTAAAGAGCAACTTTGGCATTTCGTTTTGTGTGAATGTGAAGCATTGCCGGAACATTGGGTCTTCCACACTCAAGACGATGGTGGGCATGATTTCGAATTCTTTTGGCATGAAGTTACGAACGACATTTCTTCTCGTGCGCATCCTGTTTTTCAACGTGCTTTAGAACAGGTTCGTGAACTTATCCGCCTTGGAGCAATGAAGTGAAAGTTGAAATCGGTAATCACACGAATGCAGAGTTACTTAAAGAACTCAAAGAACAACGCATTCAATTCAATCCGTTTGCCTTACAGCTGTTTGAAGACCAAATGATACAAACCAAACAAGGTGGCCAGACATTGTCTGTATTGGTAACAACGCCTTCGGAATTGGGGGCACCTTTTGGCGCAACGCTGGCTGAGCTTCTTGCTCATGCAGCTCTGAAAGGGCTAGAGCCTTGTCCGCTCGCCGTCGCACCATACTTGTTACTTCAAGGTATTTCACTCACAAAAGACGAATACAAAACGCTAGCTTCTTTGCCTCTTGCTCAGGAAGAGACCTATCCCAGAGGTTTGTATTTGCGTAAGCGGGATGATGGTGTTTGGCTAAGAGGTTATCGATGTGATGATGCTTTTATCTTTCCTCCTTCGATGAAGTTTGTGTTCATTGATGCGAAGACTAAAGAGGGGGAGCAATATTGACGTTTGACTATTACTCGTTCCCGACAATTTCACTGGGAGATTTGTTGCAGCTTCTAAACCACATCCAAACGTCACATCTCACGTTTATCAGCAGTAAGCAAAGAAATACGTAAATCATTCTCACGAAGGAAACACAAACAAGGAAAGTTCATGAAAAAACGACTCGTCATATTGGCAGCCATTGTGTTGCAAGGTTGTGCCACGATAGAGACCCTAAACCCAACAAACAATCATGTGAGAATCTCTCATGAGGGGAAACGGAGCTACTGCGAGGAAATTCCAAGAGTTTATAGTGGAGTGAATTACAACATGTGCTTGTTGAATGGTGAGCCTAGCTATTCTGAAAACACGGGTTCCAAACTAGATGGGGTGCCTTTCTTTGTGTTTGATACTGCTTTTTCAGCGTTGGCTGATACCTTATTCCTACCATACACAATAACGATGCAGGCGCAGAAAGGGCCAATAGAGGTTAATTAAGCTTTCAAGCGAACCATCAAACCAAACGCTATGCTTTTATCAGGAGCGAAATGATAAGGAAGAACAGCCATTTTTGTTCTTTCAACCTCTCACGTACGGTTTAAAGGCACTGTCGCTCTCAAAAATGGCGTTGAAATTACAATTATTTAGCTGATTTCTATATGCTTTGCGCATTCATTCAGATAAGGAAAGGAAACGATAATGGATAAATTCGTACTGTTTCTCCTATGCCTTTGCCTGACAGTGGGTGGTGTCATCCACATTTACGACAATATTGTCGATGGCTTTTTGCCTTACGATTTTGCCCCAGGCTGGTTAAACATGTATTGGAGCGCGCTTGGTCTCCTTGATTTACTCGCCGTTTATTTGCTGATTAGGCACCGCCGGACTGGGTTGGTTTTACTGTTATTGATTATGTTGAGCAGCGTAGGCTTTAACTCTTATGCGCACTATGGATTGGGCGTATTGGAGAGCAGTGGACAGCTGCAATGGCAAACGTTGTTGTTAGGGTTTTCTATTGGAGTATCAATTTGGCTGTGGAATTCGCAAAAGCATCGCCATTCACGTCAGATATTCCGTTAATTATTGTTTTGTTATTAAGTATTTTTACAGGGATGAGAAATGGACAATTTTAAGGATCTCGCGAGCTTCGGAATTTTTGCCGCGCTATCGGGCTTTAGTTTTGGCGCAATCTTTTTTGGTGCTGCATTTGTTTACGCAGCCATCAATAAACAACAGGATGTGAGTGTATTCGCCATCTCTTCAATTGTTCTTGGGATTATCGGTTTGTTTGTTGGTGTGACCCAATCAAACAAAAAACGCGATTTGATTAAAGCCTAACGGTTTCTATTCAATCCGAAATACATTGGGATGAGTTGCGGTCGCGTGTTCGTGATACATATCATCTAGGTAGGTCAGTAACTCGTCTTCATCGAGAAAGGGCGGCACTACAAAGTCTCTGATTGGGCGCTTTATCGAAGTTTCCGAATCGATATAAAGCGTCCAAATCCCATCTTTGCATTCAGCAAGCATGATTTTTCCAAACACATTCACTTTCATTGAACTGCTCATGAGGAAGACTTTTCCTTGTAACGAAATGGCTGGGTGATCAGTTTATCCAACCTTTGCTCGTCTTTGTCGCGAATCTCTGGAACACCAATCACAACATCATCATGACCTAATTCCGGTTGAGCGCGGTAAGTGCCAAACAAACGATCCCATATCGACAAGAAGAAGCCAAAGTTTGAATGTGTCTCGCGCACGATGACAGAGTGGTGCACGCGGTGCATGTCTGGCGTCACAACCAATTTGCGTAACTTCGAATCCCAAGGTAGTGGCAGCTTTGCATTGCTATGGTTAAACATCGCGCTAGCATTCAATACGATTTCAAACACCACGAGGGCGATAGGAGACACGCCTAAAGCAAACACCGCAGCGATTTTTACAATCATTGAGAGAATGATTTCTATCGGGTGGAATCGTGTTCCGGTTGTGACATCGATATCCAAGTCTGCATGATGCATGCGGTGAAGTTTCCACAGCGGTTTAACGCGATGGAAAACTAAATGCTGCAGGTAGATGATGAGATCGAGTAACACAACGGCTATCAGCACATTTAACCAAGTCGGGAAGGAGAGTGCATTGAGTAGACCCCATTGGTTTTCATAAGCGATGATGGCTGCTTGGAAAGCGGCAATAGGCATGACAACGGCAATAACGACGCTATTTAGTGCGACCAATGTGAGGTTATTAAACCAGCGAAATGAACGGTCGACGGTCAACTGCTTTCTCGGTAGCTTGTTTTCCCACAGAGTACAAAGCAACAAAACACCAATAAAGATGCTGAGTCGTAGCCAAGAAGGGTCGTTAAATGCAGTTTCGGTCACGCTAATTTCCTTGATTGATTCGCTTATTTGTTAAGACCTTAAGACTCCACCGTATCTTTCACCGAGAAGAAAGGAATGTGAATATCAGTCCGTTTACGAGCATTTCTTGAGACTCACTGGCGATGCAAGTAGAATCGCGCTCTACTTTATACATGCACTTATTCTAACTGGCACTTTCTATCCATGAGAACCCACGCTTTCCATCGTTTATACCAGCACCGTCAATCTATCTCAACGAAGCCGTTTAACGCTCGTGGCTGTAAAGTGGTTCGCTGTCCATATTGTCAGGTTTCTGAGCAATATTGTTTGTGCGACATTCAGCCGAACATCGAATCCAATATTGCCTGCATGCTGGTCGTATCGGAAAACGAAGTGTTCAAGCCAAGCAATACCGGGCGTCTAATTGCTGATACGATTCAAGAGACCTACGTGTATCAATGGAATCGTACCGAGCCTTCTCAAGAGATGCTTGCACTGCTAGAAAACGATGCTTATCAACCTGTGGTTGTGTTCCCAGCAGATTACGTGGATGAGCCTGAGCGTTTATTGGATGGTTTGAATCCAGAGCGATTGAAGGCTTCCGATGGCTCAGATAAAAAATGGTTACTGATCTTCATTGATGGTAGCTGGCGAGAAGCGCGCAAGATCTTTCGCCGTTCAGAGTTTCTTAAATCTTTGCCTGTGCTTTCTATTGAGCCGGAATCACTGTCTGAATACATCATGCGCCGCTCGGACAATGAGCAGCATCTGTCTACAGCAGAGGTCGCGACGTTAGTGTTCAAACAGGCAGGTGAAGAACAAGCTTCGGAGTGTTTGCAATTGTGGTTTGAAGCCTTTCGTGAAACCTACATGCTGACGAAAACTCGAGTAAAAACTGACTGGTCTCGACCGCATCTGAAACATTTCAAAGAGTGGGCTAAAATCGAGAGCTAACTCTAAGGAATGAACTTTTGTTGATGGCTTGTTGTTCAACTGGCTTAAACGAGGGGATAAATCTGCATTCGGTCACGGTTTGCAGGCGTACAGATATGGATAATGCTCGGAGTTTATCTTTTTTGACTCCAGCATTTTTTGGGAGTCGTTTGAGCTTTTTAGGAGAGAATTGCATGTATTACGGCTTTGATGTCGGTGGCACTAAAATCGAGTTTGGTGCGTTTAACGAAAAACTTGAGCGTGTAGCAACTGAACGTGTACCAACACCAACAGACAACTACGATTTGCTGGTAGAAACTATCGCAGGTCTGGTTAACAAATACGATGCGGAATTTGGTTGTGAAGGTACGATTGGTCTTGGTCTTCCTGGGATGGAAGACGCTGATGATGCAACTGTACTAACGGTTAACGTACCTGCAGCAAAAGGCAAACCACTTCGTGCTGATCTTGAAGCTAAAATCGGTCGCAGCGTAAAAATTGAAAACGATGCAAACTGTTTCGCGCTTTCTGAAGCATGGGATGAAGACCTTCAAGATGAACCATCTGTATTGGGTTTGATCCTTGGTACTGGTTTTGGCGGCGGCTTTATCTACGAAGGTAAAGTATTCTCTGGCCGTAACCACGTAGCGGGTGAGGTAGGTCATACACGTCTTCCTATCGACGCATGGTTCCACCTAGGCGAAAACGCACCTCTACTAGGTTGTGGTTGTGAAAAGAAAGGTTGTCTAGATAGCTACCTATCTGGTCGTGGTTTCGAGCTTCTTTACGCGCATTACTACGGCGAAGAGAAGAAAGCGATCGATATCATTAAGTCACACGCAGAAGGCGAAGCAAAAGCGGTTGAGCACGTTGAGCGCTTTATGGAGCTTCTAGCAATCTGCTTCGCGAACCTGTTTACTGCGACTGACCCACACGTTGTTGTACTAGGCGGCGGTCTATCTAACTTCGAACTGATTTACGAAGAGATGCCAAAACGTATTCCTAAGTACCTACTTTCTGTAGCGAAGTGCCCGAAGATCATCAAAGCAAAACATGGTGATTCAGGCGGCGTACGTGGTGCTGCGTTCCTAAACATCAAATAATCGTCTGAGTTTTCGGTAAGCGAAAACACATAAGACCAGAATTGAAAGCCTCGTTTTCCCTTAAGGTGAAACGAGGCTTTTTTATTTTTATCGAACCATCCTGCTGCTTTGTATTATTGAGCTGCCATCTTTACCCAGCTTTACGCTTCGTTTACGTCCCTTGAACTCTCGTTTGATAAGCTGTTTGTATTGCTTCCACGAACAGTAGGAATGAAGATGTTTAACTCATCAAAATTGCGCTACGGCGTTCTTAGCATCGCCTTAGTTGGTATGGTTTCACCGACGTTTGCTAAGCCTTCAGCACCTAAGCCACCAAAGCATGGAAAGAAGGTGGTGGTGGTAAAGCCTGTCTACCGTCCCGTTTATAAAGCGCCAGTTCACCGTGTATACCATTACAATAAAATTCCGAGAACCGCGACTTACCTAGTGATAGCGGGGATCACTTATGCCGTCGTGGATAATGTCTATTACAAGCGAAGTGGCGATCAGTATATTTACGTGGAGCAACCTCCGGTATCTGTGCAAAGCCAAGTGAATACGGGGAGTACCACTGTCGTATCAAATAAGGGGATGGCAGGTAAGATAGTCGACGTGTTGCCGAATGAAGCAACCACGGTGACCGTTAATGGGGCGACTTTCTACGTTCAAGGCAGTGACTGGTATGCGCCAATTGCGGGAACGAACCAGTTTGTGATCGTAGAGCCTCAGCTATAGTGTGTTGATTTTGGATTTCATACATAAAAAAACTCGCGATTTGCCGCGAGTTTTTTGTTTTTAACTTTTGTGGTTAAGCTTGTTTGTTCTTTTTACCTACGCCCAAGTTTTCTTTTTGAGCTAGGGTGATTTTGCTAAAGCCTAATTTTCTGAAATGATTGTCGCGGTAGTTACGTACTGCCTTCGTGTCAGATACTGCTTCGATTTGCTGCTCCATCTTTAGGTACTCAGTGATGTCGATACCTTCCGCCTCTGCAACTGCTTCTTGAATGTTGCGGTGTTGCTGGTACGAGAACGTCAGTTCTTTGTCTTGGTCTTTGTAAGTGTAAAGAATGGTGCGAGCCATAGCTGTCTCTCTGAAAAATTTTTCTGTTATCAATAAAAAGGTCAGACGTGCTGACCTTTGAATTCTGAATCGGCCTAGATTCTGCCTTGAAGTGGGATAATTGTCACGCTTTCTCCCGTTTTTACTGTATCAACAGCAGGGGAGATTTCGATCAAACAGTTTGCCTCACTCATTGAGCGCAGAATACCAGAGCCTTGTTTGCCTGTTGTGCGAACGGTTAGACGACCTGTTTCGTCTAGCTCGTAGATACCACGGCTAAACTCGGTACGACCTTGGCGAGAGCGCAGATTTTCTGCCGCAATAGCAATGACTTTAAGTGGCTTCCAACCTTGTTGACCTTGCATTTTACGCAGAGCAGGTTCAACAAAGTTGATGAATGAAACCATCACAGCCACAGGGTTACCCGGCAAACCAAAGAAAGGCTTATCGTTGATTTGACCGAACGCAAGCGGACGACCAGGGCGCATGTTGATACGCCAGAAATCAATTTGCCCAAGTTTGTCCAATGCCAGCTTAATGTAATCCGCATCGCCAACGGAAACTCCGCCAGAAGTCATCACTACGTCGGCTTGCGCAGAAGCATTTTCAAGCGCTTCAATCATCAACTGCTCGTTATCTTCTAGGATACCGAAATCCAAGATCTCGCAACCTAACTTCTCTAACATGCCCATGATGGTGAAACGGTTTGAATCGTAGATTGAATTCGCTTTCTGTTCTGTACCCGGCGCTTGAACTTCGTCACCGGTAGAGAACACGGCAACTTTCAACTTGCGGAACACGTTCGTTTCGCCAAAGCCAAGAGAAGCAATCATGCCCATCTCAGGAGAAGCTAGACGAGTGCCTGCAGTAAACACATCGCTACCAATTGCTAAGTCTTCGCCCGCTTGGCGAACGTTTTGACCGGTTTTGATGCCCGCACCATTGAACGTGACAGTATCGCCATCTTGGGAAGCTTGTTCACGCATAACAACAGTATCACCATTGATAGGGGTTGGTGCGCCTGTCATGATCTTAACAGCTTGACCAACTTCCAGAGGTTGATCGTAAGCGTGACCCGCCATCACTTCAGCAACCACTTGGTAGCTTTCACGCTCGACGTCATCACCGCGAATGGCGTAACCGTCCATCGCTGAGTTGGTGTATTGCGGAACATTCACTGGTGACACAACATGCTCTGCAAGCACACGACCGTATGCACCTTCAATCTTGCACGCTTCGGTTTCAGCAACCGTGTTCACCAAAGATAGGATCTTTTCTTGGCCTTGAACGACAGAAAGGAAAGCTGGAGAAAGGGTATCGCAGCAAGCGGCTTCTTTCTCTTTACTCTTTGGCGCTTTCGCTTCTTGAACATACTGAATAACGAACTGAGCAATCGCTTCAAGATCGTTGATGTTCATTTGTGGCAGTTCAGAGTCCAATTCGCCGCTGTCTGAAGCAATCGCGATGATGTTGTCATCGTTTGGATGAAGCCAAGGCTTGCCGACTTCTTCACGGTGCAATTCGATCTTAGGGAACGCAATGTTTTTGCAGCCTTCCACTAGAACCACGTCTAGCTTGTTTTCATCAAAACGCGTTAGTAGGTAATCAAACTCCGATTCTGACTCTGGCGTTTCTGTCATCAGTGCGAAGCGGTTACGAGAAGAGATCAGCATTTGCGATGCGCCTGCTTTACGTAGGCGATGGCTGTCTTTGCCCGGTTGGTCGACATCGAAGTTATGGTGAGCGTGCTTTAGCATACCGATGCGTAAACCTGCTTCGGTCAACTTTGGTAGTAATGCTTCAAGTAGCGTAGTTTTGCCCGTACCAGAGTAGGCAGCAAAACCAAGAATAGGGATGTTTAGCGTGTGTTTCATGATTCAAGTTGTCCAAATTGCGCCAATTCTTCAGGCGTATTTAAGTTGACGAAACAGTTTGGTGAGTCGCTAAAGTCAACGTAACTGGTGTTGCACTCTTTGTAGAGTAGGATGATCTTACGATCGCCACGTTCTAAAAACGCGGTCAGCTTTGGCAGTACGCGCTTGTGATAAAGCGTGAAGACGGGTTGCTGGTGGTCGCCATCATGAGCAACCAAAATATCGGTGTCTTCTTCTACTGCATTACAAAAACGCTTAACAAGATCAGTGTTGATTTGTGGGCTGTCGCAAGGAACGAAGCCAACCCAGTCGGTTTCTGCATGAACCAAGCCCGCGTGTATACCGCCCATCGGACCTGGGAAATCTTTAAATTGATCGCTGAAGACGAAACCAAACGCACGGTATGCGTATTGGTTTCGGTTCGCATTGATTAGAATGCGTGGTGTTTGCGGAGATAAACGTTCGATAACGTGTTCGATGAGTGGCTTCTGATTCAGTTCGATCAGACCTTTGTCTTTTCCACCCATACGGCTGGCTTGACCACCAGCCAAAATGACCCAACTAGTTTGTGTTGGCTGAAGCATATGCGTTCTCTTGGGATGTTTCTTTTGGTATGACATACAAGAGTGGAGACTCTACCAAAGTCTTGTCTTTAATCCACCACTGTTTTTTACATAAATCCGTCAACGCGTTCGCTTGGTGGCTAGTCACAACAATACTAGAACCGCGATCAAGCAGATCTTTTGCCATGATAACCAGACGTTCAATCGACTCTTGGTCGAGAGAGGCACTTGGTTCGTCCATCAACAAAATCGATGGTTTTAAGATCCAAGCTCGTGCCATTGCTACGCGTTGCTTCTCACCGCCGGACAATACAGAGATATGTTCGTCGGCTAAGGTTTCTAACCCTACCATGCGTAGCGCACTAATAACTTGAGCTCGCTTATCTTTTGCCGTGTCTTGTTGATATTTAACTCCATAAACGACGTTTTCATAAACAGTGCCGTCAAAAAGGTAAGGAGACTGATGGAGATAAATCACATCAACACGACCATTGCGGCGCGTCCACTTCTTCAACCAAGTATCTTTCGGTGCCACCACTTTACCCGTTGAAGGCTTTAGCAAACCTGCAAGGATCTTGAGTAGGGTGGTTTTACCAACGCCATTGTCACCTTTTAGGTAAATCGCGTCGTTTGGACCAATGGCCAATTCAGGGATGTGGAAAAGCACACGCTCTTTAAAGCGCATGGACAATTGCTCGGCGGTAATTTTTATAGTCATAATTCACCCTTACATTGGGTCGATGGCGAGTCGATTGCTTGCTTCATGTTCTTAGATAGCCTTTGCCTCTCATGCTCGATAAGAGGAAGTTGAGCGCTAACGCTAACGATAGTAATACAATTCCTAATGCAACTCCTTGCGCAAAAGCACCTTTACTACTTTCCATAGCAATGGCAGTCGGAATATTACGAGTTACGCCCATAATGTTGCCACCAACCATCATTGAACAGCCTACCTCTGTGACGATTCGTGAGAATCCCGCAATGATAGCTGCCAATAAAGGAAAACGTGTCTCCCAGATCATAGTAGCAGCGATACGAGGGATTGACGCACCTAACGTAATCGCTGTTTCAACTGCGCGACGGTCACTTGATTGAAGCGCGCCGTGCATCATGGAAACCAGAACCGGAAAACAGACGATCATTTGTCCTAAGATCATGGCTTTTTGCGTAAACAGCATTTGCCAATCACCCAAAGGGCCTGCTCTTGAGAGCATCATGTACAGCAGCAAACCAATCACGACCGTTGGCACCGCCTGCAAGGTATTCACAATGGACAGTAAGAACCACTTACCACGAAAGTCGGTGTAAGCTAGGACAAAGGACATCAAAATAGACGGCAACACCACCAAAGATATTGCCGTAATAGAAACACTAAAGGAGACCGCAACGATCTCCCATAGGTCTGCATCAAAATTCACCAGTAAGCGCAAGGCTTCTAGTGTTGTATCAGCAAGATTCATATTGCGTTATTTGCTCTCAGCATTCGCAACGAACAATTGTTTACCATTTAGACGGAAGCCATTGATCAGCTCTTGACCGCGTGGGTTCACCAACCAATCACTGAATGCCTTCGCACCTTGGTAATTGATGGTTGGGTAACGCTCTGGGTTCACCAAAATCACTTGGTACGGGTTAAACAGTTTTTCGTCGCCTTGGAATAGAATCGCAAGATCCAATTTGTTTTGGTAAGCCAACCAAGTGCCACGGTCAGTCATGGTGTAGCCTTGCATTTCTGACGCCATGTTTAGAGTAGGACCCATGCCTTGGCCTACACTGCGGTAGCCACCAAAGTTTGGTTCCATCTTAGTTTGCGCCCAAATGCCCAATTCTTTTTTGTGTGTACCAGAATCATCGCCACGAGAGATAAATGTCGCGTCTTTGTTTGCGATCTCTTTGAATACATCTAGTACTGACGCATCGTCTTTTACTTGCGCTGGGTCAGCTTTAGGGCCAACGATAACGAAATCGTTATACATCAGTTTACGAGGAAGGACGCCGTAGCCGTTCTCAACAAACACACCTTCTGCTTTAGGTGCGTGTGTCATAACCAAATCAACGTCGCCGTTTTCACCCATCTTCAGCGCTTTACCAGTACCAGCAGCGATGATATCTACTTTGTAGCCAGTGTCTTTTTCAAATTGAGGAAGTAGGTAGTCCAGTAAGCCAGAGTGGTAAGTACTTGTTGTTGTCGCCAGACGAATGTGTTCGCCATCTTGAGCTGAAAAAGCAGAGTAGCTTACAAGAGTGATCGACGTTGCAGCTAGAGTCAGCGCAATTTTTTTCATTTTAGTTGTTTCCTTTCCAATGATTCTTTGGCTTCTTAAGTCTTGGGTTACTAAAGAAGTCGCCAGAGCGTCAGAGAGCGCTCAAATCACAAGCTACCTTAGGGTGAGGGAGCGAGAAGCGATGGTATTGCATTAATGTCTCCCACATCCTGACGTCACTTGGACACTCCATATAGCAAACAAGATGCCAACATTTTACAAGCTCAAAATGTTTGATTTATGCGCTAATTCATGGACTTATTTGCATAAAAATTTGCGTTGGTACAAAATGTCGCACTTTTTGTAGGGTATCTCTGTTTAAACTTGGTACACTCTGTCCCATTCCAATCCAACTGGGGTAAATATGTCTACTCAATCCCATATTAGTACAAACCAACAATACAACGCTTTTTCAGTACTGGTCGTTGATGACGAACTCGGTATGCAAGCCATCCTTAAAAAGGCTCTGGGCAAACTGTTTTCGCAAGTCGATACAGCGGGCAGCATTGAAGAAGCGGAAGAGCTACGTAACTCACGCCACTACGATTTGATTCTGTTGGATATCAACTTGCCGGGGCGTTCAGGGATTGAATGGGAAGAGGCGTTTGAAGATGACGACAAACGCGCGGATGTCATCTTCATGACTGGCTACGCGGATTTGGAAATTGCAATTCGAGCACTGCAGCTTGGTGCGTCGGACTTTATCCTCAAGCCGTTTAACCTAGAGCAGATGTTGAAAGCGGTCAGCCGCTGTATGGATCGTCGTTTGACTGAGCGCATGCAATACGCGATGAAACGTGACTATCAGCGTCTTCACACGTCAGAAATCATTGGCGGCTCTGAGAAAACCCGTCAACTCAAACAGCTGATTACCCAGTTTGCGCCTTCTCGCGCATCAGTCTTGGTCGAAGGTGAGTCGGGAACAGGTAAAGAGCTCGTTGCGCGCGGCATTCACCAAGCGAGTGGTCGCACAGGACCATTTGTCCCACTTAACTGTGGTGCGATTGCACCAGAGCTTTTAGAGAGTGAACTATTCGGGCATACCTCAGGTGCTTTCACGGGCGCTAAAAAGTCTCGTGAAGGCCTTTTCCGCGTAGCGAACGGAGGTACATTATTCCTTGATGAAATTGGTGAAATGCCGTTATCCATGCAAGCGTCACTGCTGCGCGTGTTAGAGCAGCGTACCATTCGTCCGGTCGGTTCTGAACGCGAAATCAGCATTGATGTGCGCATTGTCGCGGCGACCAACCGCAACCTGCAAGAAGAGGTCAACAAAGGCAACTTCCGTAGCGACCTTTACTACCGTTTGAACGTGTTGAAGATCGAAGTCGCTCCCCTGCGTGAGCGCAAAACCGATTTGTTCGAGCTTGTGCCTTATTTTAGCAACATGCTAACGAGCGAACTGGGTATGCAAGCACCGAAGTGGGCGCATGAGGATATGGAAGCGATGAGTGAGTACGAATGGCCAGGTAATATTCGTGAGCTGAAAAACCTCATTGAGCGCTGCATCTTGTTAGGCAAACCGCCCGCGCACCATTGGCGTGAATTGAATGGAGGACATGCGCTGCCTAACGTGTCGATTACGGTTTCTCATACTGCAGAGCTGCCAACATTCAAAGAGGGCAGAGAGTTCAGCGGTGAAGGTTATCCAAACACTTGGACACTAAAAGAGGTTGAAAAAGCGCATATACAACAAGTAGTTACTCTTCATGAAGGCAATAAATCTGCCGCTTCACGTGATTTGGGTGTGGCAAGAAAAACCCTAGAGCGCAAATACAAAGAGTGGGACTCTGAGGACGAGGATTATGCCGAATAGTACTTGGCAGCAACGCAAGGGATTGTCTAAATGGGCGTATCGGTTCAAAACAATGGTGCGCTATCGATTATTGATTTTGACCTCCGCGCCAATCTTTTTAACGTCATTGGCATTGATTGGTATCACGATCTATTGGTCGATTCACTATACGTGGCAAAATGCGCTGCTGGACGTATCAGAACGTCTTGGTGTGGCCAATAACAGCATCACCTTGCTACAACAAAAACAAGCGAACTACGTGAAATCGTTCGCGGACTCTTATGATTTTCGTACCCGAGTGAACCAAAATGTCCCACAAGCAGAATTGCAAAAGTGGGTGACTGCGCAGAAGAAACGCTACGGGTTGGATTTTTTGTCCTTCCAACGTGTTAATTCGATGGAAAACAAATTCCGCTTTATGGATTTAACCAAGCGCGAATCTTTCTTCGATGTTCTGGACAGAAAAGAACTGGAAAAGCTAGACCCCGAACTCGCAAAACGTGCTGAAGTACCGATTCTAAAAAATGGTGGTGTGGAAGCGCGTGGCTTGGTGAGTCGAACCGTAATACCGGTTTACAGCCAGCAGAATGATTTAATTGGCTTCTTAGATGGCGGTTTGCTGCTCAACAACAGCACGGTATTGGTCGATCAAATTCGTGATCTTATCTATTTGAGTGATAACGACACCCTCCGTCCAGTGGGGACTCTGACGGTATTTTTGGATGATCTTCGTGTTAGTACCAATGTTCCCTTAGACAGTGACCAACGTTTGGGGCGCGCTATTGGTACGCGAGTGAGTTCTGAGGTGTACAACAAGGTATTGGAGGAAGGTGAGCAATGGGTCGACCGCGCGTTTGTTTACGATGCTTGGTATATCACCGCATATCAGCCAATCAAAGACCAATACGATAATGTCATCGGTATGCTCTACACCGGTTACTTGATGTGGCCATTCGTAAAAGCCTACATGACCAATATCGTCGAGATAAGCTTGATCACTTTAATGCTGCTCTTAGTTTCTGGTGTGATGGTATATCGAGGCTCGCGAGACTTATTCCGTCCAATTGAACGCATCCATAAAGTCGTGAAATTAGTTCAGTTGGGTAAAGAAAAACGTATTGGGCCTCTCGGACTAGACGAACACCACGAGCTGGCTCAGTTAGCTCGCCAATTCGACAATATGTTGGATGCACTTGAAGATCGTAAAGTCGAGCTTAAAAACTCTGCGATGCAACTTGAAGGTAAAGTTCAAAAACGTACGGCGAGTTTGAAGGAAAAAACAGAACAGCTCGAACTCCATATTCAGCTGCTCAACCAAACGCGTGACAAACTGGTGGTCAACGAAAAGCTTGCCGCACTGGGTGAGTTAACTGCGGGTATTGCACACGAGATTAACAACCCAACCGCAGTGATTCTGGGTAACGTTGAATTGATTCAGTTTGAGTTAGGTGAAGAGGCAAGCCGCGTTCAGGAAGAAATTGACGCCATTCACGCTCAAATTGACCGTATTCGTAATATCACGCGTAGTTTACTGCAATACAGCCGTCAGGGTGGTGTGCAAGACGAAATTACGTGGCAACACGTGAACCCAATCATCGATGAGAGTATTACGCTGGTTAAAACCGGTACTAAGAAGCGCGACATCGAGTTTGTCACCGATTTACAGGCTCATACTTCGGTCGAGATCAATCGCCACCACTTGTTGCAGATTCTAGTGAACTTGCAGATGAATGGCATTCATGCGATGGACGGCAGAGGTAAGCTAACCGTCGTGAGTGAAGATTGGATTGAAGACGGCGAACTGAAAGGCGCAGCGATTCATGTCACCGATGAAGGTTGCGGTATCAAGCCAGAAAACTTAAGTCGTATCTTCTCGCCGTTCTATACAACTAAGCGTGACGGTACTGGTCTAGGGCTTTCTGTTTCGCAAAGTATTCTTAGCCAAACAGGCGGCGAACTAAAAGCTGAATCGGAATGGGGCAAAGGAAGCACATTCAGTATCTATCTGCCTAAAAAAGCCGAGTTGCTACTTGACGTTATGAATATTGTTTAGCGCTACTCTTGAACTGACTATGAGTCCCAATCAAATAAAAAGGGTCAGTAAATTTACTGACCCTTTTTGTATCTGTTTCTCTCTAAGTGCGAGAGGAAAACGTCGAACTAACCGGTATGCACCGCAATCTTTGGAGGATTGATTCCGTGCTTTTTAAACTCTTTCATTACACGTAGAGTAATGTCGGTTTCAAAGAGCTTCTCGTAGGCGGTATCTACCACATACGCCTTACACGTTAACTGAATTGCTAAGTAGTTATCAGTAATCGTCTGTTTTACGAGAACCGTCACAGGCTTCGGTAGATGGATATAGCGACTTGAAGAGGCCGCTTCCTGAATCAAATCACGTGCTAACGCAATGTCTTCATTCATGCCTACATAGAACGGAATCACCACCTGCATATCCAATGCACCATAGTTGCCGCTGACCACAACTTCACTCAAGAACTTGTTGTTTGGAATCGTAATGATGTCATCGGTTAGGGTACGCATACGCACAGAACGCAAACCAATAGCAATAATATCGCCGTAATTTCCTTCAAAGGTGACGCGGTCACCAACTTGGAACGGTCTATCCACCATAACCGTCATACCCGCGATGAACGATGCCGCTAGGTCTTTCATTGCAAAACCAACGGATACCGCCAACGTACCACCAATCAAAGCAAGGATCTGGTCGTTGATGCGAAAGCTCATCATAAATACCACAGAGCCGGCGGTTAAGTAGATAAAGAACTGCAGGAATGATTGGAGCTTTTGCAGCACCATTCGATACTGCACAAATTGGCTACCAATACTTTCTACCATCGAGCTCATGAACTTAAGCAACAACCATGTACATGCAATTACGATGATAGAGAAGAACACGCCGCTCCAGCGAATTAAGCTGGCAATTTGCGAGATATTATCGACACTCGCGATTTCTTCAGTCGCCAATGCAGGGGAGCTCAATAAACATAGAGCCAATACGGTGAGTAGTTTTTTCATCGTTATTTCACCAATAAATGTTGACGGTCGAGAACGTTAGTAATGTGACGGAACCAGTGGTCCGACACGCGAGCTTTGTCTTCGCTCCACTCAATAAAGCCACGGCTTTGGAAGTAGCGAAGAGTACCGATAACTTCCGCAATACTGAGCTGGGTACATTCAGACAACTCTTCCGGCGATGCCACTTCAAGCTGAACAATAGAACGCAGAACGGCCAGCATAGGCTTCGGCATTTTTTCTAGCTCTTGAGATTCTGGTGCGTGGAATAATCGAACCACCACTTGCTGCGTCTCTTTATCCTGACGCAGGGACAAGCGGAAAAAGCGTAAGCCAACTGTCGGGTTACCATCTGAGTAATGCCACAGAATACGGTAGAAACCTTGTTTAGCACGTTCTTCTTCCGTGATGTCTTCTTGGTCCCATTGCTTAGGGACGACAAGTCCATCAAACGTTACTGGGTTCTCAATCTCTTGGTTAATACGCGTATCAAACAGCGCAGACAGTTGTTTTTCACTCCAGCGCGGCATAAACGCCACCCAGTCAAACAACAAACGTTCGCCACGAGCACGGTCGACAAAACGCCAACTTGCTTTCTCAATCGCCATGACAACGCGGTGGTTCTTCTTAGAGCGACGAAGTAGGTTAGTCAGTTTAATCAAACCGCTTAAACCGCCTACCATTGGCTTAACTAAGCGCTGGGCGTTATCAACTGCGATAAGGTAAGGCGTATCACTTTTACGAAGATGCGCAAGAACCTGAATTTCGGACGCGTCCTCTTCTAAACCGAGTTGTAAAGCGAGTTCTTTAAGCAGTTCACTGTAACCCGCATAAGGGCAGTTTAGATAAACCGATTCGGCGTTCTTCACTTTATTCAAGATAGTGCGAAGGAAGGTTGTTGTACCAACGCCACGCTCACCCGAGATAACGCACACGGCAGGGCTGTCTGTCAGGAGATATTTAGACAGATGCTTGATTTCATCAGAGGCGTAGTCCACCAACTCGCTTTCTTCGCTACCTGGGAGAATATAGTCGAACGCTTGATCGCCTTTTATTCGCACAAGATTGGTATCTGCACCGTTATTTCCCGTTTGTTTTGCGACTTCAATACGGAACAAATACGCTAAAGCTTGGCTAAACATGGTGTAGTTAGACAACATGGCAACAATGCGGTGTTTAAAGCTGTGCAGCATGATCCACATAGCAGCAATGGCGGTGCCGATAATGCTTAGTAGCACGGTGTCTTTACGTCGGATGGCCCAGTTTACCCAAACAGGGCGGTCAGAGAGCTTTTCCGCGACTTCAAATACCTTCTTACGCCATAGGCGCAATACCGACAGCGTCACCAATACAAACCAAAAGAACAGTGCGCTGTAGATCCAAGAATAAATGGTGCCTTTGCCTAGTGTTCGAATCGAGATTTGCAAAATCACGCCTGCGACAATCGCGCTCCATACATAGCGACGAATGGTCGATAGACGCAGCGCAATCACTTCTTGGCTGGTACTGCGACTGTTACGGTAAGCAAACTCTAAAATGAAGCTGATGGCAATAGAACCACCCACCACCCACCACGTGAAGATCTCGAGAATGATCAAATGCTGCAAGCTCGGGATTTCTGATAGCACGCGAAGAGAAAGCGTAATTGCAATCAACCACGCAATCGCTCGGTGTGCACGACTAATGTACCAAATCAAACGAACCCAAATCGGAGGCTTGGCCACATTGTCTAATTGCGTTTCACGGAACAGCGTAATGATGCGCTTGCTGTTGGTTAACCACCAAACCAAGCCAAAGTAAATAAACAGTACTTTAATGCCTGCCCAAAGTACTGGGATTGGTGAAATGAACACCTCTTTTATCAGCGATTGGAATGAACGAATCTGGAAGAACAGTAAGTATTCCGCATTCAATTGAGTTTGACGCCACTCTTGCTTGAATTGGGTCACACCATAAGGACCAAAGCCAGTTAGCTTGTCGTGTGTAATCGGATCCGTCAGCGCTAATAATCGCTCTTTGCTTTGACCAAGGCTGTTCAGAGTCAAATTGCTAGACTGCGTTTCAAACCACTCTTTGTCTTCACCAGACTCGCGATAAGCTTTTAAATGTTGGTCAAAGATGAGGGTTTGTTTGCGCTGCTCGTTCATCACTGCATTAAGCAGTTGATTGACTTTGCGTTTGTCTTGGTCAGACATAAACAAAGGTTCAGGCAATTTGTTTATCTCCTGAGTGATCTCTTGCGCCACTGGCAATACTTGAGGCTCAGGTTGGAATTCGTACTCCCACTCAGCGTGAGCGGGTAAAGAAAGCACGAGACCGACTAGCATTAAAATGCGCGCCATGAAATACATAAAATTCTCTTAAAACTTATAAGGTTAGAGTTAGTGTAGTTGCTTTATCGCGATATGCGAGTTTTACCCAATGACCGTGCGTGATGTTGCGATTTCCTTTGAGAAACGGATGCTCAATAAAGGAATAACGTACGGAATTGATAAAAGGGGACGCACTATAAACCCAATCTCATGGGGTATGTCAATGCTTAGTCATGACAGATTTATGTCTCACTTTTGAACCCGTTAGGGTAATAACCCTTAGGAATGGTAAGGTTTATGTTAGCCAAATCTCAAAAAACAACTGAACGAAGAAAGCTTTTTCTCATTAATTAATAAAAACAAAACTTGAAGTGTGTAGCCTTAAGCAGTAACGTTGCGCGGTTTTTCCCAATAAACTTGAATTGCTAAGGTAAAGGTTTTGATTTCCACAGCGAATATTACTCAACAATTTGGCGCTAAGCCGCTATTTGAAAACATCTCAGTTAAGTTCGGCGAAGGTAACCGCTACGGCTTAATCGGGGCTAACGGTTGTGGTAAATCAACCTTTATGAAAATCCTGAGTGGTGAGCTAGAGCAAACTAGCGGTAACGTAAGCTACGATCCGAACGAGCGCGTTGCAAAACTGAACCAGGACCAGTTCGCATATGAAGAGTTCACGGTTATCGACACGGTAATCATGGGCCATAAAGAACTATGGGAAGTGAAGCAAGAACGTGACCGCATTTACTCTTTACCAGAAATGAGCGAAGAAGACGGCATGAAAGTGGCTGACCTTGAAGTTCAGTTCGCGGAAATGGACGGTTACATGGCCGAGGCGAAAGCGGGTGAGTTGCTTCTTGCTGTAGGTATCCCAATGGAGCAACACTTCGGTCTAATGAGTGGAGTGGCGCCAGGCTGGAAACTTCGTGTGCTTCTAGCGCAGGTTCTATTTGCTGACCCTGATGTGATGCTTCTTGACGAACCAACCAACAACTTGGATATGGATACTATCCGTTGGTTGGAAGACACGCTAAACGCGCGTAACTGCACCATGATCATCATCTCGCACGACCGTCACTTCCTAAACTCAGTATGTACGCACATGGCTGACTTGGATTACGGTGAACTACGTGTTTACCCAGGCAACTACGACGAGTACATGACAGCGGCTTCCCAAGCTCGTGAACGTCTGTTGAACGACAACGCGAAGAAGAAAGCACAAATCGCTGAACTACAAACGTTCGTTGCGCGTTTCTCTGCAAACGCATCGAAAGCAAAGCAAGCGACATCTCGTGCGAAGCAAATCGACAAGATCAAACTGGACGAAGTGAAAGCGTCTAGTCGTCAAAACCCATTCATTCGTTTTGAACAGTCTAAAGAGTTGTTCCGTAATGCTCTGATTGTTGAAAACCTAAGCCAAGGTTTTGAAGACGATCTGTTTGCTAACTTCAATGCGATTTTTGAAGTCGGTGAGCGCGTTGCAATCATCGGTGAGAACGGTGTGGGTAAAACAACCCTACTAAACACACTTGCTGGCGTACTAGAGCCACGCTCTGGTGAGTTCAAGTGGTCTGAAAACTCAAACATTGGCTACTACGCGCAAGACCATGCGCATGACTTTGCAGAAGATATGAACCTGACAGATTGGATGGGTCAATGGCGTCAAGAAGGCGACGACGAGCAAGTGGTCCGTGGTTTCCTAGGTCGTATGCTGTTTGGTCAAGACGACATTAAGAAGTCAGTAAAAGTACTGTCGGGTGGTGAGCAAGGTCGTATGTTGCTTGGCAAGCTAATGATGCACAAACCAAACATGCTGCTAATGGACGAACCAACCAACCACATGGATATGGAATCTATCGAATCATTGAACACGGCACTAGAGCAGTACAAAGGCACATTGTTCTTCGTATCGCACGACCGTGTATTCGTAGACTCACTAGCTACGCGTATCATCGAAATCCGTGATGGTAAAATCACAGACTTCAAAGGCACTTACTCTGAGTTCCTAAAATCTCGTGGTATTGAAGGCTAATCCTTCTTCCGAATAAAGAAAAAGACCTCATCGCGAGGTCTTTTTTTATGTCTATTCTTTGTGAACGCTAATTCTTTGCTAGCGCTAGATTGTGGCGTTCAATCCTTAAATTGCCTCATTAGATAAGCATAAATCCCAACGAGCCCAAAGGTAATGATCATCGAAACGATGATGCCGCTTGGGGTGAGTAGATAATTCCACAGTTGATCGTTGTTCATCGTTCACATCCTTTGTGAATCCATATGATTGTTTAAGTCTAACTCATTTGGCGACTTAATGATGAGTTATTGATTTCCTTTTACGTCAAAATCAATTTTCTCTGCGCCTGTGAATACTTGGAAACGTAAACCTTTAGCACGAGCGATAGTGGTAATGCCAAACTTCTTGGCTAGATCTAAGCCCATTTGCGTAACGCCAGAGCGAGACAGCAAAACTGGAATGCCCATTTGAGCGACCTTGATTACCATCTCTGATGTAAGGCGACCAGTTGTGTAGAAAATTTTATCTTCGCCGGTTTCTTGGTTAAGCCACATTTCGCCCGCGAGGGTATCAACAGCATTGTGGCGACCAACATCTTCCACAAATGACAGTACTTTATCGCCTTTGCACACTGCACAGCCATGAACTGCACCAGCTTTCTTGTAAGTGTCATTATAGTGCGTCAACGCTTCTAACGAGGTGTATATCTCAGACTGTTTGAGTGGCATTTGTGGTACTTGATAATCTTCAAGCTGCTTCATTACGTTGCCGTACATAGTGCCTTGACCACAACCAGACGTGACGGTCTTCTTCTTCAATGCACCTTCAAGATGTTCAATGTTCTCTTTGGTGATAACCGCAGCTGTGTGCGTTTCCCAATCGATAATCACAGATTCAATCGCTTCAGGATCTGAAAGGAAGCTTTGATTCTTCAAATAACCCAATACAAGTGCTTCTGGGCGAGAACCGAGTGTCATCAGTGTGACAATCTCTTTCCAGTTCAACATGACGGTAAGAGGGCGTTCACACGCAATTTGCTTAGTCAGCTTCTCACCGTATTCGTCAAACACTTCTACTTCGATGGTCTGTAGGGGATTTTCACTGGTTTTAATAATGTTTGGTTTTACCACAGTCATGTCCTGATGAATGAGAGAGCTCATGGACGCTCTCATTGATGGGTTCTTTTGTCTTAACAAGGATTACAAAGCAATTCTCATTCCAAAATAGCGGGTGTAAATGAAATTGCGAGGCTTTACGTCAAATGTCTGCTAAAACTGAGAGTTCGCAGTAATGACACAGACTCACACTGACGGCTAGACTAATTTTGTATAGAGAGAAAAGTGAGTTTGATTTGGCGCGTTTATTGCTTTGTAACGCTAAAATGGTTGAAAGCAAAGTACAAAATGTCCTTTTCTGTCTTCAAGCCTACATAGAACAAACTGGATGAGTTATGTCGAATACGAAAGAGTTCGAGAACAAATACGAAAAAACAGAAGATTCATGGCCAATTGGCGTTGATTTGGTAGAGCACGAAATCAGCACTGGGATTTGGGTTACGACTCAATGGCAGCTTGCAGGTTTTGAAATCACGCCAACGGATGAGACTCAAGGTGTGTGTTTACTGCAACTGCATAAAGATGAGCGCACTGATTACCGATTTAATCTAAGTTCTCAGCAACCTAAGTTGTTTTTAATTATGGATAATGTGGACTCTGGTGATACACCGACGATTCAATTGCTTACGGCGTCTCAAACTGTCGCTGCACAATATATGGATGGCGATAACCTAGTATTATCTAATGATATGCCGTTAGCTATTCAAGCTTGGATGGAAGCCTTTATTGGGCGCCACGGTGAGTTGTTAGAAGTAAGACGCAAGAAACGCAAAGGAGCGGGCAGAGCAAATGGCAACTAGTTTTTTTAGCCGTTGGTCGAAACGTAAATTAGAAGAAACCACAACCGAGCCTACAGACGCGAAGGTTGTGGAGCCTGTTGAATCTACTGAACCAGAAACCGCGCAAGCTCATGAAGAATTAAGCACTGAAGCGCAAGCATTGGTTACCGAGGCTCCTGCTATAGAGACTGAATCTCAAGAAGCATCAAGCGAAGCCACTGATCCTGAAGAGATGTCCGTAGCGCAGTTATTGGTGTCTGAGGCTTCAGAGAGCGTTAAGAAAGCTGCACTGCGTAAGATGTTCTTATCAGAAGAGTTTAACGTTCGCGATGGTTTGGATGATTACGACGATGACTACAGTAACCTCAAGTCGCTTTCTGAAGGGGTGGCTGAAACACTTCGTGATTGGGTGAAAGAGAAAACGGAAGAAGAACCAGCAGAAGAAACCACGCAACCAACTGAATCTCATGAAGAAAGTGATATTGAATCGGATGATGTAGAACTTGCTGAAGGTGCCGAAATTCCCGAAGAACAAAAAGCACTGGATATAAATACAGTGCCTAATGAAAGCGATGTTCTAGAGACAGAACTAGCCCCTGAAGAGGTGGGACAAAATATACCACACAAAGAATAGGTACATTTTGACTAAACGCTCAATGAACCGACTGAGACAAAATGTCCCAGTCGGTTTTTTTATCCCTACAATTTCTAAGATAAATAGCTAACCTATTGAAAGTTAGCTGATATTTAATTGGCACGACATTTGCTATCTGTTGCTCATTACCATTCTTGTTGAAGTTAGACCATTTGCCTAACAGGCAGTGATAACCCGGGTGGGACTACCTAAAAGGGGTAGTTACTGACGAGTTAATCAGCAGAATCGCCTGCGCTAACTACAATGAAAGATGGAAGAAACTATCCATGCGTATAAATGGAACTGAGCAATGTTGAAACAACTATTAGAACAAGCAACTTCCAATAACGGTAAAGCGCGTCTGTATGCGTTTGAGAATACCGTAGAGTTGACCAATCTTATTCCACCAACGGTGAGCTACGAGAGTGGCGGTAATACACTGATTGTTGGACCGACTGCCATCATTGAGAGTGCAGCCGCGCAGCTATCTCAAATGAACAGCTTGACACTTCTTTCTACAGACGGAGAGAAAGGCACCAATCCAGAACTGTACTTTGCAAACTCAGTTCAGGTTTCTGGTTTCCTAGGCACGTTTGAAGTGCTTATCGAAAATAACGGTCTAACAAGCAACCTAGCAAAAGTCGCTATTAATAGTGATTGTTTCGATGTTGTTCTCGATCTTTGTCTAAGCAGCTGTATGTCAGAAGAGGTTCCGGTTCCGGGTTACTACCCAGTGGGACGCGGCTATCCAAAACTGGCTGAAGCGCTAGAAGAAATCCCAACATTAATGGGTACGTTTGATAAGCCAAAATTCTTCCGTCTGGACACTGACCTATGTGCGCACAGTTCTCGTGGCGTAAAAGGTTGTGAGCGTTGTGTGGATGCTTGTCCTGCTGGTGCACTATCAAGTGAAGGCAGCGATAAAACCGGTCATCGCATCGAGATTAACCCATACCTATGTCAGGGCGTGGGTACTTGTGCAACGGCTTGCCCGACAGAAGCGATTCATTACGCGCTACCTAATCCTGAAGATACGCAAAAATTCATTGAACGCACGCTAGCGAACTACGAGCAAGCGGGCGGTCTGGATCCTATCGTTCTTATCTGTAGTTCTCGTCACGAGACTTACAACGTGATGGCACTGAAAGCGCTACCAGATAACGTGATTCCAATTGTGGTTGAAGAGCTTCCTTCTATCGGTATCGATACATGGTTCGCAGCTCTAGTTAATGGCGCGACGCAAGTGCTATTTGCAGCTTCTCGTTTTATGCCTGCAACCATCATTCGTGTTCTAAATAACGAAGTAGGTATCGCGCAAGAGCTATTGGATCAACTTGGTATCGCAAAAGAGACCATCGATATCCTTTACTTGGAATCGCTTCGTGAAGGTCCTCCAACACTATGTACAGATTCATTCGACCTTGCCCTTGGCGATCTTCAAGGTAACAAGCGTCAACGTTTGTTTACTGCGCTGGATGCAATGTCTTCTTCTCGTATTCCGGTTGAGAACATTGTTGAACTGCCTGCGAACGCGCCTTACGGCAATGTTTCTTGTGAGAGCAAAGATTGTACGTTGTGTATGAGCTGTGTGGCAGTTTGTCCAACACGTGCGCTTCATACCGATGGTGAATCGCCATCACTTAAATTCGTTGAACAAGATTGTATTCAATGTGGTTTGTGTGAAAAGGCATGTCCAGAGAAAGTTCTGACTCTAACGCCACGCATGAACTGGGTGAAAGAAGAGCGCCAAAAAGCGGTTGTGATTCACGAAGAGAAAGCAGCGGAATGTATTCGCTGTCATAAGCCATTCGCACCTCAGTCTATGATCGACATGCTACAAAACAAGTTACGCGGTCACTCTCATTTCTCTGATGAAGCGGCGATCAATCGTATCGCGATGTGTGAAGACTGCCGTGTGATCGACATGTTTGAGTCGATGGCAGAAGACCCAATGAAACAACTGAAATACTAGGAGCTCGCAGTGGATACACAACGAGAACAAGAACAAACACTGAGAACAGAGATCTACTTGGTTTTGTCAGCGCTTTTCCGTAGCGCACCAAGTGAAGAGATGATCGAGTTCCTGACTTCTCTAGAAGTTGAACCATCAGAAAGCGCAATGCAAAAAGCGTGGATTGCGCTTCAGCAAGCGGCAAAAGATTCCAACCGCGAAGCGCTCGAAGATGAATACCAAGATCTTTTCATTGGTATCGGTCGTGGTGAAGTGATGCCATTTGGCTCATGGCACATGACGGGCGCAATGATGGAAAAACCACTGGCTGAAATTCGTCACGATTTGGAACTGCTTGGTTTCGAGCGCGATGAAAATGTGAAAGAGCCGGAAGACCACATCGCAGCACTTTGTGAAGTGATGTCGATGCTAACGGGTGAAGAAGAAGATCTTCAACAAGCGGTGTTTAACAAACACATCTCACCTTGGTTTAACTCTTTCACTCAGCAACTAGAAAACGCACAGAGCGCGAACTTTTATAAGCCAGCAGCTCAACTGTGTGAGGCGTTCTTAACACTGGAACAAGTGCGCTTTAGCGTGAACACCAAAAGCAGTAAGCACAAATTAAAAATTGATGTGAAAAACGTCACTGATTACGAGTAATCGAGCAGTACTTGGTCATATCGATAGAGGGGCAATAGCCTCCAAAGATCTACCGTAAGGTAAGGAAGCAATGATGAAAGATAATAAAGAAATAAACACAAGCCGTAGGGATCTCCTGAAAGGCTTAACGACTGCAGCCGTAGCTGGTGCGGTTGTCGCTGGAACAACAAAAGTGGCAAGCGCTTCAGAAACGGTTGAGCCTTCTGAAAAAGACGTGAAGAAGAAAGGGTATCGTGAAACTCAACACATTCGCGATTACTACGACACACTTTAGGAGATAACGGATGAAACTTGTCAAACGCTCCGACAGTGTGAGCAAAGAAACCAATCAGCTTGGCGTTTCTCGCCGTGCATTCATGAAAAACACCTCGCTTGCTGCTGGTGGTGCGGTTGTAGGTGCAAGTCTTTTTGCACCGGGCATGATGAAGAAAGCACAAGCTAAATCGGTGGATCCAGAAGCGAAAACAGAGGTAAAACGTACCATCTGTTCTCATTGTTCTGTAGGTTGTGGTATTTACGCTGAAGTTCAAAACGGCGTATGGACAGGTCAAGAGCCTGCATTCGACCACCCATTCAACGCTGGTGGACACTGTGCAAAAGGCGCAGCACTGCGCGAACACGGTCACGGTGAGCGTCGTCTGAAATACCCAATGAAGCTTGAAAACGGTAAGTGGAAGAAGCTTTCTTGGGATCAAGCGATCGAAGAAATCGGTAACAAGGTGATGGACATCCGCAAAGAGTCGGGTCCAGATTCCGTTTACTGGTTGGGTAGTGCGAAGCACAACAACGAACAAGCGTACATGTTCCGTAAGATGGCGTCGCTTTGGGGTACCAACAACGTTGACCACCAAGCGCGTATCTGTCACTCAACAACCGTAGCAGGTGTAGCAAACACTTGGGGTTACGGTGCGATGACCAACTCTTTCAATGACATGCACAACTGTAAGTCAATGCTGTTCATTGGTTCAAACCCTGCAGAAGCGCACCCTGTTGCGATGCAGCACATCCTAATCGCGAAAGAGAAGAACAACTGTAAGATCGTTGTTGCGGATCCTCGTCGTACCCGTACCGCTGCAAAATCGGATCACTACGTATCGCTACGTCCGGGTTCTGACGTTGCGTTTATTTGGGGTGTGCTGTGGCATGTCTTTGCGAACAACTGGGAAGACAAAGAGTTCATTCGTCAACGTGTATTCGGTATGGATGAAATCCGTGCAGAAGTAGCGAAATGGACACCAGCAGAAGTTGAGCGCGTAACTGGCGTTCCTGAGTCTGAAGTTTACCAAACAGCGAAACTGCTTTCTGAAAACCGTCCGGGTTGTATCGTTTGGTGTATGGGTGGTACTCAACACACGACTGGTAACAACAACACACGTGCTTACTGTGTACTTGAGCTTGCGCTAGGTAACATCGGTAAGTCAGGCGGCGGTGCAAACATCTTCCGTGGTCACGATAACGTACAGGGCGCAACTGACCTTGGCGTACTATCTGACACGCTACCAGGCTACTACGGCTTGTCTGAAGGTTCATGGCGTCACTGGTCGAAAGTGTGGGAAATCGATTACGAATGGATCAAAGGTCGTTTCGATGACAACGCTTACGGCGGTCAAAAACCAATGAACAGTGCAGGTATTCCTGTATCTCGTTGGGTGGATGGTGTTCTTGAAAACAAAGACAACATTCGTCAACGTGAAAACATCCGCGCAATGTTCTACTGGGGTCACGCAGTAAACTCTCAGACTCGTGGTCCTGAGATGAAGAAAGCGATGCAGAAGCTGGATATGATGGTTATTGTTGACCCATACCCAACAGTTGCAGCGGTAATGAACGATCGTACTGACGGCGTTTACCTGCTTCCTGCAACGACTCAGTTTGAAACGCACGGCAGTGTGACAGCATCTAACCGCTCACTTCAGTGGCGTGATCAGGTTATCGAGCCATTGTTCGAATCTAAACCTGACCACGAAATCATGTACCTGCTAACTAAGAAGCTAGGTTATGAAGATCTGCTGTTCAAAAACGTACGCGTAGAGAACAACCAGCCAGTAATTGAAGACATTACTCGCGAATTCAACAAAGGCATGTGGACCATCGGTTACACAGGTCAAAGCCCAGAGCGTCTAAAAGCGCACCAACAAAACTGGCACACATTCCACAAGACATCTCTGGAAGCAGAGGGTGGTCCTGTGAATGGTGAGACTTACGGTCTACCTTGGCCATGTTGGGGCACGCCAGAGATGAAACACCCAGGCACACACATTCTGTACGATACGTCGAAGACGGTCGCAGAAGGTGGCGGTAACTTCCGTACGCGTTTCGGTGTTGAATTCGAAGGGCAAAGCCTACTTGCTGAAGACAGCTACTCAAAAGGCTGTGAAATCAAAGACGGTTACCCAGAGTTCTCTGACAAGCTAATCAAACAGCTTGGTTGGTGGGACGACCTAACGGCTGAAGAAAAAGCAGCGGCTGAAGGTAAAAACTGGAAAACTGACCTGTCTGGCGGTATCCAACGCGTAGCAATCAAGCACGGTTGTATCCCATTTGGTAACGCAAAAGCGCGCGCGATTGTTTGGACATTCCCAGACCGCGTGCCGCTACACCGTGAGCCGCTATACACGCCACGTCGTGACCTTGTAACGGATTACCCAACTTGGGACGACAAAGAAGCGATCTTCCGTGTACCAACGCTTTACAAGTCTATCCAGAAAGAAGACAAGTCTGGAGAATACCCAATCATCCTGACTTCTGGTCGATTGGTTGAGTACGAAGGTGGTGGTGAAGAAACACGTTCAAACCCTTGGCTTGCTGAACTTCAACAAGAAATGTTCGTTGAAGTTAACCCGAAAGACGCAAACGATCTTGGCTTTAAAGATGGCGATGATGTTTGGGTTGAAGGTGCAGAAAAAGGCCGCATCAAGGTGAAAGCGATGGTAACTCGTCGTGTTAAACCGGGTCTGGCGTTCATTCCGTTCCACTTCGGCGGTAAGTTCGAAGGTGAAGACCTACGTCCTAAGTACCCTGAAGGTACGGATCCTTATGTTGTTGGTGAAGCAGCCAACACGGCAACCACTTACGGTTACGACCCTGTTACTTTGATGCAGGAAACTAAAGTAACCCTATGTAACATTCGTAAAGCGTAAGGAGTCTGACAATGGCACGAATGAAATTCCTATGTGACACCAAACGCTGTATCGAGTGTAACGGCTGTGTTACTGCATGTAAGAACGAAAACGATGATGCGCTTGAGTGGGGTATTCAACGTCGTCGCGTGGTAACACTGAACGACGGTGAACCAGGTGAAAACTCAATCTCTGTTGCTTGTATGCACTGTACAGATGCGCCTTGTATGGCGGTTTGTCCAGCTGACTGTTTCGAGCACACAGAAGATGGCATCGTTCTTCACAACAAAGATCTTTGCATCGGTTGTGGTTACTGTCTGTTTGCTTGTCCATTCGGTGCGCCTCAGTTCCCGAAACAAGCGTCATTCGGTGAGCGTGGCAAAATGGACAAATGTACTTTCTGTGCAGGTGGTCCAAACACAGAACCAGGTTCTCTAGAAGAGCGTGAGAAGTACGGTGCGAACCGTATTGCTGAAGGTAAGCTACCTATGTGTGCGTCACTATGTTCAACAAAAGCACTGCTAGCGGGTGATGCAGAGAAAGTTTCTGACATCTTCCGTCAACGTGTGGTTGAGCGCGGTGCGAAAAACGCAGGTTGGACAGACGGTAACGATCTTTCTTACGACGCAACCAAAAGCTAAGTAGGAGAGACACATGTTAAATACTCTTAAACGTGCGTCTCTTGTAATGCTGTCTATGATGACAGCATTACTGCTGACCTTCACGATGCCAGCGTCTGCGCAAGAAGATACATCTCCAGTGGTACAACAGGAGATGACGCAACTTGCAGGTGCAGATTTTTGGCGTCAGGTCAAAGAGGGGCAAGAAGGCTATACCACGTCGAAATCAGCGGAACACGGTGTGCTGATCAGTACTCCGGGTGAGACTTGGTACATTCTTAAAGAGAAATGGATGTCTCCTGCGGGCGCTGTCGCGATTTTCGGCAGTATCGCAATGGTTATCATGGCTTACGTATTCGTTGGTCCTCTGATGCTAAGTAAACCACGTACTGGCAAGAAGATGAAACGCTGGTCTCGACTAGACCGCGCACTGCACTGGAGCATGGCGTTTACCTTCTTAACGCTGGCATTCAGTGGTTTGATGCTGGTTTACGGTAAGCACTTCTTGAAGCCGTACGTACCAACTGAGTTTTGGGGCTTCATCGTCATGTTGGCGAAGCAGTACCATAACTACATGGGTCCTTTGTTCTTTATCTTGCTGATGTTTGTTTTGTTGAAATGGTGGCGTAAGTCCATTCCAACAATGACTGACATTCGTTGGTTCATGAAAATGGGCGGCATGGTTGGTAAGCATAAAGGTACGCATCCATCTGCTGGTTTCTCAAACGGTGGTGAGAAGGCGATTTACTGGCTGTTGATCTTCTTCGGTGCTATTGCTGCAGTGAGTGGCTTAGTTCTGGATTTCCCAATTTTCGGCCAAACTCGCCGCGATATGGAACTATCTAACCTTGTTCACGCGATTTCAGCACTGATTCTGATCTGTGGCTTTATCTTCCACATCTACATCGGTCTATTCGGTATGGAAGGTGCACTAGAAGGTATGGTTACTGGTGAAGTTGACGAGACATGGGCGAAAGAGCACCACGACCTTTGGTATGAAGAAGTGAAATCTAAAGAAGCGATGGGTGAGGCTGATACAGCTCAAACGGACGTAAAAGGAGCGAAGACGAATGAACAAACCTCATAACGGGATTTGGGTTGCCTACATCCTGAGTTGTTTTACCCCGTTTACGTTTTTGATCTCAGGCGTTATCGCAATCATTTACGCGGGTTACCGTTTGGATAAAGGTGAAGACAGTGACGTAGTGAATTCACATTACTACGGCTTGATTCGCACATTCTTCCTGTACTTCACGTTCTTTGTTGTTCTGATCGTAACAGTGGCAACATCGAATGGTGTATTGGTTGGCGTAAGTGATTATTGGGTGCACAGTACCTTGTTAGACACGGTTGCTTATTTCATTCCTTGGGTAGGTATGCTGTTCGCAACGCTTGCGATTCTCGTGTGGTTCCTACGTATGTACCAAGGTATGAACCAACTGCGCAACAATATGCCGCACAGACCGTCTACAGGTCCAAACCTTTAAAACGGTCTATCTGTTCAAAAGCCTCGCAAACGCGAGGCTTTTTTATTGTAGAAAATCTTCTTAATGTCACCAGTTTTTAAGCAGAAATTAGAGGCAAATCAGCAGGCTTACGACCATGGTCTAATCCTTATTGCTATTGTTGTTTTTGTATCGGTGTTAAGCTTAATAAAAAGAGCAACAAGGATAGGTTATGAATTTCCCATACAGAAATATTGTCGTACTTACTGGCGCTGGCATCTCGGCTGAGTCTGGTATTCAAACATTTCGAGCTCAAGATGGTCTTTGGGAGAATCACCGAATAGAAGACGTGGCAACGCCAGAAGGTTTCGACCGCGATCCGGATCTTGTTCAAAGCTTTTACAATCAACGTCGTTCAAAGCTTCAAGGCGAAGATATCAAGCCGAATGCGGCTCATATCGCACTAGGACGCCTAGAAGAGCAGTTGGAAGGCAAAGTGACTATTATCACTCAGAACATTGATAATCTGCACGAGAGAGGCGGTAGCGCCAATATCATTCACATGCACGGTGAATTGCTTAAAGCACGTTGCAGTGAATCCAACCAAGTCATCGAACATTCAGAAGACATTGAAACCGGTGAATTGTGCCATTGTTGCCAGATCCCAGCGCAAATGCGCCCTCACATTGTTTGGTTTGGTGAAATGCCACTACGCATGGGTGAGATCTATGCGGCTTTGGAAGAAGCAGACTTGTTTGTTTCTATTGGTACTTCTGGCGTGGTATATCCAGCTGCAGGCTTTGTACATGATGCGAAGATGCATGGTGCACATACGATTGAAATTAACTTGGAGCCAAGTGCTGTCGAGAGTGAGTTTGAAGAGAAGCGTTACGGCAAAGCAAGTATTGAAGTGCCAAAATTGGTTGACGAAATTCTTGCTCTGGAAAACGAAGCCAGCGCTTAATTAAACGGATAGAACCTTCTTTAACAAAGGCATCGAGTGATTCGATGCCTTTTTGTATTTTGAAACGTTGTATTCTGATGCTTTGCAATTCGAGCAGTAAGGATTGAGCCACAAATAGCGATCTTCAGATACAAGAAAAGCGGCCTAAGCCGCTTTTCTAAACTATTTCGACAGAGTGATTAGTTGTCTACTTTTAGCTTTTGGAAGTACTCATCGTAAAGCACGCTTGCTTCACCAACTTCGTCTTGCCATGTACCGCTGTCCATCACTTCTTGTGGTGGGAAGATGCTTGGATCGTTAGCAAATTCTTTCGGTAGTAGGTCATGCGCTGTTTTCACTGGAGTAGGGTAACCAATCTCTAGTGCAATCTTAGCAGCATTCTCAGGACGTAGTAGGAAGTCGATCATCTTATGAGCTGCATCAACATTCTTCGCGCCAGCTGGAATTGCTAGGCTGTCCATCCAGAAGATAGTGCCTTTTTCTGGCCAGATGATGTCGATGTTCGCGCCTTCTTGACGAGCCATGTAAGCAGAACCATTCCAAAGCATACCAAGTGATACTTCACCTGCTAAGTATGGGTTCGCTGGGAAGTCTGAGTTAAATACCAACACGTTTGGCATTAGCTTTTTCAGTTCTTCGTAAGCTGCTTTGATCTCGTCTGGGTTAGTCGTGTTTGGTGAGTAACCAAGCTTAGTCAATGCAATATGGAATACTTCGCGAGAATCATCCATCAGCATTAGTTGACCTTCCCACTTGCTATCCCAGAAATCGTCCCACTTAGAAACCGATGACTTGTCTAGCATGTCAGCATTGATACCAATACCGGTCGCACCCCAAATGTAAGGGATAGAGTAGTTGTTGTTCGGGTCGAACGGCTTGTTCAGGAAGTTAGTGTCTAGATCAGCAAAGTGAGAAAGCTTCTCTTTGTCGATCTTTTGCAGCATGCCTTCTTTACGCATTTTAGATACGAAATAGGTAGACGGTACTACCAAGTCGTAACCAGAACCTTGAGTTTTCAGCTTTGCGTACATGCTCTCGTTAGACTCGTACGTAGAGTAGATAACCTTAATTCCAGTTTCTTTTGTAAAGTCTTCAAGAACTTCGTTTGGAATGTATTCCGACCAGTTGTAGAAATACAGTTCTTGATCAGCAGCCATTGCAGGGGAAGCGATTAGCGTCGCTGCACACAGTGCGCTTGCGTAGAATTTACTTTTCATTTTATTTCCGTTTTGTTCAGCAACAGGTCAAATCAATACTAGTAACAGATACCGATTTGAGCCAAGTTGCGATAAGCACAATCCTGTTTATTTGAGCACGAACGTTAAACATCATGTCTTCATCGACGGAGAATGTTGAAGCTGTGTCAAATAAACCTAGCAACGTGTAATTATATCAGTCAATTACGAAAATAGGCAGCGTATTGCTGCCTATTTTCATTTACTAGATGGCTTATTAAGCGATTATTGGCCCGCTTTAAGCTTTAGGAAGTAATCTTCGTACTTCGCTGTCATGTCACCAACAGAGTCTTGCCATTCAACACGGTCAAGATCTTCTTGAGAAGGGAACAATGGTGCAACGTCTTTAAACTTAGCGTTAGACTCTGCAACAGCAGTCAGGTAACCCGTGTCAGCCGAGATTTGCTCTGCGATTTCTGGACGTAGTAGGAAGTCGATCATCTTGTGAGCAGCTTCTACGTTCTTCGCACCAGAAGAGATTGCAAAGTTATCAACCCAGCCGATACCTCCCTCTTTAGGGAATACAAGCTTTAGGTTCATGCCTTCGTTTTGAGCAGCTGCCGCGCTACCATTCCAAAGCATACCAACGCCAACTTCGCCAGACATGTATGGAGCGCCTGGGTTATCAGAGTTGAATACTAGAACGTTTGGCATAAGCTTTTGTAGCTCTGCGTACGCTTCGTCGATTTGTTTTGGATCCGTAGAGTTACCTGAGTAACCTAATTTACGTAATGCGATATGGAAGACTTCACGAGTGTCATCCATAAGCATTACTTGACCTTCAAGCTCAGGTTTCCATAGGTCAGCCCAGCTTTGGAACTCGTTTGGATCGTACATGTCAGCGTTAACCGCTAGACCTGTAATCGCAACAACGTGTGGAATAGAGTAGTCGTTGTTCGGATCGTAAGGCTTGTCTAGGTAGTTAGTATCTAGGTTACCGAAGTTTTTCAGTTTAGTCTTATCGATCTTTTGTAGCATACCTTCGTCACGCATCTTCGCTACGAAGTAAGTGGAAGGTACCACTAGATCATAACCTTGGTTATGAGTTTTTAGCTTTGCATACAAGGTTTCATTCGACTCGTAAGTCGAGTAGATGACTTTGATGCCAGTTTCTTTAGTAAATTGTTCTAGGATATTACTGTTGATGTAAGGACCCCAGTTCATAAATACTAATTCTTTATCATCCGCTGCCGCTGTACCAGAGAACAGAGAAAGCGCACATGCACTACCAGCTAATAGAGTAGCCCATTTTTTCATTGACGTTAGCTCCAAACCAAACGTTGTCCAATTTTGGACGATAGATAGAAAAACAGAATGGCATGTAACCATTCTGTTTCGTGATGTTAACGGATGCGGATACTACTTTACTTTTTCTCTTGCTAGCAACTGAGAAATCACTACCAATACCAAAGAAACAATCAACATGACCGTTGCTAGGGCGTTCACTTCTGGTGAAATGCCCACCTTAACCATTGAGTAAATCTTCAATGGCAAGATTTCGTAAGTTGGACCTGTTACGAACGAGCTAATAATTACGTCGTCCAGAGACAGGGTAAAGCTCAATAGCCAGCCCGCAGCTACCGCAGGTTTTGCAAGAGGAAGAATGATCTGTTTTAAGATTACCCATTCACTCGCGCCTAGGTCTTTCGCTGCTTCCAACATTTTCACATCAAAGCCATTTAGTCGGCTGTATACTGTTACCACAACGAATGGTAGACAGAAGGTGATGTGAGCAATCAATAAGGTAAAGAAGCCAAGCTGTGCACCTAATACAAGGAACAAAGCAAGTAATGAAATCGCCATAACGATATCTGGTGACATCATTACAACAAATAACATGCCGTTGACCGCGCCTTTACCTTTGAACGAGTAACGGAATAGGGCAACAGCCGTTAAGCTACCAATGATGGTTGCCGCTGTTGCAGAGAATACCGCTACGTTCAATGAATGCCATGCAGCCTGCATTAGGCTGTCGTTGTTTACTAAGGTTTCGTACCATTTCGTGGTGAAACCACCCCATTTCATACCAAATTTGTTGGCATTAAATGAGTTAACAATTAAGACGATAATTGGTAGATACAGAAAAGCATATACCAGCGCCATAAAGCTAAATCTAACTGTGCGTCCCATTAGTCTAGCTCCACTTTCTTATTCAATAGTTTGCCTGCTCTGTAGTAAGCATAAAGCATAACAGCCATTGCGAAGGTGAGGGCGATACTGGTCGCAGCACCAAATGGCCAGTCACGAGCGTTCAATACTTGGCTCTTAATTACGTTACCGATCAGTAGGTTCTTCGCGCCGCCAAGAAGGTCAGAGATGTAGAACATACCCAGTGCAGGTAGTAGAACCAATAAACAACCGCCGATAATGCCAGGCATTGTTAAAGGCAAAATTACTCGCGTAATGGTTTGAAACTTGTTCGCACCAAGATCTTTTGCCGCTTCAATGTAAGTGTTGTCTAGCTTCTCGATTGCCGAATAAAGCGGCAAAATCATGAACGGAAGCAGGATGTATACAAGACCGACCATCACTGCCGTTTCTGTATACATTAAGCGTATCGGCTTATCGATGATTTCCATTGCCATCAACGATTTGTTTAAGACACCTTGTGTACCAAGAACAATCTTTAGCCCGTATGTACGGATCAGAGAGTTTGTCCAGAACGGTACGATAACCAAGAACAACATAAACGGACGCCATTTTTCAGGCATTTTCGCTACGATGTAAGCAAATGGATAACCGATAACCAAACACAACAATGTCGCGATGATCGCCATGTAGAAAGAGTGCATTAGCACTTTCGCGTACAGAGGGTCAAGCAAGCGAAGGTAGTTGTCGAAAGTAAACGTTAATTCAATTAGGTTTGCTTCATCACGCGTCAAGAAACTTGTACCAATAATCATTAGGTTTGGTACCAACACGAAAAGTGTTAACCAACCAACAATTAGGGCAATGATCGCGTTCTGAAGATTAAGCTTCTTGCTTATCATTTAGTACTACCTCCCAGCTCTCAACCCAAGTGATAGCGACTTTCTGGCCGAGTGAGTGGTCCACATCTGGATCATCTTCGTTAAAGAATTCGCTTACCATCACGCGCATGCCAGAATCCAATTGAATAACTGAATCTAGCGTCATACCTTTATAGGTACGCTCGGTCACGTGACCTACGATGCCTTTTTCTTCAGACTCTTTAATCTCTTCGATACGCAAGTCTTCTGGGCGAAGTAGTACTTGAAGTTTGTCACCGGCCTGTGCTTCTTGATCGTAGTAAACCACCGATTCAACACCTTCAATTTCTGCACGGATACGTTTCTCATCGATACGATCTAGCATGGTTGCGTTGAATACGTTGATCTCACCGATAAAGCGAGCAACAAATAGGTTCTTAGGTTCTTCGTAGATCTCACGTGGAGAGCCATCTTGTTCGATAACACCGTCGCGCATAACAATAATACGGTCAGACATCGATAGGGCTTCTTCCTGATCGTGCGTAACGAAGATAAAGGTAATACCAAGTTGACGCTGAAGCTGTTTAAGCTCGATTTGCATTTGCTTACGTAGTTTGTAATCAAGTGCAGATAGAGATTCATCTAGCAGCAGTACTTTTGGCTTGTTGACAACCGCGCGAGCAATCGCGATACGTTGTTGTTGTCCACCAGAAAGTTGGTGTGGCTTACGCTGTGCCATTTTTTCTAGGCGAACCATGCGCAGCGCATCCATTACTCGTGGCTCGATCTCTGCAGCAGGTGTTTTCTGCATACGAAGACCAAATGCAACGTTTTCAAATACGGTCATATGAGGAAAGAGTGCGTAACTCTGAAATACCGTGTTGACGTGCCTTTGCTCTGCAGGAACCTGTGTTACATCTTGGTCATCTAATACGATTTGACCGTTGTCTGCCGTTTCAAAGCCAGCGATCATGCGTAAAACCGTTGTCTTACCACAACCAGATGGGCCAAGAATCGTCAGAAACTCACCATGATTAACATCCAGATTTAAATTACCGATGATTTCCTTGCCATCGAAACTTTTGCTAATACCAGATAGACGAACTACTGGCTTTCCTGCTTGCTGTTTAGCGTTCAACGTCTGTATTTCTCCCACGTTCAAATTGGGTTATATCCCATTGATGTGACATTAGTCATTCACTTTTGAGGCGCGCATCATAATCACCAAAATTGTGAAATCAAAGCATTTTCTTATCTTGAAACAGAAAAAATTTTGCAGGCAAAAGTAAACATTCCTTACCATACTGTTTTTATGGGGGTATTTACGCTTTCGCTATCGTTTTGTAGGGTTTTAATTTCGCCAGCAAATGTTTTCAATTTCATAGATTTGCGAGTGGTTAATTATCGACCAAATAGAAGATATTGCAAGTATTGAGGCCGAGATCTGATTTTAGACTTGGAAAGATTTCTTTATAATGACGCCCTTATTAATTGGCTGGTTTTCCAGAAAAAAATTTACAAGTTAGCCTTGGATAACATATGAACAACGATTTTGAGAAAGATTTCAATTTAGGAGGGAGTGTAGAGCGAGCTCTTTCTGGCAAGTATGAACTAAAAGCGGGCGCTGTTTTTAGTGAGGCTTGGCGCACGACCATTCAACAATTTTTGTCCTTCTCGCCAGCGATCATCTTGTTGCTTTTCGTTCAGTTGGGCATCTTCTATATCGCATTGCAACTTCAATTAGGTGACCCAGGTGTGATTCTTGATGCGTTGCAAGACCCTGAGTCTTTTACCACTGACATCGTCTCTGCTATTTATGTCGCTAACTTTAGTTACGAAGTGATCAGTGCGCCAATTTATGCGGGTATCAGTTTGATGGCTATGAGCCATGTCGCTGGGTTGAAAACAAAAGTACGTCACGTTGGTAAAGGCCTACAATTCACGGTGCCAGTGATTTTAGCGACGCTATTTAGTCTAATGCTGCAGGGCGTAGCTGGGATGATTTTCCCTCTGCTATCGTTATACCTTTCTTTAGCTTTTAGTCATTCTATCTTATTGATTTGTGAGAAAAGAGTGCCACCAATGCAATCATTATTATTGTCTCTTCGTGCAGTCAACAAGAAGATTTTTGTTCTTGCAGGGCTTTACTTGGGCGTGATGTTGATGTTTATTATTGCTGCAATGTTCTACGGAATTGGCTTGATCTTTGTGCTACCGTTCTTCTTCCATTTGAAGGGAATCCTGTACCGCGAAATGTTTGGTATCAAGTTAAAGATCGTAGCGACACAGCAAAATGATAACGATCACGATGGTAACTCTCAGGTGTTTGATGCCTAAATCTTTAAAATCAATGAGTTTACGAGTGGCGGCTATCACAATAGCCGCCACTTTTGTTTCTGTAGGACCATACTTGCACTACGACCGCGAATATCGCAATGCGATTGACTCGCAGTTGGTGCACGGCCCGGTAACACACCCAGACTTGTCTAACCTCCCTTATATTGGTGACATTCCTGATTTCAACTCGATTAAGGACACGAAAGATAAGAAGACAGCGTTCTTTGACTTCCTTCGACCGAAAATTACGTTAGAAAATCAGCGCATAGAAAAAGAGCGTGCCTTCTTAACGGCTTTGAAACTTGCCGAGTTAAGCTCAGAACAAACTTCATATGCTAAACGCTTGGCTGCACTTTACTCTTACCCATTGGAAGATGAGACGGTAACGGAAGCTTGGTTGGATGAAATGCTTAAGCGAGTTAATGTTTTGCCTGAGGCTTTGGTGTTAACACAGGCTGCGAATGAATCTGCGTGGGGTACCTCTCGTTTTGCAACCGAAGCAAACAACTTGTTTGGTCAATGGTGTTATAAGAAGGGCTGCGGAATCGTCCCTGCGAAACGCGGTGCAGGTAAAACGCACGAAGTAGAGAAGTTTGACACTGTACAAGAGTCTGTACATGGCTATTTTATGAATGTGAATCGTAATCGTGCGTATGCTGATTTACGTGATATTCGTGCGAATTTAGCAGGGAAACACAAGGATTTGTTATCTGTGGCGACGGCATCAGAACTTACTCACGGTCTGCTTGCTTATTCTGAACGCGGTATCGCTTATGTGAATGACTTGCGGGCGATGATTCGTCACAATAACGCTTACTGGACACAATAAAAGAAATAACGGATCGGATGAAGAAGTTAAGCCTAAGTTTACTGGGTAGTGCGGTACTGATCTTGGCATCGCCTATCACTCACGCTCAAGAATACATGTTTACGTATTCTAAACTTTACACGCAATTAAAGAACAATATTAAAGACGGCCATGATGACGTTAGAGTCGGTGTTTTCTTTGTTGATTCTGATACAAAACAATTGTGTGAAATCGAAAAAGCATGGATGGAAAAGGAAGAGCATTTTGAGGAGTTTGTGATACCAACTTCGAAAGAGTTACCGCTTCCTATAGATAAAAACCTAAAGTCAGCGAATCCACTTGTCTTTGTACAAACGCCCAAAGATACGCGCTGTGATTACTCTCTTGTAGTCATGACGAAAGAACCGTTACAGGGTAGCGTTACGTACGAAGAATTGAAGCCTTTGATGCCTCAAATGCAAGCCTTACTTGAAGATCTTGGAGGTATGTTTGCGGGTTGGTTTACGCCCCAAGTACAAGGTGTAACCATGGAGTTCGCTAACGAACTTAATGATACTATTACGTTCTCTAACGGGGCTCAAAAAGCGATTGTTAATGGGAAGGTGCAAGTCGCAATGAGTGAAATGGGCGAGGGTGGTCATATGACATTACCTCAACCAACGACTCGTGTATTACCTTATCTACCGAATGCAAAAAAATAAGCATAAGAAACCGAAGAAGAGCTGCAATTGCGGCTCTTTTTTTGTTTCTAACGTTCATGACGCTGTTTTTGAGTGCATTTATTGATGAGTCCGTCACACAAACATTTAATCCTGCGCAAAAAGCTCGTATAATCCACGCCCCATAGAAACCCATGTTAGGAAGCCCTAGTCGATTTATCGGCGATGTGAGAGCCCGCAATGAACCAAGTAGATACAAGAAAAGAAACCCTAGAATTCAACAAGCTTCAGAAACGTCTTAGAAGACATGTTGGAAATGCCATTACTGATTACAACATGATCGAAGAAGGCGATGTTGTGATGGCATGCATTAGTGGTGGTAAAGATTCATTCGCGATGCTTGATATCCTGTTGAACCTACAAAAGGCAGCGCCTATCAAGTTTGAAGTTGTCGCAGTTAACCTTGACCAGAAACAGCCAGGTTTCCCTGAGCATATTCTTCCAGACTACTTTGAAACGCTGAACATTCCTTACTACATCGTAGACAAGGACACTTACTCAGTGGTTAAAGAGAAAGTGCCAGAAGGCAAAACAACTTGTGGCCTATGTTCACGTCTTCGTCGTGGTACACTTTATTCGTTCGCAGAGAAGATTGGCGCGACTAAACTGGCGCTTGGTCACCACATGGATGACATTGTAGAAACGATGTTCTTGAACATGTTCCATGGCTCGCGTCTAAAAGCGATGCCACCAAAACTTCGTTCAGATGATGGTCGTAACGTAGTTATCCGTCCACTGACTTACTGTCGTGAAAAAGACCTAATCAAATACGCAGAACATAAAGAGTTCCCAATCATTCCTTGTAACTTATGTGGTTCTCAAGAGAACCTTCAACGTCAATCGATTAAAGCGATGTTGATCGATTGGGATAAGAAAACACCTGGTCGCGTAGAAGCTATCTTCAAGTCAATCCAGAACGTAAGTCCAAGCCAGCTTGCTGACCGTGAACTCTTCGACTTTGTAAACCTACCATTAGATCGTGAAGGTAACCGCGAAGAATACGAATTCAGTGAAGCAGTGGTATCTTCGACAAACATCGACGAATCAATGTTTATCGATGTAACCAACATCTAATTCGAAAAGAGGAGGCGAAATGAGCCTCCTTATTAATTTGCGTGCCTTAAGGCCGTGAACAGAATAAAAAATCCCCCAACAAGTGGGGGATTTTCATTTCTATATCATTTCAAAAACAAGCACTGTTATGTCGCTGTATTCGGATCGAGCGGGCTGATGTAACCGTTTGGTTTTAATGCCAGTACGTCGCAATTGATTTTATCAATCACATGCTCAGCAGTGTTACCAATAAACACAGCAGAAAGCCCAGTACGACCAGTTGTACCAAGAATCACCATCGCTGCACTTAGTTTTTCTGCTGTTGCTGGGATAATGTCTTCTGGTAAGCCTTGCTCGACGATCGTTTGCTCTTCATCAAGACCATGTTTCTGGCGAAGTGCTTTCATTGCGGTTAAATGATGCCCACGTACAGCGTCTGTATAGGTTGTAGGATCAAATTCCGGCAACTCAATTGTGATATTGGCTGGCGTAACAGGGTACGCATTAACAAGGTATGGGTCGGCATCAAGTCGGTTACTGATTTCTTTAAGACGCTCTACCATCGAATCATTCAAGTCAATATGTGTTGGATTTTCCGAGCCTACGTGAACAGAAGCGAGTATCTTCGCATGCTCAGGCCAATCAGCGTTCTTAATTAAAAGTACAGGGATAGGGCACTTACGTAACAAATGCCAATCTGTAGGAGTGAAAATGACGGATTCTAGAACGTCGTGCTTACGCGTTCCTTTAATAACGATGTCGTGACCGCCAGCAAAGACTTCAGCGATGATCGCTTCATAGGGGCGATTATGCCAAACAACACAAACATCAAAGTCGAAGCTATCGTCTAAATACGGTTGGGCTATCTTACGCATCCATTGTTCACGTTGGTGGATAACACCGCGACGCATAGCATCTCTTTCATCGACCGACAGCATTGAGGTCATGTCATACGAAAAATCGTAGATTGACAGAAAGAAAGTGATTCGGCTTCTGGATACACTTTTTCGAGCGAGTTGAACCGCTCTTGCAAGTGCTGGCTGCTCATCATTATTGATGTCAGCAACAACAAGGATCTTACTGTATATACTCATATCTAAGCCCACTTATTATTGTAAAACCAAATACTGAATATAAAGTAAATCAGTATATTGGAGTACACAAGGTACATTTTTACTGTAGCTCAGTTTGAACAAGAATTTGAGGACTTTCGAAGGGATTTTAGAAGAAATATGATGTAGCTCATTTTCGAGCTACATCAATTGATAGGGCAAATTAGTCTTTGCTAACGCCTGCAAGTTCCATCAATGCATCGTGATCTAAGATGGTGATGTACTTACCTTTTACGCTCAGAATTTCAGATTTCTGGAAGCGACCAAGTAAACGGCTAATGGTTTCTACCGTTAGACCAAGATAGTTACCAATGTCACCACGAGTCATGGTTAAACGAAATTCACGAGGACTAAAGCCGCGCTGGGAAAAACGTGTTGATAGGTTGTACAGGAATGCAGCAAGACGCTCTTCTGCATTCTTTTTAGAAAGAAGCAGAATCATTTCTTGGTCGCCTTTAATCTCGTTACTCATCAAACGCATGATTTGTTGGCGAAGCTTAGGCATTTTTCCTGATAGGTCATCAAGGATTTCGTATGGAATCTCACAAACCATAGAAGTTTCAAGCGCTTGAGCAAAACTTGGGTGTTGGTCACCTGTTATTGCGTCAAAACCTACAAGGTCACCAGCTAAGTGAAACGCAGTGATTTGCTCATCGCCTTGCTCTGTAATGGTGTAACTCTTTATCGTGCCAGAGCGGATAGCGTACAGAGATTTTAGCTCATCACCTGCTTTAAAAAGCTCTTGGCCTTTTTGGATTGGCTTTTTACGCTCGATGATTTGATCCAACTGATCCAGCTCAGACTCGTTTAGAGTGAACGGAATACACAGTTGGCTAATGCTACAATCTTGGCAATGAATCGCGCAACCACCTGATTGGATACGCTTTGTTGCAGGTTTTTCAGAAATCATAACAACCTTTCACTATTTGATATACATCAATATTTTATCACCGCTTACTTCTAAAGGGTAGCAAAAAAATTATTGAAAACGACTTTCATACTATATGAAACCGAGCATTCGCATAGCTCCGGCGGCAGTATACACGCCATAAGTTATTAAGATTAACGCTGAGATGTTTCTAAATATTAACGACTTTTGCAACTTCTGAAAGTGGCTCGCTCCGTATCCGATCGCGAGCATCGATGGAAGAGTACCAAGACCAAATGCCAGCATGATCATCCCGCCACTTAATGCGCTTCCTGACACTGCTGACCAAGTGAGAGCCGAGTACACTAAGCCGCACGGTAACCATCCCCAGATAAACCCAAACGGCAGGGCATGTAAAGGGTGTTTGAGTGGGAGTAAGCTCCTACCGGCAGGTGAAATCAATTTCCAAAGGGACTGCCCAAGTTTTTCAATAATCAGCAGGCCTTGCCACCATTTAGCAATATATAAAGCAACCAAAATCATGAATATAGCCGCAATAAAGCGGAGCCACGCTAATGATTGGGTTAATCCACTCAGTTCAGACAAGCCAGAAATAGCCCCACCAACCATTGCTCCAACACAACCGTAGCTAGCGAGGCGTCCAATATTGTAGAAGAGAGGGATAACGGGTGAAGGCTTAGTGTTTTTTGTGCCCATAGAGAGTAGTGACGCGATACCACCACACATCCCCATACAATGACCAGCCCCGACCAAGCCAATCATAAAAGCACCGATAAAATCTGGACTCATAGAGTAACGTTACGTTTTTTTGTTATTTGGTTTTTCATCTTCATCGAGAAGAATGTTGTGGCCTTGTCGCTCTAGATCTTCAAACTGATCACTGCGAACGGCCCATAGGAAAATAGCAACCGCCACACAGACCAAAACAATGGCGATAGGGATTAAAATGTAAAGACTTTCCATGTTAGCTCTCTTACTTTACTTCTCTTTAAGCAGTCGCAATGAGTTGGATACTACAATGATAGAACTCGCAGACATACCAACAACGGCAACATAAGGTGCGACAAGACCTGCAACTGCCAATGGCAAAATTAGCAGGTTGTAACCTAAAGACCAAGCCAAGTTTTCTCGGATTATCTTTCTTGTACGTATCGCAAGTAATCTTGCTTCTAATAGCTTCTCTAAATTATCGCCTAGAAGGGTCATATCTGCAGAAGCTTTGGCGACATCCGTACCACCACCCATCGCAACGGATAGGTGTGCACCTGCAAGAGTAGGTGCATCGTTAATGCCGTCACCGACCATCATAGTGATGTCGTTTTTATCTAGTCCTTGAAGATACGCGAGTTTATCTTCTGGTTTTGCTGAGGCGATCACATGGTCAATACCCATTTCGTTAGCAACTGGTTGAGCGTTTTGCAAAGAATCACCTGTCAATAGCGTTGTCTTGATACCTGCATCCGCAAAACGCTGGATGAATGCTTTGCTCTCTTTACGAATCGGGTCACGGTAATAGAAGGTCGCAACGTGTTTTTCGTCGACGGAGAGATAGACGGCGTTGCTTTCATCTCGGTTCTCACCAACCACAAAAGTAGCACTGCCGATCTTTACTGTCTTATTGTTCCAATTACCTTGAATGCCAGAACCAATGATGTTTTGAACATTACTTACAGTAACGTCTTCTTGACCAAACCCTGAGAATGCCCGAGCAATAGGATGGTTTGCGTGCGCTTCAAGTGCCGATGCGATCGCAAGTGCTTCACCTTCGTTAAAGCTAGCGAAGGTTTGAGTTTGATTAATTTCGATGTCGCCTTTGGTCAGCGTACCTGTCTTATCTACGACAAGATGATTAATCTTACACAACGTTTCGAAAACATGGCCTTTACGTAGCAAAATACCAAAATTACCCATTCGAGAGGTTGCACAAGTTAGTGCGGTTGGCGTTGCTAAGGATAGGGCGCATGGACAAGTCGCTACCAAAACAGACAGCATAATCCAGAACGCATCATCAGGTTTGGTTTGGTGCCAGTAAAGCCACGTGCCAGCTGAAATGATTAGAATCGCGCCGACAAAATAACGTGCTACTACGTCGGCAATTTCAGCGATTTTAGGCTTAGAATGCTGAGCTTCATCTTGAAGACGAACGATATTAGAAATCATCGAATCTGCTTTTGAATTCGTCACTTCGAGATCGAAAGACTCATCGCCATTCAATGTGCCCGCATAAACGGCATCTCCCGCCTTCTTAACTACATGAACAGACTCTCCGGTCAGCATAGACTCGTCGATATGGATACGACCAGAAATCACTTTGCCATCGGCAGGAATATGTTCGCCAGGAAGAACGCGAATACGATCGCCGACCTTTAGTGTTTTAACTGGGATTTGTTCACCGTCTAACGTGGTGGCAATCGCAGGGATGAGTTTAAGAAGGTTACCGCTAGCAGCCGCGGCTTTGCGACGAGCACGCATTTCTAAGAATCGACCAACCAACAAGAAAAAAGTAAACATCGAGATGGATTCAAAGAATACTTCACCTTGCTCTGTCACCGTTGCGACTAGACTTGCCACATAAGCAAAGATTAATGCGATGGACACAGGAACGTCCATACCAAGCGTTCGTCCTCTAATACTTCGCCATGCATTGAGGTAAAAGGGAAGCGCAGAATAGAGCAGTACAGGAGTTGCGAAGATTAAGCTTACCCATCGGAAGTAGTTTTTAAACTCCGGCTCTAAATCGCCAAAAACTTCCAGATACAACGCCACTGCTAACATCATTACTTGCATGGTTGCAAGGCCTGCAATGCCTAAGCGATACAGGTATTGCTTCATTGTGTGGTGATATGCGGCTTCTTGTTTATCCGCTTCAAAAGGTGCAGCCTTATAACCGAGTTTGTGAATCACAGAGAGCAATTCGCTAAGACGAACTTGTGTTTTATCCCACGCAAGTAAAGCTCGGTTCGTGGTGGTATTTACACGGATAGACACTAAGCCTTTTACGCCCGAGACTTGCTTTTCGATTAGCCAAGCGCAAGCTGCGCAAGAAACGCCATCCAAGGAAAGCGTGACTTCAGAGGTGTTCTCATTATTACGAACAAACTCCGATTGCACTTCTTCATTATCATAATGAATCAGCGCTTGGAGCTGTTCCGGAACTAAATCTGCTTTTTCAGCTGGTGCAGTGCGGTATTGGTAGTAGGAGACGAGCCCACTCTCGACAATGGTCTGCGCCACAGTTTCACAACCCGGGCAACACATGTCGCGAATTTCACCCAATATTTCTACTTTGAAATCCGTGTTGGCTGGTACATCTTCACCGCAGTGATAACAGGATTTACACATAGACTTACTTCATTAATATTGTTGGTTGTGCAGGGAATTCAACTCGACCTTGAATCATCCATTCTTTGTTGTGTGGTTCAAGTTCAACAAACCAAGGACCTTGAATAGAGTCTTCTTGCGTCAAACGATAGTTGCCTTTCGCATCGGCAGTGAGAAGCTTAGTAAAATCACGGTCTGGCAACGTGCGGTGTGTAAACGTCGCGGTTAGCGCAGGGAAGTGCGGCAGTTCCCCTTTGTTAAAAGAGATAACTACCGTGTTATCATCTGATGAAACGGTAGCGTTAAGACCAAGGTCTCGAGCGACATTCATTTTACTGATGTCGATGTTGATACCTTTGCCTTTTTTATAGTAATCCTCAGCGACCAAAGATACCGAGTTGTTGGCGAATACGACCACAGTAACGATTGTCCAAATCACCACAGTTAGAGGTAGGATGATCAGGAACCACGGCCAAAATTGTTTATACCAAGGCTTTACCATAAAAAAGTTCTCAACAGCTAAATGAAAAAATGTAAGGCTTTAAATTTAAAGGAAAGACAGCCCCTATGAAAGGGGCTGTTATTGAAATGTTACTTATTGTCAGAGTTGCTTAAACTCCAGACGTATGCCGCGACAAGTTGAACTTTGTCTTCGCCTAGAATGTCCTTCCAAGCTGGCATCACACCAGAGCGACCGTTCATAACTGTTTCTGTTACTGCAGCGCGTGAATCGCCGAATAACCAGTCTTGGTCAGTTAGGTCAGGTGCACCTACAGCAGGGTTACCTTTACCATCTGTGCCGTGACAAGCTGCACACACTACAAAGCGAGCTTTACCAGCTTCCGCTTCACGTGCATTCACTTTACGACCAGATAGGCTTAGCGTGTAGCTTACTACTTCTTGAACACCTTGTTCGCCAAGTGCATCTTTCCACGCAGGCATCTGCCCGATACGGCCTTGCATGATAGTAGTAACAATAGCTGCTGGTTCGCCACCGTATAACCACGCGTCGTCAGTTAGGTTAGGGAAGCCTTTCTGACCGCGAGCATCAGAACCGTGACATTGCGAACAGTTCTGTAGGAACAAACGTTGACCAACTTTAATCGCTTCAGGATCTTGCGCAATCTCAGGGATAGGGCGTAGACCTTCTGCATTATGAGCAAGTGCACGGAACGCTTCTCCGAAGTAAGCATCTGCATCATCAAGCTCTTTAGCATATTGGTTAAGCTGCTTGTTTTCTTGTGCTCGTGCGATGGCTTCTTTAGATTCTTCCAACGTACGTACGGTTTGATCTGAACTCTGCCAGTTGAGGACGCCTTTAAAGCTACCTAGACCTGGAAATAGAGTTAGATATACAGCTGCAAACACAAACGTGCTCACAAATAAGTATGTCCACCATTTTGGCAGAGGGTTGTTAAGCTCGCGAATACCATCGTACTCGTGGCCCATGTCTTCCCCTTCCTCGACGCCCATTTTATCTTTAGCGCACCAAGTCAAGAGGATCGCACAGCCTACCAGCGTACCGACAGTAATCACGATAATCCAGAGACTCCAGAATGTAGTCATTACTTCTTCACTCCTTGGTTATTTGGGGTCGTTTTTTGCTCTTCGTCTGCAAACACCAAGTTAGCATCTTCTTCGAAACGTGCTTTACGTTTCTTACCAAATGCCCACCATACGATGCCAATGAAACTCGCGAAGAGTACTACGGTATAAATACTATGAATTGTACCGAAATCCATGTAACCCCCTTACTTCATTGCATGACCAAGAGACTGAAGGTAAGCGATGATTGCATCCATCTCTGTTTTACCTTCTACATCTTTAGCCGCATTCGCGATTTGTTCATCCGTGTACGGAACACCGAACTGGTTGCGGAATACTTCTAGTTTCTTCTGCGTCAGTTTGCCGTCTAGTACGTTCTCTTCTAGCCAAGGGAAACCAGGCATGTTTGATTCAGGTACTAGTTCACGAGGATCAATAAGGTGAACACGATGCCACTCATCAGAGTAACGTCCGCCTACACGAGCCAAATCTGGACCAGTACGCTTAGAACCCCATAAGAATGGGTGTTCCCAAACACTTTCACCGGCTACAGAGTAGTGACCGTAGCGCTCTGTTTCAGAGCGGAACGGACGAATCATCTGACTGTGACAAACGTTACAACCTTCACGGATGTAGATATCACGACCTTCCATTTCCAGAGGAGTGTAAGCGCGTAGGTTTTCTACAGGCTCCGTCGTTTGCTTCTGGAAAATTAGAGGAGTGATTTCTACGAGCGCACCCCAACTAATTGCAAAGATGATGAAAATTGCCAACAAACCGACATTACGTTCTAGGATTTCGTGGCGATTATTCGAATTATTACTCATTCTTTAATCTCCTTATGCCGGTTGAGGGATAGCTTTTAGGCTTTCTTTAGGCGCCGTTACTGTTTTGTACGTGTTGTATGCCATTAAGAACATACCGAATAGGAAGATGAAACCACCTAAGAAACGTACGAAGTAGAACGGGTAAGATGCTTCTACAGATTCTACAAAGCTGTAAGTCAGTGTGCCGTCAGAGTTAACTGCACGCCACATTAGGCCTTGCATCACACCAGAAATCCACATTGCTACGATGTAAAGAACTGTACCGATAGTTGCCAACCAGAAGTGAACATTGATTAGGCTAACAGAGTACATGCGCTCTTGACCAAATAGACGAGGAACAAGGTGATATACAGAACCAATGGAAACCATAGCAACCCAACCTAGAGCACCGGAGTGAACGTGACCAATGGTCCAGTCGGTGTAGTGCGATAGTGCGTTTACAGTCTTGATAGACATCATTGGACCTTCAAAGGTAGACATACCGTAGAAAGACAACGAAACGATTAGGAAACGTAGGATAGGGTCATAGCGAAGCTTATGCCATGCGCCAGACAGCGTCATGATACCGTTGATCATACCACCCCAAGATGGAGCAAATAGAACCAAAGACATCACCATACCTAGAGACTGAGTCCAGTCAGGTAGTGCTGTGTAATGCAGGTGGTGAGGACCAGCCCAAATGTACAGAGAGATCAGTGCCCAGAAGTGAACAATAGATAAACGGTAAGAGTAAACAGGACGTTCAGCTTGTTTAGGGACGAAGTAGTACATCATACCAAGGAAACCAGCGGTTAGTAGGAAACCTACCGCATTGTGTCCGTACCACCATTGAACCATCGCATCCACGGCACCGGAGTAAATCGAGTAAGATTTACCAAGCGATACTGGGATTGCCATACTGTTCACGATGTGAAGTACTGCTACTGTGAGGATAAAGGCCCCGAAGAACCAGTTAGCCACATAGATGTGAGACGTATTACGTTTGACCAATGTTCCAAAGAACACGACCGCGTAAGATACCCATACAATCGCGATTGCAATATCAATAGGCCATTCTAACTCAGCGTACTCCTTACCTGAGGTAAAACCTAAAGGTAGGGTGATTGCTGCGGCTAGGATAATTGCTTGCCATCCCCAAAAGGTGAAGGCAACGAGTGGGCCACCAAAAAGACGTGTTTGACAGGTGCGCTGAACAACATAATAAGATGTTGCGAACAGAGCACTGGTACCAAACGCAAAAATTACCGCATTAGTATGCAGTGGACGTAAACGACTGTACGTCAACCACGGCGTATCAAAGTTTAGCTGTGGCCAAACTAATTGAGCGGCAATCAAAACACCAACAGCCATACCAACTATGCCCCATAAAATGGTCACAAGGGTAAATTGGCGAACGACTGTATAGTTGTAGTTTTGTTCAAGCTGCTTTACTTGGCTCATTTGCATGCTTCCAATTTCTAATTAACTACACTTTACTTCCAACACGACTTGCGTCGTAACACCACCCAAGTAAACTCTAGAATTTAAGTGTTATCATCACTTTATTTCCATTGCTGACTTTAATAAAAAGTGGCATTTTCAGCGAGTCACTATACTTGAATTAACAATTCAATGACAGAGTAGTAACCTTACTAGGCCTCTGGAAATCATTTTTTATTTAAAAAGTTTGAAGTTTGTAACAAGGATATTAGGAATTATGGCTGCACAAAAGTTAACAAAGGCAAGACTTGCACAAATCTTAATCATGCTCAGTCTTTTAATTGGTGCATTTTTCTGGAGAACCTTTACTTATGAGACGAGTAGCGTTGTGGATTGTTCACAAAAACAACGATGTGATGTAACAATCGGAACAGAAAAAATCACGATAAACAAGGGTTCTGATGGCTTTTCGATCGAAAGCACAGAAAATGGCAGTATAAAAATTGATCTAAATCAATCTGGTGAGTTTATAGATCTGTCGGATAAATATCGCCAGAGTAATTGGAGTGATATTTCTGAGACTCGAGTAATTAATTTCAAAATAAGCGAAAACATTGTCCAAGTTCATTTATAAATCAGATCTGACGCGAGATAATGACGCTTCTTTATACAATTATTACTTTATTGTCTAGCGCTATATTGTCGTAATGGTATAACGGTTAAAGATCACACAATAATTAAACTCGTATGCAGTGCCAATCATTATTTACTCATATTACAGACGAATATTTAGCGATTAAGAAATTTCGCACGGAACTCTTTGAAGAGAACCTCTCTCACCTCATCTGCTATTACACAGAGGAGTATGACTTCCGTGCTATTCAATCAGCGTTTCGAGAGCTGTTTCCTAAACAGTCTCTCCACGGTGCGAGCTCGTGTCAGGCAATTATGACCAACCAAGGTTACCATCGTGGACCAGTCATCGCCGTTCTGGCTATCTATGATTCGGGACCACATTCCTATGGTACTGGAATTTCGAAATGTGGTGATTCTGTCGATACTTATGTGAATGAAGCGCTGAACATGGCCTTATCTCATGCTAACCGGCTCGGCGAGGTACCCAACCTTATTCTTTTACATGCCACGCCAGGGAATGAAGAGGCTGTAATTGAAGCGATCGATCAGCGGTTTGGTACTTTGGTTCCCATTATTGGCGGCTCTTCTGCCGACAATAACATAGAAGGGAACTGGTCTATTATAACCACGCAAGGAAGTGAAAAAGCTGGCATTAGCTTAACACTATTTTATTCATCTCAACCTGTCGATATTGCGTTTAGTGCAGGGCATTCCCCAACGGATATTACGGGAACTGCAACGAAAACCCACAACCGATGTTTATTAGAAATTGACGGTGAGCCAGCACTAGATGTTTATCGAAGATGGACAAACCACCAAAATAATCAACCAGATAACGAACAATTTCTGTTTACTAATGCCAGTGCTTACCCGTTAGGTCGTGTTGCCGGGTACTTATATGAAAGGCCTTATTACAAGCTGTCCCATCCCATTCGCGAGACCTCACACGGTGGCATCGAGTTGTTCACAACTATCGAAGAAGGCGAGCAATTAACGCTAATGAAAGGGAGTAGGGAGCATCTAATTGCAAGAGCTGCAAGGGTTGTGAATGCTGCTTTTAATCAAAAATTAGAAGAGTCTCGAAAAATAGGTGTGATCAATATCTTTTGTGCTGGTCCTATGTTGCACTTAAAGCAAGATATAAACAGTGTTTGCGAACAAATTAACCAAGAATTAGAACACCTGCCTTTTATTTGCCCATTCACATTTGGTGAGCAAGGAAGATTCATTGGTGGTGAAAATGGACATGGAAACTTGATGATATCATCAGCGATTTTCCATAAACCTTATGAAAAATAAATATTTAGAGATATATCAACAAGAAGCGTTGCAAGAAGCGTTAGTCGAACTTAAAGAAGCAAGGCAACGAGAAAAGCTTCTGGCAGATGAAAATAAAGCCATTCTATCTGCTATCTCTGCAATGAGTGAGGCTCGAAATCGACACGAAATATTTTCCGGCCTTAACAACGTACTTAAAAAGTACATCAATTTTGATGACTTCATCGTGATCACTCGAGACCATACTAGAGACGCATTTAAAACCTTAATCTCTACAAATAGTGTGTTCGATAACTTAGATTGGTTACAGGGTAGCGTTTCCGAGCGAGCTTTAAACGGTGAGTGTATTTTACTGTTTGAGCCGCTAAGGTTACGTGAGTTTGAAAACCTTAACAGCTTTATACAAAGCCATGTTAATTCAGTTGTCTTAACTGGGATTAGAACCGAGGTAACCCAAAATATCATCTTATTGATCGGTGCTCAAAAAGGGCATTTTAGCATCGAGAACAAAGAGACATTAAGACGCTTTAGCCCCTTAATTGAACGCGCTGTTATAGATATTGAAACCAAAGAGAAGTTACAACGTATCGTTGACGTGCGTACATCTCAACTCGCCAGAGCAAGAGAAGATGCGGAAAAGGCAAACCAATCGAAATCTGAATTTCTTGCCATGATGAGTCATGAGATTCGAACGCCGTTAAACTCGGTATTGGGAATGTTAGATATACTGCGCCAATCCATGCTTACCGATGACCAGTCCGAAGTCCTTGATCAAATGGAATGCTCGGCAGAACTCCTATTAGCGATCATCAGTGACATCCTTGATTTATCTAAGATAGAGTCGGGCAGCTTTCAATTAAATGAACAGTGGGTTGATTTAAGTGACGTTGTAACATTTGTTATTTCCCAACAAAAACAAGTAGCTACCAGTAAAAATTTGAACTTTAATTTAAGCTTCGGATTAGAAAAAAGTAAACAATATTGGATAGATTCCACCAGACTTTCTCAGGTGTTGTTCAACCTGATCGGGAATGCCATAAAGTTCACTGACTTTGGTGAAGTTAATGTTACGGTCGAAGAACAAAATAACGAACTTAAAGTTTCAGTTATGGATTCCGGTATAGGTATTCCAAAGGCAAAATTGAATCACTTATTTACTGCATTTCATCAAGGTGATGGATCGATCACGCGTCGTTTTGGTGGCACAGGTTTGGGGCTTGCAATTACCAAACATTTAGTGGAAATGATGCGTGGTTCGATTTTCGTAAACAGTAAAGAAAATGTCGGGTCTCATTTCTCTATAAGGATTCCAGTTCTCACACGTAATAACCAAGAGCGCCCAGTAAAGATTGAAGCGAACAGACCATCGAAGGCCCTGAATATACTTATTGTCGAAGATACCGAATCAAACCAGTTGGTGATCAAACTGATTCTAAATAAGTTGGGACATAATGTTTGTATAGCAAACAACGGATCTGAGGCCATCAAATTCTTGGAGCAAAATAGCCAAGAACTCGACATGGTACTCATGGATGTTTCAATGCCGGTAATGGATGGCATAACAGCGACAAGACTTATCAGAAAAAAAAGGATTTCAATTCCTATTATTGCTCTGACAGCCCATGCGTTGGAGAGTGATAAGAGAATGTGTTTGAAGGCAGGAATGGATGGCTTCATTTCAAAGCCAGTTCGCAGGCAAGATATTTACGAAGTGATTCAGTCACTAGTAGAAACTGCATAGCTCCTTAATATAGATCTTAACAATCGCAAGATTATTAAGATCTATATTAAGTATTTTATGGTAAATCACCATTATGTTTAATGAACCTAACAAACGATGTCTGAATTTGAAATCTGAGAGGGATAGGAGACCAATGTAGAGAAGATTTGGCGTACGTCTACATTGCATTTAACATAATATACATAATGCGCACTAAGGATGTAGGCGCAAAGTTGTAATGTCACTATTTACCAAAGTTAAAATGTCTCTTTAGCTCGTAGTCACTAAGCTTTGCTTACAACCAGCTAAGGATGCGTTTAAGATGCTAGTGACTATGAATGATTCTGATATCAATCGTTTTAAAGTAATCCAAGATGTTTGCGATCGTAGGATCCCAAGTAATAACCGCTATCCCAGTGACTACCGAGACACAGTTTTAAAACTGATTCGTGATCACTATTCTGATTTTACTCCAACGCTTGCTAGAGAAAAACTATTTGAGTTACATAGCCTTCCAGTATCTAACGAGACCTTACGAAGTTGGATGATTGCAGATGGTTTATGGACGCCTCATTCGCAACGCAAGCCTAAAGTTTACCAACCTCGCTACCGACGTGATTGTTTAGGCGAGCTCGTTCAAATTGATGGCTCTCACCACGATTGGTTTGAAGGATCGTGACGACGTAACCTTATCTTATTCAGTTCTATTTATTACGACATTAAAAAAGCGACTTGATATAGTCGCTTTAAACTTTTTGTGACACTGTCGCTTCTTTATATCATGAGCGTCATCTTCCCTGGAGCACTCATTCTAATTGATGATAATGCTTCCGCCGATATCTGGACGTTAGCAAACCAAAATGGTTTGTGCTTTTTTGCAAACACTGCACTTCTTGATAATCCATCATAGATTGCATATGCCCTAGCCTGCGCTAATGCTGCGCCATAGACACTACGCTCTAAGATGGGTTTGCTTTCAATGTCTTCAAGAACAGCAACTTTTATATGTTCTACATTCTTCGGCCAATGAAAGTTTTCTAAAAGTCTTTTAGTCACCAGAGCTTCCATATCGACAATGACTTTAGGCAAGAAAGCGGAATTTGGTCGGACATCTGCACAGGCATAATACTCATCTTTCCTGTTCGTTTTTCTATAGTTCAGCATGACTTCAATGAGTGCGTCTTCAAACGTATCTGTGAAGTGATTAATCAATACGATGCTACCTAAGCTACGAAGCGTTCCGATCAAAACACCACAATCGGAATCTTGAACATCTGCCGATTCCAATCGCATTTTGGTGACGTTGGCAGTCAAAACCAATTGTTGCCAAAACTTGGGAGTCAGGATTTTAGTATTACTATCTGACCATCTCATCATTGGGCGCGCCATTAAAACTGGGAATAGTTTGCGGCAATTTTCAATTCCAAGGCGACCAATCGCGACTCTTGCATCTGAACTAGTTTTAGCAGCACTTCCTCGCTCACGCAGTCTTGAGTTTTCAATCAGGTCTATAATCGTTGAGCTTAGCTGATGGCTATTGTTAGCCAAGTCTGTCAGTTTTGAAAAGCTTAGAGATGGAGAATAGGCAAACGATGCGAACAGCTCAAATGCGGGTATAATGCTCGATAATTTATCAATTGGAAGCGTTTCAAGCTTTTTCATTAACATTCGATCGGCGACTTTCGATACATCGCTGATGACTTTTTGCAGTGTTTTCTGCTTGTTTTCCACGATTTGGCGCTTTTCTTTTACTCGCTCTTGTTCGCACATGAGAAGTATTCTTTGGTTGCGCGTGATTCTGTCTTCTTCACTAAAGATCACGTCGTCACAATATCGCCCCTGTAAACTAAGGAGCTTATCCACTTGTGACTGATCCACTTGGTGATTCATACTAGCTAGCCACTTGGCATGTCTAAGTTCGACTTCTTTCGATACCTTGACTGCGATGTCCATTGCTTCTGGTGTATAGTTTTTCTGCGTGAGCAACAAACTGCTATTCCTAACGTTGTTTTTATTTTCCTGTTGGCAAGTTTATCTATAAAGACACAAGCAGTAAATGGAATGTGACATTAATTCCACTTATAAATATATCCAAGTTATCGAAATATTATTAGTGAAGGCTAATCACCCGTTGTTATGTGAAGTCGTATGTATTTTTCCGCAAACTTATAACGATATCGTTTACCAATTTTTAAGTTTGATTTTACAAATTTACATACGCTTTTATCACCACTTCCCTTTACTTTTTTAATCTTCGCAGTCTTACCTTTATGCTCCATCTCAATCATTAGGTCACAATAACCTTCATAGCTATCAAATCGTCTATTGGTCTTCTTTTGCAATTCTGTTTTAATTTTCTTTGCAATGGGGTTCGTCTCTGAATCATCGGCTTTCGCGGCTGATGCCCCAATTAAAAAACAGATTAAAGTGACAGTGTATCGCATGGAGCTTCCTTATGATTCATAAAAGAAAAACTCTAACTTACTGACTTAATAGATATAAAACGGGGCGCAATTAATGCGCCCCATTTAACAAGAATAAGCAACTGATAGTTTTCTTAAGCTCTTTTTTTCCCTTTGCTTGACTTAAAGCCTTGATGAGGGAAGACGTTACGAATTCGCTGCTGCACTTTCTTCGGAACTTGTTTCGAAAAGGTCAAACGCATTCCTGTTCGCTGATTATAAGCTTTCATCTCACCATCAAAAGGGTCATGCTCAGCAATGTCTTGCAAGTTGTGTTTAAAGGAAGGAGGAATATGACCTTTCACTTTTGTAATGTGCCCTTTCTCAAACGATATTTTTAAGACAGGTCTATCTACAGCGATAAGCCAAAAAATAACAACAGCAGCAATCAAGATTACATAAAGCATTTGATACTCCATTAACTAGACAATAGTTTATTTAAATCTTCTTTAATCGAGGTTACTTTTTGACTGGCCTTCTCACTGCGAGAAGCTTCTGAGAGTAAATATTCAATTGCGTCAGAGAGTGTACAACCTAACTCGTTCGCACGATTTGACAGTTTCTCCCAAACTCGATAGTCAAGATCAATCGATTTCTTTTTGGTATGAACTTGTTCAGCATTGAAATGGCGCTTACGCTTGGCACGAATTGCCTGTTTGAGTTTATTCTCTAACTCTTCAGACATATGATTTTCAATCCAAGCAAGCACTAAAGTTGGTTCATGTTCTAATTTTCGTAGTTCTGCAACGGCAGCATCCGCTTCACTGGTATCAATATACTTGGTGACCGATTCACCATCTTTCCATTTTTTGATCAGATATTTCCATTTCCAACCACACTCTAGATTTTCAAGCTGCTGATATTTCATCCTTTCGACCCTTAAAACACACCTGGTGACAGCGTAACCCAGATATTGCTATACAGCAATTAAAACTCCATAAAGTATCGATGTTGATCACTCATTTGTCGAAGGTTTAATCATATGAATATTCAGTATTTTTATATTGCTCAAATTCTCGCTATGGAGTTATAGGACGTTTCGTTATAATGACCTCAACATTGAATTAAGACGATTATTAATGAACCAACTTGACTGGCAAGACGTAACTCCTTCATTTCAGCCATATGAAGCACTATTAGAAACCGCCCCATTTCTCCCTGCAAAGACATTTACTGACCTACAACCTCGCTTGACGGCAACGTTGAGTCGATTTGCTCGGGTAAATGGCCTCACAAGAGTCCTACTCGTAAACTGCGCAGATAATGCAATTTACCGTGAATTCGTTCGAGAAGCTGTAATCGATATTGCGTCTTTGCCAGTGGTTTCAACAGAGTCTCTAGACGCAAAAGATCTATTTGATCGATATAGCGTAAATACTGAAGGTCAATCAACTTTCGAGAATGGCTTATTATCGAAGGCTCATGGTGGCTATCTAATCGTTCCTGCTAACCTCATTTTGGCAAACGCAGTAAGATGGCCGAGTGTGAAAGCTGCGATACAAGGGGAGGCTTTTGCTCCGATTAACTTAACCCCGAATCGTATTGCATCCTCTCCTTTTGTAGCTCAGCATTATGACGTTAAGTTGATCATCACAGGTGACCGAACTCAATTGGCAGAGATTGAGTTTGTAGATGACGATTTTTCTACGGGAATGACTATGTACACCGAAGTAGAAGAAGATATTCACATCTCTGAGCGTAGCCTCGCTCTTTATTTCGGCTTAGTGAATTGGATATGTAAAAAATATCAGCACCCTAGTTTGGACGATTCGGCATTTAAACGCTTAATGCTTGCCGGTATGCGTTATACGGAAGATCAACATTACCTACCTCTTGGTGTTCTTTGGCACAATCAATTGATTAGTTTAGCCAGTCAATATACTGAATGTGACACTATCAATTTTACATCGATTGATGCTGCCATTGATGACAAATACTATCGTGAGTCATATCTACCACAACGCGCCGTTGACGACATTCTTGATGGGCAAGTGATCATTGAAACTACCGGTGAACAAGTTGGGCAGATCAATGGCCTAACCGTTATTGATATGGCCGGACACCCTGTTTCTTACGGAGAGCCCGCTCGCATTTCGTGTGTGATTCATTTTGGTGATGGTGACATCTCCGACGTTGAACGAAAAGCGGAATTAGGCGGTAACTTGCACGCCAAAGGTATGATGATCATGCAAGCATTCCTAAGCTCGGCGTTAAACCTTGATGAGCCTCTGCCATATTCTGCATCTATTGTATTTGAGCAATCTTACAGTGAGGTTGATGGCGATAGCGCCTCATTAGCGGAATTGTGCTGTTTGGTGAGTGCCCTGTCTGAGTTTCCCGTTGACCAACAAATTGCGGTTACTGGCGCGGTTGATCAATTTGGCCGTGTCCAAGCCGTTGGCGGCTTAAATGAAAAAATCGAAGGTTTTTACCAAGTCTGTAAGCACCAAGGCTTTACCGGGGAGCAAGGGGTTATTTTACCTAAGTCAAACCTTAAACACCTTGCGTTACATAAAGATGTAATAGAAAGCATTAAAAATGGCGAGTTCCATATTTGGTCGGTTTCTACGGTAGATGAAGCTATCCCAATTCTGATGTCGAAGCCATTCCGTGGTGAAGATGACAGCATCATTGGCAAGATCGCCGAACGTATTGAAAACTTTGAAAGACATGAGCATCCTTTAGGAATTGTGGAGCGCATCAAAAACTGGTTTGTCTAGTACTGATCGGAGTTGTTTAGCGTACACGTGTTCACTAAGATGCAGCTATCAAAAATTGGAGTAATTGATAATGCAAAACAAACGTGATTCTTATAACCGTGATGATCTTTTAGCCTCTAGCCAAGGAGAGCTGTTTGGTCCTGGTTATCCGCAGCTTCCTGCGCCGAACATGCTAATGATGGATCGCATCAGTAAAATGTCTGAAACTGAAGGGGATTTCGGTAAGGGTTTGATCCTTGCAGAGTTGGACATTACTCCGGATCTTTGGTTCTTTGATTGCCACTTCCCTGGCGACCCAGTAATGCCAGGCTGTCTTGGTCTAGATGCAATGTGGCAACTGGTTGGTTTCTTCCTCGGTTGGGTTGGCGGCAAAGGTAAAGGTCGTGCTCTAGGTGTCGGCGAAGTTAAATTTACTGGCCAAATCCTACCAACAGCGAAAAAAGTAACGTACGAAATCCACATGAAACGCGTTGTTAACCGCAAGCTTGTAATGGGCTTAGCTGATGGTCGTGTATGTGTTGATGGTAAAGAGATCTACGTTGCGAAAGATTTGAAAGTTGGTTTATTCCAAGATACTTCTAGCTTTTAATCTCCTGCTTACAGATTATTCTTAAGGCTCCTTTTTGGGGCCTTTTTCATTTCTACATTCATCCTCGTTACAAATGTAGAAAAGGCTCTTAAAGAGCCTTTTCAAATCCTTCTGTTTGTATGTGGAGAGTTATTTGTAGAGACCAGATTGTTTTTCATCTCTGGCATCACGCCAACCACCTAACCAATATGACCGAGCATCAATTTGTTGATACGGACAAGCCTCTTGAGACCTCCCATTCAACCCAGCTTTATAGCCTTGAGATTGAGCTCGTTCTAGGCGATCACGCTTTTGTCTCTTCATAGTTAATTCCTCATACAGGTCCATTTACTAACGTACAGCTGATATTGTGAAACTTTGATGGAGCTTTTATGACTCCAGTTATAAGAATCGATCAATTTGAGGATTTTCTCAAGGCATAAAAAAACAGAGGCTCATTTCTGTGAGCCTCTGCTTGATTTAAAAAATACTGACTATTTTCTACGGAACCCGAACAAACCTAGCATGGTCAAAGCCAACCAACCTAGGCCCGCACCTTGTCGTTCTGAAGACTCTTCTTCAATACTACGTTTCTCAATATCTTTTGCTGTTGCATCAGGAATAGGCATAAGCTTAACAGCAACGATTTGCTCAGTTCCATTACAAGAGGCGTTATGTTGAGTTGTCTTGTAACCACCTTCACACTTCATTGCGGTTGCTGAAATTACACCTGCATCGTTGATATCCGAAGCATTAATGATGCGGAATGCATTGTTTTCTTGTGAAAACTCACCGCCATTTGTGAGGTTGTCTAAAAACCATGCCTTATCTTCAAATAGGGTTTTGGACCTATCTGACGGACTATATGGATAAATGAAGCCACGTTTACGGCGAGGTTTACCCTCGTCTTCACGCGAGTTCTCAGCATCAAGTTGACCCACTATCTCATTTGATGCATTGATGCTGCCCATTGACCCGCCAGCGCCGTTAAAGAAGATTCCACTTGTTGGGTAAAATGCTTTGGGTGAGCTTTCTCTTATATCCTTCACGATAAACAAACGGTTTGGGTACGAACCAGTTGGCATCGGATAACGGCCAGAGCGCTTTGCCTCGCCTATGGCGACGAAATTATCATTAACGTCGGTCAGACGAGAGTTCGTATGTACAGTTTCATCATCAATTCGTTGTTGCGCACCATCAACAGATTTGTTAACCCATTCAACGTTTTCTAGGGAACCTTCTTTTTCTAAAGAACCAATAAACACTGTTGCATTCATATAGTTGTTATCAGAATAAGTGTTGTAACCAACACCATAAACGGTTAAACCTTCAACTTTAAGATCACGCATACTGCCTTGAGCCAATCGTTCACCATCTTCAGCTTGGTTACTTGGCCAAGCCAGTTCTGATACAAGGCCGGTATCATCCCATATCGCTGCTTTTGATGTATGGTGAGTACCATTCGTATTGGTAGCTTTTCGAGATACACTACCAACAGTAAATGTACCATCAGTGTTCCACGCGTGACTTTCTACAACGCTCGCTTGCCCTTCCTCCGTTATAATATTTGGTAGTTCAGGCGCGACAACGGTGTTCCTTGTCTCTAGTGTTGAATCATTTTCATTTACAACACTTTGGTTACCAATAACCGATAAGTTTTCAGTTAACTTATTGATTACATTGTTATACTTATTGTTGTAAGCATCAGGTCGGCCTTCGACTACTACCAAAGCATTTGAAGCCTCGTAGTCTTTGTAAAACTTCTCTTTCTGCCATGGCTTCCAGTTTAATGCTGCCCATGAGTCACAAGTTGAATAACCAAGTTCATTATAACAGTAGCGTTTGAAGTCCTCATCATCGCCAGCATCAGATGTGTTCTCGACAGTATAGAAGCTAGAATCCATAGCAAATGGAACCTCCTCTCTGTAGCTTACTCCATCTACCGCTTGTCCAACAGAAATTGGTTCGGCACGAGTCTCAATTGCTAATTTAAACTGGTCCGAAGTACAGTTCGCTCCTGCATCAAAACAACCTAGAGCGAATGGCGCGTTTGTCCCTGGGTTTTCTACATCGCCCTGTTGAATAGCTACACCGTAAGCGGTCTGGTAATCTAGAACGTCGCCATTAACTTCTGGCTCTACTTCCACCACTTGATACAATGCTGCATTCGCATTCATTGCCGTGCCAACCATCATCGCGACGGCGGTCAATTTGAATTTGTTACTACAATTCATCGAATTCTTAACTGTCCTGTTGCATTGCTTCGAGTTCTTCCCATCTCTCGAATGCGATTTCCAACTCCTGCTCTACAGCAGCGAGCTGTTCCAATACCGGTTGAGTTTCTTCTACAGATTTGGCAAAAAACGATGGGTCATTCACCTGTTCTTGTAGTGCCTCAATATCCGACTCTAATTGTTCTAGTTTAGCTGGAAGAGCTTCTAATTCTCTTTGCAGCTTATACGATAACTTCTTCGAGTTGTTCTTAGGTTGCGTAGTTTTGGGAGTTTCCTCAACCACTTTATCTTTCTTCGCTGTTTTTTCAACCGAGTTGCGCGAAGCAAGAGCTTGTTCACGTTGCTGTCTTGCATCGTGATAACCACCAACAAACTCCTCAATTATACCGTTACCTTCAAAAATCCAACTGGTCGTTACTGTGTTGTCGACGAACTCACGATCGTGGCTAACTAATAGTAACGTACCCTGATAATTGGCAAGCATTTCTTCTAAAAGTTCCAACGTTTCGATATCCAAATCGTTAGTTGGTTCATCAAGAATAAGTAAATTGTTTGGTTTCAACAATATACGAGCAAGTAATAAACGGTTCTTTTCACCACCTGAAAGTGCTTTAACTGGCGTTCTAGCACGCTTCGGAGCAAACAAGAAATCCTGTAAATAACTCAATGCGTGACGCTGGCGACCACCAACCATCACTTCTTGTTTGCCGTCTGCTAGGTTATCGATAACCGTTTTTTCAGGATCGAGAATTTCTCGGTACTGGTCGAAGTAAGCCACCTCGAGTTTTGTACCGCAATGCAAACGGCCGCCTTGAGTTTCTAACTGACCTAATAGCAGCTTGAGCACGGTACTTTTACCGCAGCCGTTAGGACCAATTAGTGCAATACGATCGCCGCGCATAATGTTGAAGCTGAAGTTATCAACGATATTTTTACCGTCAAAAGCAAAAGAGATATTCTCTGCTTCAAAGACAATCTTGCCTGAACGAGAGGCATCATCGATGTTTAAGTTTACCTTACCCTGAACTTCACGGCGGTCACTGCGTTCTTCACGTAATTTTTTTAGAGCTCTTACTCGGCCTTCGTTACGAGTTCGACGTGCTTTAATTCCCTGTCGAATCCACACTTCTTCTTGAGCAAGTTTTTTGTCGAATTCTGCATTTTGCATTTCTTCAACACGAAGCATCTCTTCCTTCTCTACAAGGTAGTTCTCGTAATCTCCAGGGAATGATGCTAATTGACCACGGTCGAGATCGACAATACGCGTTGCCATTGACTTGATAAACGTGCGGTCGTGCGAAATAAAGATGATCGAACCTTTAAAGTCTTTCAGGAAGCCTTCTAACCACTCAATGGTGGTCACATCAAGGTGGTTCGTCGGTTCGTCCAAAAGCAATACATCTGGATCGCATACAAGCGCACGCGCAAGTGCTGCTTTACGTTGCCAACCACCGGATAAATCCGTCAATTTTGTTTCGGGACTCAGCTTGAGAGCGCCCAAAACGTTATTAACGCGGTCATCAAAACGCCAAGCGTTCAAGTGGTCGAGTTGCTCTTGCACTTTTGCAAGACGATTAATGTTCTTTTCGCTCGGGTCATGCGTAACAAGATCAAGAAGATCATGGTAGATCTTGAGTAAATCGCCGACTTCTGCCAACCCGCCAGACACGAATTCGTAAACCGTGCCCTCTTGGTTACGAGGTGGATCCTGTTCTAAACGCGAAACCACCACATCTTGAGTCACTTGAATTTTGCCATCATCAAGCAAAATATCTCCAGCGAGTACTTTCATCAAAGTTGATTTACCAGCACCATTTCGCCCTACTAAACAAACTCGTTCGTTTTCTTGTAGAGCAAATTCTGCTTTATCAAGCAGTGGATGGTCCCCAAATGCAAGTTGTGCATTATGAATGGTAAGTAATGCCATTATTTTCCAACCAATTTTTGAGTTGTTCCAAGTTAAACGGCCAGTTCAACTCAGAATTTTGATATTTTAACACAGGGATTGTGACGCCGTAACGCGAGAAGAGTTCATCATCTAGTGCAATATCGACAATGTTTGTGTGTTCGGCGAGACCTGCCTGACCCATAAGGTCATATGCCATCTCACAGAGATGGCATCCTTCAGTGCTGTATAGTGTGAACGCTTGTAACATCCTTTTATCTTTAATCCTTTGTTTATTCTACGTGAGACACTAACCAACAGTTGTGAATATGTTTATTGCGAGAGAAGTCTAGTGGCAATGTTTGCGAAGAAATATTCTGCGCTTTTAGCCCTAACTCTGCCAACGCAGCTTCATCCATTTTAAAGTGGCGTTTATTGTTTGAGAAAACGATCGTGCCACCTGAACGCAACAAACGCTTAAGATTGGTCATCAGCTTAATGTGATCACGCTGCACATCAAATGAAGTTTCCATACGCTTAGAGTTGGAGAATGTCGGTGGGTCAATAAAAATCAAATCATACTCACCTTTCGCATTCTCTAACCATTGCAAACAATCTGCTTGTTCAAAACGATGTTGACGACCAACACGACCATTTAACTGCATGTTGTCTTTTGCCCAGTTCAGATAAGTATTCGACATATCTACCGTGGTTGTCGAACGTGCGCCACCCATTGCTGCGTGTACGGTTGCACTACCTGTATAAGCAAACAAGTTAAGGAAGTCTTTACCCTGGGCCATTTCACCCAAGCGACGACGAGTGATTTTATGATCCAAGAACAGACCTGTGTCTAGATAGTCGTGAAGGTTTACGATCAACTTCACGCCGTACTCGTTCACTTCAAGAGTTTCAGACTCCTGACCTAATTTTTGATACTGGCTACGACCTTTCTGCTTTTCACGAACTTTAAGAACAACTTTATTCGCTTCAACACCTGTCACCTGAATTGTGGCACGGATGATATCGGTCAAACGGCGTTTCGCTTTCTCTTCTGGGATATTCTTCGGAGCTGCGTATTCCTGAATCACAATTTGGTCGCCGTAAACGTCGATTGCTACGTTGTATTCTGGAAGGTCTGCGTCATAGATACGGTAACAATCTAACTTCTCTTTACGAGCCCACTTACCAATCTTACCAATGTTTTTCTTCAAACGGTTTGAGAAGTCAGGTGCGATTTGAACCGTGGTACCGTTCGCTCCCTTCACTTCATCAGCGCTACGCTCTGCAATGCTGTAGTTCTTTTGGTGACACGGTAACGCACCGTTATTCAGTTTAAACTGTTTATCAGCACGCATGCGAAGACAGCTTAATAGTTCGTCTGAACTAGAGAAGATAGACGCGTTACAACCGCCAAATTCTGCTTTTAATTGGCCACCAAATGCTGTGTATAGCGCAATTAGACCTGGCTCAGTTCCAAGACGTTCACCATAAGGAGGGTTAGAAACGATAACGCCCGCTTCGAAACCAGCCGGACGGGTAAGAGTTGCAGCATCACCCTGAGCGAATTCAATCAACTCTTCGACACCAGCTCTGCGAGCATTGTCTTGCGCTACTTTCAGAACTCTTGGGTCGTTATCGAAGCCGAAAAACTTAGCGTCAACTTTTTTGACGCCACGACGAGCTTGTACATTAGCTTCAGATTTAATCTCTGCCCAAAGCTCAGGTTCGAAGTCTTCTAACGCTTCAAAGCCCCACTGTTTACGTTTAACACCTGGTGCCATGTTAGCGGCCATCATTGCTGCTTCAATCAATAAAGTACCAGAACCACACATAGGATCCAAAAGCGGTTGGTGAGTGTCCCAACCGCTACGCATGATAATAGCTGCGGCTAGCGTTTCACGAAGTGGAGCTCGGCCAGATTCTGGACGGTAACCACGTTGATGAAGACCACTACCCACCATATCGACACCAAGAATCGCTTTGTCTTTATGCAGACGGACGTGAACACGGATATCCGGGTTCTCTTTACTGATGTTAGGACGAGGGAGCCCTTTTTTCTCGAAGCAGTCTACGATGCCATCTTTTACTTTCATTGCACCATACTGGCTGTTGCGGATTTCGCGGTTAGTACCGTTGAAGTCAACCACAAAACGCTTTGAGCTATGGAATTGGTTTACCCAGTTGATTGCAGACGTTGACAGGTAAAGGTCCATGTCGTCGTTACAGGTAAACTCCGATAAAACACGTACAAATCGAGACGCCAAGCGGCTCCACAAACAGCAACGGTAAATCTGCTCATTCGTTGCTTTAAATTTTACGCCTGCCTGTACTGGTTTGGCGTTTTCAATGCCTAGTTTAGTCAGTTCTTCAACCAGCAAGTTTTCCATGCCATTTGAAGTTACCGCGAGATATTGATTCATAGTGTTCTTTCGTCGATAAAAAATGGCTTTGATTATACCTGACTTTACGATCAATGCCTCGTTTTTAAAGGCTTTTTCGATTTGTTAGCACAATCCATCACCAACCCTTCCTGATGAAAGTCAAAACACAACACCTGTCATCAAGAAATAAGTCTCTTTTTCACTACCTAATAAGAACAAGCCCTCCAGAAGGAGTGAATACTTATTTGCCTTAAGTTTGGTCTATACCAACCGAGAGTTGAGGATGTAATTTACTTACAAAGTGAACGTATAGGGGAATAAAAGGTGAAATATTAGGCGCCAAGTTGTCTAATTTAAGGAAACGCTAAAATGAAAAAAGTGAAATAAAAGTGAGCTGCTTCATATATGAGATACGAAATCCCCCTCACCTAGGGGTGAGTTTTGAGTATGTACTAGGAGAGATTTGGAAAATTCTAGGCAAAAAAAATCGACCTAGTACGGTCGATTAATGCAAACAAAGGAACGAAATACAAAGAAAATCAAAAAGGAAACTACCCTACCATTGCCATTGGTGTCATTATAAATAAGTGATTAGCACATGACATTCTGTCATGCATGACTTTGATAGGCTGGCCGAAACCAAGTGCTTTACTTCCATTGAGCAAGAACTCTTCTTGCCCTACATAAGCACAAAAGCTAGAAGTATCACCTGCCTCAAGGACAATGAACACACCTTCGGAGTGTTCATTCGTTAAGAAAACCATATCCCCTTCTTCCGGTTTGTGATCGCATGCTTGAGCATCGAAGAACCAGCTCTTAGGCTGTACAGGTTTGTGGAAGCGTTTGGCGGCTACACAATAAAGTGTTAACTCTGCTTGGCGGTATTCGTTTATGTCGAGACAGCGAATTCGTTCGTTGTATGTTTGAAACGCGCTTGCATCATCAACTGTGAATTCATTTTCTGAGAAGGCGCAATTGACCAACAGCTTACGGCATAGATTGGTTTGGAAAATCATTTCCTCCCCTAAATCCAGCATTAAGCAAGCTTTGTGCTCGTCAAAATACCAATTCCATTTGTCGCTGGGTTTAAGCATTATTCCGTTCTCTTGTGACTAATTAAACAGCAATAAGAGGTAAGACGCTTAATTACCTACTCATGATTTTTAAATTTTACAAACGAACGGACAAAAAAAAAGAGGAAACGAATTCCTCTTTTTTAGTAACAAGCGTCGATTTCTCAACGATTTAGCGATTGATCTTATAGATTTTTAACAATATCGCGTACGAGACCAGGTCCGTGGTAGATAAAGCCTGTGTAAACTTGAACAAGTTGCGCACCTGCCATCATTTTCTCTTTTGCGGCAACGTATGAGTCAACACCGCCCACACCGATGATCGGAAGTTTGTCGCCAAGCTCTTCATGAAGTTTACGCACAACTTCTGTTGAACGTGATTGAACCGGACGTCCGCTTAGACCACCCGCTTCGTTTGCATGTTTCATGCCTTCAACAACAGTGCGATCCAGCGTTGTGTTTGTTGCTATAACGCCGTCAATGTTGTTCTTGATCAGAGACTCACAAATCTGGCTGATTTCGTCATCGCTCAAATCTGGTGCAATTTTCAGAGCAAGTGGTACGTACTTGGCATGCTTTTCTGCAAGTTCTGACTGTTTTTCTTTAAGTTCAGACAGTAATTCGTCTAACGCTTCTCCGTACTGAAGTGAACGAAGTCCTGGTGTATTTGGTGACGAGATATTCACAGCGATGTAACCTGCGTACTCGTACACTTTTTCCATACAAATCAGGTAGTCCTCTGCCCCGTTCTCAATTGGTGTGTCTTTATTCTTACCAATGTTAATACCAAGAACGCAGTTGTATTTTGCCTTTCTCACATTCTCAACTAGATGATCCACACCTAGGTTGTTAAAGCCCATACGGTTGATGATACCTTCCGCTTCAACTAGGCGGAACAAGCGTGGCTTGTCATTACCTGGTTGCGGACGAGGAGTAACAGTACCAACTTCGACAAAACCAAAGCCCATAGCGTCAAATGCTTCGATACATTCGCCGTTTTTATCCAAGCCAGCAGCAAGACCAACTGGGTTACGGAATGTAAGTCCCATGCATTCTACTGGACGGTTCGGTAATTGTTGACGATAGAAAAGATCGAGAGGAGTGCCGTTGAAGCGTTGGAAGTTTTTGATTGCAAGATCATGTGCCTTTTCGGCATCAAGTTGAAAAAAGCCAGTTCTGGCTAGACGGTAAAGCATTGTGCCTCCGAAAGAAAAAAGCCCCGTGTAAACGGGACAATATTATTTACTGTTTTTCGTCTCAATTCAATGAAAATGAATGAATTCAGCAAAATTGTACTTCTTATTTTAATTTTTCTTATAAAAACAGTCTATTATAGCGCTATTACCTATACAAAACTGATGGCTTTTTCGTTAAAAGCAAACGATTTCACGCCATGAAAACTTAAACTCTACGTTACATTGTCACTAATATTTGTGGTTTAGATTGCTTTAAGCATTAAAAAGCCTCGCATTTGCGAGGCCTTTATCTGAGTCAACTTACCCTATTCGTTCGAGGAACAATTTAGGTTAAGCAAAACCAACTCTCGAAGTGCTACTGAGAACTTCGCAAACTCATGAACTGAACCGACTTTAAATTCGTTTAGAATACTCTCCCAACGATGTAAAGACAGCTCATTCGTTGACATCCAATCCTCTAACGCTTGAATCACATCAAGATCTTCGCTTGAACAACCACAAGTCAACACTTGAGCCGTCAACTGACGTTGTTGCCAGTCTAGATCTTCACGGAATGCCGCTCGCGCCAATGCCTGCCAATTATTATCAACGGCTTGGCTATTGATTTGCTTCAAGAACCAGTGAAGTGATAAACGGTCACCCAAGTTAAAGTACAACTTCGAAGCTTGCTCTACTGTTTTACCTGTTTCGCTTGCTACTGTTGAAATATCCAGTGCTGATTGTAAGCTTGATAGACGAGCAACATGATGTGCTAGCTTCTCTTCTACTCCGCGTTCAACCCACTTCTTCGCAAGTTCGTTGTGCTCTTCTACTTCAGACTCAACTAGCATGGTGTCTAGTGTTTCAGTGATAGTGTGAACATCGTCTTTATACAAAGCAACCAACTCAGTCACTGTGCTCTTACTGCTACGATTACGTAGTAACCAGCGAGAGATACGACGCAGTGCACGGCGTACGTAGAACATGATTTCGTACTGTGCTTCCGCTGTTGCAACGTTATCTAGAGCACGGGTTTGCTTGAGGATATCTTCCAATCCGAAGATTTCACGGGTTGCACTGTAAGCATTTGCGATATCAACTACACTCGCGCCCGTTTCTTCTTGAAGACGAGTCACGAAATTACAGCCCATTTCATTAACCATTTGGTTAGCTAACGCCGTCGCGATGATTTCTGCACGCAGCGGGTGGTTCACCATTTGATCTTTGTAGTTACGGCGTAACTCACTTGGGAAGTAAGCAACTAATTGTTTCCCATGGAATTCATCATTCGCAATCTCGTCAGCAACGAGTTGCTCTTTTAGAACCATCTTGCCGTAAGCAACCAACACTGAAAGCTCGGGACGCGTCAGACCAAGACCTTGTTTTTCGCGTTCAATCAGTGTTTCGTCGTCAGGAATGTATTCAAGTGCACGATCCAAGTACCCAGCTTTCTCCATCGTATGGATAAAGCGGATTTGCTCTTTAACAATGCCAACACCTTGCTGCTCGGTCACTGAAATCGATTCAGATTGACGGTAAGCATCGTCCAAAACAATTTCGCCGACTTCGTCTTCCATTGATTCAAGAATCAGGTTGCGTTGTTTAACCGTTAAATCACCATTTGATACAAGGCCGTTCAAGAAGATCTTAATGTTCACTTCGTTATCTGAACAATCTACACCACCAACGTTATCCACAAAGTCGGTATTTACACGTCCACCTGTGGTTGCGTACTCGATACGACCAAGCTGAGTCATACCTAAGTTACCGCCTTCACCAACGACTTTCGCTTTTAAATCACGTCCGTCGATACGGAGCACGTCGTTTGCACGGTCACCAACATCGGTATGCGTTTCGCTAGATGCTTTAACGTAAGTACCGATACCACCATTCCAAAGTAGATCCACTTCCATTTGTAAGATCATCTTAATCAGATCGTTTGGCGGCAAAGATGCTTTCTTCGTGCCCAACATCTTTTGGATTTCTGGTGTTAATTGGATCGATTTAGAGCGACGAGAGAAAATACCACCGCCCTTCGAGATCAAATCCGCGTTGTAGTCTTCCCAGCTTGATCGAGGGAGGTTGAATAAGCGATCACGCTCTACCCAACTGGTAGCAGAGTCAGGATTCGGGTCAATGAAAATGTGCATGTGGTTAAACGCAGCTTGTAAGCGAATGTGCTTAGAGAGCAACATGCCGTTACCAAATACGTCCCCAGCCATATCACCGACACCAATAGCCGTAAAATCAGTGGTTTGACAGTTGATACCCATTTCTCGGAAGTGACGTTTTACCGACTCCCAACCACCTTTCGCAGTGATACCCATTGCTTTGTGGTCGTAACCATTAGAGCCACCTGATGCAAACGCATCACCTAGCCAGAAGTTATACTCGTTAGATACAGAGTTTGCCAAGTCAGAGAAAGTTGCAGTGCCTTTATCGGCTGCAACAACCAAGTATGGATCGTCCTCATCATGACGCACGACACTCTTCGGCGGAATGACTTCACCTTCGATGATGTTATCGGAAACATCCAATAGTGCGCGGATGAAGCGTTTATAACAACGCTGACCTTCGGCAAAAATTTCATCACGGTTAGTTAGAGTGTGCTGACGTTTACATACGAAGCCACCTTTTGCTCCCACTGGAACAATCACCGTGTTTTTAACTTGTTGAGCTTTGACCAGACCAAGAATCTCAGTACGGAAGTCTTCTTGACGGTCTGACCAACGCAGACCACCACGCGCGACTTTACCGCCACGTAGGTGAACACCCTCGATATCCGGTGCGTACACGAAGATTTCAAACGCAGGCACTGGCTGAGGAATGTCAGGGATTTCGCTTGGCTTCATCTTCAATGATAACCAAGGTTTTGGCTGCTTATCTTCGTCTAACTGGTAATAGTTCGTACGTAGCGTTGCTGTGATCATTTCCATATAACGACGGATAATACGATCATCATCTAGGCTTTCAACGCGATCCAATTGCTCGGTTATTTTCTTGATAAGATCGTTCTGACCTTTCTCACTACCCTTGTGTTTTGGATCGAATCGCTTAGCAAATAGATTCACCAAACCTGTTGCTAAATCAGGGTAATGGCTCAGGGTATCTTCAATATATTGTTGACTAAATGGGAAGCCAACTTGGCGCATGTAGCGAGCGTATGCACGAAGAATAGAAATTTCACGACCAGACAGTGAAGCGCCTAGCAACAAACGGTTGAAACCATCACTCTCTAAATTACCTGCCCAAATCGCCGCGAATGCTTGCTGGAAACGATCTCGAGCTTCACGAAGATCAACGGTCTTGTCGCTCTTATGTAGCATTGAGAAATCAAGGATCCAGAACGTTTGACCGTTGTTGGTTTCGATCTCATATGGAGATTCGCCGATCACACGTAGGCCTAGGTTTTCCAACATTGGCATAACGTCAGATAGGTGAATTGGCTCGTTGCGGTGGTAAAGCTTTAAGCGAACCGCTTTAGATTCTGCCGCTTCTTCTTGCGGACGGTAGAACAGCATGCCCAGTTTGTTGTCATCGCTTAACGCTTCTAGACGTTCGATGTCTGCAACCGCAGAACCAGGCATCATGTCTTCTTTGTATGAACGAGGGAACGCGCTCATGTATTCTTTTGAAAGAGGAAGACCTTTACTCTCACCGAAGTTAGCAATGATGGATTCTTTTAGGCGGTCATCCCATGAAGTCGATACTTCCATTAAGTTCTGCTCAATCTTTTTCACGTCTACGTCAATGTTGTTGTTGTCTACACGAACGATGTAATGGGTTCTTGCCAACGGACTTTCAGAGAAGAAAGTCGTAAATTCAACCTCTTGCTCGCAGCCAAAGTACTGCTTAAGAATGCGTTGAGTTTGGCGACGTAGTTCGGTGTTGTAACGATCTTTTGTCACATAAACCATGCAGCTAAAGAAACGCCCAAAAGGGTCTTTACGAACAAATAGACGTAACAAGTCACGGTCTTGCATTTGCACGACGCCCATCCCCACTTCTAATAGCTCTTCTTCACGAGCTTGAAGTAGTTCATCACGAGGGTAGTTTTCTAGGATGTTGTGCAGCGCTTTGTACGAGTACGATCCATTGCGATATCCACTCGCTTCTAGAATACGATCCACTTTCTCGCGAATCAGGGGAATGCTTTGTACGGCTTGATTGTATACCGCAGAAGTGTATAGACCAGTAAAGCGATGCTCACCGACTACTTTGCCATTCTCATCGAATTTTTTAACACCAATGTAGTCAGTGTATGCTGGACGGTGAATACGTGATGCTTGATTGCCCTTAGTGATGATCAGCGCGTAAGGTTTTTTCGCTTCAAGGCGCGCAGAGTCTGACAGCTCAGAAAGCTTGATGCTGCGAACGCGACTGTCATCAGCAAACATGCCAAGGCCTTTCTCTTTCACCGGCTGAAGCTCAGTATCACCATTGACACTGACAAGATCATATTCCTTATACCCCATGAAGGTGAAGTTATGATCCCCTAACCAGCGTAGGTATTCGATCGTTTCATCTAAACGATCTGTTTTCATTGAAACACGATCTTTATTCTTCTCAAGGTCGTTGGTGACGATCTTAAGTTTTTCAACCATTTGCTTCCAGTCATCAACGACTAAGCGCGTGTCAGACAAGATAGTGAGCAGCTCATTTTTTAACGCTTGCATTTCATCTTTACTGGTTAAGCGATCAACTTCGATGTGGAATAGAGATTGAAGGACGCCGCCTTCACCATTAATGTCTGTCACTTGCCCTTTCTTATCGCGTTCTAGTTGCGTTGGGTTGTTAAGCATTAAGTGAGAGACAAGATCGAGTCGCGTTAGCGCCATCTTGATGGAATCCACCAAAAATGGGCTATCTGGAACAACAATTTCAACAATAGTGTGAGTCGATTGCCAACCTTGGCGGCTGACTGCTGGGTTAAATACCCTTACAGAGATGTCTTCTGGTTTCTTTTCATTGACGTGATGCCACAGACTAACCACGGCACCATAAAGGTCGGATTCGTTTCGCTGAATCAAGTCATCATCAGCAATGTTACTAAATAAGTGTTGAGCAAGTTTAGTTACAAGCGGTTGGTGAGAAAGCTCGAGTTTGTCTTGAATTAGTTGGTATACCTTTTCAAGCAGAACCGGCACTACATTTTCACGCGCGGTCATATTCACACTCCACATTAGAATTGTTGTTTTGTAGGGGGACTTAACTTCGGGTTTTAGCCTCGAAACTAAGCATAGGTAATGCATACACTTATTGTAAAAGCATAATTACAAATGTTTAACAAAAATTCGCAGTGGTAAGAGGTGAAATGTTTGATTATGTGACTAAGATTCCTGTTTAACTCACTAGGAATATCAGGCATCACAGAGTTTCTAACTTTAGAAACTTATTATTTTGGTCAGTTGTGAGTCTAAAACGACCTCTAACGCCTAATTGACTAAGAAATGGTCTAAATTTTGATGCATCTAGTTGCACTCTTAAACCATTGTCAGTAATGACTTGTACCGAACTAGCGGCACCGGAATAGTGTGAAAGAAATGTTTGATAAGAGATATTGAGAGAGAAGTAATACTGGTTCATTAGAATGGATTATTGTCAGAACAAAAAACTAGGGTGACCTTAACGACCACCCTATTCTTTTGTCGATTATTCGTCTAGTGCTTTAGTCACTTTTTCGAATAGGTCTTTCGCTAAATTGTCCATCGCTTTAAGCTTTTCAAGCTCTGCACGGATAAGCGCTTGGCGGCCTTCATCGTATTTACGGAACTTCAATAGAGGATCGATCATACGAGACGCCACTTGTGGGTTGGTATCGTTCAACTGACGAAGGATCTCACCAGCAAACTGGTAGCCAGAGCCTGATTTATCATGGAAGCGCACAGGGTTTGCGTTTAAGAAAGAACCAATCAAGCTACGCGTACGGTTCGGGTTCTTCAAGCTAAATGCTTCGTGGCTCATGGTTTCTTTCACTTTCTCAAGTGCGTTTTCAACCGGGTTGCTGCCCTGAAGAACAAACCATTTGTCCATAACCAGACCATCGTGCTTCCACTTGTCACTGTAGTCCGCCATTAGGGCTTCACGACATGCAAGTTGCGCATTGTTCGCTGCACTCATTGCCGCGATCGTGTCTGTCATGTTGTTTGATGACTCGTATTGCGCTTTCGCTAGTTCATTACCCTTCTCAGTATGAGCGAGGAACTGCAGACATTGGTTACGCAAAGCTCGTTTACCAATAGCGTCGTGGTCAATGCTGTACTCTGCTTGGTTCAATGCATGGTAAGTAGCACTCAGTTCATCTTCTAGTTCTTTAGAAAGTGACACTGTAATGTTATTCAGTACTGTATCTACCGCATCAATATCAATCTGCTTATACCAACCGGTGATTTCGTTAATTGAAGGTAAAGACAGAACTTGTGCGATAAACGCTGGCTCAAGATTCGCATCAAGTAACACGCCACGGAATGCATCGATTAAGTCTTCTGATAGCTTAACCTCATCACCCGCTTGAACGTTAGTTACGTTTTGACGAATGTACTTCGCTAGCAGCATTTGGCTTGCATCCCAACGAGCAAAATCGTTTGTTGCGTGCTTCATCAAGAAGATCAGTTCATCATCGCTGTAATCGTATTCCAATTTAACCGGTGCAGAGAACTCACGAAGCAATGATGGCACTGGTTGTTCTGCAACGTTTTCGAATACGAAAGTCTGTTTGTCTTGCTTCACGTCCAGAACGTTGTGTACGGATTCACCGTTGATAACCAGTGGAATCACGTCACCGTTTTGCGCGTATAGCTCAATATCGAATGGAATATGTAGCGATTGTTTTTCTGATTGGTCGTGCGTTGCTTCAGTAAATTGCTCAACCGTTAGTGCGTAAGTTTTTGCTTCCGCATTGAATTCACTGTTTACACGAAGTGTTGGCGTGCCAGACTGGCTGTACCATAAACGGAATTGCTTAAGGTCAACGCCCGTTGCGTCTTCCATTGCAGAAACGAAATCTTCACACGTTGCTGCAGTACCATCATGACGGTCGAAGTACAGTTTCATGCCTTTTTGGAAACCTTCTTCGCCAAGTAGCGTATGATACATGCGGATCACTTCGCTGCCCTTTTCGTACACGGTTAGCGTGTAGAAGTTATTCATTTCAATAACTTTATCCGGACGAATTGGATGCGACATTGGGCTTGAATCTTCCGCGAATTGAGGACCGCGGATAATGCGAACGTTGTCGATGCGGTTTACTGCACGTGAACCAAGATCAGATGAGAACTCTTGATCGCGGAACACCGTTAGGCCCTCTTTCAAACTCAGCTGGAACCAGTCACGACAAGTAACACGGTTACCCGTCCAGTTGTGGAAGTATTCGTGACCGATTACCGCCTCAATACCAAGGTATTCACGGTCAGTCGCGGTTTTTTCATTCGCAAGGACAAACTTCGAGTTGAAGATGTTTAGACCTTTGTTTTCCATCGCGCCCATGTTGAAGAAATCAACGGCCACGATCATGTAAATATCTAGATCATACTCAAGACCAAAGCGGTCTTCATCCCACTTCATTGAGTTGATAAGTGAAGTTATCGCATGACCAGCACGATCTAGGTTGCCTTTGTCGACAAAGATTTCTAGGTCTACTTCACGACCTGATGTGGTTGTGTATTTGTCACGTAGTACATCAAAATCACCGGCTACCAACGCAAACAAGTAAGCTGGTTTTGGGTGTGGGTCTTGCCATTGAACCCAATGACGACCATTTTCTGCCTCACCTTCAGCGACGCGGTTACCATTGCTCAATAGGTATGGATACACGGCTTTGTCTGCGATCACTTTTGTTGTGTATTTCGCAAGAACGTCTGGACGGTCTAGGTAGTAAGTAATGCGACGGAAGCCTTCTGCTTCACACTGCGTACAGAACGCACCACCTGATTTGTAAAGACCTTCAAGTGCCGTGCTTGCTGCTGGGTCGATTTTAGTAATGATTTCTAAATCAAATTCCGCAGGCAAATTGGTAATAACTAAAGAGGCTTCTTTTACTTCATGATGAGCCCAATCTTCACCATTTACTTTTACGGAACGAAGCTCTAGCCCTTCACCGTCTAATTCTAAAGTTGTTGATTCGCCCTTTTGAACTACTTTTGATACTGCGGTCACGATAGTGTCGTTGTCGTAAAGATCAAACGTTAAATCGATATCAATAATCGCATGCGAAGGCGCTTGATAGTCTTTGCGATATTTTGCTTGGGGAGCTTGAGACATGTCCATAAATCCTTGTATATAGAACCACAAAAATACCAGGACCGGAGGCTCAAACACCTCACACTGGTATCACGATATAAGCTATTTGTAGGGGTTGTGGTATCAGAATACAAGTCTTTCTATAAAAAAACGGAGCTTTTAGTGGCTTAGCTCCGCTTTCTGTTTAACATTTAATCAACATCAGAATATTTCACTATTAATAAACCAGCGTGAAATAATGGAAATGAATCATTTAGGGTGTGACTCGATTGAGTACCGCGTACATCTCTCCACTAGAATCCTCAATAGTAAGCTCGTTTTGGTTCAGCTTATAGCGCGTACCATGCTCACCGTTTTCGTACAAAAGGACTAGGTGTTCACCCTCGGTATAAAAGACACCCTGTTTCACTGATTCTTCTCCGGATTCATTAGCGACACGGAACATAAAGACAAAATCAGGCTGGAGGATAAGGTCCATTTGGTTGATGTTGTTCGCCAACATACCGTCTCCTGCAACATGAGAGCTTGACCAAATACCAGCTAGTGCGTTGGAGAGTCCTTTGGTAAAAGTCACACCGTTTAGGTCAAGTGTGTTGTGGTTGTTTTGATAGGCGTAGATTTGAGGTTCATCTGTGTTTAACCCAAGAACAATGGTGTCCTCATTAGCGTTATATAGTCCTTCCCAATGATCGATAGAATAGTCTTTCTTTTGGATATCTATTGAGAAAGTATAATTAGAACCAAGTGTCAGTTTGATTGCGCGAAAATTCTCCGCTGAATCCTCAGGGTTTGGGTTCATTAAGTACCAATCCCCTATGAGAAAAGGAGTATCAAAGTGACTGAGTTCGTCTTCTTTGTTGGTTTCCGCACTAGAAACGCTATAGCAGCAAAAGCTAAGTAAAATAATGAACCATTTCATAACGGTATCCTTATCGTTTTCTTTTAGCTTAGGCTTTAGATCTCACTTTCGCGAAATATTTGATCTACATCACGTAAATTGTTTAAGAAAATTAAGCGCAGAATTAACTCATTTGCAGTGAATACTCCTAGCGAAAAGCGCATAAAAAAAGAGCGAATCGCTATGACTCGCTCTTAATACACAGAATTGTTAGTCATTATGACTGAATTATTAGCTTTTCAGCATATCGACCATAACAGCAACGGATTCATCTAGATAAACGTCTGGTGCTTCGTAATCTTTTGGCACATCATCAAGCGTTTTGAATGGTTCTTTACCCATTGCAGCTTGACGTTCATTGATGCGCTCTAGACGTAGAGCCTCGGCTTTATCCGATTCATCTTCACGAACTTTCTCGTTAAGAGACAATAAGTTATCGTCTTTCTCTTTACGGTACTTCTCGATATCTTCTTTGATGAAGCGGAATTCCATTTCATCTGCGATACGTTTGTTGTGAAGTTCAGTCAGTTGAGTTACAAGTGCGTCGTTACTTGGGAACGTCTGATATTTTGCTTTATCAATGCTATCCCAAGGCAGCGCGTTATCTTCAACACTTTCACCTGTTTCGCTTGGCTCAACTGGCGTTGGATAAGCGATGTCTGGTGCAACACCACGGTTCTGAGTACTGCCACCATCAATGCGGTAGAACTTCTGAATCGTGTATTGAACATAACCAAGCTCTTTATCGAAAAGATCGTAGATATGGTTCAGTGAACGATGTTGCTGAACGGTACCCTTGCCGAAAGAGTTTTCGCCAAGAATAATCGCACGGTTATAATCCTGCATTGCTGCCGCAAAGATCTCAGACGCTGAAGCACTGTAACGGTTGATCAATACAGTTAGCGGGCCGTCATAACTTATTTGGCCATCGGTATCTGCATTTACCTTGATGCGTCCGTAGCTATCACGAACTTGAACAACCGGGCCCTCTTTAATAAAGAGACCGGTTAAAGCGGTTGCTTCTGTCAGTGCACCACCACCGTTGTTTCGTAAATCAACGATCACGCCATCAACGTTCTTGGCTTTTAGTTCAGCAAGCAGTTTGTCTGTATCTTTCGAGAGACCAACGTAGAAGCTTGGAACTTCAAGAACACCAATCTTTTTACCGTCTTTTTCGATGATTTCAGATTTAACCGCGCGGTCTTCTAAGCGAACTTTGTCACGAACAATAGTGACAACGTAACTCTTTGCATCTTTGCCTTCTGGCAAGACTTGTAGGTTAACTTTGGTTCCCTTAGGGCCTTTGATTAACTGAACGACGTCATCAAGACGCCAACCAATGACATCGACAACTTCTTCGCCATCTTGACCAACACCGATGATGCGGTCACCCTCGCCCAACTGTTTGCTCTTAGAAGCAGGACCGCCGGCAACCAAAGATCGAATCACTGTGTAGTCATCGGTCATTTGAAGTACGGCACCAATACCTTCAAGAGACAAATTCATCTCTGATTGGAATTGTTCTGCATTTCGAGGAGACAAGTAGCTAGTGTGCGGATCAACTTCACGAGCGAAAGCATTCATGTAAAGTTGGAAAGCATCTTCGTTGCGAGTTTGCGTAATGCGTTTCATCGCGTTGTTGTAACGCTTCTCTAAAACCTCTTTGATTTCTGGCCATTCTTTACCAGTCATTTTAAGGTTTAGAGCATCGTACTTAACACGTTTGCGCCATAACTCATTTAGCTCGGCTTCGTTTTTAGGCCATGCGGCTTCAGAACGATCCAGTTCGATAGATTCGTCAGTATCAAACTTGATTTCTTTATCGAGTAGAGTCAGTGCGTAGGCAAAACGGTCAAAACGCTTCTGCATCGAAAGGTTATAAACATCAAATGCAATCTTGTTGTTGCCAGCTTTAAGCTGATCATCAAGGCTAATTGACCAATCTTTGAAAGAATCGATATCGGCTTGAGTAAAAATATTTCTATTGTAATCAAGCATTTCTACATAGCGTTCGAAGATCGCTTTGGAGAAATCATCATTCAGATTGAAGTGCTTATAATGAGAGCGGGTAAATCGAGAAGTCACTCGTTTGCTGGCTGTTTCATGCTGAACTTCAGGAGCAAGAACCGGCAAATCATCTTTGTTTAGTTTGGCTTCTAGAGCCTGAGCTGATGCTGCTAGCCAGAAGCTAGCAGCAATCAGTGTCACTTTTGAACGGCAATTCATGCGTAGGAGTATCTCCCTTATGCGCGCAAGTGCTCCGCTTTCACAACCATTTGTAGGCCGTTAGCAAGTTGAACACGTACATCTTCCTTATTGACTTCAACAATGGTCGCTGCCATGTTTCCTTTACCCATGTTCACGTTTACTGCATTGCCGATTGTGATTTCATCAGCGTTTAGCGCGCGTGTTTCAACAGGCTTACTTTCTTTTTGTACTTTTGGTTTGTTAGTACGACGAGGCTGTTGTGGCTTTTTAGCCGCAGGTTTCGCTTTCGCCTTACCCTCTTCACGAGCTTTTTGTGCTTGTTCTTTACGACGAGCCTGAACTTTCGCTTTGCTTTCAGCTAGTGTTGCTTTTGCGTGTTCTACGTGTTCTTCCTCTAGCTCACCACATGGGTTGCCATCTAGATCAACACGTACTGCACCTGGTTTTACACCGTGTAGGTAACGCCATGATGAAGTGTACTGTCTTAACGCTGCACGAAGCTGAGTTTTGCTTACTTTTTCGTCTTCATTTAGACGTTCCGCAAGATCTTGAAAAATACCAATTTTCAGAGGCTTTGCTTCACCTTCTAAAGTAAAGCACTTAGGGAAACATTCAGCAATGTATGCGATAACTTCTTTGCTGTTTTTTAACTTTTCAGTCATGAGGGTTCCTGGTTTGAGCGGATTTCCGCGAAGCATTAAGAAAAAATATTCTCGTATTATAGTGACATGCCAAGGAAAAACCACACTAGAGGACGAATTTATGCGTCGTTAGCGTGCGAATTAAGCAGCTTTTCTACTTCTGACATAAAATGAGTGAGTCCTTCTTCGTCTGTTTCATCGAATCGGCCGATATTTGGGCTATCAATATCCAATACGCCAGCCACTTCTCCATTGATAGTAAAAGGAATAACAATTTCCGAATTACTCGCAGCATCACAGGCAATGTGACCTTCAAACTCATGAACGTCGTATACTCTTTGTACGGTATTAGTTTGAGCAGCTGTACCACAAACACCACGCCCCATTGGGATACGAACGCAAGCAGGTTTGCCTTGAAATGGCCCAAGTACCAGTTCATTTCCTTTTTTAAGGTAAAAACCCGCCCAGTTGAGCTCGTCAAGCTCCATAAATAGTAGTGAGCTGATGTTGGCAAGGTTCGCGACGTAGTCTTTTTCTGACTCGATCAGCGCTACGGCTTGTTTGGTAAGTCTTTGGTATTGTTCTATGTTCATATTAACTTCCTACTTTTTATTTAGGCTTCCATTCTTACAGTATGGCGCTACAATGCAGCCCTACTTTTTAATAGGACTTATTCTCAATTACAATGAATCCGAAAAACGACACTATTAGCCGTTCTTGGTTGATAACACAAGTCAAAAAGCACAAGTCCAAGTTGATTGTGGCGAACTTGATTGCTGTTCTTGCAACCTTGATTAGTGTTCCAATCCCTCTTCTTATGCCTTTAATGGTGGATGAAGTCTTATTGGACAAACCGGCATCAGGCCTTGCGGCAATGAATGCAGTCTTACCTGAAACGTGGCATACACCGACGGGATATATTTTCTTTACTCTCTTTTTGGTTGTGCTCATGCGGGCGGGCAGTCAAGCGTTCAATATTCTTCAGAGCCGACAATTTACTTTAGTCTCCAAAACCATCACGTTTGAAATGCGAAGTAAAATGATCGACAAACTCGGTCGCATCAGTATTCGACAATACGAGACAAAAGGCAGCGGTGGCATCAATGCTCACCTTATCACCGACATTGAGACTATTGATAAATTCATTGGTTCTACGTTAGCTAAATTTGTTATCAGTTTTCTAACGGTGATTGGTACCGCCATTGTCCTTCTATGGCTCGACTGGCGTCTCGGCCTCTTTATTCTTTTGGTTAACCCTATCGTTATCTACTTCTCTCGCAAACTGGGGAGCATGGTTAAACACCTAAAACGTAAGGAAAACCATTCATTCGAAATCTTCCAGAATCGATTAGTCGAAACGCTAGATGGTATCTATCAATTACGCGCAGCAAACAAAGAGCGCGAATTTCTACAGCAATTGAAGAACAACGCTGACCAAGTTCGTATTGATGCGGACAAGTATGCATGGCAATCCGAAGCCGCGGGTCGAGTTTCTTTCCTCTTATTTTTAATTGGCTTTGAGCTGTTCCGTGCTGTTGCGATGTTAATGGTGATGTTCAGTGACCTCACCATTGGTCAAATCTTCGCAGTATTCGGTTACCTTTGGTTTATGCTCTCTCCTGTCCAGGAACTACTGGGTATCCAATTCTCTTGGTATAGCGCAAAAGCCGCACTAAAACGCATTAACGACCTATTAGAATTGGAAGAAGAACATAGACCTGTCTCTAAGGTAAATCCTTTCAAAGAAAATAAAGAAGTTGATGTGAAAATCGAACATGTTGATTTTTCATACAATAATGAAAACAAAGTGTTGGACGATCTCTCGTTACACATCCCAGCTGGTAAGAAAGTAGCCTTGGTCGGTGCAAGTGGTGGTGGTAAATCGACGCTGATTCAGCTGTTGATTGGTGTATACAGACAAAACGCAGGTTCAATCCGTTTTAATGATGAACTGACAGACGACATTAGCTTTGAAGTGATACGCGACAAAATTGCCGTGGTTTTACAACAACCTATACTATTTAATGACTCGTTGAGGCATAATCTGACCCTCGGTGGGGATTTTGACGAAATGTCATTGTGGCGCGCTCTAGAAGTTGCGCAGTTGCAAGATGTAATTTCTCAACTAAACCACGGTTTGGATACGCAAATCGGACGCAATGGTATTCGCCTATCTGGGGGCCAACGTCAACGTTTAGCTATTGCACGAATGGTGTTGAGTAATCCACAATTTGTTATCCTAGATGAAGCAACGTCTGCATTGGATACCGCAACTGAAGCGGCTCTTCATAAGGCGTTAACTGAATTCTTACGTGGTAGAACGACACTAATCGTCGCGCACCGCTTATCTGCCGTTAAGCAAGCTGATTTGATTTATGTGCTTGAGGACGGAAGAGTGACGCAAACAGGAACCCATGGTGAGCTTGTTGAGCAAGAAGGCTTATATCAAACCCTATACGGGGGCATTCAGTCCCACGCTTAAACCATTCTTAGTGGAGAGGTCGTTGTGACCTCTCTGTCTAAACATGCGTCGCAACCCAATAATGTTCGCTTATGCCAAGGTTGCGAGTTACCTGTCGATATTGTCGATTTACCTAATCGAAGAAATGCGCACTGCCCACGCTGCGGTACTGAGTTGTATCGAGGTGGCAGTCCAAGCTTGTCTGGTAATCTTGCTATCGCGGTTACCTGCATTCTCCTGTTCATCCCTTCACATTTTTTTAATTTCATCAGCATTCGTCTGTTCGGTGTAATGATACCGGCAACACTGCCATCTGGGATGATTACGCTGTTTCAAGAAGGCTTTGTCCTTCTTTCTATCTTAATTCTGTTTTGCAGCTCCCTCGCCCCACTCATCGTATGCAGCTCTGTCGTAACCGCACATTGGTCATTACACAAGCGTTGGTTTAAAGGACTTAGGGTTTCACTGTGGCTAATCCAACACCTTAAACATTGGGTCATGCTGGATGTATTTTTGGTCAGTATTGCAATCTCCTGTTTCAAGCTTCAGGACTACTCTGACATTTTCGTCGGACCAGGATTGATCGGCCTCGTACTACTGCAAATCTTCACTGTTTTGTTGATTTCTCGTATTAGCGTCCGTCGCTACTGGGAGTCATGGCAGTCTGAGACGAGCTATGACTTTGAACACAAGGACGTACATTGTCACGAGTGTCACCTTTCTCAACCAGAAGGTGATAAATGCCGCCGTTGTAATCATGCGCTTTACCATCGTAAGCCAAATTCAATCCAAAAAACTTGGGCTTACCTAATCGCAGCAACCATTGCTATTTTTCCGGCGAACCTAATCCCTATCTCTATCTTGCTTACGAACGGCAAACGTTTAGAAGATACGATATTTTCGGGCGTTGCTGGTTTAGTCAAAAATGGGATGTACGGTATCGCAGTGATCATTTTTGTTGCCAGTATTGTCGTACCTGTGGCAAAAATCCTTGGTCTCACCTACATCTTGCTATGTATAAAATTTAAACGTTCGGTGTTTCGAAGACAGCGAATGATGGTTTACTTTGCAGTAAAGTGGATCGGTAAATGGTCCGTGATGGATTTGTTTGTTATCTCTATCATGATGACATTGGTCGATCGTGGACAAATTCTCGATTTCACACCAGGCTACGGTGCGGTAGCGTTTGGTGTAGTTGTCGTTCTTACAATGCTCGCCGCGGAGAGCATTGATCCAAGGCTTATCTGGGACCAAGCCCCAAAACAATCAGAAAAAGAGTCAATTAATGAGTGATCAGAACAGTTCTCAAACGTCATACAAGCCAGAGATAAAGAGGAGTAAAGGCATTTCTCCTCTTTGGCTCCTGCCGATCTTGACGATGATTTTAGCCGGTTGGCTAGTCGTTAAGTCCATTCATGACGCTGGACAGCGGGTACAAATCCACTTCTCTGATGCAGCCGGTTTAATTGCTGGCCGTACGACGATTCGCTATCAAGGCTTGGAAGTGGGTATGGTACGCGACATCAACTTGTCTGAGGATTTAGGCAGCATTTATGTCGATGCAGACATTTACCCAGAAGCAACCAAATTGCTTAATGAGAAAACACGCTTTTGGCTCGTTAAACCGACCGCAAGTTTAACTGGTGTATCTGGGTTAGATGCTCTTGTCTCCGGTAACTACATTTCTATCCAACCGGGTGACAGTAAAGAGTTTGAAACGTCGTTCCACGCACTTGACTCCGCACCGACTGATCTTCGCGTCACTCAAGGGCTCAATATCAAACTAAAAAGTCGTGACTTAGGCGGCGTTTCTATTGGTTCTCAGATTGTTTATAAAAAAATCCCTATTGGTGAAGTTTACAGCTACCAATTAAACGAAGATGCGAAATCCATTACGATCCAAGCCAACATTCAGGATCAATACCGACACATCATCAACAACCGCAGTCGTTTTTGGAATGTGAGTGGTATTGGTGCAAGCATCGGTTTTGAAGGCGTTGATGTCCGCCTAGAAAGCATGAGCGCCCTACTTGGGGGTGCGATCGCGGTCGACTCACCAGACGATGGTGAGCCAGTCGAAGATTATAAAGAATTTCGTTTATATAAAGACCTTAAAACCGCAGGCCGTGGTATCGCAATCAAAATTGCCCTTCCAGATGACAACAAAATCAGCGCTGAAGGTGCTCCGATCATGTATCGTGGGATTGAAGTCGGCCAAGTCACGGATTTAAACCTATCTGAAGGTCGTGAGGTCATTCTTGCTTCTGCTGCAATCCAACCCGCATTCAGTGACATGCTTACCTCTGGTACACGTTTTGTTCTTGAAGAAGCAAAAGTATCACTTTCTGGTGTCGAAAATATCGCTAACCTTGTTCGTGGCAATTTCTTAACCATCGTTCCAGGTGAAGGTGAACGTGCACGTCAGTTTACTGCTATTCGTAAAAACGTCTTTAATCAGCAGCAGGAGAAATCGATAGCGATTCGCCTTGTTTCGGATAACTCATTCGGCTTAGATAGCGGTGCAAACGTCCTCTACAAAGGCATTGTTGTGGGTTCAATCATTAAAGTAGGGCTACTCGATGAAGAGAAAGCTCAGCAAGCGAATCATGAAGTTTTCATGGATGTGTTGATTGATCAAGAATACAAACACCTCATCAAATCCAACAACCGCTTCTATGTAACAGGCAGTGCATCGGCCGAGCTCACCGAATCGGGCCTCAGTGTGACGGTCCCACCGGCCAAACAACTGTTAACAGGTTCAATCAGCTTTGTTAGCCAAGGTGCGGAAAAGATTCAAAAAGAGTACCAGCTATTCCAAAGTGAATCTTTAGCTGAATTAGCGCAATACAACCAGAGTGGTTCGAAAACGCTTAACTTATTTGCTTCTGAGTTGCCTCCGATTTCGAAAGGCAGTCCTCTGCTCTACCGAAATCTGCCCGTGGGCAGCGTGTCTGATTTCAATTTAGTCGATGGTGGTGTCATCGTAAAAGCAACGATTGAAAACCGCTACGCACATCTGATTACGGCTCAAACCGTATTTTGGAATCGCTCAGGCGTTGAGGTCGACGCTTCACTTGCTGGAATCACCGTTAAGGCACACCCGCTTAAATCCTTAATTAAAGGTGGTATCGCGTTCGATTCAATTCCAGGTATTGAGAACAAAATTGGCCAACGCTGGAAGCTCTATCAAGATCAAAAGCAAGCGCGTAAGTTTGGACGTGTCATCGCTTTGGAAACAGACGGTTCTCAGGAAGTAAGCAAAGGGATGCCAATCAAATACCAAGGTGTCAAAGTCGGTGAAGTCACTTTAGTGGTCCCTAACTTCCGCCGAGAAATGGTTGAAGTGACTGCCCGTATTTTACCTGAATATGTGGAAGACATTGCCGTTACCGGGTCACACTTTTGGCTAACTGAGCCAGAAATTGGCTTAGGCGGCGTTAAAAACCTAGGCGCATTAGTGTCTAAATCCATTAGCGTGGAACCGGGCCAAGGTGCAGCAGCATTCAAATTTGATCTAGAGAAAGGTAATGCGCGCTCACAAGGGATGCGTTTTACCTTACAAAGTGAACAGCGTGGCTCAGTGCAGATTGGCACCCCTATCCTATACCGTCAAATGGAAGTTGGTCAGGTAACGGATGTGCATTTAGGAGAATTCGCTGATCGTGTGATTACCCAGATTGAAATTCAGCCAGAATATGCCTACCTAGTTCGTCAGAACAGTGTATTCTGGAACGTGTCTGGCGTTGATGTTTCGATTGGTTTAGGTGGAGCAAACATTAAAGCAGGTACAATTGATAGCCTTGTACGTGGTGGTATCGCTTTCTCAACACCAGAGCAATCTCAAATTCCACCAGCAGCAAAAAAAGGTCACTCTTTCTACTTGTACCCTCAAGCTGAAGAGAGTTGGTTGGAATGGCGCACAGCAATCCCCAAACCATGATTCATAGATAACCAAGATAGACTAAAGAGCAGCAATCGCTGCTCTTTTTTATTACCGTAGCCTTTGTGGCTATTCGTTTCTAACCCAGTTTCGTATATCATTTGCAGCAAATTCTGCAATCGAGATTCCACTTTGCATCCTAATGTTTACATCCCAGAAGCATTTCTGGAAAAAATCAAAACTATTCTTCCTGCTCACCTCAACATGGATGACTTCCTAGCGTCGTGCCAAAAGCCGTTGCGCAAGAGTATTCGCGTTAATACGTTGAAAGTCAGCGTAGAAGCGTTTTTAGAGCGAGCAAAGGCAAAAGGTTGGAAGTTATCTCCTGTACCCTGGTGTGAGACTGGTTTTTGGATCGAAGCAGATGAATCGCTCGTACCATTAGGCAATACCGCAGAACACATGTCTGGGTTGTTTTATATTCAAGAAGCCAGCTCAATGATGCCGGTATCCGCCTTATTCATGAATGAAGAATCGTATGACGCAGTGCTCGATACCGCTGCGGCTCCGGGCTCTAAAACAACTCAAATAGCTGCCTTAATGAACAATGAAGGCGTTTTGGTCGCGAATGAATACGCGGCAAGTCGTGTAAAAGTGCTACACGCAAACATCGAACGTTGTGGTGTGCGTAACGCAGCATTAAGTAACTTCGACGGTCGTGTGTTTGGTGGCTGGCTACCAGAACAATTTGATGCCGTTCTGTTAGACGCACCATGTTCCGGTGAAGGCACCGTGCGTAAAGATGAAGACGCAATGAAGAACTGGACGCAAACATCAGTCATTGAAATTGCAGACACTCAAAAAGATTTGATCGAAAGTGCGTTCCACGCTCTTAAACCCGGCGGCGTGATGGTTTATTCAACCTGCACGTTGAGCACGGAAGAAAACCAACAAGTTTGCCATCATCTTAAAGAAACATTTGGTGACGCGGTTGAATTCGAGAGCTTAAAAGATCTGTTTAATAATGCCGAGGCGGCGTTGACTGAAGAAGGCTTCTTGCACATCTTCCCTCAAGTGTATGACTGTGAGGGTTTCTTTGTTGCACGTATACGTAAGCTTGCTGCCGTAGAAGCACCAAAAGTCAAAAAACGCATGGGTAAATTCCCATTTGTTAAAGCGTCTAACAAAGAATCCACTGATATCGCTAACCAGCTTCAAAGCGCAATGGAAATCAAGTTACCTGAAGACAGTACGGTTTGGATTCGTGATAAAGATGTGTGGCTTTTCCCAGACGCACTAGAGCCGATGATTGGCGAACTGCGTTTCTCTCGCATGGGTATCAAGATTGCCGAAGCGCATAAGAATGGCTACCGTTGGCAACACCAAGTTGCGACAGCTCTGGCAACCTGTAATGAAAGTAATGCTATTGAACTAACCATCGAAGAAGCGCGTGAATGGTATATGGGTCGCGATGTTCGCCCTCAAAACATTCCAGCTGAAATGAAGACAGGTAAAGGCGAAGTTCTTGTGAAGTACGAAGGTGCCATTATTGGCCTTGGGAAATGGGTAAGCAACCGCATCAAAAACGGTCTTCCACGCGAATTAGTGCGAGATAAGAACTTATTTTAGTAGCAAAGTGAAATGCTATAAATAAATGAAAAGCCATCGTATTTACGATGGCTTTTTGGTTCTAAAGCATGATTGGAACTGGGTTCACTAGCGATTCGAGTCCCCTGTACTAAACTGAAGATATCAAAGCATCGCTTTGAAACGGCATTTCTCTCTATGTTCACCAACAATATGTGTTGGTCAAAAGTTTAGCGCAGGCTCTATGAAAGGAGCCGTTTCCCCTAGGCCCAAAATAAGGACGAGTTTGGGCCATTTTTTTTACTGCTATTTTCGTCCAAATCGAGTTTGAACTTGATGAACCTCCGCCACCAGCAACTTAAAGCTCTATTCAGCGAGACGAATACCGTCTTTTTCAATCACGAGCTTACCTTGCTTGTACAAACCGCCGATGGTTTTTTTGAACGTGCCTTTACTTGTACGGAAAGCTGCAAAAATCGCTTCTGGCGTAGATTTATCGTTTAGAGGTAGGAAACCACCCTTCTTCTCTAAAAGCTCTAGGATTTTACTCGAAAGATCATCCATTTTCGCCACGCCTACTTTTTGTAGCGCAAGGTCGATTTTGCCGTCTTCGCGAATTTGCTTAATGTAGCCTTTCAGCTTTTTACCAATAAACAGCTTACCGAACACATCCGATGGGAAGATCATTCCCCAATGCTCGCCGTTCACAATCGCTTTATAACCAAGTTGGCTACGTTCTGCGATGATTAGGTTAACTTCTTCGTTCACTTCATAGTTTGCTGGCGTTTTATCCAGCCACTTATTGAACTTAGTTGTACCGACAATACGACCAGATGCTTTATCTGTGTACACGTAAACCAGAATGTTTTGACCAGCGGTAAAGCGCGCACGTTGCTCACTAAACGGGATAAGAAGATCTTTTTCTTTGATGCCCCAATTTACGAAAGCACCAGTGCTACTGACACCTTCGACTTGCATTAGGCCCCACTCGCCAACCTGAGCAATGGGTTTATCAATGGTCGCAGCTAGCTGACTTTCTGAATCAAAGTAAAGAAATACGTCAATATGATCGCCTACATTCGTACCTTCTGGTACATATTTATTAGGCAGCATGACTGAACCGTAATCATCACCATCCAAAAATACGCCAAAATCAGCCGTTTTAGTGACTTCTAAGCTGTTAATTTGACCAATTTTAATCATTGAATTTGTCTCTTTTTAAATTTACTGGGAATTATACCCAAACTGACAAGAAAATCAGAGAGAAATACCATCCTCTCTGCTATGCTGTCGTCGTTCAACTACTTATCCTAGTCGACCTTAAGTTATTGTGCTTAATGGACGCTTATGGGTATAGGATGCTTTAGCAAAATCAGGAGCCTTCCTTGGTCACCGTCGACAAACAGGATTCGATAACCTTAAAAATTAGCCATGCATTGGCAAAGAGCAAAACGCTTGATCTTGATATCTATATTTTTGTGCCTGGTGAATTAGGTTTAAACTCCGACATCATCAGCGAGTCTGAGTTCTATTACACTTCCATCACGCAAAAACGTTCTTACTACAGTACAGAAGTGCTACTACCTCTCGTGCATAGCCGCTTGGCCAAACGAGGGCGCCTATCTAATCGACAGTATCGCGTAAGTTTGAGTTTGTTTGCGTATCAATACGTCACAGCTCTGGATAAAGCCGTTGCAGCATTGAATAAGCATGACAACGACAGTGTTACCGCAGAAGAAGTGGATGAAGTCATCGAATTGACTATCGACATTCTTAAGCGCTTGAGACGTTCCATTCCTTACGAAGAAAATCTCAAGCGTTATTATGTGAACATTGATAACTACTTGTCTTGGTACACAGAGCAAAAATTTTTGTCTCTTGTCGCGCACCTTCCTCGCGAAGGCGATTACAGCACAATTAAAGATCGTCTGATTACTTTATGTGAGAAAGAGCAAGCCCACCGTAAACTCAACAACTATAACTCGCCGAGTGTCGTTGAAGATGTAACTCGTTTGTCGAATAAAATGCGTTTGCTGAGACGTTTGATTGAGCACCCTATCGTTTTAAGCGAAAAAACGATGTCGATGGGAAACAACATCAAGCGTGCGATTAAGGGCATAGCCACGGGTTTGGTGATGGTCGTGGTCACAAGTACCGTTATTCTTGCCCGAGATTACTTAGGAGAGATTTCTGCATCTTTTATCATTGCGATGTCGTTTATCTATGCTTTACGTGAAATCTTTAAAGATGACCTACGCGACGCGATGTGGCGTTGGATCCGCAAAGGCAAACCGAAGTGGCGCAAGAAGTACATGGACCCGACAACAAAGAAAGTGGTGGGTCGAAAATTGGAATGGTTGGACTATCGCTCCCTTTCGAGCTTGCCTGATCGCATTCAGAACATTCGTAAGAAACGCGTCGTCCAGCGTGAAGAACAAATTCTTCATTACCACGCAAAAACGGAGATGGCGACGTCGTTATTTTTGAGTGGCTATGAACAAACTCGTGAAACGCTAAACATCAGTTTGCGCCCAATTATCCGTTTGATGGACAAAAGCTCTAACCGCGTATATCGCCTGAACGAAGGGCAAGTGAGTAAAGAGTCTGTAGAGAAGCGACACTTGGTCAACGTGATTGTGAAAGAAGACAACCACACTGACGAGCCTGTCTTCTATCGTTGGAAAGTCGTGTTAAACCGTTCGAAAATCGTGTCTATTGAGAAAATAGAGTTGAATTAAACTAACGTCAGTCACCATTCTTAAGTTAAGCAGCCTGCTTTTGGGCTGCTTTTTTGATGGAGAGCGTTAAAGAGAACTCGGCCATTGGTTCATCACCATTAATCTTTGGACACAATGCGGTGATCTTCACATCTCGATTAACGCGTTCACCGGTTTCTAGCGTGATTTTGAGCATTTCATCAATCACAGGGCCATCATGACAGACAAAGTGTACGTCACCCTCAGGACGTTTTAAGAATTCAGCACTTACTCCTTTAAACGCGAGTGAAATCTTCTCTCCTTGCTCTTGTGCTTTACTCATAGCAAGAAAGCCACCAGCAACATCTGCCCCAACAGCCAATGCTCCAAAATACATACTATTAAGATGATTCTTGGTTCTTCGCTTGAGCGGGATTCTTACTTCGACATGCTGATCATCAATCGCAAGGATCTTCGGTCGACATAGCCAAATTAAAGGCACTTTTGAAAAGCCAAACAGATTGAGGTAAAGGTTTGCACGACGAACCGCTGAAAACATTTTGAAACTCCCCTTAAACTAGTCTGACCAGTCAATCAACAAACTTCAAAGATGTCAAAGAAATGTTAACGAGAAATCGATCTTGGTTAAAAAACAAATCGTTTGCGCATTTTCGCGTGACATGGTCACAATATATGAAACTCCCAACCTACAACGCTTTGCTTACGATTTGGCACAATTATTCTGTTAGCAAATAGAAAAAACGGTTATAAATTCAAACAACTATGTATTGATATCCAGAGCATGTTTTGTCATTTATATATAAGCAACACCAATGAATACCAACAGCAGTACATACAATTCGGTATTTACTAGATAAGAATCCCGTGAAACGGTTTATTCCTAACTATAATTCCGTTATCTTTACCGCTTCGCAATAGAGAATAAAGCTATAACATGCCTATAAAAACAGATGAATTGAGAACCCAACCTTTGGGTCCAATGCCGACACCCGCAGAGCTAGGTAGTGTACATCCAATCACTGATGATGTAGCTGACCGTATCGCTCAATCTCGTCGACAAATTGAAAAGATTTTAACTGGTGAGGATGACCGTATCCTCGCTATCGTTGGCCCATGTTCAGTGCATGACACTGAAGCGGCAATTGACTACGCGACGCGTCTTAGCGAAATTCAAGATCAGTACAAAGACGAACTGTTCATCGTTATGCGTACATACTTTGAAAAGCCGCGTACAGTAGTTGGTTGGAAAGGTTTGATTACTGACCCTAACCTAGATGGTTCTTATGCGCTTGAAGCCGGTCTTCACAAAGCGCGTAAACTGCTACTGGATATCAACAAGCTTGGTCTTGCGACTGCTACTGAGTTTCTTGATATGATTACAGGCCAGTACATTGCTGATTTGATCACATGGGGCGCAATTGGTGCTCGTACGACTGAATCGCAAATTCACCGTGAAATGGCGTCTGCCCTATCTTGCCCAGTTGGCTTCAAGAACGGTACTAACGGCAACGTGAAAATTGCCATTGATGCGATTCGTGCGTCTAAAGCATCACATTACTTCTACTCCCCAGACAAGAATGGGCGTATGACGGTGTACCGCACTAGCGGCAACCCTTACGGTCACATTATTCTTCGTGGTGGTGAGAAAGGCCCTAACTTTGACGAAGCTTCTGTTAAGCAAGCTTGTGACGCGCTAGCAGAGTTCGATTTGCCGCAGCGTTTGATCGTCGATTTCAGTCATGCAAACTGCCAAAAACAACACCGTAAACAAATCGATGTTGCTCAAGACATTTGCGACCAAATTAAGTCAGGCAGCACACGTATTGCTGGTATTATGGCAGAGAGCTTCATTATTGAAGGCAATCAGCCAATGACTGATATTAACAACCTAACTTACGGTCAATCGATCACTGACCCATGTCTAGGTTGGGATGATACTGTAACCATGCTAGATATGCTGGCAGCCGCAGTTAAATCCAGTAAGTAATTTCCCTATAACAAGATAATCAAGGAATCTTCATGCCATCGTTTGATATTGTTTCAGAAATCGATACCGTCGAACTACGTAACGCGGTTGATAACGCTAACCGTGAACTGTCTACTCGTTTCGATTTCCGCAATGTGAATGCGAGCTTTGAGCTAGTAGAAGAAAATGTAAAAGTGTCAGCAGAAGGCGAGTTTCAGCTCAAGCAAATGCGTGACATTCTGCGTAGCCACTTGGCTAAACGCAACATTGATGCAAATGCTATGGACGCAAAAAATCCAGAAGCAACAGGTAAAAACTGGCACCAAAACGTTGCTTTCCGCCAAGGCATTGATACACCAACCGCAAAGAAAGTGGTTAAGCTAATCAAAGACGCAAAGCTTAAAGTTCAAGCTTCTATCCAAGGCGACAAAGTTCGCGTAACAGGTAAGAAGCGCGATGATCTCCAAGCGACGATTACAGCGATCCGTGAAGCAGATATGGGTATCCCATTTCAGTACAACAACTTCCGTGATTAATTCGGTTCCTCAATCAACACCTGTCGATTGAGGAAACCGAGAATTGAAAACGCCGACGAGTTATTCGTCGGCGTTTTTTATGTCCGTAAACTATATGCAAAATAATCAGATAACTAGGTCTTGCCCTTGCAATAAAGAGAATTCACTCGTCCCTGAAGGTACAAACACGCACACACGTAAGTTTTCTTTTCTCGCTTTAGTCAACATATCAGAAAGTTCGGTGGCACTTCTAAAAGGTTCACGTTCAGCATCCCTTCTTACCAACTCCATGACGTCCACTTCGCACATCGTCGAATACAAGGCAAGTTCGGCTTGCTGCATGTAACGGACTGCTTTGATAGGCAGCATTTCGACATCTTGCCCAACTTGAATCCAGGTACAGCTTCCCTCCTCGTCCAAAGGTTTTGCCATGGTTTGTTGATAAATGATTTCCAATTCGCGATTATCGCGAGCGTTCTCTACTTCTGGATGAGAGAAATAACTTTCCCAAAATTTCCTGCGTAAGTCGACGCTCGGTAGTGCCTCTTTAATCGAATTGCGTTTGGAGTTAGCGAACTCCGCCATCAATCCCATATTTTGCGGAAGAATAGCTTCAAGCTTTTCACGAATATTTCGAATCAAAACAGGAGACGCGCCACCACTTGAAATGGCAATTTGAATGCGGCCACGATTAATCATTGAAGGCGTAATAAAATCACAGTACGGCTTGTCATCAACAACGTTAACTAATATGCCAAGCTCTTTAGCGTCTTTGTAAACCTGATGGTTTAACTCTGGATTATCCGTGGTTGCCCAAACTTGAATGAACGATTTCGTGACAATGTCACTAGAATAAAAACGTTGAATCCATCGCACTTGTTGCTCTTGCGCAAGCTTATCAAGAAAGTCGACAAGGCTTGGGGAGACAATCGTAACGTCCGCCCCAGCTTTAAGTAGGGCTTCTACTTTACGGCTTGCTACTTCACCACCACCTACAACCAGCACGGGTTTATCTACTAAATCTAAGAACAGAGGAAAATATCGCATTTCAATCCATGATTACTTCAAATAACTGTCGAAATTCATGCTACCAAAAACAGGGCAACCTGTTCACCTAGTTTCGATGTCACAAATAATTTTTGTTCAAATTTTCGGCTTACTCAGCCCGCCTCTACTAATGATACTTTTAATAACAAATTATTATCCTTTTGTTTTTGACACTCTTTTAGTGATTGTTCTGATGCACTAATTTGACAACCAGTTGCACTATTTACAAACATTTAACATTTCGCCATTCTAAATCGCAAGGTTCTTTGTAAGTTCTCTCCAAAACTCTTTTTAAATTATATATTTGAGAATTAGCAGATCCTTACCTACGCTTATAACTGGTTGATTTGTCGATTACCGTTTCATTGAAAATCAACCAGATAGGACGATAACACAAATAAATTGGACACGTTGTATCAGGTCGCTCCTGATTAAACATGGATCATACAGGAAGGATACAAATGGCAAATAAACTCACAGTTCTTGCTTCCGTCGTAGCGGCTTCTACTGCCATGATGACGACATCAGCGCAAGCAGCAGACACGACTCTGGACAAAGTCACAAAACAAGGTTTTATCACTTGTGGCGTAAGTACCGGTCTACCTGGTTTCTCAAACCCTAACTCTAAAGGCGAATGGGAAGGTATCGACGTAGAATATTGCCAAGCACTGGCCGCAGCCGTTCTTGGGGATAAAACGAAAGTTAAATATGTACCCCTAACCGCGAAAGAACGTTTCACTGCTTTACAATCGGGTGAAATCGATGTGCTTTCACGTAACACCACCTGGACACTTCATCGCGACACTGCTCTTGGTTTGAACTTCGTAGGCGTTAACTACTACGATGGTCAAGGCTTTATGGTGAAGAAAGATCTTGGTATCTCTAGTGCAAAAGAACTTGATGGCGCTTCTGTATGTGTGCAATCAGGTACAACCACAGAGCTTAACCTAGCAGATTACTTCCGTAACCAAGGTATGGCTTATAAGCCAGTGGTATTTGATACCGCCGCGCAAACCTCTAAAGGTTTTGATGCTGGTCGATGTGATGTTCTTACTACTGACCAATCTGGCCTTTATGCCCTTCGCTTAAACCTTAAAGACCCTTCTTCAGCAACCGTACTTCCAGAAATCATTTCAAAAGAACCACTAGGTCCTGTTGTTCGTCAAGGTGATGATCAATGGTTCAACATCGCTAAATGGACGCTATTTGCAATGGTGAATGCGGAAGAATATGGCATCAGTTCTAAGAACGCCGATGAAATGTTGAAATCGAAAGATCCAAACATCAAACGCATTCTTGGTGTTGACGGCCCTAAAGGTAAAGGTCTAGGTATCCGTGACGATTGGGGTTACCAAGTTATCAAGCAAGTCGGTAACTATGGTGAGAGCTTTGAGCGTACGGTAGGTACTGGTTCGCCTCTTAAGATTTCTCGCGGCGTAAATGCGCTGTGGAATGCAGGCGGCTTTATGTACGCACCACCTATCCGATAGAAACGAGTTAAATAAGGGCGGTGCATGCCGCCCTTTTTCTTGGCTGAATCTATTCTATATAAGGGTTTGAGGTTATCGCTGTATGAAACCGACGAATAATGCATCGCAAAGTACGATGTCCAAACCAAGCGGAAGCAAGAGTCTGATTTATAACCCAGCTTTTCGCTCTGCTATTTTTCAGATCATTGCCATCGCCGCACTGGTATTTTTCTTTTACACAATCATCAACAATGCACTAACCAATCTCGACGCTCGTGGTATCGCCACCGGCTTTGGTTTCCTTAATCAAGAAGCGGGCTTTGGTATTGGACTCACACTCATCGAATATGACGAAACGTTCTCTTATGGGCGTACGTTTGTCATTGGCTTACTTAATACTGCACTCGTATCTGTGTTGGGTATTATCCTCGCAACCGTCATAGGTTTCGTTATGGGGATTGCACGCCTTTCTTCTAACTGGCTGGTCAGTCGTTTAGCGGCTGTTTACATTGAAACGTTCCGAAATATCCCTCTACTTTTACAGATCTTTTTTTGGTATTTCGCGGTTCTACAAGCCCTTCCATCTCCAAGACAAAGCTTAAGTCTTGGCGAATCCGTTTTCCTGAATGTGCGCGGTCTTTACTTCCCCTCACCGGTAATTGAAGCTGGCGGTGGTCTTGTGGTTGCAGCACTCATCATAGGTGTCATTGCAAGTTTCTTAATCAATCGTTGGGCTAAAAACAAACAGCGATTAACAGGCCAACAAACACCAATGGGACGAATTGTGTTCGGTCTAGTGATTGGTCTGCCTTTGGTGGTTTACTTTGTAACAGGCATGCCGATCTCTTTAGAGTACCCAGAATTAAAAGGCTTCAACTTCCGCGGTGGTATCAGCATTATTCCGGAGCTCGCAGCCCTTCTGTTAGCGCTAAGTGTTTACACTGCATCGTTTATTGCTGAGATTGTTCGATCTGGTATTAATGCAGTGAACCATGGTCAGACCGAAGCCGCTATGTCGCTGGGCTTACCAAGAGCAAAAACATTGAAACTGGTGGTGATTCCGCAAGCATTGCGAATCATTATCCCTCCTCTAACAAGCCAATACTTGAACTTGACGAAGAACTCTTCGTTGGCAATGGCAATCGGCTACCCAGACCTTGTTTCGGTCTTTGCTGGTACAACGCTGAACCAGACTGGACAAGCGATCGAAATCATCGCAATGACGATGGGTGTATACCTAACATTGAGCTTGATAACGTCGGCGTTGATGAACTTGTACAACCGAAAAGTAGCGCTGGTGGAGAGATAATATGAGCACACATCAATTTCAGCCTGATCTCCCACCTCCGTCCAATACCGTCGGTATTGTGGGATGGCTGCGCAAAAACCTATTCAATGGCCCAGTTAACTCGGTTGTTACCATCATCCTTGCCTACATCGTGTTTTCTGCACTTTGGAACATTGCGGATTGGGCATTCATTAATGCCGATTGGGTTGGCACAACGAGAGATGACTGTTCCCGTGAAGGCGCATGTTGGGTATTTATCAGCGTACGCTGGGAACAGTTTATGTACGGTTTCTATCCAGAAGCTGAACTGTGGCGTCCACGTCTGTTCTACATTACCTTGGCGATATTCACAGTACTCCTTGCTTACGAAAAGACTCCAAAACGTATTTGGATTTGGTTGTTCTTTGTGAACATTTATCCGTTCATTATCGCAGTATTGTTGTATGGCGGGGTATTTGGCTTAGAAGTGGTTGAAACACACAAATGGGGCGGCTTGCTGGTTACTCTGATCATCGCCTTAGTCGGTATCGTTGTCTCCTTACCTATTGGTGTGGCGTTAGCGTTAGGCCGTCGTTCCGATATGCCGATCATCCGCAGTATTTGTACTATCTATATTGAGGTATGGCGTGGGGTACCTTTAATTACAGTACTCTTCATGGCGTCCGTCATGCTCCCGCTCTTTCTTGCCCAAGGCTCAGAAACAGATAAGCTCATCCGCGCCCTAATTGGTGTTGTGATGTTTAGTGCCGCTTATATGGCAGAAGTGGTTCGTGGTGGCTTACAAGCCATTCCAAAGGGCCAGTACGAAGCCGCTGATGCGTTGGGTTTAAGCTATTGGAAAAAGATGGGACTGATCATCTTGCCTCAAGCTCTTAAAATTACTATCCCTTCTATCGTGAACACCTTTATTGGTTTGTTCAAAGACACCAGCCTTGTGCTTATTATCGGTATGTTTGATGTACTGGGTATAGGACAAGCAGCGAACACTGACCCTGAATGGTTAGGCTTCGCTACAGAAAGTTATGTATTTGTCGCGTTAGTGTTTTGGGTATTCTGTTTTGGCATGTCACGCTACTCGATATGGCTCGAAAATAGACTTCATACCGGTCACAAACGATAACTCATCAAGATCAAGGACGTATTATGACGCAACAACAAGACTATATGATCCAGCTGAAGGACATGAATAAGTGGTATGGTGAGTTTCACGTACTAAAGAACATCAACCTCGATGTAAAGAAAGGCGAAAAGATTGTTATCTGTGGTCCTTCTGGCTCTGGCAAATCGACCATGATTCGTTGTATCAACCGCTTGGAAGAACATCAAGCAGGCAATATCTATGTGTCAGGCACCGAATTAACCGAAGACCTAAAGAACATCGAAGCCGTTCGTCGCGAAGTCGGCATGTGTTTCCAGCACTTTAATCTCTTCCCTCACCTAACGGTCCTCGAGAACTGTACACTTGCCCCAATTTGGGTGAAGAAGATGCCAAAGGAAGAAGCGGAAGCCATCGCGATGCAGTACCTAGAGCGTGTTAAGATCCCAGATCAAGCAGATAAGTATCCAGGTCAGCTTTCAGGAGGTCAACAACAACGTGTAGCGATTGCACGCTCTCTTTGCATGAGCCCAAAGGTAATGTTGTTTGATGAACCGACATCAGCGCTTGATCCAGAAATGGTACGTGAGGTTCTTGATGTAATGGTTGAACTGGCGGAAGAAGGCATGACCATGCTTTGTGTAACACACGAAATGGGCTTTGCGAAAGAAGTCGCTGACCGAGTTATCTTCATGGATGCAGGTGAAATTATCGAAGAGAATAACCCTGTCGACTTCTTCGAGAATCCGCAATCGGATCGAACCCAGAACTTCCTCGCGCAAATTCTTCATCATTAATTAGTCGCAAAAAACGCTAAAAAAGTGAAGCGTCGATTCGAAAAAATCGGCGCTTTTTGTTTGCCTCAGGTCGATGTTACTAAAATCCAGTTGATTCAATACGTTGTAAATTTGTTCGATTTTACAAAAAAGTTCGTGAGGTAACCTTCATCCCTTTGATTGCCAAGCCCTTCCTAACTATGCAAGGCAGTAATATTGTGTTACAAGTTGCCACATACATAACACACTATTTCTATTATTATTTTGTTCTAGAGATAGACGTGTCGGGCTTGATTTTTTGAACTTTCGGGCCCATATATGTCTATATATCAAAGATAAGACGGTCCCTTATAGAGGAAGATTATGAACAGTCCTATGTTTTCACGCACTACTACTCAAGAGAGTGCTCTACAAACCAACAAAGTATTGCGTAATACATATGCACTACTTTCAATGACTTTACTATGGTCAGCACTGGTTGCTGGCGTTTCAATGGCGTTTAACTTGCCACGTCCGGGCATTATCCTGATGTTGGTTGGTTTCTACGGCTTACTATTCTTGACTGAAAAGAACCGTAACAACAGCATGGGTTTGGTATTCACATTCCTATTTACTGGCTTCTTGGGTTACACAATCGGTCCAATTCTAAACATGTACATCGGTGCTGGTATGGGCGATGTGGTTCTTACTGCACTTGGCGGTACCGCACTGTCATTCATGGCAGCTTCTGCTTACGCTCTAACGACCAAACGCGACCTATCTATGATGGGTGGCCTGATGTTGTCTCTATTCGTTGTTCTAGTAGTGGGCATGATTGCGAGCATCTTCATCCAATCAACTATCCTGCACCTAGCAATGAGCAGCTTGTTTATTGTTTTCTCTACCATGGCTATTTTGATGACTACGCAAGGCATCATCCGTGGCGGTGAAACAAACTACATCTCTGCAACGATTACGCTATATGTTTCAATCTACAATATCTTCATCAGCCTACTAAGCATTCTAGGCATCATGAACGACGACTAATTCGTTAGATTGAATCCAAGACTCAAAAGCCCGAAGTTATACTTCGGGCTTTTTCTTTTCACTTTTTAGCAGTGTCTATTCTGGTTCATAGATGGGCGCATCGTAGTCATACCCTTCATCGCTGTATGCCGTAACCATCGCGTCTTCAACTAATCCTGTCTCGGCTTTCACTTGAGTTTCAAAGAAATGTTGAATCTGCTTTCTTCGCCCATGCGCTGCCCAAGATTCTGCATCTTCCCAAATTTCATTAAACACAATCGGATAGTCATTTCTCATCGCACTGGGGTGATCAATTTGCCGAGTGAGCATATATTGGATGCATCCCTCTTCTCGATAGGAATCTGGCTCTAGTGCTTTGAGTACTTCAAATAACTCGGCTTCTTTTCCTTCTTTTGGTTTAAATTGAGCTAAAACATAGACACGGCTTGTCATTCGATTTCCTTCATTGTTGAGTAGTGCTATCAAAAAGGTAAACGAACAATGAAAAAGTTCACGTCCAGTAACGATAAAGTGCGATACACATCGCCAGCAATAGCTGAATAAAACAAAAGGCAGTGAAATAACGGTAACTCTGCTCTATTCCCACTAATAAAACAGAGGCATTATTCCAAATTCAGCATAAAAATGCAGATACCAAAATACTCACCCCGATAATTTTCCAACAACATGAATAAACTTACACTTTTGTGAATAATGGAAAAGTAGTTAGGCTCAACGCCCTTACCTTTACGTGAGCTCTCGATTGTGTAAATTTACTTCGCTCAGAAGCTTTCATAGATTCTTTTGTTGAGTCTAAGCTTCGCTCTACGCTACCCTATACACACCAGTGTTTACTTAGCGGATACAAAGCGATGTTCGTATACAACGGCAAAGAAATAGAAACCGATTCTCAAGGTTACTTACTTGATCACACCCAGTGGGAAGAAGGTATGATTGCGCTTCTAGCAAAAGATGAAGAAATCGAACTTACCGAAGCTCACTTAGAAGTAGTTCACTTCGTGCGTAATTTTTATGAAGAGTTCAATACATCACCAGCAGTTCGAATGCTTGTGAAGGCGATGGAAAAAGCGCACGGCCCAGAAAAAGGTAACAGTAAATACCTATTCAAATTATTTAAAAAAGGCCCTGCAAAACAAGCGACAAAATTGGCAGGATTGCCAAAACCAGCGAAATGCTTGTAGTACTCTAGTTTGCAAAAACACGACTAAAAAGATCACTGCTTATAAAACTATAAGATTTTAAATCCGCGGAAAGGTTTGTAAGATACACTCTCTTGGGTAACGCTATCTACTGTTGCCGTCCGCGGCCCATCCTCCAACCACGCCGAAAACGCTGCGATTTGCGCCTCTGTACCACAAGCGATTACCTCAACATCACCATTGTTCAAATTCTTTGCATACCCCGTTAAACCTAACTTCAAACCTTGATGTGACGTGTGGTATCGAAATCCTACCCCTTGAACATGCCCTACTATCAGAAACTTCTCACACTTTAGTACCATCCGTATACCGCTCCCTATATTTGAGTGATATATTATTTGCGTCTATTTACCCCACTAAGGATAGTGGGTTTTTATATGGTTATAATAATTATGAAAGAAATTCCCTTCCGTTGGATTGATAAGTATCTCATCCATTTAAAAATTCAAGAAAAGTTCTATTTACTCTTGTTTCTTCCTCTTCTTGCATTGGTCATTCTCACTTTAGTCTTAAACAGTGCTGCTGACTCCATGATTTCTGGTTTGTATCAGGAAGAATTAATGCTGATGAAAGGGCTAATCGAGGCTGGTAACCTTTCGCAATCTCAAGTTGCAAACCTTATTGCTGGCTCAGACACCATTACCTTTGGTACTGGTCCAGATTCCGTGTCCGTGCTGAATGGCGCATTTAGCCTTGTAGCAAACCATGAGCAGTCTTTATGGACCGCACTTTCTACAACGCAAGTCAGTATTATTCTTGTGACTCTATTCATCATCGCGATGGGTGTTTACTACATCATGACTTTCATCGGTGGTGCGATGTTTACGATGAACAAAGCGCTCAACACGCTGGCAGATGGTGATCTAACCGCGCGTATGAATTTCTTCCGTGTTCGTGATGAGTTCAGCGAAATCGCGATTACTATCGACAAAGTAGCGGATCGCGAACAAAAGATGGTTCAGTCGATTCAAGAATCCGTAGCGCTGATGCAGCAAATCAGCTCTGACCTTAACCTTTCGATTCACAACAGCTCCGAGATCTCTAATACCCAACAAGAGCACCTTAACTCACTAGCAAGTGCAACAGAGCAGATGGCTTCCACGATTCGTGAAGTAGCAACACTGGCTCATGACTCAAGCACACAAACTGATGATGCTCGCAGCGTCGCGCAATCAGGTCAGGTGAAAGTGGAAAATACCCTTCACTCTATCTCGAACCTTTCTACTGAGATCCAATCGGCATCTCAAGCGGTTGAAGAGCTAGATGCAAACGCAGCGCAGATTGATGAAGTGGTCACAACCATCAACGGTATCTCTGAGCAAACTAACCTACTCGCCTTGAACGCTGCAATTGAAGCGGCTCGTGCAGGCGAACAAGGCCGTGGCTTTGCGGTTGTTGCTGATGAAGTTCGTGCTCTTGCAGGTCGCACTCAACAAGCGACGGTAGAGATTCAAGCAATGATTGAAGCGCTACAACGTAACAGCCAATCACTGACTAAACTGATGGAAGTAACGGTTCATAATGCGAACGAAGGCCAAACTCTGATGGCCGAAGTGAATCACGAGATTGGCTCACTAGCAGACAAGAACCAAACTATCTCAGACAGCAGTATTCAAATAGCGACAGCAGCTGAAGAGCAAGGTGTCGTGGCAGACAATATTGCATCAAGCGTTGAAGAGATTCGCATACAAGCAAACAATGTATGTACGATGATCAGCACAACGTCGCAAAACGTTGAGCAGCTTCGAGCTCAAAGTGACACCATGGAGTCGCTACTGACTGGCTTAAAAGCGTAATCGCTAAAACGAATAACTAGGGTCACTTCGGTGGCCCTTTTTTGTGTCTGGAAAACCCATCCGTTACTCCACTTATCAGTTTATAATTAAAGCCTCTACAAATGATTGGATTGTCGATGGATATTGCTTTTGCGGGCAACATCCCGGACAATACGCCCCTTTCAAAATTCAACAAGAGCTAAAGAAATGACAGCTGCTATCTATTTGGTAAAAGGTCGTGAGAAATCGGTTAAGCGCAAGCACCCTTGGATCTTCTCTCGAGGCATCAGTAAAGTTGAGGGCGAACCAGCGCTCGGCGAAACCGTTGATGTATTCACTCACGACGGAAAATGGCTAGCTAAAGCAGCGTACTCACCAGAGTCTCAAATTCGTGCTCGCATCTGGAGTTTTGAAAAAGAAGAAATCAACAAAGCCTTCTTCGTTAAGCGCTTCAACAACGCTCAGCTTCTTCGTGAAGACATTATCGAACGCGATGGCCTAACTGGCTACCGTCTTATCGCGGCAGAATCTGATGGTATGCCTGGGGTTACCATCGACCGTTACCAAAACTTCTTTGTTTGCCAACTTCTAAGTGCGGGCGCAGAGTACAATAAGCAAGCGATTGTTGATGCTTTGGTTGAGTGCTTCCCTGACTGCAACGTTTACGAGCGTTCTGATGTCGCGGTACGTAAGAAAGAAGGTTTGAAAGAAACCACTGGCATTCTGCACGGTGAAGAGCCACCAAAATCTGTGGTAATCGAAGAAAACGGCGTGAAAATCAGTGTCGATATCGTCGGTGGCCATAAAACGGGTTTCTATCTAGACCAGCGTGATAGCCGCCAACAAGCGATGAAATACGTGAAAGACAAAGAAGTTCTGAACTGTTTCTCGTACACCGGCGGTTTTGGCCTGTACGCACTAAAAGGTGGCGCGAAACGTGTTATCAACGCGGACGTATCACAACCAGCTCTAGATACTGCAAAATTCAATGCAGAACTGAACGAGTTTGATATTTCGAAAAAGCGTGCTGTGTTCCTAAACGCAGACGTGTTCAAATTGCTACGCGAATACCGTGACCAAGGTACGAAGTTCGATGTTGTGATCATGGACCCACCGAAGTTTGCAGAAAGCAAAGCACAGCTAAACGGTGCATGTCGTGGCTACAAAGACATCAACATGTTGGCGATGCAAATTCTAAACCCAGGTGGCACACTACTGACCTACTCTTGCTCAGGCTTGATGGACCAAGTTCTGTTCCAAAAAATCATTGCTGACGCCGCAGTAGATGCAAACCGCCAAGTTAAGTTCGTAGAGCGTTTTGAGCAAGCTGCCGATCACCCAACGGATACGGCTTACCCAGAAGGTTTCTACCTAAAAGGTTTTGCGTGTAAGGTCCTATAATCGGGCTTAGTCATAGCCAACGATAAAGAATTGAAACAAAGAAAAAGGGCCTGTTGGCCCTTTTTTATTATGAATCTAAATTAACTTTCGTGAGAGCCGATAAGACATCTCTTTCAAAGTCCATATTTCCGATGATCAAGTCGCTAAACTCGGAAGCTCCTTTTTCAATGACGATCGTTTGGATGGAATTACCCTCGTTGTGGGTGATTTCAAGCGATAGATCTTCGCCGTCCACATTTAGGTCGATACTATTGAGCAGCTCTTCAATGGTGTTATGCCCTGCATCTTCGACAACTTGGTTTAGATCTAGAGTGTCGAGGTCTCGTTCAAAGCCACGCACCAAGTCCGTGCCGGAATCTAGTGAGTCATTAACCCATCTAAATATGTCCGCTTCGTTGTCATTACCAATTAAAATGTCATGGCTTACATCCACTTCCGCTTCAATGATGTTCGCAGTACCACCGCTCGCCGCGTTTACGCCACCATTTTCGTCAATCACAAACTGAAGTGTATTTTCAGATTGGTCACCATCGTTATCAGTCAGTACGTAATCGAAGTCTAACGTTTCTACTGTGTCGCCTACCGCACCATAGAAGGCATATGCGCCATCATCCAAATCGACTTCCAACGAGTGCTTACTGTCGATGTAGATAGTGAGCAACTTCGTGATATCGTCAAACGCATGTGAGATGTCGTTGTTGTTGTCTACAACCGTTAAGTCTGTACCGTCAAATGAATAAGTGACACCGTCATGTTCTATTTCGCTGATGTAACCGCCATCTGCACCAATACCTGTATCCGGTGATGTGGTGTACATGAGGTTACCACCAACAGGTTGAATCACGGACTGCAACATAACTGGAGGCAGCTGAGTAACGTCAGGCACGACTACACCATCAAGGTCTTGGTTTAAGAAACCATCGTAAGCAACACGGTCTAACTGATCAGGCATCAGGTTCACACCCATACCATAAGCCAGCGCCGTGATCTTATTATCAGAATCGGTCAAGTGATCTATCCAACTGTTCTCACGAGCATCGTTGATGAATGATGAGGCTGGATTTGGTTGACCATCAGATAAGAAGTAGCTCACGTTTGATGCACTAGGTAATTTACCCGCATCATCCCAAGAGCCTTTCGCTTCATTAATTGCGCGATTGTAGTTAGTTGCACCGCCAGCAGTAAGTGTATCAATGTACGCTTTCGCTTCATCTACGGTTAACCATGTTGCCCCAGCAATAGCGTACGTTGTTGCTGAACCGCTGTATTTGATGATTTGAACCCGAGTTTGGCCAATCGATTCGTACTGATTTAATAACTGAGTTGCCGAGTCCTTCATTATTTGAAGGCGATTACCCGTACGCATCGAGCCTGAAACATCCATAATCAATTGAACGTTAGCGCTCTCTTTTGTTTCCGCGACCACATCATGAACAATGGATGTCGAATCAGGTGAATCATCTTCAATAACAACATTTGCTATCGCTGAGTTCGTCAACCCAAGAGCATTCGAAACAACGACAGGAACCTCAATGTTTAAAGAGTCCTCGCCAGAAGTACCTGGGTGATCTATTGGACCAAGGAGTTCAGTAGAGATTGCCCCCGTATCACTAACCGAGATCTTAATGACCTCTTCTCCATCCGCTGAGCCAACAAGCAATTGGTCGTTGTTGGCCAAGGTCCATGTGATTGCCTCACCGTTACTGGTTAGGTTCGCAGTTGGGACATTCAGTGCGACAGAGTCAACGGTTTGACCAAGTGTTAACTGATCCATATCTAACGTTGAATCTGTCGTGTCCATAAAACCATTCAACGCAAAGTCATCGGCAATGGCATGACCCAAACCCTCTTCAGAAACATTAAGCGTGACGCCTTCTACAATCGGAGGCGCATATGGATTAACCGCAAAATTCCCCGCTTTACTGTCACCATCGTTATCGGTAATCGTGTAACTGAAGTCGATATCACCGTCACCACTTGGAGCGGTCAAAGGTACGTACTGGAAGAATTCCCACTTCCCGGTACTTGGCGTTAATTGAACTTCAAATGCCAACTCGCCGTTCGCTTCACCGACTAACCTGTTTGGGTTTTGAGGATCAATCGCAACACTAATAGCCATGCCATCAAGCGTTTCTAGACCACTCTCTGCACCATTAAGAACGATACTTCCTGGGCCATCAGCACCATAGAGTGCGCCTAAATTCCCCTCTGCTGTTGCAATTGGAATGGAGGAGTCAGCCCCAGTAAAGGTGATAGATTTGACGGTAAAGTCACTGTTGTCTGCGGTATTTGGCCCGTTCCCGTTGCCAGTTGCTTCAAGAATAACCTTGTCAAAACCACCCTGTTGAACACTAAAGTTAGCCGCATAGTCACCACTTGCCGCATCAGAGTTAAACGCTTGCTGTGCGATCAAAACACCATCTCGATAGAAAGACGCAAGACCTTCTTCTAGCTCCCCACCAAACATCTTCTCGAATTCGATCTCAGCCCCAAATGCAATCTTATCGCCCAAGTCGATGACCAATTGCTCTGAGACACCAGTATCATTGGCAAAACGATAGTCCACTTCATTAGCAAGTGGATAGCCGTTATTACCGACACTTTTCACACCAATACCTGATGAAGTTTGATTAATCTCTGCGGCGCCAAGATCGGTAGACTCATTAGACAAAAATCCCAAGGCAGTCACTTCGACATCTCCGAAAGTTCGGCTGAATGCATCGGATTCATTACCAACAAAACTAATATTGCCGGTGAGAATTTCCGGGATATCTGCCAGCGACACATCTACGGCTTGAGAAGACGTTGGAACATGTGGACAATCATCCTCGACAACCACGTTCATACTTTGGGAGCTCGTGGTTTGACCATCACTCACTGAGATCTGCAAATCAAAGTCGATCAAATCTTCGACGTCATTAACTGGGTGATCGAGTGGCTCTAAGAGTGTGATGGTGTAACCCCATGTTCCTTGCCCTGCCGCATTTGGTTCTGTCAACACGACTGTTGCTACACTCGCAATACTTGCCGTCGATGCGGTGAGTGTTTGAGTATTGGCGTTCCAAGACCAAGTAACAGGTTCACCTCCAGATGCCAGTCCATTGGGGCCGGAAAGTACAACACTGACGTTCGTCGTATCAGGATCACTGACGGTGAATGAACCAACAAAACTCGCCGAGTTCGTGGAGTCTGAAGGAGTTCCCATAGTATCGGCGATACCATCAGGTAACCCTTCTTCAGAAACAATCGCATCAACCACATTGCCGATGGCCGGAGGCGCGTCGTTATCTAAAATCGTACCAGTACCTTGCACTGGCGTATTTTGGATAGAGGTTGCACCAGCAAGCGTGAAGGTTTCGGAACTCTCAAAGACAGTATCATTGATGGTGTTTACAGTAACGCTGTAGGTTGTGTCATTCGCAGGGACGTTCACATCAAATGTGCCATCTGGATTCACAACCACCACTTGCGTTGAGTTATCTGCGTAGGTGATGGTGACTGAGGTATCGGTATAATCCACGCCACCGTCAGCAGTGCCATCAGCAAGTGTCATGCTCACAATTGTGTCCGTCGTACTTGGGTTACTTAACGTGACATCTAGTGTCGCTGGGTCACCTTCATTGACTGTCGCGCTGCTAATTGCAGCAACCACTGGACGGTCATCATCCGGTTCAGCCCCCGGTCCAGTGCCATCATCAACAATCGTGCCTGTGCCCTGCGCGGGAGTATTTTGAGTTGAAGTGGAACCTGATAACGTGAAAGTTTCAGGTCCTTCAAAAACATCGTCATCGGTGGTGTTCACAGTAACACTGTAAGTCGTGTCATTCGCAGGCACAGTAACGTCAAACGTACCATCTGGATTTACAGCCACAACTTGTGTTGAGTTGTCCGCATAAGTGATGGTGACTGAGGTATCGGAGTAATCCACGCCACCGTCAGCAGTGCCATCAGAAAGTGTCATACTCACAACAGTATCTGTCGTACTCGGATTGCTTAACGTGACATCTAATGTGGCCGGATCTCCTTCGCTCACGGTTGCGTCTGTGATTGAAGCGACGGTTGGGCGATCATCATCTGGCTCAGGACCTGGGCCAGTACCATCATCAACAATGGTACCCGCGCCTTGTGCTGGTGTGCTTTGTGTCGATGTTGTGCCGGACAATATGAAGGTCTCAGGACCTTCGAAGACATCGTCATCGATAGTATTTACAGTAACGCTGTAAGTTGTATCGTTCGCCGGTACGGTAACATCAAAAGTACCATCTGGATTCACAGCCACCACTTGCGTTGAATTGTCCGCATAAGTAATAGTTACTGAGGTCTCAGTGTAATCAACGCCACCATCTGCTGTACCATCAGCGAGTGTCATACTCACAACAGTACCTGTCGCACTTGGGTTACTTAACGTGACATCTAATGTGGCAGGATCACCTTCATTGACTGTCGCGTTGCTAATTGAAGCAACAACTGGACGGTCATCATCTGGATCAGGTCCCGGGCCGCTACCGTCATCGACAATGGTACCCGTGCCTTGTGCTGGGGTATTTTGAGTTGACGTAGAACCTGACAATGTAAAGGTTTCAGGTCCTTCAAAAACATCGTCATCGGTGGTGTTCAAAGTAACACTGTAAGTCGTGTCATTAGCTGGCACAGTCACATCAAACGTACCATCTTGATTTACAGCCACCACTTGCGTTGAGTTATCGGCATAAGTGATAGTCACTGAGGTGTCTGTGTAGTCCACACCTCCGTCGGCAGTACCATCAGCGAGTGTCATGCTCACAACTGTATCGGTCGTGTTTGGATTGCTTAGTGTGACATCTAATGTCGCAGGATCACCTTCATTGACCGTGGTGTTACTAATTGAAGCAACAACTGGGCGATCATCATCTGGATTTGGTCCTGGGCCGCTACCGTCATCGACAATGGTACCCGTGCCTTGTGCTGGGGTATTTTGAGTTGACGTAGAACCTGACAATGTAAAGGTTTCAGGACCTTCGAACACATCATCACCGGTGGTATTCACCGTAACGCTGTAGGTTGTATCGTTCGCTGGCACAGTCACATCGAATGTACCATCCGGATTTACAGCCACCACTTGGGTTAAGTTATCTGCATAAGTGATAGTTACTGAGGTCTCAGTGTAATCAACGCCACCGTCGGCAGTACCATCAGCAAGTGTCATGCTCACAACTGTATCGGTCGTACTCGGATTGCTTAACGTGACATCTAACGTAGCTGGCTCACCTTCGTTCACGGTTGCATCTATGATTGAAGCGACGGTTGGGCGATCATCATCTGGCTCAGGACCTGGGCCACTGCCATCGTCAACAATCGTACCTGTACCTTGTACTGGAGTGCCTTGATTTGGCGTAGCGCCAGACAATGTAAAGGTTTCAGGCCCCTCGAACACATTGTCATCGTTAGTATTCACCGTAACGCTGTAGGCTGTATCATTCGCAGGCACAGTCACATCGAACGTGCCATCTGGATTTACAGCCACCACTTGCGTTGAGTTATCTGCGTAAGTGATGGTGACTGACGTATCGGTGTAGTCCACTCCACCGTCAGCAGTACCATCAGCAAGTGTCATGCTCACAACTGTATCGGTCGTGCTTGGATTGCTCAAGGTGACATCTAATGTGGCAGGATCACCTTCATTGACTGTTGCGTTGCTAATTGAAGCAACAACTGGACGGTCATCATCTGGATCAGGCCCCGGGCCACTGCCATCGTCAACAATGGTACCCGTGCCTTGTGCTGGTGTGCTTTGTGTCGATGTTGTACCAGTCAGCGTGAAAGTCTCCGCACCTTCCAAAATATCGTCATCGAAGGTATCGACCGTAACACTGAAAGTCGTTATGTTTTCGGGTACATTTACCTCAAACGTACCGTCTGGATTCAGTAACACGACTTCGCTGGTATTATCTGAAAACGTGATCGTGACGGTTGTGTCCGAAAAATCCACACCACTTGTCGCAGTATCACCTGCAAGTTGCATGGTGACTACGGTGTTTGTTGTACTCGGGTTACTGAGATTTACGACAAGCGTAGCCGCCTCGCCCTCATTTACCGTTGCATCCGTAATAGATGCAACATTAGGTCGATCATCGTCTGGATTTTGCCCAGGACCATCACCATCATCGCTTATGGTTGCTGTTCCTTCTGCGGGCTCTTCTTGAGTAGGTGTACTTGCAGTGAGCGTAAACGTTTCATCCCCTTCAAGTATTTCATCATTGTTCGTTACGACCGTGATAGAAAAGTCAGTATCATTTGCAGGAACCATCACTGTGAAAGAACCGTCCTCTGCAACACTTACAGATTGCGACGTACCGTCTGAGAAGGTAACCAAAACAGATGTGTTATCGAAGTCACTCCCTCCTGTTGCACTGCCGTCGGCAAGTGTAAGAGTGACAGACGTTTCAGATTCACTTTGATTGCTTAAGACGACCTCAAAAACCGCAGGCTCTCCCTCATTAACGGTGACATCTGAGATAGAGAGAACAGTAGGACGATCATCATCAGGATTCTCTTCCGGACCATCCCCATCATCGCTGATGGTTGCTGTGCCAGTGACGGGGTCTTGTTGATTTGGCGTTGAACCACTGAGAGTGAAAGTTTCATCACCTTCTAAAAGTTCATCATTAAACGTTTGTACAGTGACAGTAAAAGTGGTCGTCTCGCTTGGTACAACAATAATGAAATCACCATTCTCGTCGACGCTCACTTGTTGTTCTGTGCCATCTTCAAAAGTAATCGTCACGATGTTATTGAGGAAATCAGCTTCACTATCTTCTTGTCCACCTGACGCACTGCCATCATCCAAAGAAAACGCTAACTCGGTTTCTTCGCTTGTTGGCCCATCAAGAGTGACATCAAAGTTTACATCTTCACCTTCGCTTACCGTTGGACTTGATATGTCCTGTATGATGACGTCAGCAATTTGACTCGGTTGTGAGACAAAACCACTAAAATACAACTCTAACAAGGTTAAGATCTGTGTCTCTGAAAGGCCAAGAGAGGCCAACCCTACTGTTTCGAAATCAGTCGCAGCAAGACTTTCAGCACCAGTCCGATCGATTACGCCACTCGCCTGGGGACTCGAACCGTCACTCTCACCCGCTGCTGGTTCAAATTCTGTTCCTAACAGTGCTGGGTCATCACCTTGTGCTATCGCCTCTACAACTCTCGCAACGTCGTCTGTAATCTCTATAGGCTCCTGACTTTCCTGAGTCACAATCCGCACGTTAGGCGTAGATTCATTCGATAAATCAGAGACTAGCACTTCACCTTGAGCCGGAGCTTCGCCCTGTTCCAACTCTCTTAAATTACCGTCTAAACCGATAACCACTGTCTGGCCCAATAATGAGCGTAAGGTTGCATTATTCATAGTTACCTCGACTCGCACCGTGCTGCGTCAAAAGTTTGTCACCTCATCATTTACGACTATAGTTTAGTCAAAATAATCGCAAATTTTGCTTACCTACACGGTTCTCAGAGCTTTACTTTCCTAGGGGCGGGACAAGTGAAGATCGATAAAGCCAAACGGTTCAAAAGCGCTATGACCTTAAAAAATCAGGATTTTTTTTGAGGGATTTCGCTTAAAACATAAGCAAACTTAGTCATATGTGCTACGGTGTTATAAGGGGTCAGACTGAGAATTAACCTCAAAAGCCTAGGGATAACAGTGAGTTGATAAATAATGCATTCAACCGCTGTTTAATGTCGTTGAATCTCATTTGTGAGAGCGGCAAATTGTATGGATTTTTCTGGGAGAATCGCCGTGAAGTGGAGCCGACTAAGCATAGCGTGCTGCAGTTGCCTAATAGTGTCATTTCCTATTTTCGGTCAAACGTTAGAACAGGCTGTAGCCTTAACGCTGAAAACAAACCCTGATTTGAAAGCTGCATTTAACGAATTCACAAGTAGTCGTTACGTTAACGACGCTTCATCAGGCGCATATTTACCACAAATTGATTTAGACGCTGGTATTGGTTACGAGGGAATTGATCCAGCCGAGAGTGTTGGACGTGGACAAACCGACTTAACCCGTAAAGAAGCGGCCGTGACCTTAACCCAACTTATCTGGGATGGGTCTGCGACTCTGAACGACATCGATCGAACTGCGGCAGACGCAGAGTCACTGCGTTATCAACTCCTTGCTGATGCATCGGACAAAGCGCTAGAGGTGACAAAAGTTTATTTAGATGCGGTGAAAGCCTATGAAATTTTGACCTTGTCTGAAAACAATCTAGCGGTGCACAAACGCATTTACTCAGATATTAAAAAGCGTGTGAACTCCGGTATCGGTTCCACCGCGGATTTGACGCAGGTAGAAGCACGTTTAGCAAAAGCGCACGGCAATCTTGCTGCTGCACAAAACAACCTCTATGACACACATACCATGTTTACTCGGTTAGTGGGTCAATCCCCACAAGGCTTAATTTTCCCTAGAGCTGATGAGAACTTCATTCCATATACTGTCGATGAAGCTGTAGGAATCGCTTTTGAGGAACACCCAGTGGTGAAAGTAGCGGTTGCTGATGTCGACTCAGCTAAGTTCCAGTACAAGCAATCCAAGGGGGTTAACCTCCCTACTGTCTCTATCGAAGCTTCACAGACTTGGCGAGATGATGCAGATGGTATTGAAGGTCGAAGTGACGAAACACTCGCAATGTTGCGTTTAAGATACAACCTTTATAACGGAGGCAGCGATGCGGCAAACTCAGAAAATTTCGCCTACCAATTAAACAAGGCGAAAGATTTACGCACGTCCGCATACAAGAATATAGAAGAAGGGTTACGACTTTCTTGGAGTGCTTTAGATTTAACCTTGCAGCAAAAAGAATTCTTATCTGATCACGTAGACTCCGCAGCAGAGACCGTAATTGCCTACGAAAAGCAATACCGCATTGGCAAACGAACTCTCTTGGATTTGCTCAACACTGAGAATGAACTTTTCGAAGCACGTAAGGATTATCTGGATTCAAAATACGCCGAGCAATACGCAAAATACCGCGTAATGAATGCTACAGGACAACTGCTCAACTCTTTGCGCGTCGATATTCCGCAAGAGTGGCTAGAGAAAGTGGAGTATTAATATGAGAGTAATACCTATTTTTTTCATGGCGTGTTTGATTTCAGCGTGCAGTTCTAATTCTAATACCGAAACGGGCGATGAATACGAGTACATTGAAACACCCACCGCCAATCAAATTGCCGACCTGATCGATGATGATCGAGATGGTGTCATCAATGCTCGAGATTTGTGTCCTGGTACACCGATTGGTTCAGAAATCGATAATGATGGATGTGGGGAATTCTTAAAAACGTCCCAAGAAATGCAAATTCGAGTCTTGTTTGCGAACGATTCAGACGAAATCAATCCTATCTTTTCACAACAGCTCCGTGAGTTATCTGAGTTCTTAAAAGAATACCCAAGCACTTCTATTGAACTTCAAGGATATGCGAGCCGAACAGGGACTTCGCAACATAACTTAGACTTATCCAAACGCCGAGCTGAAAATGTAAGAAGAATCTTGCTTCAAAATGGCATATCACCGAACCGAGTAACCATTGTCGGCTACGGAGATACGATTCTGGCGTCTACTGGCACGGATGAAACAAGTCATGCGCTTAACCGACGAGTCACCGCTACCGTCGTAGGATACAAAGGAGAAGTGAAGAAAGAATGGACCATTTTCACCACTCTTCCTAAAAGCTAGCTAAGCCCATACGCTCACATAAACTAAAAAGGTCTAGTGTTTACTAGACCTTTTTGATTGATAGCGCTGCCTTACGGTTTACCTAGTTACTAGATAAATCGTTGATCTTAAGCAGATCATTCAAGATTGCACTGCCATCTATTGGGGATAATACGCCATCGTTAAGGTATTCACCGTACTGACTTGAGCCTCCCTCAATCACGAGTTTCTGGCTAGATGAACCATCCGATTCTGAAATCGTTAGGATCAGGTTCTCTCCATCGGCTTCCAACCCGATCTCATTGTTCGCAAGTAGTGAATCAATAGAGTCTGAATTATCAGTATGAAGCAAATCAGAAATATCAATCTTATCTTCGCCTTTAGTGAAGTCTGTGATCGTATCAATCTCACCATCTCGAATTCCGGAACCGTCATCGACAAGTTTAAAGATATCATCACCAGAACCACCTATAAGGATGTCGTCCCCTTCGCCACCGACCAAGATATCGTTCCCGCCGTGACCAAATAAGATGTCGTCACCTTGTTCTCCATAGAGTGAATCTGCTTTATCTCCTTGGTGGTTTTGATTAAATTCATCGATATGATCTTTCACATAAGTATGAATAGCTTCGGCATCAACTTTAGAAATATCTTGACCAGTTTCTTGTGCGACATGGGATTGAATTGCACTGATTCCCTGTTCATTGCCACCAAACTCGATCAAGTCACCAAGAAGGATGTCATCACCCTCTCCACCGCGGATGATATCCGAACCTTGTTTCAATGGAACATCTTGACCAAGTATCGTTTCTGCAAGTTTCGTAACATCAATTTCTGATTCGACAACGCCATCGGTGTCGTATTGTTGCAGTATGCTTTCCGATACGCCGCTTCCCAGACCGATTGCCTCCACACTCGAAAGGAGAGCTAGAACTTGATACATATGCTGAGCCTGAACGGAACTTCCACCTCTGTCATCGTATTCAAGGATTCCATTCTTACGGTCTATATCACCGATTTTCTGCCCCGTTTGAGGAGAGAAAAGATGCCCATCACTGTTGATTAAGACGTTACCTTTGTAACTAACGGTTTGACCAAAGCTGTAGCTGTTATCATTAACCACATCTTGCAACGTAACAAGCTGCCCATCGTCACCCACATCAAGTATGACTTTAGAGAATTCAGGACGCTTTATATTGTCGAGGTTATCGTATGTATTTGGCTGACCGTCGGTAATAAAGTATGTGATATTTTCTCCATTGACGTTTGGCTGAGTACCAAACCAATCGACTGCCGATTGCAAACCAGATTCATAGTTCGTATTACCACTACCGTAATCACCGATCTTATTGAGTTCCTCGACAAAATCAGTTCTTGCAGTTGCAGAACTCAGATCCACTTCAATCACCTTCGTCGCCCCGGTAGCAAACTCAGAAAGCAATATGTTTACCGTACCAGGCTCAACACCTTGGTTAACGGATGCAAGTAGCTCATCAAAAACGTCCAGAACTTCATCTTTTGCACTACCAACCCAGCTGCCCATGCTGCCAGACGTATCAAGCACAAACGCAATGTTGTAATCCTGTCCCGCGATGATTTCTAAACCTTGGACATCACCAACAATGAGGTCATTGTCGGCATTACCTTTGATCGTGTCATCTCCGTGCGAACCTGACTTAAGCTCAAACTCACGAGCAGTAATGTCAACCGATTCCGTTGTCGTTGCGGCATCATTATTTGATGCTTCTACAGACGTTGCGGTAACACTCATAGGAAAATCAAAGCTGCCTTCATAATCGAATGGTACTTTAATCTCCAACGATGCGTGGCCTTGACTATCGATATTGACAAGGTAACTGCCATTGAGCTCAGGAGTAACTATCAGGTCATTTACGTATAGCTCTACGCCCGACGGTAAGCCGTCGATGAGAACAGTTTGGTTCAAGCTCTCGCTGCCATCAGCGTCGACTAAATCGACATTAATATCGATAGGAATCCAACGATCTTGCAGTATCTGATAAGTCCCGTCAGGGTTAAGTTCTACTACTTTGTCGGCAAAGACGACACGCTCGATCTCATATAAGTGATCTCCACGGTCTTCTTGTCCTGTATTGTCATTAACCGAATCGATGGAGCGGTTATCCAAGAAGATCCAGTATGGAACATCACCACCGTGGTTATTCTTGAAGGTAAACTCGTAGTCACTAAAGTTACCTGTTAAGTAAACCGTATCTGTCCCATCGTGTTCCGTGATGGTTGAAGCATCATCACCATAGAATGAGTCATTCTGCCCACCTCCAACAAAGACATCGTCACCGCCACCACCATAGAAGGTATCGTTGTAATCGGTACCAACAAACAGACTATCTGTATCTGAAATGTCGTTATTATTGCCGAGCATTACGTTTGCTGGTGGATTGTCTTCTTGATAAACACTGTCTAGCCCCAGCCCAGCAGCAACTGATGCATTCTGGGGTTTGGTACTATCAATCGCTGATGTAACTAGGCTGTGGTTTGAATCAACCGCATCGTTCTTTGAAATATCGCCAACTGAAATCGTAACTTTTGGCGCGTCTGCGACAGCAACGACCTCAATATCCAATGTCTCTGTTGCGCCGGTGTTCGTGGTGTATGTAATCGATGGAACATCACCAGACCAATGTTCAACCGGTTCGAACTTGTAGCTACCGTCTTGGTTTACCACCAATGAACCACTATCTAGCGAGACCGTTTCACCAACAGCGTAGTCTGTATTGTTAACGGTAATATGGTCGACCAATAGGACATTATCGCCATCAGTATCATTCAATAAAACGTTACCCTGTAGCGACACATCTTCATTCGTGATGCCAACATCACTAGTTGTGTTTGTCGCTAGATTTTCATGCACGACGACATTAATCGTGGCATGTGAGTCTTCAGTATCACCATTCGAGCTTTCTGTACTTGTCGCCGTTACCGTAATGGTAAAGTCATCGTGCGATCCCGCTGGTGGTGTCACCGTCAAAGAGTCAAGTGACCATCCTGTAACATCCAGTGCTTCGTTCACTGTCGCTACCGTAATAGAATTCACTCCATCAGAGAGCACCGCCCCAATTGGCAAACCTTTTAATGTCACTGCAAGTGATTCAGAGCCATCAGTATCAGTCAGACTTGCTGGAATTTCTGAAATTGGAATAGCGGTATCTTGCAACCCTTCATTGACTTCATACGTCTCATAGAACTGAACGCCGTCCACTTCTTTTAACTCAGAAGTTCTTGCATCGATTGCATCCAAAGCAACTGAGTCACTCACCACATACAAGTTGCTGTTACTTAAATTAACTGGCGTTTGGCCATTGATAGAGACATCTACATTAAAATTGCCTGGCCCACTCTGGTTGTGATGATAAATCTCTATCGGGTAGAAGCCGGAAACAGAAGGTACAAATTCACCACCTTTAATGTCGCCACTCCCATTACCCCAGCGAGCCTCATCAACAAGTGTTCCACCAATTTTAATTGCTAAACTATCATCAGCGGTACCTACGAAGTCGTAGCTTGTACCAGCTTCTAGGTAGACTAATGCTGTCACTAATACGGCTTCATCCGCTGCTGTTGCCCCTGACGCGGTATCCTGAACATTGGTGGTGGTCGATTGGCTGCCATCTTCTAAATCTAAAGCTTCAATAGCATCAACCAAAACTTGTCCTGCAACACCTTGACCGTTATCAGAACCAATAATGACATTTGTCCAAGAAGTCACGTTGAAATCTTGTTGAGGAAGAGATAACCCTGGAGTCACTGTAACCAAATTCGGCGCATCTGCATCTGGGGTAACATCAATCGTCAATACAGATTCTTGCCCCGTATCTTCCCCATCCGTTGGTTTAAAACCAATTTGCGCATAGCTCCCTTCTTGATTACCAACTCCATTTCCAGTGAAGCTGTCATCACCAGATTCGTTTACCTCTGGAGTGAAACGTACACTATCGGCATCAAACTGCGATTTACTCAATACTTGGTCTATTTGAACCGTCTGCCAATTTCCTTGCTCATCTTTGTACTCAAGTACACCGTCGCTAGGAAGCGACGTAATTTGGACAGACAGCGTCGATGTTTCTGAGTCGGCATCCGTGACGCCAAATGATGCCCAATCCAGAGTGACTTGGGAATCTTCTAGAGTGGTAACTGACGAAGGCGAAGCTTCTGGTGCATCATTCACGTTTACAAGTGAAACATTAACCTCTGCTGTGTCTACGCCACCCGTACCATCGGCAACCTTCACCTGCAGTGTATAGTCGCCTAAATCAACATCATCAATAGTCTTGTTGAGTGAAACCTCACCCGTCGATGGGTCGATATCAAATAGGCCGTTCGTTGTTGTTCCATCAGCAAAACTGTAAGTAAGTTCATCATTATCTAGATCTTCAGCAACAAGCGTACCCACAACAGTGCCACTAACACTGTTTTCATTTACGGTGTCAAAGTCATAAACATCATTGTTTGCTGCATCGCCAGGAAGATCACCGTCAGAAATAAACTCCGGTGCGTGCTGAGCGTCTGCGATAGAAACCGATGCCTCTTTCGAAGCCGCATTCAACGAAGAATCTGCACCACTCGTTTCAATAAGCGTCACTGTCAGATCTTCAGCACCTTCATAGATACCGTCATCTAGCGTCTCAATATCAAGGTCGACTGAAGTTTGACCCGCAGGAATAGTCACGGTGTAAGTGTTTGGCGCGGTGTAATCATCGCCGTCAACGTCACCACCAATCGTGAATGTCACCACGACATCTTCATCCGCTTTCTGGTCGATGCTTACAGTAAAGTTCGCATCATTACCCTCGGCTGTAGACCCAGAGTCAGCAACAATACTTACTTTCGGTGCTTGTTGAGCGTCATTGATAGTCACGCTCGCACTGTTATTTGTCGAAGCCGTTGCGTCTGCACCTTCGACATCTTTGATTGTGACAGTAAATGACTCTGTACCTTCGTAAGTGCCGTCAGTAAGCGTAGTTATGTCTAGGCCAACTGAAGACTGACCTGCCGGTACTTCAATACTTGCTACGCCAGTAAAGTCAGTACCATCTTGAGCAGTACCAGAGTACTCGAACTCAACCGTTACTTTCTCATCAGCGACTTGGTCTAAGCTCACAGTAAAGCCAGCGGTTTGACCTTCGTTGACACTGTCTTGGTCGGAGACAATACTCACTTTCGGTGCCGTCTGTTCATCTGTTACAGATACCGATGCCTCTTTAGAAGCCGTATTCAACGAAGAATCTGCACCACTTGTTCCAGTTAGCGTCACTGTCAGATCTTCAGCACCTTCATAGATACCGTCATCTAACGTCTCAATATCAAGGTCAACTGAAGTTTGGCCTGCAGGAATAGTCACGGTGTAAGTGTTTGGCGCGGTGTAATCATCACTGTCAACATCACCACCAATCGTGAATGTTACTACGACATCTTCATCTGCTTTCTGGTCGATACTTACAGTAAAGTTCGCATCACCACCTTCAGCGGTAGAGCCTGTGTCAGCAACGATGCTCACTTTCGGTGCCGCTTGTGCATCTGTTACAGAGACCGATGCCTCTTTAGAAGCCGTATTCAAAGAAGAGTCTGCACCACTCGTTTGAGTTAGTGTCACTGTCAGGTCTTCAGCGCCTTCATAGATACCGTCATCTAGCGTCTCAATATCAAGGTCTACTGAAGTTTGGCCAGCAGGGATAGTCACGGTGTAAGTGTTTGGCGCGGTGTAATCATCGCTGTCAACATCACCACCAATCGTGAATGTCACCACAACATCTTCATCCGCTTTCTGGTCGATGCTGACAGTAAAGTTCGCATCACTACCCTCGGCTGTAGACCCAGAGTCAGCAACAATGCTGACTTTCGGTGCTTGTTGAGCGTCATTGATAGTCACGCTTGCACTGTTGTTTGTCGAAGCGGTTGCGTCCGCACCTTGCACATCTTTGATCGTGACAGTAAATGACTCTGCACCTTCGTAAGTGCCATCAGTAAGCGTAGTGATGTCTAGGTCAACTGAAGACTGGCCTGCCGGTACTTCAATGCTTGCTACGCCAGTAAAGTCAGAGCCATCTTGAGCAACACCAGAGTATTCGAACTCAACCGTTACTTTCTCATCAGCAACTTGGTCCAAGCTCACTGTAAAGCCTGCGGTTTGACCTTCGTTGACGCTGTCTTGGTCGGCGACAATACTCACTTTCGGTGCCGTCTGTGCATCTGTTACAGAGACCGATGCCTCTTTAGAAGCCGTATTCAGCGAAGAGTTTGCACCACTCGTTTCAGTTAGCGTCACTGTCAGATCTTCAGCGCCTTCATAGATACCGTCATCTAACGTCTCAATATCAAGGGCTACTGAAGTTTGACCCGCAGGAATAGTCACGGTGTAAGTGTTTGGCGCTGTGTAATCATCGCCGTCAACGTCACCACCAATCGTGAATGTCACCACGACATCCTCATCCGCTTTCTGGTCGATGCTTACAGTAAAGTTCGCATCACCGCCTTCAGCGATAGAGCCTGTGTCAGCAACAATGCTGACTTTCGGTGCTTGTTGAGCGTCATTGATAGTCACGCTTGCACTGTTGTTCGTAGAAGCCGTTGCGTCTGCACCTTCTACATCTTTGATTGTGACAGTAAATGACTCTGCACCTTCGTACGTGCCGTCAGTAAGCGTAGTGATGTCTAGATCGACAGAAGACTGGCCTGCCGGTACTTCAATACTTGCTACGCCAGTAAAGTCAGTACCATCTTGAGCAACACCTGAGTACTCGAACTCAACCGTTACTTTCTCATCAGCAACTTGATCTAAGCTCACAGTAAAGCCAGCGGTTTGACCTTCGTTAACGCTGTCTTGGTCGGCGACAATGCTGACTTTCGGTGCACTTTCTGCGTCTAAAATTGTTGCCTGGCCAGTCGCTTGACCATTAGTTGTCACCCCATTACTTTCTGTCACAGTAAGGCCAAACGTTTCATTTCCCTCGTAGATATGATCTTCGTTAGTCGGCACAGCAACCGTAATATCCTGTATTCCCGCAGGTATTGTTACATTCCCATTTCCATCAACATTCAATGATTGTGTTTGGCCATTAGCGTCAACATAAGTCACAACTAAATCGCTAAGGTCATTATCCTCTGCTGAATAGTTTCCGTCCGTCTCTACCGATAGGTTAACAACAACAGCACTTTCAGTTTGATTTGATAACGAAACCGTAAAGACTGCATTTTCACCTTCATCGACATTCCCGCCACCATCTACGGTTAGCGTAGGCTTGTCGTTGTCTGGTGTTGTCGGGCCCACAACAGAGCCGTCATCTTTTATGTTCGCTTGACCAACGGCAGAACCATTTGAAGTGATGCCAGCAGACTCCGTCGCGATTAGGCCAAAGCTCTCAGAGCCTTCGTAAACATCATCCTGAGTCGTAGGAACAGATACTTCGATTGCAGTGATACCTGCAGGAATAGTGACATCACCATTGTCTGAAACGGCTAGTGATTTCGTTTCGCCTTCACTGTCTTTGTAAGTTACGACAAAATCTTTAATGTCAGAGTTTTCTGCTGTATATGCGCCACTCGTGCTCGTAGTCAAATTGATAACGACTGGTGACTCTGTTTGATTAGACAAAGAAACAACAAATAGTGCTTCTTCCCCTTCATTAATATCACCACCACCGCTAATAGATAGCAGCGGCTTATCGTTATCAGGCGTTGTTGGACCGACAGCTGAGCCATCATCCTTTATCACTGCCTCGCCACTCGCCACGCCGTTTGAGGTAATGCCGCCAGATTCGGTCACCACCAAGCCAAAAGACTCTGCGCCTTCGTAAACATCGTCTTGTGTCGTTGTTATTGTTACCGTGATATCAGTAACTCCGGCAGGAATAGTAACGTCTCCACTTGGACTAACATCCAGAGTCTGCTCTTGGCCTTCTCCGTCAATATAAGTCACCGTCATGTTACCAAGATCTTCATCTTCAGCGGTGTAGTTGCCATCTGTCTTTGGACTTAGATTGACGACAACAGGACTTTGAACTTCGTTAGACAGCGACACCGTGAATACTGCGTCAGAACCTTCACTCACGTCGCCAGCATTACTCACTGAAAGTGACGTACTATCATTGTCTAAGATTGTTGATGAGCCCGACTCGCTACCGATTTCAACTTCCATCGTCTCGTCATTTTCAACAACAAGATCATCAATCGTTGGCACAATGATTTCAAAGCTACTAACACCGGCAGGAACAATCAGGTAGCCCCCGGCAAAAACAACACCATTCGTGTAGGTTGCATTAGATAGGTTGACGTCTGAATCATCTGCCGATGAGCCTGGAGCCAATGTAGTTATTGGATACTTAACCGCCGTTTCTGTCGCCTCATCCAGTACTACAGAAAACGTAACGTCTTCTCCTTCTGTAACAGTGTTCCCTGTTAAAGATAGATCCGGACCGTTTTCCGACACGTTGCCGTCTAGAACCTGATTAGCAATAGTAACCGTTGCAGGGTCACTTTCAGCGTTACCAGAATCAACTACAACGTAGTCAAAACTATCTTCAGGTGGGAAGCCCTCTACATAACGCAACTCCCAATTCCCAGATGTTTTGGTCGAGAAGTCTAATTGAGTAATTACCGCCCCTTCAGATAGAGGGTAATCCTTACCGAAGCCAATACTAGTCTCCTGGAATAGCATGTTGTTGCCTTCTGGCTTCAAGAACTCAATAACTTGAGTTTGCTCTGTGCCGTTAGCATCAAGGTATGTCACCGTGATAAGAGCAGCATTGTTGTCGCCGTGCTCAAACAAGCCTCCTAGGCCATCCAGACCAAGATTCACGCTGCCAACAGGGTTCTCAGACAAATCAATGCTGATGGTTTCGCCGCGCTGAATGCCTTGGCCATCGTTATCAGCAATACCATGACCAATATGTGAGACTTCTCGGTTGTATTGAGCTAGCACACCACTATCGGAGGAGATATCAATAGACGCTCCATTTACTAGATATTCGGTTCGACTGTGTGACTCACCACCGTCTGCACTTAAACCCCAGTTGTAGAAATCCGTCGTTGACTCTTCTCCATTTGGAGAATTAGGTCTGTCTTTGATACCAAGCAAGAACCCAACATTATCCGCTTCGTAGTAGATGCTGTCTTTGTTGTACAACGAGCCATCGGCCGATGTAATTTCTTGAAGATCGCCATTTTCATCTTTGAAATACAAGGTGCCAGATGTAGGTAGCTCTGTTATTCGGATCTGAAGATCATCACCATTTAAGTCATCCTCAACGTCAGAAATATGATCGCTTTCTGAACCTTGGTCCAAAGGCTTATCATCAGTATCAAAAATTACGTTAGTAATAAGTTCGTCAGCGCTATGGTCAAAGTCTTCGTTAAGTGGCTTGTCGTTAACTGGTGTAACGTTCAGCGTAACTGTTGTGGTTTCGGTTACACCGCCGGAGGTGACTGTATAAGTGAACTCATCAGCACCGTTGTAATCTTGGTTTGGTGTGTAAGTGATCGTGCCGTCGTTGTTAACAACCACACTGCCGTTAGTCGGACCATCTCCAGATTCAACTGTAACAACTGGTGATTGTCCTTCGAAGCTATCGTTGTCCAACACGTTCAAAACGGTTGGTATATCTTCAACGATATTCGCGCTGTCCGAAACAATATCGGCAACGGCATTGACTGTGAAATCAACCGTTTGACTCACTTCCAAACCACTTGGGTCTGTCGCGGTAAACGTCAACTCTTCTGAGCCATTCCAGTCAGCGGTTGGTGTGATCGTCGCAATACCATCGACAATCGATACTTGAATATTGCTGTTGCCAGAAACAGTAAACGTTAGCTCGCTATCTGAGTTATCAACATCACTAAATGCGTCATTCAAGTTAATCGTGTATTCAGCAAAGTCTTCCGGTAGAACTTGGTTAGCAATGGTTTTCTCAACCACTGGCTTGTCGTTTACAGGGGTAACGTTTAGCGTAACTGTTGTTGTTTCAGTGACGCCGCCAGAGGTGACCGTGTAAGTGAATTCATCAGCGCCGTTGTAATCTTGGTCTGGTGTGTAGGTAATGGTGCCGTCGTTGTTAACAACCACACTGCCATTTGTAGGACCATTGCCCGCTTCTACGGATACCACTGGGGATTGGCCTTCGAAGCTGTCGTTGTCTAACACATCCAAAATGGTTGGTGTATCTTCAACGATATCCGCACTGTCAGCGACAATGTCGGCAACGGCATTGACTGTGAAATCAACGGTCTGGCTAACGCTTTTACCATCAGGATCTGTCGCGGTAAACGTCAACTCCTCAGAACCATTCCAGTCTGCCGTTGGTGTAATCGTCGCAATACCATCAACAATCGAAACTTGAATGTTACTGTTACCAGAAACGCTGAACGTCAGTTCGCTGTCCGCGTTATCAACATCGCTAAATGCGTCATTCAAGTTAATCGTGTATTCAGCAAAGTCCTCAGGTAGAACTTGGTCAGCAATGGTATTTTCCACCACTGGCTTATCGTTAACAGGCGTGACGTTTAGCGTAACCGTCGTAGTCTCAGTGACACCGCCAGAGGTGACTGTGTAAGTGAACTCGTCAGCACCGTTGTAATCTTGGTTTGGTGTGTAGGTGATCGTGCCGTCGTTGTTCACAACCACACTGCCGTTCGTCGGACCATCTCCAGATTCAACTGTAACAACTGGTGATTGGCCTTCGAAGCTATCGTTGTCCAACACATCCAAAATGGTTGGTGTATCTTCAACGATATCTGCGCTGTCAGCGACAATATCAGCAACAGCATTGACTGTGAAATCAACTGTTTGGCTGACCTCTAACCCACTTAGATCTGTCGCGGTAAACGTTAACTCTTCTGAGCCATTCCAGTCAGCGGTTGGTGTGATTGTCGCGATGCCATCAACAATCGAAACTTGAATGTTACTGTTCCCAGAAACGCTAAATGTCAATTCACTGTCTGCGTTATCAACATCGCTAAACGCGTCATTTAAATCGATGGTATAAGGCGTAAAGTCCTCTGGTAAAACTTGATCAGCAATGGTGTTTTCTACCACTGGCTTATCATTAACAGGAGTTACGTTTAGCGTAACCGTTGTGGTTTCGGTCACACCGCCTGAAGTAACAGTGTAAGTAAACTCATCAGCGCCGTTGTAATCTTGGTTCGGTGTGTAAGTGATCGTGCCGTCGTTGTTCACAACCACACTGCCGTTCGTCGGACCATCTCCAGACTCAACCGTAACAACTGGCGATTGACCTTCAAAGCTATCGTTATCTAACACATCCAAAATGGTTGGTGTGTCTTCAACAATATTCGCATTGTCCGAAACGATATCGGCAATCGCGTTAACAGTGAAATCAACTGCTTGACTGGCCTCTAACCCGCTTGGATCTTTTGCAGTGAACGTTAGCTCTTCTAAACCGTTCCAGTCTGCGGTTGGAGTGATCGTTGCGATACCATCAACAATCGATACTTGAATATTGCTGTTACCAGAAACACTAAACGTCAGTTCGCTATCTGCATTATCAACGTCACTGAACGCGTCATTTAAATCGATGGTATAAGGCGTAAAGTCCTCAGGTAGAACTTGGTCTGCAATGGTATTCTCAACCACCGGCTTATCGTTGACAGGAGTAACGTTCAGCGTAACTGTTGTGGTTTCGGTCACACCGCCAGACGTAACTGTGTAAGTGAACTCATCAGCACCGTTGTAATCTTGGTTCGGTGTGTAAGTGATCGTGCCGTCATCGTTAACAACCACACTGCCATTCGCAGGACCATTGCCCGCTTCTACGGATACCACTGGGGATTGGCCTTCGAAGCTGTCGTTGTCTAACACATCCAAAATTGTTGGTGTATCTTCAACGATATCTGCACTGTCAGCGACAATATCGGCAACGGCATTAACCGTGAAATCAACCGTCTGGCTCACTTCCAAACCACTTGGATCTGTCGCGGTAAACGTTAGCTCTTCAGAACCATTCCAGTCAGCGGTTGGGTTGATAGTTGCGACACCATCAACAATCGAAACTTGAATATTGCTGTTACCAGAAACGCTAAACGTCAGTTCGCTATCTGCGTCGTCGACATCACTAAATGCATCATTTAAGTTAATCGTGTACTCAGCAAAATCTTCCGGTAGAACTTGGTCTGCAATGGTGTTTTCCACCACTGGCTTATCGTTTACAGGAGTAACGTTCAGCGTAACTGTTGTGGTTTCAGTGACACCGCCAGACGTGACTGTGTAAGTGAATTCATCAGAACCGTTGTAATCTTGGTCTGGTGTGTAGGTAATAGTGCCGTTGTTGTTCACAACCACACTGCCATTTGTAGGGCCATTGCCCGCTTCTACTGATACTACTGGCGATTGACCTTCAAAGCTGTCGTTATCCAGCACATCCAAAATGGTTGGTGTATCTTCAACGATATCTGCGCTGTCAGCGACAATGTCGGCAACGGCGTTGACTGTGAAATCAACCGTCTGACTCACTTCCAAACCACTTGGGTCTTTTGCAGTGAACGTTAACTCTTCAGAACCGTTCCAGTCTGCTGTCGGTGTAATCGTCGCGATACCATCAACAACCGAAACTTGGATATTGCTGTTACCAGAAACGCTAAACGTCAATTCGCTATCTGCGTCGTCGACATCGCTAAATGCATCATGTAAGTTGATGGTGTATTTTGCAAAATCTTCCGGTAGAACTTGGTCAGCAATGGTGTTTTCAACCACTGGCTTGTCGTTAACAGGCGTAACGTTCAGCGTAACTGTTGTGGTTTCAGTTACACCACCAGAAGTAACGGTGTAAGTGAACTCATCAGCACCGTTGTAATCTCGGTCTGGTGTGTAGGTAATGGTGCCGTCATCGTTAACAATCACACTACCGTTAGTCGAACCATCTCCAGATTCAACCGTGACAACTGGTGATTGGCCTTCGAAGGTGTCGTTACCCAACACATTCAAAACAGTCGGCGTATCTTCAACGATATCTGCGCTGTCAGCGACAATGTCGGCAACGGCGTTGACTGTGAAACCAACCGTCTGACTCACAGCCAAACCACTTGGATCTGTCGCGGTAAACGTTAGCTCTTCAGAACCGTTCCAATCTGCGGTTGGTGTGATCGTCGCAATACCATCGACAATCGACACTTGAATATTGCTGTTACCAGAAACGGCAAACGTCAGTTCGTTGTCTGCGTCGTCAACATCGCTAAAGGCATCATTCAAGTTAATCGTGTATTCAGCAAAGTCCTCAGGTAGAACTTGGCCTGCAATGGTATTCTCAACCACTGGTTTATCGTTGACTGGAGTTACGTTTAGAGAGACCGTCGTAGTCTCAGTAACACCACCGGAGGTAACTGTGTAAGTGAACTCGTCAGCACCGTTGTAATCTTGGTTAGGTGTGTAAGTGATCGTGCCGTCATCGTTAACAACCACACTACCGTTTTCAGGCCCATCGCCCTCTTCTACGGATACCACTGGCGATTGACCTTCAAAGCTGTCGTTATCCAGCACATCCAGAATTGTTGGTGTGTCTTCAACGATATTCGCGCTGTCCGAAACGATATCGGCAACGGCATTAACCGTAAAATAAACCGTCTGGCTTACGCTTTCACCGTCAGAATCTGTCGCGGTAAACGTTAATTCTTCAGAACCATTCCAGTCTGCTGTTGGGGTGATAGTTGCGATACCATCAACAATCGATACTTGGATATTGCTGTTACCAGAAACACTAAACGTCAGATCGCTGTCTGCATTATCAACGTCACTGAACGCGTCATTTAGATCGATGGTATATTCAGCAAAATCTTCCGGTAGAACTTGGTCAGCAATGGTGTATTCAACCACTGGTTTATCGTTCACTGGTGTTACGTTTAGAGACACTGTTGTGGTTTCAGTGACTCCACCGGAGGTGACTGTGTAAGTAAACTCATCCGCACCGTTGTAATCTCGGTCTGGTGTGTAGGTAATGGTGCCGTCATCGTTAACAACCACACTACCATTTGCAGGGCCATTGCCCGCTTCGACTGATACAACTGGCGATTGACCTTCGAAGCTATCGTTGTCCAACACGTTCAAAATTGTTGGTGTGTCTTCAACGATATTCGCGCTGTCAGCGACAATGTCGGCAACGGCGTTGACTGTGAAACCAACCGTCTGGCTAACGCTTTCACCATCAGAATCTGTCGCAGTAAACGTTAGTTCTTCTAAGCCATTCCAGTCTACTGCTGGGGTGATAGTTGCGATACCATTAACAATCGAAACTTGAATATTGCTGTTACCAGAAACGCTAAACGTCAGTTCACTATCTAAGTTATCTACATCGCTAAATACGTCATTCAAGTTAATGGTGTATTCAGCAAAATCCTCAGGTAGAACTTGGGATGGGATAGCATTTTCGGTTGTCGGAGCATCATTAAGTGGATTAACTGTTACCGAAACTTCTGCTTCATCTTCTAATGCACCATCAGAAACTGTGTAGCTAATGGTTGCTTCACCGTTGAAGTTTTCTGCAGGAGTAAAAACAAGCTTACCGTCTACGATCTCAACGGTGCCTTGCTCTGCAGGAACAGACGCATTCACTATGGTCAGTGTGTCACCGTCAACATCGGTGTCGTTTGGTAGCACATCAATGGTGACTGGCGTATCTTCGTCCGTCGTAGCGCTGTCATCATTTGCTATTGGTGCATCATTTACAGGGTTAACAGTAACCGAAACCGTTGCTTCATCTGTTAGTTCACCATCGCTAACAACATAAGTGATAGTTGCTTCGCCGTTGAAATTCTCCGCTGGAGTGAAAACAAGTTTGCCATCTACGATCTCAACAATACCTTGTTCAATAGGAACAGATGCACTCACGATGGTTAACGTATCGTTATCTAGATCAGTATCATTTGGCAAAACATCAATCGTAACCGGAGTATCTTCATCGGTAGTAGCGATATCGTCTACTGCTACTGGCGCATCGTTAACAGGATTCACACTGATTGTCACAGATGCTTCGTCTGTCATTTCTCCATCAGTCACTACATAAGTAACCGTTGCGTCACCATTGAAATCCTCAGCAGGAGTAAAGATCAACTCACCATCAACAATTTCTACTGTTCCTTGCTCATCAGGCACGGTGGCAGATTCGATAGATAAGTTTTCACTGTCTTGATCGGTATCATTAGCTAGAACATCAATTGTGACAGGTATATCTTCGTCGGTTTGAATATTGTCATCTTCCGCAACAGGCGCCACAGGGGTAACTGTCGGAGATGTTTCGTCAGAACGGATATTACTTAAGTAGAGCTCAGCTAATGACAAATTCTGAGTTTCAGAAAAACCTAGCGCTGCCAACCCGGTCGTTTCAAAATCCGTGTCGGCTAATAATTCTGCAGCAGTGCGTTCAACAGTGCCGCTAGTTTGCAAACTAGAACCGTTACTTTGACCTGCAGCTGGTGCAAAATCTTCGTTTAGCAACGTTGGGTCTTGCCCTTCTCGAAGAGCGTCAATAATTTGAGCAACATCGTCAGAAACGTCTTGCACCCCTTCTTGTTTTGCAACTAAAACCTGAAGCTTGTCTGGTTCAGCTCCAGTTTTAGAAACAATCAACTCACCAGGTGACGGTTGTTCGTTTTCGGCAAGCGCTCTTAACTGCCCATCCAAACCTATTACGACTAATTGCCCACCAAGTGAAACTAAGGCTGTACGATCCATATAAACCTCTGACCTAAAATTACTGTCAACATTTTGACCATTGATACTTATTCGTTATATATTGCCCGAATATATAACGCAATAACAGTGCATTAACACTAAATTACAACTTCTAAGTCACATATTACTCAGAAGGATGTGTCACGTGATAAAAAGAGACTACCGTCACTAATATATGGACACCCATGCTGAATAAGGCATTGAAAATATGATCTTTATTCAGAATATAAAGTGCCTTCCGTGCGGTAACTGAAGATTTACTTACACATCGATAAGTATAGCAACTAGTTCCATAGTTGATTGTTAATAGCTTTGTACGTTAAATTATTGACGCCTATAGAGGTGTCGCTATCTATAAGAACGATTTCTCACCCCAGACAATTCACAATCTAGGAGAATCACAGTGAAGTGGACTCGTGCCAACGCCTTTTGCTTGGGTGTGCTCGCCGCTAGCCCTGCTTTAGGGCAAACATTAGAGCAAGCGGTTGAAAATACGCTTAAAACAAACCCAGACATAAAAAGTGCGTTTAATGAATTCGTAAGTAAGCAGTATGTGAATGAAGCCTCGAGTGGCGCTTACCTTCCCTCTGTCGACCTTGACGCGGGTATTGGATACGAAGGTATCGATCCTGCGGAAGCGGGCCGCGAATCAACGGATTTAACGCGTAAAGAAGCAACTGTCACGCTTACCCAGCTTATTTGGGATGGTTCGGCAACATTGAATGATATTGATAGAACCGCAGCTGATGCAGAATCAGTACGCTATCAATTACTTGCTGATGCTCAAGATACAGCGCTAGAAGTGACTAAAGTTTATTTGGATGCAGTGAAGGCTTATGAAATCCTGACACTCTCCGAAAATAATTTGAAAGTTCACAAGAAAATTTATCAAGACATTAAAAAGCGCGTCGACTCTGGTATTGGTTCAACAGCTGACTTGACTCAAGTTGAGGCCAGACTGGCAAAAGCCCACGGCAATTTAGCGGCAGCGCAAAATAACCTGTTTGATAGCCATACCATGTTTACTCGCATTGTCGGCCAATCTCCACAAGGGCTTACCTTTCCGCGTGCCGATCAAAACTTTATCCCATATACGGTAGATGATGCTGTAGAGTTGGCATTTGATTCCCATCCGGTCATTAAGATTTCTACTGCAGATGTTGATTCAGCTAAGTTTCAATATAAGCAGTCAAAAGGTAACTATTACCCAACCCTTTCGGTTGAAGCAGCTCAGACATGGCGTGACGATGCTGGTGGTATTGAAGGGCGTGGTGACGAAACAACTGCGATGTTGAGAATGCGCTACAACCTTTACAATGGGGGCAGTGACGCAGCAAATGCAGAGAGTTTTGCCTACCAACTAAACAAAGCAAAAGACTTACGTGAACGCGCTTATAGAAACGTTGAAGAAGGCTTGAGACTCTCATGGAGTGCTCTCGATCTGACGTTACAACAAAAGGAATTCTTATCAGATCACGTTGACTCTGCTTCACAAACCGTCATCGCGTATGAGAAACAGTACCGTATCGGTAAACGAACCTTGCTGGACTTACTTAATACAGAAAATGAATTGTTTGAAGCGCGAAAAGATTATTTAGATGCTAAATACGCTGAACAGTATGCAAAGTATCGAGTCATGAACGCCACTGGCCAGCTATTAAATGCATTACGTGTTGACGTCCCGACAGAGTGGAATCAGAAGGTGGAGTACTAAACCATGAAAGTAACAAAGGTTCTATTCACTCTAAGTATTTTTGCTTCTGCCAGCTTCGCAGCAACGAATGATGAATATGATTACATGCCAACCCCAGATGCTCAGCAAATTGCCGATCTGCAAGATGATGACAATGATGGCGTGATCAATGCTCGTGACTTGTGCCCTGGCACTCCGGTAACGTCAGAGATCGATAATGATGGGTGTGGTGAATACATTAAAGCATCCGAGAAGATGCAAGTCCGCGTTTTATTTGCCAATGATTCAGACGAAATAAACCCTGTATTTCGTCGTCAAATTCGAGAACTCTCAGAATTTCTGAAAGAGTACCCTTCTACCTCAATTGAACTGCAAGGTTACGCCAGTAAAGTGGGTGGTTCTTCCCACAACTTAGACCTTTCAAAACGACGCGCAAATAATGTTCGCGAAGCGCTATTGCGTTATGGCATTGATACTAACCGAGTTCGCATTGTCGGTTTTGGTGATACCCATTTAGCGACAGAGGGTACCGACGAAGTGAGTCACGCACTGAACAGAAGAGTAACGGCTTACGTTGTCGGCTATAAAGGTGAGATAAAGAAAGAGTGGACCATATTCACTACTCTTCCAAAAACCTAATAAAAGGAGCTTCGGCTCCTTTTGTTTTTTCAAGCGTACGAAAACCGTATTATGCTTTAGGAATCGACACTTTAATGGTAATCTAGCCGCGTCATAACAATGAGAGTTTTGAAATGAGCAAACTTACAACAGATATCCAAGCAAACCTTGATCTTTTTGTTGCTGAAACAAAAGAAAACCAGCTAGTTTGGGGTCTACGCAATGAAGAAGGTTGGTTATCTTGCGATTCAACTGAATTCGAAAACAGCGAAGTCATGCCTTTTTGGTCTGCTAAAGAAGATGCAGAAGCACACAACGTTGAAGAATGGGCAGATTTTGAAGTACTAGAGATTCCTCTGGATATCTTTGTTGAAGATTGGCTTTTAACTCTTGCTGAAGATGGTGTTCTTGTTGGTGCTAACTGGAACGCACAGCTAGAAGGTAAAGAGCTTGAACCTCAAGACCTAGCTAAACTATACCTAAGCTAATTCTTTAAGACCTCAGCACCAAGCTGGGGTCTTCCTCTTTTCACTTACCTTTTCGATATAAAGCTCGACCGAGCGCATAGTTTTCTTCATTTCATTATCTATACCCTTCGTGTTTTGTCACAATGACTCAACCTCAATTGGTATATCATACCGAACAAACTATATTAAAAAGAACATAAGGTTACATCACTATGCGTACGCTGCTCTCTTTGCTTGCGTCACTATTTTTAGGTAGTCAAGCAAACGCAAGTGACACTCAAAGCATCACCCAATGGCATGCTGTCTATCAATCGACTTTGAAGACGAATGTCGAATCGGCTTTGAGTATGCTCCAAGATCGCTATCACACGGCAAATACCGACAGTGAAAAGCTGTACGTGAGCGGGCTCATCTATGAATACATGGGCAACATCGATCAGCCCTACTTTGGCAGCAGCCAAATTTTAGACAACCGTTTCGCGAAGCTAGAATCTCGATACATTTTAGCGCTAAAAGAACGTAAACAAGGTAACTATGATGATTCTGTCAACCTTTTCACCGCGTTGCTACAAAGCACCAAGCAGCATCAGGATGTAGAGAGCAAAGCCTTAATGAACTATCAATTGTGCTACACCTTGAATCAACAAGGTCAGTACCACAAAGCCAATTTCTTCTGCTCTTCTTTGAACAATCATTTAGCAATCGACCACCCAGAAAGTTTCCCAAGTGATCTAGCTCTGCGCGTTATTGCTAATAACTTCGATTACCGCGGCGAATACGATGTAGCTCTAGAGCTTTATCGTCGCTTGTTAACCAAAATGCCAACGCAAAGCGATCCTTCAGGAGTTTACAATGATGTAGGCAATTTGTTGAGTGTACTTGGGCAGTACGAACAAGCAGAACAGTACCTTATTCAAGCGCTCCTCGCTCGACAGCTTGAAGCCTCCCCACTTGAAGTTGCTCAGGTCGAACACAGTCTTGCGGCTATGTATAACAAATCTAAAGACTATGATAAGGCCATTAGTCACTACAAAAATGCACTAACTATCTTAGAAGACATGGACTACCCATACGGTAAGGGCTTGACCTATCTTGGTCTTGGTTCTGCGTACGTTGAATCAGGAAACTTACAAAGTGCTGTACCTTACATCAGGAACGCACTAGAGCTCGGTAAACGATATGAAAACAAACGCTTAGAGACAGAAAGTCATTTGGCGGCAGGGTTTGCATACTTAAAAAACACAATGCTCGCAAAAGCGCTAGAACATGGTATTGCCGCACTTGAACTTGCGACAGAAAACTCAAATTCAGCCTTGCAAGCTAAGGCCCAACTTTTGCTTTCGCAAACCTATCGAGAACAGGGCAACCATCTTGCCGCCCTATCTCATTATCAAGATTACGCCACGCTAGAACTTGCGAACCGTGATGCAAACAATGTCAAAGCAATAGAGGCACTCGATTTAACCAAGAATGAATATGAATACGAGTTGCAGCTGACAAAAATAAATAATGAGCGCAACTTAAAGTTACTCGAAGTCGAAAAGCTTGCAGAACAAAAAAGAGCATATAACTTCGTCATTTTCTGCTTACTGACTTTGCTATTCGTCGCCCTATTTATTCAACGAAAAACGAACATAAAATCGAAATTAGATCGTCTTACCGGTTCACTTAATCGAAGTACAATTATTGAGAAAATTAGAGCACAAACAATCAACGCGCCCGAAGACATGCGTTATGTTTTAGCGCTTATCGATCTCGATAACTTCAAGTCTATCAATGATCAATATGGCCACCCTACTGGCGACATCGTATTAAAGCACGTATGCAAAGCGATTAGAGCTAAGTTGAATAGAGGGGAATATCTTGGGCGCTTAGGCGGTGAAGAGTTTATTTTACTTCTGAAGAATGTCGATGAGATCGACGTGCCATTTCGTGTTCAAAGCCTACACAAAACGATATCTGATAAGCAGATCAAAACTGAAAATGCTACGGTACTGAATGTAACAGCAAGCTTGGCCTATTTGTCTACATCAAAACCATTAACGAACTTTGATGAACTGTATTCGATACTAGACCAAGCTTTATATCAAACGAAGCAAAGTGGGCACAACGTTATGATTGATGCTTACAACGAGCCTATTGACCTTCCGTCTTCTGCTTTTGAATCAACGACTGCGTAACTGCGTCTTTGTTGTTCAGATAGTCATCTAAGCCCGCTTTGCGCAGGTCGCATGACGGGCAATCACCACAACCATCACCGATGATGCCGTTGTAACACGTTAGCGTGTTTTCACGGACTAGTTGCAACGCATCATATTGATCTGCCAGCGCCCATGTCTCTGCTTTGTTCAGCCACATTAGCGGTGTTTTGATTTCAAACTGACGATCCATACCCTTAACCAAGGCACTGTTCATCGCTTTCACGAAATCATCACGACAATCTGGATAGCCACTAAAGTCTGTTTCACAAACACCCGTGATGACGGTTTCTGCGCCAATTTGGTATGCGTATATGCCAGCAAGCGTCAGGAACAAAATGTTGCGACCTGGAACGAATGAATTCGGCAAACCGTTTTCTTGCAGTTCATGAGAAACTGGAATGTCGTCACGTGTCAGAGAGCTGATGGCCAGTTCATTCAGTAAGCCAACATCCATCACTTTGTGTGCAGCGACGCCAAGATCTTTTGCGACTTTCTCAGCCACTTCAATCTCCAGCTTATGACGCTGACCGTAATCGAATGTGATGGCATGTACTTCGTCAAACTCTTTTAATGCTTGAACCAGACATGTTGTAGAGTCCTGCCCACCACTGAAAACAACGACTGCTTTTTTCATCTTTCTCTCCGAGCTTAAGCAATACTTAGGTATTTATGAGTTTGAACCGACAAACGCCAGTTGCGATCAACACAGGTATCAATACACAGTTGTGTAGCGCGAGGCTTCTGACTGATAGGCTGAAGTGCGATTACTGTCTTTTCAGCGATTTCTGCTGAGGCCAACAATGCATCAAGCTGATCGATGTCTTTTTGAGTGCCAACCGGATGCTTAATTTCATTCGCTCGCTCCAAAGCACTCTTTAATACTGGCAACTTACCCTTCATCGCAATTTTAGGTGACACCGTCACCCATGTACTTTCTGAAGTCACGACCTCTGAAGTGCCGCTGGTTTCGATTTGGCATTGGCAACCCATTTCTTCAAATACAGCCGTCAAAGCACGTAAATCATAAATACATGGTTCACCACCAGTGATCACAATATGCTTCGCATTAAAGCTCTGCTTTTTGTATTCAGCTACGATGTCTTCCGCAGATGCGAAACACCACGTTGGAGAATCTTCTGTTTTCACCAAGATATCACCGATCTGGCGCTGGTCTTCTTCTTCTGCGTACCAAGTCTGTTTCGTATCGCACCAAGAACACCCAACCGGACATACTTGCAAACGCACGAAAACCGCTGGCACACCGGTGAAAACCCCTTCCCCTTGGATGGTTTCAAACATCTCATTTAGCTTATACAACGTAGAACTCACTCAACTCACAATACTTCGAGGCGAAGACCTTAATGGAGAGGCGCACTCAGGTCAATTTAAACCAAAAATAAATTGTTAAAATAGGTCTTTTTGTAGTTTCATACACGGGTTCCCCAATTTTAAGGTAAGTAAAGATGTACAAGCTGATCGCCCTCGACATGGACGGTACGTTGTTAAACAGCGACAAAGTAATTTCAGATGAGAACAAACAGGCAATAGCCAAAGCTCGCGAAGCCGGTGTGACTGTCGTATTGGCATCTGGTCGCCCTCTTGAGGGTATGCAAGACAAACTTGACGAATTGAACATCAATTCCGATAAAGACTTCGTGCTTTACTACAATGGATCAATGGTAAAAAACACTGGTACAGAAGAAATCATCCACCAGCAGATCATCGATGGCAAAGCAGCAAAGAAGATCGCACGTAAAGCGCGAGAGCTTGGCGCTTATGTTCACGCATTTAGCCAAGAGCACGGCCTAATCACAGAAGAAAGCAACCCTTACACAGACATCGAAGCGAGAATTAACGGTCTTGAAATTACCGAAATGAACTTCGACGCGCTAGAAGATGATCACGCGATCATTAAAGCAATGATGGTTGCAGAGCCAAGCAAACTAACTGAAGTTATCTCAGCCCTACCAGCAGAGCTAAAACAAGAGTTTACAGTTGTGCAAAGTGCGCCTTTCTTCTTGGAGTTTTTGAATCCATCAAGCAACAAAGGCGTCGGTGTTTCGGCAATCGCAGAATACTTAGGCATCAAAGCTGAAGAAGTGATTTGTATGGGCGATGCCGAGAACGACCACCACATGCTTGAATACGCAGGTCTTGGTATCGCAATGGCGAACGCAATGGAAGAAACCAAACAAATCGCAGACTACATCACAGTAAGCAACGATGACCACGGTGTAGCAAAATCGATCGAGAAATTTGTACTTAACACATAACGCTGCCCAAACAACAAAGCCTCGCACTTAGCGAGGCTTTGTTTTATTAAATGTTGCTTAAGCGTTTTTGCTTCGAGTCGTGAGCTTTCTCGCAAGTACTATAAAAATCAACATCAACAACGGATAGTGGAAGGTTTTAAATACTAACGACCAAAAGCCGCTGAATGACACAACCGTTTCAGAATACAAATACAACTGGTCCACAAGAAGTAATGCCAAAATCACAAACAGCATCTGTTGGCGCTCAAATCGAATTTCAGACTCTTTAAACGTCAGTACTAAAGCAGAAGCAGTAATCAGAATAGCCAACCAACTTGTAAATACAGGGAGGGGCCAAATTACCGCGATAGCTGCGGTGATTGCTGTCATTACAAACCAAATACCCTTCGAGCTTAATAGGTGGTCCACGTTAACTTCTGGGTTGCTTTCCAAACGCAAAATGTGCCACGCCACGAGTGCCCCCATTAACGCACCAATTAGCATGTCGAGAATGAATGCAGTACCCAAGAAGAACTTACATACCATAACCGCCAAAGTTACCATTGCAACTAAGAAAGTGATGCGATTCAATCCAAAGCTTTTTGTTCTTTGGAACATAAATGTCATGACACAAAACCAAATAGCGATCGGCAAGCTTGGGAAGCTAAAGCCAAAACTGTGCGTTAACTCCGCCATTGGCATATAGACGTGTGGCCTAGGTAAAGAAAACCCTTGCTGAGCAACTAGCGTCATCAAAGACGTCGCAGTGATTGCAAAAAACAATCGATATACAAATCGACTGTCAAACTTCATCATGACGAACGGGAACAAAAACAGCAAAAATGTTGGATTACTTAAACTCGTCACGAGCTTCGCAATTTCACATGCCGTATCGCGACTTGTCATTGAAAACGAGCTGACCCAACTTTGAAGATCTACCATCCAAGAGAGTTCTAACTGGCGAAATTTAGGTGCTGACTCAATTAATTGGTTTACATAAACAACGGGTTGATCGGTCGCTTTTGAATAAAAGCCAGCCACATCTTTCCACTGTGATGGATAGCGATACAAAGAAGACGCCATATCGCTTGGGTTCAATAACATTGCAGACGCCACTTCGACGCCATAATGCGGAGCAAACCATATAGGCAGTTCGTTCCCATCCATAGCATTAGCCATCGAAAAAGCGATAACTTCAGAATCAGAGACGCAATCGTAAAAAATCGCCGTATCTGTTTTGCCGAGCTCCTCTCCAACCGTAACAACTAGCCCCGTCTCTTCCCACGTCTCTCTTTGCGCGGCCAGTTTAGGAGATTCGCCTTCTATAATGGTGCCACCTGGAAGCGAAATTTTATTCGTCAATATTTCATGGATAAGTACAAGTTTGTTATCTGCTCGGACAACGCATAGCGCCCCTTTTACGTCTTCAGGAAGGGGATTCGCGGCAGATATAGGAGAAACAAACAATGAAATGGAATACAGGATGAGAAAAAACAACTGTCTCAGCACAAAATACAACCTTTAATGAAGAAGAGAATCACGCGCAATGATGGCAGGATTACCAATATTTTTCGACATAAATTAAGTAACCAGTTGTACATTTAGCACACATGTCAAAAAACGCTTTGCGACACTCTTCAAAATAGTTCTGACAAAAATCAGACATAACTCGAAATATTGGCTGCGATTTTGCCAGTTATATTAAGTTAACGTCAGAGGAATTTACGTGGATTTTACGCCTTCTCAGAATTGAAACAAGAAAGAGAGCTTATTGTCGACAACAAATAAACTCTCTTTATGATTCATTTATACTTTTACAGCTTTAACCATGCATCTGTCCAAGCTGAGCCCACGCCCGGCTCATATGCACTTGGAGTTGAGCCACACCACAAACTGTTTGGCCAAGGCTTACATTGATAACTTGCACCATTATTCGTCACCACATCCCCTGCAGAATAATTCGTACCCGCTTGGTAAGCATCACCCGAAGTTGGCGGCGTTGGTGGTGTAGGCTCTACCGGAGGATTAGTCCCAGAACAATCTGAACTGCCAATTGGCTGCCATACTCCCCATGGGCCAGATTCTGATGGGTTATCGCCTTGACTCCACCATTGCGCTTGCCATAATTGACCAGCCCAAGTAACGGTTTCACCCGTGTTGTATACACCACTCGCTTGCCACTCATTGTCACAACTGCCTGACGGGGGTGTCGTTGCACTGGTCGCGGAAGCTGTTGCCACAGCTTGGTATGTAGTACTGGCTTTATCAATACCAAAGTTCAGCGTAACACTCGCATTCCCAGTTTGAGATGCTCCAAACTCAACGCCAACAACACATGAACTTCCTGCACTAAGGGTCGATAGTGCACATTGGTCTCTGGTTATCATCGCAGATTTTGTGACACCAGAACTTTGTAGTCCCACATTTTCTACAGTAAACGCGACATTACCGATATTTTGAATACTGAAACTGTGTTGCTTCAGCTCGCCCACTTTAAAAGAACTCAAAGTCTGATTTGCCGTGTAACCGACAGAAACATTATCTGTCGGCGGTGTTGTCGTACCTACAACGCCATCAACAAAACTGCGCAAAGCCGCTATATCGCTATACACACCGAACTTACCCGGTCGGGCACAACCGATACCCCAACTGACGATACCTAGCTGAGTGACAAGGCCATTATTATTAACGACGATAGGCCCCCCGCTGTCTCCCTGACAAGAATCAATACCACCTTGCGGAACACCCGCACAGAATGATACTGAACCAACCGTGGTGTAATTACCGCCAGCTTGTCGACAAGTCGCATCAGAGACCAGAGGAACATCCACTTCTTGCAGAACGGTTGGTGAGCTGCCGCCCTCCGAAATTCGCCCTAGGCCAGCGACAGTTAACCAATCACCTACACCTGCATATTGCGAGACACTGCCTGCTGCGATATCCACTTTCGCAACACCTTGAGGGATAGAAGTGAGCTTAAGCAGTGCTATGTCATTTGAAAGCGTAGAGGCATTATAAGAAGGGTGAACATAGATCTGGCTGACGTTGGAACGCACGCCATCAGTGCCGTTATAAATCACACCACCAATTTTTACCGCTATTTGATTTGGTGCGTCACCGTCAACACAGTGAGCAGCAGTAAGTACGAAACCATCCCCAATGTAACTCGCTCCGCAAAAAGAACGATTACCATTGCGGCTGACTATCTGCGTGTAAAATTTCCAGTCATTGGGGTTTGCCGTGATACCACCCACGATATCCGGCTGAATTTCATTGTTTTGTGTCTGCGTGACTTGATCTGCACTTGCCAACATTGGCAATAACGCCGTTGCAAGTAAGGTTTTTGATAGGTTCAATGTTATTTTCCTCTTGTTTTATGAGGCACTATTCATGTGCCACTTACAAAACAAGCAAACAAAAACAACATCACCAATTTGGATGAGAATGAGTCGCCGCACATTGCGACGCAACTAATAGCAAATACTGACTAGTAGACTCAACTTTTGCACCGTCAGATTACATAAGTCACTAAGTTACCGTCTTAGCTACGCATTAATTAACGTTCAGATAACGACTTTCTTAACCAATGAATATGATGATCAAACCCTTGGTTTTCATAAAGAGAAATTGCGGTTTGATTGAAATCCCACACCTCAACGAACATTTGTTTTACGCCATAGTCGACGAACGTCGCTTCAATTTTTTCAATCAAAGCCTTCGCGGTACCTTGCTTGCGATACTCGGGTAAAACGTATAGCTCATCAACGCTTCCCATCATCACAGGCTTACTAACCGTAGAAATAAGCTCGCAGAAATGCCCGGACACAAAGCCGATGATCTCATCCTCTACTCTAGCGACATACACCAAACATTCAGGATTATCGAGATAGCGAGCAATGCTCTTTTCTTGTTCGATTTCTTCTGCGGTTTTAAACAGCTCTGGGGATTGGATATGGTGCTCATCATGCAGCTCGAACATCAAATCATTAAGTTGTTCAAGATCGTCAAAAAGCGCTGGTTTGATTACAAAAGTAGACATAGGAAAAGAAGCCAAAAACAAGAATCCATATAGTGTGTGTTTAAACATGCATTTAGGCAAGCAGGAACAAACAAAGCCCCAAAAAATGGGGCTTTTCTTAATGTTGAAGTTGAACAACGGATTACATTTCTTCTAGTTTCTTCTGCATCGCATCCATTTGTTTAAGCTTTTCTTGTAGGTTTAGTGTTTGATAGTTCAGACCACCCGCATTAAAGCGAACACTCGGTTGCATTGGATATTGATCTAATGTTTCAGTAAATGCTTTAATCTCTGCACCAACTGGAACGAACAACCACAAGTTGTCAGCCATCCATCGGAAATACATTGGTGATTCGTCTTTACCACGCTCAAACGGATCTGCACGCATATGTGCAACCTGTGGCCAGTTTGGCTCGAAGCGAACTGCGTCTGTCATATCGCCTTCCATAATGGCGAAATGCAACTTCCAATCATTCCAACGAATCGCGTTCAATTCACCGTTTGCAGAAAAATACAACAAAGACTCACGTGGCACCTTATCTGTTTCACCTTTCAAGTAAGGAAGGTAATTGTAGCCGTCAATATGCACACGCCAATCTTTGCCATTCGCCTTATAGCCTTCAGCCAACTTTTCTTTCACATCATCAACACCAGCAGCAGCAAGAATCGTTGGTAACCAGTCTTGATGAGCCATCATTTCATTCATTTGTGTACCTGGTTTGATTACACCCGGCCATCGAACAATCTGAGGCACTCGGAAGCCACCTTCCCAAGTTGTGCCTTTCTCACCTTTAAAAGGAATGGTACCGCCATCTGGCCAAGTAAAGGTTTCTGCTCCGTTATCCGAGGTAAAGATAACTATGGTATTGTCTGCAACCTTGAGCTCGTCCAATTTATCTAACAAAATACCAATTTGGTCATCAAGCTCTAACATGCCATCCGCATAAATGCTGACACCTGATTTCCCTTGATATTTTTCCTGAAGACGCGTCCAAACGTGCATGCGGGTGGAGTTATGCCAAATGAAGAATGGTTTGTCTTCTCTCACGGCTTTTTCCATAAAGTTAAGCGTTCCTTCTAGGAACTCTTCATCTACCGTCTCCATGCGCTTACGCGTTAGCGGCCCGGTATCTTCAATCTTTCCATCCGCATAAGAATGAATCACCCCACGCGGGCCGTAGTTCTTTTTGAATTCAGGATCTTTCGGGTAGTAATACGTTTCTGGTTCTTCTTCCGCATTTAAGTGGTACAAGTTACCGAAAAACTCATCAAAGCCGTGGTTTGTAGGTAAGTGTTTGTCTTGATCGCCTAGGTGGTTTTTACCAAACTGTGCAGTGACATACCCCTGCTCTTTCAAAAGGTCAGCAATCGTTGGTGTCCAATCTGCGATACCATGATTGGCTCCCGGCAAACCAACCGTAAGTAGACCTGTTCTGAAAGGCTCTTGCCCAGTTATGAATGCTGCTCGTCCTGCCGTACATGACTGCTGGGCATAGTGGTCGGTAAATAACGCACCTTCACTAGCAATTCGGTCAATATTTGGGGTGCGATAACGCATCATCCCTTGATTGTACGCACTGATATTCCAATAACCAACGTCATCACCAAATATCGCCAAGATGTTAGGTTTTTCTGCCGCTAAAACGCTGGGAGATATAGCCAAAACACTTAACGAGACAGCCCGTTTAAGCCCTATAGAAGTCATACACTTATCCTCTTTACACTAACTAAAATCAATACAGATCTTACCTATATGAGCTATAACTAGTGGGCATAACAATTCGCCAAAACGGTTATGAAAGAAGGCCGTTTTTACGTGTTATATTTAAATGAGAAAACAATAAATGAGCGAAAAGGTTAACGAATGCCGAAAGAGATAGACTTCAATTTAATCCCATTTTTTCTGGCTATATATGAAGAAGGTAGTATCTCTGTCGCAGCCAAAAAGCTTGGCGTTACCCAACCCGCAGCAAGCAAGAACCTGAAGCGTCTACGAGAAAAGTATGATGATGTCCTATTTATCCGCCACCACAACGGTGTTTCTCCATCCAATAAAGCCATCGAAATCTATCCTGCACTTGCCGCAGCGAACAAACTGTATGCTTCGACGCTAGAACATCTAAATAGGTTCAGCCCTGTTTCGTCAGACAGAAGCTTTTCCATGGCATGCATCAACATCGCAAGTTATCAATTGATACCTGAACTACTCGCACAAGTAAGAGAGAAAGCTCCGAATATCACTATCGATGTTCATCCACTCTACAGCGAAGATTATGAAATGGATCTGCGTGTAAAAAGATACGATTTTGTCATCGATGCCCCTCAACTACGAACTTCTTCCCTGAGGTATAAGCCTATAGGTAAGCGCGAGATTGTCGTAGTTTGTGCGAAAGGCCACCCCCGACTTGAAGACACCATCTCGCAAGAGGAGTTTTTAAACGAGGAGCATATCGTTCTAGGTTCTTGGCAACACAAGGTAAACCCTTTATCGAACAGTGATATAGTAGAGCTGTCTCACCGCAGCACTCCTTATAGCGTTTCCAATGCCTTAGACATGTTGAAAACTGTAGAGAAAACGGATGTTATATGTTTGATGGATTCAACGATAACTCAATCTTTCGAGCAGTTAGTGGAAATCAAAGTTCTTCCGTTTCCATTTGAGCAAACGAAATGGGATTTATGTCTAATCTATCACCCAAACAGAATTGCTGATTCTGGGCATAAATGGATGAGAAATGCGATAATGACAGCATCTGAGAGAGTAAATAAGGCTCGTAGTTAAGCCTTATTTACGATAGTTAGACCTTATGAGTCACGTTTAAGCACTCGCTCGATTTCGCCTAGACTGGATGGGTCATCAATGGTTGATGGCACCACGTATTGTTCACCATCGGCTATTTGACGAATGGTTCTTCGCAGAATTTTACCTGAGCGAGTCTTTGGCAAACGGTCAACAACCAGCGCATGTTTAAAGCAAGCCACAGCGCCAATCTCGTTGCGTACTTTACCAACTAGCTCGCCTTCTAGCGTTAGATCATCAACCTTCACGCCATCTTTAAGAACCACGAAACCAAGTGGTAGCTGCCCTTTTAACTCATCGTGGATACCGACTACCGCACATTCCGCTATCGCTGGGTGACCGCCAACGATTTCTTCCATTTCGCCGGTAGACAGACGGTGACCTGCGACGTTAATTACGTCATCAATACGCCCCATGATAAACAGGTAACCTTCTTCATCTAGGTAACCGCCATCTCCCGATACGTAGTAACCCGGGAATTGACTTAGATAACCGGTTTCAAAGCGATCATGGTTGCGCCAGACAGTCGGTAAACAGCTTGGTGGTAATGGGCGCTTCAAAGCCACAAAACCTTGTTGATTTGCGCCCACTGGCATGCCCATTTCGTTCAGAATCTCGACCTGATAGCCAGGAATCGGCTTGGTAGCGGAGCCTGCTTTTACCGGCATCATCTCGATACCGGTCGGATTGCCCGCGATCGCCCATCCGGTCTCCGTTTGCCACCAGTGGTCAATGACCGGCTTATCTGCTTTGCTTTCGACCCATTCTAGCGTTGGTGGATCAAGGCGTTCGCCTGCCATAAAGATAGAGTCGAGATTGGACAAGTCGTATTGCTTAATGAACTCGCCTTCTGGGTCTTCTTTCTTAATTGCACGAAAAGCGGTTGGCGCGGAAAAAAGCACATCCACTTTGTATTCGTCACAAACACGCCAGAATGCACCCGGATCCGGTGTTCTCACTGGTTTGCCTTCAAATAGAATAGTTGTACAGCCATGAATCAACGGTGCGTACACAATATAAGAGTGACCAACGACCCATCCTACATCCGATGCAGCCCAGAACACGCCATCTTGGGGGATGTTATAAATCGACGTCATCGAATATTTCATCGCCACGGCATGACCACCATTGTCACGCACCACGCCTTTTGGTTTCCCTGTTGTGCCTGAGGTATACAGAATATAAAGAGGATCTGTCGCTAGCACAGGGACACACGCATGAGGCAAAGCTTGCGCGTATTCTTGCTGCCAATCTAAATCACGTTCAAGGTTAAGTTCGGCTTCGCACTGCGGGCGTTGAAGAACAAAGACTTTCTCAGGCTTCCAACGGCTGTCCATAATGGCTTTATCAACCATTGGTTTGTACGGGATCACCTTGTTAATTTCGATGCCACAAGACGCCGTCATGATGACTTTGGGTTCCGCATCTTCAATTCGAACGGCAAGCTCATTCGGGGCAAAACCGCCAAACACCACCGAGTGAATCGCACCCAATCGAGCACAAGCCAGCATCGCCATCGCCGCTTCTGGGATCATCGGCATGTAGACGACCACACGATCGCCTTTGGTTACGCCTTGATTAGAAAGCATGCCCGCGATTTTTGCCACTTGGTCGCGCAGAGCTTGATAGCTGTAAGTTTGTTTTTGACCCGTCACTGGCGAATCATAAATCAGTGCGGTTTTATCCCCCCTTCCTTGCTCGCAATGATAATCCAAGGCGAGCCATGATGTGTTCAATACGCCATCAGGAAACCAACGTTCAATCCCATGTTCGTCAGCTTGCAAGATGGTATTTGGCGCTTCAAACCAATCGATGTTTTCAGCTTGAGCACGCCAAAAGTTTTCCGGTTCATTTTGTGCCCAAAGGTATTCTTTCTGATATGCAGACATATTGCTTCCTCCAGTATGTCCTGACATTGCTTTTTAATACCAATCGCATTAATTAGATGTTCAGAAAATTGCTCAGGTAAAACCGCTTAGAACAAGGCAAAGATTGCAGCTAGCTAGTTGTTCTACCTACACCTTCTTTAACTAAGAAATAGGTTTAACGAAGTTATCAGCGGTTTTAACAAGCAAGAATCATCAAATAATTGATGTGGTTGGTATAAGTATCACTACCATGCAATTGTGTTATTCAAAGACATTGGAGGGAACACGCACACAGCCCTCCATCAGTATTCTCGCGCTGCGGCTCATAATGGCTTTCTCAACCACCCAACCTTGTTCTGTTTGTTTGGCTTTTGCCCCCACCTTAAGCATTCCTGATGGATGCCCAAACGTCACAGATTCTTTCTCTCCGCCACCAGCCGCTAGGTTCACCAAAGTACCCGGGACGCATGCCGCCGAGGCAATAGCGACCGCTGCGGTTCCCATCATGGCGTGGTGAAGTTTGCCCATAGATAAAGCTCGGACGAGAATATCGACCTCACCTGCCTCTACGGCTTTACCACTCGACGATAAATAGGATTTAGGCTGGGAAACAAACGCAATCTTAGGCGTGTGTTGACGTGTTTGAGCCTCTTCGAGCGAATCAATCAGCCCCATTTTTAGCGCGCCATGAGCACGAATGGACTCAAACCTCGCAAGGGCTGATTCATCGTTATTGATGTCATCTTGAAGCTCAGTGCCTTGGTAACCGAGCGCTTCTGCATCAATGAAGATCGTCGGTATGCCTGCGTTAATGAAGGTGGCGTTGAACGTCCCAACATCCGGCACGACCAAATCGTCTACTAGATTGCCGGTTGGAAACATGCTGCCTTCGCCATCAGCAGGGTCGACAAAATCAACTTGGATTTCTGCTGCAGGGAACGTCACTCCATCAAGCTCAAACTCCCCTGTTTCTTGAACGAAACCATTTACGATTGACACATGAATCAAAATGGTTTTTCCAATATTTACCTGCCATACACGAACGGTGACGATGCCATTTTGGGGAATATGTTCTTCGTCGATCAACCCTGCATGAATGGCGAAAGGTCCGACTGCAGCAGAAAGGTTGCCACAGTTACCACTCCAATCGACAAACGGCTTATCTATCGATACTTGCCCGAACAGGTAATCAACGTCGTGATCGACTCGCTGACTGCGCGACACAATCACAGTTTTACTGGTGCTGGAAGTCGCGCCACCCATGCCATCAATTTGTTTGGCATACGGGTCTGGGCTACCAATCACACGAAGTAGCATTTTGTCTCTTGCCTCGCCTGCAACTTGCGCTGGCTGTGGCAAATCTTCAAGGTTGAAGAACACCCCTTTGCTCGTACCGCCGCGCATGTAAGTCGCTGGGACTTTGATTTGGCTTTGCATCTTGCTATCCATATCTTGCTCCGTTATTGCGCTATCTATTGCGAGAGGAAGTCTTGAGCAAAGCGCTGTAACACACCACCCGCTTTGTAAACGTTAACTTCATCTTCGGTATCTAGTCGACAAGACACCGGCACATCAACCTTGTCGCCATTCGCACGGGTAATCACCAACGCCAAATCAGCACCAGGAGTGATATCGCCGATAACGTCATAAAGTTCAGTGCCATCTAATTCGAGCGTCTTTCGGCTCACGCCATCTTTAAATTGCAGAGGAAGCACGCCCATCCCAACTAAGTTGGTACGGTGAATACGCTCAAACCCTTCAGCGACAATGGCTTCTACACCCGCCAAGCGAACGCCTTTCGCCGCCCAATCTCGCGACGATCCTTGACCATAATCCGCACCTGCGACCACGATAAGCGGCTGCTTGCGATTCATGTAAGTCTCAATCGCCTCCCACATGCGTGTCACTTTGCCTTCAGGTTCGACTCTCGCCAGCGATCCTTGCACGACTTCGCCATTTTCCGTGACCATTTCGTTGAACAATTTCGGGTTAGCGAAAGTAGCGCGCTGCGCGGTTAAGTGATCGCCTCGGTGAGTCGCGTATGAGTTAAAGTCTTCTTCTGGCACACCCATCTTCGCGAGGTATTCACCTGCGGCGCTGCTTGCCAAAATTGCGTTCGATGGCGACAAATGATCGGTCGTAATGTTGTCGCCTAAAACGGCGAGAGGACGCATTGAAGACAGAGTTCGCTCACCAGCCAATGCTCCATCCCCCTCTTTTTGCCAGTAAGGAGGTCTTCGTATATACGTACTCATCGGACACCAATCGTAGAGCGGATTCGGGTTACGAGCCTCATCATTCAGTTTGAACATTTGAATGTAGACTTGATTAAATTGCTCTGGCTTAACGTACTCACCCACCACGGCATCAATTTCTTCATCCGTTGGCCATAAATCGTTGAGATAAACCGGCTTGCCGTTTTTGTCTGTGCCTAAAGAATCACGTTCGATATCAAAGCGAATCGTACCGGCTAACGCGTATGCAACGACCAAAGGTGGCGATGCTAAAAATGCTTGTTTTGCATAAGGATGAATTCGACCATCAAAGTTTCGGTTCCCAGAAAGTACCGCCGTTGAATACAGATCTCGGTCGATGATTTCTTGTTGGATTTTCGGGTCAAGTGCGCCACTCATACCGTTACAGGTTGTACACGCATAAGCGACGATACCAAAACCAAGCTTCTCCAATTCAGGGAGTAAGCCAGATTCTTCAAGGTAGAGTCGAGCAACTTTAGAACCCGGAGCAAATGAAGACTTCACCCAAGGTTTGCGTACCAATCCAAGCTGATTCGCTTTCTTAGCAACCAAACCGGCCGCCACAACGTTTCTTGGGTTACTGGTGTTGGTACAGGAGGTAATCGCCGCGATGATCACCGCGCCATCTGGAAGTTCGCCTTCTTTTTCTTGCCACTCGCCAGAAACGCCACGTTCAGCAAGCTCTGCGGTAGGTAAACGACGATGAGGATTAGATGGACCTGCCAAATTGCGCCCGACTTGGGACAAATCGAACTCAAGCACGCGTTCGTAAACCGCCGTGTCTAAATCATCCGCCCACAGACCGGTTTGCTTGGCGTACTTCTCTACCAAGTCGACCTGTTGTTCGTCACGCCCCGTCAGTTTGAGGTAATTAATGGTCTGCTCATCAATGTAGAACATCCCGGCGGTTGCGCCGTATTCTGGCGTCATGTTTGAGATGGTTGCGCGGTCGCCAATGGTTAGGTCTCGCGCCCCTTCGCCAAAGAATTCGAGATAGGATGAAACCACGCGTTCACTGCGTAGGAACTCGGTAATCGCCAACACGATATCGGTGGCCGTAATACCCGGTTGACGCTTACCAGTAAGCTTCACACCAACAATGTCCGGTAGACGCATCATCGACGGGCGACCAAGCATAACCGTCTCCGCCTCTAAACCGCCGACACCAATCGCAATAACGCCAAGTGAATCAACGTGAGGCGTGTGACTGTCTGTGCCGACACAGGTATCTGGGTAAGCAATGCCTTGCTTGGCTTGCACCACAGGAGACATCTTCTCCAAGTTGATTTGGTGCATGATGCCGTTACCCGCAGGAATAACGCTAACGTTCTCAAACGCTGTTTTACACCATTCAATAAAGTGGAATCGGTCTTCGTTTCTGCGCTCTTCTATCGCGCGGTTTTTCTCAAACGCGTCTGGGTCAAAGCCTGCGTGTTCGACCGCCAGTGAATGGTCGACAATCAATTGTGTTTCAACCACCGGATTTACTTTCGCTGGGTCACCGCCTTGTTCGGCAATCGCATCACGCAGACCAGCGAGGTCGACTAATGCGGTTTGTCCAAGGATGTCATGACAAACCACGCGCGCCGGATACCAAGGAAAATCAAGGTCACGCTTGCGTTCTATTAACTGTTTTAGGCTATCAGTGAGCGTATTCGGGTCGCAGCGGCGAACCAACTGCTCAGCTAAAACGCGCGAGGTGTATGGGAGCTTTTCATAGGCTCCAGGAGAAATATCGTTGACCGCTTCTCGGGTATCAAAATAATCGAGTTGGGTTCCCGGGAGCGGCTTACGATATTGAGTATTTATATTTGTGGTGATGCTCATGGGCTTGCTTCCGCTTTAGTGTACATCTTGTGCCTGAACGCACCGCGATACTGTTTTTGAAATGGATTCGCGGTGAATGAGACGCCCCCTTGAGATTGCGATCAAGACGAAACTCACAAAGAGGCGTCACGCGCTAGCGTTGTTCGATTGGCACCCAGTCTTGATGATCCGGTCCGGTATAATCCGCACTTGGACGAATGATTCGGTTGTTCGCACGTTGTTCATACACGTGCGCCGCCCAACCTGTCAGTCGACTCATCACGAAGATTGGCGTAAACAATTTGGTCGGAATATCCATGAAGTGGTAAGCCGAAGCATGGAAGAAATCGGCATTACAAAACAGACCTTTCTCTCGCTTCATGACAGATTCCACGCGCTCCGAAACCGCGTAAAGATGTTTGTCACCCACCTCTTTCGATAACACTTCTGACCAACGCTTTATCAGCGCATTGCGAGGGTCACTTTCACGATAAATCGCATGACCAAAGCCCATGATTTTGTCTTTGTTCTGTAGCATCTGCAGAATATTGGCTTCTGCTTCATCTGGCGTTTGCCAATCTTGAATCATTTCCATCGCTGCTTCGTTTGCACCGCCATGAAGTGGACCACGCAACGTACCGATAGCAGCCGTAATACAAGAATGAAGATCAGAAAGCGTCGAGGCACACACGCGCGCCGCAAATGTGGAGGCATTAAACTCATGCTCTGCATAAAGGATCAAAGAACAGTGCATCACCTTTTTGTGCGTTTCACTTGGTGCTTTATCAGTAAGCAGTTTCAGGAAGTAGCCGCCAATGCAGTCTTCGCTGTTATCGTGAGTCTTGATTCGTACGCCATCGTGGCTGAAGCGATACCAGTAACAGATGATCGCAGGGAAAAGCGCCAGCATTCGCTCAGTAGCATGGAGCTGTTGTTCAAAGTCCATTTCTTGCTCTAAGTTACCCAGCATAGAGCAACCTGTGCGCATAACATCCATCGGATGTGCGTCAGCAGGAATCAACTCTAACGCTTGCTTAAGCTCCGCTGGTAAGCCACGCAAGCTCAATAGATGTGTCTTGTAGGCGTCTAGCTCTTGCTGATTAGGTAAGTGACCGCGTAACAGCAAATGCGCCACTTCTTCAAATTGAGCATGATTTGCCAAGTCCGTAATATCGTAACCACGATACGTTAGACCCGTCCCCGTTTTACCGACAGTGCATAAAGCTGTGCTTCCAGCGCTTTGACCGCGTAGACCTGCGCCACCTATCTCAGCTTTCTTTTCTACAGAATGAGGCATTGTTGAACTCCTTTTCTGTCTGATTTGGCTCTCTTAATGGGCTCTTTTGAATCAGACAAGTTTCACGTTATTGGATTAGAGATTCTTTTCTTGGGCTTCCGTTTGTTTCCTTTGTTGACCTTATTTACCCTCCGAAAACAGCTTGTCTAACTTATTCTCGTAGTCGTGGTAATTAAGGTGCTCATACAGCTCTTTTCGTGTCTGCATTGAATCAAGCATCGCTTCTTGGTTGCCAACTTCAAGCAAGTGTTTGTAAACCATCTCGGCAGCTTTGTTCATCGCACGGAATGCGCTCAATGGGTACAAAACCATATCCACTTTGGATTGGGCTAACTCTTCACAGCCGTATAACGGCGTTTGTCCAAATTCAGTAATGTTGGCAAGAATTGGAACGTGCTTCCCTGTCGCGTCTTCAAGCGCTGCCGAGAACTGTTGATATTGGTCTAGCTGATTCATTGCCTCTGGGAAGATCATGTCTGCGCCCGCTTCCACACATGCAATCGCACGTTCAATTGCACTGTCCATGCCTTCTACTGCTAGTGCATCAGTGCGAGCCATAATGACAAAGTTCTCGTCATTACGTGCATCCACCGCCGCTTTCACTCGATCAACCATTTCTTGTTGGCTAACAATCGCTTTGTTTGGGCGATGACCACAACGCTTCTGCGCCACTTGGTCTTCCATGTGCACTGCCGCCGCACCGGCTTTTTCCATCGCTTTGATAGTGCGTGCGATGTTAAAAGCTCCACCAAAACCGGTATCGATATCAACCAATAACGGCAAATCACACGCGTTGGTGATGCGGTCTACGTCCACCAAAACGTCGTTCAATGTCGTAATGCCAAGATCTGGCAAGCCGTAAGATGCATTGGCGATGCCGCCACCCGACAAATAGATAGCTTGGTGACCCAAGTTTTTCGCCATCATGGCGCAGTATGGGTTAATGGTGCCGACGATCTGCAGCGGGTTGTTTTGCTCAATGGCGAGTCTGAACTTCGCCCCCGGAGATAAGCTCATGACAATTTCCTTCTAGTCTTGTTCTCTATCTTTACTTTCAGAATGTAAAATCTGTAATTCGATAAGTTTTCGGCTGCCTGAGATGTGCCTTCTCATCAGCATTTCTGCGAGTTCTTCATCACGGTTGCGAATCGCTTGCAGAATGAATTTGTGTTCGTTGAGTGCTTCATTAGGACGAGATTGCGCACGCGGTGATTGGTAACGATACATGCGCAACAAGTGATACAGCTCGTCGCAAAGCAAAGAGATAAGCTTGCTGTTTCGGCTCGCTTGAATGATTCGGTAATGGAAGTCGAAGTCACCATGCTGGTGGAAGTAAGACGCCCCTTCAACTTCATCAATATGTTTGGAATGTGTCGACAATAGCATTTCCAAACTGAGGAGCTCTTCTTGAGTGATATAGCGAGCCGCTAGCCTTGCCGCCATGCCCTCTAATGCTTCGCGGACGGAATACAATTCGATGAGTTTTTCTGGAGAGAAAGTAATAACACGAGCACCAACATGCGGAATGCGCTCAATCAACCCAAGTCCTTCTAGGCGCATCATGGCTTCACGCAAAGGACCTCTACTCACCTGATATTTCTTGGCTAATTCAGGCTCTGAGATTTTACTGCCCGGTTCAATTTCACCACTCACAATCGCTTCCACTAACGATTCGGTCAGCGATTCAGATTTAGTGTGCTCCTTCTCAGAGACAATCACTTTATGACGAGTTTTCAATTCTGTATTCATATTCAAGGCACTCGTATTTAGAAATCAAAGTGTCAACAATTTGTTAACTTGAATATAAAATAGACGATCAAATTGTCGACAATCAAGCGAATTGTCGACAATTTAGACTAAGGTATAGTGTTATTGAGTGATTTATGAGTGGAAAAACATTCAGTTTGATAAGAGCAAGCTGAAATTGTCGACAATAAAAACCCAATAAATTCAGCAAGTAAAAAGAATTAGGCAGCACAACAGCTCCCTACTTGGGTTTAATTTGCTAACGAACGGTCGGATTTGCCTAGTTGACCAGTTTGTAGGTTAAGTCTTTTTCATCCAACAAACCGGATTCAACGAGGTTTCTCTCTAGTATCATATCTTGCAGTTGTTTCAGCGAATTGATGTTGCCGTAACTGCGGCGGATCTGGTCAAACGCTTCTTCCAGTTGCGGTAAGTTTTGCGCATTCATTTGATCAGTCGTTGCTTCAGAAGCCGCCAAGAACCATTCCACATCCTTGGTGATTTCTTGCACTTGAATCAGGCTTTCACGCAATTTCGCTTGGTAGTGCTCCACCTCTTTGATGGCAGAAAAGAACTCCGTCCAAGCTTGCATGTTATCGATAGCCGATGTGGAAGACATGGTGGTTTTGTTGAGTTTCACACGGGATTCATTGATCGCCTCTTTCAGCTTGAATAAACGCAAACTGAGCTCATCAGAACGCTTTGGTAACAGCTTCACCTCGTACTTCACTAGCTTACGAATCGCATGAATGTGTTCATCACGCTTACGCGCAGAAAGCGCCAAGAACTCGTGATCGACTTTTCCTACCGAGTTAGTTTTAAGTTGCTTGCGAGCAGATTCAATTTTTTTGTTAAGAAGAGATTTAACGCCTTTCTTTGAACCCTCTTCCCACGCTTTGCGAGATGCTGCTTTTAACGCTGCGCCACCTGCGACTTCCAACAGGGCAGCCCCCTCTTTCGAGCCGGGAAATGGAATCATCCCGATGCCAGTCCTCACCCCTTTTTGCGCAATATCCATCGCGACCATTTTCTTGTCACGTTTTACCCAGTTCTTGGCAGATTGGTATTTATTACCGAATTTTCTCGCCCAACTTTTGTGATATGACTTACTGTCCTTTTCTACATTTTGCAAAAATTCTTTCGCCATCTTTTTTGCATTTTGACTCGCCATAAAGAACTCCTTTTCTTTTAATAAATCGAATAGCGAATAAGATCTAATACTGCTATTTTTTGAGTAATTTGATTAATAATAGTATTTATATTTCAAATTTTTATTATTGAAAAGTTCAAGCATAAGGATATGCAATGGCTGATAAATACAGCAGTTCGGCTAGTTTGATGTCTGCAAAAGACTCAAGTAATCAAGAACATATCATAAGTAATGCAACAATAAAGCAAGCCTTGTCAGAGCCCTTTGAAATCAAAGCAATGCTGGTATCCAGTGGCTTTGACATGCAAGATCAGCTAGGTCAGTTCCTTACAATAAACCGTTATTTCAACGAATCTGGCAGCAATACCCTCAATCGTTCCTACAATGGAGTTGTGACATTGATCCAACATTTAGGAATGGATTCTAATTTACAGAATCACCAATACGAAATAACGCTTAAACCTTGGTTTTGGTTATTAAAACACACACATTCTTTCCGGGTTTATCAAAATCAATCCACACAAGAAATTGTCAGTGATATTTTCGATAACGCTGGTTTCAAAGGAAACTATAAAATATCCAGCATGCCTTCGACCAAGCGTGAATATTGTTTGCAATATAACGAATCGGATTTTGACTTCGTTTCTCGCCTACTCGCTGAGGAAGGCGTTCATTATTATTTTGAGCATGCGAGTGGTTCACACACTATGATTTTGCAAGATGCTCAAACTCCATTTGATAAAGCCAGCACTGCAAAATTTGATATGAAGGAAACGCCGACAGGCTCACTTCCTTTGCTTGAAGATTGGTGCCCTACCGTTGCTTTTCATGGCGCGAGTGTCGAGCTATCAAGCTACGATTATTCGCAGACGAAACTCATCACTAGCGGCAATAAAACCTCCAGCAATACCATTGCCAACAACACGAAACTCGCCAACACGCGTTACCCGACTTTGGGTATCAGCGGGGACATGACGGATCTCTCTAGCAATCTTGCCAAACGACGAATCGAGTATGTTGAGCAGGATTACCAAAGCGTCATTGCCAGCGCAAAACATGATCTCTTCGAACTCGGTACTTACTTCTCGCTCTCAAGCCATCTAGATAAAGATCAACTTGGTGACTTTTCGGTCATCAGTATGGAAGTGGAATACACTGAAAATGCACAGAGCAGCACCAGACTAAAAGTGATCCCAAAAGATACTCCTCACTACCCGCGACCTCGCTCAAAACAAGTGGTTCAGGGTTTACAAAGCGCAGTCGTTGCTGGCTCAACCGCGGGTGATATTAATCAGGACGAACAAGGTCGCGTGCGTATTCAGTTCCAATGGGACACAGACGCAAGTGGCGACAAAACCAGTTGTTATGTTCGTGTCGCACAAATGCTTGCGGGAAGTGGTTACGGTGCTCAGTTTGTGCCGCGTGCCGGGCAAGAAGTTCTGGTCTCTTTCATTGATGGCGATCCAGATAGACCAATCATCACGGGCAGCGTTTACAACAGCAAAAATGTCCCGCCTTATGCCGAAGCCAGTACAACAAAGTCTGGCATCAAAACCCAACTTTCTGGACAGAGTAACGAGCTCTACTTCGATGATAAAAAAGACAATGAACTGCTTTACCTTCACGCAGCCAAAGACCTGACACAAGAAGTTGAAAACAACCAAACCGAAACCATCAAGGGTGAATTGAGCCAAACAGTCACCAAAGCGGTATCAGTGTCGACAGAAGACAACTACTCGCTGAGCGTAACCAAAGCATTAAGCGAAAAAGCCAAGTCGATTTCGATTGAAGCTGACGATTCTATCGAGCTCAAAGTTGGCTCAAGCAAAATAACCCTGTCCTCATCATCCATTGCCATTGAAGCAACCAATATCGACGTCAAAGCCAGCAGCGCGTTGAATTTGGAAGGGACCAACGTCACCAGCAAAGCCACTTCAGCCAACAAGGTTTCAGGCACCACGACGGCGCTTGAAGCAACCAGTTCAAACAGCATTTCTGGCCTGAGTATTTCCATCAAAGCGGACACCACGCTCTCTGCTGAAGGCTCTTTGAGTGCGGAGTTTAAATCGGGTCTCAAAGCGACATTTGATGGCGGCGTAATGGGTGAAGTAAAAGGCGCAATTGTAAAGGTTAACTAATGAAATATAAGAAGATTCCATACCAAACGGCTGGGAAAATACTACCGAGATTCAAAGCCAGTGACGAAACAAAGGCACTGCTCGACGAAGAAACCAGCATCAGCGATGCAATTCAATCACTCAAAGACAAAGAGCTCTACAACGACCTAGTACAGTTTTTGACCCACGCTCTACCCGTCCGTGAAGCCATCTGGTGGGGAGCACTGTGTTTAAATCAACGTAATCAAGAATGGTCACCACTTCAAAAGCAGAGTGTCGAAACTTGCATGGCTTGGGTGCGGTCACCCTCCGAAGAATTGCGCCGCAAAGCCGAACATCTTTCTCATCGATTGGAACTGAATTGTGGGCCATCTTGGCTTGCTCAAGCGGTATTTTGGAATGGTTCTGGCAGCATCGTTGCACCAGATATTCCACCCGTTATGCCTGAGCCATTTCTGTACGCGAAAGCGACTGCAGGAGCGATCAATCACGCAGCCGCCCTTCCTGAATGGGACAAAACGAAACCTTACTATCAAGCCGCAATCACCATGGCTCTGGATATTGCTGCGGGCGGTCAAGGTACTTCAGATAGCCAATCACAAACTGCAGTACAAGGAGAAGTGCGATGACGTTACCTGCCGCTCGTATCACTGACATGCATGTATGCCCAATGCAGACACCAGCAACCCCACCAATTCCTCATGTGGGTGGTCCGGTAACCGGCCCTGGAGCTCCAACCGTACTGATCGGTAGCTTACCTGCTGCCACAGTGAGTGATGTTTGTGTATGCGTTGGAACGCCGGATTCTATCGCGATGGGAAGCACGACCGTGCTATTAAGCAATAAGCCTGCAGCCCGAATGGGAGACACGACGTCTCACGGCGGAAGTATCGTTGCAGGAATGCCCACTGTACTTATAGGGGGATAAAACCCCTTTATAAATCAGGGCATTATATTGATAGATGTATTCCTCCGACCAATTTTTTGGATCGACATCTTAGTTTTTATTAAATAGTTAATTTTTATCGGCTATTTAGGAAAATCCTCACTAGACTGAAGTTTACAAACTATGAAACCAGAGTAATGGATTTATCTCTGACTTAATAAAAAAATAATTCATGGATTGAATATGGTTAATATTGATAGTCTTTTGGCTCCGATCACAGATGGCTCGCCAAGTGGTGTCTATCTGAAGCTTGATAGAAGTGCCTATCGAGCACTTAGAAACAGTTACAATGCCGCGCAATCATCGTTTCGCCAATTGGTTGAAACGCCTGATGCATCCAGTGATCAAGCACTGCTTGAAAGCAATGATGACAACTGGGCACAGTTGCGTACCGCGACATACCACGCCCTCACCCAGTCAAGCAAAGACTTGGAGCTGCTAGGTTGGTATATCACCAGTCAGTTGTTCACCGACGCTCCCTATCGAAATCTTGCCGACGCAACGCAAGTGCTTCTAAGCACCGTGGAGCAGTTTTGGGACTCGCTCAATCCGTTCCTTCCTGAAGACAAACTAAAAAGCGCAGAAGAGTCTGGCATCGCAAGAGAACGAGCTGAGTTCCGGATGAAACCTCTGCTACAACTTGTCGGCGAAACTCACGATACCACTGCCCTGTATATGCCTTTGCAGTTGATTGGCTTGATTGACGATGTCACCTTTGGTGATTACCTACGCGCAGAGCGCAACGGTTCGCTTGGCGAAATCAAAACTAAAGCGCAAAACCTATTCAATGCTGACACGCAAGACACCTTAATGGATTTGGCGCAAACCTATCAAAATCTTGATGCTATAGAACAAGCCATCGCTCAACAGTGCCAACCCGTTAATGCAACCCATGTAAGTTTTAAATTCATCAAAGAAAACATCGCGGAACTGATTAACACGATCCGTTATCTCACTGAAGACAAGTTTTCTAAATGGCCTCTGGATGATCAATTTAGATTGATTACCGAAGAAGATCAGGCTCCCCCCGTCGTATCAAACTCTCCTGAAACAACCTATCAGGCAACTGAAAATGCAGAAGTAGCACCAACCTCATCAGAGCCAGAAGCAGAACAAATTACGACGACGCCGTTGCTAGAATCGATTCCTTCAAATGAAACACACCAGCCAGCGGCACCTACTACGATGAATATCGCTGGCCAGATCCAAAATCGCGACCACGCTTTTCATGAACTTAGAAAGCTCGCCGATTACTTCAAACAAACCGAGCCACATAGCCCTGTTCCGTTCTTGTTAGAGCGCGCGATTCGATGGGGTTATCTAAGCTTGCCAGAACTACTCCAAGAAATGACAGGCGGCAACAGCCAAGTTCTGAGTCATATCAATCAACTCACCGGAATGGACAACTTAGAACAAACCATTCTGAAGACAATTCCTGAACCACAATCAGTGCCAGAGCCGGTTCCAACCGTTTCTGTGTCTGAGGTTCAAAACACCTCTAATGAGGAGTCTCAAAGTGCAACGTCAATTGAACCTACAACGTCAGAGCAAAGCGACACTCCTAATACAACCAACCAACCAGAAGTAAAAACTACTCAATCGTCGAGCGGTATTACCGATTTCGAGTGGTGAAGCAAAAAATGCTAATAAGCAAAGGAGAACCAAATGGCTTCTATTTACATGAGAATTGATGGCACTACACCAAAAGGTGCTGCAACGGTAGATAAGATCGGTGGCAAGGATGGATTTTTTGCTATTGATACAGTGAACTGGAGTGCCGTTCGTGGCGTTGGCATCGACGTCGGTAACGCGAACAACGCAGACCAAGGCATGGTCGCGCTAGGTGAAGTGAACATCACTCGTGGCTGTGATGGTGCAACGCCATACTTAACGACTTTCCTATACGCACCAGGTGGTGAAGGTAAAACTATCGAGATCGTGATGACCAAGCCAAACCGTGAAGGTTCTGGTGCAGATCCATATCTAATCCTGACACTAAGCGCAGCACGTATGTCGAGCTACAACATGGGCGCGTCGGATGGTCACCTGCCAAATGAATCATTCAGCCTGACATACACCGAGATTTCGAAAGCGTACTACATCGAAGGCGAAGGCGGCAAAATAGAGAAAGGTCCTGAAGTGGGCTTTGACGCGACGACAGCGAAAGTTACTTCGACAGCTTCTTAATGGAATAAGGAGATACCATTATGGCACTGAACTCCCAACACAAGCGAGTTAGCAAAAACCGTGTAAGTATTACTTACGATGTCGAGACGAATGGCGCAGTAGAAACCAAAGAACTCCCTTTTGTGGTGGGAGTCGTCGGTGATTATTCGGGTCACAAGCAAGACAAAGAAGACGTGGAAGATCGCACCTTCTATAACGTCGACAAAGACAACTTCGATACTGTTATGAAACGTGTCGGCCCTGAGCTATCACTCAAAGTGGACAACGTTTTGGTTGATGACGACAGCCAAATCGAAGCGAGTCTGAAATTCTCATCAATGAAAGATTTCGAGCCTGAAGCCATCGTTGAGCAAGTTGAACCGCTCAAGAAGCTTGTTGAGACTCGTAACCAACTCAAAGTACTGCTTTCAAAAGCGGACCGTTCTCGTGATCTAGAGAAGCTACTCAAGGAAGTGCTGCAAAGCGCAGACACTATTAACGCCCTTTCCGATGAGCTAGGCATCCAGAAAGAAGGAGCAGAATAATGACGACGGAAGTTGAAAACCAACCACAAGCAGAAGCGGCTGAAGCTTCGCTGAGCTTTCTGGATCGTGCAATCGAAGCGACCACGCAAACGCCAGCGGACACAACAAAAGAACTGTTCTCAGTGTTGGCAGAGCAAGCGCTAAGCGGCACAGTAACATGGGACAAGAACGTCACCAAAACGATTGAAAACGCCATCGTAGAGATCGACAAAAAGCTTTCGAAACAGCTATCAAAAGTCATGCAAGAAAATGACTTCCAAAAGCTAGAAGGTTCATGGCGTGGTCTACAAAAACTGGTTAAAGAGAGCGACTTAGGACGCTCACTGAAAATCAAAATGGTCGACTACACCAAAGACGAGCTACTTGATCAATTTGAAGATGCACCAGCCATCGACCGTAGCCCACTGTTTAACGCAGTATACCAAGGCGAATACGGCACAGCAGGTGGTGAACCATACGGCACCTTCATCGGTGACTACGAGTTCAGCGCAAAAGATGAAGACGTCGCCCTACTACGCTACATGGGTGAAGTAGCCGCTGCGTGTCACGCTCCGTTCGTTGCCGCAGCAAACGCAGAAATGTTTGAGTTCAATGACTTCACTACCTTCGAAGAAGGCAAACCTGTCGCGGCTGGTTTTGATTCTCCGGCTTATGCTGCATGGAACTCGTTCCGTGAGAGTGACGACGCGCGCTACGTAACTCTAACACTACCTCGCACACTGGCTCGCCTTCCTTACGGTGAGAAAGGTCTTGGCACCAAGCTGTTTAGCTACGAAGAGTTAAACACTGACCAAGATGGCAACCCGAATCCATCAAGCAATGATGAGTTGGTTTGGTCAAATGCGGCTTACGAGTTGGGCCTGAAAATGACGCAAGCGTTCACTGCGTACGGTTGGTGTACAGCGATTCGCGGTCTGGATAACGGTGGTAAAGTAGAAAACCTACCAAATCTAACTTACAAGACCGAAGCTGGCGACTTGGTTCAGCAATGTCCGACAGAAGTGAACCTAACCGACGAACGCGAGAAAGAGTTAAGTGACCTAGGCTTCTTGCCACTGGTTCACTACAAGAACTCAAACTACGGCGTATTCATTGGCGGTCAAACAACACAGCAACCGAAGACGTACACAGATCCAGATGCAACAGCAAACGCAGCGATTTCAGCGCGTCTTCCTTACATCATGGCAAGTGGTCGCATCGCTCACTACTTGAAAGTCATGGGTCGCGACAAGCTAGGTTCAAACCTAGAAGCGCCAGACATTCAACGTGAACTTCAACTGTGGATCGATCAATACACCAACGCAGGTGCAATTGGTAACGATCAACGAGCGAAAACGCCATTGGCGGAGTCTCGCATTGAAGTGGTTGAACAACCGGGTAAGCCGGGCGCGTATTCAGCCGTTGCTCACCTAAGACCTTGGCTACAACTTGAAGAACTGACTACGTCGGTTCGTATGGTAGCGAAGATCCCAGGTTAATACCGATCACAGTAAGTGGTCAGAGGTAGCGCAGGAATAACGCTTGAGAACAAGGCTAAAATTTTCGATAAGTAGTTATTCTACAATCAAAATTTTAAACGAAGTTATCGAGCGTTATAACCAGCTAGAATGACCAGTTATTTACTACGATTGGTATACGCACGATAAAGCTTGGTCGAAGTAGGATGCTTCGACCAAGCCAATTCGATTTAGGTCACAAGGATAGTATGAGTAAGATTTATCACTCAGGTTGGCAGACCCAATTTACACAGCTAGACGATAAAGACAGCGACTTTTTACAAGAGGCGCTCTCTTTACTGTCTCAAGTGTCTCGCTCCGCGCTAGACAGTTCCGATGCGCTTATCACACATGTTTCACGCTTAATTGCAGAGATTGACAATAAGCTCTCGAAACAGATGGATGAGTTATTGCATCATCCAGAATTTGAGGCACTGCAAACCAATTGGCTTGGGCTTCAAGGCTTAGCCACCCTGCCCGTTAATTACCAACGCACTCAACTCAAGCTACTCAATATGAGTTGGGAAGAAGTGTCTTCCGACGTCAATCAAGCCTACAGCACCAAAACGTCTGAGCTGTACAACAAGATCGGCAACCAAGAGTTAAACACCTTAGGCGGACATCCATTCGGTTGCTTGCTGTTCACACAACCTATCGCGGCAGATATGGATTTCGAATCCGACTACGATGATTTGTTCACCGTAGAACTGTTGAGCAGCTTGGGTGAAGCAACGTTATGCCCAATGCTATTTGCTCCTAATCGCGATTTCTTTGTCGAATCCGGCGCAGACTGGCTGTCTGATATCAACCGAATCGAGAAGATCCTTGCCAGCCCTGATTACCAATCGTGGCAGTCTTTACGCAGTAAGTCCTCTGCGCGTTTTGTCGGTTTAGTGATGCCAGAAATGTGCATGCGTACACGTTATCAAAACGCCAAAGTGGGATTCATCTACAACGAGAAGCAAAACGGGCTTTGGGGCAATGCGGGCTTTGCGTTTGTATCCACCATTATGCGAGAGCATCAACGGGTGAGTTGGTTTGGCTTCTTGAAATCTCGTTGGAACGACAACAACCAAGGTGCCGTGGTCAATCAAAGCCAAAGCGATAGCCATTTTCTGATTCAACCACAAACCAAAGTGACCTTGTTTGGGCAACTGTCGACCTTCTACAGTCGAAGCGGTTTTATCCCTCTTACTAAGAGTCCTTTGAGCGATAAGTTTTACTTCAATGGCAACAATTCGATTTGGCACAACAGTGAATCTGATAACGAGAAAGTCCTCACTCAAATCCAAACCTCGTTGATGTCTTGCCGTATTGCACATTATCTCAAAGTACAAGTGCGAGAGATGATTGGCAGCTTCAAAACAGCGGCTGAGTGTGAATTATTCCTCTCTCAATGGATAGAAAAATTCTCTAGTAACGTGGCGTACGCCAACGAAGAAACCCTATCAAAATACCCATTGAGCTTTGCAAAGATCAGCGTGTGCGACTCTGACCATCATCCGGGCAATTTCGTCTGTACCTTGCGTATCGTCCCGCAGTATCAATACGACCATTTCAGTGGCGAAGTGGTGCTGACAACAGAATTGGATGAGGTGGCGTAATGAGTTTTTGGCGTACCTTTGTGCAAACAGCCCCTACGACTCGTCGAGATGATATCGAGGACATCAAGTATCACCTGACTCGTCTGTTCGATTCGGAGGCGTCACTGATGAGCATTGACGATCGGTTAACCGAAGTGCAGCGCTCTAACTATCGTTTTGGCATCGAGGATGTGCACCTGTTGAGTGCTAGTCTCGACCACCAGCAATTAGCCCTCAAACTAGAAAACTACATTCGACATTTCGAGCCACGCCTTAGCCAAGTCATGGTTGAACTGGTTGAGCGAAAAGCGGGAGAAAACACCATCGCGTTCAATATTGTCGCCAAAGCCAAAACGGCACAGGGCGAAAAAGAGCTGATTTTTGATTCCAAGATTTCATTAAGCGACATGACCACCGATATGAAGGAGGATTTGTATGAGTGATCCTCTACTGCGTTATTACGAACAAGAGCTGACTTTTGTCCGTCGAGCCCTCGGTCAATTTGGTTCTGAACATCCAGAACACGCACAACGCCTAAACATCCATCAGGGACAAATCGAAGACCCAAGTTTGGCTCGCTTATTGGATGGCGTGGCACTATTGAATGCCAACGTCGAAAAACGTCTATCTGAGCAAATCCCTGAAGTTGTCGAAGGGCTACTTGGCGTACTCTACCCAAGTTACATTCAAACTGTGCCAAGTGTGGCGTATCTAGAAATGAGCACAGACGCGCCTTCCACAGACAGCACGACGCTTCCCAAAGGCACACGATTTTCTTCCGAGTCTCAAGGCAAAACATGTTTGTTCACTACAACGGATGAAATCAAAACGACACCATTTGCACTGATTGACACCAAGGCAAGCAGCGCACCTTTTGACTTCAATCGCCCACAAGGTAGTGAACAAACTACCGCCGTTATTCAACTCACTCTGTCTACTGGTGATGATGATGTGCACTTCAGTCAATTAGCGTTAGAAGATCTCGACTTCTTCGTTCAAGGTTTCGAGAACAATGCGGATTCCTTGGTTGAACTGCTGCTCAGTGAAGCGCGTGCAATATCGATTTCCGACATCAATGGTGAGAATCACGCTGTCTTAGCTGCCAATCAGCTAAAGAGCCGAATCAGCGATAAGCAGTTTCAGTTTCTGCCACAAAAAGGCAATCAATTTTCTGGCTACCATTTGATGAACGAATTTTTCTTCTTCAAAGAGAAACGTCAGTTCTTCCGTCTTAAAGGCTTTGGTGAAGCCTGTCAGCAACATGATTGCTCCACTGTGGTATTAAACCTGTTCATGCACTCTTTGCCGATGGAGTTTATCCGTCTTTTCGATAACCAAGTGTTTAAGCTCAATGTCGTGCCTGCGGTGAACTTATTCGAACAAACAGGCGAACCAACCAGCTATGACCAACGCAGCCTGACCATTCCCGTTAATGCCGATGCCCATACCGATAATGAAATTCAAGTGGTCGACATTTTGGATGTGTTTGAGATTACATCGAGCGGTCAAAAACTGCTGACACCACTGTTTAAAGACAGTTACCAAAGCGACCCACATTGTGATTACTGGCAAAGCCGAAAAGATTCCACAGGTGAACTGCGATTGGCGATCAGCCTAAATGCCAACCAAGAACTCGAATTCAACAAACTCTATGGCACTCGCCTTCTTTGTACCAATGGCAAACAAGCATGCACCATCAGTGGTGAGATGACATGTTTAGAGCCAATCGATTTACCCGGCGATTTTCATTCGCTCTACCCGCCGTCGGCTCCGATAGAACGTGAATCTGACGCCAATATGCACTGGCAATTTATCGGGCTACTGAACAGTAACTTCTCGTCACTTTTACACTCTGAAGATCCTACTCAGCAACTTAAGCAAATGCTGCAATTGTGTAGCCGCAATCAGTTAATAAGCGATGAAATTCAGATGATTCAGTCAGTTAAAGTGCGCTCGCAAGTTTCATCAATGCGTATTCTTGGCAAGAATGTCTTCTCTCCGGGCACAGAGATTGAAATCACTCTCGATACGTCTGGCAACTATCTGACTTTCACCGATGTGTTGAATCGCTTCTTCCAACAGTTCTGTAGTTTTGATCGCTACATTCAGCTCACAATTCGTCTTTATGGCAAAGATGGCATTGCGAGGCGTTATCCAAAAATCCACGGGAGCCAGCGCTCGATGTAGCGTGGAAGATAGATGATGTCGATGTCACTGATTAACGATTTGAAAGCGAACCCACATGAGTACGACTTTGCTCAAGCAATGCGATTGCTGATGCAAATGGCAAAACAGTCTGGGCATAAGCTGAAGTTAGAGCTCAAAGCGGAAGCCATGCCTCATGGTGATGCCGACGATATTCAATACTTCTCGTTCAGTGACCACAGCGCCAAGGTTCGTATTGCGCAGCAAGCACTATCTGGTGCACAAGGGGTTATCCCAAACTACATCTATGAGGAATTGTTGTTTGCACTGCATAACGACGATCACGCACTCAAGGACTTTTTAGACGTATTCAATCAACGCCATTTTGAACTTGCCGCGCAGTTAGAACTCGCTCCTCACCTCTTGGTGCAGAAAGAGTTGGCAAAAGAAAAAAACGACCTACTCAAACAACTGGCGAACCTGAAACACGAACACGGCGCGCTGTTCCAGTATTCGCTGTTGTTCGCTCAAGGGCATCGTAACTTAGAAACGTTAGAGCAGATCCTTAACGACTACTTCCCTTACCAAATCGATGTGTCGACTAAGAGCCATGAACGTCGTCAGTTACCCGCGAGTTCTCTTACCCGTTTAGGACAGAAAGACGACTACAACAGCGGGATCGGACAAGGTTTCCTCATTGGCAAAACGTGCATGACTTACAACCAACATTTGGTGGTGAGTATCCAACCTGCCAACCGCAAAGAGCTGCATCAAATTCATAGAGATACTCAGTTGGCGAGCCACATGCGCCAACTCATTCAACATTATTTACGAGACGCCACGCCGATTTCTATTTATCTCAACGTTAAGCGCGCGTATCTCGAAAAACCAAGGCTGTCTACTCAACCAGATCAAGCAGCGAAATTGGGCGAAGTGGATTGCCTCGCCCCAGAACGTAAACCTACAGAGCGGATTCGGATTCTTCTGAAATAGCTAGGTAGACACCGCGACGACCAAGAAGGTTATCGCGCAAAAGACAAGGATAAGGTTATGACACAAGTAACGCTGACAAATTTAGTCGCCAAGTTATCGCCAGAGTTAAAACGCGCATTGGAAGCCTCTGCTGGTGCAGCTATGAATCAAGGCGTTGCTGCCATTGAGCCGGAACATTGGCTGCTCACGCTATTGAATCAACAAGACGCGCACTTAAAAACGCTGATTGAAAGTCAGAAGATCAACCAAGATCAACTTGCCAGTGAACTAGCAAATCGCATCGAGCGCTTACCAAAAGTGCAAGACAGCCAACCAACGCTCAGCCACGCACTGACTGAACTTCTAAAAGACGCTTGGATGATTGCCTCCGTTAACTATGGTCATGGCGAAATCATCAGCTTGCATCTCGTTCAAGCGCTGTTGCAGCAGAACGTCATGGGCGTATCGAGCAACAATCTCGAGTCACTACAAAACGTGTCGACCGAGTCCCTACACGGTTTAATCAACAAAACGCCGGTTAAGCGAGCAACGCAACAAAGCACAGGTGAAGCAAGTTCAGCCGCAAACACAGCAAGCGCGAACGACGCACTAAGCAAGTACACCATCAACCTGACTCAACAAGCGATCGAAGGCAATATCGATCCGATTTCTGGGCGTAATTCTGAAGTAAGAAAAGCCATCGACATTCTTTGTCGTAAACGCCAGAACAACCCTATTTTCGTTGGTGAGCCAGGCGTGGGTAAAACCGCTGTCGTTGAAGGCTTAGCACTAAGAATCGCAGCAGATGAAGTGCCAAGTGCGCTGCAAGGCGTTCAACTCCATTCGCTTGATTTAGGGCTATTACAAGCAGGTGCAAGCGTAAAAGGCGAATTTGAAAATCGCCTTAAAGACGTCATCAACGAAGTGAAAAACAGCGATGTGCCAATCATTGTATTTATTGATGAAGCACATACGCTGATCGGCGCTGGCGGTGCAGCAGGACAAAATGATGCTGCCAACTTATTGAAACCCGCTCTTGCACGTGGTGAGTTCAAAACCATTGCCGCAACAACATGGTCAGAGTACAAAAAGTACTTCGAGAAAGATCCTGCTTTGACTCGCCGTTTCCAAGTCGTCACGGTAGAGGAGCCAAATGCAGAAGATGCCAAACAGATGCTGCGAGGCATTGCGGCTTCATTGCAAAAGCACCACGGCGCGTTTATCACAGAATCTGCCATTGATGCCGCGGTTAACCTATCTATCCGCTACTTACCTTCTCGCCAATTGCCAGATAAAGCGATAAGCCTGCTCGACACGGCTAGTGCGCGTATTGCATTAACTCAAGGTGCGAAACCAGAAGTGATTGAAGCGTTGGAGCAATCCATTCGTTATCAACAAAACGAGCAATCTGCTTTGGAAAAAGAGTTTGATTTGTTCGGCATAGGCGCAGAAGAAATTGCCGGATTGAAGCAAGAAATCACCACCAACCAATCTCAATTAGCGGGCTACCAAACGCGTTGGGAACAAGAGATTACATTGGTTGATGAGATTAAAGCGCTTCAACAAAGCATCACAGAAAGTGAAACGCCGGACGAAACTCAGCAAAGCCAGTTGAATGCCCTTCTCGACCAATTGCACGAGCTTCAAGGTGAAGAACCGTTAGTTAATGCGATGGTGGACGATGCGACCATTGCTCAAGTCATTTCCGGTTGGACAGGCATTCCCATTGGCAGCATGATGAGTGACGAAATCGCTCGCCTATTGTCACTAGAATCTGAGCTGGATAAACGAGTTATCGGTCAAAACGTGGCGAAGCAAGAACTGGCAAAAGCGATTCGAATCTCACGCGCTGGCTTGACCGACAATCGCAAGCCAATCGGTGTGTTCTTGATGTGTGGTCCAAGTGGTGTCGGTAAAACGGAAACTGCTATGGCGCTCGCGGAGCAGCTTTACGGAGGCAGCAACGATCTCACGGTTATCAACATGACCGAGTTTAAAGAAGAACACAAAATCTCAATGTTACTTGGCTCGCCTGCTGGTTATGTTGGTTTTGGTGAAGGTGGCGTGTTAACCGAGGCGATTCGCCGCAATCCCTACTCTGTCTTGCTTTTGGATGAGATGGAAAAAGCGCATCCGGGCGTTCATGACCTCTTCTATCAAATCTTCGATAAAGGACACATCAAAGACAGCGAAGGTCGCACGGTCGATTTCAAAAACACCTTAATCATCATGACTTCTAACGCCGCAGACCAAGCGATTTGCGATGTGTGTGATGAAAACGCCGAACGCATCAGCAACGATGAACTGCTCGAAGCAATTCGTCCCGATCTACAACGTTACTTCAAACCTGCGTTCTTAGGGCGTACCACCATAGTGCCTTATTACCCACTCAACGATGATGAGTTGGCGAAGATCACCGAAATCGCGCTAAACCGCATTCGCAAAAAACTGGCAGAACAGTATCAAGCGAGCTTTACGTGGGATGCAGGTTTTGTGGATTTGGTTGTCAGCAAAAACACCGACCCTACGACAGGTGGTCGCGCGGTTGAGCAAATCATTAACCGCTCTTTGATGCCGAAGTTGGCAGAAGAATGCATCGCGCGCCTGAGCGCACAACAACCGATTAGCCAAGTGACGGTCACCGCAGCATCGACGCCACAGGGCTTTGAACTGGATATTCAGTAGTAACGAATCATGATGTTTAGAAGCGTACATTAACCCCATCTCGTCACCACCTCGATTCTTGTTCAAGAGGCGGCGGTCAGCTGTGGGGCGAGCTTTTTTCGCAAAATAACCAAGCTGGTTTCATCGCTGTTTATTTTGCTTGGTGCCCTATTCTCGTTTGAAGCTTGGGCGCAAGTTTGGATTGGTCCCGACCGATTACTACTTGCGACCCACAAATGGGCACCATACCAAACTCACCAAAATCAAAACATGGATGGGTTTGCGCTCAACCGCGTCAAATGCGCGCTGGGCGAAATGGGACAACCTTACCAACTGACCATGACGGAATGGTCTGACGCACAACTCCACGTACACAGTGGTCAACAGCATGGCTTTTTCGTCTCGCCGAAAACCAGAGAACACGACAGCTATGCAACGTTGTCAGCTCCTATTACCGAGCAAAAATTGCGTTGGTATTTTGGTCCCGGTGTAGAGCCTAAGCTTGATGATTTGTCAAAGTTGAACCTTAAGTTCTCGGCAGAATTTGGCTCAAGCACATGGTTTTGGCTGAAACGTAATGGATACAACGTCGTTAAGCAGCCACGAGATGCTAAGGTTTTACTAAGGCTTTTAAAACAAAGAGAAATTGACGTCGCACTGGAAGATGAACGAGTGTTTCACACCGAAATCAGCCAAGCCTCTCTTCCAAGCGATTACTTCTATTCTCAAGTATTCGAAACCAAGCCAATGGGCGTGTATTTCTCTAACCGCTTTTTGGACAAATATTCTGGTTTCTTAACCGCTTTCAACACAGCGTTGGCTAAATGCGAGGGATAACAAGTGGCGATCAGCATACATTTGATTTCTGTACCCTCTGAAGAGGTGGTGACTTCAAGAGTCATCTATCTGCCCGAGTCTGGCGGGCAGTTTGGGCGCTCTGCTTCTTGTGAAGTAGCATTGCCCGATCAATCAAAACGCATCTCGCGTATTCACGGACAAATTCGTCTCACTGAAACAGGTTATTTGGTGAAGAGTACCGGTAAGAACCCGGCTCGCCTCAACGATAAAGCCATGGTGAGAGATAAAGATTACCCACTCAACGATGGCGACATTTTAAAGATCGAAAGCTATTCGATGTTGGTATCAACACTCACGTCGAGCAAAGCGCCTACCGAAGAGCAACCTGATGACCTCTTTGCGACTAAGTTCGACCTGCAACTGGAAGACAATGTCGATTTTCTCGATGAAGGTAACATCGTCGAACCCGTGAAATCAGAAGTCCATTACTCCCACCAGAATGTAATGAGCGATGACCCCTTCTCCTCCGACCCGTTTGAAGACATCGACGATGACGAACTGGCGGACCACTTTGAAGTGGATGAAGTGTCGAAACAGCAGCAAGCAATGGAGCGTTCTACGGAGATTGAGTATCTTCCGGGCGATCATCATCCAACGTCAGAGCTGGAAGCCTCCATCGAAAAGCTGATTACGATTACCGAGAAGAATCAACAATACCTTCGCAACCCACCGCTTGCACATGATGCTTTGTTTGATGCGTTGGACAAAACACTCGAACAGTTCCTCAATGAATTCGCACCAAACCAACTAGAGAATCAATTTAGCGAATTTGTGTCTGGCGGACTGTTCAGTAGCAAAGACAAGAAGTATTGGAAAATCTACCGCAAGCACTTCCAACATCGACAAGACAACGGTGATTTTCGTCGCCAGTTCAAAGCGATGTTTATGGAAAACATACAAAAGCAAAGCGAGGAAAGCTGATGAAGATTTGGCTTAGTTTACTCGCTTTCGCTTTGGTGGGATGTTCATCTGACCCAACACCGGTTGTGACGCAATATCAATTGGCGGTGAGCGCCGAGAAGACGATTAACCCAAGTGTTAACAACAGTACTAATCCCGTAGTAGTACGCTTGTATCAACTGACCGATGCACAGCAGTTTAAGCAATTGCCGTTTATCGATTTGTACAACGATGACGTGAGCCTATTGGGCGCAAACTTGGTGTCGAAACAAGTGCTGCCCGTGGTAATGCCAGACAGCAATAGCAAACAAACCTTAGACATCAACAAGACCACTCAATACATCGGCGTATTGGTGGAATTTGCCGAATACGATGCAAGCACGGCGACGGTAGTGACAACCACGCCTCAGGAAGAAGAACAATATATCCAGTTAAAGATCAGCGGTAACAAAGCAGCATTGCAAACCGTGACACCAGATTCGCCTTGGTGGGATGTCTTTTAACTCGATTCAGTAGATAGGGAAATCACGTGGACGCATATAAAAAAGTCGTTTGGCAAGAAGGCATGTTCATTGCCCCGCAACACTTTCAACAACAAGACAGATACACACAAAACTACGTCAGACAAAACGTCGAAACGCTTGCTGGTTATGCCCCTTACTATGGTGTGACCGACTTGGTGATCAATCACGATCTACTTAAAATTGGCAAGCTTTCCGTCTCTTCTAGCGCGGGTTTGTTCCCAGATGGCACGCACTTCGAACTGAAACGCGAAGTCGCCAGAGATGTGCCGCACGGTACGATTGAGAAAATGGCTTACTTAGCACTGCCCGTCTCTCTGCAAGGCAATAATGATTACGCAAATGATGAATCAGAACAAAGCCGCTATCTCACACGCACCATCAATGTGTTTGATACTTCAACCTCTGAAAACGCCAGCGTTGAGGTGGATGTCGCGCAGCTCAACATCGCGATAAAACTCGAAGGCGAAGACACTTCGGGCTTTACCCTGATTCCTTTCGCCAAAGTATTGGAATGCAGCGAAACGGGCGAAGTGATGCTAGACCGTTCCTTTATTCCTGCGTGTTTGCATTACGGAGCATCACAGCTATTGGTTGAACGTTTGAAAGAGATTCATGCCCTCACCTCCAACCGTGCCACCAGCTTGCTCAAACGTATTCAAGCTGGACAAGGACAAAAGAGTCCGCAGTCGATGATGCAGGATTACCTGTGGCTGCAAACACTCAACACTTGGCTTCCGTGGTTTGATTTATCTTTGTCGAACCCAAAGTTTCAAACCCATCAGCTTTATTTGGAGCTACGCAAGTTTGAAGCGCAAGTCATGGCATCCACACCCGCAATTCCAGAGCCTTGCCAACCGTTGGATTTCCATCGTCTTTACGATTGCTTTAATCCGCTTTTTTCGAATCTGCGCAATATGCTCACGCTGGTTCAACAAGACTCTGTGATTGAGTTTGCGTTTGACACTTCGTTGTTTGAACGACGCCGCTTGCTTCGCACTTTGGTAAAAGATGGTCACAACCTATCTGATCGCCGATTCGTTCTCAGTGTCCGCTCCAACATCAGCAGCACCGAGCTTAACGAATTGTTCCCTGCGGCAGCCAAACTGAGCAGCAATAACAAGATTGTCGAGATTGTGCGTAATGCCCTTTCTGGCGTTCAGCTGACGCCGCTTCCTGTTGCGCCAAGTGAACTAAAACCAATGCAAGGTACAGCGTATTTTGAAGTGGATACGTCAGACCGCAATTGGTTAGAAATGATTGAAAACCGCGATGCACTGGCGCTGCACGTCGATACACGTGTTGGCGACCTAGAAGTGATGTTGTACGCACTGAGGTAGTAAGTTATGAACTATTTGGATGAAGATACCTTAGTTTGGGACAGCAGCGAAAACGACTTCGTAAGTAAAGACACCGACATGCCAGACGTAAAGTGGCATTCGGTCAACGCTGCGCAAGCCAACATAGGGTTCTTACATCATTTCGATAAAGCCGAGAATCAGCTGATCAACATCAGTTCTGAGTTACTGGCTGTCACGCTCAAGATCAACACTTTGCCGGAGCCCGAAGACATAACCACGCTCAGGCATCAACTGGTGGCTTCCATTAATGAAATTAAAACCAAAGGTGCCGAGTTGACCTACCCAGTCGCCGTGATCGACAAGCTTTGCTTCCTGTATGCCGTGGTTTTGGATGAGTTGATTGTCTACACCGATTGGGGTGAAAAACGCGGATGGGAGAACAAAACCCTACTCAGTGAACTGTTTGGCATGCGCAACGGCGGTGAACTTTTCTTTACTGTGGCAGAGAAAGCAGCGCGCCAACCGCACAAGCTGATCGACTTATTAGAAGTGGTTTACCTGTTCCTCAATATCGGCTTTAAAGGTCAGTACCGCGAAACGGGCAGCGAACAGCTAAAGAGTTTTACCTACCGTCTAGAGCAGATTTTAAGTCAGTACCGACAAGCCGGTGGAATCTATTGTCATACTAAGGTTTCGGTACCTAAAACACGTAAGCCAACGCGCAAAAAACGTTACCTTGTCACCACTCTATTTTTCCTAACTATCATTGGTTTGAGCGTTGCTCTGACCTATTTCTGGTACAACAAAACCAAACCACAGCGGGCACGTGATTTTGTTCAGCTTGGTGAGTACAGCCAGCGCTATATTGAATCTGGTCGTGCGGAAGACATCGTGTATGTCAGCACTGACGACGATTTAAAAGGCAATAAAGTCGCGGTAAATACCACTCAACCACCTCGTCCAGTTCCGAGCCAACCAAAAGCCGTGACGCCACAAGCGAAAACTTCGGCGCCAGGGACGAAGAGCGCTCTAGTCACGAGCCCTGCAGCCGACACTGATTGGCTGGTGCAACTTGCGACCTTCTCTAACCTTAAAAACGCCGAGAAGTTTATCGCCCAGCTGCCGACATCCAACTATCAACCTGTCGCGGATAACATCAATTCATACGTTCGCGTCATTGTTCGATGTGACAACTCAGAACAAGCGAAAACCATCAATAACTGGTATCGAGAGAATGCCAACGTCAACGGCTTAGTGGTGCATAACAAAAACAAACAAAGCGAGGTTGAGTCACAATGACGCAAGACAACCCAAACACACCAACAAGAAAAAAAGCAATCATTTGGAGCCTTGTTACCCTCCTGCTTCTGGTAATCTTAGGCGGCTTACTGACTTGGTTTGTTGCGTATCCTGATTTCTTATGGACAGGCGTCATCACGACAACCATTGTGGCACTTCTGTCTGCTGGGCTTTGCTTTTGGTTAATCAATCGCAAGGTGAAAAAGAGTCTTGAGCAAGACCAAGAACGCGCACTAATCATAAAACGATCCAAGTTACTCGCTTTCCACTTCAAGAAAATGCTCGGCGTACAAAAACGTAAAAAGCGCTTAACCAGCCGTTACGATCAGCCGATTTACCTGTTACTCAGTGATAACCCAAGCAAAGACAAAAGCATCATCACGCAGATGGGTTACGAAGCTTATAAAGTCGATGACTTTGGTAATGACATTGAGTTTCCGATTCTATTTTGGCTCAGTGAACACTCAATTCTGATTTCCATCAGCATGGGCGAAGATCAACAACCGCTTTACTTAAAAACACTGTGCCAATGCCTTAATAAATGGCGCCCGAGACAAGCGATTAACGGCTTGTTGCTCACCACAGAAATAGAACAGTTAGTTGGCAATAGCGAAACCCTTTCACAAAAAGCCGACCAATTGAAATCGCAAATCAAAACATTCAATCGTTCATTTGGTTTGAACCTACCTGTCTACAATGTCCTAACCAACATGGGGCAAGTGAGCGATTTCTGTCAGTTCTTTTCTGCGTTTGATGAAGCGAGACGCAATGAAGTGTTCGGTGCCACCAGCCCAGTGCAAAAACATGGTGGCATTGATGCCGATTGGTTCAATGACGAATACGACCACCTCACCGGTCAGTTAATCTCGAACATGAGCAATGCGTTGGGAGCGCAGCTTAACCAAGATTTCCGCAATGCCATTTGTGGTGCGCCATACCAATTTGGTCTGCTTAAACAGAATTTTTGGCACTTCTTACAGCGTTTGCACCGAGGTGACCAATACACAGATGGGCTCAACTTCCGCGGCTTCTACTTTACCCACAGTGGCAGTGATTTCGCACAGCATGATTTACTGGCTAACGTGGTCAACCAATCCCTCGGCAATGAGCAATATCAACAACACCAACAAATGCCCGTTCAACAAACCTTGTTTGCTCAGCATTTGATGTCTCATGTCGTGTTAAATGAAAACACTTTAGTTGGGGTTAACCGCCATAAAGAGAATTGGTTGTGGTTCAGCCAAACCGCCTACACCCTAATTTGGCTCGGTTTATTGATTGGTACACTGACGATTCTCAAGCTCGACTTCGATTATCAAACCAATCGTGAAGCCAAAGCTGATGGCATGTTAGAGCGTTACAAAGAAGCGATCGCAGCACAGCCATACAGCAAAGAAGATTTGGTGGGCAACATTCCAAACCTGTACACCATGCATCGCATTTACGCGCTATATCAGGAGCCTGAACCTTGGTATACATTGCCATTCCTACCGAATGCGACCATCAAGCCAGAAGTTGAAGCGGCTTACACTAAAGAGCTGCAACAAGTGCTGATCCCTTCTATGGCGCACACCATTGAGAGCGACTTGTATGTGTATGTGAACTTGGAAGATCAAGCCAGAACGCTCGAATTGCTGAACGACTATCGGCTGTTGTTTGATAAAAATCGCACCAACATTGAAGAGCTCAAAAGCTACTTCCTAGCAAACTTAGAGCATCAAGGCGAAGCGGACAAAACTAACGTTGCTCAGCTTAAAGTGCTGCTCGACGATGTGTTTAACCAGCACTTAGTGGCGACAACTGCCAATCAAGAGCTTGAAGGGTTGGCGAAGCAAGTCATCAATCAATCCAATATCGAGACGCTAATCTACCAACACATTTTGAACGATCATGCGTACGAGAAGCGCATTGATGTGCGTAAAGAACTTGGCTCCAACTTTAACCAAATATACCAATTCAAACCTGGTTACGTGGGTTATTTCGTGCCTTACCTGTACACCCCGACTGGCTTTAACGAGCTGGATCTTTCGGTGGAATCCCCTCTTCTTATTGAAGCTTTATCCGCTTATGAAGGCATCGCAGGACAAGCCCCAAGTGCACTAGAAATGCACCGAATCAGCCACGACTTGAAGCGCATGTATCAGAACGATTACATCAATTACTGGCGCGATTTTATTAACAGCATCGAGGTGAAAACCATTTCCGGTTCTGAGCAGTTGAATGCCAGCTTGAACGTGCTCAACAATGCCTCAAACAATCCAATGTCTAAGCTGTTTACCACCATCAGCAACTACACTTCGGTTCTTCTACCAGAGCCAAAAGATGCGAAGAAGAAAACCGATGAAGAGATTGCAGATGCTGCGCAAGACAATGAGAAAAAGGAATCCGCTCGACAAATCACACTGACGTTTAACGATTTCCACAAACAAATGACGCCAGACGATCAGGGTAAGAAACCAATAGATTCCGTTCTGGAAGGTTTTGCGAACACGGCCAAATGGCTCGATCAGTTCTACAAATCCAACACGCCAGATAAAGTGGCTTACGAAACGTTATCTGCAGGTTTAAAAGCGCAAAATCCGGTCGCACAGTTGGCGTCATTGACCGATTCCCAGCCACCGCTATCCGGTGAAGTGATTGACTACGTGACAGTGCAAACTAATGAATTGGTAATGAACTTAGCTCACCAATACCTTAATAGTATGTGGAACAGCGAAGTCTACCAGCCTTATGAAAACACCATCGCGGCTTTCTACCCATTTAAGAAAAGTGCCAACAGCGACGCAAGCACAGCAGATGTTGCTGCCTTCTTTAAAACCGATGGCACGTTGGACACCTTCTATCAAACCATGTTGAAAGGCTTCTCGACAGAGCAACGTGCGCCATTTATGTCCGGCTTACTGCCAAATACTGGCTTTGCGTTAGATCCTGCGATTTGGCTGATGTTTGATAAAGCCAAAGACATTCGCTCTGCCCTGTTTTTGGCTGATCCAAAAAACATTGCGATTCAATTCCAGATGAAACCAACAGAAATGAGCTCGGCGCTGACTGAGTTTTCCATTCGTGCTGAAAAACCGATTTTCACCTATCAACACGGTCCGATGCTGTGGACTCAACAAAGCTGGAAAGGCGATTCTGTCGCGCAAGATGCACTAACGGTGCGTCTACAAAAACAAGCAACGCCGATTGCCAATGAACAGTTTAAAGGCAGTTGGGCATGGTTCCGCTTGATTGAGCCGCGCATCACTTCAACCTCTTCGCAAAGTACCCAACTTGAGTTTGATTACAATGGCGACAAGGTTCGCTTGACGATTAAAACTCAAGGCCAGAACAATCCGTTCGTACCGAACTTCTTTGCGGGCTTTGTGTTACCTGCGAGCATTTAGTGATGAATACGTTCGCCAATCAAACCCTGTTTAGAGCCTGTGGCGTTACTTATGTAGCGCCTCTGAGCGAAAACGTGTTTCAGTGCGAGCACAAACTGTATGGCACGGTGGCGATCAAGGTAGCGCGAAGCTTGGCTGAGAAACGGGCTTTGATGGCGGAAGCGGACTTTCTATCCAAATACGCGTCGGATTACTGGGCAAACTTTCATGGTTATGGCTCGCAAAACCACGCCGACTGGTTAATGAGTCAATATCTGGAAGGCAAAACACTTAACGCGATAGAACCTGATTTATTACCTCAAGATTTAATAACCAAGCTTGAATTCGCTTTGCTCAATCTACACAAAACGGGATATCTGCATGGCGATATCAAGCCACATAACGTCATCGTGACGTCAAACAACCAAGTTCGGCTTATCGACTTTGGCAGCGTGATTCGAGTTGATGCTAAATACCGAGAGCATACACATACAACCGTTAGCCGAGCCTATAGTGCGGCATGCCCTTCTCTGCGTATCGGTCAGGCAAGCAAGAACGATGATTTCTATGCCTTGGCAATGACCTTACTCAGCTGTCACGATCAACATCCCTTTGCCGGTCTCTCGTTACAAGAGGCGGCAGAACTGCTACCTACCCCAAATAACGTTGATCTACCAACGCGATACCAAGTTCTGATACAAAAAGAGTGGCAACGAATGCGCCACTCTTTGAAGCTATAGGGATTCAAGGCTCTAAGCTCTCTGGCTTACGCGTCTGATGATTTCGACTTCAGATACTTCTCAATATCCACCTCATCAACCTGTTCAGCTGGCATAAACTTGTTGGCATAGTCACGGTAAACCCCGCTTTCTAAGAACAACAAAAACAAGTCCATATCCAAATGCTCGTCTAGTGCCATCTTGTACATGATGTCGACCGCAACGCTTACTGGCTTGGCTTTCTTGTAAGGTCGATCTCCTGCGGTTAACGCTTCAAAGATATCCGCAATCACTAAGATGCGTTCTGGGGTTGATAAATCTTCTGCACTCAACCGACGTGGATAGCCTGTGCCTTTCAACGTCTCATGGTGGGTCGAAGCGTAACGCGGCACGTTGCTTAACTCTGGAGGGAATGGCAGAGCCCCCAGCATTTTGATGCCACTGATCATGTGCTCGTTAATTTTGAAACGGTCTTCTGGTGTTAACGTCCCGCGGGAAATGGTCAGGTTGTACACTTCACCCAAATTATATTGATGTTCTGGCACTTGCACCTTAATGCCATGCTCAGGTGCAAATTCCATTGGGCGAACGCGCTCGATAATATGGTCGGGCTTATCCGCCAAAAGATTTTCGACCACGGGCAGCGTCACGTCAGATTTTAACTTAATCATTTCTTCGAACGGAGAAAGACCAAGATGATCATCATAGTGACGTAACCAAGTTTGCTGCGCGATATGTTTAATGCGCTCAATCTTATCGTCGCTCATGAACTCGCCACCCACATTGGCGTTGGCAACAAATCGGAAGTCTTCGTCCAACTGCGCAACTCGTTGGTCGAACTTGGCTTGCGCCTCTTCTTTTGACCGTTCACCAGTAGATATCGACTTCCACATTTCCACCTCAGCATCTCGCCTTAGCACTTCGAAACGAGTGCGAATTTCATTGATGCGGTTGTAGTTGGCTTCTAACTTAGTGCCTTTATCAACGATGTGTTCTGGCGTGGTGATCTTGCCGCAGTCGTGCAACCAAGCCGCGATACGGAATTCACGTCGTTCATCGTCATTGTTAAACTTAAAGTCTTTGAACTTACCGGTGTCGCACTTCTCTACCGCCTCTGCCAACATCAAACCAATTTCTGGAACACGATTACAGTGCCCCGCAGTGTAAGGAGACTTGTCATCGATCGCTTGCGCAATAAGGCGAATAAAAGCTTCAACAAACTCTTCTTGCTGTTGCTCGTGATGCTGAATCTCTTGCGTCATTTCGGTGACCGAATCGGACAAATCAGAAACTTCTTTGATACGCGTTTCTACCGGGACGAGTTTATCAAACTGACGGTCTTTGATTTTGATGGTCTCTTTTCTCAGCGCAACAATTGGGCGCACAATTGGCGAACCCACCCTCCACGCCAATGGGAAGAGAATCATCATTGCGAACGCAGTAATGGCAATCGCTTTAGACAATCGACTTGTCACCGCATCAGTCACTACTTGACCAGAAACGATCACAGCAAAGTAATCGCTCGTGCCACGAGTAGAATGCAACTTAGTGAGATAGAGGAATCTACTTTCACCATCAATGGTCACTTTGTTCATTAGGTCGTGTTTGTCTTTTTGAATCGCCAACTCGTAGACCTCGGGATACGGAGCAAAACTCCCCCTCCATTGATGAGGCTTGAGCCACTTCTCTTGCAACGCTACTTTTTGTTCTGGTGAAATTGCTGCGATCGCTTGGTTGATAAGCTCAACCACGTCTTTGTCTTTCTCCTTCATAAACAGAGAAAATTCCAAAGGTGGTGCGTCGAGCAACACGACATGAATATCGGTCAGCTTCACCAAGCGCTTCATCTCAACCATGGTTAAGTAAGTGTCTATAAGGTACTGAATGTCACCCATGTGCAGCGCTCGTTTTGCTAAGTCGAGATTCGGTTGTTCGATAATATTCAGTGACGGATAGCGTTCAAGTAGCCATTCTTTCATGCCAAAACCCGCCACCACGCCAATACTGTCATCACCTAATTCCGTCAACGACTTAGGCATTAGGTTGGTAGTTTTCGTCGCAATCGCAAGCTGCCCTATGAACAGAGGATCACTTTTGATCCCTAACTCTGACGGTGTGCCAAGCACAGGTTGGAGGATATCAATCTCTCCCTTGCGATATTTCTTTTCCAACTCTTTTGAGCTGAAACCATTAACGAACTCTAACGTCATGCCCGTTTTCTGCGAAACCAGATTGAGTACATCAACAGCATAACCACCTGGTTCGCCGCTCTGGGTGTAGTCGTAAGGTCCCCAATCGTTTTGATTCGAAACCACAAACTCGCGGTCACCTAGCAAGGCTTTTTGCTGCTCACTTAATGCCAAAAGCGATGAATCAGGAATATCAACTTCGTGAAAAACGTTGATGCTGGACGCGACCACTTCACCACGATTGTTGAATATAAACGCTTCAACACCATCATCCTTCTTCATCCCAAGTTCGGTAGCGCTGATCTTTTCACTCAGTGAAGAAAGCACCGTATCTACGCCAATAACGGCACCTTTACTGCGCACAGAGTAAGACTGCCCGGTGATTTTCAGGTGTTGAAACAGATAAGGATCGGTTTTGTAAACGCTGTCTCTTGAGGCACCAGCAAACCAAGGTCGGCGAGATGGATAGAAGTTACTTTTCTGTTCTGTTTGACGGACAACCTCAAGCGATTCCGAGTAATACATGGTTTGCCGCATTCGCTCCTCGCCATCACCTTTGATGGTGATGATGACCCAGCGCTCATTGGCGGTTGCCCCTATCTTTCCTCTAACTTCTGGGGACGATTCCAAATTGATGACTTGGAAGAAATACTCGTTGTTATTGGCAAAATAGATACTGTAAAAAACGGGATTGTCGATGAGCGCTTGAACGAACACTCGTTGGATTTCATCCACACTGAATTGCGTATCACTGAAGTCAGCTACACTTCGCAAGATACCCGCGCTGCTGGTCGCACTGGCATCAATTTGATGGATATGATTACTGACGTCTTTGGCGGTCATGGTTAAACGAGTCAGGATATGTTCTTCCGACATCTGTTTACCGAAGTAATACTGCATTCCGAGTCCAAGCAGCGCCGTTACCGCCGTAGCAATAACAAACAAACTCCCGACGGTGAATTTAATCGAAAATTTACGAGGGGTACCAGATTTAGTCTTCACGCGATAAAGCCCTCCGATGGCTTCAACAACAAACTCAGCAACTCGCTTTATCAAAGCAACCTGAAGCATATACTTTTCAAGTCTAGTAGATATTTTTCAGAGACTTGCGTCGCATACAAGCCAGAGATCACTTTTACGCAATAAAAAAAGAGCGATACCGAAGTACCGCTCTTAGCTGATGTTTTTGGGAGGGTTAAACCATTTTAATTCAGTGAGAGAGATACTTTTGAATATCAACCTCATCCACTTGCGTTTCTGGCATAAACTTCTTCGCGTATTCGAGGTAAACGCCGCTCTCGAGGAACAACAAGAACAGGTCCATATCCAAGTGCTCATCCAGCGCCATCTTATACATGATATCGATAGCCACACTCACTGGCTTCGCTTTCTTGTAAGGTCGGTCTCCCGCCGTTAATGCCTCAAAAATGTCCGCAATCACTAGGATGCGCTCTGGAATCGACAAGTCATCCGCACTCAACTTACGAGGGTATCCTGTCCCTTTCAGCGTCTCGTGGTGAGTAGACGCATAACGCGGAACATTGCTTAGCTCTGGTGGGAACGGCAAAGCCTCTAGCATCTTAATGCCACTGATCATGTGTTCATTGATTTTGAAGCGATCCTCTGGTGTCAGCGTACCGCGAGAAATCGTCAGGTTATAAACTTCACCCATGTTGTACTGATGCTCCGGTACTTGCATTTGAATGCCATGCTCCGGCGCAAACTCAACAGGACGAATACGCTTGATGATATGTTCTGGCTTGTCTTCCAACAGTTTTTCCCTTACCGGCAACGGCGTGTCGGAAGTTGGCTTGTTCATTTCTTCAAATGGTGACAAACCTAAGCGGTCATCAAAGTATCGTAACCACGTTTTCTCAGCGATTTTCTTCACGCGCTCGATCTTGTCTTCACTCATGAACTCACCACCAATGTTTGCATTGGCGATAAACTCAAAGTCATCGTTGAGCTGACGTACTTTTTCTTCAAACTCGGCTTTTGCGACGCCTTTGTCTACCTCGCCACGCAACAAGGCATTTAGGTATTCGATCTCTAAGTCTCTGCGGAACACTTCAAATCGAGTGCGAATCTCATTGATTCGGTTGTAGTTCGCCTCTAGCTTGGTGCCTTTATCAACGATGTGCTCTGGTGTGGTGATTTTGCCACAGTCGTGCAACCAAGCCGCAATACGGAACTCTCTTCGTTCTGCATCATTTTGGAAGGCGAAGTTTTTGAATTTACCGCTTTGACATTTTTCAGCCGCTTCCGCCAGCATCATGCCGATTTCTGGCACTCGGTTACAATGCCCTGCGGTGTATGGCGACTTGTCATCGATCGCTTGTGCGATAAGGCGAATAAAGGCTTCAACAAACTCTTCTTGCTGCTTCTCGTGTGACTGAATCTCAGCCACCATTTCCATCATTGCATCTGAGAGTTCATCAATCTCTTTTACTCGCGTCGTCATCGGCCACACTTTATCAAAGCGACGAGCACGGATCTTTCGCGTTCTTGCTTTCAACGCGTAAATTGAGCGCGTCATTGGTGTACCAAGTCGCCAAGCAAGAGGGAAAAGACCTAACATGACCAGCGCAGTAAACAACAGCGAGTTAAACAAGCGCTTTGTTACTGCATCGGTGACAATTTCTTTTGGAATCACCACCGAAAAGTAGTCATCACCGCCGCTGGAACTTGAGATTGGCGTGACATAAACAAAGTAGTTTTGCCCTTCAATGCTTCGTCTCACCATGGTGTTGTAGTTAGACGTATCTTTCGACAGTTGAAATACTTCTGGGTATGGCACAAACGTTCCGCGCCAATGGTTTGATTCCAGCCATTTTTGCGTTAACGCTTCTCTTTGTTCCGGTGTAATCGACTCGATGGCAAGGTTGAGTACCTCTAACAAACCCGCGTGCTTTTGGTTTATGTAAATGTGATAAGGCACTGGCTTCGCATCCAGTTTTCTTACCGTGACGGTCGATGTTTTCTCCAAGCCATTAAGCTCATCCAACGTCAAATAGGTATCAACCAAATAAGGTATCTCGCCTTTCTCCAGCGCTTCTTTTGCATCACTTAGACTTTCAAATTCAACGATGTTCAGCTTAGGGTAGTTTTCTTGTAACCACTCCTTCATACCAAACCCGCAAACCACGCCCACTTCATCAGTGAAATTTTCAAGAGAAATAGGAATGAAACGTTGGCTCTTCCCTGCTATCGCCAAGCCTGCGGTGTACATGGTTGCGCTTTGCTCGCCGTACTCAGGCACTTCTCCAGACACGGAATGAAGAACATCAATGGTGCCTTTCAAGTACTTTTTCGAAAGCGTGATCGATTCAAAACCATTGATAAAATCGAACTCTAAGCCGGTTTGCTGAGAGAGTATTCTCAACAAATCGACGGCATAACCCTGAGGTTCACCAGCTTGAGAAAAGTCATAAGGTCCCCAGTCGTTTTGGTTCGAGACCAATAATGCGGGAGAGTTCATCACAAGCGCACGCTGAGGCTCAGTCAGCGTCAATGGTTCGGACGGTGGCACTTCGATATCGCGTTCTAGATCGATGTTCGATGCGATCACTTCACCCTTATGGTTGAAGATAAAAGACTCCGCCCCACTTTCTAAACTCATACCCAGCGCAGTTGAAGCGATTTTTGAGTTCAGCGTCGACAGTTCAATATCGATACCGATAACATCTTTACCACTGCGGATCGCATAGCTCTGACCCGTGACCTTCATATTTTTAAACAGGTAAGGCTCGGTCTTATAGACGTTTGTTTCTGTCGCCCCGATAAACCATGGTCTGCGGGTAGGATAAAATGACGTTTTGCTCGCAACGGTTCGATTCACATTAAAGTTGCTGTCCACGTAAGACACGATCATTTGTCTATCCGGACCAATCCCAGTGGCTTTAGCGATGGCCCAGCGATCTACCGCATCGGCGCTCATCTTATCGCGAATCGTTACCGAGGTTTTTAGATTGATGATTTGAAAGAAATCTTCATTCTCACTACCCACATACAAGCTTTGAATGAACGGGTTTTCATCCAAAACTTGAGCAAACAAGGTGAGAATTTCTTTTTCAGAAAAGTTGTGGTCAGACATAGAAAGAAAGCTCTTGAGCATTCTTGTACTGCTGATCGCATTGCTATCGACTTGGTGAATGTATTCACTTACATCTGCCGCCGCCGTACTCAACCTTGAGATGACGTGCTCCTGCGACATTTTCTGCCCAAAGTAATACTGCATACCCATAGCAAAGATCGCCGTAAGTGCCGTCACTAACATGAACATGCTACTTACAATGAACTTGATTGAATATTTACTTTTTAGCTCAGAACTGCGTTTCATTCTTGCGCCCCGGCATCACCATAAAGTGCCAAAACTGTCGGCTTTACATCACCATTTACTATCAAAATACTAAATAACCCCATACATAAGCGTAGACTTATACAACGTAATATTTGCTATCAATTTTGCAAAACCTATGTTTAAAACGATCCGATAAATAAGATTGTCCTTCACAGAACCAAATTTATTACTTGTTAATTGACTCAAATTGATGGTTAACAGCGATTATTTTTTGATGCATATCGCAAGCAAATCCATTCTTCAAAAGGCATTCACAAAACCAGGTAACACCTACATCGACACCACCTTTCTAATAAGCTCAATATTTATACTAGTGGGAATGAAGACACACTGCTTGTCGTGAAAATAAGAAAAAAGCATCGCTTGTATTTGGGTGAGAAGAAGCACTGATAGGTTTTATCTGTTGAAACAATCGTTCATCTCAAATTTATCCCGTGCACCTCACTCGGTACTATGACGCCTCTTTTGTGTTACTCCCCATTTATAAGAAATCTCTATGAAACAAAAAGGATTCTCTCTAACAGAAGTGGTGGTTGCGATTGTGGTACTGGCGATCATTGGACTGTTTTCTGCCCCTAAGATGATGCAAATGCAACGCGAGGCTCGAATCAATACCTTAGAAGCTTTCGTTGGTGCTTTTCATGCCACCAATGAGGTCGTGATGACCAAGGCCAAAATACAAGGCGTTGAAAAGGAACCGTTGGCAAAACTGTCAGACCATGACATTTATATTCGAATGGGATCACTCGCGTTGGATGATTTTAACGTGGTGAATGCAATGCAAATCGATGGGTTCAATCTTGCCAATAAGGGCTCGACGGAAGCACCCTCATTACTGGTCTATTTAGGTAAGGAGAAATCCCTACAACAAATCCGAGATTCGGGCTGTTTTATCAATATTCATCGTCCCTTCACGGCTTTCGATGTAGAAGGCATCGTGGCCATGGGCGAACTGAAAGTGAGTAAATTCTACGACTATTGTTAGCTCATCATTTTAGAGAGATTAGATTACCGGAAAGCCTTACTACACTTTAGGCGTATGCTTGCTAAAGCCCTGTATGCCTTTAAGGTTTTATTATGATCGTTGTGAAAAAAGCAGACGCCTCTGACGTTACGAAAATTGCCACTCTTTACCTGAAGTATCTTGAGTTCTACCAAGTCGATGTTTCAGTTAAAGATCCCGAGGCTTTTATCAAAGCTCGTATTGAGAATGAAGAATCAGTCGTGTACTACGCAACGGATGAAAGTGGGCAAACGCTTGGTTTTGCGCAGCTATACCCACTCTTCTGTTCGTTAGAAATGAAAAAGATTTGGCTTCTCTACGATTTGTATGTGGATTCATCCCAGAGAAAACGAGGGATTGGTGAACACCTATTGGAACAAGCAGACCAACTGGCGAAAGAGACCGACTCTGCCTTTGTTATGTTAAGCACAGGCATAGACAACAAAACCGCTCAATCTGTGTATGAGAAACACGGTTACGTGCGCGATGTCGAGTTTTATAACTATGTTCACATGCTTAAGTAATTAAACCCACACGTGAGCAAAAAGCGAAAAGCCGAGTTGTACTCGGCTTTTTATGTTTAACTTACGCCACTTTGTACTTGCTGATAAACAATCAAAAACAAACCTGCAAATACCGCTACTGTCAGTAATATCTTTAACCAAAGAAACTTCATGATTATCTACTCTTCTGGCGCATATTGGTCAAACACTTCTTGAGCTGTCATTTTCTTGCTGTGTGGCTGCAGATCATAGTACGCAGGCTTCTCATCGGTAAAGATCTCTAAGCTCAATTTGAAATCTGGCTCATTAAATAACCCAGCTGAAAGAATGTATTCATCCGTTGCCAATAAATGGTAATAGATGTTCGTGCCACATTCAGCACAAAAACCTCGCACTGCCCACTGGGATGATTGATAGCGTTTAGGCTCAGCACCACTAAATGTCACACCGGGGCCGCAATGCACCGCATGCAGAGGCCCACTTGACCACTTTCGACACATATCGCAATGACACAAGCTCACTTCATTGTGTTGAGGTGCGGTCACTTCAATAGCGCCACATAAACATGTTCCTTTCATCGCTGTTCCTCCCTATTCAACCTCCATCATTATGGCGGTTTTAGACTCTTAATTGATGTGACCAACCTAGTCTTTCACCACATTCTCTGGCCGCATGTTTGCGTGAACTTTATGAACAAAATGTCGCTTATGCTCAATATTCTCTTTATCTACGCATTAGAGACATCACGTTAACACCTTATTAACCTTTAGCTCATCACTAGCGAGTCTCCCTACCTCGTTAGGAGAACAAATAATAAGGCTCTTCAAAACAAGAGAGTCACCAACATAAGGAACGTGAAACATGTTAAAGGTACTCAAACCAACGCTCGCCGCATCCATCATTGCAGCCTCATTTTCTTTCCACGCTTTTGCTGCTGATGTTGAAAAACTCCATTTCCTAATTCCTGGTGGTGCTGGTGGCGGTTGGGATATGACAGCTCGTAGCACAGGTGATGTTCTGGTTAAATCCGACATCGTTGAGAATGTCTCTTTCCAAAACCTCTCTGGTGGCGGTGGTGGTAAAGCCATTGCACACCTCATCGAAACCGCTGAGCGCCAACCTGATACGTTGATGGTGAACTCAACCCCAATCGTTGTTCGTTCACTGACGGGTATCTTCCCGCAATCTTTCCGAGATCTGACTCCAGTAGCCGCAACGATTGCTGACTACGGCGCTATCGTGACTTCCGCGGATTCGAAGTACAACACATGGGAAGATGTGGTCAAAGATTTCGAATCTAACCCACGTAAAGTAAAAATCGCAGGCGGTTCTGCACGAGGCTCGATGGATCACCTAGTCGTCGCAGCCGCATTTAAAGGCGAAGGTTTTGACGCGCGTAAAGTTCGCTACATCGCGTATGACGCTGGCGGCAAAGCAATGGCCGCACTTCTATCTGGCGAAACACAATTGCTTTCAACCGGTCTTGGCGAAGTATTAGAGATGTCGAAATCTGGTCAGGTGAAAGTACTGGCGATTACGGCACCAAAACGTCTAGACGCTGCACCAAACATCCCTACCCTGAAAGAATATGGCAATGAGACTGTGTTCGCGAACTGGCGTGGTTTCTTTGCCGCTCCTGGCACAAGCCAAGCCAAGCTCGACGAATGGAACGCGGCTCTGACCAAAATGTACAAAACGGACGAATGGCAAGTTGTTCGTGACCGCAACGGTTGGATTGACAACTATAAAGCGGATAAAGAGTTCTTCGCGTTCCTAGAAGAGCAAGAGCAGCAAATGGGCGATCTAATGCGCGAATTAGGTTTCCTGAAGAAGCAATAACTCTTATCCGAGTTTATGGGGTTAGCTATCCCTAGCCCCAGTTGTATTTGCACTCTAATTTCACCGTATATGGGCATTGTCGATAATCGACAAGTAAAAACTCCTTTGTTTATTGATTGGTAAACACTAAGTAACTCGACTAGCAGCGATGCGCTTAATTGTTAATGACTTAGTCCTTCGTCATTAACGCCCATATACGGTCTTTTCCTGTTGTTCTAGGAGTTGGATATGTCTCATTCAACCAATATTTTTACCAAAGAGAATTTGCTGTGCCGCGATCGTGTCGGTGCGATGATCTTTTTATTGTTTTGCCTATGCTATGGCTACCAAACCACGCAAATCCCTCTCTTTCCCGGGGATGAATACGAACCCTTCACGGCTCGCACCTTACCGACCATTCTGACCTACGTTGGGATTGGTTTAGCATTAATGCTATTGGTCACTGGTCAGCCCGATAAACAAAGCGGCGCTGTGATGTCATTCAACTGGAAACTGCTCATCGCCTTTTTAGTTTTGATGGCGCTTTATGGTCTGGGTTTGACTTACATCGGCTTTGTATTAGCGACAGGGTTCTTCCTGCTTGCGGGCTTTTACCTTCTTGGCGAAAGACGTAAATCGGTGTTGTTCGGCGCCTCATTCCCGTTCGTTATCGCGTTTTACTTGTTGCTCACTCAAGGTCTGGATATCTACCTTGAGCCTGGTCTGATTTTCACCATCTGGTAGTCAAAAGAAAGGACTGAATTATGTTAGATGGAATTCTACAAGGTTTATCCACCGCCGTGATGCCAATGAACATCATGATGGTGATTGTTGGCTGTTTTGTCGGTACATTTATCGGCATGCTACCGGGGCTTGGTCCTATTTCTGCCATCGCTCTGATGATACCGATCACCTATGGCTTGGATCCGTCTTCAGGTCTGATTCTGATGGCTGGTGTTTACTATGGCGCGGTATTTGGTGGTTCAACTTCCTCTATTCTTATCAACGCACCGGGTTGTTCTTCAACCGTAGTCACCGCGTTTGATGGCTACCCAATGGCGCAGAAAGGACAAGCAGGTAAAGCACTTGCGCTGGCGGCTTACTCTTCTTTCACTGGCGGTACGCTTTCAGCCATCATGCTGCTTGTGGCAGCGCCCGCACTGGCTAACGTCTCGTTAAGCTTCCAATCTTCTGACTACTTTGCGCTAATGCTTCTTGGCTTATCCGCAGTGGCTGCGTTCGCAGGTAAAGGACAAGTAATAAAAGCATGGATGATGACCATTCTGGGCTTAATGTTGTCTACTGTCGGTATTGATAAAGGCGTTGGTGTTGAACGCTTCACCTTTGGCCTGACAGATTTGATGGATGGTTTCAGCTTCCTATTGTTGGCGATGGCGACCTTTGCGCTTGGTGAAACGTTGATGGGTATTTTGAAGCCTTCTGAAGATACGCGTGATGAGGAACAAGATAAGCTGAGCAACATTGGTTCGATGAAAGTCACCAAGGAAGAAATCAAAGAAGTGGCGCCGGTTTCTATTCGCTCTTCAATCCTTGGCTTCTTTACTGGTGTGCTTCCGGGCGCAGGTGCAACCATCGCCGCCTTCTTAAGTTACGGCATGGAACGTAACCTTGCTCCAAAGGATAAAAAAGAACAATTTGGTAAAGGCAGCATCCGAGGTTTAGTAGCTCCGGAGTCAGCGAACAACGCAGCATCAAGTGGTTCTTTCGTTCCTCTCTTAACCCTTGGTATCCCGGGCTCTGGTACAACCGCAATCATGCTAGGAGCGTTAATCGCTTATGGTATTCAGCCGGGCCCTCGTCTGTTTGTTGAGCACCCAGATGTGTTCTGGTCAGTGATCATCTCTATGTACTTCGGCAACATTGTGTTGGTGATTCTCAACCTACCGCTGATCCCATACATCTCAAAGCTGTTGGCCGTACCAAGAACCGTGTTGTTGCCGATGATTCTGTTCTTCTCCATCACTGGTGTGTATCTGGTTTCTTTCAACACCATGGACGTGTTTGTGATGTTACTTGTGGCAATGGCTGCCATCGCACTAAGGCTGGCAAACTTCCCTCTCGCACCGCTATTGCTTGGCTTTATCCTTGGTGGATTAATGGAAGAGAACCTGCGCCGTGCATTGATGATTTCCGACGGAGAACTGAGCTTCTTATGGGAACGCCCAATCACGCTGACATTCACCGTACTTGCAGTATTGGTACTTGGTAGTCCACTGTTTGTAAAACTCTTTCAAAAGCTTAAAGCACAACCAGTAAAAGTTGAGCAATAAGCATTCTATCTCTCCCTCAGATAGACCTTTGAAACCAAGCCACCCTATGCGGTGGCTTTTTTCTTGGACTAATCGCTACTTTATTTCTTTGGGTGAGTTGCGTAGTGTTAACCGTTCAGAAACAAAAATTATAAAAACAAAAAGGACCTTTTATGCTGCTGGAATTTGCTCTCTTGTTTGCTGCGGGCATCATTGGTGGGATCATGAACTCCGTCGCCGGTGGTGGTAGCTTCATTACCTTCCCTGCATTGATGGCGGTTGGCGTGCCTCCCATCATGGCAAACGCGACGAATACCTATGCTTCTTGCGCAGGCTACATCAGTGGTGCAATCGGCTTTCGCGAAGAAATCATGAAGAACAAGCAAGAACTGGCTTTCACTATCTCTTTCAGTTTGATTGGTGGCGCTGTCGGCGCATACCTTCTGCTGAACACGCCAGAATCTGTTTTTCTTGAAGCGATTCCATGGCTATTGTTATTCGCAACCGTACTCTTTTTAACTGGCTCACGCATGACTGCGTTAATTAAATCTCTGACCAAGGAGACCAAACACGCCGGCATTTTAGGCGTAATTGCACTGAGTCTTCTTTTGATTGGCGTTTCTGCTTATGGCGGCTTCTTCAATGCTGGACTAGGCGTGATCGTGTTGAGTTATTTAGTGGTTGCAGGACACCAAGACATCAACTTAATGAACGGGCTTAAGCTGCTGGTTTCGACCTGTGTTTCTCTGATTGCTATCGTAATTTTTGTTGCTAACGGTTCAATCGATTGGACCAAAGGCAGCGTTGTAATGGTTGGCACATTGGTTGGCGGCTACTTGGCTGCACGTGTATCTCGCCAGTTGAATCCCAGCCACGTAAAAGGCTTTGTTGCCCTTTCTTCTATCGCCATCACTATCTACTTTTTTATCGATGTATATATGTAAAAAGAACATGGCTATTGCTAACATTTTAATACGCAATCAATTGCTATTTCTTTAGAAAATATTAGAAACAAGTTAATTATGTAAACCTTAACTACTCATTAAATTAAAGTTGTTCATACTAAAAAACACCAACTAAAGCATTATAAGTTAAAAAATCTGGATAGAAACTCCTTGCATAATCACGGATTTATTATGTGAACGTATATAACATTTTCCCAGTATATACATTAACAACCTCACAATTATTGCACGTTTACATTTTTAATTTATATTAGTTATGTAAGCATAATAATGTGTCTAACCACTATAACTCACAGGATTAAATATGAAGTATATTCAGATCCAAGAAAAGTTATGGTCAAGCTCAATAGCTTGGTACACCAACGACTTTAAACTATCTGTCCTACCTCTTTTTTCTATTCTCTAGTCTCGTCTTACTAACCATCGGTAAGAAGGTTAGTCGATCCTTATTACATTTATTTTCTTAGCACTTCCTTTATTAAATATAAAAATATTAAAGGCTAGCTTCGCACGTCTATATAAAATAAGAGACTTAATTATGGAAAACTTTAAACATTTGCCAGAACCATTCCGCATTCGCGTCGTAGAACCAGTAAAAACCACCACACGTGAATACCGAGAACAAGCCATTCAAAAAGCAGGCATGAACCCATTCCTGCTCGATAGTGAAGATGTGTTTATCGACCTACTCACCGACAGTGGTACTGGTGCTATTACCCAACAAATGCAAGCTGCAATGTTGATGGGTGATGAGGCGTATAGCGGAAGTCGTAGTTACTATGCCCTAGCCAACGCGGTTAAAGACATTTTCGGCTATAAACTGACCATCCCGACCCACCAGGGCCGCGGTGCAGAGCAGATTTACATCCCAATACTCATCAAAAAGCGTGAGCAGGAAAAAGGCTTAGATCGCTCAAAAATGGTGGCCCTATCCAATTACTTCTTCGATACAACGCAAGGCCATACGCAAGTGAATTGCTGCGTTGCCAAAAACGTTTATACCGAAGAGGCGTTCGATACGTCCGTCACCGCTGACTTCAAAGGTAACTTTGATCTAGAGAAATTAGAACACGCAATATTAGAGGCGGGAGCAGAAAACGTCCCTTACATTGTCAGCACTATCACATGTAACTCAGCCGGTGGTCAGCCTGTTTCTATCGCCAACCTAAAAGCCGTTTATGAGATAGCTCAACGCTACGACATCCCTGTCATCATGGATTCTGCACGTTACGCCGAGAACGCGTACTTTGTACAACAGCGTGAGCCTGAATATAAAGACTGGACCATCGCAGAGATCACCAAAGAAACTTACAAATACGCTGATGCCCTTGCGATGTCTGCGAAAAAAGATGCAATGGTACAAATGGGAGGTCTGTTGTGTTTCAAAGATGACTCAATGATGGATGTGTATACCGAGAGCCGAACTTTGTGTGTCGTGCAAGAAGGATTTCCTACTTACGGCGGCTTAGAAGGCGGTGCCATGGAACGCCTTGCTGTGGGATTGTATGATGGCATGCGCACTGAGTGGTTGGAATACCGCATAGGACAAGTCCAATACTTGGTGGATGGCTTAGAAGCCATTGGCGTAGTCTGCCAACAAGCGGGCGGCCATGCAGCATTTGTTGACGCCGGAAAATTACTCCCACACATTCCTTCAGAGCAGTTCCCTGCTCATGCGCTCGCCTGCGAACTGTATAAAGTAGCGGGCATCCGTGCGGTTGAAATCGGTTCTTTGTTACTTGGCAGAGATCCCGCTACCGGCATACAACATCCGTGTCCCGCAGAACTGTTACGTCTTACCATTCCTCGCGCTACTTACACGCAAACCCATATGGACTTTGTCATAGAAGCTTTCCAAAAAGTGAAAGAGAACGCTCAAAACGTAAAAGGCTTGAATTTCACTTATGAACCAAAAGTACTACGTCACTTTACTGCTCGCTTAAAAGAGGTCTAAAAGACACTCGCGCATCGATAATTAGATGCGCGAGATTCCTTTCTTACACGTTATTTGGTTTGAGTTTATTCATTTCATTTACAGGAATATAAACATGGAAAAGAAACCGTCCTTATTTGGCGGCGCTTGTATAATTGCAAGTGTTTGCGTAGGTGCAGGAATGCTCGGATTACCAAGTGCTGGAGCTGGCGCTTGGACAACCTGGAGTATTATTGCCATTTTAGTAACCATGATCATGATGACAATATCAGGATGGATGCTTTTAGAATCTTTTAAGCGATATGATTTAAAAGTATCTTTTAATACTGTCACGCAAGACGTTCTTGGCAATAGAGTAAATATTTTAAATAATATCGCAGTTTATTTTGTTGGAGGCATATTACTTTATGCTTATATCACATCATCAGGTCTGATCATTGAAGGTATCCTTGGTATTAACAGTAAAGTTTCCTCTGTTTTATTTGTCACTATATTTTCTTTATTTGTTTGGCATTCAACACGAGCGGTAGACAGAATTTCAGTCATTCTGATTATCTTCATGATATTGAGTTTTATATTTGGTGTATCAGGTTTAGCGATAAATATTGATACCAACATATTGTTTGACCATATCAGTAAAGAAACAAATTACGCGCCTTTTGCTTTAGCGATGCTACCCGTAGCGTTAACCTCCTTCGGTTACCATCACTCGGTAGCGACTATGCGTGCTTATTACAAATGTGAGTACCACGCCAAGTTGGCGATTCTCGGCGGTACAAGCATCGCGTTTACACTCTACGTGCTTTGGCTAGTGAGTATCAATGGCAACTTACCTCGTTCTGAGTTTATTCCCGTAATCGAGCAAGGCGGAAACGTCGAAACACTACTTGCCGCGTTAGATTCCGTCATTGACTCAGATAAGGTGTCCAACGCGATTAACGCCTTTTCAATGGCTGCGATTCTTTCTTCTTTCATCGGTGTGGGACTAGGGCTATTTGATTACCTTGCTGACTTTTTCAAGTTTTCAGATACGCGGCAAGACCGAACCAAAACGTGTCTCGTAACCTTCCTTCCCCCACTCATCTTATCCCTACTATTCCCATTTGGTTTTGTCCTAGCAATTGGATACGCAGGCGCTGCCGCAACCATATGGACTTGTTTTATCCCGGCCTTACTTGTTTATAAAACTCGTCAACTCGAAGGTGGACAAGAAGGATTTAAAACCCCGTTTGGCAACACAATGATCGTCATGGTGCTTCTGTTTGGTTTGCTTACTGCCACCTTCCACTTCATGTCGATGATGGATCTCCTACCCACCCTTATTAACCAATAAACAGAGATTTTGAAATGGAGTTTAAGATGAAAACTAAGTTACTTATTGTCGCTTCTACGGTTCTACTTTCTAACAATGCTTATTCGGTAACTGTTTATGAAGACGAAGTAAACAAAGTCGATATTGGTGGTGCATTTCTCATGGACTACTTCCAACCTGTTCATTTTCTTGACCACTTCTTTAACACAAGTCGCAGTACATTGAACATTGGTGTAGCACGTACCCTCAATGACAAGTGGTCTACGGACGTTAAGTTCGAATGGGACACAATTCTGAATCCACCATCGAATGAATTTGGAAATAAAAATGGAGATAAATTCCGTAGTCGTTTGGGTTACATATCCGTCAACCACACTGAGTTGGGTAGCTTACGAATTGGTAAGCAATATTCTGCTTATTACGACGTCGCGGGATACATGGACAACCTCATTGTTTTTGATCCGGACGCAACACCACTATTCAGCGATGGAAAAGACGGTGGTTTTTTAGCGACGGCACGCGGTGATAACCTTGTCGTTTATCGTAATAGCTTTGATGCATTGAACCTATCAGCTCAATACGGCTTCAATAACGTGAGCAATCAAATGGGTGGGCTGACTAGGGATAACAACCTAGCACTCGCGCTAAGTTACGATTTTGACTCTGGTTTGAGCCTTGGAACTACCTATATGCGCAACAAAGTGGAAGGTAGCTCTGGTGGTTTAAATGATGGTGATTCGCAAGAACTAACGACTCTTGCCGCAAAGTACGTAAGCCAAGGCTTCCAAATATCGGCAGCCTATACGATCGGAGAAAATGCACACGAAACCGATTTGTTTGGTTACGGGTTTGATGGTACTGCGCCAACAGGTAAACCGAACCTTTACGCTGATGCAAATGCCTATGACTTATACGCACACTACTACTTCGCTATGGGTATTCGTCCTTACATTTACCTATCTAGCGTCGATTTCGATGACTCAACGCTACAGGTAAATGGTGATCGCAATGTCTACTCATTCGGCATCAGCTACCACGCGACACCGCAATTCATCATTTCAGGGGAAGTGAGAGCAACAGAAGAAGATGGATTAGGAGCAGGAAAAAGAGATGACACGCTTAGCGGAATGACGATCATTTACGCATTCTAAATAGCGTTCGAGAACCCACCTCTAAAGGTATTGAATATTAGCCTCTACTTTATACTTCAATAACAACAAGTTCAGATAGCACACAAACAAAAACGCCATCGCAAATTACGATGGCGTTTTTATTGGTTCTGAGTGAGATTACTTAATCAAACCCACCTCTTTGTAGTACTTCTCAGCACCTGGATGAAGTGGCGCAGATAGACCATCTTTCACCATTTCTTCTTTCTTCAAGTTTGCAAATGCTGGGTGTAGACGGCGGAAATCGTCAAAGTTTTCGAATACCGCTTTCACTACGTTGTAAACCACTTCGTCTGGCACTGCCGTTGAAGAAACAAACGTCGCACCTACACCAAAGGTTTGTACATCGCTTTCTGAACCGCGGTACATACCACCCGGTACGTTTGCGATACGGTAGAAGCTGTTATCAGAAACCAACTTCTCAACTTGTGGGCCAGCTACCGTTACGATGTTACTGTCACACGAGGTAGTCGCCTCTTTAATCACACCACTTGGGTGACCTACTGTGTAGATCATCGCGTCGATCTTGTTGTCACACAGTGCTTTAGACTGCTCTGATGCTTTTAACTCAGACACCAGTTTGAAATCGTCATTCGTCCAGCCGTACTCTTTCATCAGCACTTCCATCGTGCCGCGCTGACCAGAGCCAGGGTTACCGATGTTAACGCGCTTACCTTTCAAATCATCAAACGATTGAATGTTCGCGTCTTTACGAGCCACAACGGTGAACGGTTCTGGGTGTACAGAGAACACAGCACGAAGCTCTTTGAAAGGTCCTTTATCTTCAAACTTGCTTGTACCGTTATAAGCATGGTACTGCCAGTCTGACTGAGCGATACCTAAATCCAACTCACCAGCACGAATGGTATTGATGTTGTAGATAGAACCACCGGTACTTTCTACTGAACAACGGATGCCATGGTCAGCACGTGATTTGTTCACCAAACGACAAATAGCACCACCCGTTGGGTAGTACACGCCAGTTACACCGCCCGTACCAATGGTTACGAACGTATCTTTAGCAGAAACTGAAAAACTTGCACTTAGTGCAGCCAGAGAAGCCGCGACAGCAATTTGCTTGAGCTTTAACATTGAACGTCCTTATTTTTTCCTTTGTTTATGGCCAGATAAGTATAGCAACCGTTAACAAGTTGATAACGTTCGAGATCACATCCTGAGAATTATCACCACGTCGCAAAAGGCATTGATCGGTAAGCAATTATGAACCGCGTACGACTTTAGTTTTAGTCCAAAGTAACAAGCCCGCAGAGTTTGCCTACGGGCTGTCCGGTGTTTCCAGCGTACTTAGTCGGTCGCTAAGGTTCTCTCCTCGCTGTTGTCATTGACTGCGGATACACTTTGATTCCCTTTCCTGTGTGTCCATAGATAAATGGATGGAATCACGGTAAGTGTGACAATCATTGAGATCACGCAGCCCCAACCAACCACCAGCGCCATCGGCGACATGTAGTTATCGTAGCCACCCAAGCCGTACGCAAGCGGGATAAGACCTGCAACGGTTGTGATTGTGGTTAAGGTGATTGGTCTTACTCGGCTTTGCGTTCCGCGAATGACAAACTCCAGCAAGTTGGTATCGTTACATTCCGCTTCGTGTTCTTTGAAGTGCCAAATCAGCACCAAGCTGTTGTTCACCATAATACCAATCAAGGCAATCATCCCGATGATGGAGAAAAAGCTCAGCACCTGATTATGTAAGAACAGAATAAACAGCGCACCAGCGATGCCAAAAGGAATCACCGTCAACACAATTAAGGTTTCGCGCATTCGGTCAAAAAGAAGAATCAGAAGCAACGCAATGCCAATAAACGCCACACTAATCGCGATCATAAAGCCTTGCTGCGCTTCTTGTGTTTCTAAGATCTGCCCTGTCGCAATAATAGAGGCACCGCCGTATTCTTTATTGGCAAAGGCTTCTTGAACCGCAGCAAAAACGGCAACCGGATCAGTCACGGTCGAATCGACACCTGACGAGACACGAATCACTCGCTCTCCATTAAAGTGTTTGATTTGTGCTTCTGCATCGGCATTTCTCCATCGAACCAGCTCACTTAATGGCACCAGCTTGTTATTGCTGGCGCGAACCAAAATGTTATCCAGTTCTTTTAAGGATTTGTCGTCTTCTTCTAAAGCGACTCGGAAGTACGCTTCTTCTTCACCATTAAAGATCCGCGTCACGCGTTGACCGTCAATCGCAAACTTAATGATATCCCCAACTTTGTTGGCACTGATGCCGTAGTACTTGAGCCAGTGATGTTGCAGCTCAGCTTGAATCTGTGGTGCTGGTACATTTAAATCACGTCGTACTCGGCTCGTCCCTTCCAATGATTCAATGTACGCCGTCAAATCATTAGCAAGCTTTTCTCGCCCTTCATCCGTACCGCCAACGACACGCAAATCCACCGGACGCCCTACCGGAGGACCGCCGCCATCAATATCGAACTCAATTTGAGCCAACCCTGTAATTTGCGTTGCTTTCTCTTCCCACTCTTCGACGATTTGCTCTGCGGTTCTTGTTCGGCTGTTTGGTGGTGTTAATGAAATCACCCAATAGCTATTTGGTGAGCTCACTTCGCCGTACCAATAATTCACTTCTTCAGTGCTTTTGATCAGCGCTTCGAGTTGTTGTGTTTCTTTCCAGACGTCATCCAAATCTAACTCTGGATTCGATTCAGCACTGATTTCTATCAAATACGCGCCGTCTGTTGGGAAGAACAAGAAGCTCAAACTCTTATATGAAATCGCTCCTAAAGTCAGAATCACTACGGTAATACATGGCAGCGCTACTTTGCTGTTTCGAATGACAAGTTCAATTAAACGATTCAGTGCGCTTAAATCTAAAAATGGCTTTTTCTTTACCTGACTCTTCTTACTCAAAATGCCTTTTAAATGGGCAGGAATAAAGAACAGCGCGTCGATAAACGAAAAGCACAACGCAATAATGACCGTAAGCGGAATTACATAAACCAATTTACCGCTGTTTCCCGGTAAGAAGAGCAAAGGTATGAAGGCAATCATGGTCGATAAAATGCTCGCTAGGACCGCTGGGAATACACTCTTCACACCTTGCGAGACCGCCTTATCAACTGGATAACCTTCTTCAACTAGTGCCACGATTTTATCGCTCACCACCACGGCATCATCGACAATAATTCCGACAATCAAAATTAAGGCGGACATAGTGAACACATCCAGAATCTGCCCGAAAGGAGGCAGCAAAGCCAGCGTGCCGAAGATACATACGGGAATAGAAACCGCGACCCAAAATGCAATGCGTCTATCAAGGAAAAGCGCCAACGTGATCAGCACCAAGCCAAGTCCAACCAAGCCGTTGTCTTGCACTATGCGCGCTTTCTCTTGGATGTCTTCAGACAAATCAGAACCGATGGCGATAGTGTATTTGTCACCGAGCAGTTTTTGCTGATTTGCAATCAGAGCTTTCACCGCGTTAGAAGTGCTAATAACGTCCGCGCTTTCATTAGTTCTTAAGTCAAAAAGAATGCTCTTGTTACCGTTGATTGAGCCATAAACCTCACCTTTTTCAAACCCATCCTCAATGAGACCTGCAATGTCTTTAAGTTGAATATTCGGGCTGAATGAGATGAACATTTCACGCAGCTCTTCAATGCTATCCAGCTCGGCAGAGGTCATCAGTTCTGGGTTGTTCTTTAACGTTTCCAGACGACCACCGCTGATCAGCGTATTACGCTCTGCAATCAATGCCGCCACTTGATCCAACGTTAAGCCATAACGTCTCAAAGAAATCGGTTCGAGTTGGATTAAGAACTCTGGCGCACGCAAATCGACGGTGTAAACTTCACCAATCCCCTCAACACGCCGCAAAGCCAACTCTAGGTCTTTGGCTTTATCTCGCAGTGCTTTATAACCAACATCACCAGAAATACCGACCACCATGAAATCCAAGCTGTACGATTTTTTGATCGACAACGTCGGCGCTTCGGTCACACCAGCAGGTAAATCCGTTACCCTTGCCAGTGCATCTCGAATGTCTTGGTAAACCGCATTCGGATCAGAGACATTGCTGTCCAGCACCACACTGATGTTTGAGACGCCAGTTTCCGACGTGGAGGTGAACTCTTTCAAGCCCGAAATGGACAGCAGTTCTTTCTCAATTTTACTGGTGATGTTGCTTTCAATATCTTTCGCACTGGCACCAGGATAAACCGTGACGATATCGCCTTTTCCTAAGTCAAATCGAGGCTTCTCAGCAAGGGGAAGATTGTAGGCAGTAAGGGCACCAATGCTGATGATCAAAATGGTCAGGATTTTAGACGCAAACTTTCGGTGAGAGAGCAAATCTAAGAAGAAGTTCACAGTGCCTCCTGATCATTGAAATACACGTACGATTCCATGCCCGGATTAAGCTTGCCGTTAGCGTTTTCTACCGTCACTTCAACAAGGAAGCCCGGCTCACTGTTTTGGAAAGCAGGAGAAAGTAAAGTGATGGTGCCGTCCAACGTCTGCTCAACAGAAGGCACTTCGACCTTAACCTTCTCGCCTTTACTGAACTTGTTGAAATCAATTTCTAACAGGTGAAAACGCACTTTCAATCGTTCCATATCTGCAATGGTAAAGAGCGCATCGCCCACCGAAATAAACTGCCCTAGCTCAACAGAGCGATTGATGATAACCCCATCAAAAGGCGCATCTGGAGAGGCTTTATCCAATGTTCGTGCGGCGATTTTATAGTGTGTATTACTTACGTTGAACTGAGCTCGACCAATGTTAGTCACACGAATTTGGTTGTCCACGTCACTTGCCGAGACACCATTGCTGGTCAGCAGGGATTGATAACGTTTTAATTGCTTTTCTTGAATATCTAACTCGGCGCGACTCACCTCTAACTCGTTACGGGCTAAGTCCAAACTCAATGCATAATCTTCTGAGGATAAAGATAAAAGCTCCTGCCCTTTAATCACAGAGTCCCCGTTATCGTAGCGATAAGAATCCACCACGCCGACGACTTCACTTTTTACCACGACGCTTTTTTCAGGAATCAATTGACCAACGACATAATCGCTCGCCGCATGAGCTGCACTTGATAAGAGAAACAAGGGTATTAATACGGATCTTTTTTTCATTTAGTTATCTCATTTCCGATGAACCAAATGACTTGTGTAATCGTTCTGTCCGAAAGGAACCACTGAGTTGAACATACAAGCCATTGATGTTTAACAAGGCATTAACTAAAAGCAAAGCCAACAGTTAACGCATTTATTCATTGATGCTTGATATATAAATTATCAGTGACGGTGTGGAAAAAAAGTGAGTCGTTATGACTGGGTTTTCAGAGATGAGCAAAGCCCTGAATGATTCAGGGCTTTCTAATTAAAGTGTTTTCTATCTTCACTCTAGAAGAAGCCTAGCGGATTGACGTCGTAGCTAATGAGTAGGTTTTTCGTATTCTGGTAGTGATCAAGCATCATCTTATGGGTTTCACGGCCGATACCTGACTTCTTGTAACCACCAAACGCAGCGTGTGCAGGATATGCGTGATAGCAGTTAATCCAAATACGCCCTGCTTCGATGTTTCGTCCCATGCGATAAGCGAGGTTTTGGTCTCGCGTCCACACACCTGCACCCAAGCCATATTCCGTGTCATTGGCAATCGCTAGTGCTTCCGCTTCATCTTTAAAGGTGGTCACTGCGATGACCGGGCCAAAGATCTCTTCTTGGAATACGCGCATCTTGTTGTGACCTTGTAACAAAGTCGGTTGAATGTAGTAGCCCTGCTCCAAGTCGTTTTCTTGTTTCGCTACATCGCCACCAAACACGACTTTCGCGCCTTCTTGACGACCGATTTCTAGGTAACTCAGGATCTTATCGAACTGCTCTTGCGAGGCTTGAGCGCCAACCTGAGTATCGGTATCAAGTGGATTACCCTGCTTGATTGTCTGCGCGCGCTCTGCGACTTTAGCGATAAACTTGTCGTACACAGACTCATGCACTAACACACGTGATGGACAGGTACACACCTCGCCTTGGTTAAAGAACGCAAGTAAGGTGCCTTCAATACACTTATCTAGGTATTCGTCTTCGTGATCAAACACATCTGGGAAGTAGATATTTGGAGATTTGCCACCAAGCTCAACCGTTGATGGAATAAGGTTCTCTGCGGCACATTTCAGAATATGGTTACCGACTTCTGTTGAACCCGTAAATGCCAACTTAGCGATTCGGTTACTGGTCGCCAGTGCTTGCCCTGCTTCTGAGCCAAAGCCATTGACTACGTTCACCACGCCAGCAGGCAGAAGATCACCAATTTTTTCCATCAGAACAAGAATCGAAGTCGGCGTTTGTTCGGCAGGTTTTAGCACAACACAACAGCCTGCAGCCAACGCTGGAGCCAACTTCCAAGCCGCCATCAACATTGGGAAGTTCCAAGGGATGATCTGCCCAACTACCCCAATCGGCTCCGGGAAATGATAACTTGCGGTATGCTCATCTAGCTCGGCCGCACTGCCTTCTTGAGCGCGGATACAACCTGCGAAGTAACGGAAATGGTCGACGACCAAAGGCAAGTCTGCGGCTAATGTTTCACGGACGGGTTTGCCGTTTTCCCATGTTTCTGCCACAGCCAACTCTTCAAGATGTTGCTCAATGCGATCTGCAATCTTAAGTAGGATGTTCGAACGCTCAGTCACACTGGTTTTCGCCCATTGAGCTCTTACGCCATGTGCAGCATCAAGTGCAAGATTGATGTCTGCTTCTCCGGAACGAGCTACCTTACAATACGCTTGACCATTGATTGGCGATGTATTGTCGAAGTATTCACCACCCGTTGGTTTTACCCATTCGCCACCGATGTAGTTGTCGTAATGCGATTTGAAATTAACGATGGCATTTTCACTACCTGGCTGTGCATAAATCATAACTCTTCCTTTTGTTCTCGTTCAGTTTTTTGTTTTAAACAACCGAGTGTTCAACTCAGTTATGTTGTTCACTTCATTACTCAAGTCACATGCCAACAACGCGCGTCTTGTTGTTAATTAAATGTAAAACTATGATTACCAAGCGATAACAAACCAAGTGAGTGACGTTTGAGCGGATGTATGGTGTGAACACCAGTGTTCAAGTGTTCCAAAATGGCACACCCTCACTGTGACAAAATGGTACAGTCATGGAACTTCAACACATTACCAACAGCAATTGGCTTTCCACTTCATGGGATAGAAGTGAGCAAGCCGGTTTAAAACAGCGACGTCGGCCAGACGATATTCGCGTAACTTCCGCGTTTCTTGAAGACAGACGCCACCAGCTCAATTTCTTGATCGATGCGGTCAAACAATTCGCTCTTCCCCTGTTTAACCAGTTGTTTGCGCACAGCGACAGTCGCCTAATCTTGACCGATGCAGATGGCGTGATCATCGGTAGCTGGGGACAACCCAAATTCCACGAAAAGTTGACCGAGATTGCACTCAGTTCTGGTGCATGTTGGCAAGAAAAGCTCAAAGGTACGAATGCCATTGGCACAGCATTAGTGGAAGCAAAGCCTGTCTCTGTGATTGGTGACCAGCACTTCATACAACATCACCGTTTCATCAGTTGCTCGGCAAGCCCTATCTTTGATCATTTGGGTCACTTGATTGGGGTTCTGGACATCACTAGCGAACAAAAGAAGCATGACTTTTCAACGCAAGTTTTAGTGCAAAACATGGTTCAGCAAGTGGAGAATCAACTGCTCAACCAAATTCCTCAAGGGCATATTCGAGTGGATTTAGCCTGTGAGCAAGGTCTACTGAATAGCGGTTGGCAAGGCATCATCATCGCCAATGAAGAGGGTCAGATTCTGGCTCATAACCAAGTTGCCTCACAATTGCTGGATCAAACCAACGTTGTTGGACAGCAACTCGCCGCTATACTCGACGATTCTGCCAGTAACCAATATTTAGTCTTCAAAACTCAGCCACTATCGGAGCGAAAAACATCATCTCGTGCTATTTCTGCCTCGAATGACCTGCATTACGGCGATACCACCGTCGAGCACTGTTGGCAGCAAGCCAATCGCGTTATAGATAAAGACATTAGCTTGTTGATCCTTGGCGAAACGGGCGTAGGTAAGAATGAGTTTGTTAAAGCTCTGCACAAAAACAGCCAGAGAAAAAACGGCCCATTAGTTTCCGTGAACTGCGGTGCGCTGCCGAAAGACTTGGTCGAATCCGAACTGTTTGGTTATGTCGCAGGTGCATTCACCGGAGCAAACAACAAAGGCTATCAAGGTAAGATCCGTCAAGCGCACAAAGGCATCTTGTTCTTAGATGAAATCGCAGACTTACCATTAGAAGCGCAAAGCCGACTGCTGCATGTTCTTCAAGACAAAACCGTGTTGCCTGTTGGCTCAAACCAAACCATCCAAGTGGATACACAAATCATCGCCGCCACACACAAAGACTTAGAGCGATTGGTTGAGCAAGGTGAGTTTCGTCAGGATCTTTATTACCGCCTAAACGGACTCATCGTCGAATTGCCTCGTTTCCAAGAGCGTAGCGACAAACAAGCACTGATTGAGAACATTCATCGTCGTCACGCCGAGTCTGAACAAAGCATTTGCCCTCACCTGCTGTCATTAATGTTGGGCTATGGTTGGCCGGGAAATCTGCGTGAGCTCGACAGCTTAATAAAAGTGTCAGCCTTGATGGCACAAGGAGAAACGCAACTCGAGCTTAGCCACGTACCTACTCATCTTGCCAAAAAGCTAAGCCAAACAAATGTTATCGAACAAGTGGGTACGTCAAAAACCAGAGACATGCGTACGACTGTGGAAGATAAACTGGTGAAAACCTACCAAGCAAACCAAGGTAACATCAGTAAAACCTCACGCATGTTGGGTCTGAGCCGCAATACCATTTATCGCAAGCTCAAGAGCCTTGGTATACTGAAATGATGAAGTGTGAGAGATAAAAAAAGAGCACCTCTTGGGGTGCTCTTCTTATTTTGAAACCTAGCCTTACAGTCCACCTTCTTGCTGCGCCTGTTTTACTAATGCCTGACGTTGAGTTTCCGTTTCAGAATTCACTTTCTGTTCCTTGTGCGTTTCCTGATCCATATCTGCCGGAATGAAAACAAAGTACTTGTTAAGAGTCATCGTAAGAACCTCAATTAATAGTGTTAAATCACCTTCTTGGTAAATGTAAACAACACCAGCAAAAACGACTTATGCCGGTTCCTTGTTGTAGGTTTCAAAAAATAGAGGATGTTTGTCTACTAAACATCCTCCATATGCAAGCTAATTATAGGAGGAGATCAAGGGCTTACCTAACACTGTTTTTCATCTTTTACGTAATCTTAGTTTCGATATCAGTATTGATACACCATACCCTTACGAGCTAACTCTATGTCACAAAAGAAAAAAATGATGCAGATTTTATTGGAACAGAGGATGAGAGGCGTTGATACTTAAAGCTCAATGTTTTGAGGCGCTTACTTCGTGAAAAATACCATTGATTTAAATTTGTATCGCTTTCTTTATCTGCTCAGCCAGCAAAAAACGCAGGCGAAAGTGTGTCACACTCTCGACATCAGCAAAGCGACTTTTACTCGACAGCTCGCCGAATGTCGCCAGCGATTTGATAACGAACTGTTCAATGCGGAGAAAGGGTTCTACACCCCCACTCTCCTTTGCCAGCAGCTATGTGAAGCCATAAGCGAGCCGTTAGAACAACTTGAGCAGATACCGCAACTGGCACAAAGCTACAATGCGAATCAGCATGCGAACGAATACCTTTTCAGCATTATCAATCCTCTTTCTGCCATGTTAACGATTCCTTTGGTCACCGCCCTCACAACAGAAGAGCAAAAGCCTAAGATCGCCTTTATTGATTGGTCGATTGAAAGCATAGAAAACCCCAAACGTGGTGCTGTCGCGATTGGTATTGGTGGTTTTCCGAATGAACTCAATGAAAGGATGGTAGAACGCAAAGTCAGCTCAGTGCCGATTTTCGCTTACGTCAATGATCAACACCCACTCAGTCAACAGCAAGAAATAGAGCTGAACGATATGGAGAACCTAGATACTGTGCGCGTCTCAATGGGATCGCTCGATGTAAGCGCTTATTACGAGCGAATGCGTAAGTTGACTGGCGTGAATCTAGAACAAAAACTGACTGTCTCCTCTATGAGTGCTGCGCTAGATTGCGTCAAAGTCAGCCCATATGTATTTGTTGGCATGTATATCGATGACCAAGAGCTGCCCGCAGGCATTCGTCGATTGCCTTTGAAGTTGGAAGGTAAACCCATGATGTTTGACGTAGGCATTCAGTACCATCGAGCCTTCTACCAACATCCAATCATTGCGCAAGTAGAAGCATTTATTAAACAAGCACTTAGATAAACCGCTAAATTCAATTGCCACATCGTCAACGAATACAAAAAAGCCGACCAATAAACAGGTCGGCTTACATCTTCAGCTTCTAGGACTTAAGCTCTTATCTTATTTAACCTCAGTGATATCACTTGGCTTCCATGTACCGTCGTACCAAGGTTCTAGTGGGCCATATACTCGCAAGATGGTGAACCAGCCTTTGTTAGGTACGGTTTGAATCCAGTTTGCTTCTTTGCCTTTCGGCGCTTTCGGGCCAAAGTACAAATCTATCGAGCCATCTGAGTTAGCAATCATGTCATCACGTTTGTCGTTCTTACTAGGGAACGGTTGGCTCGTTTGTAGCTCGGAACGTGTTTGCGTATCGTAAGCCACCACAGACCAGAAGTTCTTCGCAGGCACATTGGCAGGAATCGTCAGCTTGTAATTCTTGCCGCCATCAAAGTACTCGCCTTGTGCAGACTTATCGACAATCGCGTACTTAGATCCTTTACCAACCATCTTCAATGCCATTGCTGGCGTGTTAACCGTTGCCATGTAGAAGAAATAGGTACGCGCATCTAGGTTTCGTCCACCGTTCCCTTCTTCAATTAACCACTGGTAATCGTTGCCAATAAATGCGGTTTTCCAGTTACGGTCGTTCCAAATATATGCATTCTCGGTGCGTGGGTTGAACATCAGTGCACGTGCCGTTGCATTACCAATCGCAGCACCATCTTCAAGGATCTTTTGCATGCGAGCATCCGGTGCAAATGGTTTGCCCTTCTGAATACCGATAGTCGCAATCAAACCACGCATTTCTGGGTCGATGAACTCAATCGGCTCTTTGTCGATCACCGTTTTGATTTCATCATAGAAATGGTCGTCGTTCGCATGGATAGTATTGAAAGACTTACCACTACCAGAGATGAATTCCATCTTCGGCTGTTCACCTTTCTTCGCCAATGGGTAAATCTTCAAACCTGTGTGGTATGAGTTCACAGCAGCATCGGTTTTACCATCTTTCAGGAAGCCACGCGCAATAAACCAGTTGGTATAACTTGTTGACTGCGAGACATGGTAACCCTCAGGGACTGGACCGTCATAGTTTGGTGGCAAGATAAGGTATTTACCACCCTGACCTTTATCTGGGCCTACAACGCCCATATCGGTCACAAAACGGAAGAAGGCATCGTTGACTGTAGTTGGCCCCATGCCCGGCGGGATTTCCACAACCGTTGGACCATCACGTTCTAAATCAAGAAATGCCGATGCGTAAACCGTATCCGTGTTACCCGTTAAAAATAGCGGGTTTGAATCCATCAGATCATCAAACAGCATCACCTGATTTGAACTGGTTAGCCCCATCTTCTCATGCCCGACTCTCAACGCTTCCATAGAGGCCATAGGAATCGCGTTCATAAACACTTCTGTCGCACGCATGGTATCGAGATTGTTGTACAGCGTATCCATGGTTTGTTGGCTTGGCACGCCATCCTTGAAATTCAGAGTACCAATGCTGGTTTCAACCTTATCAGGTGTCATGATGCTTGATGGAATGTCAGTGTTGTAAGCGCCTTTGCTTGCCATCACTGATGATGAAACCAATAGGCTGGTAATCAATGCGACACGTTTAAGTTGAGTCTTTAACATAAGAGTTTCCTGCGTTTTCAGTTGGGATGCATTTACTTTAGTCAAAGATAAAAATCATTTTTGACGCTCAATAGAATCAAAAATGCTGTCTAAAACGCTATGCAATGAAACTCACAACAACTGGCTATTAAAAACTGTCTACCAGGTCAATATTTAATCTTTTTTGAGAAATATTTAGCCTACTTTTTGGGTATCTTCTGAGCAAAAAAGAGACAATACAAATGCGGAGTGAAAGTACTCTGGCTCTACCCACTAAGCTCTGGGAGGCGTTATGAAAAGTAAAAAATTAGGTCATGTAATGTCATTCAGCAGAATGTTTTCCTTCATTGCCTTTCTGACAGCCACATTCGCTTGGGTTTTAAGTATGTATGCCCTCTTTACGGTTTCCGTTGTGGCTCTCTTCGTCAGTGCACTTCTCTACTTGAATGACAGATTCGGCCATCACCCAAAAGGCAATGTAAAAGAAAAGAGCGCTTAGGCGCTCTTTGAGTTACTTCATATCATCCATCCGAATTGGTGCTCATATTCTCTTTGATGAACTTATCGATTCTCTCCAACTCATGATAGTAACCATACATTCCGAGGCGATTGATTTCTGGTTCTATGCAATATCTTTGTTCTTTCACCATGGCCTCTACAAACATCCCGCTTGAAGCAAGCGTAAAGGGTGGACATGCCGAATAACCGTTAATCTCTGCGATGTTTTGTAATCGCCCAAACTCAATTAACCTTCCAGGAATAGCAACGAGTAAAGCAATTGCGGTTACGCAACCTATCCATTTAACAGACATAGCCGAAGATTTAAAAATAACACGAGAGGCCATGAATAACGTTAAAGTAGGCATTAGGATCAAACCACTGATATTCACCATGTGAGATGTACTTATATATATGATTGAAAAGTTGCTGCCTATTTGATGCTGAAGAGATTCCAACGTGACATACTCATATAAGCGATAAAATGAGAACACGCCCAATAAAATAAACATTCCCAAAACCAAAGCCAAATGCACTGGGGGCTTCTGTTCTATCATAAGAAAATCGCCTTGGTGGTAGAGCGTTGGAACTGGCTTATCGATTTCCGTCTTACAATATCTTCATTTATACCATCAACTGCTAGTTTGGCATTCTTTTCGAAAACCCATAAATCAACAAACGCTTTACTGTCTGGAACATAAATATCCAGCTCATTTTCTTTTATATGTTTCAGACAGATATCTTTCTGTGCCTTGTTTCTTTTGCTCAAACACTGAAATCTATCGCTTGCCATACTCTTATTCCCAAACCTGATGTTGAGAAGTATTTTAAGGAGAGTGCTGAAAGGTTCTTCTGCATTTGTGAGAACTGCGTTTGACTTCAAATCATTGTGAAACTGTTAGTTTTAGTAGTATCTCTCTCACGAATTACAGGTAATAAAAAAGGATGCCACTTGGGCATCCTTTTGCTTTTATCCGTTTACTGACTGCAGATTAAACGTCGTACGTTGTCGACGCTGTGTCGCCGCCTGTACCAGTCCAGTTTGTGTGGAAGAATTCACCACGTGGACGGTCAATACGCTCGTAAGTGTGAGCACCGAAGTAGTCACGTTGAGCTTGAAGCAGGTTCGCTGGTAGACGAGCTGTTGTGTAACCGTCTAGGAAAGATAGCGCAGAAATCGTACATGGCATTGGGATACCAGACTCTAGAGATTTCGCTGCTACTTTACGCCATGCTGCTAGGCTGCCTTGTAGGATGTTTTTGAAGTACTCGTCAGAACCAAGGAATGCGATGTCTGGGTTCGCTTCGTACGCATCACGGATGTTGCCTAGGAATGCCGAACGGATGATACAACCACCACGCCACATTAGAGCTACGTTACCGTAGTTTAGGTCCCAACCGTTTTCGTTAGACGCTTCGCGCATTAGCATGAAGCCTTGAGCGTAAGAGATGATCTTAGAAGCTAGTAGCGCTTGACGTAGTGCATCAACCCACTCTTGCTTGTCGCCTTCAACTGGAGTGATTGTCTTACCGAATAGAGATTCAGCTTCAACACGTTGGTCTTTCAGTGCAGATAGACAACGAGAGAACACAGACTCAGAGATAAGCGTTAGTGGAATACCTAGGTCTAGTGCGTTGATACCAGTCCATTTACCAGTACCTTTTTGGCCTGCTGTGTCTAGGATCTTCTCAACTAGAGGCTCACCATCTTCATCTTTGTAGCCAAGGATGTCAGCCGTGATTTCAACAAGGTAGCTGTCTAGCTCAGTCTTGTTCCAATCAGCGAATACTGCTTGCATCTCGTCTGCAGACATACCAAGACCGTCTTTCATGAACTGGTAAGCTTCAGTGATAAGCTGCATGTCGCCGTATTCGATACCGTTGTGTACCATCTTAACGAAGTGACCAGCACCGTCGTTACCAACCCAGTCACAACATGGCTCGCCAGCGTCAGTTTTTGCAGAGATACCTTGGAAGATTGGCTTAACCGCTTCCCAAGCTTCAGCCGCGCCGCCAGGCATGATTGAAGGACCAAAACGCGCACCTTCTTCACCACCAGATACACCAGTACCGATGAAGTGAATGCCTTTCTCACGGCAATGTGCTACGCGACGGTTTGTATCTGGGTAGTTAGTGTTACCACCGTCGATGATGATGTCGCCTTCGTCTAGAAGCGGAATTAGGTTGTCAATGAACGTGTCAACAACGTCACCTGCACGAACCATAAGCATCACTTTACGTGGTGTTTCTAGCTTCTCTACTAGTTCTTCTAGAGAGTATGCACCGATGATGTTTGTGCCTTTCGCTGGACCTTCCAGGAACTCGTCTACTTTAGCAGCAGTACGGTTGTGAGCCACAACTTTAAAGCCGTGGTCGTTCATGTTTAGGATAAGGTTTTGACCCATTACAGCAAGGCCGATTACACCGATATCACCTTTCATTGTTTCTCTCCAATTGTCTTTTATCCGACCAGCGGCCGCATTAAGCGATTTTTGCCGCTGCGTCTAAATCTAAATACCATTCCGTCAGACCCGCTTTCGCTTGGATCTTCGCTGCCGGATATGGAAGTACGCGTGCTGGTGAGCTATTAATCTCTTCGATAATGTCTGCTTTACCAGCGCCAAGTACCAAGTAACTGATGCGCTTCGCTGCTTCTAGTACACGTGCCGTTTTCGAGACACGAATCTGACCAGACTCAGGATGAGAAGCCAATACTGATAGGTTCTCATCATCGTAGTTTGTCTGACCTGGGAACAGCGATGCGGTATGACCGTCTGCGCCAACACCAAGTAAGATCCAATCAAACACAGGAGTGCCATTTTCAGTTGGAATCACTTCTGCCATCTCTTTCGCAAAGCGCTGTGCTTCAGCTTCTGGTTCGTCTTCACCACGAATGCGGTGGATGTTCTCAGCTGGAATGTTCACTTGACTAAATAGTAGTGCATTCGCTTCACCGTAGTTGCTTTCTGCATCATCAGGAGCAACACAGCGCTCATCACCCCACCAGAAGTGTAGGTTTTGCCACTGAATTGACGTCGCGTAAGCTTCTGTTGCCAATAGCTTAAACAGCATTTTAGGTGTGCTGCCGCCAGAAAGAGAGATGTGAACAGGTCGGCCCATTTCGCTAAACGCTTTCATGTCGTTAGCAAGGCTTTCTACTACCTGCTCTGCTGTTTGGTAGATCTTATGGTTGATCATAGTTCGCAGTAGTCCGTATCTGTTAGGTTTTTACAAGGGAAGCGCCATGCGCGGTTAGCTCGCTGTAGCAAGTCGTCCGCTTCTTTTGGTCCCCATGTACCACATGCGTATCCGAATAGCGCTTGTGGGTCTTGCTTGAAATCTAGAATTGGTTGCACGTATTTCCAACACGCTTCAACCGCATCGCTACGAGCAAATAGCGTTGCATCACCGTTTAGGGCATCAAGTAGTAGACGCTCATAAGCAGTTAGCATTTGGGTTTCTTGCAGATCAGCGTAATGGAAGTTCATTTTCACTTCCTTCGCTTTAAAGCCTGCGCCCGGCTCTTTCAGACCAAAGCTCATTTGAATGCCTTCGTCTGGCTGAATACGAATAATCAGCTTATTCTCTGGTGCGTTTTGACCAAACACTGGGTGTGGTGTCTGTTTAAAGTGGATAACCACTTCAGTAACGCGAGTCGGTAGACGCTTACCTGTACGTACGTAGAAAGGCACGCCATTCCAACGCCAGTTGTTGATGTAAGCTTTCAGGCCGATGTAAGTCTCAGTACGAGAATCGTCTGCTACGCCGTTCTCTTCACGGTAACCAGGAAGTTGTTGACCACGAACTTCAGACGCCGTGTACTGACCTAATACAAGATCGTTGCGAAGTGCGTCTTCATCCAGTGGTTTAAGACACTGCAGCACTTTCACGACTTCATCACGCATCGCGTCAGCATTGATTTGTGCAGGTGGCTCCATACCAACCATTGCCAATACTTGTAGCAAGTGGTTTTGGAACATGTCGCGTACTGCACCAGAACCATCGTAGTAACCGCCACGCTCTTCTACGCCTAAGAATTCTGCGCCTGTGATTTCAACGTAATCAATGAAGTTACGGTTCCACAACGGCTCAAACATAGCGTTAGAGAAACGAAGTACAAGAAGGTTTTGAACCGTTTCTTTACCTAGGTAGTGGTCGATACGGTAGATTTGGTGCTCTTGGAAGTGCTCGTGAATTTCTTTATCCAACGTACGCGCTGATTCAAGATCGTAACCAAAAGGTTTCTCAATGATCAGACGTTTCCAACCATCATCCTCGTTATTCAGACCGTGCGCTGCAAGGCTTGCAGGGATCACGCTGTAAAGGCTTGGTGGTGTAGCAAGATAGAAAAGCGTATTACGTTGTTCGAATTGATATTCGTCTGCGAGTTGGTCTAGTCGAACCGCCAACTTGCTGTAATCTTGTGTGTCAGAAGTATTGATTGCTTGGTAATGCAGGTGGTTGATAAATGCATCAAGCGTTTCTGGCTCTGTCTTTTCCATTTCCTGAAGCGATTTTTTCAACTTCTCGCGGTAAGACGCGTCACTGTATTCAGTACGACTTACACCTAGAATGGCAAAATTCTCTGGAAGCTGCTTGTTCGCATAAAGGTGGTATAGAGCAGGAATTAACTTACGGTATGTAAGGTCACCTGAAGCACCAAAAATAACGATGCTGCTGTTTTCTGGTATTACCATCATCTTTCCCTTAAAAACGAGGTACTTATTGTGTGCCCGGATACGGCTAAAAGGATTGAGCCAACCCTATCAATGGCACCCCAAAATAGAAAATTGGTCTTACCTATTACGTTGATAGGTAAAGCCTATAGCCCTAAAACCCACCTCAACGGTTGAACTCCTTAACCATAGTTTGAAATTCAACAACTGGCGGTCTTTTAGGACACTTATGTCTCTCGAGTACAACCTTGCACTCTACGGAGGAGATTTCCGACACGGGGGCGTATTGTCTACGACTATTTGATTTACATCAACACTTGGTAGTGCAAACGTTTAAATAATTTACACAATACGACATAAGCAATTGAATATAATGGAATAAAGCTAACTCATTTTGACTGGGTAAAATTCAAGCAAAAACTCTAAATTGAGGAATAATTGTTCAGATTTGCAATCCATTACATAAGTAATGTGCAATAGGCTACATTTGTCATGTCGCGCGTTTTTTGTTGCGTTTGATTTTGACGGAACAACACTCGAGTGTTCTATCAGAAACCTCCCCGATCTGGAGTGGCAAATTCTTAGAAAAATGAAAGCGGCGGGAAATCGTGCCGCCGTTCTTGCATGTAAACAGTACGAGCTATCGAATCACTTTTTTATAACTGCGTTCTGGTCGCCCTACGTTTCCGTAGTTCAAATCCGCTTCTAGCTCACCTGAGCTAATCAAGTATTCCAAATAACGTCTGGCCGTCGTGCGACTGGCGCCGATCTGTTCGCCTGCTTCGTCCGCCGTAAACATGCCTTCTCCAACAAACAAAGCACGAATCTTGTCTAAAGTTACGCCATCAATCCCTTTTGGTAATCGTTGTGGCGTGCTATCTGCGCTCGTACTCGATTGAAGCATCTTATCGACTAGGTTCTGATCCAAGCTTTCTGCAACGTTCAGTTGTTGACGTTGAGAAATGTACTTTTGCAATGCCGCTTCTAATCTAAGGAACATGACAGGTTTGAGTAGATAATCAACGACCCCGCCACGCATCGCTTGTTGAAGCGTATCTACATCTCTCGCCGCGGTAATTAAAATCACGTCACAAGTTTGATTGTTTGAGCGCAGCGTATTGAGAATCTCCAAACCCGTTCCGTCTGGCAAATAAACATCCATCAGTAACAAATCTGGTTTAAGGATCTCTAGCTGCATTTCTGCTTCCATCCGTGTCGTTGCAATGCCCACTACTTCCAAGCCGGAGAGTTGGCTAAGATATTTATGGTGAAGTTCTGCAATGGCAATATCATCCTCGATGATCATGACTCGCGTTGCCGTATTCATACTTGTTTTTCCTTAGGCAAATACACGGTAATTCTCGTTCCATGTTCTGTATTTGGTAGCATCTCAACATAACCGTGATAACGCGTCGCCAGTTGATTCACAAGGTGTAATCCTACCCCTCGATTCTGACGCGACTTGGTTGAAATGCCCTTTTTCAAGAGCTCTTGTGGCTCAATGTTTTCCGGTAGCCCACAACCTTGGTCGACCACCTCTAAAATCACTTCGTTTCCGTAATCACTGATCGACACATCAATACTGCGACGCTCTAATGCAAACGCAGATTCAACACGAATAGCAGACAAAGTTGCGTCAAATGCGTTATCGACTAGGTTGCCAAGAATGGTCACCAAATCTTCGGCATTGAGCCATTCAGGTAGCGGTTCTAGGCGACTGCCTTCTTCGACCACCAGTTGCAAACCAAGCTCCCGTGCACGTTCTGTCTTGCCTAAAAGCATGCCAGCGATAAGAGGATCTTTAATGGTGTCCCGCAAGAACTCAATCATCGCTTGGTAATGTGCCGTCTCTTGCCCAATAAGCTGCTGCACCGCTTCTAGCTCACCCATTTGAACCAAGCCGCTAATGGTATTGAGCTTGTTTCTGTGCTCATGCGTTTGTGAGCGAAGCAAATCCGCGTACTCTTTGGTTTGTGAAAGTTGCTCGGTGAGTTCGTTGATTTCATCACGCAAACGGAAGCTCGATACTGCACCGACGATTTTTCCATCTACAAAGATCGGTGAACGGTTCGCGATCAAGCGTTTGTGATTGAGGAAGATCTCGATGTCGTGATCTTCTTGTCCTGTTTCTAACACCGTATACAAATCGCTATCTCGGAGCGTATCGGTCAACGGTTTGTTGAGCGCGGCTTCTCGGTCGATGCCTAGAATTTGGCATGCGCTACGGTTGATTGAGCGTAATACACCTTGCGCATCAACACTGAGCACCCCTTCTTTAATGGTGCTCATAGTCACATCCAATTCACCGTATAAACGACCAATCTCTTCCGGCTCAAAGCCCATGATCGCTCGTTGGAACTTACGTGACGCATAGTTAGAGACCACGGCATTGGCTGCAACCACAACCAATGCCATTACAATTAGAAAAGCAAGAAACGGCTCGATTCGATCTTGCAGACGCTCTAAGAGATAACCGACAGAAACCACCCCAATGATGTTGCCTTGCTGGTCAAAAATCGCCGCTTTACCACGAACGGAATAGCCTAGAGAACCTTGAGCCGTTGAGATATAGGACTTCCCCTCCACCAACGCTCTTTGGTTATCACCGCCTTTCATTGGTTTACCGATACGTTCGTCGACGGGGTGAATCAGACGCACACCATTTTTATCGCCGATAACAATAAATGCAGCACCCAACGCATCGGTCATTTCACGAAAGCGCTGTTGATATGGGTCAGAATTTTCTGATTCGATCATCTCAAGGACAATATGAGAAGTTGATAAGAAACGCGCGACACCGAGTGCTTTCTCACCCATCTCTTGTTCTTGGTCGAACTTAAGGTAAGTAAAGCCCGCGGCAACAAGAATAAGAAGTTCGATCAAACCCGACAGCGTCATAATAATGAGCATGCGCTTGCGAAAGCTGATCGTTCTCCAACTCATTGATATATCCTTTATCGACTCTCAAACTACCACGTCACTGTGACGACGCTCCTACGTTAACACTGAGTTAACAAAGGCGTACCCTCTAAATGACAAATATGTGAACGAGGGAAATAATCTCGCTGGCTGGTGCTCAGTTTTTAGGCGCCAGGGAAGAGAATATGATCGTCCACTCTCCTACTTAAGTTACTTTCTGGCTGACAAAGTTAGGGTCTGTTGACCTTTGAGCTGATTTTTGCAGCGAATTGTTGGGTATTTATACAAGACAGAGACTTTGCGGAGTAGCTTGCCTACATGAGAAATCGATAACGTAGTAGAAATGACCAACAAATGCTGCCCAAAGGGTTCAGCTAGGCGCCCCCAGCTAAAAAATAAAGGTCATTTGAACTAGCATTTACGGTATCATGCACAATTGATCTAGTTGTAGCTATCCATGAACATACCCACTAAAAACCCGTTATCCTCCAATGTTTCTTGCTCAAACTGCCAAGCATGCTGCTGTCGTCTTGAAGTTATGATTATCTCAGATACTGGCGTTCCAGAAGAATTTATCGAACGTGATCAATATGGCGGTGAGACAATGATGCGACTGGATGATGGTTGGTGCGCAGCGTTAGATAGAGACAGTTTAATGTGCTCTATTTATGAAAATCGGCCTTGGATATGTCGCGAGTTCGAAATGGGATCGGATGAATGCCTTGATGAACGAGTTAAGTTCTTATAAAGCAGAATCAGCGGCTTTATTTTGCGTTTGCTCCCCTTAACTAGCGGCATGTTAAAGTACACGGTTCGCTCTAAAATGAAAAAATAACATGAGAAAATATTACATTGTTGAAGGCGACACGAGCGCCAAAAAGCAAAAACTGGCTTACCCAAAACTCGCGCTGTGTGACAAGTGTGTCAGTGGCTATGTGGTGATCAGTGAAGAAGAACGCACTTATGAAGAATGCGTGAAGTGTGGAGCCGATGACTAATCACCTGACTTCAATAAAATCATGAGATAACAAGGGGGAGAATGTATACTTTCTGCCTCTGTTTCGTGTCTCGCTTCGATAAACCTCAGCGCAGGTAAATCCCGCCATTTCGATCGATTAGTCCCTCGGTAACAACAACCTCACCCAGCTTTGAAACCGCCGCTGCTTCAATGCCAACTTGTTGATTTAAATAAGACATAGACTCTTGCATTGATGGTAAAAAACCTGCTGTGCTCCATATTTCACCATCGACCGAATGCTCCGATAGAATCGTAAGCCCAGCGATATCAGTCTCAATCGGCATTCCCGTTTTTGCGTCCAACAAATGATGGTAACGTTGCCCATTGCTCTGAAAAAAGCGCTCATTGATCCCAGAAGTGACCATCGACATCCCTTTAAGTGGAACAACGCGAATCACATCACCACGTTCCCCTAACGGATTCTGAATGCCAACATTCCATGCTTGATTCGTATTAGTTGGTGATTGACCAATCGTTAATACGTTCCCCCCCAAACTAATAAAACCATTTTCTACGCCAGCAGAGACTAACTCTCGTTTAACCTGATCGGCGAAATATCCTTTAGCAATGGCACCCAAATCTATCTCCATACCGACGTGGTTTAAATAAACAGAGCATTGGTGCTCATCAAGGATGACTTGGCTAGGGTCAACCAATTTAAGCTTTGTTTCAATCTCTTCACGGCTCGGAACCTTGGCATCTTTAAATCCAATTCGCCACGCTTTCACAAGAGGACCAATCGCAATGTTGAAAGGATGATGTCGGTCTTCACTGACCAATTTTGCCAGTTTAATCAGGGCAAAAAGGTCCGGTTGAACACAAACGGGAGCAATACCTGCGTTTTGATTAACGCGCATCAGTTCCGAATCTGGTTGATTCACCGTAAAACGTTGAGCGTATTGCTCTAGCTGAAAATAAGCTTCTTTTATCAGCTTTTCACCATTGGCGTGGTAAACGACAAGGTCGATGAATGTGCCCATCATCGGAAATCGTGCGCTGTATTTCTTTATGCTCATCTGAAGATCCGGAATGTCCAATGTGAAGAAAGAGGGAAGCATCGCTCCCCTCTTAACTGGTACTTCTTAACTTAATGACGATTAAACAAGGTCAGATGCACTTTCACCTGCGATTCGGCCGTAGGTGAAGATGTCGATCAAGGCATTCCCGCCCAGACGGTTACCCGCATGGATGCCACCCGTAACTTCTCCCGCAGCGTACAAGCCTTCGATGATGTTGCCATCTTTACCGATAACGCGCGCTTTAGTATCGATTTTCAAGCCGCCCATCGTATGGTGAACCGATGGTTGGCGAGGTGTGGCATAAAACGGGGCTTGCGCCACTTTCAAACCAAACGCACTCTTATGAAACTCAGGATCATGCCCCTGCTCTACACAGACATTGTACTGTGCAATCGTATTGGTCAAATCAGCAACTGGCACATTAATCTTCTCAGCCAGCTCTTCTAGCGTATCGGCTTGAACAATAATGCCTTCTTTAATTTCTCGCTCAATGGTTTCATCCGATGTGTTCGCCGCGGTTTGACGAATATTTTCGTCGGCAATCATGTAGATAAGGCCACCATTATCGAAAAAGGCATCCGAAAGCACGTCGCGACTTCCGCACTCGTCAACAAAGCGCTTACCTTGTTGGTTAACAAACACAAAGTTCTCTGGCGGAACAATCAGCCCCGTAAGCAAAGCACCCGACTTAGGGTCACCGATCGGCATTAACTGCACAAATCCCATGCCTACAAGTTCTGCACCGGCCTTTTCACCGATTTCAATACCATCACCGACAAGCGCTGGTGAGTTGGTGGTTTTGATATCGTCCGCGATTTCTTTCCAGTATGAGTTGTACTTTTTGATCATTTGAGTGTTTGCACCAAAACCACCTGAAGCCAGAACAACACCATGATTTACGCGCAGTACAAGCTTAGTGCCGTTCGCTTGAACCGCTTTGATACCAACGACTTTGCCATCTTCTACAATCAGATCGGTAGCCCGCGTATCAGTAATAATGCGCCCGTTTTGGTCTTGAATACGTTTTGACAGTTTATCGACAAACTCAACGCCCTTTGGACGTTTTGGTTTGTGTGCTCGACGCCACAACGCCCCGACTGGAATTTCCACGACACTGCGGTCAAAGTCGATGCCCTTTTCACTCAACCAATCGATGGATTCCATAGAACGAGAAGTCAGCGTTTCAACCAAGTCATACTGACCATGGATAGACTCACCATTTAAATCAGTGCGTTTACCACCAAGGTAAGTTTGGATGCGATGTAACTCTACCGAATCAAACAAGTACTGTTTGCCACTTTCTAGGTCAGTGAAGTAGTTATCGAGTTGTGATTTCAGCACTTTGAAATCAGCAAGGTACTCATCCACAAATTCTGACTCTGGCGTTTTCGCCAGCAACATTAGCGTCTCTTTCTCACCCGGAAGCGCAGCAAAGTCATTTTGCCATTCAGGTTCTGCAGCATTAACCCAACCACCCGTTCGAACAGTGTTACCACCAATCGCAGGGAACTTCTCAAGCAAAATAACTGACTTACCCTTATCAAGCGCTGTCAGCGTTGCACTCAAACCAGCACCACCGCCGCCAACAACCACAATATCAACGGTTTCTTCGATGGTTTTTGATGACCATTCAACCGCTTCCTTCGCTTTACAACGCAATGCTTCTGAGTTGCCACCAGCCAAATCAACCGCATTTGACACGCCATCAAGAACCGCTTGGCTGCTGACTGTCGCACCTGAAATAACATCGATATTCAGTGTTTGTCCGTCAAGGATCTGCTGCGGAATACGCTCAAAAGCAGGGTTTGCAATACCATCAGACTCTTTAGATGAATCGACAAAAATCTCTAATATTTTATCCTCAGAGAAGGTAACCGTTACTGGTAAGTCACCATTGTGACCGCGCCCATATGCCGTGTACTCGCCCGAATTGAATTTAATCGGAATGTTTTGGAGCTCTTTAATACGTTGGTGTTTTAGCGCTTCGGCTGCACTATCAACAATCATGTAATCCATGATTTCCCAAAGCGGTGTTGGGATCTGCAATGCTTCTTGCTGAGCAATATCAGCAAACTCAGCGCAAGTTTCGTTATCCAGCACCTTACCTGCCCATGTTGGTTCTACCAAATAGCCTTTACCAACACTGACCATGTCATAACCTTGTGCCAATGCACTGTCCGCATCTGCACGTTGAGCGATACCACCAACACCAATGACAGGCACTTTTGCTACGGCATCAGATTGAAGTTGACGATACTTGTCGATAAGTAACTCTTGATCTTCTGGAGTAACAATTGAGTTACGTGCCCAACTGCCCATCGAGAAATGGAAGTAATCTAAGCCTGAACTCGCCAACTTATCCAATAGGAACATTGTGTCTTCAAAGCGAATGCCCGGTTGCTCGATCTCTTCTGGCGAGAATCGGTAACCGATAATAAAATCCGACTTATCATGAGATGACGCGACTTGTTTCGTTTTATCTAAAATCGCAAGAGGGAATCTGGTGCGCTTCTCAATGTTACCACCCCATTTGTCGCGTCGACGATTTGAATGTGGTGAGAAGAATTGTTGGATCAGGTAAGTATTTGCGCCGTGAATTTCAACACCGTCAAAACCAGCGAGGATGGCACGATTGACTGCATTACCGAAGCTTTCAATCATGGCTTCGACTTGCTCTTTTGTCATTTCTAAAGGTGTTTCCGCATTATCGCGAAGTGCAGCGACAGGACTTGCCGAAATAGGATGATGACCACCGTTGTATTCAGGGTTAGCCATACGACCGGCATGGTAGATTTGAAGAATGGCTTTGGAACCTTTCGCTTTAATCGCGGTGGCGAGCTTTTTCAAACCTGCTATTTTGCTATCAGTATCAATCCCCAAAGCACCAGGGAAAGCACGACCGTAATTCTCAACGAAAGCACTTTCAACAATAATTGCGCCAGCATCACCTGAGCGAGCGGCGTAGTAATTGATCATCTCTTGAGTCACCCCGCCATCAAAAAAAGCGGACTGAATCGTCATCGGTGCCATCACGATGCGATTGCTGAGTTTGCCCCCTGACTGAAATACGATTTCATCGACTAACTGAGCCATAAATAGTTTCCTTTAACAGATTAATTCTCATATGAAACGTACCTGCAAAAAGGATTTACTCATCACAAGCATTTTTGATATGAGAACCAGTCAGATCCTCTAATAACCTCAAAAATATTATTGATTTATGCGCATGAGTAAAATGAATCGTTTGCATTTTTAACATGATTTTATTGCATTAATAAAAATCAGAATGCCTTTCTCGCAAAGAGTTAAGTCGAAATAAGTAGAGATAAAGACAAAAGGGAGTACGAATTAACAACGCTGCAACAGTGACAACATTTGACGCTTTAAAATCATCAGGTTCATGCTTATGTCACGTACACGATCCATCATTGATAAGCGAAACGAAATATAAAAAAGCAATCAAATCGCCAGCCAAATAATGTTGTTATTTATTCAACACCATACATAAATTGCCATCTAAATCTTGAACACGATCACATCAAATTTATCGGTTTTTGAGGCGTTTTGAGACTTTCCATCGTATAATTTTTAGTCAAGAAGCCAGAGAGAGCTTCGGCAAAAGAAAGCAGCCAACTGGAAGTCTATTTAACGCTCAACACTTGCGTCAGAAAATTTGAAGACACATTGATAAAAATACAAATACTGACGTTAAGACAATCACTTAGACACCATCTGCCACTGCAATAACTATAAACAGAGGCGCTTTTATAGTTAGAAGGAACACCTAAACATGGAACGCGATACATTTGGAATTTGCCTGAATAAGGCTATGCTGTCAGAGAATATGTATTCAACGTTTACTCACGTCAGAGCTTACGAAAAGAGTGATGCCAGCTCCCCAGATCTTAAGGTGCTGCTATCGTTCCCACAGATGAGTGGTAAAGACCTGCTGAATACAATGCGAGGTTCTCGCCAACTTGAGTGGAGAGCAGAGTTTCACTGCCCTTCCATGAAATAAAAAACAACACAGCTGCGCTCAAGTGGTCTACACTCAATTGAGCGCAACATTTCTCCAACAATTCTTTTCGCCAATCACTTAACACTTTCGAATGAATACTTTATATTAGAGCTAATACTCTAAAGCAAAGCAGCCACTATGAAACAAACCGGAAAGTTCTGGATCTTGGGCCTTCTCAGCAGCTCAATTTCTCTTGCCTGTCAATCGGCTCCCATCACATTTGATGACGCATGGAAATTGTTGTTAGAAAACAACTATTCACTAAAAGCACAGCGTGCGAACGTTGAAAGTTACGAATACCAACAAAGTGCGACAGACAACCTTAATCTTCCACAAGTCAGCATCGGAGCGAATTACACGCGCTTAGACACTGACGTAACTGTCTCGGGTCAGCAGTTATTCGACAGTACTGGGCAACAAATCAGTGTGCCACCAGTCTTTCAACCTATCTTTAGTGCACTTGCGAATACTACTTCAACGATCACTGAGCGTGACATCTTCTCCTCTTCGATTCGTGCTATCTGGCCAATCTTTACCGGTGGTCGCATTAATGCTGCTCAATCAGCAGCAGAAGGTAAAACAGACGAAGCAAAAAGCCAGCTCGCGATGGAGCAACAGGCGCGTTTTGAAGATCTCTCTAAATACTACTTCTCGGTTGTATTAGCGAAAGAAGTGCTGGCGACTCGCCAAGCCGTCGAAAAAGGCTTAACCAAACACCGTGATTTTGCAATTAAGATGGAAGAGCAAGGCCAGATTGCAAGAGTTGAACGCCTTCAAGCAGAAGCATCACTAGACAAAGCGAAAGTAGAAACTCGTAAAGCGGCCAGCGATTTAAGTATTGCCCAAGCTGCTCTTGGCAAAATCTTGGCGCAAAATGATTCGGTAGAGCCATCAGAATCCCTCTTCATCAATGACAACCTTCCTCCATTGAATGCTTTTGTCGATCAAACTCTATTGACCTACCCTGGCTTGGATTTATTAAATGCGAAACACAAACAAGCATCGAGCCTGATAAAAGCCGAGAAAGGCAAATACTATCCAGAAGTCTATTTGTACGGTGATTACAACCTGTATGAAGACGACTCACTTGCCAGCCAAATTAAGCCCGATTGGTTAGTTGGCGTCGGCGTGAATATTCCTCTGATTGAATCCACCGGTCGCAGTGAAAAAGTGAAAGCAGCGCAAAGTATGGTCACGCAAGTGGATGCACTAAAGTCACAAGCCAAGCAAGACTTGTCGCTTCTGGTACAGAAAACCTACCTAGAGGCGCAGCAAGCCATTGATGAGGTCCAAGGTTTAGAATCCAGTATCGCCCTTGCAGACGAGAACCTACGCTTACGCGAAAAAGCCTTCACTCAGGGCTTATCTTCATCTTTGGATGTGGTCGACGCGCAACTGTATGTCGCCAGCGTAGAAACACAGCAATCTGCGGCGCGTTTCCGCTATCTAATTTCTTTGACCAAACTATTAGCACTAAGTAGCGAAACGAACAGCTTCGCTCAATACCAACATACTGCTTACGTTCCAGCATCAACATCCAAAGAGGCAAAATAAGTCATGGCAGCAAAATCTCTAAAACCCGCTCTACTATCTATTTGCGCTTTGGGTGTCGCTTCTTGGGTTGGTTACCAGTTCTACCAAGCGTATCAACCGGAACCCGCTCGCTTGCAAGGTTTGATAGAGGCGCAGCAATACAGCATCTCTTCTAAAGTGCCAGGACGTATTGATGAAGTCATGGTGCGCAAAGGCGATGATGTCGAAAAAGGTCAGTTGATCTTTACCCTTCACAGCCCAGAAATCGAAGCAAAGCTAGAACAAGCAAAAGCGGGTGAAAAAGCCGCTGGCGCGTTGGCGTTAGAAGCAGAAAAAGGCGCGCGTGAGCAGCAAATTCAAGCAGCAAAAGACCAGTGGTTGAAAGCACAAGCGGCTGCTAATTTGATGGAAAAAACTTACCAGCGCGTAAATAACCTCTACAAAGATGGCGTTGTCGCAGAACAAAAACGCGATGAGGCGCTGACTCAGTGGCAAGCTTCTAAGTACACCGAGAGCGCAGCGTTCCAAATGTACAACATGGCAAAAGAAGGCGCGCGTAGCGAAACCAAAGTCGCAGCAGCAGAAAAAGCTCGTATGGCAGCTGGTGCTGTTGCCGAAGTAGAAGCCTACGCGAAAGACACACAAATCTTCAGCTGGTTTGATGGTGAAGTCTCTCAAGTACTACTGCAAAGTGGTGAGCTGTCTCCTCAAGGTTTCCCGGTTGTGACGGTTATCGATACGCAAGACTCATGGGCAACCCTTAACGTACGTGAAGATTTGCTCAAACACTTTACCAAAGGTACTACGTTCGAAGCTTATCTGCCTGCCCTTGATAAAGACGTTGAGTTTAAAGTAACGCACGTTGCCGTTATGGGTGACTTCGCGACGTGGCGCGCCACAGATGCATCAAAAGGTTTTGATCTTCGTACATTTGAAGTCGAAGCTCGCCCTACCCAGCCAGAGCCTGAGCTTCGAATGGGCATGAGCGTCGTGGTTGACCTGTAATCGCGTTGGTTTAGTACTATGACGATTCAAATCTCACAACGACAGGTCCTAAGGCGCGATAAGTGGTTGCTGTCTTGCCTTACTTGGGTGCCGATCTTATTGGCAATCAGTATTTGGGGGGTATTCTCTGCTGGCATTGCCAGAGATCTTCCTATTGGCGTGGTCGATTTACAGCACTCACAGTTGTCACGCAAGATGATTCAATCTCTTGACGCCTCATCCACCCTTTCTGTTGATTACCACTACGTCAGTTCAACAGAGGCCAAAAACGCGATGATTGAAGGTGATATCTATGCCTATGCAGTGATTCCACCTCAGTTTGATCAAGACATTCTTTTGCATCGCCAACCGCAGCTCTCCGTCTTTTTCAACAGCCAATACATTTTGGTTGCGAAGTTGATAAACTCCGCGGTCGCGCAATCTCAAGGGTATTTTGATGCTCAGCTTGAAGCCATGGGTAATCTAGCGAAAGGCAATACCACAACGTTAGCCGCCATTGGTCAAGCCGTGCCAATTTCGACTCAGATTACAGCCTTGTTTAACCGCAACACTAACTACGCTCAGTTCTTGGTAACCGCGATTGTGCCTGCTATCTGGCAAATCTGTGTCGTGGTCAGCACCATTTTGATCCTCGCGGCGCATTTCCGTTTATATGGTAATGGCCATAACAGCTTCGCGTTCTTAGGCGAACGTCCTTTCACTCGACTAAGCAAAATTCTGAGCCAGTACATTCCTGTATTTATGGCACAAGGCGCGCTGTTCTTAGTTTGGTTTTATGTAGTGCTTGATTGGCCGATGGAAGGGAGTTATCTGGCAATGTTATTCGCGCAATTCGTAACGACCATTGCATGCATCATCATGGGGGCATTGTTCTTCTTCCTATCCATGGACCCAGCACGCGCGATGAGCTTTGCTGGCGCATTTACCGCACCGAGCTTTGCATTCATGGGAATCACCTTCCCAGTTTCAGACATGAACACATTAGCGCAAGCATGGCGAAGTCTACTACCGATCACTCATTACATTGAAGTACAAGTGGATCAAGCAAATTACGGCGCTAGTGTAGCGCAATCTATCGGCTCCCTATGGCCGATGGCTGGGTACGTTACTCCGTTATTGATGACGGCGGCTTTGATGGCAAAACATCGTAATACCGCCTTACTCAATAGCGCAACTGGTGCTGATGGTAAGCAGGGGGCAATATGAACTTATGGCAATTGATTAAAACCGAGTTTCGCTCAGTGATGACCAATCCTGTCGTGGTACTTACTGTCTTTGGTGGCGTAGTGTTTTACTCGTTCTTATACCCACTTCCGTACGCGCAACAAACGCCAAGAGAACAGCCGATAGCGATCGTGAATCTCGATGGAAGCCAAACCAGCTTGAAGCTTGAGCGTATGGTCGATGCGACGCCACAAGTTAAAGTTGTGACACGCCTACACACCATTGCTGACGCGAAACAAGCGTTCTTAGACCGAGAGATCACGGGTTTCTTGGTGATTCCAGAACACTTCTATAAAGACTTGATGCTTAGCAGCAGTCCTACTCTGGCTTATGCGGCTGATGCTTCCTACTTCTTGGTCTACGGCACCGTGGTAGAAGGCCTTGCCACCGCAGGGGGAACTCTTGGCGCAGAAGTAAAAGTGAGCAAGATGGTGATTGATGGTGTGCCACTAAGTATGGCTAGCCATGATTACTCCGCCATTAAGCTGAACATGAAGCCAACCTTCAATCCAACCATGGGCTACATCGAATACGTGGTGCCAGCGGTGTTTGTGTTGATTCTTCAGCAAACACTGATCATGGCAATTGGTTTGCAGACCGGTACTCAACGCCATGGTCGCGGTTATTGGTCGCAAGTACCAACGGGCGCTTTGCTGTTCGCCAGAACCGTGGTCTTCGTTGCTATTTACTACCTGCTTAGCGCTTACTATTTTGGCTTTAGCTTCGAGCGCTTGAACGTCAACCACATTGCCAACGCAGGTGAGCTACTGACCTTGCTGTTGCCATTCTTGCTTGGTTGTTGTGGTTTAGGTTTATGGCTCGGGTACTTGCTACCAAGACGCGAGTTGGTGACACTGGTCGTGCTGGTTAGCTCAATGCCATTAATCTTCTTGGCAGGCTTTATTTGGCCAGTTGAGTCGATCCCCGCCCCACTACTTTGGTTTGCCGATTTAAGCCCGAGCACGTGGGCAATCAAAGGCTTTTTAGCACTCAACCAAATGGGCGCAACGTGGCAACAAGTCGCTAAACACTGGACCGCTCTTTGGGTACTGACCGTACTTTGGGGCGGCGTTGCTTACTGGATTGCCAAACGCAATACCAAACCAGTAGTAACAGAAAGCTTAGGGTAACGGCTTTACATCCAATAAAGAAAGGGGCTCATGTGGCCCCTTTTTGTTTGTTCGGATATTTTAGTAACTGAGTTGAAATGAAGAATCATTGGCTCGTTTGGACAAAAGCGAGTTAGGACAACCACTTCACTCACTTGTAGAGAGTTCAATAAGATACTTGTCTTTCCTCAGTTCATTTGACTACGTGATTTATTGTTTTTATACACATAAAGTTGCACAATATTCTCAGTGTGTTTTTATTTGAGAATAATCAAATGAGTAACTTTATCTATCAAGGCGGTATTGCAATTTCTGAGGATGACTTTCAAAGTCATCTAGGCTCTTTATGCCAATTAGAAAATATTGGTGTTCTTCTTGGTGCTGGTGCATCCGTAGGATGTGGCGGAATGACAATGGAAGGAGTATGGCTTGATGCAATAAACTGTTCGCCTGATCTACTCGATGAATTACTTACTTTTAATCTCATAACTCAAGAAAATATTAATAATAAAGATGTTAATGTTGAGCAACTTTTAGATCAAGTAACTCAATATTTATCGGTATACAAAAAGACAACACCATTAAACATCGAAACAGATTTTGAGTCCCAACCAGTGGGCAAGCTTCAGAAAATCCTCCTTTGTTTATATCAATCAGTAACTAAAGCTGCACTACTGGTAAAGCAAGAATCTTTTGGTGACGAGAAATTAGGGTCTCAAGACAAGTTCAAATATCACAGAGAACTGCTTGAAAAATTAATTTCAAATCGTCAGCCAGGTCAAGCAGCTCCGATGCTTTTCACCACCAACTATGATCTGTCATTAGAATGGGCAGCCGAAGAAATAGGCATCCAACTTGTTAATGGTTTCTCTGGACTTCATACGAGAACTTTCCAACCCCAAAATTTTGATTTGAGCTTCAGAAACGTTAATGCAAAAGGTGAAGCCAGATTTGGACACTATCATGCTTATTTGCATAAATTACATGGCTCATTGTCATGGATTCAAGAGCATAACAGTGACATTAAAGAAATCCCCTCTGCTCTGGCTAAAAATCGCTATATTGATCCATTGCTAAATGGAGAGCCTGTTTATGACAAGCAATTCTTAATTTATCCAGGTGCGAATAAGTACCACCATACAATCGGCTTTGTATATGGCGAGATGTTTCGTCGGTTTAGTGAGTTCTTATCAAAGCCTCAAACAGCTATCATCATCAACGGATATGGTTTTGGTGATTACCATATCAATCGGATAATTCTAGGCGCACTACTAAACCCATCTTTACATATTGTTATTTTTTATCCTGAACTTGATAAAATCTCGGTAGATGCCGAAGGTTTAAGCGAATCTCAAAAGTGTATTAAAAAGCTCAAATCACTGTCATTGAATCAAATTACAATTGTTGGTGGAGGCTCATCTGCTTACTTCGATTCATTTGTTAAATATATCCCGAAACCAGTTTTATTCCCTAGAGATACTTCAACGCAAGATCTTGTAGCTGCGATTAATGATTTAGTTCAAAGTGGAAATCAGATATGAGCATTGAGACTATTGATTCTATTGGGTATGTAGTTGCTCTTGAGGGAACGAAAATTCGCGTTAACTTACTGGAAGGACATAAAGGTCAATTAGCATCTCACCGACGCGGTATAAGTTCAGTTTCTCAGCCAGGTGATTTAATTGGATTAGATGCAGGTACTAATCTTGTGATTGCCAGAGTTACAGACATGGCATTTGTTGACCCAGACAAAGCCCACTCTTCTAATGTCGGTACAATGAATATAACGGACACCCCTTTAAGACAGTTAATTGCATATTCAATCGGTTATGTATATCAGAATGGTGAAAGTCGACAATTTATCTCCGAGAGTTGGAAGTTACCAACATTAGGAGCGAAAGCTATCCCACTATCGAGCGACTATTTAGAAACTATTTACGGCGTAAATGCAGACGAAAAAGATTCAGCGATTGAACTCGGACGAGATTCTAGAACTAAAACAACCAAGATTAATGCAGGCCTCAATTCTCTACTATCAAGACACCTTGCTGTCCTAGGCAGCACGGGCTATGGAAAATCAAATTTCAATGCTTTATTGTCACAAAGAATTCGTGAGAAATTTAAAAGCTCTAGACTCGTTATATTCGATATCAATGGCGAATATGCCGATGCTTTTATTGGACAAACACGAGTGAAAGAGACGATCTTAGGTAGCGGTTTTGCTGCTAAAGTATTCCCGCCTATAGTCGTACCACCTCCGCCCCCCGAGGTTTTTGATGGTAAGCACCCTTTCTATCACCAAATTCCTTATCAGGCATTTGGTTATGCAGGCTTAATCAAGCTACTAAGACCGAGCGATAAAACACAATTACCTGCATTACGAAATGCCTTGAAATCACTTCATATGGTCTGTGCAGGCAACAATGGTAATATACTTACAGGAGAGACCATACCGCCTTCTACAACTCCAAATTGGTTCGAATTGGTTGATGATTGTCGGCAAGATGGACAAGAACAATTAAGTCAATGGTTGAGAAAACTAAGAAGCAACTCACTTGGGTATTTTCCAACATGGCCTCCTTTTAAGGCGCTAGCTAACCTTGTTGCAGAGTTTGGCTGCCAAGCTTTCACGCCCAACGGTACAAGTAAAAGGGATGCTTTTAGTTATGGCAACGTCTTGCCATTAGTTAAGATTATCCAACAACTTGTAGACGACCCTCGCTTTAACAATGTAGTTAATCTATCTGGTGGCCAAGCTATCAATAACCCTGCGATCATGTGGGACGAAGAAATTGAAAAAGAAGTCGACTATATTTTTGGTAAAAAATCGGGGGAACTGCAAGATTGGGACGTTCATATCATTAATTTGAAAAATATTGCAGACGATCATGCCCCAATGATTTTAGGTTCACTTTTAGAAATGTACTCAGATGTATTGTTTAAACGAGGCCAAGATCAAAATTATCCAACAATGCTTCTTTTAGAGGAAGCACATCATTACCTTAGAGACCCTTTTTCGGAGGAAGGTACTCAACTTAAAGCATACGAAAGACTTGCAAAAGAAGGGCGTAAATTTAACTGCTCTTTACTGGTGAGTACGCAGAGGCCGTCAGAGCTATCTTCTACAGTTCTTGCCATGTGTTCAAATTGGATTTCTTTGCGTTTAACTAATGAGCGGGACATCAATGCACTTAGACATGCGATAGAAAATGGTAACGAACATACTCTTAGTGAAATTTCTGGTTTACCTAGAGGGGACGCTATCGGTTTCGGTTCAGCTTTCAACATCCCTATTCGCTTTTCCATCGATGAAGCTGAGCCTAAACCAAAATCTTCTGATGCCGCATTTGCCTCTATATGGTCATAGTAAGTATCTTATCTACGAGTTTCAGCACCACTACCGAGAATCGAAGAGGTTAGATCTTTCTTTTCCATTTTATACCTAAAAATAAATGCGAAAGTCAGACGTTGATAAATGCTCGTAATTATGAGCAACTCATAGTGGGACAAAAACGGTTTAGATCAACAGAACTAAACCGTTTCTATCAAGTTAGAAAAAGGTTCTTCAAACCATAAATCGTACTACGAACCTATCTAACGAAAACTTGGGATAATCGCTGGAATTCCCGGTAATAGACCAACCAGCGCCATTACGCTTGTTAGCACAACAAACATAATGCCAGGCAACACCCAACGGCTCATTTTACTGAGTTCCCCACTACGTTCTTTACAGCCGACTAAGCCTAAGTTATCTAACAGCATAGTGAGCGACCAACCAAATGCAGGGTTAACGAGCGCTGAAGAAAATACAACAATCGCCGCAGATTGTGTGGTTTTCCCTTCACGTGTCATTTCCATTCCAGCTTCTAGCAAAGGAACAAATACCCCAACAATAAGCGCAACACAAAGTACAGGTTGCCAGATCGCTAAATCCATTGGGTAACCCCAAACAGCAGCGATGATACAGAACAGTGCCGTTAGTAACGCGCCGGCAGGAATGGGACGTTTAGCGATAGCCGCCGGAACGATGTAAGTCCCCCACGAAGACGTAAAGTTAGTTCCACCGAGCAAAGAGCCGAACGTCTGACGAATGGAAGCTGTGGTCATCGTATCGTCGATGTTCATATGTACTTTTTCTGTACGTTCTGGATAGCTGATTTTTTGGAACACTTGGTGCCCTAAAAAATCTGGCGACCACATGGCTACGGCCAAAATAGCAAAAGGCAGTACCACCATGAAATGTTCAATCGTCGGTAAACCTAGCATCCATCCCGTATCTTCCCCCCACCAATACATAGGGTTCATATTGGGTAAGCCCGGCTCAGTTTGAAAAGAAAACGGCGCGCCCATGGCAAAAGCTAAAGTACCTCCTAGCAAACAACTAAGAGGGACAGCTAGCCAACGCTTACGAAAATGTTCCAGTAATGCATATAAAATAATGGTGCAAAAGATCACGACAAAAGCGATGTGGCTCATGCCTATTCCCTCTGCCCAAGCGAATAGTTTTTTCACTTGAGAGACGGTTCCAACAAAGCCAAGGTAGAGTAATAAGCCGCCACACACGCCTTTACTGGTGAGGTTTGCCAGCATACTACCACCTTTACTGATGGCTAACAGTATGCCAAAAGCACCAATCAGCAGACCAAAGGCCATTGGGTGCCCGCCTGCTGCAACGACGATAGGAATTAATGGAATGAGTGGGCCGTGTGTACCCGCGAGGTTTGCGGTCGGCAGTAGAAAGCCTGAGAAAAGAATAATGAAAACAGAGGCGATGAGCAGTTCATAACGAACATTTTCTAAAATAAAGCCTTCATTCAGCCCTAGCGCTCCGGCAAAGGTTGCTGCGATGGCTCCCACCATAACGACTTTACCAATGGTCGCGGCCATCGCAGGAATGGTGTCTTCTACCTCGAAGCGATAATCTTTAAACGGCAAATTGGGACGCCAACGTTTAGGCGCCATGATTTGCAACTCGTGCTCTAAATATTGTTCTCGAGACTCAAACTCCGAGCTTGGTTTATGTTGTTGTTCATAAGTGAGTTCATCCTCACTGGCTTTAGGCTTATCTGTTCCAATGTGTACGGACTCTAAAGTGCTGCTCATTGTGATTCCTTTCGTTCACACTCTAAGGTGTGTTTTTCCAACCAACGTTGTTTACTCACTAAACGAAGATTAAGCGAGTCGTTGTCTATAAATTCTCTGTTATACCAATCGTAGTAAATAACTGGTTATTCTAGCTTGTTAAAATACTCGATAACTGCGTTGCAATTTTTGATTGTAGAATAACTACTTATCGAAAAATTGCGCCTTGTTCTCAAGCATTTTCCCTACGCTATTTCTGATCACTTATTTACTGTGATTGGTATTACAAGAACTCGATGACTGATCTTTATGAACTCTTAAAATTCAGTTGCTAGTACCTTATACCAAACGAAAAAATACAAATAGTCTCAGGTAGTTAGACATTAGTCGTAGGGTTCGGGCTAATGGTATGAGCGTTGTGGTGGGATTTGATAGAACTAGCCTAAGGTCATTGGCGAGAGCGAACGAAAGGTGTGGAAGCGTGGTGAGCCAACAGCAACGGAAAGCTTGGGTTAGCAGCTTTTTATCCAATTAAGAAAGGGGCTCACGTAGCCCCTTTTTGTCTGTTGATTCATTTATCGCAATTAGTCTAACAGCGTATCAACTGGATAACATTTTTCGAAACACTCGCTGTTTCAATGTCTTCCAGCGCACCAACAACAAACCAATGGCGATTAAGATATAAATCGTTGGCTCTGCGACCTCTGACTTCACCGACCAATAGAAATGAATCGGTGCCAATATCGCCGCTAAGTAAACCCAGTTATGCAGCTTTTGCCATTTAGGGCCCATTTTACGTTGTATGGATTGAGTCGAAGTCACCGCCAGAAGTAATAATATGACCCACACTGCTGCACCAACGGTCAAATAAGGGCGTTTGACGATTTCAGAGGCAAGTAAACTCCAATCTAACCCTAAATCAAGCACAGCAAACGCAACCAAATGAAGCACTGCCCAGAAAAAGCTGTAGAGCCCGAGTAGTCTCCTAACTCGAACTAACAAACCCTGCTTGGTCCAACGCGCAAGCGGAGAAACTAACAAGGTAATAAACAGCGTATTCAGCGCGCTAATACCCGTGTAATGGATAATCCCTTGAACAGGGTCACCACCTAAGTTGTCGGTATTAATCGCAATAACCAGCAGACCTAAGAAACCGAGAGAAACAAGGTGGATCAGGATTTTAAGCGCAATGATGTGTTTTGGCGTCAGCTTTCTCAATAGAACTTCCTCAGATCCATATTCTTATAGAGATGCGCCACCTCTTCCTCGTAGCCGTTGAACATCAATGTTGGCTGTCTACGAGTGCTGAGCACACTGCCCTCTCCGATGAAACGCTCGCTTGCTTGGCTCCAACGTGGGTGATCAACATTTGGGTTCACATTAGCGTAAAAACCGTATTCATTCGGTGCTAAACGATTCCACGTTGTTGGCGGCTCTCGGTCGGTTAAACGAATTCGAACAATAGACTTGATGCTTTTGAAACCGTATTTCCAAGGCACAACTAAGCGAAGCGGCGCACCGTTTTGTGGTGCAAGCGTCTTTCCATACAAACCCACAGAAATCAGCGCGAGCGGGTTCATTGCCTCATCAAGACGAAGCCCTTCGACGTAAGGATATTCAATACTGCTGAACGAGCCTTGGGCTGGGAACTGTTTCGGATCGTAGAGAGTTTCAAAAGCAACGTATTTCGCGCTACTTTTTGGGTCCGCCATTTTGATGATGTCCGCTAAAGGAAAACCAATCCACGGAATGTTCATTGACCACGCTTCCACACAACGTAAGCGGTAGATTCGCTCTTCAAGTGTGAACTTTTTAAAGATGTCATCGTAGTCGAGCTTAATTGGGTTATTCACCAAACCATCGATCTCAACCGTCCATGGGTCAGACACAAACTCAGAAGAGTTTCTCGCGGGATCAGACTTATCGGTACCAAACTCATAGAAGTTATTGTATTTCAGAATCTTACTTTCAGGAGTAAGAGAAAGATCCGCTTGGTACTGTTGTGGCTTCGCCGCGCTAAGGTCAATTCGATTGTCTGAGACTGGCTTTTCCTTTGACGAGAAGATGTCCAAAATGCCCGCTTGTGCATTCGCAGCGAGCGGCATACCGACAACCGCAATGCCAAGCTTTTTCAATATCTCTCGACGCTCTTTATAGACGGACTCTGGCGTCGCTTCGTTTTCAGATAAAGCCCAGCGATGATTCTTCTTAATCCACATAATCTTCCCCGAATGTGTTCATACTTTAGTAAATAGCGAACTGGTAATACGTTGATTTAAACAGACCGTAGCAAAAACAAATTTATTTCATAAAAAACAAAAAGAGACACGCATTCAAGTTAAGCTTTTTGCCCAGCAGAGTTGCACTCATACTGCCTCTTTTTAGTTCATTATTAACCAAATCTAAAAACTGATTTAGGGATTAGCCCTCTTATCATTAACAATCGCAACTCTATACTGGCACTGTTCCCGAACTTTCGAATCAAGAGCCTTGTGATGATAGCGATTTCCTCGACCTTAAAATCCGTTCTCGAAAAAACACTGCCGCTGACTGTCGGCCTTTTTGCGATCATGTCAGTACAACTTATCGACGCGGTGTTTATCGGCATGCTTGGCGTGAACGAGCTTACTGTGCAAGGTATCACGATGCCGTTTCAGGCTGGCTTTATTGGCATTCAAGTCGGCATTGGTGTCGCAGCAACGTCGATCATCTCACATGCTTTTGGTGCAAATAATACGCAACGCGCAACAAACACCGCTTCACTTGCGTTACTGGTCGGTAGCGCTTTTATCGCTCTCATTGGATTTGCGTTGTGGTTGATGGAGCAAAGTGTATTTTCTGCATTTGTCTCGGTGAAAGACAGCGGCGCACAATATCAGCAGCTCGAAACGTTATTTGGTCAGTTCTGGGGCCTATGGTTGTTAAGCGCACTATCCAGTGCCGTGCTGTATTTAATGACCTGTGTTTACCGTGCGAATGGTGATACTAAAGTCACGGGCTCTGTCTTTGTTATCGCAAGCCTTATCAACCTCGTGCTCGATCCGATCTTTATGTTCGTTCTAAACATGGGAATTGCGGGTGCTGCATTGGCATCGATGCTTGGCTTTGCCATCAGCGCGGGTTACATGATGAAGAAAGCCAAAGGCCGACAATGGTTCGCGCCTTTTTCTTCGGCTCTAGCTAGCAAAGACGATGTCGCGCTACTGATCAAAACCACGATTCCAACCATGATGAATCAGATTTTACCGTCCGTTAGTGCTTTCGTGACGGTTATGTTCATCGCTCATCTTGGTACTAACGAAATCGCATTTTGGAGCTTATTAAACCGAGTGGAAAGCTTCTTGCTGATCTTCACGCTGGCACTCACCATGTCATTGCCACCGATGATTGGCCGTGAACTCGGTGCCGAACGTTTTGATTCAATCCAAGCGCTCGTTCAATCGGCTTCTCGCTTTGTTATTTTGTTCCACTTGGCCATCGCAACTTTGTTGGTGATGAGTTTACCAATTGTTGTTCCTCTACTATCGGCGGACAACACAATGCAAGACTGGTTAAAGCTAGCGCTTTGGGTGATTCCGTTTAGCTACGGCCCTTTAGGTTTGTGTATGGTTGTCACTTCCATCTTCAACGCATTAGGTAAACCTAAAACCGCACTTTTTGTTTGCTTTGTGAGATTGGTGGTTCTGTACATCCCAGCGATTGCCATCGGTTCGTTACAGGGTGACATTTTTACAATCGTCATCGCAGCGACAATTGCTAACGTTCTAGCAGGTTTGTTTGCATGGCTACAACTTACTAGCTATGTAAAACAAAACTTGTCTGCGATTCAAGCGTCGATGTTGGAAGTGGAAGCAGTGAAGTAATTGCGGTTTTTTGGATTAAAAAGATAAACGCCCATACTTTTGAATAAGTGTGGGCGTTTTTGTTTGTAGAACTGAGATAGCTAAACGCTTAGCTTCTCTTCATTCTGGCATGTTTTCGGGCAACGCGATTTAGAAAGCGAGTTCAATTTGTATCCCTCCAGATGAGGCTTTGTATTGAAAACGTCTTTGCAAGTGGTCATCTTCGCTTCACCACTGAAATGCACCGATAATCAATAATACCCGGGATATTTCTAGTGATTAAATGTGTTAGTCTTGGTGAAATAAAGCAAATATGGAACCTGTTTTTATGTTGGGTAAGTTCACTAAGGTGATTGACTATTTCTCTGATATGGGTGTTCCACCTCAAACGGTTAAACCCCTGTCAACTCAGTTTAAATTGCTCTCACTAAACCCATCAGATATCTTGCTCGCACAGGGTTCCCAGCAAGACTATGGCTTTTTTATCATGTCCGGAATACTTAGAGCTTGTCATTACGGTGAGAACGGTCTTGAGCGATGCAAAGAGTTTTATTTTAAAGATGAGCTATGCTTCCTCTATTCAAGTTGGTTGCAGGGAATGCCTGCCCAATATCAAATTGAAGCTATTACAGCTGCAGAAGTAATAAGGATCCCCCTGGATTTACTGGCATTGCCTTCGTTCTCACAAGCCAAAGTCACACTGTTACAACAACAGTTAATTTTTAAGGAGCAGAAAGAAGCCCTGCTGTTACTCCACACGCCTGAGCAAAGGTATCGGCACTTACTGCAGTATTGGCCACATTGGTTAGCCAAACTTAATAACATTCAGATAGCCAGCTATATCGGTATTAGCCCTGTCAGCCTATCGAGATTGAAAGCCAGAATAAAAAGCTAAATATAAAAGGTAGAAATTAACTTTAGTTAATTCCTACTTCGGAACATCTACGCATAATCCCACCTCCATATTTATTCTAAATTTTGTAGGAGGGAAGCATGTCGGCATTTCTTTGGTCCCAAGTGTTGATAGCAATCGCCATCGTATTCGATCTGATATCATTTCAATTTAAAAAAAGACAAAAAATTGTTTGTTGCTTATGTGCATCCGGTATCTTGATTAGCACCCACTTTGTTCTACTAGAGCAATGGACCGCCGCAAGCTTAATGTTACTTGCGAGCATCCGCTATTTCACTAGTATCTTTACTACATCGAAAAGGTGGATGTTTCTTTATTTAACCTCTGCCTTAATGATCACTGTGGTAACCTTTGTTGACCTAATCAATTTGCTTAGTTTTGGCGGAACGCTATTTCAGACCACAGCTGCATTTTGCAAAAGTGATCAACGCTTACGTCAATTAATGATTGTAGGAACTTTGCTCTGGCTAATACACAACTACCTCGCAGGTTCTCCTACCGCTGTACTGATGGAGTTGTTGTTTATTGGCAGCAATATTATCGGCTATTGTCGTTATTATGGGATACATTTGAGTCTGTTGACTCAAAAAAAGTCCATATAAATAGATGCCAATACTTACGTGACAAACACTATAAAAACGTTAGTTTTGGCAAAAAAAGAGCGAGCTTATAGCCCGCTCAATATTCTTTAGATTGTTAGATTACTTTTTAGACCAAGCAAACTTTTCAAATACTTTGTCTACTGGCGTGTGAGCTACGTGGTTTACGTAGTTACTGATCACTTTTTGCGATAGACCAAGGATCACTTCTAGAACCTGCTGCTGACCGTAACCTGCCTCGAAGAATGCAGCTAGGTCTTCTTCTGATACATTGCCACGCTCACGAACTACAGCAAGAGTGAAGTCTTTTAGTGCTTGAAGCTTTTCCGTTGGCATTGCTTCATCGTTACGCAGTGCTTCAGTCAATGCCGGATCAACCTTCATTGAGTGCGCGATCCCAGTGTGTGCAGGGACGCAGTAGTGACACTCGTGTTCAACATTGATGGTTTGCCACACAACTGTTAGCTCTTCAGCGTCGAACGATGTGTTGGTGAATTGCTGATGCAGTAGCGTGTACGCTGTTAGGATTTGAGGAGACTCAGCCATTACTGCGTAAAGACCAGGAATCATACCCATTTGCTTTTGTGCACCTTCAAGGATTGCTTTGCTTTTTTCTGGTGCTGACTCAACAGTGTGTAGTTTAAATTCGCTCATTTTCTCTTTCCTATTCTCTATTACTGACTTATAGCCTAAATAATTGGAGTTGCAGCGCGGCAACAAGCTAGTTCATCCCTATGAGCATAATGTTCTATGTGATTAGGGTGAGCTTGTGCAGTTAACAAAGCTGCAGCTTCAAGTATGACGGGTATTATTATTTTACTTCTGGCTCTAGTAGAACTTTAGTTACGAACAGACGAACCGCTGGGGCTACAAGGGCTAAAACTAACAGTGCAGATGGCACCATTTGTGAAACTGCGTTTAACCATGCATCAAAGAATACGCCTTGCTCTGGCAGTGTTTTCGCTACCATGATGGCTGGCATGCTGAGAAGCATAGTAGGTAAAACCATAGAAACCATTAGTGGGTATTGGAACTTACGTGAAAACTTTTTCATGATTGACTCTCTTATGCCTGACTTCGATTGGCTAACTGATGGGGTCATATTAGCCCCGCCCATCACAATCAAAAATAGACAACATTGAACTTGAATCTTTCATATTTGAATGATTAACTCAGAGTGCAATCCTCAAGAGCAATCAATTATGAAAGCAAAAGACATCTCCAATCTCTATCTGTTTTGCCAATCTGTCGAGTGCGGAGGCTTTGCAGCAGCGAGCCTTAAAACACACGTTTCAGCCCCAACGTTATCAAGGGCGGTGGCAAGTCTTGAGGATAAACTGGGTGAAAAACTGGTACACCGGAATGCAAAACAGTTCCAGCTCACGACAGCTGGCGACGAATATTACCAGCGCTTCGCTGCCCTATTTATTCAGCTGAATGATGAATGGACGCAGCTTTCGAATAGTCAGCCAGTATTAACGGGTGAAATCCGAGTCTCTTGCCCTGAGCCATTTGCTGATAATTTCCTGCAAAAGATGGCGATTGAGTTTATGCAGCTTCACCCAGAGGTCTCCGTCACCATTCAATTTAGCGCAGGCACAGAGCGTTTCTTTGATGAGCAGATTGACCTTGCGATTGTGACGACCCCACCTCACGCCAATCATTTAATACAGCGTCAGTTGTTTGAATCACCATTAATGTTAGCCGCATCACGCAGCTATATTGAAAAACATGGTCAGCCAAAACGAGCAGAAGAGTTGATGAACCATCAGCTACTCTCAGGTAATAACTTGCCATATTGGGAGCTAAAAGAAGATGGCAAGGCGATCCGTATCCCCTATCAGCCTCGTTACTCAATCAGCAGTCTGCGTTTAAATATTGATGCGACAATAGCAGGAGCTGGGATCTGCATGATGCCAAGAGCAGCCTTTGAAAAGCATGCACAAAGCAAAGAGTTAATCGAGGTATTACCAGATGTTGAATACCCAACAGGTAAAGCATTCTTGGTGTGGGCAGACAGAAAGCTGATAGCGACCAGAGTGGTTGCCTTTAGGGATATGATTTTTGAACGATTTGGGCAATCGGCGGAGTTTCTGGCTTCGATTCACTCAGAGCGAAACTCGTAGTTATTGTATTTATGAAATGCCTATTTATAAATGAAATGCGCCAGACTAGACGAACTAATCTGGCGTTTATTATGTGACTTTAACGATTACTTTTTACGAAAATATAGGAATGCATTTAACCAAGCTAACCCAAGAATAATCAGAGTCATTACAGGTGGTTTAGACTGAAGCGGTAGCACTTCTGCCGGCACACTTGGCAATAGGTGAACATACACCGCGACAATCATAATTGCGGTCGTTAATAGCGTTGATAATTGCATCGCTCTATCTTTAATCGGTGCCGCGAGTGCCTTGTTACCAATCATCACCGCCAGTAGCAGTAAGCCTGCAAAAATCTCACCTAATTGGCCCATCCATCGAGACAGAGTCGGGAAAGGCAGTTCACTCAGTGCGATTTGGTTTGCAAACATGGTCGTAAACGGGTCAAAGAATTTTACGGTTCCCGCCATCACCATAAAAGCACCAAGAAGGCCCGTTAGGATCTTTTGAACTTTTGTTCCTACGTTATCGGTTTTGTCATAGCTACGGACCAAAAAAACACCCGTAACGAGTAGCATTGTGCCGATAAGAGATAACTCAAGAATTAGTTGTGATGTGCTCATAGGAAACCTTCATTATGTGTTAGCAAGTTGATGGCGCTATTTTAAGAAACACAATAGAGTTCAAAAATAGACAGGTTTGATTCTTATTCATTCAAAAATGAATGATTGAATTGCGTATGAGTTTACCTCCTAGACAACTTTGAAGCCTCGATGATTACAAAGGTTCAGCTAGCATTACCCAAGGTCTTGCAACAACAAAAAATCTTATATGAACTTCATCGAGAAATTCAGTGGGGCTGGAGCAAGTTTCATTTGGTCAACAAACGTTGTATTGGACAATGAAGTTCTACTGAGATACGAAGTAAAATAGCTTTAACCTCTAACCTAAAGCCCGCAATCTAATTTCAATATAAAGGGGCTCAAGCATCAATATTGGAAACGGAAGCGGTGAAACAATAACAGATTGTGAATTAGAAAAGATAAACGCCCACTCTGCTGAACAAGCGTGGGCGTTTTTGTTTGTCGATTTTATCTACGAGCGGAACACATCGCATTCACTTTAATGAATGTAATTGCTTATGTTCGAGCTGTTGTGAAAAACTCAGTAACGATCGAGAGTAGTTTCTTATTCTGACGACGTTATATATAGCACTCATATTAAGATTACTGACATCTGAGTAAATTTTAACCTCTTCTAACCAAAATACATCAAACAACAGATGAAGATCGTTCGCTATTACTTTCTCTAACGTTTCCGTATCTTGGTTCTCACTGTTTAAAGCTTCAGATACATCAACAATAATGCTCCTCTGATTAGGAGAAAATCGGGTTATTGTTACGATGTAGTCTTCTATGTTACTAACAATGGTTATAGTACACTCCCCTTCTCCCACATCCATCACCTTATATGGCCTGTCATTAAGGTAAATCGTTGTTTGGTAATGTTGTTCTTCTAGAACAGAATTTGATTTCATCGTTATTCCTACATATAAATTTATGTATTAACGCTATACTCAATCGAGCGAAATTAATATGAATAAGAGATATTCAGGTTTGAATTTTTACGGACAATTTTGAATAACTGTTACCCATATAAATAATCAAAAATAAATATATTATCTCTCAGGTCAAACGGATGAAATGAAACATAAGGGAATTAACATATTTAAAGAGAGATACAAACATGAACAAAAAAAGCATTCTATCAATCGCAATTTTATCTTCATTTGCAAGTAGTGCATTTGCGTTGGATTCTTCACGATTTAGTGGTGAAATAATTTTTGCTACTGGATATATGTCGACGAATTCAAATCTCAGTACAGAAAGTGATGCTTTGCTAAAAGATCGTACAAAAAAAGGCTCACACAATGATGACTTTGTGGCAATACCGCTAGGTACCTTAGCTTATGATCTTGGCTCAGATCGAAATCAACGTATTTACTTGGGTACATCTCGTGATGACTTAGCTGTCGGCGATCTTGCTTTCGAGCTTGGCTATCAGTATGACATGAAAAACGGAACTCAAATTGATGTTGCGTACCTGCCAACAGTATTATCTGGCGAGGTATGGAAAGATCCATACCTAGAGGGACGTCGTAGCGAAACTGACATTGACGGTCACGCATATCGCCTAAAAGTGAGCAATATTGCGGGCTCAGGATTCTCTGTCGACATGGCGTATGCAACAACAGAAGTAGATCAAGAACGCATTCAACAGTCTGAACTATTGCGTGATAGTGACATGTATTACGTGAAAGGCAGTTACTTAACTCATATTGCCCCAAACATGGGGTTAAGCACGAGCTTAGGATATCTTCATAATGATGCGGATGGTAAAGCAGAAACTTATGACCAATATGAAATAGAAATGACTTACTTCTTAACTCACAATGCACACACTTTGGCTCTAACAGGTAGTTATGGATATCGTGATTATGATGGTCACAACTCTCTCTACGGTAAAACACGTTCAGATAATCGACATAAATTATTTGTTGCATACGAATATGCAAATATTGCAGGACTGAACAATTGGAATTTAGTTTCTTTCGCAGGAATAAATTACAATGATTCAAATATTGACTTTTATAAGAATGAAGAATATTTGGCGACAGTAGGTCTTAGCTACAAATTTTAAGCCTTCTATAATTAGAAAAGCCTCTATTGGTAATACGATAGAGGCTTTTTATCATCTGACTAAAAATCTGATTATTGATTTTCTGGCTGAACAATAGAGTTAAAAAAATCTTGTATCGCTTGATGTATATGTTGGTTAAGCGGATAGCCTCTTTTCGATTGTAAATATCCACCAGAGACGCTCACCGTTTTAATCCGCTCGGGCATTTTTGGCAACGGGTAACACGCAAGCCTTTCATCATGCATAAGAAGATAACTGCTACTAAATGCCATAGCGTCTGAGTGAACAAGTTTGTCGACCATCACTGGAACACTGTGACTGATCAAAGTAATGTTCGGCTCTACCCCCTGAGCAAGAAATAACTCATCGTACATATCGTGTTTCGCGATAGTTGAGTCCGACGCGTATTTAACGCGAGGAATAGTTTTCACCTCATCCCAATCCGACGTTTTGCTGAGTATGGGATGATCTTTTCTGGCAACCAAATTAACAACAATATCTGACAAGTGATGAACATAGATATCTTGAGGAAGTGGGAACAAGGTGTAATGCAACATATAGTCGATGTCACGATCCAAAAGCTCTTGCAATGAGTTCTGCTGCCAGTAAGTAATTTTAAACTTAGCTTTCGGTAGTGCTTTGGAGAGTGATTGAAACAATCCTCTGCCGAAGACGTCGAGCAATGTTAATTCGACAGCAATAACAACGCTTCCCTCGAACTCTTCAGGGTCGAACTCTTGATAGGCTTCAAGCACTTGGGTAAACGGGGTAAGCATGTGTTCTGCTGCTTCTGCCAGCTTTTCCGCTAGCTCAGAAGGCTCTACTCCATGTGCCTTTCTAATAAAAAGTTGATCGCCAAATGTTTCTCTAAGCTTTGCCATTCCGCGGCTTACGCTGGTTTGAGATATACCTAATTTCTCTGCTGCAACAGAAGTATTCCGAGTTTCTACTACCACTTTTAGCAGCCGTAGTAAGTTCAAATCTAGACTTTCAAGGTTCTTATCCATGACGCTTTTCTATCCATTGTCTATGTCGATCTTGCTTACAACATATCATAAAGTATTGTTAGCTTAGTTGTTTATCGAACTTTTCTCAGCCAAGTTGACGAAAGCAGGCTGGATAATAGGTAGAAAAAAACCGCCGGATTGGCGGTTTTAAATAATAAACAGGCTTAGAAGTGCCACTGTAAGTAGAGTGAGTTATAGTCACTTCCCCCTTTGATTCTTCCAAAAGCAGATGTACTAGTAAAAATACCAGAGCGGTGATGTAAGCTATAACCCAACCACAAATTGCTTAGGGAGTTCTTGTTTAATAAATCTCCCATATTTACATCTGCACTGAAGTCTAAATAGTTCATCAACTTACTTGGCTCATAGCCTTTATCATTTAAATTTTTGTTCTCAATGTGGCTAATTTTGGTACTGTAAGAAATGCCTTCAGCAAAACCTAATCGAGTTCTAACCGCCCAATCAAACGTGTAGTAAGCCTTGATTGCCAAGACATATTCATCGAAAGAACTCTGGGTATCTGAGTTATGATGGTAAACGTAGCCTGGCGTTAAATAGAAATCGAGAGGGAGACCAAATACTGTGCCTGCTAAAGGGTGTCCATAAAAGACCGACGTCATGGTATTTCTATCTGGGTCCGTGTCGTTATCGAACATGAATATCTCAGTTGGACCAGATTGTGTCGCTAGCCCGCTAGCTAAACGAACATATGCCCCGTCGGGCAGCTCTGTCTGCGAAGAGCTTATCGAGCTACCAAACATCGCTAACCCCAAGTAGCCTTCCCATTGAGTATGCGAGTCTATGGTCTGGCTAGAGTAAGTATCGTGGTCAAAAAAGGTAGCGCCAAAGTGACCAACCGCATAAAGGTTTTGGTAGATCTGGGTACGGCCTTTGACGCCAACCTTGCTATCAACACCGGAACCAATATCATCAATTTGAAGACCATAGTAAGTGTTATTAAACCGTGATGATTTCGCTTTCAATGAAGCGTAAAGAGAAGCTTCCCACCCTTTCCCCTCTAATTGGTAATCGCCTGTCAGGTTCGAGTACACACGACCATCATTGTCGCTGAGCACCTCCAGACTAACGTCAACTTTCGGAGAGTAATGCCATATGGCTTTCGCCCCAAAATCGATCTGCGATCCTTGAATCTCGTTCTGCGCGTATCGAGGGATATCAAAAAAGCGCATTTGAGCAGCCAGTCCAATGCTAAAATCGGGACTTTGATACAAGTGGTAGCCTCCCGATGCGCCATCGAGATAGAAGTTGTCACCTTTGTAGAATAACAATGGCATCACGTCGTTAACTGTGTTTCCATCTGTTTTAAAAGGCATAGAGGCGCTTCTGACACCAATCCCAACTCCCCAGCTTTCTTCTTTCTCAATTGCAGAATACTCGAGTTCACTTGCTATCGATAATGGAACCGTAAAAAGTAGAGGTAATACAAATTTATGCTTCATCTTTCACTCTTTTCATTTTGCTAGAGTGCAAGAGGCACTCTTTAATTACTCACCCTCCTTAGATGATTACCAATGCCTTGAAACATTGACCTCAAATATCCTTTACACAAAGATTCTATTGAAGAGACACATCAATCGACACGTTTTACAGTTATTCATATTTGATGAAATAGCAGGCTTTCGTTAGCCATACGAGCAAGCACAAAAAAGCCCATCGATGATGGGCTTAAGGTGAAATCTAGATGAGTTATTGAGCCAAAGTTGCTTTTGGTTTTACTCGGAAGAACAACGCGTAGTTCAGAGGTATCACCACCAACGTCAGAACCGTTGCGAATAGAAGACCGAACATAATGGTCACTGCCATACTCTTGAAAAACGGGTCTACCAGCAATGGCGCTACACCAAGAATGGTCGTTGTTGCACCAAGAATAACAGGTCGCGCTCTGCTCATTGCGGCATCGATGATAGCGTCGTACGCGGCTTTGCCGTTGTTGACTTCATTCTCGGCTTGATCAACTAAGACGATTGCATTTTTCACCATCATTCCGACCAAGCTCAAGAAGCCTAGCGTCGCCATAAATTCAAATGGCGTTTGGAAGACGACCAAACCAATAGCGACACCAAGTACTGCTAGCGGAACTGTACACCAGATAACCAATGCCTGACGAATACCATTGAACATGAATACAACTGCCAACACCATTGCTGCAAAGCCATAAGGAGCAGATATCATTAAGCCTTCATCCGCCTCTTTTGCCTCTTTATATTCACCAAACCACTCGAATTGGTAACCGACAGGTAGAGGCATGTTTTCAATCTTCTCTTTGACCGCATCTAGTGCTTCTGAAGTTAACACTCCTGAGCGAGGGTCAGCTTGAGCCATAATTGTTGGTACGCGATCGATACGGCGTAACATTGAGTCCTGCCACTCCAAATCCACACGGTCGACAAACTGTGCGAGCTGTAAGTACTGACCAGCAGTTGGACTAAATACTTGTGTATTCTCGATGCTTCGCTCATGCGTACGCTCGCTTTCTGGTGCTCTGACAACAATCGGCACTAAATCATTCCCTTCACGGTAAACACCCACTCGAGAACCAATTAACGACTGCTCCAATGCTTGATTCAGTTCTTGCGTTGTCAAACCAAACTGCTGTGCACGATCCGAAGCGTAGACAGGCTTCACAACCGGTACTTGCTGGCGCCAATCATCTTGAATAGCAACCAATTCTGGTGTCTCTGCCATCAATTGCTTTGCTTGCTCTGCGAGTTGTCTTAACACATTGCTGTCTGGGCCGCTAAACGCTGCTTCAATCTTTTTGCCACCGCCAGGCCCCAACATAAACTTCCACACATTAACCGACGCTTGCTCATATCGCTCATTAAGTTCAACTTGAAGCGCTTCGATAAGCGGCTCAATCACTTTAAAATCATCCACATCCACCAGCATTTGTGCGTAGCTTGTGTTTTGAGCTTCTGGTGAGTAAGTCAGCATAAAGCGTAAACCACCAGAACCAATGAACGTCGTCGTATTCGTTACACCCTCTTTTGCTTTGACATCACGCTCAATTTCTAACATGACACTTTCTGTCGTTAGAATATCTGCACCTTGAGGAAGAAAGACATCAATCACAAACTGCTCTCGTTGGGATTCTGGCATAAAGCCAGGCGGAACGTAGCTGAACATCTTCACACCTGCTAGAAAGACCAAAATAACAATCGCTAACCCTTTTTTTTGGTTGTTTAGCACCCACTCTAATGTTGATTTGTACCAAAGGCTGACTTTGCTCGGCGCTTTGTCTTGCTTATCTTTATTTACCTTCAAAAAATCATGACAAAGTAACGGCGTTACAGTGATTGCTAACACCCAACTTAGGAACATCGAATACAAGATGACCCAAAATAGAGAGCCTGCGTATTCACCCATGTTCGATGGAGACAAACCAATGGCGCTAAATGCACAGATACCAACGATAGTACCGCCGAGCAAAGGCATTTTTGTCTCATTAACGATGTCGTTGATGACTGATTTTTTATCAGCGTTTGGATTCTTCTGTAATCGAGTTATTACACCGTCCGTTACTACAATGGCATTATCAACCAACATACCGAGCGCAATGATAAGCGCGCCAAGTGAGATGCGCTGCATTGCAATGTCGTCGATCAGCATGATGATCAACGTACCCGCTACCGTTAGCGTCAGAACAAAACCAATGACGATGCCCGTTCTCACTCCCATGAAAAGCAGTAGAACGATGAATACAATGACCACTGCCGCGATTAAGTTGTTAATGAAGTCAGCTACAGAGTCGCGAACAGAGTCAGATTGAATAGAGATTTCATGAAGTTCAATACCATGTGGTCGCTGTGCCTCTAATTCCGCAATGCGTGCTTTAACAGCATCCCCCATCTCAACGACATTTCCACCTGCAACGTTTGAGATACCCAAGCCAATTGCTCGCTCTCCGTTATAGCGCATTAAAACGGATGAAGGCTCTTCGTAACCACGTGTCACATTTGCAATATCCTGCAAACGCATCACCGTATTACTGTCACCCAAACCAATTTGTAATGACTTCAACTGTTCAAATGAGCTGATGCTTGCGCTTGGAGTGACTGAAATACGCATACCATCTGTATTCAACGCACCAGCGACTGTCACGACATTTTGCTTTTCTAATACTTGGTAGACTTGTTGAGCTGACACGCCAAACTGAGCCAAGCGGTCACTTGAGATTTCGACAAAAATCGTTTCTTGCTTCTCTGCAAGCGTTGCTGTCTTAGAAACGCCAGGCACCAACACCAACTCTCTGCGCAGCGTGTCCACATAATCTTGCAACTGCTTATCGGTAAAGCCATCACCAGTCACGGCATAAAACTGAGCATATACATCGGCAAAGTCGTCATTCACAATGGATGGCGCAGCGCCAGGAGGCAAAGAACGTTGAGCATCACTTACCTTTCTTCTCAACTTATCCCACACCTGCTGCAGCTCAGCTTCGGTATTGGAAAATTCACGTTTAATTTCAACTGTGACTTCCGACATTCCCTGCTTCGATACAGAGGTGATTTCTTTTACCTCTTGCAAAGATTGCGCAGCCCCCTCAATCACATCCGTCACTTCATCAGCAACTTCTTGAGCCGTAGCACCAAGATATGGCGTCACAATAACCGATTGACGAATAACAAACTCAGGATCTTCAAAACGCCCCAACTTCAAGTAGCTGATGTACCCTCCAATAAGCATTAGAGCAACCATCACCCACACACTTGTGCGTTTTGCTATGGTGTATTTCGCGATATTCATCTTAGTACGCCTCCACTACTTGAGGACGTACAACAATGCCCTCTTGAAGTTTCTGAGTGCCGGAAACCACGACTTTCTCTCCCAACTGCAAGTTGGAAACTTGAACACGCTCACCATTTAAAGAGCCAGTGAAAACCGTTCTCTTACTCAAGGTATTTTGCCCGTCTACCACCCAGACATACTGGTTACCCATATTGTCTGGAACCACAGCTGAAAGTGGCACTTGAATCGCTGTTGTCGCACCATCTTCACCACTTGAGTAAACTTGAACGTTCATTCCTGGTAGCAAGCGACTGCCTTCTGTCGAATCTACAGCAAACGTAACGGCATAAGTTCCTGTCACAGTATCTGGCTCTGTCTCATACTTTTTTAGCGTCAGTGACAGTTTTTCATAAGGTGCAATAGGAGACTGAGCAAAGATTTGCGTCGCTTCAGTATTACGTGTCATGACACTCTCAGGTACGTGAATAGTGACATCAAGTTGAGATAAGTCATGCATCGACAAGATCACTTCATTGCTTTGGACCAACACATGGTTATCAATGAGAGTACGACTCACGACACCCGAAAAAGGGGCTCTAAGATTAGTATCATCAAGGCGGCGCAATGCTTCTGCATGCTGGTTCTGTGCTAAGTTGAAGCGCAGCGTGAGCTCTTCAAACTGGCTTTTAGAAATTGACTGACGTTTTTCAAACAGCGTCTTAGCTCGTTGGTATTCAGATCGGGCATTGTTTAGCTCAACTCGTGCTGTCGTAAGTGCAATCTCTGCATCAGCGGAATCTAATTTCGCTACCAGTTGGCCCTCTTCCACTTGGTCGCCTTCCTTAACCAGCATTTCAACCACACGTCCACTAGTTCGAAACGACAGGTCAGCACGACTTGCAGAAGAAATTGTGCCGTTGAATGACAAGTCAGCGACTTCAACATTCGACACCACCTCAATAAAAACGGGACGAATAACAGGCTTTGACTCCTCAACTTTCGCTTCGGACTTACAACCCGTGAGCAGCGCAGAAAGTGCCACGGTCATCGCCATTGCTACTGGGCGTAATTTCTGAGCTTTTAAAGTGTTCGAGTTTTTCACAACCATCTCCAAATGAATTAATTGATTAGTCACGTGTTGCATCCACGCTATTCATCCCTATTTGCTTTCCTTTTGCTGAGCAGTCTAACGAGTCGAGAATTTAACTCGACGGATAAGAGTTATTCATTTTTGCACTCACCAATTCCACCTTCTGCATTTCACCAGTTAAACAGGCAGAAACTTGGCATTCACGAGGGACATTATTCTGTTGAGGAGTCGTCAAAGATTCCTCTGAAACAAACTGGAGGTAAGTGGCAGACGAATGATCATCTAAGAGATCGTTGCCGCCACTGTAGTAACTCATTGATGCCAATGTAGAGATGAGCTTCTTGATGTATCGCATATACCACTCCTTATTCGTGAAAGAGTCTGGGAACAGGTAAACACTAAAAGAAAAACTGTAGGTATGACTATGGGTTAGAGATATTCAAATTTGGAACGGTGATGATGAGAGCTCACCAAAATTGAATATCTCCTATTCGTGTCGATCTAGCATCCGTTCAAGCAAACTAGATTCAACACTTCGAACAGGAGAGAAAGATGAAAGGCTACATACCTGCCCTGATTATATTTTCGAGTTATCTAGTGTTCTTTTTCACCCTGACTCGGCACATGACATAGCAACTAACACATAACACTTTACGAATTAGGTTATTGAATCATGCAAGTTATAGAAATTGATGGGTTTCTTTCGTTTACCCTCGCTATCGTTTTGCTGTTTATTGGCAAGTTTGCGACGATGCGTTTTCAAGTTTTGCAAAAATACAGTATTCCAGAACCCGTCATTGGTGGGTTTATTTGTGCACTTATCGTCGCCATTGTTTATTCAATATTTGATCTAACAATCGAGTTTGATTTGGCGATAAGAGACACCTTGCTGCTCTACTTTTTTGCAGGGATTGGTCTCAACGCAAGTTTTAAAACGCTGATATCTGGCGGAAAGCCATTATTTGTTCTCACTTTACTTGCCGTTATCTATATTGTGTTGCAAAACATCATCGGGGTTAGTATTGCTTCATTGCTGGGGTTAGAACCTTTACTTGGTTTGATGGCAGGCTCAATTTCACTGATCGGTGGTGTGGGCACGACAATGGCATGGTCTCCAACCTTTGCAGATATGGGACTCGAGGGTGCGTCAGAGATTGGCCTTGCAGCTAATACTCTCGGCCTAATTTCCGCGTGTTTAGTTGGCGGGCCTATCGCTAATTACCTGATCAAAAGACACAAACTGGCTCCAAATACAGATCACAACTTAGATATTGGTGTTTGTCACAACGAAAAAACTAAACTTGATCACTTTGGTTACTTGTATGCTTGGTTAATGCTCAATGTGAGCCTAATCGTTGGATACTTCATTAACCTAGGGTTTGAAGCAATTGGCTTGCAACTGCCTATGTTTGTTGCCTGTCTCGTCGCTGGTATTTTGATTGGAAACGGTAAGTCTCTGCTGCTACGCAAAGAAAAAAACAAAAACGCTCAACTTGGTCATGCTCTTATCTCGGATATTTGTTTGGGCATGTTCTTGACGATGGCACTGATGGGACTTCAACTTTGGCAATTACAAAGTACGATAACGTTCCTTGCTACCGTAATGTTCTTCCAAGTGGCTCTCTCCATCGCCTTTACCATTTGGGTAGTATTCCGTTTTATGGGAAAAGACTACGAAGCAGCGGTGATAGGCTCAGGCTTCGGTGGTATCACGCTAGGCTCGACAGCGACAGCAATCGTCAACATGACCGCTGTGACACAGCAACACGGCGCGGCACATAAAGCATTTATCATCGTTCCTTTAGTTTGTGGGTTCTTTATCGATATCGCTAACGCCCTAATTATCAATTCGTTTATTACTTTTAGCTAAACGATGTTGAGGCGTAAATATCCAATTTATTGGGGAAAAATGGTCAATCCAAGCCTTATCGTCCCCTTACTCTGTAGCCTACAGTCACACCTAATCTAATTTCAATATAAAGGGACTCAAATGAGTCCCTTTTGTGTTTTTGAACTGCTCACCTTATAAAACTGGCACGTGATGCGCTTCCACTTTGGTTTTGTGAATGTGGCTCATCTTATGGGTATTAACAAAATCTGTTCCGCTCCTAAAGCCCGTTTTCACTTTAGTCGTGAGCACGGCAATGTTGTTACCAAAGACGACGTCCGTGTAACGGGCATATTCACACATCGTAGTCTTAACACCACGCTCAGCGAATCCCTTCTCCATCCTACGCGAGTAAGTAACGAAGTCTGCAGGTGTGATTTTTTCGTTTAGTTTCGAGTTGCTTGTCACTTCACTTATCACATCTGCTGGCTTCAACGATTTATCGAGGTTTTCTAATACCTCCACTGCTTTTTTAGGATGCACCGTTGGTGGTCTTTCACAGGTATACATTTCGTAGAGGTACTCAACAACTGTCTCAATATCTTCTTTATCGTGTCCACCCATCAAATAACTCCCGTTACCTACTGCACCGCCGGAAAATTTGCTCTCGCCATTAAGATGCTTAACTAAATTCCCGTCTGGCTTGATGCTGACACCAATATCGAAGAAGTAATCTCCAGCATTTAGGGCAAGTAAAGAGACCATATTCTTCGCAAAAGCTGGGCTGCCATGGTTGATACTTGCCTCATACAATTCAGTCACCTTCTTGGCAATGACTGGCGTCGCGATGTTTTTCTTGCTCAGCAATTCATCAACTGAAACAAACTTAACATTATCAGGAAGCTCAACGCGTGAGTCATAACAGGTTCGCCCCTTAGTGCGTCTATCAACATATATAATGTGCTTTACCTTCGGGGTGATTTTTGCATTACTAATGACGTTCAATAGACCATGCTCCTTTTCAACGCTTGGAATAATATTGTCTTCACCACTTTCCGCTTTTGTATTAACCCAACAATAAGCAACGGTCTTGGTTGGGAGCTTGGAAAAACTCGGTTTCGCGCACAACAAAGAACTAAGCCCACCCTTTTTCTTATTTTCTTTTAATTGAGTTAAGGTGACTTCAGTATTTTCACTGTTGCGTTCAGCCATGACTCTTTCTCGATTTGCAGCCCAACGCTTATTATCTTCTTGTGTCACTTTAAGCTCTTCTTTTCGAGCCAGACGTTGTTGTTCAGCGCGTTCTTGAGTTGACTGTTGTAGTTGTTCTGTATGGTTACTTGGTGAAGATTGATATCGCATTAAACTGCCCCTAAATACCAAATGTAAGAATTTGTTACAATATGATAGTTCTAACAATTAGATAAATAGTGGCGACAAATTAACCATTAAAATAGATGTTTTTACTACTCAAAAGCTCATCATGAAATCTCAAAGGGCTATTATTCCCTTTCTTTTAAGATAACTGTTAGTTTAATTAATTCACAGAAAGAATGAATTATGGCGTTATTTATTCACAAAATTTAAACAACGGAAAAAATAAAAAGGGACTCATATCAGCCCTCTCCTATTTCGAGTTATCTTAGCTATTCGCTAAATTCCCCCCCCTGCTTTGGTGAATACAACGGCAGACGTTTACATCTCTATCCATAATTCAAATTCAAATTCAAATTCAATATTATTTATAGCGACAGCTACTCCCATCTAGTTACCCCTTTAGAACGACAAACAAATGTATTTGAATAGGCTCAAACATAGAGCTTTCAAAAACTAAGCCCACCGTAAAGTGGGCTTGGTGTTGTAAGTTAGTAGTTCGCCTGAATGGTCATACCGCTGTAGCTAGAATATGCGTAAATCATGATGTGGTACCGACCGCTCTGCGGTGCGGTCACTGTGCATGTCTCGTTGTTACCGTATTTGTATGGTCTGCAATCCCAGTTATTGCGTGTTGGTTTCGAGCCAAAGCGTACGTAGAGGTCAGCATCCCCATTTCCACCAATGGTTTGAACAGTTAGACGTTGGCCTGCCTCTAGGTCAGCATAGAAATAGTCCATCGCACCTGTTGCGCCGCTCAAGCCATTCACTGGTAAACCAGAGGTTAGCTTGCCCTCAGGATCCGGTGTTGGATTTGTACCACCACAATCTTGACCACAGTCAGAATCTGACAAGCTATAGAGCAGCTTGTTTACGCTTCCGCGAGTGTCTGAGACTTTTCCATTGGATGCTCGTTCAGCAATCAGAGCCTCTAGCTGGCTTGGTGATAATGCACTGTTTTCTTGAAGATATAGCGCTGCAACACCGGCTACATGTGGCGTTGCCATTGAGGTGCCACTGATGGTTTTGTAGCCACCATCATACCAAGCAGATTTGATTTGCGAGCCCGGTGCAAATACATCGACACAGCTACCCCAGTTTGAAAAGCTCGAGCGTGAATCTGAGCTCGTAGTGGAACCAACAGTAACGCCAGAAGCAACACGAGCAGGTGAATAGTTACAAGCGTCCGCATTAGAATTGCCAGCAGCCAGCATAAAGCTCACGCCAGACTGAACTGCACTTTGCACCGCGCTATCGAGAGCGACAGATTGGCCGCCACCTAAACTCATGTTGGCGACTGAAGGCCCTGAAGCGTTAGCCGCCACCCAGTCCACCCCGGCAATGACACCGGATGTCGAACCTGAGCCAGAACAGCTAAGCACTCTTACACCAACAATATTCACGTTCTTTGCCACACCATACTGGCTGCCGCCAATGGTGCCCGCAACGTGTGTGCCGTGTCCATTACAGTCACTTGCATCTGCATCGTTGTTGACAAAGTCATACCCTGAAACCGAGCGACCACCAAACTCGACGTGTGAATTGTTCACACCTGTATCGATGACATAAGCCGTTACCCCAGTGCCATCAAAGTTGGCGTTGTAATTGCTATCAAGCGGTAGGCTGCGCTGATCAATTCGATCAAGGCCCCAAATCGCATTGCTTTGGTTCGCTTCTACCGAGACTATCGGTTCAAGCGTTAGCATTTTATCTTGTTCGATATAGTCTACTCTCGGATCAGCACGCAGTTCGTCCAGCTGATTTGTATTCAACGTGGCAACAAACCCGCTAATTGAGCGATCAAATACGGATTCTACCTGTATTGAATATAAGCCGGACATACTGTCCACGGATTGCTGTGTGGACTGCTGAAAATCAGGAGAATCGCTCGGTATCATTTGTGGCTGTTTAAAGACCACAATGTAACGATCAGCGATGGCAACATCGTCCGGAGCGAGCATCAACGCTGCAGGGGCTTGTTGTAAATCAGAAGCACCTGGCAGATCCGTTGATTGAGAGTAAACGGAAGCAGAATGAAAACAGAGTGCCGAGGTTATACAACAAATAAGTAGTTTCTTTGACATAAAATGTTCCTTGAAATCATAGTGTTGTTGATTTTTACCTAGTACCAAACTGTCAACACGAAAACACAGACAATCAGCGTAATACGCTCAATACGTGCTGCAGTGACGTTACACGATTCAACCTAGAACAATGCGCAACCAGATGCGTAATTGATAATAATTCACACACTCAGAAACATGATCAATAACCAAGCTTTATTGAAATTGAAATGCAAAGATTCATTTAGACTTAGAGCAAAATCCCTAAAATAGAATAATTCTACACACCTGACATATTACCTGTTACATACCCTCCCACTACCGATAATTTACGCAATAAAGACTTCACTTTTCTTTCATTCTAGGTTTTTCACCTACTAAGGTTCATTTGATTGCATAATTGACCTAAATCAACGAACCTGTCGTTTATATTCTTTGCATATTTGTAAATGAAAGGTGACCAACTGCTTGGGAAGCTAGCAAAATCAAATCGTGCAAAGTTTGTGCGTTTTTAACATCGTTTTTTGCCATAAAAACCATCGATTTTTTGCATTTTATCGAATAAAACGATTGCTATAACGTGACTTCCAGAGCGTACCAATAAGAAGTACGCCGCCCTAGTGAGAGTGAAAAATCACTTAAAAAGGAAGTTATTATGAAAACTCTTATAGCAGTGAGCGTCTTGTCAGTCCTATCTTTCGGTGCCTATGCAGAGCGCCAATCTGCAGAGCCAATCAAGGTCATTGAGCCTATTTCTGGCCTTGATGCTAAGAAAGTAGAACTGGGTAAAACGTTGTGGTTTGAACCTCGTTTATCCGCCTCCAACACCATTTCTTGTAACTCTTGCCATAACATCGCAAAAGGTGGCGTCGATAACCTACCAAGCTCCATTGGTCATAAATGGGCCATTGGTCCTATCAACTCACCGACGGTGTTTAACTCAGATTTGAACTTTGTTCAGTTCTGGAACGGGCGCGCAAAAGATTTGCAAGAACAAGCGGCTGGCCCTATAGAAAACCCACTCGAAATGGCCTTTAGCCACCAGCTTGCGATCGACACGCTCAAGTCGATTCCACAATATCGCGACTGGTTTAAAGAGGCGTATGGGACTGAGACCATAGATATTGATAACGTCACCGATGCGATTGCAACGTTCGAACAAACCTTGCGTACACCAAACGCGCCATTCGATCTTTGGTTAAAAGGCGACGATAATGCACTCACTACCGCACAGGTCGAGGGTTACAACTTATTCAAAGCGAAAGGTTGTACAGCGTGTCACAGCGGCCCTCTCGCTGGTGGTCAAATGTACCAAAAAATGGGCTTAGTGAAGCCGTTCGCAACGGATAACCCAGATGTGGGACGTAAAGCGATCACGGGTAATGATTTCGATAAGTTTGTCTTCAAAGTACCGACACTCAGAAATGTTGAACTGACCTACCCTTACTTCCATGATGGCTCAGTTTGGGAGTTAGAAGAAGCGGTGTCGATGATGGCTGATTTACAACTTGGCCAAAAGCTGACGAAGGAAGAGTCTGGAAAAATCACTGAGTTCTTACGTTCTCTAACGGGTGATCAACCGGAAGTGACGTTGCCTCACTTACCGCCATCCACTAACGAGACTGCTCGCCCGAATATCTAAATTGTTCGATAAGAAACGCAAAGGAGCCACAATTGGCTCCTTTACTATTTCCATTACCAACTAAACGCTTTAAGCAACGCTCACCGATTTTTTCATTGTACTGCCTTGCTCAAAGAACTCTTCGTGCAGTGCACAAATCGCTTGTTTATACTCGCCATCACTGACCACAAACTGTACATTTACGTTTCTCATTGATGAATGGAGCGCGATCGGTGTTACACCACTGTTCATCAGCGCTAGCACGCCTTTCGCTAAAGTTTTATTAGTGTCAATCTGAGAACCAATCGCGGAGATCAACGCGACCATTTTTCCTGTAATTGATGCTTTAGGGTGGCGCTTTTCAGCCTTGTAGAGCACTTTGTTTAAACTATCAATGCTGCCACCTAGGTAATAAGTGATTGAGTTTGCGTTCATCTCCTTCCCAATCAGATTAACGCGAGCGTCCGCAATGATTTCCATCAGTTCGTAACTGACATTATCCACTTTGCCTACCATCGCTTGGTCAAACAAATGAAGTGCAAACACCTTTTGTTTACCTGCAATAATCTCAATACGATCATTCTCTGGGCGATAATCTGCTGAGATTAACGTTCCTTGGTGCTCAGGCTCAAACGTGTTCTTTATTTGTAACTCAATACCGCTCTCACGTAGACCCGCTGCAGCATTGGGATGGATGGCTTCCATCCCTAAGTTTGCCAGTTGATCAGCCACATCATAGTTGGTCGAGCCTATAGGGTTAACGTTATTGACACCAACCACTCGCGGATCGGCGGAACTTAAATGGTATTCCTTATGGATAATCGCCAGATCAGCTTTAGTCATGGCAGCGATGCGACTGAACGTCATCTCACTGTAACCGCGATCATAGGTGTGCATTAAACCTTCTTTGCAGTAGGCATACCCTGTGACAATTGGCAATTCTTGAGTAACATCAATCTCAGCAAAGGCATCAGAGATAGATTCATCCAGTGTTTTGGGTGTTTGGTTATCCCAACCAGAAAGATCGACAAACTTTGCGTTAATGCCGATATTTTTCAATTTCAAAGTCGTGTTATAGGCACTGTGTGCTTCACCTATCGAGGAAAGAAATTCACGAATTTGAGGCAAATAATGACGTAGAGAAAATTGACCATACTGACAAGTTTCAAGAATGTTGGTGACACAGTTTTTAGCTTCTGCGATGCGAGAACGGATGAATTTATCCGCACGCATTCTATTCATTGGGTCAGCAAAGATATGTTCATTGGTCAGTAGCATTCGACTTTCAACATAATCTAACGCCTCCTCCCATGCTTCATCTCGCTTGGCAATCAATTGATAGACGCCTGGCTTGCTGGTTTTTTTGCATTCCAGTAATGCATCCGTCATACCACCGTAGGCAGAAACGACAAAAATACGGTTATAAGGGTTTTGTGGACGAAGGAGAATGTTATCAAGCACAGCATCGAATGCTGTCATCGAAGTACCGCCGATCTTTTCTACGGTAAATGTCATGAGAGGGCCTTAATGATTGGTAATGTGAAAGAAAGGAAAAGAAAATGGGGTGAAGCTTCACCCCATTTCAAATGTTTATAGAGTTAGGTTAGTCAACCAGAGGGTAAACACCGTTCTCATCGTGCACTTCCGCACCTGTAATTGGTGGGTTAAACACGCATGCCATCACCATTTCTTTGTTTTTGTATGCACGAAGATAATGTTCGTCATGCTTATCAAGGATGTACAGTGTGCCGGGTTTAATTGGATAGGTTTCGCCACCTACGACTTCTATTTCCCCTTCTCCACTCATGCAAAATACCGACTCGAGATGGTTCTGATAATGGATGTGCGTTTCTGTTCCTTCGTATATCGTCGTGATATGGAATGAGAAGCCCATGTTGTCATCTTTCAATAACATACGTACGCTTTCCCAGTTATCCGACACAACACGTCTTTCGCTATTGCGACACTCATCGAGTGTTCTAACGATCATAATTCTTTCCTTGCTATGATGCTTGTTTGAAATGTTTGCTTGCGATGGCTTCGACTGAACCCTCGAAGATATTCAGCCCTTGCGTAAGTTCGGATTCTGAAATGGTCAATGGACAGAAGAACTTCACAACTTCATCATTTGGTCCTGCAGTTTCAATCACCATGCCATTGTCGAAACAGGTTTTAGCAATATCGCCTGAGATTTGACCGTTCTTACATTCAATTCCGATCATCATGCCGCGGCCTTTGCGCTGTACAAACAACTCAGGGAATCGTTGAACCGAACGTTGAATAACTTCATTAACCATGCTTGAGCAACGCTTAATGTGCGTTTCGAAGTTATCGTTTGACCAGTAAGCCTCGAGTGCTTTCGTGGCAGTCACAAACGCGTGGTTATTTCCTCGGAATGTGCCGTTATGCTCGCCTGGTTTCCACTGATCAAGTTCTGGCTTTAAGAGCACAATAGCCATTGGTAGACCATAACCACTAATGGATTTAGACAGAGTCACCATATCTGGCTTGATACCCGATGGCTCAAAGCTGAAGAATGTACCTGTTCTGCCGCACCCTGCTTGGATATCGTCAACAATCAATAAGATATCGTGTGCTTTACACAACTTACTTAACCGCTGCAGCCACGCGTTGGATGCCACATTTAGACCACCTTCACCTTGCACGGTTTCTAGCAGTACTGCCGCTGGCTTATCCATACCCGCCGAGTTATCGGTCAACATGGTTTCAAACAGTTTGAGACCATCAATATCAGCATAACCTTCGAAAGGAATACGTGTGACGTTGTTAAGACTAGAGCCTGCGCCTTGGCGATGATGTTGGTTACCCGTTGCCGCTAACGCACCCGCCGTACAACCGTGAAAACCGTTGGTGAAAGCTACGATACTACTGCGCCCTTTCACTTTCTTTGCCAATTTAATGGCGGCTTCAACGGCGTTGGTTCCCGTTGGGCCAGTGAATTGAACTTTGTAATCAAGCGCTCTTGGTTCAAGAATGTACTTATTCAAGGCTTCAAGAAAAGCGGCTTTTGCTTCTGAGTGCATGTCTAAGCCGTGTGTAATGCCATCCATTTCAATGTAATCAAGGAGCGCTTGCTTGAGTACTGGATTGTTATGACCGTAATTTAGAGATCCCGCTCCAGCAAGGAAATCGAGGTAACGTTCGCCTTGTTCTGTTTCTAGCCAGGAACCTTTTGCTTTGCGAAAGACAACCGGGAAACTGTTTGAGTATGAACGTACGTTGGATTCCTGCTTTTTGAAAATATCCATGATGAGACCGTTATTTGATTCCTATTGGGTGGGAGTTAATTGAGGGGAATGCGATACAGGTATTCCGTATCGTGTTTGCCCTTGAAATGATCTTTTTCGTCCAAGAAAGTGGTCACCTCGCCAGCATTACTATTTTGAGCATCGAGTTTTTTAAATAGTGCCCAAGATGCCTCATTAGATTTAGTAATTGTGGTTTCGACGGTGTCGATGCCTTCAAGCCCTTCTCGCTTTAATAAATTGTCGAGCATTTGAAAAGCCAAACCCTTGCCTCTAAAACGAGGAGCGACGGCGACCTGCCAGACGAACAACACATTAGGTTCATCTGGCTTTTGATAACCAGAGATAAACCCTGCGAGCTCGCCTTTATGCTCAACCAAAATACAGGTTTTGCTGAAGTGCGTAGACTGAAGAAAATTGCAATATGAAGAGTTCATATCGAGTGGTGGACAATCTGCTATCAAGCTGTAGACGTTGTCACCATCCGACACTTCTGGCTCACGAAAAATCCATTTTTTGCTTGGGTCTTCTCCAATTTCTGGATACATCACCCAAGGAGCTGATGTGATCATGTGTAGATACATATCCTTCGTGTTCTAATTAAATTTCCTTTTTATTATGGGCATCTCTCGTAGCTAAAAATCAAATAAACAAGAGATTAATCGTCATTAAGTCGATCAATGTCACATCATTAGTGGTTGAGGGTGAAATGAAAATTAGTTTGAGCTCTAATGTATTTATAGGACAACGTAAGAAATTAGACGATACAGCGTCACTATTCGTCAGCAGCCCACCCAAAGAAATGATTACAACCGTAAGAAATCCTTCCATTCGGTATTAATGCAACAGATTGGGTGAGAAAAAGAAATAAAGCATAAGAAAAGAAAACGGCACGCCCAAGCATGCCGTTTTTTATTGAAATTTATCAGAGAAAAGATTCGCGTTACGCTTTCGCTTTTTTCGCTGATTTAGATTTTGGACGAGGCTCATCCATTAGGCCTTTCACCAAAGACACTGTCGCCACAAGAAGTACGATTGTGAATGGCAAGCCCGTTGTTACCGCCATCGCCTGTGCCGCTGCTAGACCGCCACCAAGCATCAGTGCAATTGCTACCAAGCCTTCGAATGTGCACCAGAACACACGTTGTGGTGTTGGCGCATCCACTTTACCGCCCGCGGCAATCGTATCGATAACCAAAGAGCCAGAGTCAGCTGACGTAATGAAGAATACGACTACTAGGATGATACCCACGATAGAAGTGATCTGAGAAAGTGGCATCACGTCTAACATAGCGAACAGTTTAAGAGGCAGTTCTGCATCAAATACTGCTTGGTAACCATCGTTCACGTATTGGCTGATCGCCGTTCCGCCGAATGCGGTCATCCATAACACACACACTGTAGATGGGATCAAAATTACACACACGATAAACTCACGAACAGAACGACCACGAGATACGCGCGCAATAAACATACCTACGAATGGTGACCATGAAATCCACCATGCCCAGTAGAACGCAGTCCAACCTTGCGAGTAGTTCACGTCTTCACGACCAAACGGCATCGACAATGCCGGGATATTCGCTAGGTAAGCACCAATGTTGTCAAAGAAGCCCGTCATAATCGCCATAGTTGGACCAACAATGATCACGAACAATAGTAATAGAGCCGCTAAACCCATGTTGATTTCAGACAGACGCTTAACACCACTATCTAGGCCCGCAACCACAGAGATCAATGCAAGTGCCGTGATGATAATGATCAACACAACTTGCGTGGTGTCTGTCATTGGGATACCGAACAGGAAGTTAAGACCTGTTGCCGCTTGCGATGCACCGTAACCAAGAGAAGTCGCTAGACCAAATACCGTTGCAACTACGGCAAGAATATCGATCACGTGACCAGTCCAGCCCCAAACGCGCTCACCAAAAAGAGGGTAGAAAATGGAACGCATCGTTAGAGGCAAGCCTTTGTTAAACGAGAAAATCGCCAAACCAAGAGCTAACAGTGCATAGATAGACCATGGATGCAGAGCCCAGTGGTAAATCGTTGCCGCCATACCAAGTGCAGACGCAGCCGAGGTGTCCCCTTCTGCAGCACCCAGTGGAGCCCAGTCAGTACGAACGCCGTTTTCAACGTTTACACCACCTAGTGCCGCACTAAAGTGAGACATTGGCTCAGATACACCAAAGAACACCAAACCGATACCCATACCAGCTGCGAATAGCATCGCAAGCCAACCGGCATACGTATAATCTGGCGTTGCTTCTGTACCACCGATACGAACACGACCAAGTGGCGTGACGATCAGGATCAAGCACACCACGACAAACACGTTGCCCGCAGATAGGAAGAACCAATCAAGGTTTGATACCAGCCAACCACGCAAACCCGCAAAGAACGGTTCTACTTGTTGTCTGAATGTCAGTGTTAACACTACGAACAGGATGATCGACATGCCTGAAATAGCAAATACACGGTTGTGAATATCAAGTCCAAAAGGACCGACTTTTAACGCGACGTTATCCTGACCAATCTGGTAATCAGTATCGATCGGGTTCACCTTACCGTCGGGGCGCTGTATACCGCCATTGTTGTCAGTGCTCACGATTTATCTCCTTAAAATACGTGGCCAAATTAAAAAAATCGTTGTAGGAATCGAAGGGATGGCTTTTTCGCGCCACTTGCTGCAAAGCTTATTGCGATCGTTGCGCCGCTATTAGAATTGTTACTCTACTGTGTAATTTTAACGTTAAACGCCCCGATATCGCATTGCATTTCGTTATCGGGACGACTAATTATTTTTATGGCTAAATTGCAGCGTGGTTATTGCCAAATCGTAGACAATCGCATGTCCTCGTCAAAATGGTATTGCAGTTGCGCTTGTAGCAGTTCCGCTGTCGCAAGTGCATCCGTAAGTGCATGATGAGGTTGATATACTGGCAGATGATATCTTTCACGAGCGTGCCCTAAACGCACCGAGCCCGGCTTTTTACCTTTGAGCTTATTTAACCAACCTTCACATTGACGACGCTGAATCGCGTATTCAATATCCAAGGTATCTACAACAGGGAATTGAATCCCCTCACCTATGCTATTCAACAAGGCATTGTTAAAGAATTGACGCTCAATATTTTTGTAATGCACCACCACAATCTTGCCTGAGAGTTCTGCCAATATAGCCTCTAAGATTTGATTAAGTTGCGGCGCACTCTTCACTTCTGAATCGGTAATACCATGAATCACAACCGATTCTTCATTCAATTCTCGATTTGGATTCACCACCCAATGACGCGAGCCACTGCATTGCACTCGTTCCAGAGTAAACGGAACTAAACCAATAGTAAGAATGGCGTCTTCTTCTGCATTTAAACCCGTGGTCTCAAAATCGACGGAGACAAAAGGTACCTCTTTTAATGGCGTATCACCATTCACAATAGGCGCAGAGTAATAACGTTTTAATCGATCATCTTTCGCTTGTGTGGCAAGTTGCTCAAAGAAAACGGGCCAATCAGGTGTCTGGCTGGTATCCAATAAATCACGTGCATCTTGCTGTTGTTTAAAAAACCACATCATTTACTGCTTCTCTGATAGCGGAACTTAATGAAGTTTTGCGCGTTACTTAGAATCTGGAAGGCGGCTTTTAAATTACGGCGCTCAAACTCAGACATATGTTCAGGCTCGATGTTGTTGTCCGGCTCTTCGCCATTTTCAATATCCAATGCCTGATGACGAATACGTACCATGTAAATAAGTTCCATGGCATCTTTCAAGTCCATCCCTCGCCCTTTCGGCAAGATCCCAGCGTTATTGATGTCATCCAGACGCTCGAATGAATTTTGTGAGCGAGAGCCAATGGCAAGAGAATGGACACGAATCAAGTCCGCCATCGGTGCAGTGCCGCGACGTTTCAAGTTAATGGAGTTTCGATGACGGCCGTCCTTCTCCATTACAAAATCTTTAAAGAAACCCAGAGGTGGTGTTCGACGAATTGCGTTGTAGGCCATACAAGCGAGGAATCGGTTGTTCTTCTTCGCGCGGCGAACAATGAATCCGCTTAATTGCTCTGCCCACTTCACTCGGCCATGCACACCTAATAGATCAAAGAAAATGCTGCTATTGAGCAGACGTTCCGGTGTTGGGTCATCAATCCAGTTAGCAAAACACGCTTCCCATTCTGAGCGCGTTTTGCGCCATTCTGGGTTAGTTGCCATGATGTCGCCAGAACAGTAGGTGTAACCACATTCTGCTAACCCATCGCAAATAAACTTAGCAAATTGCTCAAAGTACAGACCATGCTCACTCGGTTCGTAGCTGTTATCGAGAATCAATGCGTTATCTTGGTCCGTGACGATCAATTGCTCATCACGCGCCATGGACCCCATTGCGAGCAAACAATACGGAATAGGTGCTGGACCAAGCTCTTGTTCTGCTAACTCAGCAAGACGCTGCTTGAAGCTACTGCCAATAACCGACATCGCTCGGCCGACCATATGGGCGTTCGCATCTTCACTCACCATACGGACAAAACAGTCTTTCACTTGTTTCGATACCGCTTTAAGATCTTCGATCGTGTTCTGTTGGAATATCGAACTCACAAGCAATAAACTGTTTTGCGACTCGTATCTGACGATATCCGTCATACTGAGTACACCAATCGGTTTTTTGTCTTTGAGGATTGGCAGGTGGTGCACGTTATAGCGCAACATGGTCAGCATGGCTTCGAAGACATACGCACTGTTATCAAGAGATACGACGTCGTAACTCATCACCTCACTTACGAGTATGTTGGTCTCCCTACCCTCAGCTAAAACGCGTATACACAAATCACGGTCGGTCAAGATGCCTAAGAGTTGGTCATCATCATCTTCGGTAATTTCTTCTTCTGGACGCACGATCAACAATGCCGTGACGCCCTCTTCTGCCATCAGTATTGCCGCTTCCTGAATGGTCGCGGTAGCAGCTAAGGTTACGGGCTCTCGGCTAAGAATCTTTCTCGCTTTTGCGGTGGTAAAATCGTTGCCATCAGACTGGTTCGAAACCACGGTTCTTAGTCTTGCACTGTCTTCCAATTCCATGAAATCAGCGAAATTCTCAAACTCATCACACAATTCGTTGAAGATGCCCTCTGGGATGCAATACACCAATGTATCTTCAATTGCTTTCGCTGGCATACGGACACGGTTATTCATCAACAACCCCATTTGTCCAAACAAACCACCAGCATCAATACGGTTATACAGCTCCCCCTTGCGGCGGAAAATTTCGACGACGCCACTGCGAACCATATACAGATCACGAATATTGTCACCTTTCTTTAAAATATCTGAGCCTGCGCGGTAGTAAGCCACTTCAGCGTTCATTGCGATATTTTTCAGGTGCGCCTCTGGTAAGTCATCAAAGGGAGGGTATTGGCTAATGAAATTGAGTACTTCTAATTGCTCGGCTTCCATTCTTTATTCCATGCATTGCCTAAACTTCAGCGATAAATATCACCAAGCATTCAATCAGGCAATAAATAAATCCAGTGATGGTATGAATCGACTCAAATAGCAGAACATGTCACCAACACATTAGTTCGAACTCTAACTTAAAACATTCTAAAATGGCCTATTTACGAAAGATTTCGTTAGGATCAAAATGTCACTCATCAACCACAATAAATTCAAAAATATTTCACAGGCCATTTCACCCACTTTTGCGACGCACTACAAATAAACATAACGCACTGTTTTTACTTCATTTAAAGCCAAATCATTGGTTAAGTTGTTTATGTCTAATTTGTGTAACGTCACCACACAAACCTTTTATCGAACATTGAAATTTTCCCAAACATTACTTAGAGTACGAAACGTTTTACTACAAAACATTCAAAATTAAGGATGATTTACATGGATCCCATACTGGAAGTTAAGGGACTGTATAAGGTGTTTGGTGACGATCCTGATCGCGCATTCTCACTGATTGAGAAAGGCATCGATAAAGATCGTATTTTTGAACAAACAGGTTTAACGGTTGGCGTTAACGATGTCTCTCTTTCCATCAATGAAGGTGAGATTTTTGTCATTATGGGCCTATCTGGCTCAGGAAAATCCACCCTCGTTCGTCTTCTCAATCGCTTAATTGAGCCAACCAAAGGCAGCGTTTACCTAAAAGGTAAAGACATTGCCCACATTTCTGAAGATGAACTTAGAGAAGTTCGCCGCAATAACATTTCCATGGTTTTTCAAAACTTCGCGCTCATGCCTCACATGACGGTGATTGAAAACGCTGCTTTTGGCCTTGAACTCGCCGGTGTGAACCTCAAAGACAGGCAAGAAAGTGCGTTGTCAGCCTTACAACGCGTTGGCCTTGATGCCTACTCAGAATCCTATCCGGATGAGTTGTCTGGCGGAATGAAGCAACGAGTTGGCCTCGCTCGAGCTCTCGCGTGTGACCCTGATATCCTCCTAATGGATGAAGCCTTTTCAGCGCTCGATCCACTTATCCGAACCGAAATGCAGGATGAACTTATTCGACTGCAAAATGACGATAAACGTACGATTGTTTTCATCTCTCACGATTTAGATGAAGCCATGCGAATCGGCGATCGTATTGCCATCATGCAGAATGGCGACGTGGTTCAAGTCGGTACACCAGATGAGATTCTTCATAACCCTGCCAATGATTATGTGGAAGCCTTTTTCCGAGGTGTTAACGTTGCAAACGTACTGACCGTGAAAGACATCGCTCGAAAAAAGCCAGCCGCTGTTTTCAAGAAGTCCGAACATGATGGTCCTGGGTCTGCAATGCAGATATTAATGGATCACGACCGCGATTACGGCATAGTCATTGATAAATCCAGCCACTATTCTGGCATTGTTTCTCTTGATTCGTTACGCGTTGCCCACAAAGAAAATCGCTCACTAGCCAGTGCACAATTGATCGACGAAATCACCCTCCAGCCAGACCAAGCAATCAACGACATTCTTGGTGTCGTCGCTGGTGTCCCTTATGCCGTCCCAGTTGTCGACGAGCAAGGCCACTATTATGGTGTCGTGACAAAATCACGTCTTCTGCAAACGTTGGATAAGGATTAGTCATCATGTCAACAGAACAAACCACTAACGATCCGTGGTCAACGACAGAAGCGGAACAAACCGACCCGTGGTCAACAGCCACAACAGAACAAAGTGACCCTTGGTCACAAGGCAGTGAAGCGACGTCAAGTATAGACTGGTTGAATTCTGAAACCGTTGAAGAAGCCCCTTTTGATATCATGAACCCCTTTCAAGATGCGGTCCTTCCTTTGGATACTTGGGTAGAATCTGGGTTAGATTGGCTCGTCGAACATGGACGTCCGGTCTTTCAAGCAATTCGCGTTCCCATTGATTTCATTCTCTCCTCATTTGAAACGGCGCTCGTCTCTACACCTGCCCCGTTCATGCTCATCATTCTCTTTTTATTAGCATGGCAATTTTCTAATTTGCGTTTGGGGATGTCGACATTCGCTTCATTAGTCTTCATTGGGCTGATAGGTGCTTGGTCCCAAGCAATGACGACCTTGGCATTAGTACTGACATCCGTATTCTTCTGTCTGATCATTGGATTACCACTTGGTATCTGGCTGGCAAGAAACAACACCGCCGCTAAGTTCATACGGCCCATACTCGATGCAATGCAAACCACCCCTGCTTTTGTCTACTTGGTACCTATCGTCATGTTGTTTGGCATCGGGAACGTACCAGGCGTGGTGGTCACCATTATTTTTGCATTGCCTCCCGTGGTTCGCTTGACCATTCTTGGTATTCAACAAGTCCCAGAAGAGCTGATTGAAGCCGGACACTCATTTGGAGCCAGCAAAAAGCAAATGCTGTACCGCATTCAACTTCCCCTTGCCCTACCGACTATTATGGCAGGCGTAAACCAAACCCTGATGCTCTCCCTTTCTATGGTGGTAATTGCCTCTATGATCGCAGTTGGTGGGTTGGGACAAATGGTATTACGTGGAATCGGACGTTTGGATATGGGGCTAGCAGCGGTGGGCGGTTTAGGTATCGTAATCCTTGCCATTCTACTCGACCGTATCACACAAGTTTTAGGCGCTAACGCGGGTAACACGAAGTTACGTTGGTACCACACCGGTCCAGTTTCTTACCTTTTAAAACTGACCAACAAATCGAACCAACCTGATCTCAAACTTAGGAGAAACATAAATGACTAATTCATGGAAGAAAGCGCTAACAGCTGGAACGTTAGCAACGATGGCGTTTTCGACTCAAGCTTTAGCGAATGACTTACCGGGTAAAGGCGTTTCAGTTCAACCAGTTCAATCAACGGTTGCGGAAGAAACGTTTCAAACTCTTATTGTTAACCGCGCGCTTGAAGCGTTGGGCTACGATGTTCAACCAACTAAGGAAGTCGATTACAACGTTGGCTACACTTCGATCGCAAAAGGCGATGCTACGTTCTTAGCTGTGGGTTGGTTCCCTTTGCACGCAGACAAATACACGATGTCAGGTGGTGATGATAAATTCTACCGCCAAGGCCAGTACGTTAGTGGTGCGGCTCAAGGCTACTTAATCGATAAAAAAACCGCAGAAAAATACAACATCACTAACATTGGTCAACTTAAAGATCCTGAACTAGCAAAACTATTTGACGCCAATGGCGATGGCAAAGCAGACCTCACTGGTTGTAACCCTGGTTGGGGCTGCGAAATGGTAATTGAAGAGCAGCTTAATGCTTACCAACTTCGTGACACGGTCACACACAACCAAGGTAACTACGCAGCAATCATTGCGGATACTATTTCTCGTTATAAGAAAGGCGACCCGATCTTGTACTACACGTGGACACCTTATTGGGTAAGTGGCGTACTCGTTCCGGGCGAAGATGTGGTTTGGCTAGAAGTCCCATTCTCTGCCCTACCTGGTGAACGTAAAGATGTGGATACCACACTTAAGAATGGTAAAAACTATGGGTTTGAAATGAACTCAATGCGAATCGTGGCGAACAAAGATTTCACTGAAAAAAACCCTTCTGCCGCAAAACTGTTCGAAATCGTTAAGCTGAATATCAATGATGTCAGCGCACAAAACATGATGATGAGCCAAGGTAAAAATAGCGCGGCGGACATCGAGTCTCACGTTAATGGCTGGATCAAAGCCAACCAACAACTGTTTGATTCTTGGGTTGCCGAAGCTAAAAAAGCGTCAATGTAATTAACAATCGAATTCCTTCCTAAATAAGACCAAGCGCCAGCAGCCAAACCTGCTGGCGCTTTTTTATCCAAAATTCCTTTCGCAATCGTTTCTCTGTGATCTAAATTACGTATTGAATGGCAGAACAAAAGTCCGTATATTGCGCCTGCCTACGCGGCACACCCTACAATGCACAACGCCATCCTGCTTCCACTGGTGCATTGATATTGGTGTTTAACTACATCCATGCAAAACACACCTTCCTCTTTTTCTCGTTTTTTTAAAGAATCGGGCGCATTGTTACACCTGTCGATCCCAATCATTTTGATGCAACTCGCAACTCAGTCGATGGGCTTTATCGATACCACAATGGCAGGCCAAGTAAGTGCAGCCGACCTTGCTGCGATCGCGCTTGGCACCAGTTTATGGCTACCCGTTTCGCTATTGCTTCGCGGCATCATCATGGCATTAACGCCTGTCGTTGCTTACCACCGCGGCGCACAAAGTTTAGATAACATCCGTATCTCTTTCATTCAGATGCTGTGGCTATCCGCGTTTGTTAGTGCCATCTTGATTGTTTACTTGCTACTTGGTGAAACCATTCTCATTGGCTTAGGCGTTGCTCCTGAGATCATTTCTATTGCCAGTGATTATGTTGTCGCATTAGCGTTTGGTGTTCCAGGTATTGCGCTCTTCTATACGCTGAATGGTTTCTGTGAAGGGATGAATAACACCCGCGCTCCGATGCTGATTTCTGTCATCGGCTTGTTGGTGAACATCCCAGTTAACTACATCCTGATTTATGGCAAGTTCGGCATGCCTGCATTGGGCGCGGTTGGTTGTGGCTGGGCAACAAGCTTGGTTTACTGGCTGATGTCTGCCCTGCTGTTTAGCTATATTAAGAGCCATCACCACTACAAAAACATTCTGCACTTCGCTGAGCTAAAACCAGTATGGCAAGAAATCAAACAGCTGTTCAAACTCGGCATGCCGATTGGTTTGAACATTGCGGTTTGTGGCAGTATCTTCGCGGTGATTGCGCTATTGATTGGTCGTATCGGTGCAGAGAACGTTGCCGCGGCACAAATTGCACTGAACATATCTAGCATGACGTACATGATCCCAATGAGTCTTTCCTTTGGTATCACGATTCGCGTTGGTCATGCATTGGGTGAACAAAAGCTTGAAACGGCCTCTCACCGTAGTTTGGTGGGTATTATTACTGCTGCGCTACTGTCGCTGATTTCAGTCGGCTTCTTCCTGCTGTTCCCAGAGTGGATCATTCGTTTGTACACCACAGATCCTGTAGTTTCAGCGACCGCTGCTACTCTGTTGATGTTTACTGCGATGTACCAGTTCAGTGACGCGCTACAGACCTCTGCAAACGGTGCACTGCGTGGCTACAAAGATACTAAAATCCCTATGATTCTGGCGATTCTTGCCTACTGGGGCTTAGCTCTTCCACTGGGTATGTTATTGGGTATCACGGATGAAATCGTTCCTGCAATGGGCGAAGAAGGCTTCTGGATTGGTATCGTAACCGGCTTAACCACCGCAGCAATTGCAATGCTGATTCGATTGACGCTAGTGATTAAGAAGTACAATCAAACCGCAGAAGTGAATACGGCGTCGCAACCTGAGTTAGCGATTCAATAGCGACGAGAACGTTTATCATTTCAATTAGAAAGGCTCATTATCGCAGTGAGCCTTTTTGTTTTCTGGCTTACTAGCCTTGTTTACTTACCGTTGAGCTATCACCAGCATCGTTGATTCTATAGCCGAGTTCGGTGACTTTCTGGCGGATTTCGTCAGCTTGTTGGTATTCCTTCTGCTTTTTCATTTGCAAACGCAACTCTACTAATTCCAAGATCTCACGAGGAATTTCTTCTTCGTCTACCTTATCAAGATCCAAACTAAACACACGATCAAAGTAGCGTGCCGTTGCTTTTTTATCCGCGTCATTTAATGCACTTCCAAGCAACTCCCACATTAATGCCATCGCTTGTGGCATGGCTAAGTCGTTGTTGATGAGTGACATAAAACGCTCAACATACGTTTGGTCGACTTTGCCACCTTCTGGTAATGCCGACACTTTCGCTTTCAGGCGCTTTAAAGCCGTTTGTGCCGCGTCCAAGCTCTCCCACGTAAAGCTCAAATGACTGCGATAATGACTGGTCAGCACCAAGTAACGGTAAGCTAACGGGTCATAGCCTTTCTCAATTAACGCATCAAGACGAAGTGACGTGCCGGACTTAGAGATCTTCTCTTTATTCAATTGGAGGAAGAAGCCATGCAGCCAGTAATTTGCTTGAACGTGGCCATTCTTTGCTTGGCATTGGGCAATTTCGTTGGTGTGGTGAACTGGGATATGGTCTTCCCCACCAACATGAATATCGAACACTTCCCCAAGGTATTTCTCTGCCATCGCAGAACATTCAATGTGCCATCCCGGAAAGCCAACTCCCCAAGAGCTTTCCCATTCCATTTGTCTTGGTGTGTCACCGCTAAACTTCCAGAGTGCGAAATCGGTTGGACTCTTTTTCTCTGCCATTTCGACGCGAATGCCCGCTTCTAACCCCTCGCGGTCCAGTTTGGCAAGTTTTCCATAATCCGGAAGCTTCGCCGAATCAAAATAAACGCCATCGGAGGTTTGATAGGTAAAGCCCTTTTGTTCAAGCTCTCGGACGAACTCTATCTGCTCTTGTATGTGCTCGGTAGCGCGACAAATGATGGAAGGCTGAGTGATGTTGAGGCTAGTAAGATCATCTAAAAACGCGTCTTCAAAATACTTTGCGATCTCCCAAGCAGACTTATTCTGTTTTCTCGCACCCTTCTCCATTTTATCTTCACCGGTATCCGCGTCTGACACCAAGTGCCCAACATCCGTGATGTTCATAACGTGGTTTACGTCGTAACCGTTGAGCTCAAGCGTGCGCCTTAACACATCAACAAAAAGGTAGGTTCTCAAGTTCCCTGCATGCGCGTAGTCATACACCGTTGGACCACATGCATACAAACCGACTTTACCTGATTCAATGGTATTGAACGGCTCAAGGGTGCGCCCCAGTGTATTGAATAATTGTAATTTTGACTGACTCATATTGTTATTCCTTTAAATGCAAAAAGGCCGCGGATGAAAACATCGGCGGCCTTTAATATGTCTGTATGATCTTTTGCTAACTAATAGCTACACGAAAGCCGCCGCACATTTTTAGAAGTGCAACAACAACAGTTCGTTGAGATAGAAATCGCTAAATAGTTCATACAGATACCCTAAATAAGAAATCCATAGAAATCAAGCTTGTGGTTATCACGCACTTTACGACAACAGACTGAACTACGTACGCCGTATGGCATTACCCTCTCTTACAAAGCTATACCAATCATTACAATTAAATTTATAAATAAACCTTATATTTCACGCTTACTTCACGTTTTATTTGATAAAAGACACACCATAAAAATCAGTTACATCAGTAAATTAGGGAATATTTATGAAGAAGCCCACGTTTGGGCCTTTGCAGCCCATCGCTGTATTTGCGCTATTTTCGCTTGCTTTTCTTTCCGTTTCGCGGATTTTACTTGCCATTTGGCTTTCTGACCGAATCGAATCTTTTAACGACCTTATTTATATTCTTGGTCAGGGCCTACGCGTAGACTTTGCCACCATCTGTTGGTTATTCATCCTTCCGGGCTTACTTTCTTCGCTATTACCTGTACAAGGAAAGGTCGGCGAATGCTGGAAATGGGTATTACGTTGCTGGATGGTCGCAGGTTTATGGATCATTGTTTACATGGAATTGGCAACCGCACCCTTTATTCAAGAGTACGACCTACGCCCAAATCGATTATTTGTTGAATACCTGATTTATCCAAAAGAAGTGTTCAGCATGCTTTGGACTGGCTACAAATTAGAGCTGTTCATTGGTGCTGTAGGCACGGCTATTACCCTTTTCCTTGGTTGGAAATGGAGCAAAAAGCTTACCGATAACGCACAACAAGTAAACTGGAAATGGCGTCCTGTTCTTGCCATTTTAGTGGTTCTAATTGGTGTTGCAGGTGCGCGTTCTTCTTTGGGTCATCGCCCTCTAAACCCCGCAATGGTAGCGTTTTCTAACGACCCGTTGATGAACGATCTCACACTAAATTCTTCTTACTCTCTCTTGTTTGCTGTCAACAACATGAAGTCAGAGAGAAGCGCAGAGCAGTTCTATGGAAAAATGGATAACCAGAAGATGCTAGAACTTGTGCGCTCCTCTTCCGCGAAATCAAACTTTGATCCTTCAGTTCTTCCTACAATGAACAGCAATGAAGCGACCTATCAAGGTAAACCAAAGAACTTAGTCATCTTGCTGCAAGAGAGTTTAGGCGCACAGTTTGTCGGAGAACTAGGAGGATTACCACTCACGCCCAATGTCGACAAGCTTATGGCTGAAGGTTGGAACTTTACACAGCTATACGCAACAGGAACTCGCTCTGTTCGCGGTATTGAAGCGGTGACAACAGGTTTCCCACCATCGCCATCGCGTGCAGTTGTAAAACTAAGCAAAAGCCAGACGAACTTCTTTACTATCGCAGACCTTTTGAAAGCCAACGGCTACCACACCGAGTTTATTTATGGTGGCGAAGCAAACTTTGACAACATGAAGACCTTCTTTTTCGGCAATGGTTTTGATCAAATCATTGAAGAGAAAGATTACGAAAATCCAGAGTTTGTTGGATCGTGGGGGGTGAGCGATGAAGACCTGTACACCAAAGCAGACCAAGAATTTGAACGCCTGTCTAAGACCGATAAGCCCTTTTTCAGCTTAGTATTCAGTTCAAGTAACCACAGCCCATACGAATATCCAGAAGGAAAAATCGAGCCTTACGACTCTGAATACATGACACGCAATAACGCAGTGAAGTATTCGGATTACGCAATTGGTACTTTCTTTGATAAAGCCAAGAAATCGTCTTACTGGGATGACACGATATTCATTGTGATTGCCGATCACGATGCCCGTGTATCCGGTGCTAACTTAGTGCCTGTAAAACACTTCCACATTCCGGCTCTGATCTTGGGTAAAGACATCAAACCTCGCAAAGATGATCGCATTGCTAATAACCTAGATATGCCACCTACGCTGCTTTCTTTGATTGGTGTGGATGCGAAAACACCGATGATTGGCCGTGATCTTACTAAGCCTCTGGCACGCAAAGACGAACGTGCCATGATGCAATACGACAAGAACTTTGGTTACTTAACTCGAGATAACCTCGTTGTGTTCTCGCCGGGCGAAAAGGTATCGACCATGCAATACAACTTCGATAACCAAACGATGAAGCCTATTGAAGTGGACCCAGCTATCATTGAACGCGCTAAGGCCAACGCTTTGTTTGCCTCTAAGGCTTATCAAAACGACTGGTACTCTTCTAAAGTAACTAACTAGATAAAGATAAGGAGCGCAACATGCGCTCCTTTTTGTATCATTGTTTTACTAATGCGGTGCTATCCGTTTTTCTTTTGCTTGACGAAGGCATTAACGTTGCACTCAACAGTGCTATCCCCATCCCACCAGCGAGGATGAAATACATCAATACAAACTCTTGTGTATGAGCATAAGTCGCTGCGATAAGCCAATACGCGATAGGTCCAGTACTAAAGCTTAATGTGTACTTAACGGCGTAGATTCTCGAGCGCCATTTAACATCGGAATAACGGCCAATAAGCCAATCATTCACTGGTATTTGCGCGTATGTACACAACATCAAACCAACAAACACAAGAACCAATGACCATTCATGAGTAACCGTCGCTAATAGGAGGAATAACAGTTGCCCACCAGCAATGCAGGCGAGCAGCTTCTTGATATCAACGCGGTCAAGCAGCTCACCCACAACAAGCTGAATAAACGCGGCACAAACAAAAATCGATGTGGTTAACGTACTTGAAAGGCTCAATGATTGGCTAAATTGTGCGTCCATGATTTTAGGTAACGAGGTCGTCGTAGATTGAAAGACTAAACCGCCGAAGAAGACAACCACCGCAGCGCAAACGAACAGCACTTTGAGTTGTCGCAAAGACATCGTTACGTCGTCACGTCTACTTTTCGCATGTTCGATATCAGTAACACCTTTCGATGCATACCAGTACACAATACCAGTTAATAAACACACAAGGCCTGGAACATAAAATGCGGCTTGCCAAGAGAACCATTGGCACAGCAAAGCGGTTCCCATTGCAGCAAACGCCAAACCTAAGTTACCTGCTAGTCCATTTACTGCGATAGCCCTGCCTGTTTTGTTTGCAGAGCTAAAGATAAGTGCAATACCGACGGGATGATAAATCGCCGCAAACAAGGCTATGGCACAAAGCCCCAACCCCATTTGCCATGGCGTTTGCGCAAGAGCAGTAAATAATGCAGAGGTGCCCATCCCAAAGTAGAAAACGGTCATCATGCCTTTTCGGCTCCAACGATCCGCCAGCCAACCAGCAGGCAGGGACATCACGCCATAAACCAACATGGCTACGCTCCCCACTTGGAGCAGCGCTGCGTAACTCATGTCCCATTCTTTATGCAGCGTTAGTACAATAGAAGGAAAGATGAGCAAGAAGTAATGATTGAGCGCATGCCCCACATTGAGGACACCTGCGTGAAAGGAACGGTTCATCTCGACTCTAAACCAAATAAAGGAAAGCTAACTAATGACAAGCTCAGTTTATCTGGCTAGCATTTGGCGTATAGATTCTATCAAGACAGGTTATTGCTCAAATGAGCCAGAACATCAAAGCCATCAGTCTGGACGCCAGCATCAATCTCTTAGAAGCGGTGGTCATTCCCAAGCACTACCCCGATGGGCACGTCATTGATTGGCATTGCCATCAACACAACCAATTGGTTTACGCCAGCAGTGGTGTGATGGCGGTCGAGACAGAATCTCAGCTATGGGTGGTTCCGCCTCAAAGAGCGGTGTGGATCCCGGCGCATGAGAACCACAAGGTGTATATGTATGGCGATGCGGCAATGAAAAACGTCTACTTGTTACCAAGTATCGATACTGAGCTGCCAAACCAGAGTGATGTTCTCAACGTGTCACCAATGCTGCGTGAGATGATCATTCACCTTTCTGAGCAACCGACCGACCAAGCCAGCACAGAGCCGTATTGGCGTATTGTTCTGGTTTTGTTGGATCAGTTGAAAGTCGCGCCGCAAGCGTCCATTCAAATCCCTCTTCCCAACAATGCCAAACTTGGGCAGGTTTGTAACTCACTGTTGGATGAGCCTGCGGATAATCGTTCATTAAAACAATGGGCAGAGGAAATTAACGTCAGCAGCCGCACTTTGAGCCGTTTGTTTCGCAATGAAGTTAGCATGTCTTTCATCGAGTATCGTCAACAAGCAAGGTTGTTCCTCTCTCTGACGTTGTTGGCGCAAAACCTCCCGGTCACCACCGTGGCACTGGAGTGTGGCTTTACCAGCGTGAGTGCTTTTAATCATCTATTCAAACATAGCTTTGGGTTGACGCCGGGTCGCTTCTTCATGAATTAATATTGAATATTGAGAACAGATAACACCCACATTTGATGCACTCAGAAAACAATCGAACACTCAGAGCACCTGACTGACCTATCTTCTGAAGATTCTACCCAACACGCAACTTGCGTACTTACTCACTAGCAAGGCGTAAATAATCAGAAAAACGTTTAATAATGTGCTTTTTAGGCATTCCCATTCAGACTTCAATAAATTAGACTCAAGCCAATGCCCAAGAAGTTTGAATTATTGATAAAAAAGGAATGCCAATGAGCTCAAGTATGATCCTTAATGAGTCGCTAATTGTAAGTGGTCGAGATATTCCACTGAAAGAATTGTTGTATGCGAAGCGTGTGCTTGATAACTACATGGCCGTAGCAAAAGAAAGCAGCCCACTTGAACTGCTCACAGAGATGAAAACCGCGGCAAAACAAGTTGAATACTTCACAACGGAGAGTAACCCTTGTGAAGCACGCAACGTGATCAGCGCGATGATTGATAAGGTGGAGACCGCTGAATCCTTTGATTCGTTTAAAGCGCTCGCGGGCGAACCTTCTCAAGCACTGAATGAATTGATTGAAGATCGTGCGAAGCTCATTAAGCACGAGCGTGAATTATTACTGGCGTCGGGTTACGACGCGTCTCGCATCTGATAGCTACCTTGGTAGCTGCGCATTAAAAAAGGAGCTCATTAAGCTCCTTTTTTAATTTCAAGATTCTCGATACGGTCTTACAACCCCATATCTTCGGTAATCTCTTTAATTTGTTTCAGATCCATTTTATGGACCTCGATCAGCTGGTCAATTTGGCTTAAGCGAGAATTTGCTTCGTCGTGCTTATCACAAGCATCAGATTTTACATCCCACGACTTACCTTCTAAGAAAACATCACACTCTTTCTTGAGCGTTTCAATCTTAGGGAGTAACGATTTACGCTCTTTCTCGAGGGCATCCAGATCTTGTGAAATCTGCATTTCTTTTTTGAATACTTCGCGCGAACGCTCGAACATCGTAGCTTGCATGTCAGCCTGACGGTTCAGCTTATCATTCTCCGTTTTGGTCGAGCTTAGCTTATCCATCTGCTGCTTTACTTGTGCTTCAAGAGACAGGTTCACTTTTTCAACTTCTGTCAGTTGTTCTTGCAGCGCATTTAGTTCAGCCTTGTGTGTTTCTTCTTTCTCAGCTAGAAGAGTAGCGACTTTAGCGTCGATTTCTTTATCTAAACCTGCTTCACGTGTTTTTACTTGAGACACCAAGTCAGACTTGTCATTCACAAGTGCTTGGTATTTCGCTTCTAATACTTGATAAGTCGATTCCCATTTATTTGCCGTTAGAACAGAACCGGCTAAACCACCAAAAGCGAGGCCTAGCACAGCGGCAATACCGATGTAAAAATGAGTACGCTTATCGCGCTCCTCAATGACGACTACTTCGTCTTGATCTTCAATGTTGTTTTGAGAAGTCACTGTATCTTACTCCGAGGACTCTACTTGATTCGCTAGCGAGTGAGTTCCGCTATCATGATTGATGCGGTATAAATTAAGAATGCACCGATCAATGTAATAACGGTCGCTTTTTGGACTTTTTCATTGGTACGGTAACGAAATAACACGAATGCTAACGCGACCAATACCGCAATGGCTAATAATCTGGTCATACTGCCTCCTTGTCCAATAATGAGAACCTATCTGATTCCATAGACAGTCTCGCAAAAATTCATTGTAACCTATTTCTACGAGGCATACGGTCAACATAGCGTAGATTTTAAAGTGATTGCTCCCGTTTTGATCAAATTAATCTCCTATCTTGAACAACTTATCATCACCTCACCAATACCACATTGAACAAACTGATAGGGGCTTAACCGGCCATTGACCACTTAAATGCCCTCGCTAGGAAACCATTTCGTTCAAGAATCGTCCGACTATGACTTTGATGCTATTCCAACCCACATAATGTGTTGAAAATAAATCTGCAATTGGGTGTTGAAATGGTAAAAAAACATGATAGAGTTCACACGTTAATGATGACCAGCATCATTAACTAACCTTTACTCATTTTATTGAGTAAATGTTCCGATGAAGACTGCAGGAGAGTGGTTATTAACTAAATATTAACATTTAGTTAGCGTAACTCGCCGAAGAATTAACTATTTCAGGTGCTACTTAGGTAGCGGGGACTGTAGTTGGAGGAACCTCTGGAGAGAACCGTTAAATCGGTCGCCGAAGGAGCAAGTCTTACACATTTGTGTAGGGTGAAACTCTCAGGCAAAAGGACAGAGGAGTGGAAAGTAACAACCTGACTATTTGGCGTTCCCGCCTACTTTAAATAGCTTGGCTCTATTAGAGATCCTTGATCTCGTCCTTTCCCTCTTCTCCTTATTAGTTGTTTTATTAAGGGGAAATCATGAACGACCTACAATCTTTACTTCAAACCATTGATAACTTTGTCTGGGGTCCACCACTGCTACTATTGCTCGTGGGTACCGGTGTTTACTTCACTTTTAGCTTAGGCTTGATCCAATTTAAGCACCTACCAACTGCGTTAGCGATGGTATTCAGTAAAGATAAGTCATCTGATAAACAGGGTGACGTTTCTAGCTTTGCAGCGTTATGTACAGCGCTATCTGCAACAATCGGTACAGGTAACATCGTTGGAGTTGCAACCGCAATCAAACTCGGCGGTCCTGGTGCCCTATTCTGGATGTGGCTTGCCGCTTTATTCGGAATGGCTACCAAATACGCTGAGTGTCTTCTTGCGGTGAAATACCGTCGTGTTGACGACAAAGGCCAAATGATTGGTGGTCCTATGTACTACCTGCAATATGGTGTTGGCTCGAAAGCGCTAGCTATCATGTTCGCGGTATTTGCATTGGGCGTTGCCTGTTTTGGTATCGGCACCTTCCCACAAGTGAATGCCATTCTTGATGCAAGTGAGATTTCTCTCGGTGTAGACCGCGGGCTGTCAGCTTTCATCCTGACACTACTGGTGGCTTTCGTTACATTAGGTGGTATCAAGTCGATTGCAAGCGTAGCAGGTAAAGTGGTTCCTGCAATGGCGCTATTTTATGTGCTAGCGTGTTTGAGTGTGATCATCATGAACGCAGACCAATTGCTAAACGCAGTTGAGTTAGTGTTGGTGTCTGCATTCACTTCAACCGCAGCAACGGGTGGTTTCTTGGGTGCAAGCATTATGCTGGCAATCCAATCTGGTATCGCACGTGGTGTATTCTCAAACGAATCAGGTTTGGGTAGTGCGCCAATGGCAGCCGCAGCAGCGAAAACGGACTCTTGTGTTAAACAAGGTCTGATTTCAATGACGGGTACCTTCTTCGATACCATCATCATTTGTACCATGACAGGTCTTGCTTTGATCCTTACGGGTGCATGGCAAAGTGACCTTGCAGGTGCAGCGATGACAACACACGCATTTGCCGTTGGTTTGAACGCCGAAACATTAGGCCCAATGCTGGTGTCTATCGGTCTTATGTTCTTCGCATTTACCACCATTCTTGGTTGGAACTACTACGGTGAGCGTTGCGTTGTGTTCCTATTCGGTACCAAAGCTGTGCTTCCATACAAACTGATTTTCGTTGGTTTGGTGGCATCTGGTGCGTTCCTTCACCTTGATATGATTTGGCTACTGGCTGATATCGTAAACGGCCTGATGGCAATTCCTAACCTGATTGGTTTGATTGCTCTACGCCACGTGGTGTTGGAAGAGACGAAGCTGTTCTTCAAGCCATCTTCTCAAACAGATGATTTTGATGCTGTAAAAGCCTAAAAACGAGTTAGAAACTTTAAGCCCGCTGTTCACAGCGGGCTTTTTTATCCTCAAGTTTTATATTTAACCTCTCCGACGATCCTCTTTACGGTTTATTTACCATCATCTATTTTACTCTCCAACTGGCTAATAATCGCTTTCAAGTTATCAAATAATTAAATATATAATGATATATACGACAATATTTTATTAAAAACCATCAAGACTCATTATTTAGCAAACTCTAAACCATATTAATTGTGTGTAATTATATCCATCATCACTGAAGCTACATCACTAAATAGAATATTAATATGGCATAGAGTTGATGTTTTACTATGATTATGTTTTCTTCTATCAATAGACAGTTATTGCGATAATAAATTTTAGTCACCAATTGGTAACCTTTATTCATATACTATGAGATGTGAAGATTCTTCTCACCTCTTGAACATTATAATAAAAAAATAACCGTATGATTTCATATAACCCTATAAAAAACACGCTTTCTAATGGTGATATTACGATAAAAATTGGGTATCGCGAGTCACAGATTCTCACGTTATTGCTCGACCAATCCCCCGAAGTCGTTAAGAAACAGGATATCGTACAATATGCGTGGGGAAACGAATATATCGGTGAAACGTCATTAGCAAAAAGTATCAGTGTTCTCAGACAAGGCTTTGTTAAAGTGGGAGTGAGAGAATCACCAATTGTTACTGTCCCGAAAATTGGGTATCGATTAGTCAAAGGTGTACTGCTCAACGAATGCTTAATCGCAGTCACTCCCTCCGTTAAAACAACTGAAGCTATACGGGAAGACACGCCAACGTTCACTCCCACTATCAAACATGAATCGAACTACAAAAGCCTAGCGTGTTACATCTTGTCTCTTGGCATTTTGTTTGCTGCGAGCTTGGTTGGGGCGAGTAAGTTTCACAGTAAGTACAATCATCCACAGCGTAACAACGCGCTGAAGGAGAATTCTGTCGGGATGCTCGAGGTCTACACCGATCCTAATACGCAGTTATCGGTTCGCCTTGGAAAATTGCTGACGAAACATCAGTGCGTTTGTGTCGTTTACATTGAAGAAAATGACCAGTTCTCTGAGATGTCTTGGTTAAACAAACAAACACGAAAATCGATCAATGTGTTCTATACCCAAACGCAGTTTGAGCAAGCTTCAGAGACAATCGCTCAATTCATTGCAGAGGAAAACCGATGAAACCGTTTATCGCTATTGCCCTTTCATGTTTGGTCTTTCTTGGCGCTTGGAGTCTACCTTGCTATCACGATATGGAAGATAGACGCTATCACCATAGCGTGGTTGATATTCTCCCTCATGAGCATACCGTGCGGATTGATGGCTTAACGCGGGTAAATCATCGTATCATCACTCATATTGTATCGCTGCAAGATGAATCGATGTCGAACCCAATTATTCTTAGCTTTAAAGGCAAATCAAGACCCTATTCCGATTCGAGTCTTTCTGTCTCTGGTAAAATGAATCTACTCTCCGTACAAGAAATCCGCCCTGCTTTGAACGATTCATTTCTTTCACCCTATCTAGTATTAAACGATGATCCTATCTATTTTGATATAGAAGTTCTATTACAAAATGAGGTGTTCTCTCTTATTAGAGATAAACAGACTGGACGAACAAAGCTTCTCGCTAAGCGGTAATAGATAATTTAATAAGTACACTTCATTGATAATATTTCGATACAAAGCACTCAACTATTGGCCTTTTAAATTCATTTTTCCTAATGCAGTTTTTCTGAAATTACCATTTACTAATACTCTAATTGAACTTTCTACTGATTTCATTATTTAACCCCAACGCTTTAATTAGTCTTATCTGATATAAATCATAAACTCAATTACGTTAAAAACGTATAAATCCAAATTTAGTTATCCTTTCGTTTATTTCACTTAATCATGAGTAATTATTCTAATTTCAAAATGGTTGGTGCAATCCATTTTCCATTTCATAAAAATATAAACGCAATCGATGTCATCGACTAAGAAATGACAAATGAAACAACATAACCAGCTGATTGTATGGGTAATAATATTTCAACTATTTTCAGTACTATCAATCTTATCAGCATGGAACAGTAAGCCTGTCCGCTAAATCGCGGCTCATAACACAAATAAAAATACAGTTATAAGGGAACGTTCATGCGAAACATCAACATTAGCTTATTGTCCGCCGCTATCCTTTCTACCTTCGCAAGTGGTGCATATGCAAAGATCTACCCCGACCAAATCGTACTAGACCAGCTGGGTGAGGACGTATGTCGCAGCGGTTATCGTCCACTCGACCGATATGAGGCAGAAGAGCAAAAAAGTGCCTTGCTATCACGTATGGGTCAATGGCAAATTACCGGACTTAAAGGGGATTGGGTGATCATGGGCCCGGGTTACAGCGGAAGAATCAAACAAGATTTACCGAATGGCAAAACCTTCTGTTACCCAGATGAAGCGCAATCTGAAATCCCCAAATACGCGGCACACGCCGTACCTGAAGGCGGTGAAATCGACGTCCAATACGATTTAGTGACCGACCGTAGCAACTTCGTTCGTCCCTTAAGTTACCTCGCTCATTACCTCGGCTATGCATGGGTTGGTGGCAATAACAGTCAGTTCGTGGGTGAAGACATGAAAGTCGACCGCGTTGGTGATAGCTGGGTCATCCAAGGTAATAACAATGGGTCTTGTAGTGGCTACCGCTGTGGAGAGAAGTCCAGAATCACGGTCAATAACTTTACTTACACACTGAATGACAAAGACTTTTGGCATGGCGAGGTCATTGAATCCGAACGAGAATTGGTGAAAACGATTTCTGCAACAGCTCGAAACTACAGCAACACGCCACAGCAGATCGTTGTCGACCTTAAATTAGATGAATCAACTAACTGGTCGAAAACCAATAGCTATGGGTTCGCTCAACAGGTTAAAACAGAAAATGAATTTAAGTGGCCACTGGTTGGCAATACCAAACTGAGTATTACTTTTGAAGCGAATCAAAGCTTCTCAAATTCCAATGGCGCATCCACCAGCGAGCAAGTCACATTACAAGCTCGCCCAATGGTACCCGCGAATTCCGAATTGCCTGTGCGTGTCGAGCTTTATCGTTCCACTATCTCCTACCCTTACCGATTCAATGCAGACATCAGCTACGACGTAAACTTTAACGGCTTTTTACGCTGGAGTGGTAATGCATGGCACTCTCATCCAGACAACCGCCCTTATCGTAGCCATACCTTTACGATGGGACGCGGCAGCGACAAATCTGCGGATATCCGCTACCAATGGGATCATCGTTACATCCCAGGTGAAGTGAAATGGTGGGATTGGAGTTGGGCCATTCGTGAAGCCGGACTGAGTAGCATGCAGTATGCAACTGGAGCAAGTTTACGTCCGTTCTATTCTTACGTGTCTGGTGATTTTTACGCAGAGTCACAATACGCAGGAACAATCGAAATCGGTAAAGCAACACCGCTTGGCCTTCAAGCGCGTTCAGCAAATGATGTATCTCAAAATAACACCCAACGTGTTGGAGATATTGAAGTCACGAGCAACTTTGATTCTGATGAGCTAAGTGCTCTTGGGTTCAGCAGCGCCGAGATGACGATCCACGCGACAGAATAACACACAAAAACAACAATAAAGATCGCTAACACTTTGCCCGCGACTCCCCATCGCGGGCTTTTTTAATCAAACGAGCACGAGAATAAGCATCGGCAGAGTATCGATTTATAGAATGCCAACCAATTTAACTAACCATTCAGACATAATGCCTAAGTTTTTCAAATTGGGGATAACCGTTTGCTGTCGCAAGTAAAACCACGCCAAACCAGTATTGCTTATTCAAAAGCTAAAAAAATCATTGTCTTAAATTTAAAGGGTGGTGTTGGTAAATCAACCTTTTCTGCCAGCTTGGCAAGCAAACTCATCCATAACGGACATACGGTAGAGCTAGTCGATTTTGACAAACAACAATCGACTAACAGTTGGGCGAATAGCATTGAGGCACTACCAAACCAAAGCTATAACCCTTCTCTGCGCAGCCTGTCTAACATCGCAGTGACGTTGAAAGTCAGCACCAACACTGATTACGTTGTGATAGATTCCCCTGCAAACTTTTCAGAAAGCGACTTAGTGCGCTATTTGCGTTACGTGGACTACATCGTGATTCCCATGCAACCATCGCCTATCGATTTGCATGCGTCATTACCGTTCATCAATACACTTATCGAGAAACACATCTTTAAGTCTCGTCAGATTAAGATTGGCTTTGTCATCAATCGTTGTGTCCATCAAGATGAGCGGCTCGATCGTGTGATGCGGCTATTACGCTTTTTCCGTCAGTTTAAAACGCTCGGTATCATGAGTGAATCCCACGTCTATCAGCAACCTTTCATGGACAAACAACTCGTGGATGCCAAATGCGTTGACCCAAAACTGTGGGACAACGTCATTAAGTGGTTGAACTAGTGATTCGAACCTCCAAGCGCAAATGAAACTAACGTTGAGTAATCATAACGGATTGTTCAACACTAACTTAACCTCACACCTTTAAGCTTTTCTTTTAGAGCACTCAAAACCTCATAAGAATAATACTTTCATCACCTCAAGAGATTGATAAATAACAGAATTATTTTTCAACTATTTTCAGTGTTTTTTGACTTGTTTTATATGAAAGAGTACGCCCGCTTTTGGGCAATACGAGCCTAAAAGCTAACTAGAACTCAATCATTAAAATAAAGGACACTGTATTTATGCTGCACGTCAGTACGCCACTATCGATTACGCTTGCGCTTTCCTTCTTATCCACTTTTGCTCAAGCCAAAATCTATTCAGATCAGCTTGTTATCGACGAATTGGAAAATCATCAATGTAGATCCGACTATCGTCAGCTTACCTACCAAGAAGCACAAGAGCATAAAACAGCCATTCTATCGCGCATGCAAACCTGGGACATTGTGGGCCTCGAAAGCGGCTGGGCGATCATGGGCTCAGGCTACCATGGCCAGATCAAACCAGAACAATCGAGCCATAAAACTTGGTGTTACCCTATTCACCCAAATACAGAATTGCCCAAGCACCTTGGTATATCTATTGCGGAAGGGAGTAAGGCTGAAATTGAGTATGAACTCGTCTCCAATCAAGAGCTTTTTATTCGACCAGTGAGTTATTTGGCGCATACGCTTGGCTACGCATGGTTAAGTGGTAACGAGGGCAATTTTGTTGGCGAAGACATGGTTGTCAATCAAGTACATGATGGCTGGGAAATACAAGGAAACAACGCGGGCTCATGCAACGGTGAACGATGCTCAGAAAAAACGAAAATCACCGCCAGCGACTTTGCTTACCAGCTCAACCCTCATTACTTTTCACATGGCAACATCACTGAATCTACGGAAGATTCAACACACACAATTACAGCCTATGCGATCAACACTCTCGATCAAGCCAAACAAATCCACATTCAGTTTGATGTAGAGCAAACCGCAACTTGGTCTAAAACTGATAACTCCGCTTTTGCACAATCTGTTCATATCAGCTCCCCATTTCAATGGCCTACCATTGGAACCACATCACCTTGGTTTATTGTCAAAGGGAATCAGGCATTCTCCGACTTAACCTCTGGCACCAGTACTCTTCCTGCAACCAGGGAGGCAAACCTCACTGTGCCTGCACGCTCAATTCTCCCCATTCGTATTGAACTCTCACATTCTAAAATCTCTTATCCGTTTCGTTTTCGAACTGACATCAGCTATCGAGTCAATTTCGATGGGTTCTTACGTTACAGTGGTAATGCTTGGCATGCTCATCCAAAAGATAGACCGACAATCTCGCATACTTTCACGCTTGGTCGCGCCAGTGAACTCAAAGAAAACATCCGCTATCAATGGGATCATCGCTACATTCCGGGAGAAACGAAATGGTGGGACTGGAGTTGGGCGATTCACAATCACGGCTTACCCCTGATGCAGTATGCGGCTGGCGCAACACTTCAGCCATACTATTCTCATGTTTCCGGGCTCTTTGACGCCGAATCACAGCAGATAGGAATGATAGATGTAGGTCGTGAGTTGGCCGTAGATACACCTTTAAATTGGGATAAAAACGCACACGTTCAACACCTTCAAATTGGTGATATCAGCGTTGTAACAGATTTTGATTCAAGCGTCTTAGACCGACTCGGCTTCCGCGCCGCTCGCTTGTTGGTTCAACCCATAAACTGACCTACAACTAAAAAAAGAGACAAGCGGATGACTTGTCTCTTTTAGTATCAAACGTCAACTCTAAATGAATTAATCACGAAGCCATTGATGTTCCTGACTATCGCCCTGTTTATTGAAAAAAGTAGAATGCTGTTGCTTGAACTGGTCGGCTTTTATCTCTGAAATCGGCCATAGGCGGAAGTCTTCTCGAATGAAATGGTCATCAATCCCAAATTCTAGAGATTTCAACTTCGGACCGACAAATCGATAAATATAACCTTCACCCGACGCTTCACACAGCATAGGCACATGAGACATCGGTTGACCATTAACCGAAACAGACGCCCATTTGCTGGATTCAGGGTCGCAAGCGTCTTCATTCACAACATCGATTTCAAATTTGTTGTCTAACGTCGTCCCTACAAAAACAGCGGTCGCGTCTTGCAAGTAAACTCGCCTAAGCAATAACTGCTTTGTGTCTTGTGTGCGTGTGGTTTGAATTCCATTGGAAAATGGTAAGAAATACTCCCAATGCCAATCCCACTCCATTCCTTTCTCAACAAAGTGCAATTGGGGAATAGTTTTCCACGCCACGAACGCTCCGACAGCAAATAGGAAAACAACAAAACTAATAATCAGTCGAATCAATACGCGCATTATGCTGGTTTTTCTACAAGTAGCTTAACCCCAAGGGCAACTAATACAGCACCCGTTGCTCCTTCCATCCATTTCATAAAGCTGGCATTTTTTAATAAACTTTTCGCAGAATTGAGCGCACCTGCCAAACCACATTGCCAAACCATCGCGATCATAAAGTGAATAGAAGCCATGATCATAGATTGTAGTAATGGCGATCCTTCTGGATTTACAAATTGAGGAAGAAACGCAAGATAGAATACGGCGGTTTTCGGGTTTAACACGTTAGAAAGAAAACCTTCACGAAAAGAACGTTTACCACTGTAATCTTGGTGCGCTTGCTCAGAAACCGAGATTCCTTTATTCGATTTCATCAATGCACGTAAACTGCTCAACCCCAGCCATATTAGATAAGCAGCGCCCACCATTTTAACCATCTGAAACAGCTCTGCCGACTGCGCCAAAACGGCAGAAATACCGACCGCAGAGAAAAACGCATGCACAAACAAACCAAAACAAATCCCCAAACTTGTCGTGCAACCGTCTTTAAGCCCTGCTCGAGTGGTATTGCGGATCACCAAAGCAGTATCCAATCCGGGTGTCAGCGTCAAAATCGTGATGGCAATCAGGAATGCCTCAAAATTCAAAATATCCATATTTTTTTAATAAGTGATTAAGTATCACACATCAATACCGTCAAACTGTTTAATGCGCAAGCAACTTTTGTGATCTAAGTCGTTGAAAGTCACAGAGTGTCGATATCAAAGTCCATTAAAATGCATTGCGTATCATTGCCAACAATTCACATCGTTAACCTTCTCTCGGTTATCTATACAAGTACCTGAATTTGTGCACAATAGACCTGTATTATTTGTTAATAAATAGTAAATTAGACACACTTCTCTATCGACATTACCTTGATGCTGCATTTTGCTCTGTATCGTTGTCGAGAGATTCGAACATCACGTTCAAGGACCCCATTTGGGGCGTTTAAGGAAAGAACATAACAAAGAGTAGTCACATGAGCGCATTTCAAAAACTCGTCGAACATTCAAAAAAAGTCTCTAACTTTGGTCATTTATCTGCAATCGTAGGATGGGATCAGGCAGCCGTAATGCCATCAGGCGGTGCGGAAGCTCGCTCTAATGCGATGGCTGAACTAGAGGTTCATATTCACTCTCTTTTGACTCAACCTCATCTAGGTGATCTGTTTGCTCAAGCAGAAGAAGAGTCATTATCAGCACAAGACCAGTCGGTACTTCGCGAAATGAAACGCGATTGGCAGCAAGCGAACCTGCTACCTGAATCTTTGGTTCAAGCACAATCGCTAGCTGGCTCAAAATGTGAGCACGCTTGGCGTACCCAACGTGGCAATGACGACTGGGCTGGCTTCGAAAAGAACTGGGCTGAAGTGGTTAAGTTGTCGCAAGAAGAAGCACAAATTCGCGCAGAAGCTACTGGTACATCACCTTACGATGCAATGTTAGAACTGTACGAACCAGGTACAACGTCAGCCTCTCTAGACGTGCTATTTGCGGACGTGAAAACCTGGTTACCATCAATGATTGATGAAGCCATCGAAAAGCAAAAAGCCAACAACATCCTGCTTCCGAACGGCCATTACCCTGCTGAAAAACAAAAAGCACTGGGACTGGAAGTCATGAAGCTACTGCAATTCGACTTCGAACATGGCCGCCTTGATGAAAGTGTTCACCCGTTCTGTGGTGGCGTTCCTACCGACGTCCGTATTACCACCCGTTACGATGAAAAAGAATTCGTACAATCATTGATGGGCATCGTACATGAAACAGGTCACGCGCGTTATGAGCAAGGTCTGCCAAAATCGTTAGCAGGCACAATGGCTGGCCAAGCTCGCTCAATGGGCATCCACGAATCTCAATCTCTGTTCTTCGAGATGCAGGTAGGTCGTAGCCAAGCATTTGTTGAGCACCTTGCGCGTCTGGCTTCTAACCATTTTGAAGGTCCTGAGTTCGCTCAAGACAACTTGTCGAAAATCTACACGCACGTAGAAAAAGGTTTCATCCGTGTCGATGCTGATGAACTGACATACCCTGCTCACGTTATCTTACGTTACGAGATTGAACGCGACCTAATGAACGGCGTGATCAAGCACACTGACGTTCCAGAGCTGTGGAATGAAAAGATGAAGGCTTACTTGGGTCTATCGACAGAAGGCAACTTTAAAAACGGTTGTATGCAGGATATCCACTGGACAGATGGCGCCTTTGGTTACTTCCCATCATACACGCTTGGCGCGATGTACGCGGCGCAGTTTATGGCGGCAATGCAGCAAACCGTGGACGTGGATGGAGCGATTCGCTCTGGCGATCTGTCGCCAATCTTTACTTGGTTATCAGACAATATCTGGAGCAAAGGTAGCTTGTTCTCGACCGATGATTTGGTGACGCAAGCAACAGGTGAAGTGTTAAACGCGAAGCACTTCAAAGCACATCTAGAAAACCGATACTTGGGTAAGTAACTCACGCCAAGTAACTAAGCTAAAAAAAGGCTGGTTTATTACCAGCCTTTTTATTTGCGCACGTACTTCTAACAACGATTAGGGTTACACCCTAGTAGGCAATAATGAAAGGTGACGAAATAATGAGTAAATTTTCGATGTTATACCTCCAAAATGGAGATTGGGTTCGCTAAATCTAGAGCCACATACCCCTTATCACCAACCGCTTTGTACGTCGATGGAATGATTCTGTACACAACTGATTTCTCCGTAACTTCAAATGGTACAGCATTATTATCATCCCAATTATTTGCACGAATCAAAACGAAATGATCACGAGTCTTACCAAACGGGATTCTAGCCTCCTGTACATGGTCGAAACGCAGCTTCTCACGAAAATTGTTGCACGCTAGCCAGACAACTTCACACAAACCGTTTTTGATATGATCACCAGCCGAAAGCATAAGGACATTACCCTTTTCAGTGAACACATCCCAACAGCGTTCATCTGGACGTCCGGTGTTTAGTAGTGGGAATGATGCGTTGATAGATTTGAAGAATTCAGTTTTATTCATGAGATGTTTACGCCGGTTAAAACTTTAACATGGTTGTCGTGAAACTAAAAATACAGCTATTAAGCAATTGTTCGTATTAGACCTAAAAATGGCAGCCGAAGCTGCCTTGATAGAATTCAAATATTACTTTGTTATTGAGTAAGAATTTACAGTGAAGTTAGACTGATAGTTCTTATCAGACGCTGACATACGTAGATAAAAGTTGCCCATAGGAAGCTCGGAACAGAAAGGAACAGCCTCCTCCCCATACTCAGAAGTAATTACATCTTCCCAGGATGAACCAATAAATGTACCGATGTTTGCGCCATCAGCAGGTGTGTGATAGTAGAAATCACCAGAATCTACATGATATTTAATTGAGTCAACCCAACACTTCTCGCCAATATAGATATCAACATGCATACCGTAACCCTGTTCTACATCAACATTCCATTTGTAAACATTTAATAATGAACCATCGGCTGGTTGAGTGATAGATGGAGCAGTTACAGCCTTGTCGTTGCGGTCGTACACAACCTTACCATTAATGTAAAGGTGAGTCGCACCAGTATCGATATCCCATCCCACAATTTGAGCACCCAGAACATCCTTAGAATCTACGACTGGGTCAGAAGGTTGCGGCATATCGCCATTTCGCCACTTATCATCGATACGAATGTTACCATTTTCATCAACAACTACTGCATAGCTGTAGCGACGACCAGTTTCTATTTCAACTGTGTCAGTTAGGAGGCCAACACGAGTATCCATAGCCAGAACAGAATCCTTTGCAACAAAACCATATTTCCATGCTTCACCATTCGGAGCATTAAACATAACTTCGTCATTCAAAGTTGCCTTGTAGATATCACTAGAGTCATCAAGAGTAACCTGAGCGAAGCGTTCATTCTTCATAGTCACGGTAACTTCAGATTCGTGAGCGCCGATTTGAGCTGAACCATCAAGATAGTAGTTAGACATGATTTCGTCAGTAACCACAGCGTCAGGATGATAGATTGTAATCTTCGCTGCACCGACAACTTCGATATCCTGAACATAGCCACCGTCAGTAATTTGATAACCAGTTTTAGTTTTGTTATCACCACCATCATCTAGCTCATCAATAACAACTGTGTAGCCATCCTTAACGGAGTCTATAGCATAGGTGAATGAGGTCGCATTCATATCACCCACTTCCTTTTGAAGAACGCTAACTTCAACCATTCGAGATTGGTTCTCGATAGGAGATGAAGAAGAGTCATCCGAGTCACATCCAACTAGTGTTAGCGCGCCGAGTATTGCAAGAGATAGATTAGATAGTTTCATGATTACACACCTTGAGTTTAAGATTGACATTAATCGTTTATCGTCATCCATAACGGTATATGCGAAGAATTATAGCTTTTGATTCTAAGATGTAAAGATTTTTATCGAATTTAAAAACGGTATAATATTATTGGCAATCGATTCGTTTACTTTTGGGGGAGCTTAGCTGCTCATAAGCTATTGATATGATGTTTTTTTATCTAAGCTGTGGGTGCGTGGAAAATTGTTAGTCTTATTGTGGTTAGAGGAACAACTAATACAAAATGATGCATTAAACACCGTTCATTTTGTAATGAACTGTTCCACGTTTTACTGAAACAGGTTAATAAAAATGCCCAACCAATTAATGTTTGTTGGGCATTTAACTTTACTCCTTCATTCCTTTCTTGATTGCAATTTCAATCATGCTGAAGCCCATGAGTTTGTAAAGTAACTCCTTCCCTTCCTTACCCAAACTCCCATCAACCGCATTTATTAGACCCATCAATCCTTTGTAGGCCAAGTTCCCCACTTTTTCACTGGCAGCGATGTGACCCACCAACAAGGTTAGGATGTTGCAGAAACCTGAGTCATTTAACGCATCAATCCAACTCTTTTCAAAATCTTCTAACGATTCCATGTTCAATTTAGCAAAAAAGTATGGAGCAACTCTGCCAGTCAACGCAGTATGTAAGGTATCTGCCTTGTGGTACGATTGTAGTGTGCTTTGGCGAATACCTGTTCTAATTGAAACGTTATACATGTTGATGGCATCGAACCCTTCTTCCAAAAATAAGTTGAAGACCTCTGTGTTTATCAGTTCACGTTTTGCTTCCATCTCCGCTTTACTAATTCTTGGCATTTATTATTCTCCACAGCCTCTAGCTTCATTAATTGTAATCGTTTATCGTTTTGCTTTACACAATAAAAAGATGTGGGCAGTCACTCAAATAAGATTCAATGATTAGCTCTGGCGATCTGTCGCCAATCTTTACTTGGTTATCAGACAACATCTGGAGCAAAGGTAGCCTGTTCTCGACCGATGATTTGGTGACGCAAGCAACAGGTGAAGTGTTAAACGCGAAGCACTTCAAAGCACATCTAGAAAACCGATACTTGGGTAAATAACTTTTACCAAGTCATCACACGAAAAAAGGCTGGTTTAATACCAGCCTTTTTGTTTGCGCTAGAGTCTACTCAAAGCGCTCAGAAGCTTATCATTAAGCTAGATTACGTTTCACCGTACTCTTCATATTTTGCATGAAGTTTCTGAAGTGTGGCATGAAATCAGCGAATAACGGATGCTTGCGATCTTTCATCATCACAGGACCAAGCAGACGAAGGGCAACACCAACGCGTGTCGCATCTGCAGGTTCTAATCCGCTGCCCTGACCGATCTTATCTACGATATTCAACATGTCTTCGCGATCTTGGACTTCAAAGCTCAAGCTTTTTGCTTCACGGCCTTCTTCTACGTTTACTTCTTCAATAGTAATGCGGTAGTGGTTATCTTTTCTCATCTCATTTCTCCAATCAATATTCACTCGCTTTTTAGAAAGCGTTCAATCTTTGGTTTGATGGTCATGGATGTAATGGTCATCAACACCATTGCTACAGGTAACGCAGCGAAAAGTCCTTTTAACCAAGCAGATCCAAATACGGATACGTCCTCAAACCCTATGTTGTTAGCAGCGGTGATAAACGCCATAACGGATTCCATAATCAGCGCCATAAAGACACCAACCACAAGGTTTTTCTGCTTTTCACTGGCTCGGCTAAATAACTTGCCAACCAGTTTGGTCATTAGCGTCATCATCACCATACCCGTTGGCACAAGGACGACAATCGCCATTAAGAATGAGTGCAGCCAATCGCTGAAGAAAGAATCGGAATAGCCTACGTTCATGTAAGTCATTACGCCTGTCAGTGTCCCTCCCATTAGTGTCATCATCCCTAATACAACAGCAATTTTATGAATCAGTGGCGTCTTCGCCGGTTGTGTCAGTTCATTCGACATGGTCAAGGATTCTGTCATTCAATTCTCGCTCTTGAAGTTACTCTCAATTAAGTTGATAATGTCAACTATAGTTACTTGGTTGACAATGTCAACCACTTTTGTTTGGAGTGTTACATGTCGAATCCAAAATCGCTGGATAATCTGTTCCATCTTGTGCACGTTTTAAAGCGTCAATTGCACGAACAAATTGAACAACTAGAACTCCCTATCGCTCCTATGCATGTGCGGGTGATAAAAATCATTAGCAAACAGTCACCATGTACGGCAATGGATGTGGTGAACTTCTTAAACCGAGACAAAGCGCAAGTCACACGCTTAATTAAGACATTGATTGAAGAAGGCTTTATTGAGAAGAGACCGAATCCAGAAGACAAACGCAGCCAATGTTTATTGACCACCGAGAAAGGCCATGAAGTGTTGTCGAAGATCAAAGCCGTCGATGCTGAGATCTTTCAAAAGATGACGTTAAATGTGTCTGAGGAAGAGCTAGAAGCGTTCCAACTTGTCGCTGGGAAACTGGCAGAAAACCTGTCGAAAAAGCCAAGCTAAAAAACGGTAATCATTTTTGAAATCGGTTCAGCCATTATGGGTTACTGGCTGAACTGGTGTATTGAAAGCGCTAGCAAACCACTTCTTCTAGCGCGTGATAAACGAGCTTCCCATCAACCGTTTTGCTTTCCATTAAAGAGATTGAGTAAATAGGGAGTGGTAAAGGTGATATCTCAACAGCATCAAGTGGTGCTTGTTTATCGACGTGGCGAGCAAGTGTGATGTGAGGAACATAGTCACGTGACTCCGTCACAAAGCCATGCAGTTCTAATGCCTCTATGAGTTCGTTTTGCAATGTTGTAACCGCTAAATTATCTTTAATCCCCAACCACGCCAGTTGTCTGCCACTTTGGCGAAATGAACCTAGATGATCGACGGTAATCTGCTCACAACGACTGCGAAGTTGATGAAAAATATCAATAAGACGCTGCGTTTCTTCTTCTGTCGATTCACCGATAAAAGCCAACGTGATATGAAAATTATCTTCGCAAGTATAGCGCCCTGCTATCCCTTGTTGTTGAAGCCTATCTTGGATTTGCTTGAGCAGTGACTTACTGCGTTGATCAAACGTCAGTGCGAAAAATAATCTCATCTAAACGCTCCTACAACCACTCTAAACCTTCATAAGGTTGATGCTTTATGTTCTCTAATCGCGAGTACAAATCACCACTGTGAATTTCTAATTTGTGCCCATCAGGATCGAGAAGATACAACGAATTCCCTTCACTCTCGTGTGTCATTATTGTGGCAAACAACCAAGCAGAAATGAATCGACAGATAAAAGAAAGCCCAGAGCGAACGTCTGGGCTATTGAACTACATTGCAGGAGCTAACTGAGGCTTATACAAACAGCACTCGCCGCTCGGTCTGGTTTTAAAGCGTCTGTGCAACCACATATATTGGCTTGGACTCGCTAAAATAGATTTCTCTACAATCTTGTTTACAAAGGCGGCAGCTTGGTCTGGATCGTTTTTCGGGAATCCTTCAACCGGAGCACTAATGGTTAACGTGTAGTGCCCGTTGTCACCTCGCACCATAGTAAATGGCACAATGGCACAGTCTGTTGCGTCAACTAACAAACTTGTACCCGTTGTGGTGCAAGCACGCTTAACCGCAAACAAAGGCGCAAACGTTGAACGACGCGTCCCGTAGTCATGATCCGGCGCATACCAAACACGTTCGCCAGTATTCAGCGCATTCAGCATAGCTTTCACATTTTTGCGATCAATCAACGTTCGGTTGGAACGCGAACGGCCTTGATATTGAAAATAGTCAAAACAGGGATTGTTATTTGGACGGTAAACGCCCATACCTGATTTTTTAATGCCAAACGCTCTTGCTCCTAACTCTAGGTTCATAGAATGAACGGCAAGCATTAAAGCACCTTTGCCCTGTTTTTCTAGAGCTTCGATGTGTTCCATCCCCTTGATCGTCACGTGTTTGTTGACACGTTTATCAGACCAAAACCAAGCCATTGCGGTTTCAAATAGCGCAATACCCGCGTTGTCGATATTGTCTTTTAAAATTGCTTCACGCTCTTGAGCACTCATGTCGGGAAAACACAGCTCTAAATTACGTTTGATCGTGACTTGACGCTTTTTCATCAGTCGCATAACAATACGACCAATTCCGCTTCCTAGCGATAGCTGTACACGAAAGGGAAGAAGGCTAAGAAGATACATGATCCCTATGATGATCAATGTACCCCAATAGCGAGGAGCCAGAAATTCTGCCTTGAATTTTGGTGTATTTTGCTTATTCATGAATGTGTCATCAGACGAAACTCGCCTATAAAATCCTTAAAAACAACGATAAATGAAAGTAACTTTTATCATTGAGTGTGCTTATTATAGAAACTAAAGCGCGCGGATTTTATGGTTGTTCGACACAGGACACAATAAGAACTTTCTGATCTTGCGGTCGTCCGTAGCAAGTTAGACAAAAAAGAGGTGATTTCGCTCGAATCGCAACAAAAACACCGCACATAATGCTTACAACGTGCGGCATATGGCTAACTGACTTTTAATACCGAAGCATCCAATATCCCCTTCTCAACCAAATCTGTAAGGATGACTTTAGTTTTTTCTCTGAACAGATCGCGTAGCAATCTCACTGTTGGCGTAATTGATTGACGGCTCGGACAAATCAACCACAGTTCTGTCGGAGTGGGTTTATATGCACTCATGACATTGACGACATTTCCGGTAAGCAAGTCTTGCGACATATCCAAACAAGACTTTATCGCTAAGCCCTTCCCAGAAACACACCAACGCCTAACGAGATCGCCATCATTGGAAGCGCGATTACCTTTGAGTTTAATTTTGTGCTCGTTATGGCCATTATTAAATCCCCATACGTCCTGCAATGTATCGTGCAGTTGGTACAGCAAACCATTGTGTTCGATTAAGTCTCGCGGAGTCTTTGGTGCGCCGTGCTCTACAAGGTATTCAGGGGTTGCGCACAATAGCCTAGGCACATTGCAAATTTTAAAGCCGTACATGTTGGAGTCTGTTGGTGCTCCATAGCGCAGCGCCATGTCTACCGAGTCTCGGTAAAAGTCCACGTTACTGTCGCTGATGTTGCTTCTCAACGTGACCTTTGGATAGCTATCCATAAATTCATCGAGCCAAGGTGTGACTAAATTTCGCCCTAAATCGGAAGAGAGCGCAATTCGAACTTCTCCATCGATAATATCCAGATCTTCACGCATATTCTGTTTCGCGTGTTCTAACATTTCTAGCGCTTTTTCACACAGAGGAAGGTAACGCTCACCCGCACTGGATAAACGCAAATGACGTGTAGTTCGAACAAATAATTCTGCCCCTAAGGAGGCTTCAACTCTCTTCACCGCCGCGCTGGCAGTTGCCGTTCTCATGTCTAGCGCCGTCGCGGCTCCTGTGATGCTACGAAACTCTGCAACTTTGAGCACGACTTGAAGATCTTCAAGCAACATATTATCTAATCCTATTTGATAATCTTCGAAAAATTATGCGGTTTGACCTAGGTTATTATGCTGCATCCGAACAGGAAGGAAAGAGGAAAAATAAAACCATATAAATTTACGCCAGCCAGCACACAATCACGGTCGTTCTTCAAATCTGTGAAAAACACTGGCTTTCGTAATAAGCGCCATTTGTTTTTCCCTGCACGCAAGTGTACAGTCTCGCCTATCTTAGGTGATGCCAATCTTTTGCTTTAATTGGAATAATAATGAATCTCGACACCTTGCTCGCTTTTGGCGGTATTGTTTTCTTCCTTGCTGTCATTCCCGGTCCCAATGCTTTGCTGATTTTATTTACTGCACTCACGCAAAGCCGCCGTTTCGCGATCGCCAATATCCTCGGTGTTGCGCTTGGTTTTTTAATCCATGCGTTTGTTTCCGCAAAAGGATTGAGCTTGCTGCTCTCTCAGTCTGCACTTGCATTCAACATTCTAAAATGGATGGGTGTAGCGTATTTGATTTGGCTTGGTATCAATAACCTCAAAAGTGGCTTTAAGCTCGCAGACAAAAAATTGAAATTCGACCGTAAGATTGAAAAGCACACCTTGAAGCAAGCATTCGTTAAAGGCCTTCTGACAAATTTACTCAACCCGAAAATCGTCCTTTTTTACTTGTCTATCTTTCCGCAATTTGTCAAACCAGAACATATTCTAGAGCAGAGTATGATGCTAGGTGCGTTACAGGCAAGCATTGTGGCAAGCTGGTTCTTGTTTGTGATTTTCTTCGCGACAAAAGTAAAGGCGACACTGACCTCTCCTAAAACCAGCAAATGGCTTAATTACGTCAGCGGCGGTTTGTTTATTTTCTTCGGAATTGGTTTGGCCAATACCCGCTTCTAGGTATTCCAATCAAACGCAACACTCGCTTTAGGGCGTGTTTGTGTTTCCTAACTTCTAACCGAAGAACGCCGCTAGCAGCAAGATAACCACAAACAACAAAGCCATTAACCCTAATAAATAGGACAGTTTTCCCGTGCCGCCTTTCGGTGCTTGATTGCAACATCCCATCATATTCTCCTACTTGTGTTTCATTCGAGTCGCACTCAATCTAGACCTTCCCCTAAGGGCAGAGTCAAACAATGGTGTATTTTCATCAAATTTCTAGGTTTCTGGTAATAATTAAATCGCTATAAACACCTTTACTTATATGCATTTTTTGATTCAATTTTGCGTTTTTTAAACAACGCAATCGATTATATTGATTACGAATAAACCACTGAGATTTCGGTTCATTTTTGAGTAAATACATACCATTTTTGGCTATATACCCGCTGATTCTCACAGACCTACAATACGCTCGTCTTACTTGTAGCACGCGGGTTCTACGACCCAAACGCGTGGCTCAATCACTAAAGGTATAGAATGAGCAATATCGCCAAATCCGCCGTCAAACTCAGTGTCTTTTCTGTCATCATGATTACGGTTACGTCCGTCGACAGCATAAGGAACATTCCGGGTGCCGCCTTATTTGGTAGTCACGCAATTTCTTTCTTCTTGTTGGCTGGATTGTGCTTTTTCGTCCCGACTGCTTTAGTATGCGCAGAATTGAGCACCACTTATCCGCAGCAAGGTGGCGTATATTTATGGGGTAAGGAGACCATTGGGCCAAACTTCGGGTTTGCTACCGTGTGGTATCAATATGCGGAAAATATTGTTTATTACCCGCCACTGATTTCGTTCATTGTCGCTACAGGGGCATATCCATTCTTCCCTGAACTAGCACAAAACAACATTTTTATGCTGGTGATGATTAACGTTATTTTCTGGGCACTAACCTTGGTGAACATCTTTGGGTTACGTTTATCATCAATCATCACCAATGTTTTCGGTACTTTAGGACTTATCTTCCCTATTCTTCTGATCATCGGTCTTGGGGGCTATTGGGCCTACACAAACCCTAGTGAGTCGCATATTTCGCTGCGTCACGCATCAGATTGGTTACCCGATTTTTCACAAGATGGCATTGGGGCTGGCTTTACTGCCGTGGTATTGTCATTAACCGGCTTGGAGATCACCACATCATACGCCAGTGAAGTCGACAATCCGCAAAAGACCTATCCAAAAGCATTGATTTTCTCTACTGCTCTCATCTTGGTGTCCTTAACAGCATGCTCACTGTCTATCTCTTCCGTTGTATCGAGTGATCATTCAAGCTTGAGTGAAGGTGTCATTCTGGCCTTTAAGGCTTTCTTTGATGACTTGAACCTGTCCTTCATGCTGCCAGTTATCGCACTCGCCATTGTCTTCGGTAGCCTAGCAAGCTTGAACAACTGGATCATCGCGCCGACAAAAAGTTTGCATGTGGCGGCAAAAGATCACTTCATGCCGATGGCGTTATCTAAGGAAAACAAAAACCAAGCGCCCGTTCCTCTGCTACTGCTGCAAGGTGCGATTGTCAGTGTTCTTTCACTGGTGTTCATCTTGGTGCCAAACGTCAATCAAGGCATGTGGTTGCTGAATATTCTGATGACACAACTTTACATGGTGATGTACATTTGTATTTTCGTCAGCTTTTTGGTTTCTCGTCGTAAGCACGCCGACATTGAACGTCCATTCCGAGTGCCTGGTGGGAAATTAGGGATGATGTTAGTCGCCACTTTAGGTTTGATTAGTTGCATGGTAACTATTTTTGTTTCTTTCGACGTGCCTGCTGGCATCAGTGAGAAGACTGGAGCCTACGCGCTTATCCTAGGCTTTATAGCATTCAGCTTACCTGCCTTGGCTGCTGTGATGTACCGAAATCGTAAACGCCGTCGACAAGTAGAGCTCATTGAGGCAATGGCAAATTAATGTGAATTAACCGCCTCAATCAATCAGAAGCAAGTAACAAAAAAGCCGCAGCACATAACGTGTTGCGGCTTTTTGCTGTTTCATTCTGCCGTTTAATGCCCGGCAGTTTTAGAAAGTAAGTTAACAATCATCACACCGGTGAGAATAAAGCTGATCCCAACGATCGCCGCTAGGTCGAGTTTTTGCCCGTAAAGGAAATAACCTACAGCAGCAACCAAAACAATACCTGCTCCACTCCAAATCGCATATACGATACCAACAGGCATGCTTTTCACTGTTACAGACAGTAGGAAGAAAGCAATCCCGTAACCAATAATGACAATGGTGCTCGGCATCATTTTGGTGAACTGTTCAGTTTTAGGGATTGAAGAAGTAGCAATCACCTCACATACGATAGCGATAGACAAAGCAACCAGTGGAGGCATAGAAACAAGCATTTTGAACATAAGGCAATCAACGCTCAATAAAACCTGAACTCGATGACATATCGAGTCTCTGAGCGGCGCATTATAATCAAAATCCTTTGATTAGCTATAAAAAGTGATACAAATCACATTTACGTGGACGTAATAATCAAACCTAAAAGTCATTATCTTCTAAATTGATGACACAGCTAGAGCCACTACGAGCAACAAGTAAAGATTCTGGGTCCGCGTAAACAATGTTGTTCAGCCCCAACTTTTGCATATCATCGATATGGTACGTCCACGCAGCATCGTCAGTATCACAGCCGGCTTTTTGCAACTTTTCACGCTTGTTTATATGGCCATACATTGTGATTTTAGGGTTAACATCGACCAAAGCAAAAAATGCGTCTTCTTGTTGACGCCATAGACTGCGCGATTCGTGCCATTGCTCAAGTTCTTGCTTATCAAACCCGTCTTGCAACCACTCATCGCTCATCGCTCCGCCAAACCACAAAATCTCGGAACCCTTCATGACAAGTGTACTAGGTGCAGCGGTCAAAACGTAGTTTGCACAAGCCGACGCACACACACCATTGACGATAAGGTGTATCTGATTGTTATACAACCAACGTCCAAGCTCCATGGCCGGGCGATACTCACCGGAGTCACTATCAATCATTAATGCAACAACACCATTTGGCTGAACATTGGCAAGATCAATCACTTGAGCGACTTTTTCTGCAGTGATTTCACCGTTAAAATACAAGGTTCGACCTTCGATATATACCTCTTCAGACAAACTGCACCCAAACAGGCTCACGACCAACCCCGCGGCTAGACACTTATTCATGCATCCTCCATGATCCTAGTTCCAATAATTGGTTAATCAACTAGAAATGAGTATTAGACACATTGCATATATAGATCGCAAAAAATGGCATAATTTTGACCGATGTCAATATATGCACGCTAATGCTTATTAATTTCAATCTTAACGATGAAGAAATAGTGTGATTGAGGTGCGTGGGCGGATGACACTTAGCGGAGGGTCCCAGAAGATTCCCAAACCATTATTGTCGTCTCTACTCCGTTATGATTCGCTTTGTGTAAAGGACGAAAACCATGCCTAACATATAAGGCTTGGTTATGTGCTTCACATTGTAAGAAAAGCTTTGCGATACCAAGTTGAAGGACATGGTTTTGAGCGTGAGTGACAAGCGCTGCTGCATAACCTTTTCCTCTTGATGAGAACTCCACATACACGCCACCTAACCAATGTTCATACTCTGGAAAATGAACATTTTCACGAATTTTTAACTCCGCCACAGCAGCAAGCTTGTTGTACTCATCATGAAGAACAAAGGCCAAAGGGAATTCACGTCGACTGTTGGCTTTGAGTAAAACCTTTTCTTGAACTTGTGAAGGCGTAACACCTGGAACTGTGTACGCCCACTCATCAAAATACCACTGAGCAATAATGCTAGTTTCATCAGGGAAATCAGCAAGAAAATGGATGTTAAAATTCGGCCCTGACACTAGTGGCTGCCACCCACACTGCTCTCGACAACCTTTGCTTCATTGCCGACATCAACTTGGTTTGTATTAAACTCAGGTTGCTGAGCAAGTTCAAAGTATATGTGCATATCGATAGGCTCGGGTGTGTTGAGCAGCATCTTGCCGACTTCTCGCTGAAAATGACCATAATTACCAAGCTCTTCCGTTAAACCCAGTCGTTCATAACTGACTAAGTTCGCAAACATGCCATAAGCGTATTGATACCTCGTAGCATCCGCATGCTTTTCATGACCGAGTTGATTTAACGCTTGGTCAATTTCTTCTGGCGAGTAAGCTTCCTTATCGCCAAATTCTTTCAGCAAGAGAGTTGGTACCTGATGCGCAATACTCTGAATCGTCTCTTTCTTTTTAAACATACCGAACATGATGTCCTCCACTGACGATGATGACCCAAACAACGCACTTAAAGCACGCGTCGGTTAGCTGATTAAGGTATTTATTAGTATCACAGCTCAAGAATCATACTAACTTGATATCATAATAACCTACAAATGCTAGCCGACACGTTGCAGTAAGATGTAATCAGAAACCTTGCCGCAATCACAATTGGTCGTTCACTTAATCGGATATTCAATACGCTTTCGTTAAGCGTTATCGTCATCCGATTCCCATTATCAATAGAATCTAAAAAGTGTTTTGCAATCCTTCTTGCTTATCACAATCGCTTTATCTCATTACACTAAAATTCATTGGTCAGAGCACAAATAAGGAGCAAACCGTGACCTATTATTCTGTACTAGATGTAACCCCTACCAGCCAAGACTGGGTACCCGCTTATGTAAGCGTTTCAAACGATTTAGTTGAGAAACACGGTGGCAACTACATTGCTCGTACTAATGTTCATGAACGGTTGGAAGGAACGGGAGACTCACCAGCCCTTCGAATCATTATCGAGTGGCCATCTCGGCAGGCTGCGCTCAATTTTATGAATGACCCAGATTATGTTCCGCATCTTAAAGCTCGTACCGAAGGCTCGGTCAGTAATCATTATCTAATTGAAGGTAATGACCAACTTGCTTAGCTATTACGCCCAGTTAACCACTGGGCATTTTGTTTTATTGGGCAAAAGAAATCTTGTGCAAAGTCACATTTCGTATCGACATCCGTAAGCAATTGCGTTAGCTTTAGATGTATAGACGTCTAAAAAGTGAAGCTTAGGGAGAGAAAGCCGTGCCAATTAGAATTCCAGATCAGTTACCCGCTAGCGATGTATTAAGGACAGAGAACATCTTTGTGATGAGCGAGAGTCGAGCGGCAAGTCAGGAAATCCGTCCATTGCGAGTGCTTATCCTCAATTTAATGCCAAAAAAAATTGAGACCGAAACTCAGTTTCTTCGCCTACTTTCAAACAGCCCTCTGCAAGTAAATGTCGAGCTGCTGCGTATCGATAATCGTCCAAGTAAGAACACACCAACTGAGCATCTTGATACCTTCTACCGTCAATTTGAAATGGTAAAAGGTAAAAATTTCGATGGCATGATCATTACTGGGGCGCCACTCGGTTTGGTCCAATTTGAAGATGTCATTTATTGGGACCACTTAAAAACCATCATGGAATGGGCAAAAGACCACGTGACCTCCACACTGTATGTGTGTTGGGCAGCACAAGCAGGTTTAAAACTGCTTTACGATTTACCCAAAAAAACCCGCAAAGAAAAATTATCTGGGGTTTATCATCATAAAATTCACAACCCTTACCACCCAGTTCTGCGTGGTTTTGACGATACTTTCTTGGCGCCACATTCTCGTTATGCTGATTTCTCACGAGAGTTCTTAGAAGAACATACCGATCTCGATATTCTCGCCACGTCTGATGTTGCGGGTGTTTACCTTGCAACAACCAAAGACAAACGTAACGTCTTTGTCACTGGTCATCCTGAATACGACTCTCATACGTTACATAATGAGTACATTCGTGATTTAGGTGAAGGCATGGAGCCCGCTATTCCTGTTAATTATTACCCGAACAACAATCCGGATAACGGCCCTGTCGCAAGTTGGCGTAGCCATGGTCACCTGCTTTTCTCAAACTGGCTAAACTACTGCGTTTATCAACAAACGCCTTACGACCTGGACCATTTCAGCGAAGCCGCCTTTACCAAAGACGATTAATTCACTCGTAGAGATTGTGAACCAAGCCGCCAACTGGCGGCTTTTTCATACGAGTTTGCAAACCTGATCGCATTGTGTTTTTTCCTCATTAGGCTTTTGCACTGTAATTCATATCATGCTGAAAGAATTAGGGATGTGGGAAAGACAAATGAAGATCATAAAACTCAGCGCTCTTATACTGGCGACTCAGTTTGGCCTGCTCGGTTGTGTGACCGTGAATGAAGATGGTAATAGTCCAGTTATAAAAGCCGACCCGGTCGCCATGGCTGAGTCTCGTATCGCACTTGGTTTGGGATACCTAGACGGTGGCAACATGATCCGAGCACATGATAACTTCCAACAAGCCCTCACCCACGCTCCAAGCTACTACCGTGCTCAGCTTTCTATGGCTCATTATTACGAAACGGTTGGTGAAGACAAAAAAGCAGAAGAGATGTACAAGCGTTCTCTGCGACAACATTCTAAAAACGGTAACGTACTTAATAACTACGGCACATTCTTATGCAAGCAAGGAAGTTTTGAGAAAGCGGATAAAATGTTCAACCGCGCCATTGAACAGCCTTATTACTTCCTTATCCCTGCTAGTTATGAGAATGCAGGCTTTTGCGCACTCAAATCCGACAATACAGAAAGAGCAAAATACTATTTCACGCGCGCAATTGATCATGATCCTCACCGTCCAAAATCCATTCTCCAGTTAGCAAAGTTAGAAATAGAAAGCGGCAACTACACAGATGCACGCATTCGTCTTATGCGCTTTAATCAAATGTATGGGGTCAAAAAACCTTCCCTTCGTTTAATGGTTGAACTTGAAGGCGCAGCAGGTAATGAAGCACTTAAAAAGAAATACCAAACACAGCTCAATCGAATGTCTTAACGACGGATAACACTGCGTCTTCAAGCGAACTGCTAATCAACGGCTTGCGTGGTATCGACGTTGACGTTATTCAAATTGGCACAACGACAACAGGTAAGCCTTACGGCTTCTCACCTCAGCAGAACTGCGGTAACGTGTATTACACCATTCAATTTAAATCTTCGAATGACAAAGGCTTTGGTGATTTTGCAGATGGATTTACCCCTACGGCAAAAAATCTTGTATCGTCTAACATTGGTATAGATGACAAAGTGGAAGGTTGTGTAGTGGCAGATGACTTAACCAAACCATTGGGTGATCCATCCGAAGGTATGCTGTCTGCAGCGCTAAACTACATGACAACGGGGGGAACTTGTCCTCCAGCACCTGCAATGGCTCGGTCATATCAAGCAATGCCGAGACTAGGTGGCACTCCACTGACTCAAGAAATTGACCCACTTCGACAAGAGGCGATTCATGTCAAAATTAACTAAAACAATGACCTTACTCACTGGAGCTGGACTTAGCCTTGTACTGATGGGGTGTTCAACATCAAGCAACAGTGATGCAGTTAATGCGTTAAGTATTAAAACCTCCGCAGATACCGTGAGCGAAATCCAAAGTGCAATTAACACGATTCAAGGAACACAAGCACCGACGAAGATCGCATCGAATACCTTTGAGACGAACTCACACTTATTGATCGTGTCAGGACAATTAATGGAAAAGCACAGCATGCCATTAAACGGAGCAGAAACTGAGTTGCCCGATCAATATACCCTACAGTTACGCGGGGAAGATTGCGGGGTTTACTACGAGAAGGACGATAAATTTGTCTCTCTCAAGAATATTCAATGTAGACCGAATCCAATTCAGGATTAATGAAAAAGCGCGCCGTTACTTTATCCAAAAGAACGGCGCGCTTCTTTTATTATCTATTGATTGCTCAATTTCTTTCTATAAGAAGTGGAACGTCAAGTTACCCGTGATGCTGCTTACTGTATCACTGTCTCCATCAATATCCACCCCAAAGGCTTGATAACTGGCACCGACAGAAATGTTGTCTAACAAGAAGTATTCCGCGCCAACACCATACATGTAAGAGACACCATCGTCTTTGTCCAAGTTGCTAAGTTTACCATTGTATTCGACGTTAAATGCGTTGATACCACCCTTCGCGTAAACGTGCAGAGGACCAAAATCGATACTTGGTTTAGCTGCTAGATAAAATGATGAGAAGTCCACATCACCTCGATTACCGCCTAAATTCAAGTCAACTTGGCCGTGATTAAAGTAACCTACTTCAATGCCGATCAGTGGCAAGATCCCCGTCCCTACATGAATGCCGTAGGTCGTGTCGTTTTCACTGTCTATGTCTGATTGACCAATTTGACCACCAGCATAAAGCCAAGAATCAGCCATCGCAGACGTTGAGCAAAGCGCTAAAGCCAATAACGAGAGTTTTGTTTTCATAGTTATACCTTTCCTGTTCGATTCCTGAACGGAACATCACGCGAATTGCATCGCGTTCCTTATGTAGCTAGCTAAATACTATATGCGAAAGTTTGATGGTTTTAAGACCGAGAAATGAATAATTTATGCTCAATATTGATTTGTGTGATTTACAGACAAAAAAACACCGGCGCGTTGCCGGTGTTTATCAAATAAATCTTCGAAATGTTCGACGATTATAGGAAGTGCAATGTCGCGTTTAGAGAGAACGTACCGATGTCGTCTTTACCCGCTGTGTAGTTCATGTAGCTTGCGCCAACAGACATTGGACCGAAAATGAAGTATTCAGCGCCTACACCGTACATTAGATCCACATCATCATCGTCTTTACCGCCAGACACTTTCTTATCCCACTGGTGGATACCACCTTTCGCGTAAACGTGCAGTGGACCGAAGTCGATGCTTGGCTTAAGCGCTGCGTAGTAAGAAGTCAGCTTAGTTTCGTGACCTGCGATCTTGAATTCACCGTGCTGAGTAACACCCGCTTCGATACCGATGATAGGCAGAATACCTGTACCTACGTGTACAGAGTATGAAGTGTCAGTCTCGCCTTTGAAGTCAGACTGACCTACAGAAGCACCACCATAAATCCATGAATCTGCCATTGCTGCAGAAGAAGCACTTAGAAGTGCCACTGCCAATAGAGTTTTCTTCATCATCAACCTTTACTCTTTATAATTACCCACTCCTGCACCGTCGCAGAGGTTGGTACTGCAAACACAAGGGAGGCGAATCATTGCCTCCCTTGTGACTTAAAATAACTTGTGAACAATTCTTAGCAAATACTATACCAACAGCGATCTAAACTGGACAAACCATTGATAAGTCGATGAACCTCACAAGAAAAACTACCGCTATTGTACTTAGCGTTTAGCAAGCATCAATCGCATTTTTGACTCGTTTATCAGAAACTGGGTACGGAGTGCCTAATTGTTGAGCAAAAAGGCTTACTCGAAGCTCTTCGATCATCCAACGCACTTCTTTCACGTTTTCTGGAATCACCATGCCTTTCGGAATCTTATTAAGTAGTTCTTTGTAATCACTCGCCACTGACTCGATTCTCAACATGTGTAAACGGTCTTTGTTTGGATCGATCGGTAACTTCTCCATACGACGTTCAATCGCACGCATGTAACGCAGAATGTCCGGAAGACGCTTCCAACCACACTCTGTTGCGAAGCCTTTGAAAATCAAACCTTCCACTTGCGCTTTAATGTCAGATAACGCAAATGCCATGGTAAAATCCACTTTGCCTTTCAACTTTTTGTTGATATTGAAAGCCGTCGTCAGAATGGTTTCGACTTGTTGTGCAATATCCACAACTGTGTCACCCAGCTCTGCACGAACATGTTCTTTCAACGCATCAAACTTCTCTGGCTCCCAAACCAAACCGCCCTGCTCTTCGATAAGCTTATCGACACCACACGCGATACAGTCATCAATTAGATCCAGCACTTTACCGTAAGGGTTAAAGTACAGACCCAACTTCGACTTGTTCGGTAAGTTAGAGTGCAAGTATTTGATTGGCGACGGCACGTTTAACAAGATCAGACGACGCTGACCCGCTTGCATAGCCGTCACCTGTTCGTATTCAGTTTCGTACAGTTTGATTTCTACACTGTCTTTGGAATCCACAATCGCCGGGTACGCTTTAACGTCGTAACCACCGCGTTTTTGTTGATATACCTTAGGCAGTTCACCAAAGCTCCAAGTATGTAAGCCTTGCTGCTCAATGTCATCATCGGCGACTTTAGACAGCGTTTCTTGAACTTTGTCTTTCAGGCTTTCTTTCAACGCATGAAGGTCGCTATTTTCCTTCAACTTGCGATTTCTATGGTCAACCGCGCGGAAAGTCACCTTCAAGTGCTCCGGAATTTGATCCATATTCCAATCTTCGCGCAGAACTTCCACACCAGTCATTCGACGAAGCTCTTTTTCAAGCGAATCTAATAAAGGTGCTTCCATTGGCGTCGAGCGAGCTAAGAAAGCATCAGCATAGTTTGGTGCAGGAACAAAGTTTTTACGAATCGTCTTCGGCAGCGATTTAATCAAGCTCACCACAAGCTCATGGCGCAGACCAGGGATCTGCCAGTCAAAGCCCGCAGGCTCAACTTGGTTAAGGATCGGCAGCGGTAAGTGTACCGTCACACCATCGCTGTCTTCGCCCGGTTCAAACTGGTAGCTCAGCTTAAGTTTTAGGTTGTTTTGGTGCCAGAAGTTCGGGTAATCCAAATCGGTTACGTGGCTAGCATCGCCTTTGAACAGCATCTCTTTCTCGAAGTTCAGCAGCTCTTTGTTCTCTTTCGATGCCTTCTTCCACCATGTATCGAAGTGCTTACCAGAAACGACTTCCGTACCCACACGTTGGTCATAGAAATCAAACAACTCATCATCGTCCACCAAAATATCGCGGCGACGAGATTTATGCTCAAGCTCTTCCACCTCTTGCAGAAGTTTGCGGTTTTGCTTAAAGAACGCGTGTTTGGTATCCCATTCGCCTTCTACCAACGCGCTACGGATAAAGATCTCACGGCTCACCGTTGGATCGATACTTCCGTAGTTCACCAAACGGTTAGGAACAATCGGTACCCCGTAAAGCATCACTTTTTCGTGTGCCAAGACTGCTGCGCGTTTCTTCGACCAATGCGGCTCGCTGTAGCTGCGCTTAATTAGGTGCTTCGCTAACGGTTCAATCCACTCAGGCTGAATCTTAGCGATGATGCGCCCCCAAAGTTTTGAGGTTTCCACCAGTTCAGCAGACATGATCCACTTAGGCTGTTTCTTGAATAGACCTGATGCAGGGAAGATATGGAAACGAGCGTTACGCGCACCTTGATATTCATTCTTCTCTTGGTCTTTCATACCGATGTGCGATAACAAACCGACAAGGATTGAGCTGTGTACGCCATGGTAAGACGCAGGCTCATCGTTGAGTTTGAACTCCATTTCACGCATGGATTGGTGAATTTGGAAGTACACATCTTGCCACTCACGAACGCGCAAGTAGTTCAAGTAATCTTGCTTACACTGTTTGCGGAATTGGTTGCCCGTCAGCGCTTTTTGTTGCTTCTGGATGTAGTCCCACAAGTTCACCAACGTCAGGAAGTCTGATTCTTCATGGAAGAAGCGTTTGTGTTTGTCATCTGATGATTGCTGCTTGTCACTTGGACGCTCACGCGGGTCCTGAATCGACAATGCCACTGCGATAACCATGACTTCTTTCAGCGCGCCTTGTTTTGGAGCTTCCAATACCATACGCGCTAAACGTGGATCGATTGGAAGGCGGGCAAGTTGACGGCCAATACTGGTCAGGCGTTTCTTGCTACCTTGAGAATCGGACGGTTTCGCTTCTGCGTTAATCGCACCAAGCTCTTCCAGCAAACGAACACCGTCTTGGATGTTACGTTTGTCTGGCGCTTCCACAAATGGGAAGGCTTGAATATCGCCCAAACCAAGTGCCGTCATCTGCAAGATAACCGACGCTAGGTTGGTACGCAGGATCTCAGGATCGGTAAACTCCGGACGTGACTCAAAATCTTCCTCTGAGTACAGACGGATACAGATACCCTCTTCCACACGACCACAACGACCTTTACGCTGGTTCGCACTCGCCTGAGAAACTGGCTCGATTGGAAGACGCTGAACCTTAGTTCGATAACTGTAACGGCTGATACGCGCCGTACCTGGGTCGATAACGTACTTGATGCCCGGAACCGTCAACGACGTTTCCGCTACGTTGGTTGCCAGTACAATGCGGCGACCAGCATGAGGTTGGAAAATCTTGTTCTGCTCCCCCGCCGACAAACGCGCGTAAAGCGGCACAATTTCCGTGCTCTTCAGATTACGTTTAGACAGTGCATCAGCGGTATCACGGATTTCACGCTCACCGTTCATGAAGATCAGGATGTCACCTAAACCTTCATCGCACAGTTCGTCTACCGCTTCGAAGATACCTTCAAGTTGATCACGATCATTATCGTCATCACCACTTAGTGGGCGGTAACGCGTTTCTACTGGGTAAGTACGACCTGACACTTCAATGATTGGGGCATTGTTGAAGTGTTTTGAAAAACGCTCAGGGTCGATGGTTGCCGACGTGATGATCACTTTCAGATCAGGACGACGTGGTAGCAACTCTTTCAAGTAACCCAAGATGAAATCGATGTTCAGGCTGCGCTCGTGCGCTTCATCAATAATGATGGTGTCGTATTGATTCAAGAAACGGTCATGCTGAATTTCAGCCAGCAAGATACCGTCCGTCATCAATTTGATTTGGGTATTTTCAGAGATCTGATCGTTGAATCGAACCTTGTAACCAACAAACTCACCAAGCTTGGTTTCCATCTCTTCGGCAATACGGTTCGCAACCGAACGCGCCGCAAGACGACGAGGCTGAGTATGACCAATCAGACCGAATTTACCGCGACCAAGCTCAGCACAGATTTTTGGTAGCTGAGTGGTTTTACCTGAACCTGTTTCACCCGCAACGATTACCACTTGGTTTTCTTCGATCGCTTTCGCAATGTCGTCGCGTTTTTGGCTGACTGGCAGGATTTCAGGGTATTCAATCGTTGGTTTGTAGCTACTGCGTTGCTCCACAACCATCATGGATTTGGCGATGTCTAATGCGATTTCATCAAACACAGCGTTACGCGCTGCGTCTTTTTTGATTTTGCTTGCACCAGAGATTCGTTTACTCAAGCGGAAGCGGTCACGCATCATGCACTGGTTAAGTGCCTTGCGTAGTGACGCCGCGTTATTTACTTGAGCCTGAGGCGTAGCATTCTGAGAAGCTTGTGCTTGAGATGCATTAGCCTGCTTCGCTTTGGCATTTTGCGCACCATTTGACGGTGTCGCTTGCTCTTCAGCGGGATTCTTTTTTGGGGGCTGTGACGAAGTCAAAGCGTTTCCTATTCTTTTCATTACATAAAACTGCGCGGATTGTAGCACATAAGGGCTAGAACAAGATAACGGAAAGCAGCATTCAGCAATCATTCAATTTTTTCGAACAACTTAAGCGAATCCATCGGGTTTTGAGTCGATGAGCATTGCCTATAATGCATCACATAGCCGAAAGCACTTATTAAAGGAAACCCATATGTCTCGTGTACTAGCTCTTAAATCAAGCATCCTTGGCGATTACTCTCAATCAAACAAACTGGTTGAAGACTTCATCAAAAATGTAGACCAAGATAAGCTAACTGTTCGTGACTTAGCTGCAAATCCACTGCCAGTGTTAGACTTTTCAGTTGCGACAGCACTACGTGCAACAGAAGATCTTTCACAAGAGCAACAAACGGTGGTTGATCTATCTGATACCTTAATTGAAGAAATCAAAGCAGCAGATACTTTGGTTATCGCAGCACCAATGTACAACTTTACGATTCCAACTCAGCTTAAAAACTGGATTGATTTGATTGCTCGTGCAGGCGTGACATTCAAATACACAGAAAACGGCGTTCAAGGTCTGATTGAAGGGAAGAAAGCAATTGTAGTCACCACACGTGGCGGTCTTCATAAAGACTCACCAACCGACAGCATGACACCATACCTACGCACAGTATTGGGCTTTGTTGGTATCACGGATGTGGAGTTTGTTTACGCAGAAGCGCTAAACATGGGTGATGACGCAGCAGCGAAAGGCATTTCAGACGCGCAAAGCCAATTGGCAACCTTGGCGTAAGATTAAATAGAATTGAATACAAACAAAAAGGGATTGGTACGCGCCAATCCCTTTTTTATCGTTTTAAGTCAAAGCTGATCATGCTGTTGTAACAGCTTTGCGCGCATTGTCCGCAACCTTTGCATTTGGCAGCGTCAATTTTAGGTTTGACATCATCTTGCCATTGCAAAGCATCATAAGGGCAACTGTCCTCGCAACTACCGCAATAACCGTATAAGTTTTCGCAGCTGTTCGAGATAGTGGCAATCAAGCCTGTAGACTCTGTTTGGTTAGAAAGTGCCAATGTAGGGCATGCCGACTTGCACGCACCGCATAAATCACATGCCGAGTAACTGATGTCTAACGCGGCAACGCCATCAACCATTTCAATGATTTGGCTTGGACATGCAGAAGCGCACTTACCACATCCATCACAAAGCCGAGTGAACATAGACTCTTCCACCGCATACGGCGGTCTCGCTTGAACACGAGGCTCTTGAGCTTGTTCCACTGGCGCGCGACGGAACGAAAACAGACGTCGCTTGCTTAGATCAACCGATTCAGACTGGCGCATCCGAGTAATCTCTCTTTACTGACACAACGACTTGGTATTGCTCACTCAAAGATTGAAGTAGTTCTTCAGTAAGGTTCGACAGTTTTGAGTAAGGCGCAAGAGTCACCGCTTTTTTGAAGCGCTTGTTGAAAAAACCAAACCACGTCATCAAGTGCTCGCGCAACATTTCAGCCGCCAGTTTTTGTTGATCAGTTTCAATCAACATGCCTAACACCATCAGCATCAAGCCGATCTGGTCTTCTGGCTCACGTTGGTCAGATTCCAAAGCAAAACCACAACGCTGCAAGAAGTAACGATATTCAATGGTTGATTCGCCAAACAACACTGCTTCTTTATCTAGATAAGCCGAACCCCAAGGTGGCGCTGGCATCTCACCAATACCGGCAAACATACGATCATGCTCCATTTGCAATGCATCTTCACTCTCGCTTTGAAAGCTGCGCAGCATGTCATTAAGCGCTTCGATTGGCGTATCAGTATTGCTCAACAACGTATCGAGATTTGCCGCTGGGTAATCTTTTGGTTGGTAGTAAAACAGTGCACCAAACAGCTTAAGAACGATGCTGGTATCTTGTGGTTCAAGTTGAGAAATTTGCATGAAGTACCTTTGATGACTGGTGTTTTTATTCTTCGATTAAGTAAAACGGAAAAGAGATGGGACGAACACTCGCCCCACTCTGCTAATTGTTATCAGTACAAATAATGGTTATCAGCACAAATAACGGTTATTAGTACAAACCAGATGTAAAGTGCATGCCGTAGAACACATTGCGACCTAGAATCTCTGCAACGAACAAGGCAACGAATGCCACGATAACTAGCAAGTTCTTCTGACGACCTTCTGCGGTAAACAACTCAGCGAATACCCAAAGAGCAGCAGCAACCACAAGCAACAACACGTGACCGGCAACATAGCCAGACAGCATGGTGATTTGATCCAAGCCACTGTGAATCGCCGTTGAGATACCTGCGAAGTAAATCGTCTGCATTACTGAGAATGCTAAGTTCAGCGCAATCAGACTTACACCAGCCCACATTAGGCGACGATTGGTTTTCTCAGCCGTCACGTCCAATACGTTGATAAGCGTGTAACCGAACATCAGACCCGAAGTCACGACCGTGAACCAAAACGCTACCGTGGTCATTGGTGAGTACCATGCTGGCACTGTCTCGATTTGGTAAACATTTGCCATCGCGAACATGAAAATCACGCCAACGGCGATAGACAACCAGTTCACGATTTTACGAACGCCTTCGCTACCGATTTTTAGAATCGTCAGCAACCAGTACAAACCCGCTAGAGACAGAAAGCTTGCACCCGTTAAGATCTCGTTAGATAGCGCCGCACTACCAACACGGTTTAATGCGTTGAAGGCACGAAGTGGGCTACCCAAGTGAGTGGTTGAGAACAAGAAACCCAATCCCATTACAACCAAAATTGCGAAACGTGCGATGTTCATACGAGGTTCTGTCACGCGTGGTGGCTTGCCGAATTTCTCGAACGCGTTAACCGTTAGGTGCGCGCCAACCGCTGTTTGAGCAAGAACCGTAAAGGCAACTAATGGTGCTTCGTATAACATTATTTCACCTCTCTTGGATTCTGTAGGAAACCAGTGCGATCATTGGTTGGACGACCATTTGGATTTAGCTTCACGATCAGGTTCGGGCTCGTAATGCGAGAATCTGGCAGTGGTGCCACATCCGCGTTTGAACCGTATTTCGCGCGTAGCTCATCAATTGGACCAAACTCAATCGCACGCAATGGACAGCTATCAACACACACTGGCATTAGACCTTCTGCAACACGTTCGTAACAGCCATCACACTTAGTCATGTGACCTTTTTCTTCGCTGTATTGAGGTGCGCCGTATGGGCATGCCATGTGACAAGATTTACAGCCGATACACACGCTTTCATCGACAACAACAAAGCCATCTTCTTCACGCTTGTGCATTGCACCTGATGGACAAACCTTGGTACACGCAGGGTTAGTACAGTGGTTACAAGAGATCGATAGGTAGTACGCGAACACGTTTTGACGGAACGCGCCGTTTTCTTCCGTCCAATTGCCGCCTACGTATTCGTAAACACGACGGAAGTTACGGTCGATACCCAGATCTTTGTTGTCTTTACAAGAGAGCTGACATGTTTTGCAGCCAGTACATTTGCTTGAATCAATGTAAAAGCCATACTGCTTCGCTGTGCTCATTATTTAGCCCCCATTTTCTTAATTAGCGTCACTTCAACGAGGTTGGTATGGCTCGGGTTCGATTTAGCCAACGGGCTTGGACGTTGTGTCGTCAGTACGTTGATTGAACCTGCTTGGTCAACACCTTTACCATTTGGTGAGTACCATGCGCCCTCACCTAAGCCAACGATGTGTGGCATGATGCGTGGGGTTACTTTTACGCGAACGTTCATTTCACCGAACTTGCTGCGCACGCTAACCAAGTCACCGTTATCGATGTTGCGTGACGCTGCATCAATCGGGTTGATCCAAAGTTCCTGTGGAGCCGCTGCTTTTAGGATGTCGACGTTGCCGTACGTAGAGTGCGCACGAGCTTTGTAGTGGAAACCCGTTAACTGAAGTGGGTACTCTTTACGATCAGGAGAATCCCAGCCATTAAACGTCGAAACGTATTCTGGTAATGGCTTGATTGATTCATCTTCGTCCAGTTCCCATTCTTCGTTGATCTTCGCTAACGTCTCTGAGTAGATTTCAATCTTGCCTGATGGCGATGGTAGTGGGTTCGCTTCTGGGTCACGACGGAAGTCTTCGTATGCCACGTGTGGACGGTCGAATTGCTTCTTATAGATGCCCTGCTTTCTCATCTCATCGTAAGACGGCAAGTTTGGATCGTTGTTTTGTTTAACGGTCTGAGCGTACATCCATTGCAGCCACTCTTCTTGAGTGCGACCTTCAGTAAACTCATCAAACACGCCCATGCGCTTCGCCACACCAGACATGATGTCGTAGATAGGTTTGCATTCGAAACGAGGTTTAATCGCTTGGCTTGCAAAGATGAAGTAAGGCATTGATGCAGCCGCACCATCCATACAGAAATCCGATTGCTCTGACGTTGTGCAGTCTGGCAATACGATATCGGCATACTTCGCAGAAGACGTCATGTGGTTGTCGATCACCACAATCATTTCACACGCTTTTTCATCTTGAAGAATTTCGTGTGTGCGGTTGATGTCTGAGTGTTGGTTAATCAGGCAGTTACCTGCGTAGTTCCAGATGAACTTGATGTTGTTTTGTAGCTTCTGAACGCCTTTAATACCGTCGGTCAGATCTGTCATTTCCGTACCGCGGTAAATCGCGTCTGTCCAAAGGAACATTGGGATAGAAGCGCTGATTGGGTTTGGCACTTTCGGGAAGCGTTGGAATGGGTATGAGTGGTTACCTTCACGAGCACCAGTACCACCACCTTGCAAGCCAACTTGACCACGTAGCAATGACAACATCATTACCGCTTTACACGCTTGCTCACCATTTGCTGAGCGTTGTAAGCCCCAACCTTGGGTAATGTAAATGCGTTTAGCATCGCCAACTTCGCGTGCAAGTTTCAAAATCACATCCGCTGGAATGCCCGTGATAGGCTGTGCCCACTCTGGGGTTTTCTCGATGCCATCTGGGCCAGTACCCATGATGTAATCTTTGTAGCTGCCGTTTTCTGGCGCTGATGCAGGAAGTGTTTTACGGTCGTAACCCACACAGTAACGGTCAAGGAAGTCTTGATCGACTTTGTCTTTCGTAATCAATACATGGGCGATGGCTGCAATTAAAGCGGTATCGGTACCATGTTTGATAGGAATCCATTGGTCTTCACGGCCTGCTGCGGTGTCAGTGTAACGAGGGTCGATACAAATCGTGCGAGTGTGACTGATGTTTTTCGCATCCACGTAGTTGTGAACCTGACCACCACCCGACATGCGGGTTTCTGCTGGGTTGTTACCAAACATCAGACATAGGTCTGCATTTTGAACATCGTCAATTGAGTTGTTATCAACGAACGAACCGTAGAAGTACTCTGACATACATTCGATGTTTGCTGCAGAGTAGTCACCGTAGTGATTTAGGTAACCACCACAAAGGTTCATCATACGAGCAACCAATGTCGCGCTCGGATCCCAACTCTTAGTTACCGTACCACCAAGCGTACCTGTACCGTAGTTTAGGTACACCGCATCGTTACCGTGGTCTTTAATAATGCGTTTTAGGTTATCACCAATGAGGTCAAAGGCTTCATCCCAAGTGATGCGTTTGAACTTACCTTCACCACGCTTACCAACACGAAGAAGTGGGTATTTCAAACGGTCTGGCGAGTAAACACGGCGACGCATAGAGCGACCACGCAAACAAGCGCGAACTTGGTGATTGTGGTTGTACACATCATCACCCGTGTTATCGGTTTCTACCCATTTGATTTCACCGTCGACCACGTGCATACGAAGTGGACAACGAGAACCACAGTTTACGGTACATGCCGACCAGACAATTTTTTCGTTTGGTTTTGCTGGTGTTTCTTTGGCAACCGCTTTAGTTGCAAACGGGAGAGAAAGCGCGTTTCCTGCTAACGCCAAAGCGCCAAGTGCAGAACCGCCCTTTAAAGCATCACGCCGAGTAATATTAAACTTACCATTTTGACTCATGGTTTTTTCCTAAATTACGTTTTTGAATTTGGTCGTGGCGCTTAATTAATGGCTTTAAGTGGGGAAAGAACACTCGTTAGAAATAAAAGACATAGAGATTGTATTTTCAAAATAGGCATTCATTGAAAATATCTAATTTCGCTTTAATTAATACACAAGGCAAATCAAAGCAGCATTTCTACAAAACCATCAATTAAGCTAGATAGCACAGGCCTTGAGCAACTAAGGCATGGCCACCCGCCACTATTAATATCCTTGTAGATTTAAGGGGTGATAATCTTGACCACAGTCAATTATTAAAAAATACAAAATGCAATCTTATATTTCATTTCAACGTTTTATATGAATGAAACATTAATAGGTCAGAGAGGTGTCAATTCAATTAAATATTAGAATGATTTTTAAATTCAATGGATAATAAATACAAATATAGAAGAATAGAAATAAGAATAATTACCAATTAAACACAAAAATGGCAAGCTTGTTAGCATTGCCATTTTGATTTAAACAACGATGTTATTCTGAACGGTCTAACTCAACAGTCTTAGTTACTTAAGCTGAACCGTAACGTGGCTAGTCGCTAAACTATCCCCACCGACATACACACCTAACTCTCCCGTTTCGTACATGAAACAGCCCTGCTGACCATAAAACTTCAGTTCATCTGCAGAGACGGTAATCCTCAGCGTCTTTTTCTCGTGCGCGGCAAGCGAACACTTAACAAATGCCTTTAGCTCTCTTTCAGGTCGAGTTGTCGATGACACGTTACGTGAGATGTAACACTGAACTATCTCCTGGCCATCGACAACTGAAGTATTTTCAACCTCAACATCAAGAACCAAATCCTGCCCTTCCCTGATTTCAGGTGTTATACAGGTGATATCGTTGTATCTAAACTGCGAATAACTTAATCCAAATCCAAATGGGTAGAGCGGTGTATCTTTCTCATTTTTGTACGGCATGTACTCTTGATACGCTCTCATTTTGCCAATAGTCTTGCGAGCATAATACATAGGGATCTGCCCGGTGCTTCTTGGCACTGTCATGGTCAACTTACCACTTGGGTTTCTATGCCCAAACAGTAAATTACCCAATGCAGCCCCTACCTCAGTGCCACTCTGCCACGCATAAACAAGTGCATTGGCATATTGTTCGGTCTTCGGCGATGGCACAGGTCGACCGGTACACTGCACGACAACGAGTGGCTTACCAGTTTGTCCAATCGCTTCAATCAATTCTTCTTGACCAGGAGGTAAAACAAGCTCAGCAACATTCCTCGCCTCACCCGTTCTACGATGACTTTCACCAACACACAAAACCACCACATCAGCACGATGCGCGCACTCCACCATGTCATCACTGAATGCCTCGGAATCCGTCAAAATAACGTTTTGCGGTGCCGCAGCCTCAATACCTTTTGCTATCGAAATAACATCATTTGCTTTGCCATCCAAACACCAAGATCCCAAATGCTGTCGCTGCGAATGTGCATGAGGACCAATAACCGCAACCTTTAGGCCTCGAGTTGGGAGAGGCAGTAAGCTGGACTCATTTTTGAGTAACACCATGCTCTCTTCGGCAAGTTGTTGCGCTTTCTGTTTGTGGCTTTGTTTCCCAAGCACCGCTGTATGTTTTTCCGGATCAACATAAGGCTGTTCAAATAGCCCTACTCGAAACTTAGTCAGTAAGACTCGATACACCGCTTCATCGAGCCACTCAGCAGCCACTGGCTGACGTTGAATGACGCCTGCAAGCGTGTCCTCGTAAGCTTCATTCGTCATCGCCATGTCAACACCGGCTCCCAAAGCTTGCAATGCTGCATCGCATGGGTCTTTTGCCACGCGGAAGTAAGCCAAGTCAGAAATCGAACCCCAATCACTCACCACCATGCCATCAAACTGCTGCTCTTCTTTAAGCCAGCTTCTGATCAATGGTTGAGAGCCGGTCACCGGAGTGCCACCAAGGTCATTAAACCCTGACATCACGGTTGCTACACCTGCTTTCACAGCCGCAGAAAATGGCGGTAGATGAACGTTGTGCAATGTATTTAGGCTTAACTCAGTTGTATCGTAGTCTCGCCCACCTTCTGATGCACCATAGCCGACGAAGTGCTTCGCGCACGCAACAAGCTTGTCTGGGTGAGCAGGATCATCACCTTGAAAACCATTAATCACCGCTCGAGCAAACTGACTGGTTAAGTACGGGTCTTCACCAGAGCTTTCAATAACCCTGCCCCAACGAGGGTCACGGACAATATCCAGCATGGGAGCAAACGTCCAATTGATGCCTAAAGAGGCGGCTTCCGCGGCAATACATCCATAAGCCTCTTCAACTAAATTGGGGTTCCACGAGCACGACTGAGCAAGCGGTATTGGTAACACCGTCTTTTGCCCGTAAATCACATCACGGGCAAAGATAATAGGAATACCGAGACGGCTCTCTTCAACGGCAACTTTTTGGATTTCATTGAGCTGATGCGGATCGACCGATTCACCCAACGCATTGCCGGCCCATGCGGTATCAGCAAGAATACGCGAACCATAAGCGCCTTTTGCCACCTTGTTAAGGTAGTCCGATTTGTTTTGTTCATACTCAAGCATTGGAGACTGGCAGAGTTGGCCGATCTTTTCCTCTAATGTCATGTGTGACAACAAATCTTGCGCTCTGTCTTCACATGTTGCTGAGGTGTCTTTGTATAATGTCATCCGCTACTACCTATATCTCTCTTTGTTTGTAACGTGGGAAAGCTTCGTTCAGAAATTCCGTCATCTCTTCGTACAAGGCAATATCACCAGATTGCTTCGCCAAGAACCTCAACTGATCCGCCGCGGTAGGTACATAACGTGAATCGAGCTGAACGTATATCTCGATGAATTCCATCAGTTGTTGCTTGTTTAATTGCTCAATGATCAGCTTGGGCCTTTCCAAAGATTGATAATAAGCATCGGGTCTTGGACCCAAAGTCGAGCTGCGCCAGGTATCGAGTACCTGTTGGTAGCCGCCAAAGTATTCGTCTTCAATTCTCAACTCTAACTTGTTCATCCCTTTTAAAGCAGTGATCAAGTTTCCTTTCGAATACTGTTCCTCTGCGTAAGCGAAGTACTTCTCTGAGAGAGAATACGCCTTCATCCACGCAGAACCGTAAGCGATGAGGATGACAGACACGAGTGCAAGGAATTTCATTCTTGTAGACACTTTCATTACTTCACCCCTACCCCAGTAAATGCCTTAATAAAGTTCTTCTGAAGACAGAAGAAGACAATGACAACAGGCACCGCAATCATGGTCGTCATGGCCCACAGTTGCTCTAGGTTGGTTCCCGGAACTTCTGTTTTGAAGTTGTACAGTGCTAATTGGAGCGTCATTAACGAGTCATCTCGAACGTATAGCAGTGGCCCCATGAAATCGTTCCAAGCGCCCATGAAAGTTAATATACCCACGGTCGCGAGCGCTGGTCGCATCATAGGAAGAATGATCTTGAAGAAGATACGAAGTTCGCTTGCACCATCGATTCGAGCTGCTTCCAAATAAGCGTTATCGATCTGCTTCATAAATTGCACCATCAGGAAGATGTTGTAAGCACTGATCGCCCCCGGAATGATTAACACACGATACGTATTAATCCAGTTCCACTCGTACATCATCATGTAGGTTGGAATGGTGAACAAAATCGCTGGAATCATCATCGAGCCCAGAATTACCTTAAGCCAGAACTCGCGCCCCGGTAGGTTTGTCTTCACAATCGAATAGGCCACCATGGAAGAAAACAGCGTGTTTAAGAAAGTCACCGTTACCGAGATAAAAATCGTATTGAAGAACACTCTTCCTAAGTTGACCGAATCAAACACCTTGATGTAACCGGCGAAAGACCACTCTTTCGGCAAGCTATTTGGGCTGTGCATGATTTCTGGCCCAGTTTTAAAAGAGTTGATCACCATGTAAAAGAACGGATACAACACGATAATAGCGGCAACGAAAAGTGTGCCATAAATAAGTAAGTTTCTTTTTCTATCAGCGTTCATGATTAATCTTCCTTACTGGTGATCTTTAACTGCATCATGGTCAGCAGGTAAATAACGCAAGCGAGCATCAGGCCAATGGTTGAGGCTTCACCCATCTTCATTTGCTCGAAGCCAGTTTGGTAAAGGTATAGAACCGGAGTGAGCGCCGATTGATACGGCCCGCCATTCAAATCAAAGTTCATGAATACTTCGATAAACATCTGTAAACCGTTGATAATGTTCATGGTCATAACAAAAATAATTTGTGGCATGATCATTGGTAGCGTGATTTTCTTAGTTTTTCGCCACCACGACGCACCATCAATATCTGCCGCTTCAAACAAAGACTTGTCGATACTCGCAATACCACCGAGGAAGATGATCATTTGAACACCAAACCACTTCCATGCGCTAAATACAGCGATGATTGGCATTGGTAACCACTCTTCAAACTTCCAGAACACGGGCTCAGACAGCAAACTGCTGCTCACCATGGTGTTTTGGATCGGCCCTGATGGCCCAGAAACAAAGTCGAAGATGATCATTGCAACGGTAATGGACGTCACAACCGGAATAAACATGATGGTTCTGAATAAGCTCGATAGAAATTTGATTTCATTGAGTAACAGTGCGAGCCCCAGGCCAATCACAAAGCTCAATGAGACAAAGATGACTTGGTTAAACACCACGTTAAACAGTGACTTCCAGAACAGGAAATCGGTTACAACGGTAATCCAGTTCGTTAATCCGATGAACTTGGTGTTTTCTGGCATTAAGATATTGACGCTCAAAAAACTACTTTCAAAAGATAGAAAGAACGGATAAATCAAAAAGACGGCGAAATACACTATCCAAGGAGCGAGGAATAGGTAGCCTGTTATGAGGTTATTTTTTTTCATAGTTCCACTTAGACCTATCACGTTATTCATGGATTAACTGTTCGGCTTGCTTGGTCGCAGCTTCTACGGCTTCTTCAGGCGACAAATCTTGCTTAACGACCGCCTTTGAGTATTGCTCTAGAATGATGCTCGCCATATCTGAAGCCAGTGCAAACGGCTCGTTTAGCTTCGCATTTGGCAGTTGTTCAACAAACGGTTTCGCTTCAGGAGTGTTGTAATACGGTCTCTCTTTCAGGGCAGAAAGAGTCGGTAATTGCCCTAGCGCCATGTTCGCTTTGTGGTTGAACTCCTCTTCCATCATCAGTTGCAAAAACGCCCAAGATAGTTGCTCTTTCTCGACGCTATTTTTGAAGATCATCAACGCACGACCATCTAGAGTGGAGTAAGACGTGGCGCCTTCTTTTAGGGTTGGGATCGGTGCTAAGCCAACATCCTCACCCACCACCATAGGCTTGCCTGCTGCTTCGGTCAGGTTCGCTTTCCAGCCAAAACCGAACTGTGGCCACATGCCAATGGTGCGAGAGAAAAAGTTCTTCTCCATCGTAAGTGGTGCAAACTGCTGAGCTTTCGCCATGGTGTCAAAGAAGAGTGCTAGCTGAGCTTCTTCTTTGTCGAAGACAGGATTGGTGCCAAAACGATTAAGCAAGCCGTACTGACCGTCGTTAAAGTTGTAATACATTTGAGCTAGCATGCTCCAGTACCAACTTCCCCATGACAGCGCTTCATTCCAGAAAACTGTGCCATACACAGGGCTTCCGTCAGCACGCGGTGGGAGTTGGCTGATCTTCTCAGCCGCATGTAAAAACTCGTCCCACGTTTTTGGTGGATTATTTGGGTCTAGCCCCGCTTCAACAAACAACTCTTTGTTGTACAGCATGAGCGTTGTTGTCGCATTCCATGGAATGTAATAGCTTCGACCATAGTTTTTCTCCATAAATACTGGATCAATCCGTTCCGCAAGCTCCTCAAAACCATCGAACTGCTCAAGGTAGGCAAGCTTACCCATTTTGGCGTATTTGGCGGGCTGGTAACCAAAGACCCCAGCATAAAGGTTAGGAACATCCCCCGCGGCCATACGGGTTTCAAGGTTGTCATCGTTGGATACAACGACATCAACATCTGGGTATCGTTTTTTGAACTCAGGAACAAGCTCGGAGCGGACAAAGTCCATGTAGTTCCCAACCGGGGTCATGACTTCAATTCGGGTATTTTCTGCGAGTGCAACTTGCGAACTCAGCGCAAGCACACATCCAATCAACCACTTTTTCATAACTATCCTACAGAGTTTCACGTAAAATTAATGACGTTGGCAAAATCGTTAATGCCTTTAGGCTTTCCGGCTTTTCATCAAGCGCGCTGATCAAAGTTGATGCAGCCAGTTCTCCCATCCCCTCTTTTTCGTGGGTTATCGTGGATAAACTCGGGATCATTAACTCTGCCATTCGTATATCGTCAAAACCGACGAGCTTCATTTCTGAAGGGATGTCTATGCCATATCGCTTCGCCGCGCGAATGATGCCAATCGCCATCTCATCGTTGGCGGCAAATACTGCATCCGGTCTTCTTCCTTGTTCGAACAACTCACTCATTTGCTTATAGGCAGTCTTTTCTGTGAAATCGCTACGAATCAAATGATGATTGCGAACAGGAATGTTGAAATAACCCAATGCGGAGATATAACCATCCAGTCGTTTCTGACTGTCATAGGAGTCATCAGGACCAGTAAAAAAGTAAATGTCCTGGCATCCTTTCAGCACCAACTCTTTAGTCGCACTAAACGCGCCACCAAAGTTATCAATCAAGATGTTGTAGATATGAGGAGCGGTGAGCTCTCGGTCTAAGACGACCATTGGGAAGTCAGGGCCAGCAACAGAAGCTAGGAAGTCACTATCGAATGAGTTGGTCAGAATAATGGCACCATCCACCACACGATCACGGATGTATTTGTGCGCGGTTGAGTTTTCATTACCGTACATACTACAGGCAACCAAATCGTAGCCTTTTTGATGGCATACCTTTTCGATACCTTTGACTAACTCGCTGTAAATAGGACCAAACCAGTAGTTCAAAAACAGTCCTACTGCGTAGCTTCTTCGCTGCTTAAGTTGCTTAGCATTTGTATTAGCCACGTAGTTCATTTCATTCGCAATATTAAGGACATGCTGTCGTGTTTTTTCACTGACACGATTGCAGCCATTCATTGCGTACGATACCGTCGCAATAGAAACATTGGCTTTTTTCGCTACATCTTTAATGGTCACTTTCATTGACGTTTTTTCCTTTTGAGGCTTACCACTCTCACTTCCAACACTTGGTTTACTTCACGTCGGTTTATAAGGGCTCCATTACAGAGCCCTATAAGGTTTAGAGCGTGATATACAGAGTGTTATTTTCACTCTCCAATCGTGTCTCTAGCCATTTGCGCGAGATACGTGCACCGCCAGTGCGGTAGCGGTTTTCCGACAATTCAAACGGAACCACCTCACCGTTCAGGGTGATCGCTTTCGGTGTATGCATCGCTTCTTGTAAATCAATCACTAACTTGACTGGTTTGCCATCAAGCTCGAACTGAACATTGGCTTGCCCAACGCGAGGGGAAATAACCGGATCCAGCGTTAAATCGTTCTCAGAGAAACGGACACCAAATACGTTAGTGATCAACTGGTTGACATAGATACCCGGACCGCTCGAATAAATGCGCCAACCGCCCTTCACTGCCACTTCACCCGCTTTAACTTTGCCAAAGTTGTCATAAGCCGTCGGTCGGTCGTTAAACTTCGCGTCCGAGCTTGAGAAGTACGCGTTTGATTGACGTAGTTCTGCATTCGGCACATGATCTTGGATGCCAACAGGGATGATTTTGTATAGGTTATCGAATACCGCTTCGGCATCGCCTAGCTTACATAACGCTTCGATAAATCGAATATGAGCGTGACAATATTGCAGGCCAACTTCACGGCCTAGGTTTGCGGCAAGCTCAGCGCGTTTGAAGTAGCTTTGTTTACCCGCTTTGTATTCAGCCATCTTGTCCATCAAGCGAACACCATCAGGGTGCACAAGGTTTTTCTTAATGATCGTCATGTGCGACTGAGCCATTTCAGGCGTAAACACTTCTGAGATGATTGAGCGGCTTGCTGGCAGTAAGCGGTAATTGATGCCCGTTTTATCGTCAGAAGGATGCAGTAGGTGCTCGATCTGCTTAACGCCACCTTGCTCATCACGGTCAAAATGGATAAAGCCCGCGATCACGTCATCTTTGATTAAATAATGGTGATAGTCGTGCTCCATTTTCTCAGCAAGATCAGTTAGGGTGGCTGAGAAATCTAGATGCTCAGAGCCCTGTAGTGCTTTTGCCATTGCCTTCAACGTTTGCAGGGTCAGAGGAATCGTCCAACCACTTACCATGTTTTCTCGTAGAGATTGATTCGCCGGCTGCAGCGTGTCGTCCCAATCGCCATCGCCATAACAAGACAACGACGTACCAGGGACAAGGTTATCAAGCATGTGTTGAACCTGGCGCTGAACGTGATGCATAAGTGAGTACGTCTGCCCCGTTCTTTCGAACCCTACCTCTGCGAGTGTATATGGAAGCTCAACATTCAGGATGCTGACATCGCCAGTCGTGTTGATGTAATCAGCCAGTGCTTTTAGCGGCCAAACCACGATATCGCCATGCGCATCTTCCTGCTGGATTTTGGCGTAGTGATCGAACATAAACCACTGAGGCCAAGTGCCTGTCTCAAGGTATTGGTGGCGATAAATCTCTTGCAATACCGCTTTCGCTTTGCCGTATTCTTGCATCGACATAAAGAGCTCAAATGGCCCCTGCGATACGTCACGAGTGCCCCATGCCGCGCCTGAGTACTGCTCTAGACCGTGCGGTGTCGAGTAGTGCACAAGTGCGTTGTGAGTAAACCAATCTAAACAAGTATTGATGCGCTGACTGTTAAGTGAATCTTGGCTAAAGTCGACTTTAAAGCCTTTTGTCAGAGTTTGAATACCTTGTTGGTACTGTTGCTTCTCGACGTCAAAGTCGATGAACTGCGCTGTTGTGTCTAACTCACCAGTTTGGCCACCAATCGCAATAGATACTGCGTTGTCTAATGTTGCTTTAAGGACTAAGAACTCGGCAGACTCGCTTTCTGCACGGGTAATGACCTCTACTTCCACATCAGTACCAAATACTGAGATTCCGTAACTTAGTTCTGGCATGAACTGATCAATCAGCTCGTCATTGCCCGTAATCGTGAAGAGATCGCCTTGACGTTCAATAGTCACCTTCCCCTCACCTTCGTTGTTTCCAAAAACAAGCTGGTGCGAGACTTTGATTTCAAGCGGTGCTTCTATGCCATGCTTTTTGATTTCAAGTTGGATGACTGGGCTTTGAGCGCTCGAAAATGACAAGATTTCAAGGTAACCGCCAAATAGCTTATAAATCCAACGCGAGTAGTTTTGGCCTGTTTCGTACGCTGAAGGCATGCCTAGAGCTTGGAATGCATTATCGACTTTAACCCAGATACGTTGGCCGGCATGCGTAAATTGGTTAAGTGGGTTACGGCACACACCCAACAACTTGTTAAACGACGTATTTCCTAGAGTCAGTTGCGAGTTGAACACACCACCAATGTAGTGAGTCGAGCTCATGATCAACTGCTGATAATCTTGGTTATTACCAGAAGCAATAACGTGGCCTGTCATGCGTTCTAGGTGTTTTTCCTTCTCAGGCAACGTCACGTAATGATTGTCACCATAGAAAAACGACAATAGCTCACCATCTTTGGTATCCACAAATGAACGTTCAGCACTGAAGAACTGTTCGATTTCAGTTTCAGAAAGCTTTTCACCTATCAAGTACGCAGACTTTGGCGTATGACGGTGGCTCAATGGTTGACGCTGTGCCTCGTCACTAGTTGGTAATGCTGCGTGTAAATCTGTAACCGTTTCAATAGTTAGCGGATGTCCTATATTGGATTCCGGACAATGTGGCGTGACAACGCCATAGAAAACGACAGATTCCACTTCATTCTGCTTCAGAGCAAAAGCCTCGCTTTGAAGCGCAACATAGCCCATTTCATACTGGTATTTTTCGTTCGCTAAAGTATCTGAACGCAATGCAACGGCTTCGCCCGTCAACTTGTATTCTTTACCGAAGAACTGGAAGCCATCCGTGCTACAGCCCGTCACTGGGGATAACGAGCCAATTTGGATGCGAGGGTTGCCCGTTGATTGAGGCAAGTTTTGGCGGCTGCACACCACGTAACCCTGCTCACCTTCAAAGATTTGGTGGTCTAAATATTGAGAACAGTACAACTCATTCGTTTTGACTGCGCCTTCCTCTGCCAAGCCAACATCTTGACCATAAATCAGGTCAAAGCTCAGAGTCTCAGAAGAGAGGTTCGTTACGTTAACTTCATAGAAGTAGGCGCTTGTTCCCGCTTTTAAAGTGACGGTTGCTTCTAGTTCATCTGTTGTTGTCACCCACTGCAGTGAGCCACCCGCCTGCTTAAACGTTTCAATATTGTTATTAAAAAAAAGCAACGGCGTAACTTTGAATTCACCGTTACTCTTAACGCGAAGAAATACATTCGAGATTGCCATTTCTGATTCTGGCGTATCGAACAAAGACACCATAAGACGACCACTGCGAATTGCGCCTAGCACGCCATCTGAGTTGAACGTGATATTTAGGCTTTCGTCGCCAACGTTCATTTGTGGTCCTGGTTGAATGTGGTGCATAAAGCTTTACTCCAAACTTATTTTGAATCTGTGTAGTGGATATTTTCTTGAGAGGCATCGTCGAATACGTGACACTTTTCGACTTGCAGTTGGATGTGGCAATGGCTTCCTACTTCAGGGGTTTTCTCTGTATCGAGCAGCTTACAAACCATTGCTTTATCGAAAATGTTTACATGTAAGTAGACTTCAGAACCGAGCTCTTCTTTCGCTTCTACTTTTGCTGGTAGCGTATGTTGATTAGCTTGTTCAGCAACGGAAAGATGCTCTGGACGAATGCCTAGGTGAATACGGTGCCCCACCCACTCAACCGCCTTTTCTTGGTGAGCTTTTGATAGTGCAATGGTGTGTTCATTGAGTTGCGCGCACACCACGCCATTTTGTTCAACGAGCGTGCCTTCCAGCATGTTCATCGCTGGCGATCCAATAAACTCAGCAACAAACTTGTTTTTTGGCTGGTGGTATACGTTCATTGGAGTATCAACTTGCATGATACGACCTTGATTGAGAATGCAGACCCGATCGCCCATCGTCATCGCTTCAACCTGATCGTGGGTCACATAAATCATGGTAGCGGGTTTGCCCGATTCTTGTAGCTGGCTGTGCAAGCGAGTAATGCGACGACGCATTGATACACGCAGTTTCGCGTCTAGGTTTGAGAGAGGTTCATCAAAAAGGAAAACATCTGGGTTTCTCACCATCGCGCGGCCTAGCGCGACTCGCTGACGTTGACCGCCTGACATCTGCTTAGGTTTGCGATCCAACAACTCTGTGATTTCCAAAAGCTCAGCTGCTTTAGCCACTCGTTGCTCTATCTCTGCTTTTGGTTTCTTTGCGGTCTCTAAGCCAAAAGCCAAGTTTTCATAGGTCGTCATGTGCGGATACAGTGCATAGTTTTGAAACACCATTGCAATACCACGATCTTTCGGAGGCAAGTCATTACACTTGCGGTCCCCGATAATGAGCTGACCATCAGTGATGCTTTCTAAACCCGCAACCATTCGCAACATGGTGGATTTAGCGCAACCTGATGGCCCAACAAGCACCATGAATTCGCCATCTTTAATGTCTAAGCTGACATCGTGAATAGCGTGGAAGCCGTTGTCATAGACCTTATTTACGTTTTCTAGCGTTACTTTCGCCATGATTCTGCATTCCTATTTCTAAATGCGTTCACTATTTGATGCACTCTTTCCCTTAAAGCATGATCAAAAAATAGTGCATATGGATTGAGAATGGGATATCCACCAGCGATGGGTACCCCATCATTGATTAAATTGTGCCTCTTAGAATTTCCATACAATGCCAACTTTAGAGAACCAAACCAGCTGATCACCCGTCCAAGGTGCAGGGTTGGCGTGACGATCCTTAACTTGAATATCCGCTAAGAAAGAGAAGTGATCATTGATAGGTAAATCCGTGTATAGCGCATAAATATCGTAGTCAAAGTGGTCACGGTTATTTGGATCCGAGCCCATATCCAACGAGCCTCGTTCATAACGCAACTCTAGGTAATTGCCGTTATCAAAGTTGAACTGGACTAAAGGTTTAACGGCAAATTCGGTGTAGTTGAAGTCGTTGTGTTCCTCTACGTAGATCACTTTCGCACCAATATTGATACCGTTGTCTAAGCGGTACAGGTACAAAGGCTCACTCTCGATAAACGCGCCGCGACTTCCGGCACCTTGACGTTCATCTTTGTAACCAAGCTCAGCGCTTAGGTGTAAGAAATGTCGCCCAAAGCTCAGATCAATCCCAGGTTTTACCATGTATTTATCGTTGTGCCATTCGCCGATGGTTTTTTCATACGACAGCATTAAGTTGTATGCTACGTTATCGTTTTGACGCCAGTAGAAGCTTGGGATCAACTCAGAATAGTTACTGAGACCCGTACTCTCACCACCACGACTGTGATGTATCTCTTTCAGTACATAACCCATACTGAAGTTATCCGTAACACGCGTAAAGCCGTCCGCATAGATGTAATGAAGCAGCTCTTCATCTGGCTGATTTTCATTGTTTACGCGTTCGTATTCGATGCCGGTAAGTGCACGAGTTCTTGGAGAAGCGTCACTGCTCTGTGCAGATTCCGTTTCCAGAATTAGCTCTCGATATTCATGGTCATTCCATAGACCAACTTCTATTTCCTCTTGAGCTTCTTCGGCTAACGCAGCGCATGGAAGCGCAAGGCTCATTAAAGGAAGTAGACTTGATAGTTTCACTGCTTTTCTTAAGTTCACGATTCAATACCTATCTAGTTGTTGTTTGGTTCGAAGGTTTCGTACATATCAACAATCGTTGAGTAGTAGTCTTTGCTTTCTAAATAGGTGCGCACATCCTTATTAATGGCTGGCGATAAGAAAGCGCCAACAAACATTCCCTGATCAAGTGATAGAATTTTCGTGGAAGTCTCACCCTTAGCGTTGACCGCATCGTACCAACCGTAAGGAGTTTCAAGCTGCGGGTAGAAATCGATAAGTCTATTCAGCAGATTCACGGCCTCAAATGGCTTAACCATGTAAGAGAGTGCTAATGCGTGGGGTGTGCCAGTCTCGCCCCCTTCGATGTCATTGTTAAAGCGCACTTTGGACTCAGATAATTGCGAAACACCAAATGCGGCGTAGCCATCATCAACAGTCGCCGCAGAGGAAACGAACGGAATTTGGTTATGAATAGCGTGATACTTTTGAACCTCAGTCATGTCTTCGATGATAGAGAAATCAGGCATTAGAGCTCGCTCTTCCAACCAAATCATAGAAAGCATGCCTTGGAAGTAAGCACCGTCCCATGTCAGCATCGGAGTCAGCTTTTTACCATTTAGGTAGTAATCATGGGTGTACAACTCCATGTTATTGAAAGCCGTCTTCGGTACCGATTTTTCAGAGTTCTGAGTGATTAGGTGCGCCCAAACAGGAGCCAGTCGGCTTTCATTGGCTTTACGATCAATATGGTAAGTAAGTGGTGCGTCAGTTTTGGTAGACCAGCCTGAGTAAAGCAGGCCTTTGTCTTCATCGTAAAGTTCAGACCAACCCTCAATTTGGCTGTTAAATATCGCCTCAACCTTACCAACAACTAACTGCTCTTGTTTCTGTTTGGAATCAATGTACGCCCCCGCGACGCCGGCTAAAGCAAACGCCAAGTTAGCGTTATCAACTGCCGGTACGATTCCATCTTCGTTTGGTATTAGTTGGTCACCTTCAATGTCATAAGGCCAGTAGAATAAGCCTTTCCATGTTGGTGCTTTAGCGAGTGCATCCAGAGTTTCATGAATACGAATTAATGCATCAGCATTGCCATTTTTATGCGCTTCAACGAGGACATTGAGGTACAAACCAATCTCAGTCGTATTGACGTAATAGTCGTGCTTAATATTCCCCTCTTTATCGACGAAAATCGTGTCGTAGGGAACTTTGGCTTTTTGGTCAACACCCACACCGTCGACAAAAAAGTCTAAGTTGTTCTGTAAGTGCTGCTCAAATCCTACCGGATAGAGTTGTGGATTGACGGTAAGTTCAGTGATTGTGACATCAGCGAACGCGGACATGCTAACCATTAGGGTAGAGGTAGCTAAAAGGCTTTTTTTTATCATTGCTCGTATCGACCTTTGTATATAAACGTTTCACCACGGATATTCCCATTGGAGAAACATTGGTCGCAATGTGGCTTTTAGTCTTTTGTGATTAGGGCGCTGCTGAACACATTCGACATGCTTAAACCTTTAAGCATTTAAGCGAAAACATGTGAGAAATCTATCAAGAACGTTAATGGGAAGAGGATATGAAACAGGTACAAAAACTTGAGAAACAACAAGCCAAAACGCCAATTCTGCCAGTCATTTCAACTAGAAAAAATGGAAAAATGCAGGGATAAAAGAAAAGGAAATGTGGGCAAAAAGCCAAGCCTTTCTAACAATATAAAGGCTTGGCTAATTCATCTAGTTGCGATTAAAAATCATACTGGAAGTATATGGTATTGTAGTTACTGCCGCCTTTGATGCGACCAAACTGAGAAGCACTCTCGAAAATCGCACTACGGTGATGCAACGAATAACCAACCCACATGTTTTCCCAATCTTTCTGGTTAAACAGATCGCCTACATTCACATCAAATGAGAAGTCGAGATAGTTCAGCAAATTACTTGCGGTGTAACCTTTCTCTTCCATCTCTGTTCCTTCGATGTAGGTGATGTTATCGATGTAAGACATACCCTCTGCAACACCGAAACGCCATTTGGTCGGCCAATTAAAGGTGTAGTAAGCCTTAATCGCCATCACATACTCAGTACTGGACGATTGAACTTCAGATGACCAATGGTGAACCAAACCTGGTGTTAGATAGATATCAATCGGGAAACCGAAGATTTCATCCGTCAATGGGTGTCCGTAGAATAATGAGGTGAGCTGGTTGTTGTACTCGTCCTTCTCGGCATTAAATTTGAAAATATCGCCAATATTGGACGGCGTTGCCCAACCGTGTGCAACACGCAGATACGGACGGTTGCTCAACTCTGATTTACGAGCCTTCCCTTTGTCATTGAAGAAACCAAAGCCAACGAATACTTCACCCTGATAGCGGTCTTCAACAATTTGGCTGTTGTACGCTTCGCTGTCTAGACGAGTAATGCTCGTTTCGCCGAGTAGGTACAAATTAGAAATGACGTGGTATCGGGCTTTAATGCCTAAGTTCGCATCAATACCTGCACCAATTTTCTCGCCCGTTACTTCATCAAACGAGTAATAAGTACTGTTGAAATCGGCATCTTTATAACGAATGGTAAAAGAAGGTTCCAACTCCCAGTCGCCTAACTCATAGTTAGCCGCGATACGGTAGTTGGAATGAAATTGGAATTCGTCATCCGTCATCACTTCGAATTCGGCGCGCCAGTTCTCGTCAAAGTTGTAACGAATTTGGCCACCGAAGTCGACACGATCGCCCTCAAAAGCGTTTTGAACCGATTTAGGTATGTCAACAAAGCGCAAGCGCATGATCGCACTCGCACGCCAATCTGAGTCGTCCTCATCATATAAGAACACACCACCTTCAAGGCCATCAATGTAAAGGTGCTCATTCTCAAAGAACATCATTGGCACAAACGTGCTTACCGTCGAGTCATCGTCAGCAGTATAAAAAGGAATCGCAGCAGTCCGGTACATCGCAGCAATGCCCCACTCTTGTTCAGCATGCTTCGACTCAGCAAATGCGGCTCCGTTTAGCAATAAGCCTGAGCAGGCTAGCGATGTTCCTAGTAGGTGTTTCATAACTCTCCTATGTCGCTGTAATTAGAGACAGTATTCAATCACAAAGAGTATATCTGACTTTATTCGTCTATCGGTTAAAAATTCCTACAGGACTACTTAACCTCGTTATAACCGCCCATATTTTAGGCGATTTATAAATTTGTTTTGAATTAACCTCAAATATTCAACCAATTGCACTTACACATTCCTGGATTTTATCTTTAATCTGCAATCGCATTTTTGCTATGAATACATACACATAAGAAAATACACAATCATAATCAAAGGTTAATTATGCGAAACGTCACTTTATTATCGCTTGTCCCTTTCGCGTTCGCCTCGCAGGCAGCACAAATTGTAGAACACTCTCAAACTGACCTCTCTGAAGCACTCAATATTGCTGGTGAATCATCCTATATGCCAGCAAGTACCGAACTGAGTTATCAGAACATCAACCGAGTAGAAATAGGTCAACAAACGTTAGTTCGTAAGCAACAATTGCATTACGGCGTACCTGTATATGGTCACTCTGTCGTCGCAGATCTTTCCGCAAAAGGCTTTGCTCAATCGATTGACGGTAATGTGGTGGTTGGAATCGACAACGACTTAGACTCGACGCTGCCAATGATCAGCGCAAACCAAGCGATTGAGATCGCAACGGGTACTGAGCAAGGCTTTGCATCTAACGAGTCTCCAGAGAATGATGCTCGTGCGGAACTAATGGTTTGGCTTGACGAACAAAATACTGCGCGCCTTATCTACAAAGTCGATGCGGTTAAAATTGTGAATCTGCGTCCCTCTCGTCCTATAACGCTGGTCGATGCAAAATCAGGAGAGATCATGGACCAATGGGAAGGTCTTGCATTTCTTGAAGCAGAAGGCCCAGGCGGCAACCAAAAAAGTGGCCGTTATTACTTTGGCCCAAATACTAAATTTGGTGGATTTCAAGTTGACCAATACTGTCAGATGAACAGTGATAATGTCGAAACGATCAACATGAACAACCAACAATGGGGTGGCCAAGTTCATCGCTTCAACTGCAACGTGAATAACTACCGAGAAATCAACGGGGCATACGCGCCAATGAACGACGCACACTACTTCGGCCAACGTGTGTTTGACATGTACCGTGAGTGGCTTGGCGCACGTCCTATCCAACAAAAACTCACCATGCGCGTTCACTACGGCTCAAACTATGGCAACGCGTTTTGGGACGGCCGTCAAATGACCTTTGGTGATGGCAACAGCTCTATGTACCCTCTTGCGACTTGGGATGTTATCGCACATGAAGTCAGCCACGGTTTCACCGAGCAAAACTCAGGGTTGGAATATCGCGGCATGTCTGGCGGAATGAACGAATCATTTTCTGACGTCGCTGCTGCTGCACTTAGCCAATACGTGCATGGTAGCTTCAACTGGAAGATGGGTGAACACGTGATGAAGTACTCACCCGCTATGCGTTACTTCATCAACCCAAGCCATGACGGTTCCTCGATCGACCATATAAACCAATACTACAATGGCATCGATGTGCACCACAGCTCAGGCATTTTCAACAAAGCCTTTTACCACCTAGCGACAAGCTCAGGCTGGAGCATCAAAAAAGCATTCATGGCTTACGCAACGGCGAACCAGTTGTACTGGACGCCAAACTCAACCTTCCAGCAAGGTGCAGAAGGCGTATGTAAGGCAGCGCAAAAGCTGGGATATGAAAGCTCCGCTGTCACGTCTGCGTTCTCTCAAGTGGGTGTTCAGGTGATGAACTGTGAAAGCGGTCAACCTAATCCAAACCCTGGACCGGATACCAGCATGACCGAGCTTTCGCTCAACATACCTGTCGCGATCCAAAGAAACACGGCAGACGAGCAACAGTTCGTTCTGCGTCGAGCCTCTAGCGATGATGTTTGGGTACAAACTTACAATGGCTTTGGTAATGTGGAACTTTATGTAGCGATTGATCGCCCAGCAACACCTTCAGATTACGACTGCTCATCGACCAATATGGGTAATGAAGAAGCGTGTGGTTTTGGTGGTATTCAAGGTTCAGACATTTATGTCACTGTAACAAATACGCAGAGCGCTTCTGACGCCTACCTTGCCGTCAGTGAGGCATACGGAACGCCACAGCCAAACCCAGAACCACAAGACCAGTGCGCATCTCTGCAAGAGTGGTCACCTTACAATTACTACCCTGCCGGTTCTTCAGTGAAGTATTGGGGCAACCGCTTTGTTGCGACACAAGATAACTGGGGAGCAGACCCTTATCAGAACTACTGGTTCTGGACATTTGAAGGCAGCTGTAACGACTATTAAGCAATGATAAAGAGAGCCTGCTACGATAGCGGGCTCTGTATTTATCTCAACTATTCCAAGTACCACTCACTGCCTTGTACATCGGCTTCAACTAGCCAAGTGCGGTCATTCCACTTCAACGAATTATCAAGGCGGTTCTTTATCTGCCCATTTTCCCATCGCCATTGTTGGGTAGGAACATCCCCACACTCCTCAAGAGTAATCTCGATACCTTGCTGATCGAGGCACAATTCTGAGTTGCTTCGACTCATGAGCTTCCCTGCAGAAGTTAACTTCCACTCTTGGTTATCCCCATTATGACAACGCCAACCAAATACTCTTGAGCCCTCACCTGATGCGCGGTACTCCACATCAAGACACTGCGAGCCACTCTCCGTGTTGGTTTTTATTTTTTTCCATCCATCTTGGTCATCCTGCTTACCTGACGAAGCGGTAAACAGAGCTTCGACGACTGCCGTCATTGGTTGTGTGTAGCGAGAAGCACGTGGTGCTTGGTACTGCCAACTCTGCGGAATCGGTAAAGACATATCCCATTCGCCATTTCCGTCATAATAGGATTTCGCCATCGCTGCAGGTGTTGGCGTCCAAAGAAAATCTGGGTGACGATTTTGATACCACTCCCCTCCAATTACTTGTCCATTTGCATCGATTTCAAGGTCGTAGTAATACGTCACTCGTGATACGCCATCATAACGGGGCATGTCAGTCGAGCGATGCGTAGGATTCGTTTCAACCATGTATTCGACTTGCATTTGAACACCAACAATGGAAGCTGCGCGACGTGAGCGATATGCAGAGAAACGATCTTTGTCGTAAGATTCCAAGCTGATCATGACATCTGCAGGGTCGGAGGCCGAGCGGTACGTTTGTGGATTAAAATATTGCAAGTTGTAGCCTAAAACAGGCTGGTTCCAAACTTGATAATCGTAAGTAGCATCCATGATCAAGCTACGGCCAGATAACCCCAACTGGTTTAGCACCGCTAAGTGCCAACTGGCTGGGTTGGTGTCATTACAATCCGGTTCAATCACTCGCCCATTTTCATCTTTTGCTGGGTTCTTTATGTTACATCGCCCACCAATAAAACGAGTTTCAAACGGCGCTTCTGCCCATAATAAAGTTCCAAGTGCTTTGATATCAGAAGGGTAAAACTTTAAAGGTTCACCATTAGCGTCTGGCACAGTAACAGATTGCGTCGGCCTCGGAAGCATATACGCAGCCGCTGCCCAACCATGGCAGAGTCCCATCCAGCGTTCTACACTGCCATTCGATTCGTAGTACCCTTTGCCAGAGTCCCACGAACGTTTTGATAGCGTAAATTGAGTATCCCCCACCAGCAAATCGTATTTTTCTGCCGGAGATAAATCCTCTCGATCCTGTCCTTGAACCGAGACTACCGGTTTTTGAATGTGCGAAAAGTCAAAATACTCTTGCCAATTGCTCGCACTGAGTTCCCTGTCGCCATAACGCCAAGCAGCAGCACCAGAATACAGAGGCCAGTAGGTGTCGGACCAAGGTTGTACTTCAAGTCGCTTTGAATTCGGTATTTGACGGTGAAGCTCATCGAGATTGCGAATCAAGCCAGTACCCACATCCACCAAACGCGCCGGGTTGTCATTATTAAGATTTGCAGAAAATGAGTGATGAGATTCTGATGTCGCTCTCTCCATAATGACATCACGCACGGATGCTCGAATGGATTCCGATTCTTCAACAATGATGGGAGACGTGTCGCCTTCTTTCTGAGGTAACTCGTTCATTACTTTTGAAGGATTCTCATGAAAAGCATTCATGAAAGATTCAATCTTGTTATCAGCAGCACTCACACCAAATACAGGCGCTAAGCAAAGTAAGGTCATTATTCGTTTCATTTCAGAACTCTATTTATACGTCAGTTAAATTAATTGTCGATAATTATTCTCATTATCGATTGGTGACGTAGAGTGCTAAGATTTGTTGATGAAATCAATCGACTCATCGGACCAATAATTGAATTCGTGATTTCACCTTTGAAGATTGATTAGTTATATCTCCTAATTTATTTAAAGTGAAAGTTATCGATATTTGGCGGTCTACTCACAACAACAAAATGATGACAATGCAAGCAATTAAAACGTTTCGATGATGAAAGGGCTTAGTTTTTTCCGGTTTGGTCGATACAATAGAAAACCAATGACCAAATCCGCAGTTTATCGTGAAAGCATCTGAACTCATCTCCCTTATCAACAATTTGCCTGATGGTAGCGATCCCGATATCGTAATGGGTGAAGAATGGCTACCAGAGCGTTTAGAGAGCACCACGCTTGATGGTGATATGCTGTTTATGCACTTCGATAATGCACCAGAAGATGGCCAAGGCGAAGAAGAAGGCCGTGGTTTTGTTGAGCATGAAATTGACTTGATTCGTACTCGCCTACAACAAATCCTTGATGAAGATAGCGACAGTGCGTCAAAAGCCGACGCCATGTTAGGTTTGTTTCTGATGGGACATGAACTTAGCAGCTCACAAGTTATCGAAATACTCGAAGAAGATTCAGAACACTGATTCAAAATACTAAGGAACCACTTTGCCAACATCGCTCAACACCAATGAACTTTCCTCTCTTCCCCTGATTGTTGCCGGCCCGATTTTAAGAAAGGTCACCGCGAAGGAAGTGAATATTTGGTTGGTGACCACGCAACCTCTCGAAGGCTTGGTTGAAATCAGCGATGCTGGCACGGGTGAACAATACTATTCTCAGCCTGTTTCAAAAGAGCATCTATTACAAGTCGGTAAACGTGCTTGGGTTTGCATGCTGACGCTGCAAGGCGAATTTCCTACCCACCGTGCACTGCGTTATCAGCTCCATACTCAATCCGGTTTGTTAACCGAGTTGATGCCCCATCTTATCTATGGCGAAGATAAGCAAACAGAGCAAGGTGTAGAATTCTTGATCAGCGAGAAAGCTGATTATGTATTGCACGGTTCTTGTCGTAACCCACATCATTTTAGTAAGGACACACTCGTCCAAGCAGACGCTAAAGTTGCTAGCCAGCAGATAGAAGACCGCCCAGATATGCTGATCATGAGCGGCGATCAAATCTATGCCGATCATGTAGCAGGTCCAATGCTGGATGCGATTGAGCAATTGGTCGAGTTACTAGGCTTGCCTGATGAAGAGTTCGCACAAGCACCGATCAAAAACACGCAAGAGCTGTATCAAAGCCCAGATTGCTTTTATGGCCGAGATAACATTCTGCCCCACTACGTGGACGACGGAAGCTTACTGAGCAAGTTCTTCCCCCATCGTGGTACCCCTATTTTCAGTTCACGTGAATGCGAAAACCATCTCATCAGTTTTGCCGAACTGTTTGCGATGTACCTGCTCGTTTGGTCTCCAGTACCTTGGACGTTAGTCAATCGTGAACGTTTATTGGAAAAAGAATTTACGACGGGCGGAAAAGCGTTAGAGCCGAAATGGCAACAACATTGGCGTGATGAGAAAGTTCATATCGATGCGTTTGTCGAAGGCTTGGATAAAGTCCAGCGTTTGCTCGCTCACGTTCCTACTTACATGATCTTTGATGACCATGACGTGACCGACGATTGGAACCTAACGGTTGGATGGGAAAAAGCAGCCAATGAGAACCTCTTCTCACATCGCATCATCGGTAACAGCCTGATTGCTTACTGGTTATGCCAAGGTTGGGGAAACGCGCCAGAAAAATTCAACGCCTCGTTTGTGGAGCATGCGCGCCGTTACTTTGAAGAGCTGACTTCAGAATCTCAAGACGAGTTCATAAAGTACCTCTATCGTTTTGAAGATTGGCACTACACGATTCACACCTCACCAAAAGTGGTGGTACTGGATACACGTACTCGTCGTTGGCGTTCAGAGTCTCGTATGAACAAACCATCAGGCTTGATGGATTGGGAAGCCTTGATTGAATTCCACCAAGAGTTGATGCATCAAGACAAAGTGATCATTGTCTCTGCCGCGCCCATGTTTGGTGTGAAGTTTATTGAAACGCTGCAACGCATCATGACGGGCTTGGGTCAGCCATTACTGATTGACGCAGAAAACTGGATGGCGCATCCGGGCAGTGCGAATACTTTGATCAGTATTTTCACCCACACCAAAACGCCAACTAACTTCGTGATTCTCTCTGGCGATGTACACTACTCTTTCGCCTATGACATCAAGTTGCGTTTTCGCCGTAATAGTCCAAACATCTATCAGATCACTTGTAGTGGGATTAAGAACCAGTTTCCTGCGCAACTTCTGAGCGCATGTGATGCAATGGATCGTCTGCTGTATAGCCCTCGATCACCATTGAACTTGTTCACAAAGCGCAAGCGTTTGAAGATTTTTAAACGCGCACCAAGCAACCACAATTTTTATCGACTCGTGAACCAAAGTGCGATTGGCGAGCTAAGGTTGGATGAAGACGGAAAGCCAAACAATATCAGTATTTTAACTGGTGAAGGTGATTCAATACATTTCCCGCCTACAAAGGTTGAGGAATAAATCTGCTTTTTGGCGGTCAAATACTGTATTGAGCAAAAATGTCATCTCAATCGTAAGAGATCTTGATCAAATTCAATCAAGACCTTGAGATTTGCTCAAACCATTACCATCTTAAATAAATAGATAACAGCTTGGTGCTCAACATGTTTAATTCGCTTACTTCATTATTTAAACAACTTATAGAAGGCTCGGACCTTAGCCAATCCAACACACTGTCACCCAATATGGCGATAGCATGTTTGCTTTGTGAAGTAGCTGGTGCGGACCATCAAATCGATGAAAGAGAGCAAGCGACCAAACGCTCTTTGATCATGAAATTACTTTCCCTGACGGATGAAGAGACCGATACCCTACTGAATCAGGCTCAGAACCGATCAAGTGAGTCGACTTCCCTTTATGACTTTACGTCTCAACTGCGTGAGCTTTCACAAGAAACCCGCTATGAACTGATCAAGAGTATGTGGGAAGTAGCGTACGCTGACGGTGAAATTGACCCATTGGAAGATGCCGTCATTCGAAAAACAGCGGAGCTGCTCTACGTCGACCACAGCGACTTTATCCGTGCGAAATTACAGTCTCAGTGAAGCACAGTTTCCATAAACAGTAAGAACCAATAAAAAACGCGCTACATGAGCGCGTTTTTTGTGTCTCTAGTTTGGATTAAGCCGAATCAAACATCGTCATCTCCGCAAGAGACTAGCCAACATTGTTGTTATTTACTAACAACCAAAGTAAAGCCGGCTTATGACGAGAAGACTGAAATCCGATGAAAGATTTATGAAAACAGAAGCTTATAGCATGGTCAGTGCAAGTTTCGCCAAGTTGTATGCATCCACATAACCGGAATGCTGGCGACCTTCCCATTCGATGCCTTTGGCCTCTTGTGCGGCTTTGTGACCAATGCGTTTTTCTTTCAAGCGGTTTTGTATGCGATACAAGGTCGCTAGATTAATGAACTCACTAAACGGGGCATCAATGCCTTTTTGTTGGCACTCTTCAAGCAAGATAAGGTCATCACGTCCCCAAGAGGCATAGATCTTATTACGACCGCCAAAGTTCTTCAGCATCGACTTCAGCACTTCCTCTAATGGTCTGCCCTGCTTTTCAATTTTACGTGGTGTGATACCAGTTAATTCTGCGCAAAACAATGAGACTTCATCATGTTCAGGCTTTACGTAGTATTGAGCGCGCTTAACGATTTCACCTTTCGACAAATCTATTTCAGCCAAACCAACTTCAATGATTTCACCCGTGCGACCTACGCCGTTTTCACTCCAGCAGCACATTTCTAAATCGAAGCAGACGATACGGTTATGGTTCATAGTTTGTCTTGATTCCTAACGTAAATTTGAAAGCGTGAGATTCTACCGTAACCAATCTCAAAACTCGAATTTGCTCGCTGAATTAATCACCGATCGATACTGAGTTTCGGCCATTTTCCTTACTTTGGTAGAGCTGCACGTCCATTTTGTGGAACAAACTCTCAGGATCTTCATCTTTATGCACTGCTGCACCAATGCTCAAAGAACAGATAATAGGAGTTGCCCCGTATTCAAAAGGAGAGCTGGCGACAATACCACGCAGTTTCTCTAAATAAGCAGCCAACTCTTCTTTATTGGTTAAACGAGAGAGTATGCAGAATTCATCACCGCCAGCTCGGTAGAAGCGATCGCCTTCAAGTAAATTCGCATTGACCAATCGAGTAACATGGAGCAAAGCTTCATCACCAGCTAAGTGACCGTGCTTATCATTGATGCGTTTAAAGTGGTCGATATCAAAGCCAACCAAACTAAAGGCAACGCCAGTATTAATATAATGCAGTAAGTTGTCGTTAAATACGCGGCGATTGAGTAACTGAGTCAACGGGTCTAACTCTGCCATGCGTTTTAATTCTACCGTTTTATTATCCAGCATGACCGCTAAACGCTCTTTTTCCCGTGACTGTAGATTCACTATATAACTGATCAAAAGTGCAATAACCAAGCCCGCAATCCCCGTCCCGTAAAGCACGGAGCGCTCCCAAGCAGAAACGGATTCCGTTAGCTTGAATTCTACCTTCCATTCTCTATTGGGTAGTTGAATCTTGCGGCTAATAGTTTTCCCTTTCAGGTCACTCCAATTATCGCTCTGAAACAGCAATGGGTCGTCGTATGCATCAAAGCCTAAATCTTCCACCTTAATCGACATATCGAGCTCTGTCGCTGTCTTGGTGATCAACTCGTCGAAGTAGACAGTGCTGCGAACAACACCGACGACGACGCCCAAAAGCTCGTGGTTGTCGTAGCTAAACACTGGGTGATAGACCAACAATCCAGTTTTATCGAGGGATTGATCGTATCCATCTTGAAGCAAGCGCACTTTATCGGAAATGTTGGCTCTACCCTGAGTAAGAATGTCATCTAGAATCAGTTCAAAACGCAAACGCGAAGAATAGAAGCCAAGCAGAGAAAGGTTCTGCGGCGTTCTTGGGTAAATGTCGGTTGCAATAAACGCCGGAGCGCCATCTTTTAAGATGTAGCCATTGGTTTTAGGCCCATCTTTTGGCACGGTAAAGATATGAAAATCAGGGAACGTTTTACGCGTTTTTTCCAAGAAGCGATCGAGATCTTGTGGGTCAACACGCTCCATCCATTGCAGACCAACTAGGCTTTTGGAACCATTAACGACTTGTTTGGCATACAAGGGAAATTGTGACCAGTATGAGTCATCGACAGAGTGAAAAAAATTCGCTCCTGCCCCGATAAACTCAAGGTCATTTTCTACCGCAGATTTTAAAGATTCAGCTTGGCGATCCGCCAAGGTATCGAAGATAGTCATCGTATAGCGCTGCTGGATTTTATAAGCAACACCAACCATAGCCGCTGTCACGATAAGCACCGCAATGAAAGCGACAATAGAAGCAGAATACCGTTTGAGAATGCTCTGTTGAGCCGTGCTGTATGTCATTTAGTGTTCCACGTTTTTTGCGTGCAATGCTTCGATAATGATGGAAATACTGCGCCACATGTGGGTAAACATCAAGCAACAACGTTTGCCGCTCCGTCTAATCGTTGATTTTTCATGCTAATCATGCGGTATATTCACGAATTATTACAGTCTTAAGCCTTGAATATGCTACCATCCACCATCATTTTAATGTCTAAACTTGGTGCAGGTCGCAAAGACGATCCTTTTAGTAAACACATGAGCCAATACTGAGCACCAATAAATCAATAGAAAGAGAAAAAACGTCATGAACATTGATTTGAACCTAATTCCTCAAACGTTCGATATGCTGCATGCTGGTTTGGCAGCTTCGAGTGTTTTGCTTCTTCTGATCGCGGTATCGCGCAAATCAAAAGTGGTCGAGAAAGTGGTAGAAAAACCGGTCGAGAAAATCGTCGAGGTTGAGAAGCCAGTTGAGAAGATCGTTGAAGTAGAAAAAGTAGTGGAAGTAGAGAAAGTCGTAGAGCGCGTTGTAGAAGTTGAATCAAAACTTGCAACAGCATCAACGGACTCTGCAATGCAGCTGCTTTCTATCATGCAACAAGAAGCTCGCCTAATTGACTTCTTAAAAGAAGACCTAACGTCATTCTCTGATGAAGAAGTAGGCGCGGCCGCTCGCGTAATCCATACTGGCGGTCAGAAAGTACTGAACGACTACGTGACGCTAGCGCACGTTCGTAACGAAGACGAAGAAACTCGCATTACGGTTGAAGAAGGCTTCAACCCACAAGAAATCCGCCTAACTGGCAACGTAACAGGCAGCGCGCCATTCAACGGCACGCTAGTTCACAAAGGTTGGAAAGCAACAGCAATGACGTTGCCTAAACTGGCTGAGAACTACGATGCATCTGTGATCGCTCCAGCTGAGGTTGAGCTGTAATGGAACACATGAACCAAGAAAACCATTCTCAAGAAGCGTCTGTTGAAACTCAACAGACGCCTAAATTCAGTGTTGGTATCGACTTAGGTACAACACACTGTGTCATGTCTTTTGTTGATACACACAACGAAGACGCTCGCGTTGAAGTGATGCCTATCCCGCAGCTTACTGCACCGGGTACGGTAGAGACTCGTAGCCAATTAGGCTCTTTCCTTTACCAACCACACGAACACGAAATGAACCCGCAATCACGCGTTCTTCCGTGGTCGAGCGAGCCAAAAGCTCTGGTTGGTGCAATTGCACGTAACCTAGGTTCAAAAACACCAATTCGCCTTGTTGCAAGTGCGAAATCTTGGCTTTGCCACGCTGGTGTGAACCGTCGTGATGCCTTCCTACCAGCAGGTAGCCCAGAAGAAGTGGAAAAAGTATCCCCTCTTCGCGCGACAGAGCTTTACCTAGAGCACCTAAAAGACGCTTGGAATCACACGAATCCAAATCACAACCTTGCCGATCAAGACGTGACTATCACGGTACCAGCTTCTTTTGACCCTGCTGCCCGCGATCTAACTGCAGAAGCAGCACGCAATGTTGGTTTTGTGCACCTAACACTGTTAGAAGAGCCACAAGCTGCGCTTTACAACTGGATCGATAACAGCAACGACAAATGGCGCGACGAAGTTGAAGTTGGCGACATCGTGCTTGTGGTCGATATCGGTGGTGGTACAACCGACCTTTCTTTGGTGGAAGTAACCGAAGAAGACGGTAACCTAACTCTGAACCGTATCGCGGTAGGTGAACACATCCTACTTGGCGGTGACAACATGGACCTTGCACTTGCGTACCGCTTGAAGATGAAGCTAGCGCAAGAAGGCAAAGAGCTACAGCCATGGCAAGTTCAGGCAATGACGCACGCATGTCGTGACGCGAAAGAAGCGCTATTGAACGACAGCGAGCTTCAGTCAGTGCCAATCGTAGTACCAAGCCGTGGTTCTAAACTGCTTGGCGCAACGCTGAAAACAGAACTGACTCAAGAAGAAGTACAACAAACACTGGTTGACGGCTTCTTCCCTCAAGTTGCGATTACGGACCACCCTGTTCAACGTAACCGTGGTGCACTAACGCAAATGGGTCTGCCTTACGCACAAGATGCAGGCATTACTCGTCACATTGCTGCGTTCTTGTCTAAGCAAGCCAATGCTCTTTCTGCTTCAGGAAATGGCGCAGAAGCAGCAGCTCAAGATTTTAACCCATTCGCTAACATGCCTGGTATGCCAGGTGCGGATGCAGCGCAATCGGCTGACTTCATCAAGCCAACAGCAATCCTATTCAACGGTGGTGTTCTGAAATCGAAACTTCTAGCAACTCGTCTAGAAGATACGATCAACGAATGGCTAATTGAAGCAGATACTGAAATGGCAAAACGCCTAACAGGTGTGGATCTAGACCTTGCAGTTGCTAGCGGTGCGGCTTACTACGGCTCTGTACGTCGTGGACAAGGCGTTCGTATTCGTGGTGGTATTGCTTCGGCTTACTACGTGGGTATCGAAAGTGCAATGCCTGCGATTCCTGGCATGGCGCCTCCAATGGAAGCACTGTGTGTAGCACCATTTGGTATGGAAGAAGGTTCAAGCGTTGACGTACCAAGCCAAGAGTTTGGTTTGATCATCGGTCAACCAGTTAACTTCCAGTTCTTTGGCTCAACCGTTCGTCGTGATGACCTAGCAGGTACTCACCTAGACTACTGGGCACCAGAAGAGCTCGAAGAGCTACCAGAAATTCAAGTAACGCTGCCTGTATCTGAAGGTCGTCGTGAAGGTGAAGTGGTTCCAGTAACCCTAGCCTCTCGCGTCACAGAGCTTGGTACGCTTTACTTAGAAGCCATTGCCGCTGATAACGGTCAAAAATGGCATGTTGAGTTCGATGTGCGCGAAGACGCGAAAAGCAACTCAAACGAAGAAGAATAAATAGAAATCAAACGGCATCCAATCGGGTGCCGTTTTTAAATACACGAAGGTTTGTATGGCATCTCCTCGTTTTCTTGTTGGTATTGACCTTGGCACCACAAACACTGTGGTGGCGTACTGTGAAATCACCGACAACCTTGAACAATCCGAAGTATCCCTGTTCGACATCGACCAATTGATTGGCCCGGGTGAAGTGGTTCGTAAACCATTGCTGCCCTCTTTTCGCTACCACCCTGCGGTTGGTCAAATCTCCCCTTCTGACCTAACACTCCCTTGGGAAAACGAACCGGTATCTGGCGACATTAGTAATGTGATCGTGGGTGAATGGGCTCGTGAATTAGGCGCTAAGGTGGAAGGGCGTCAGGTATCCAGTGCTAAAAGCTGGCTATCGCACCAAGCAGTGGATCGTAGCTCAGACATTCTTCCTTGGGCTGGCGCGCAAGACGTAGATAAAGTCTCTCCCGTCATTGCCAGCGCAAGCTACCTCAACCACATTCGTCAAGCATGGAACTACCGTCACCCTAGCAACAAGCTAGAAGACCAAGATGTGGTTGTGACCGTTCCAGCGTCGTTCGATGAAACCGCTCGTAAGCTCACGCTTGAAGCTGCACAACTGGCAGGTTTGAAAAAAATCGTCCTGCTCGAAGAACCACAAGCCGTATGTTACGACTGGTACGCGCGCCACCAGCAAACCGCAGCTGATGAGCTCAAAGAGTTGCCACTGATCCTAGTGTGCGATGTGGGTGGTGGTACCACCGACTTGAGCTTGATTGAAGCAAGTTTCTCTTCTCAAGATGAACTAGCCCTTGATCGTATTGGTGTTGGCGAGCACTTAATGCTGGGCGGTGACAACCTCGACTTAGCATTAGCACACCTTGCGGAAAGCCGCTTCAACCAGAGTAAGAAGCTCACTGCTGCAAGCCTGACTAAGTTGATTCAGCAAACTCGCAAGGCGAAAGAAAACCTACTTTCAGCGAGTGCACCTGAAGAAGTAAAAATCACCATGCTGGGCAGCGGCTCGAAACTTCTTGGCGGAACAAAGAGTATTGGGCTGAGCAAACAAGAAGTGCACCAAATCGCTTTGGATGGCTTCTTCCCGCTTTCTGATTTCAGCGAAGTACCAGACAAACGCCGCAGCGCGGTTGTCGAGTTTGGTCTTCCATACGTTGCTGACCCAGCGGTAAGCAAACACGTTGCCGAGTTCTTAACTCAGCACCAACAAGTTGCTCGTGCCGCTCTTGGCATCGAAGACGACAAACAAAATGCCATTCCAGTCGGTTTACTACTCAACGGTGGTGTGTTCAACAGTGAACTTGTGACTGAGCGAGTCACTACCCTACTGTCCGATTGGCGCGGCGCTCCGGTTACGGTATTAGATAACCCACATCCAGATTGGTCTGTTGCACTAGGTGCTGTTGCGTTTGGTAAAGCACGTCGTGGTGCACAGCTAAAAATTGGTGGTGGTGCAGCGCGTTCTTATTTCTTGCATCTTCAAGAGAAGAACAAGATGGGCAAAGCGCTCTGTTTGCTTGCAAAAGGTACAGAAGAAGGTCACGAAATCCGCTTAAGTGGTCGTCGCTTCTCGCTTACTCTAGGTGAACCTGTTCGCTTTAACCTGCTAACTTCTACCCACGACACCTTAACCAATAACACTGCCATTCAAAACGGCGTGATGGTTGACGTTGATCCTGACTTATTTGCTCCTCTGCCGCCTTATATCACCACCCTTGAAGGTGAAGGCGCCGAGCTACAAGCCAACCAGAAAGAGCGCGTAGAAGTACAACTGGCGTGTCAGTTGACTGAAGTCGGCACACTTAAGATGGAATGTGTCAGCGCAGAAGACGACAGCAAACGCTGGGAGCTGGAATTCGAAGTTCGCAACAAACAAGCCGACGACAGCGAACAAGTTAAGCTTCATCCTAAACTGAACGAATGTAAGGAGCTGATCGCTCGCCTTTACAGCGGTAATAAGAAAAGCGCGGAAAGCAAAGAGATCAAAACCTTAGCCAAAGATCTTGAAAAGAAACTGGGCAAACGTGATGAATGGGATTTCACGACCCTACGTCAACTGTTCGATACCTTTGCACAAGGTCGTAAGCGTCGTCGCCGCTCTGAACAGCACGAGAAAAACTGGCTTCGTTTGGCAGGCTTTGCGTTGCGTCCGGGCTTTGGCGATCCAACCGACTCATGGCGCATTGAGCAAGTTTGGGGTCTCTACCAACAAAACATTCAGTTCAAGAACCATCAAGGTTGGACTGACTGGTGGGTATTCTGGCGTCGTATTGCAGGTGGTTTAAGCCAAGAGCAACAAGAGACCATCTTGGCGGACATCGCGAAATACCTACACCCTGGCGCGATGAAAAACCCACAATCCGCCAAAACGGCACAAGACATGGGTTATGAATCCATGGTTCGATTAGCGGCATCGCTTGAACACCTAGAAGTCGAAGACAAAGTTCTATTGGCAACGTGGTTCTTGAGCAAAGCCATCAACCACAACCAGTTCGAACAAGCACACTGGTGGGCAATGGGTCGCTTGGCATCACGTACGCCTTTGTATGGCAGTCAGCATAACGTCGTCCCTCGTGAACAAGCGGAACAATGGTTGCCTAAATTGCTTGAACAGAACTGGCAGAAAGAGCCAATGATCGCGTTTGCAGCTGTAATGATTTGTCGTAAGACGGGCGACCGACTATTCGATATCTCTAACGACTACCGTGAGCAGGTATTGGCTAAGTTGAAGCAAAGCAAGGTGCCTGAATCTTGGGTATCATTGGTTGAAGAAGTCAAAGAGCTATCTGAGAGCGAATCGAAGCGTATCTTTGGTGATGCGCTCCCAAGCGGGCTGACGCTGGTAAACAACTAAGATCCCATGCTTATAAGCGCAACAAAGCCCTTCGAATGAAGGGCTTTGTTTTATCTGATTCTACATGCTGACGAAAGACGACTCATAAGGGTCTGTTGATCTTTTGCGGTTAAATTTTGTTCGAGATAAAAGCGTTTTAATCGCGGCGAGAGGTTTGTAGCCTAGTTATTCTAAGCAAAATCCTCTCAACAAAGAGTAAAACGCTTTTAGCCGAACCCGTCGGGCAGCGTTTGTGGCTCCTTTCTACTGCGTTATCGGCTTATCAGGTAGGGCAACTACATTTCAAAGCCTCTGCCTTGTATAAAGAACCCACAAACTGCTGCAAAAATCAGCTCAAAAGGTCAACAGACCCTAATTCATTTCCGTATTGATCACCACATCACGCGTTTCATTATCCATATCACTGATGCCGACCACTGAGATTTCACGGTCAGATAAATTCTCAATCATGCTGTCTTCTAACCCACCATCGGTCATCCACGCATAAAATTTTTCTGCAATACAATCCGAACCTTCCCCGACAAACGTTAATGTGACCTTCTTCATTTGTGACACTCCATCAATTTACGATTCAGCCACTTAAGCGTAGTATGTTTCGCAAATATCGACATAAACTAGGACTAACTTCTTTTATGAGTATCGAAAAATTTGACGCGATTTATCAGCGCGCTGCCGAGCGTAAAGGTGGTGAAGATCAACTTGAAGCGCTTTTGTCTCATCCACTAAGCAAAGAAGAATTGGCAGCGATTCCCGACGACCGTTGGCTGGCCGCTTTTTCGATGAAGGTATTCCAAAGTGGGATTTCGTGGAGCGTGGTGCGCAACAAGTGGCCGAACTTCGAAGAAGTGTTCTTCGGATTTAAAATTGAGCCGTTGTTGATGCTGTCAGACGAGCAATGGGAAACCAAAGCAACCGATAAACGCATTATTCGCCACCTCACTAAAGTCATGTCGATCCCTGCCAACGCACGTATGATCCACGAAGCTAAAATCGAATACGGTTCGTTTGGCAAAATGGTTGCCGATTGGCCGCAAGAGAAAATCACCGACCTATGGGCGTATTTGAAGAAACGCGGCAATCGCCTAGGTGGAAATACCGGCCCTTACACACTACGTCAAATGGGTGTTGATACCTTTATCTTGTCTAGTGACGTCGAGGCTTACCTGCGCAATTGCAAGATCATTGAAGGTGGCAAAGATACTAAAAAATCGCTCGATGCCACCAACAAAGCGTTTGTTCAATGGCAGCAAGAAAGTGGTAGAAGCCTGTCTGAGATCAGCCAAGTTATTGCGTTCAGCACCGGCGATAATCGCATTTAATCCAGACTGAACACAAAATAGAAACGGCGCACTAAATACTGTATTTAGTGCGCCGTTTTTATTTTCATTGGTCTATTTCACCTAAACACAAGCTTACTTTGAAGCCAGTGATTCCCACTCCGTCAGTAGCTGCATGATACGGTGAGAGTCTTCCCATGTTGCACAAGGGTTCTCTAACGATGTACGCCCCGCTTCAACCGCCTGGCGGATATTGCGCACTTGATAGTAAAAAGCATCCCCTGCAGCCGGAACAGACACTTCACGCTTCGACGTCTCGTAAATTTCCACACTAAACTGGTTATCTTGCGTTGGTAGCCATGGATTCGAGTCTAACGTAATGCAGCCTTTACTACCCAGGATGGTGAATTGGTGTTTTAATCCATGATCTTCGGCAGTGTGTACGCTCGCCGTTTGCTGCTCTCCGAATTGCATCATCAAGCTCGACTCGCAGATGTTCCCATCGTTACCTCGTCGGCCAATCGCTGTCATAGAGCGGTTCTCAAAAGCTTGCTCACCCAACATGGTTTTCACCACCAAGTGCACCAATGATATTGGGTAGCAACCTAAATTATACAAAGTACCTTTGCTGTCTGGATTAACAAACTGCGCAATCGACGCAATATAAGACGTATGGATGGAGCGAAGTTCACCGATCTCTCCCGATTTAAGCACCGAAAGTAACTCGCTGATCAACGGGTGATGCAAGTACATCAAGCCTTCAGCAAAGAACACCTTGTGCGCTTCTACTGCTTGAAGTGCCAACTCGGTTTTTTCCATATCTACCGAAAGTGACTTTTCACACAGGATCGCTTTCCCCTGCTCTGCCGCTTTAACGATAAAGTCATGATGAAGGTGATTTGGCAATGCGATGTAAATAATGTCGACTTGCTCATCGGCAATCAACGCATCGTAATCGGTGAACGTGTTCTCGATACCATATTGCTCAGCAAATGCGTTCAAGTTCTGTTCCGAACGCCCAGCAACCGCGTACAGTTCACTCTTGTCATCGCCTTGGATTGCCTCAGTCATGACACCCGAGATAAAGCTTGTGCCTAAAATGCCCCATTTCATGTTCACGTCTCCTATTGAGCTTGGGTTTCGAATGCTTGAACTAACTCCGCCATTTCAGCCGCAATAAACGCTTGTGTATGCGGCATAGCAAAATGCGCTTCAATCGCGGCGCGGTTTTCATATCGCTCCCAAAGAATCACACGTTGTGGATCTTTAGAATCGTAGGTCGCATTCGCTTGCAAGCACCCAGCTTCGCTTTGCATATCAAGGCAAAATTGTTCAATGGCTTCAACCACTTGTTGTCTTGGCTTATCGGCATTCATTTTCAGTTCGGCGGTAACAAAAATCGTCTCGCTCATGATGGCTCTCTTTCTCCATTCTTAATCATACGCCCACTGTAATTAACCTCATTTGATTGATAAACTCTGCTTTAGTTATTTCTTTATCAACTCTGGGTGTGCAATGGACAAATTAACAAGCATGAAAGTTTTCGCTTACGTGGTCGAACACGGCAGCTTTCGTAATGCAGCACACCACTTTGATATTTCACCGACCATGGTTGGCAAGCACGTGAGCTTTCTTGAGCAAAGCTTAGGTACACAGCTGATTCATCGCACCACGCGCAAACAGTCCCTGACCGAAGCCGGTAGACTCTACTACCAAGAGTGCCACCGCATTATTGAAGACATCACCAACGCAGAGAACCTGATCCAGACGCTGATCAACCGTCCAACCGGAACAGTAAAAGTTAACTGCCCTGTCACGTATGGCAAAAAGGTCATTGCTCCTATCGTGGCTGACTTCTTAGCTGAATTTCCCGATTTGAACGTTGAGCTGATGTTGGATAACAATTTGATTGACCCATATCGAAGCGAAGCTGACGTGATTATTCGAATCGGTGAATTGGTCGATTCGTCGTTAGTCGCGAGAAAATTGGGTGAATACCACATGACTTACTGCGCCTCACCCTCTTACCTTGAGCAACATGCCCCTATCCAATCGCTTGATGACTTAGCGCAGCATCATTGTTTGGGTTTTCAGTATCACCAAGGGGAAAGCCAACAAGTGGTGAATATGCCATCTAATACCTTGGGAAACAGTAACACCCGATTAACGTCTAATAATGGCGATGTACTTAAGTTTGCCGCGTTAAAAGGCTCTGGTGTTCTTCTGCAACCAAAGATCTTAGTTGAACAGGAAATCCAATCTGGTGCCTTGGTAGAAATTCTCCATCAACATGCTCCCAAGCCAAAACCGATCCACCTGCTTTACCGTTCAAAACAGCTTTCCCTTAAAAATCGCACGTTTGTCGATTTTGTTCTTTCTGACACTAACTAATCCACCTCTCGTCGCCAAAAGCCGATTTCATTTACCATGACAAACTTCGCTGGTACATCAGTGATAAAAATGTCAAATTCATCAGAGGGTGTGCACGATTGAGGACATCATCTTCAACACCTTATTCCAACGTGTGTTTCACCTCTTCTTGTTGAGAGAAGACTTACTTTTTGTGTGAGAATGAATGAATTTCTTCTGTAATTTTAAGCAACTTATTTAATAAACAAGAACCATGTTATTCATCCAAAAACTTCATTCTTTTTCAATCCTCTCCCAGCCATAATTTTGCTCCAGAATAGCAGACGATAAAAATGCAAATTTGGAGGTTGGCTGTGCGTAATACAAAAGGTTTTACACTGATAGAATTAGTGATTTGCATCGTCATTCTTGGCGTATTGAGTGTCGTCGCATTTCCCAAGTTTCTGGACATTCAAAAGGATGCGAGAGTCGCCGTGCTTTATGGGGCACGTGAAGCTTTAATGACAGCAAATAATCAGGTGTACGCTAAAGCCGTTATTCAATCTCAAGAGCAAGTCGATTCAGGTGATCTTAAAAACATCGACTTGGACAATGATGGTGTGAACGATTTGATTGGTTATTACGGTTATATCAAGAATGTGATTCCCGCTCATGATTTAGCAGGATTTGATCCGCAATTAACGATCAATCGATGGTATGGGGTTGAAGACGAGAATGAACCCTATTTCCTCATCGGTTTTGCTAACAAGCCTGTAGACATCTTTCACCTTTGCTATGTTGAGGTATACTACCCACATACAGCCGGTGGTCAAATAAAGTACGAAATTAAAACTGACGACTGCTAAAACGCCTTAAAATGGGCTTCAAGAGACTTACTTTTGAAGCCTTCCCTCTTTTACACGACAGAAACCCGCAAAACCAAGCATTAACATAAATTTCACAATATTTTGTTACATCCGGTCCTTACAGAGATAGATAAAGCTCTAAATCAATGCACCATGACAAAATCGACACATTGTATTGTTTTTTATTTCGCTCAAAAATTATGCTTGTAAACTCATCATTTCGCTCAATAATGGTTCCATAATAAATTCAATCATTTAAGCAGGAGGCGAAATGCGAATATTCTGGCAATTGCGTTGGTATTTTCGACAAAAGTGGAAACATTATGTAGGTTCAATCCTATTATTTGCTGTCATTTCCGCCCTGCAATTAATTCCTCCCAAAGCGGTTGGTATTATCGTTGACGGTGTCGTCGATAACACGCTAGAAACCCGTACCTTAGTCATGTGGTTATTGGGCCTTATCGTGTTGTTTTTTGCGATATATGCCTGTCGAATACTCTGGCGTATATGGCTATTTGGCGCGAGTTGGGAATTAGGGACCATTTTGCGTAATCGCCTGTATCGTCACTTGTCGACTCAACCTCCTCGTTTCTTTGAGCGTTTTAAAACTGGTGACCTCATGGCCCGAGGCACTAATGACGTGCGTAATATCGTGATGACCGCTGGAGAAGGTGTACTAACGGCAGCTGACTCATTGATTACTGGCATTGCAGTACTGATTGTGATGGTCACTCAAGTCAGTTGGAAGCTCACTGTCATGGCGTTGTTACCAATGCCATTCTTGGCGGTAATTATCTTCTTCATTGTTCGTATTCTTCATAAACGCTTTAAAATTGCCCAAGAAGCCTTCTCTTCAATGTCAGATATGACGCAAGAATCTCTCAATGGCGTTCGCATGTTGCGTGCTTTTGGATTAGAAAACCAAGAGCAACAACGCTTCGAAGACGTCGTTGATGATACAGGCGCAAAGAACATTGCAGTTGCAAGAGTGGATGCTCGTTTTGATCCTGCCATTCAGATTACCATTGGTATGTCATTCTTCCTAAGTGTGGCTTCTGGCGCTTACTTGGTAGATAAAGGCGACATCACTTTGGGTGACTTAACCGCATTTACCATGTATCTCGGCTTAATGATTTGGCCAATGCTGGCCTTTGCATTTTTGTTTAATATTCTTGAGCGTGGCTCTGCCGCTTGGAATCGCCTACAAGAAATCTTCGATGAACAACCTGAAATCATCAGTGGTGAGAAATCGTTAGGTAAACAGCCATTACCATTGAACATCAAAATTGATGAATTCTATTGGTCTAAGAATTTACCCGCCGCACTAACCGATTTATACGTCACATTAGAACCTGGAAAGATGTTGGGTATTGCGGGACCGGTTGGTAGTGGCAAATCAACGCTGCTGACTCTCTTGCTCCGTCAACATGATATGGATAATGGCACGATTCAGTTCGGTGACATTAACATTAAAGATGCCGTATTACCTGAGTGGCGAAATCGTTTTGCCGTCGTTAACCAAAGTCCTTTCCTATTCTCTAAATCGATCTTCGACAACATCGCTTTAGGTAATCCAGATGCGTCGAAAGACGAAGTCTACCGCGCAGCAAAATTGGCGTGCATTCATGACGATATCGAAAAGTTTCCTGAAGGTTACCAAACCGAAGTGGGCGAAAAAGGCATTACCCTTTCTGGCGGTCAAAAGCAACGTATCGCGATCGCTCGTGCGATGTTATTAAATGCTCAGGTTCTCGTGTTGGATGACGCACTGTCTGCCGTAGATGGCCGCACAGAACATCAAATACTTAGGAACTTAGAAACTTATTATCGTGACCAATCGCTGATTGTCATTGCCCACCGCCTAACGGCTCTAGAGGCGGCTGAAGAAATCATCGTACTAAACCACGGTCACATTGGAGAGCGCGGACAGCACAAAGCGTTGCTTGAACGTCAAGGCTGGTACGCTGAAATGTATCAGTACCAAAAACTTGAACAGGCAATGGAGGACTAATCATGAAGCAATCAACAACATTTAAGCGGTTAATGTCTTACCCATTGTCTCAGCCAAAGCCAATGATTAAAGGGCTTTCTCTGCTGTTTATTGCGGCGTTAGCCAGTGCCGGTGGGCCTTGGTTGATCCAATACTTTATCGATGAACATATTGCCAAAGGCGACTACTCGCGCGATATTTTGATTTCGCTTGCGGCTGGTTACATCGCTTTGCAAATCATCTCCGCAACCTTCCAATACTTTCAGTCGCTACAATTCAGTATTGTTGCAACCGATACGATAAAAGCTATTCGTAAACAAGTTTTCTCTGGTGTCATCAAACAACCGCTATCGGCATTCGATTACACACCTGCAGGGAAGCTGGTTTCTCGCATCACTAACGATACGGAATCGCTTCAGCAGTTTTATGAACTGCTTATCGCGACGGTGGTGAAAAATGTTGTCATGATCTTAGTCATGCTTGGCGTAATGACTTACATGAGTTGGAAGTTAACACTGGTTGTGTTGGTACTACTGCCTATTGTCGTTGGCTTTATGTATCTATTCAAACAGCTGAGTACCGAGAACTACCGCAACATGCGCGATTTGCTCACCGATATCAATGCGAATTTAAGCGAATCAATCCAAGGGATGAGTGTTGTTCAGCTCATGCAACAAGAAGCGCGTTTTAACAAGCAGTTTAATGACCTAACCGAGCAGCACTTGGTTGCTTCTAAAAAGGTGATTCGTTTGAATGGCTACTTATTGCGCCCGTTAATGGACTTGTTAGCGGGCCTCGCCCTACTCTCTTTGGTGGCTATCTTTGGTTTCAACGGTATCGAACTGATTGGTGTGGGTGTGCTTTATGCGTTCATCAGTTATCTTGCTCGCGTTACCGAACCTTTAATTGAGATGACTCAACAATTGGCATTGCTTCAGCAAGCGCTCGTATCAAGTGAACGTGTGTTCGAATTGATCGATGCGAAAGAGCAAACTTACGGTGATGACCATCAGCCATTAAGAACTGGATCAATTGAGCTTAACCACCTGACTTTCAGTTACGACGGAAAACAAGACGTATTGAAGGACATTTCTTTAACGGCCAACCACCAAGACTTTATTGCGCTTGTCGGTCATACCGGAAGCGGCAAAAGTACCCTAGCGTCCCTGCTAATGGGTTTCTACCCAGCAGAGATCGGTGAACTGCTCATTGATGGGCGTCCATTAAAGTCGTTAGGTAAAGATGTCCTTCGTAAAGATGTGGCCATGGTTCAACAAGATCCGCACATTCTCCCAGCAAGCGTGCGAGAAAATATATCTCTGGGTAGACCAATGGAAGACGCTCAGATTTGGGATGCTCTTGAAAAAGTCGGATTAGCTGAACAGATTCGTCGTTATCCGAATGGCTTGGATACGCAACTTGGCCAAGGTGAAACCAATCTTTCGGCAGGCCAAAAACAATTGCTTGCACTCGCGCGCGTATTAGTAGCGAAGCCAAAGATTCTTATTTTGGATGAAGCGACTGCGAACATCGACTCGGGGACCGAAGCGTTGATTCAGAAGAGTCTAGAAGTACTTCGCCAAGACATGACGCTTGTGGTGATTGCCCACCGTTTATCGACCATTTTGGATGCCGATAAGATCATCGTCTTACACCATGGTGATTTGGTAGAAAGCGGAACCCATAAAGCACTATTGAAGCAAAATGGTCGTTACGCGCAAATGTACCAACTTCAACAAGCAAACCGCCATATTCAGCAAATTGAAAAAGAGGATGATAAGCAGTTCGAGGAAGCTGTTTAAACAGCTCAGAGCGCACATGAGCACTTACGTCAAGCCCGTTTTATCGAAACGGGCTTTTTCTTAGATGCAAACTTTCATTCATAATCTAAACAATTTCTTTATTTCTTACCTATTATTGACATAACCCCTCGCTATTATCAGCAAGGTCGTTGTAAAATCGCGCTTACTACCGACTCAACCTATTCAAACAATACCTGTTTATGACGTTTGTGGGTTTGTGTTTGCGAATTTTCACATTGCATATTAATTTCATGACAGAAGTCCATGGACCAAGATAAGTTTACTAACATCTATCGCTTGCCAGGTTCGTTACAGATACGAATCGCTAAGTGGCAAAAGACCTTTCGCGGCACATCTGATTTAGTTCTTCATCAGGTGCTAGTGGAACGTAATAAGCAATTTAAGAAGCCGAGCTTTTTACCGAAGAGCTGGTTTATCACGCCTATTGACGAGAAAGATATCACCATCACTCATCATGGTAAGTATATCCAGACGGTAATGCGTACTATGCTCGACAGAAAAGTGTCGTACAAACGCCTTTTCTTATCACGTATGGACGCCGAAAAAGGCGAAAACGTGTTGCGTGAATATAAGCTCGAATGGGTGAGAAAACACAACCAAATCGCAAAGAAATACAACCAAATAAAGAAAAAGCAGTACATGAACTTTGCAAGGGAAGAAGAAGAAACACTATACCCTTCCATTCCTAAAGGAGAGTTCGATAAAACGCTTTGGAACAAGTTGGTGGTTTCTAGTTTTGGACCAGAGAAGAAATACAAAAACCCCCACTACGTCCGTAAAGCTGATTTCTAAAAAAATCCCCCGACTGCTCGGGGGACTTTTCGTTTCGCTCTCGATGATTTACCAATCGTAGGTAAGATTCGCAATCACATTTCTGCGATCACCATACCAACAGAAGCCGTCACACGTCGCAACATACTCTTTATCAGCTAGGTTTTTCGCCGCCACCTGAAGTTTGTAATCACCAATACGATAGCTTACCGTCGCGTCCATCAAGAAATAGCCTGGGACCTTCAACGTTTCAGTGTTGTCACCGTAGGATTCACCCGTATATCGAGCACCCAGCCCGAAAGCTAAACCATCAAAAGTTCCTTCAAGGAAACGGTAATGTGCCCATGCAGAAGATACCGTGTTTGCTACTTGAGACGGCGTATTGCCAACCCAAGATGTATTTACATCCTCTTTGATTTCCGAATCCACATAAGCGATGTTACCAAGCAAAGTTAGTGACGGCGTCACGTTAGCAACCGCTTCTAATTCGAGTCCTTTGTTCTCTACCTTACCAATCTGAGTCAGCTCGTTGAGGTAAATACGAGCGAGGTTCTCTTTAGTTGCTTGATATGCAGCAACGTTAAAGTAACCATCAAACGAACGAGGTTGGTATTTCACACCAACCTCAAACTGATCACCGCTTTCCGGTTTAGCGGGTTTACCAGCACTGTCTTGTTGAATGATTGGGTCGAAGTATTGTGAGTAACTAAAGTAAGGCGTAAATCCAGAATCCGTGATGTACGCAGTACCTAAGCTTAACGTCCACTCTTCATTATCCACTTTGGTGCGTGAGCCTGTGGTTACGTTATGTACTTCATGACTCGTATTGTCATAACGCGCCCCCAATAACACAGCCCATTTATCGTTGATCAACATGTGATCTTGAAGATAGATACCAAGCTGTTCATTATCCACCTTAGTACGTTGTTTATCTGCGTCCGTTAGCGGTTGAAGTGTGGTTGAGTCAAGTAACCAAACGTTGTCTGAATAATTTGGGTTAAACACATCAAAACGTGGGTCAGGCAGCATACCAATTGGCGTTGTTAAGATAGCGTCACCGTCCGCAACCAATGGATCACTGGCAAAGTCTTTGCCATCAATGCTCACCATTTGGTAATCAATTCCCACCATGAGGTTGTGTTCCACACTTCCCCATTTCATATTGTGTATCAGACGGTTATCAATATTAAACGCGTCTGATGACCCCTCTTCTGTGGTCGCTGCACGTAAGATACTCTTACGCTCGTTAAGCGGGTCAAGCAATGGACCTAGCCCTGGAACGTCTGCTGCATACACATAGGAGTACATCTGCCTCAGGTTCACCTCCATTTGGCTGTAACGCGTCGACTGCACAAAAGACGTAGTGTCGTTAAACCTGTGTGAGAACTCGTAGCCTAAAGAAAGCTGTTCACGCTCGAATGTTTCCCAATCCGTGTTTCCTATTGCAAGGCTATCACTGATCTTTCCATTTTTGTTTGGCTTTAATGTCCCCTCGACCGGTAAGAATTGCAGATACGGGTCGGAGTCATCTTTCTGGTAGCTAGTCAGCAAGGTAATTTCCGACATATCTGTAAATTTGTACGTCAGTGACGGAGCAATTAAGAACCGCTCAGCCTCGACGCCATCAACACGCGTGCCATTTTTTCTCGCCAGACCTTGAACACGGACCGCGAGCTTTTCATTCACTTCGGAGTTCACGTCTAGCGAAATTTGCTTACGATCTTCAGAGCCATATTCCAGAGACACCTGGCCAGAGCCACCATCAAATTGCGGGCGTTTGCTTACTAGGTTGATCACCCCACCCGGTGGGTTTTGGCCATAAAGAACAGAAGCAGCACCGCGCAACACTTCTACTCGCTCTAGTGCAAATGGGTCTATCTGCCAACTGTAAAAACCTGATGAGTAAAGACGAGTGCCATCTTGGTACAAGCCGCTGTTTGCCTGTTTGAAACCTCGGATGATAAACCAGTCTTGCTTGTTATCTTCACCAAAGTAGTTGGTTTGAATGCTTGGCGTATATTGCAGCGCATCTGAAACACTGATGGATGCGCGATCATCCATTTGTTCGCGAGTCACTACAGAAACCGCGCGAGGTGTTTCATTGATCGCTAAATCCATTTTGGTTGCAGTGCGACTCTTAGCGCCAAGATAGCTAAAGTCGGGACCAACAGCACTGTCTTCTTGCAGGCCAATAACAACCAGGTTTTCATCTTCTTGAGCAAGCACTTGAGGGGTAGCTAACACCATTGCAATAGCCATTGACGCTGGTGTCAGCATAAACTGCCGATTCATTATTTTCTCCTTTAGTCGGCAACCTTTCCAACCTTTATAAGCAATATCAACGCACGAATACGATGAGGTTGGTTCCGGCATAACCACTGTTTTCCATAAATGCAAAAGCACAGAATGTGTTTTGCGAGCACTACTTAGTGGGTGATGAGAGCGATCACCCAGTCATAGAATTCTTATCAGTTGTCTTTGTTTGGGTTCGTCGTCTTGCCCAGTGGATTTAAACTCTTACAAACGACGTAACCCCCACATTAGGTACAGGCCCCCTATGATTGAGGCCATGAGACCTGCGGGTATCTCTTGAGGGTAAAGTACTTGCCTGCCTAGCCAATCTGCCAACAGCATTACGCCAGCGCCAATTAAAGCCGCGCACAACATATGTTGAGATGCTTTATTAAATCCAAATAGACGTGCCAAATGTGGCGCAAGTAAACCGACGAAGCTGATAGGACCGACGACCAACGTTGCACTCACAGTGAGACAAGCGACAAGGAGTAACAGAACGGCACGGGAGCGATCGACATTTAGCCCTAATGCCTTTGAAGAAGAAGCGCCAATTGGCAAAATATCCAACCATCTTACACACACAAAGCTCAAGCCGATGAAGGTCAACGCCGACACGGCCAAAGGCAGCAAGATATCCAAAGAAACGTAATAAGTAGAGCCAGAGAGCCAAGCTAACGCCTGATAACTACGTGGATCACCGGTAGCCAAAATAAAACTTTGTATCGCATTCATCAGCGCAGTAATCGCAATGCCTGTCAGCAAAATGCGCTCTGGTTGGAAGCCAGATTTTCTATTCAGTAAAACGATTACGAATATCGTAAGTAAAGCGCCGATCAAACCACCTATCGACAAAGTAACCACAGACGCGCCAACGCCAGTAAACATGGCAATAATTAAGCCAATTGCCGTACCAGAACTGATACCGATAACTTCAGGGCTGGCCATTGGATTGCCACTTAAGCGTTGAATAATGGTTCCTGCTATCGCCAACATAGCACCTGCAATCGCCGCGGCTAGGAGTCTTGGCGTTCGCCATTCTAAAAATAGCCATTCTTTAGTCGAGAAAAGCGACGTCCAACCTTGATTCTGTACAGAAACCGTACTGAAAAGAACCACGCCCGCCAGAATAATCAGAAAGGTAAAAGCGATGGCGTGTTTATTCAGCTTATTGACTCGTTCGGAGTGTCGAGTAAGCACTGTTTGGGTATGCCCTTGTGTCTTTTGCGACAACCGCGGCAGTAACCAAAGTAGGAGCGGAGCACCAAGCGCAGCCGTTGCAGCTCCCGTAGGAATAAAGCTAGCCATTAGACCGGGTAACTGCTGAATAACCAAATCGGTCAATGTCAATAACATTGCGCCGATCAACATCGATATCCAAAGCTTGTGCTTGATCTGATGAACACCAATTAAACGCGTGATTACCGGAGCGGCTAGACCGATAAAACCGATGATACCAACCGTCGCCACCACCCAAGAGGTAATCAAAACCGCTAAACCCAGGCATACAAATCTTAGCTTTGCTAGAGATACACCTAAGCTTTTTGCTCCCTGTTCCGATAACTCCAATAAAGTTAATGGCTTAGCAAACAGAAATGCGACCAGGCCGGCAATCGCGACACGTGGGGCCAAATAGCGAAAGTCATCCCACCCACTTTGAACTAAAGAACCTGCTCCCCAAATCATCAATCCATTAAGCTTCTCGGTATTCATCATCAAAATGACCGTACTTAGCGAAGCAAAATACAAGTTTATTACCAGACCGGAAACCACAACAACGGTTGGAGACAAAGCGCGTCGCCAAGATAACAACATCACCAGCGCCATAGACGTAACACCGCCAATCAACGCAACAAGGTTGGCTGAAAAATCCAGCAACCAAGGGGCGAATAACGTCGCCAACATTAAGGTAAAATTCGCACCACTTGCGACACCAAGTGTAGTTGGTGAAGCCAGTGGATTACGCAAGACTTGTTGCATCAATACGCCAGCGACCGCCAATCCTGCGCCCGAAATAATGGTCGTGAAAACTCGCGGCCACCAGCTAAAATGCAGTAAAACCGAATCTATCGATTGAAAATTTGGTTGCCAAAGGCTTTTCAGCGCAACCGGAAATGCCGCTGTGTTGTGCAGATGAACCACACCAACAAACAGAGTAAGTGCCGAAAGTAACACCACCAGCGTCAAAGGAACGGTTTTCATTCACGTTGCTCCTTTTCTTTTTCTGCAGCCACTAAGTGCGCAAATCGAACAGCAGAAGGCATCGAACCAAAGCTCCAAACGGGAGCGACTCGCATAACGGGATGGCCTGATTGCTCAACAATGTATTGCCAGAATTTATCACTAGCGAGTTGCTGCTCCCCTCCATGAGGAAGTGGCTCTACAATGACGATCTGTGCTGAGATTCCTGCCAATTTATCAATCCCAACCATGTTAAATCCCCAACTGTTGGTTTCTTCTTTCCATGCATTAGAGAGACCGAGCTTGGCTATCGCCTGAGAATAAAGACTGTTTTCACCAAAAACGCGTACGTGCTTGGTATCCATAAATTGAATCATCAATAAAGGAGCAGAATCTGCATCTATTGTTTGCTTGAGTTTGGAAAGTTGCACCTCAGACTGTGTTATTAGAGTTTCCGCCTGCGCTTCTTTTCCCAACTCCTTTCCAAAAGTACGGGTAAATTGAGTGAGTACCGACCAATCCGTAATGCCTTTACCATAGAGATCGATGGTAGTCACAGGCGCGATATCGGCAAGGCGCTCTTTCATAGCAGAGAAATAAGGCGCAATAAAAATACGATCCGGCTTGAGTTCATAAATACGTTCGATATTAGGTTGCGTCCTCAAACCCACATCTTTGGTTTGCACTGGCAACAATGGCGCTTTTACCCAAGCATCGTAATCTTGCCCTTGCGCAACCCCCACAGGCACAACACCAAGCGCCAACATGGTTTCAGTTTGGGTCCAATCGACAGACATAACTCGTTGCGAGGTTGCATCAACTGGGAAGGTTAAAAAGAGAGCCGTAAGGGAGGCTACGTGCTTTAACCAAGAAAAACGAAGTATGCAGTTCATTGTCGACTCCGCTTAGCTTGGCATTGCTACTGGATATCCAGCGGGGTGATCTGAAATACGCATTTCAATGCCATATATTTCTTTCAGCTTGGGCTCAGTGAACACTTGTTGAACATCACCTTGTGCAATCAAATCACCTTGATGTAGGGCTACGATGTGGTCACAGAAGCGAGCGGCTAAATTGATGTCATGCAGAACAATGATGACCCCTAATCCAAGCTCTCTGCTTAACTTAGCGATCAAAGAAAGCATATCGACCTGATGGCTAATATCGAGCGCCGACAGTGGCTCATCAAGTAGCAAGTATTCCGTCTTTTGAGCAAGTAGCATGGCCAGCCACACACGTTGTCGCTCACCACCAGAAAGCGTGTCGACTAAACGATCAGCATATTTCAACGTTCCAGTCATCTCCATCGCTTCTTCGACTATGGTTTTGTCTTTTGCACTTAAACGCCCTAACAAGCCATGCCATGGATAACGACCAAAACTGACCAAATCACGGCTAAGAATACTGTCCGTCATCGGTAAGTGTTGGGGTAGATATGCGATATGTTGTGCGAATTTTTTTGCGGAAAAATGATTAATATTGTCGCCGTGCAACAAAACATCACCGTCACTGTATGCCTGCTGCTGGGCTAACAACTTGAGAAGCGTGGATTTTCCTGAACCATTGTGGCCAACGAGCGCGTACGTTTTTCCAGTTTCAAACGTCAAATCAAATGCTTTCAACAGAGACTTTCCGTTAATATTGAACTGAAGAGCTTTGGCTTCTAACATCCCTACTTCACCTAATCCATTTAACTATCGGCATCGGTAATACGTGATTAACCCATTCACCTATCCGTTACGTTTCATTATTTTATTCAACAAAACGATTAATAAGCTTGGCTTTATATAACAGGGTAGATACAAATGCAAACCATTATTATTATCATTAGTTGATTATTTTATAAATTTAAAAGATGGTAAGGATCGGTGATTCAGATCGAGTGCGCTCGTTGCTTATCGATAAGGAAGATAACCAAGTGACTTCAAGAAGCAGGATTCAAAACGAAGGGGGAATTTACGTTTCGAGACGATTGGGCAAGCGGCTAAGTGATAGGCACTTGCCCATAAGATGAATTACGCTGCGGCGGTGAGAAAAAGTGGATGAGGTCCGCAGCCGTTTGATGACATTAGTGACGAGCGTCAGCGCCAAATTCTACTTCTTTATAGATATCGGCCAGCGACTTCTTACCTTGTCTGTCTTTGGCTGAACGCTTCTTAGGTTGGTAATAATGCTCTTGGTCATGCAAAGCTTCTTCGTGTTCTTTTGCAGACTCTACGAATTCATCATTCGCAAGTGCTTGTTGGCGTAAGCGGTTTACTCTTTCAAGGGTTTCCCACAACATACTTCACCTCCAAACGAGTTACTGTATACATATACAGTATTATTTATAATGACCTCCTAGTCAACATTTGATTCCCTTCACGGTTTACTCCTCTACTTTCACATTAATCCCATGCCTGCATAATGCTCTGGGTATTTATGGATGATTTGCTTTAAGTAATCTTGATGATCACGTAAAGCGTTGACGCACTCTCTTGATAACAATCCCTGATACACAAGCTTTTCTAACTCTAATAACGCATATGGGATCGACCACGCCTGACGATATGGATGGTGGGTAGTCATCACATCGAACACATTAGCGACAGCGACAATTTTGGCCGCAATAGGAATATCGATGTCCTCCAATCCATACGGATAACCCGACCCATTTAAGTTCTCGTGTTGATATGTCATGATTTGGTGGAACAAGGTAATGCTTGGATGCACAGGGTTACCAATTCTCGCAACAATGTTATCTGCGGCTTCTATGCATTGTTCGATGTGCTCTTGTAGTCGCGATTCTTGCTCGCGAGATAAATGATGGCGACGGCAAACAATGTCGGCTGGTAAAGCGGTCTCACTCAAAGAGTGGTATCTCGCAAACATCCCAATCTGCTCCACCACTTCATCACAGAGTTGGTAACGGTCGGCAATGTGAGTGGCGATCACTTGACTGTAAAGTCCCATCCTCTTGCTATGAGAAAACACTTCGGGCGAATAGCCTGGCATCAAGCAGTGCATCCGTTCTGCAAGTATTTCGATTGCATTAACCACATGGTCCTCCGATTCCACAGCAAACTGTACCATTTCGAAATACGGTTTGAGGCCATTCAGCGCTTCTAAACTAAAGGCATTTGGTTGGATGGAGTTGAGGAACACAAAACCAGTAAAGGTTTGCTGATCATAGCAAGGGACAGCAACAGAGGAGTGATAACCGTGTTTAAGTAATGTCTGAACACGTGAGCAATGGTTGATGTCGTAGAGATCGTTAACCACACGAGGGACGGCGTTATCAGCCGCGAGACTAAGATTGTGAAGCTTGCGCAAAGGCGCTTCATGATGCGCTAGACACCAAGTATCAAACTCACTTTCAGCAAAAGATTTTAGCACACCTTGCTTGGGGTGATATTTGGCAAACGACACCCTATCAATGCATGGCAAATGGACCTGCATCCTATTTTTCAATGTTTGCATTTGCTCATTAAGCGGCTTTGCAAACGGGTAAAAACTCCGGTGCGCCATACTTCACCTCCACACCCAAGTAGAGAAATACCGAAGAAAAGGCTCATTAAAGTCAGCGTATTTGATGTGATTAGAGCGGCTTTTCTCCACCTAAATTATCGACATACCACAGTCTAAGTGTACGAAATAAAAACAGTTTTCCGCCAATATTTTCACCGAATATTCTACGGTAATTTAATCCAGATCAAAAAAACCAGTGCGCTGTAACACACTGGCTTTCGTTTTATTAACTGTTTCTATTAACCAAGCGCAGGTAGCACTCCCAGAGTAATCAATACTTGTGCCAAAACAATGCCTGTTCCTACAATCCCCGTTACCGCCAACGCACCTTGGCCTCCTGCAACGCGGTATTCACCAGTAAACTCTTCAGAGCGACGTACTTTCACCACCATCACCAGAGGTAAGAAAATCGCAAGGATTGCCAACGCAATTGCAGCGTAACCTAATGCCATAATAAAGCCTTGTGGGTAAAACAGTGCAAAGCCAAGCGGTGGCGTAAAAGTTATGACAGCCGCCACCAAACGGTTTGGTTTTTCACTATCGCCTTTGATGGTGTCACCCAAGAATTCAAACAGGCCTAAACTCACTCCCAAGAAAGAGGTCAGAAGAGCTAAGTCGGCAAATACACCAACAACACTGCCAAGATTGGACTGATGAACCGTTTGAGAAAGCTGTCCAATCAGTGCACTCAAACCACCATTTTCAACCAGTGTTTCTTGGCTTACGACGCCTAAAGTGACGATCTGCCAGAAAATGTAAATCACTAATGGAATGGTCGAACCCACAATGATCGCTTTACGTAGCGATGATGTGTCGCCGTCTAAGTAGTTCACAATCGCCGGAATACTGCCGTGGAAGCCAAACGAAGTAAAAATAACTGGGATGGCGGCAACAATCAGTCCTTGCTCTACAGGCATGCTTAATAGGTAAGATTCGGTCACATTTGGCGCAAGAAATGACAAGACTGCAATCATGGTCACCATTTTAAGACCAAACAGCACGCGGTTTACTTTGTCTACAGTGCCAGTACCCACTGTCACAACCATGGTCACAATAAGAGTAAAAATGATGGTTGAAGTCGAACCTGAAATATCTAGACCAAACCATTCGGTGAGTCTGTCACCAAACTGAGCACCACCACCAGCGATATAAGCAGCACACAATGAGTAAAACAAGAAAAGCATGGCAAAGCTTGCAACCCACTTGCCCTTCTGACCAAGAATTTGTTTCGCTAGAGTATGAAGAGTTGCACTGCTATCGGCATACTGATGAAGCTCCAACATCAATAGCGCGGTAAACGCCATTAATGCCCACAGACCTAGCATGATCAGCAAGGAAGTCGTGAAACCAATACCCGCAGAGGCAAGAGGAAGTGCCAGCATACCGGCACCAATTGTAGTCCCTGCAATAATCAGGGTACTACCAAACACTTTAGATCGACTCATTGTATATTTATCTTTACAGCTTAATAAGATTTATTAGCATCAGATCAGGCAACGGCACCATAAACCTAACACCATGTTCGTAATGAAGCTGATTCTGTAGGATCTTTAGAATAATATCAAGCAAAGTGTAAGGATAAAAAACCACTACTGTACATTTTGATTTACACTCATATCTTAAGTGCGAATTTCAGAAAGTAACTGAGCACATTCTTGCTCATTCATGAATTTGGGTACTGGGTAGTTCCAATGCGCTTCTTTCAAGATCAACGCCACTAACTCTTCTGTGTCCGAACTGTTAAGCACTGGTGTGTGTTTTTCTATGCCAATCACTTCATACAACTCTTCGATACGATCGAGAAAGTTTTGGGCACTGGCAGAATCGGCGCTACTTCCTAACAAGGCGTCACTCAAAGCAATCAGTTGTGGCTCTATCTCTGGCAGCGAAAACTTAAGAACCGGTAACAAAGCAAGACCATTCGCCATTCCATGAGGCAATCCATATTTTGCTCCTAAGTTATGGGCAAAGGCATGAACGTAACCTAAGCTCGCTTTGGTGAACGCTAACCCAGCATAATAAGATGCCATCGCCATTTTATGCCTTGCTTCTACGTCTTCCCCCTGTTCTACCACTTTAGGCAAATACTTAAAGATGAGTTTAATGGCTGCAACGGAGTAGGCTTTTGTTTCTTGTGATGCATTGCGGGATACATACGCTTCAACAGCGTGCGTCAATGCATCAATCCCCGTATCCGCCGTAATCTTTGCTGGTAAGCCCAACAACAGATCTGCATCCAATGCCGCCATCAATGGCACGAGTTTAGGGTCCATTAACGGCGTTTTAAGGTGGGTAACAGGGTCGGAAACGACAGCGGCAATGGTCACCTCAGATCCTGTACCCGATGTGGTTGGGATAACAAATAAAGGCGCTGGTGTTCTCCAGACACGAAACAACCCCGCGAGTTTTTTGATGGGACGCTTATTCGTCACTTTAGCGGCAATCACCTTAGCACAATCCATTGCCGAGCCACCACCCAGCGCTAAAATCGCATCGCATCCGGATTCCAGATAAACATCTAAGCCACGTTCAACATGGTCATAAGTTGGGTCAGGCTTCACCTCTGAGAATACAACAACCTCTAATCCTTTAGAGCTTGCGCGCTCTGCAACTTGCTCTGCCATTCCGATCTGGACAAGCCCCTCATCTGTCACCAACAACAATCGCTGAAAGCCCAGATCGCTGACCGCCTCACACAGTTCATTAACGGAGCCAGAACCCGAAAATAGCGTTGGTTTTGGCAAAGGAAGAACGTGAGCGGCCACTTTGAGTCCATTGGTATAACCGCGATAGAGAAAGTGTTTCAGCATACAAATTCCTTTTGTGTTTTGGCTGAGCGTATGACTTAGTCATTCTAGATGTTTTTTCAATCACTTCGAGATCGAGAGCTCACAGAATCTTGTATTTGTTTCTCTCACAGCCCAACCCGACCAAACCAATGATTATCGACTATTCTATTACTTATGTACCAACGCTTGAGGACATGCCATGGGATACAAGCTGTTTGCTCTGATGGCCTTTTCTGGCTCAGTTTTCGCGAGTTCATTAGCGAGCTTTCCAGAAAACCTCGACAGACTTGTGCTTGTAAAACAAAGCGTTATTCCGGCCAGAGATGTAGTGTTGCCACCAAACACACCCACTTTTGTGCAAGAAACAGTGAAGATGTACAACTGGACGAATCAAGGAAGAGGCACAAACCTGAGCATATATGTCCCAAAACACAAAGTAGAAGCTTATAAAAAGCACGGCCCATATACCGATGGCTTAACGGCAGTTGCGATATACGAAGAAGAAAACATTATTTTTGTCACCGAGCATCTTGCTGGTGAAGCGCTTTACGGGAGTTATGATCGGCAGGGAAACGACATATCCGATAGTCACCCCTCTCTGAGAATTGAAGCTTGCTATCGCTGTCATAACGGATACAAAGACATCTGCGTCAATGGTACTTGTGCGGTGCCCATCATTGATGTGTTTAATGAGTAATTCATATTGTGGGAACATCAATAAGAATAAAGATCTTCCTCTCGCATTTTGTTCTCGTCATTCTCATGATTGGTGCTTTGGGTTACTACAACTTTCATAACTCAATGGACACCATCATTAAAACGACGATCGTCTCTCGTGAGCAGAGTGCGAGCGCGCTAATTCATCACATCAGCGATGCGGTTCATGGCGGCAACTATGCAAACTTAATGTTGCCAAGCTTTAAAAATGAATTGGAAATGCATACGGATTTGCGTTACCTCTACGTCAACGGCTATTCCTCAGTGTCGAAAACCCCAGTGTCCGTCACTTACAATCGAAATGCCCAAGAGATTTGGCGATCCGATTATCCCCCAACTTTTGAGCAGGACTTAGATCAACGCATTGCCAGACTGACATCCGTGAAAAAAACAGGCTCACAATCGAGTGTAAAAGTGCAATACCTGCTTGCCCGACTCAACGACGCCCGTGAGCAGTACTATTTAAGTAAAGAGTTGGAAGAAGACCACACGTTGGATCTCTACCCTTGTCGGGTAATCGGAAAAAGCCACATAAGCTTTGAGAAAGACATCCTCTATATCACATTACCGTTAAACGGGGACATTCAAGGCAACATTGAATTGCTCTACGACATACAGCTCGTAAGGGATATTCGAGAGGAATTTGTTGTCGATTCTATCCGCGAAATCGTGTTAGGAATGGCGATTTCTTATCCTCTTTTGTTGCTGCTTTCTTATCACATCTCTTCGCCAATCAACAACTTATCTACTTTTATGCGTCAAAATTTTGAAACCATCAGTTTGTTTCAAGTCCCTAATACCAAAAGGAAAGATGAAATCGGAGATTTAGCGCGCGCCTTTAGCCATCTTGTCGACAAAGTTGTCTGCAAAAACAGAGAACTCGATGACATGGTGAAGCACGACCCCTTAACCGGTCTGTATAATCGCCGTTCTCTTGAAGCATCATTTCGCTCATTGTGTTATCAATCGAACAAAATGTTCATCGCGTGTTTCTTTATCGATATCGATCACTTTAAGGAGTTTAATGATCATAGGGGTCACTTGCAGGGTGATAAGGCCTTGCAAAAAGTTGCGAAGACCTTGGAATCTTTCGCCGTGCAAACCCACGGCTATGCTTTGCGCCTAGGAGGCGAAGAATTTGTTGTGCTTGCCCCTGTTCACGATACTAGAGAGGCGTTAGCGCGAGGCAACCAACTGCGCGGACGGGTTAAACAACTGGAAATCATTCATCATGATGAGCCGATCATCAAGTATCTAACCATCTCCATTGGTATTAGCCTTTCAGAGCGCACGCAAGCCGACATCATAGACCCAAATCGCCTGTTAGATGAATCAGACGAAGCCTTGTATGCCGCAAAAGATCTAGGCCGCGACCAAGTCGTGCTCTATTCAAACGAAAGCAGGGACAGCGCCTAAACCCAGCCCCTCAAAATCATTCGCTTAAAAGGCCAACCTAGTAAGTCAGCTCTGGATCGACACAGTGGAAGATCTCACCACTGCCCTGACCTTTTTCCAGCATCTCAAAAAGTAAACGAGCCACTTCTTGGCGGTATACCAAACCATGCACTTCTTTAGGTTCAACCAACACACCATTGCCCGTCACTTCACCATCTTTCAAGCCACCTGGACGAATGATGGTGTAATCTAAGTCGCTGGTTTGTAGCCATGCTTCCGCTAATGACTTCTCACGCACAACACCGCCAAAACCCGCTTTAGAACGGTCAGAAAGGTATTTCCAGCTATCACCACAACCAAGTGACGTCACTAGAACAAAACGCTTTAGAGAAGCCTGACACGCAGCGTCAACCAGATGTCGATGCCCAAGATAGTCCACTGGGATATCAGCACGGAAGCTACCCATGGTGCTGATGATAATGTCATCTTGATTGAGCTGTGCAACCACCGCGTTAACCTCTTCCGCAACAGTGGCATCACATGCAAACGTTGACTGACAAATCGCCTTTAATTCTGGGCTTTTGTCTGGATTTCTCGCCACACCGACAACTTCAGCACCTTTCTCTGCAAAATACTGTGCAATTGCCAAACCAAGACCACTACTTGCACCCCAAACCACCACTCTTTTCATAACTTACCTTCCACACAACAATGATAATGAGAATACTTTACATCACTAATTGGTGGCTTTTCAAAGGAAGTCAATCGAACACCTAAAATTCTTTCTAAATCAATACGTAGTTCAAAGAACTGAACGATACTTTTCCCCTAGTGATGAAATTTACGTGCGACAACCAGTATTATTCCCGCCATAACTATAAACACATCCTATGCTCGTCATATTTGCTATCAGTTCGCTGCTGCATTCCCTTAAAACTAGAAAAATGAGCATAGGGAAAACAAAAACGTCGGTATTTACCATGTCGGTTTTAACAAAGAATCAGGCTTATGATTCGTCGAGTAATCACGAATTTGAAGTCGATCTAAAACAAGCCCTTATCTGGGTGGCGCGTGCGTTAGATTACGTAGGCGTCGACGATTCTCACCACAGCCATCGGGTGGCTTACATCGCATACCAATGCGCTCTCGCTTTAGGTTGGGATAATCACCAAGCCGAGTTCTGTTACTTCGCAGGAATGGTTCACGACTGTGGCGTCTCAGAAACACGCGAGCACATGATGTTGCTCGAACAGCTCGTCCCTCAAGACGCCAAAGCCCACTGCATTCGTGGTTACCACACACTTAAGCAATGTCGCTTGCTGGCACAATTCGCTACTCCGATTCTTTACCATCACACGCATTGGGATGAGTTGGAACAGATTGATATTCTCTCTTTCGAAAAAAACGTCGCCGCATTACTCTATCTCGCGGACCGTTTAGATTTTATGCGCGCCCACTACGTCACTAACTGCCATAGTGATCTTGTCACTTTACATGAAGAACTGATCGCTGAATGTGTCTTGGTTAATGCAGGTACCTTGTTTCATCCCGAAATGTGCCGTGCCATGGTCAAACTTATCATGACAGACGCGTTTTGGTTCGCCATGGAATCAGAACACATCGAAACTATTGGTATGCAGTTCGAAAATATCGATTGGCTGCAAAAGCAATTAAGTATCGAAGATCTCACCAGTTTAGGACTTTTCCTTGCAAGAATTGTCGACGCAAAAAGTTCTTTCACCTATCAACATTCACAAAAAGTGGCGGAACTGTCTCGTTACTTAGCGAAGAAAATGGGATTGGATGAACACGAGCAAGAGATGATTTTTATTGCGGGATTGGTTCATGATATTGGCAAGCTCAAAACCCCTGATGAGATCCTTCACAAAGAAGGCCCACTAGACAAGCAAGAATACACACGCATCAAGCGCCATACGATTGATACTGAACTTGCCCTGCACAAAGTATTTCCGAATGCCAAGATTGCCGAGTGGGCTTCCAACCATCATGAGCGGTTAGATGGTTCTGGTTACCCTTATCATAAAACGGCGGAAGCTTTGGATGTGCCTTCTCGTATCATTGCCGTTGTCGATGTCTTTCAAGCGCTTTCTCAAGACCGCCCATATCGAGGCCGTATGACATTACAAGAAATCGCAATCATCATGGGTGAACAAGTAGATTCGGGAAAACTCTGTGCCGACGTTTATCAGGTGTTATGGTCAAACAGGCAAGCGTGTTATGAGCTCTCAGTAGGTATGTAACGCCGAGCGTTCTAGACAAACCAAACAACAAAGGGACACCAAGTGGGTGTCCCTTTGTCTTCTTGAAATCAATGAAACCGCTTAGTGAGCGATATCAAGCTGGTTGTCTTTCACACCATTAATGCGGAACCAACCTGCAATGCTAAAACGCTCTGCATTTGTCGGTAACACTTCGTGAGGAAATTGCTCTGATAAGAATACAAACAAGCGACCAGAACGTGGTGGGATCGTCGCAATCACGTTGTCATTCAAATCATAAACCACCAACTCGCCAGCATCTTCTTCGCTCCACGATTCATTCATGTAGAACACGGTGGTTAGACGGCGATTTTCATTGCCTTTAAAGCAGTCGAGGTGTTTTTGGTAGAAATCACCTTTCTCATATTTCGCAAAATGCGCTTCGTACTCAAACAAACCGAGATAGAAGTAACGGTTTGCTTCTAAACGAATCGCTTCCATCTTGTCTAAAAATGAGGTTACTGCCGAGCCCATGTCACGCTTCAACCATTGAATCTTATCACTACGAATCGATTCAACACGTGTCACATCGTCGTTACGACCAATACGTGCTTTCTTCCAATTGTCTGGAATACAGTCACGCAGCTCAGCCACTTCTTCTTGAGAAAGGAAATCATCCCAGATGTAGTATCCGTCCGTCGATAACGCATCGATCAGTTTGTTCATTCTATTTCGTTCACTTGTAAGAGTTAGGGCGGTCTATATAAGAAATTCGTGCTACAACAACAAATTCCATTTTTAATCGACACGACAAACCCTTGCTTTTCCTTATGTCCAGACGTAAAAAAGCCGCTCAGGAGAGCGGCCAGTTTTGGGTTCGATTATCGCACTTGCAATGCAATTGAACGAGGTCGAATTGGACGAATTCGTTGAATCACTGGGCGTTGTTTTTTCTTAAGTTGGATATGACACATTTCCAACACTAAACCAAACGCCATCGCGAAATACACGTAACCTTTGTTGATGTGAATAGCAAAACCTTCTGCCATCAACAGACCACCTAGCAAAACTAGGAACAGTAGAGCAAGGGTCTTAAAGCCGGGGTAACGCGTCACTAGGTTGTTGATTTTCTCCGCCGTTAACACCATCACAATCGCTGACGAAATGATCGCCGCCACCATGATTGGTACTTCGCTCGTTAGACCAACCGCAGTAATCACCGAGTCCATCGAGAACACAGCATCAACCGCGACAATCTGAAGCAGAACCACAGCCAAACCAGTACGAACATGAGTCGAGTGACCGTGTTCAGTGTGGGTTAACCAACTCCACAACTCTTTCAAGCTTTTCGCCAGTAGGAATGCACCACCCGCAATCATAATCAAATCACGACCAGTAAACGCGTAGTCACTGAAGCTGATTAACGGCTGAGTAAGCTGCATGATCCAAGAGATCGAGAACACCAAAACAATACGCGCCATCACCGCTAGGCCAATACCTAGATTTCGGGCAAGTTTACGCTGGTGTTGTGGTAATCGTTCACACAGAACGGAGATGAATACGACGTTATCAACGCCTAAGACTACTTCAAGAGCAAACAAAGTAGCGAAGATAGCCCACGCTTCTGGTTGCATGAAAAGTTCTAACATGAGTACGCCTCCGGTGATTGGAAGCCATACAGTGAATTGTTCAGTCGACTAAAGGGGTCGTCCATTAAGTTTTTAAAACCTCTGTTACTTAGGAAACGCGAGTAAATCACCTCCTCCCTTTGTACGCAATCCCTTATTTTGTCAGGCTTGTGTAAAGCATCTTTCGTCCTCTAAGGGATATAAGCCATACTCACCCCATCAAGTGCCGAGTTGAGCCAAACTATTACATCGAACACGAAAAGAAACGCCTCTTTTTGCGTGCTTCAACAATCGTAAAAAAATGTTTCATAATAATATTTTGATATACTGAGAAAAATCACACGAGTTAGGGTCTGTTGACCTTTCGTGATGATTTTTGCAGCAGTTTGTAGGTGTTTTATACAAGGCAGAGGCTTTGATATGTAGCTATTCTACCTGATAAGCCGATAGCGCAGTAGAAAGCACCTACAAACGCTGCCCAAAGGGTTCGGCTAAAAGCGTTTTATTCTTTGTTGAGTCAATTTTACTTAGAGCCACTAGGCTTCAATCGACTCGCCGCGATTAAAACGCTTTTATCTCGAACAAAATTTAACCACGAAAGATAAACAGACCCTAGCCTTGCGAATGGATTACATAACACTCTCACGCATTAGCCTTAAACACCTTACTGTATTGCACATGCTGCTCACGACGCATAGCGTGACTCAAGCGGCGGAACAGCTCTGCGTGACCCCTTCCAGCGTGAGTAAAACGCTCAGCCAATTGCGCGACATTCTTAAAGACGACCTTTTCTACCGCGATGGCACTCGTTTAGTCCCGACGCCCTTTGCTTTGAACATCGGCCCTTCTGTTCATGGCATTCTTTCCAGCATGAACGGTTTGCTTTACCAAGGCTCGTTTAATCCCGCGTATTACGAAGGTCGCTTTTCTTTGGCAATGCGTGAAAGTACCTTCGAGATCTTCGCACCTATGCTGCAAAACTTGTCACAACAGATGGGAAGTCGCGCACAACTCAATGTGTATGCAAAAGAACAAATGAGTTTTGATTCTCTGATCCGTGGGCAAGTCGACTTTATGATTCTGCCGCACGACATCAGCCAACCACCGACGCACAACAAAGATTTGGTTTGGCAGACGATCCTAGAAGACGAAATGATCTGTTTGATGGGCAGCAATAACCCGTTAGTGAAAGAAGAACTTTCAGTAGAGAACTACTTGTGTGCGAGACACATTGGTATTCACGATAAAGACCTATCCCAGCCTTACTTTGAGCAGAACTTAACTCAGCGTTACGCTAAACGCAGCGTCGCGATGCACGTGGCCGATTTTGGATCGGCAGCGGTAATGTGCCACCACTCTGATTATCTGTTCACTTGCTCAAAACTTTGGGCGCGAATGGCACTGCAAGCCAAGGGGTTGGTAGAGAGACCTTTGCCGTTTGAGTACGGACAAGTGGCGTATAGTTTGGTATGGAATAAAGCGAGCCTAAACGATCCCGCTTTAAGATGGCTACAACAACAAGTGCTTAAGGCTTGTGAGACCCTTGGTGGATGCCGAAAGCCGAGAGTGAATAAACTCTAAACAGGTTCACCTTTACTGCGCTACACGTAGACCGATGGCATGGTCATTGGTCTGCTGACAAATTGACTTAATTGAGCGTGGAAGCGTAGCATTTCATCTTGGGAACATTTTTCCCATTCCAGAGCTTCACCCGTGACGCCATGATGCTGAAAGGCATTCAAACGAATGTTGACCGATTCTGGCAACGATTGCAGATAATGCCCCACCGTTGCAACTTCCGTATCTAAATCGCTTTTACCCGGAATATGAAGCAAACGCACTTCGTACAACTTGCCTACTTGCGCTAAATACTGAATGGTTTGGAATACTCGGTGGTTATCTCGCCCGACTAACCAGTGGTGCGTTTCACTTTGCCACGATTTAAGGTCAATCATCGCACCATCCATGTACGGCAAGACTCTTTCCCAACCTACGGTGGATAAAGAACCATTGCTATCAATGAAACAAGTGAGATGCTGCAATTCAGGATCGTGTTTGATCCCTTTAAACAGCGCCATAATGAAAGTGAGTTGTAAGGTAGATTCCCCACCGGATACAGTAACACCGCTAATGAAAAAGCGCTGTTTGCGTATCAAATCGAGCATTGCCTCCACAGAGTAGTCAGAAATTTTAGGATTAGATTGGTGCTGACATATCTCTATACAACGGTCGCAGTGGGTGCACTCCTCTTTAAGCCAAACAACGTTGTTGCTTTCGTCGAACTTCAGTGCGCCAGCGGGACACTCACTCACACAATCACCACAATGATTGCAGTGATTGATGGTGTGTGGATTGTGGCAATTGATGCACTGATAGTTACAACCCTGTAGAAAGATGACTAGACGGTTTCCCGGTCCATCAACACAAGAGAACGGAAGGATACGAGTTACCTTAGCCAAGAGGTTTTCCGAACGTCTAGTCATCTTATTCTTATCCGTCACCCATTACTTAGCGTAAGTCGGTGACATTTCGTGGCTCACCACACGTGGTGAACGCTCTAAAATACCGGTGTTCTTCGCCGCTTCTGCGCCTAGGAACGTCGTATTAGTACGTGATCCTTCTGCATCGAACTTTGCGATATCTGACAGTTTGACCATGTAACCCGTTACGCGAACCAAGTCGTTTGACGCAACGTTTGCCGTGAACTCACGGTATCCAGCATTCAATGCGCCTTTGCACAGGTTGAACATCGCTTCTGGGTTTGATTTCACTGTTTCGTCGATAGTCAGAATGTCACTGATGCCAGAACGGTAGTATTGGTGATGACCTGCCGTTGCTTGCACGTAAGACACTGGATCTGGTTCGTTTCCGTAAGGAATACGAACGCCCGGTGTTACATCCAAATCTAGGCTGATACCGCCTTGTGCATGCAGCAGTGCTTTGCCCTCTAGACCAAACTTCACTGGTGTGCTTTCGACCAATTCAGACAATTTTGCCGAGATCGCGTGACCGAGCTCGTTTGCCGTTGCATCTTGGCCGTAACGGCTTGCACTGCCCTCTTTTTCTAGTAACACATTCACTGCTTCTGCCATACCGTAGATGCCATACATTGGCGCAAAGCGAGATTCTTCGATCAAGCCTTCTTGCGTTAGAAAGCCTTTGAAGAACTCAGATTTTTCATGCAAATGTGAAGCGCGTGCGTCCATCAGCTCAACCATCAAGCTGTGATATTCTGGCAGCACGTTATTAAAGAAATCTTCACGGTTGTCTGCACGATTCGCCGCTTCTTTTAGGTTCATACGCACTAACGTGTTTGAACCGCCAGCCAATGGCAAAGAGTTGTAGCAGCTCACAATACCAAAGCGAGCACCTTCGTAGGCATTCGCGTGCATTGGGTAATTCGCGATGTGTGGCTTGCTGCACTCACAAATGTTTTGTGTTGCTTGTTTTAACAAAGCGTCTGGTGTGACTGCTTCGTCGTACATGAACGTTAGGTTTGGCGCGATCTGTTTTAGCTCGGCGTCAACTTTCAAAATCGTGCGGCAAATGATGTTGTCCGTCGGACCAATGTTCACGTGCATAAACGCATCTGGCAATGTGCGATCCAGCATAATCCAGAAGTGTTTCAGTTTTTTGTAAATTTGCGCGTCAGTAAGATCACCGACGTAAGGCATCAACACATCATCAAGTTGACCTAGGTAAACCGGAATGCTGGTTACCGAAGGCACGTGATGGTAAAGGATGGTCAACATGTTGATCGCATCATCAAAATCTTCTGCTGGAGCTAACTCCAAGTATTCAGAACCTTGAGAAAGAAATTTTGCGTAGTCTGGCAAAACATAACGCGGCTTAAACGGCGCGTGACCTTCAAACATGTCACATATGACGCCTTGCTGCATCGCTTGGCTTACCTCGTCAGAGACGGTCATATATGGAATTGTGGCTTCGGCTTCCAAAGCAAGAAAGTTTGATTTCTGTTTTGGAGACAAGTTGCTATCGGTCGCGATAGCAAGGAAACGCTGCTGAAGATCAGAAAGGCTTTGAGTCATCTAAGATGTTCCTGGAGAAAATACAACGAATACGCCCTTTCGAATCATTTGTTGATTTCAAATCATCGTTTGAGGGGACGCGTTGAATTTTACGCTCCAAGAGTCTTTGCCACTAATGAAAAAAACCAAAACGCCGATTTCCATTTTGGAAATAAGGTTTTTCTAATTTAGTCTAGGATTTAATAGCTTAGATTAATCCGCGGTTATTTAGCTTCGATGCGCGGTCGACAAAGCCACACCAGCGCTGATGAAGACACCACCTGTAAGACGGTTGAACAATTTAGCTCTTCCCTTTGCAAATAACCAGTTTGATGTCCTCACACCGAGTAATCCATAGAAGGTTAACCAACTCAGCTCGAACACCACAAACGTACTAGCAAAGATCATGTATTGAGTGAATAGCGATGCAGAAGGGTCAATGAATTGAGGAAATAGCGCGGTAAAGAATACAATGGCTTTCGGGTTGCTTGCACCAACGATAAAGCCACTTACAAACGCGCTGAGATAACTAGAAGAAGACTGTTCTAACTTTGCTTGAGAAAAATCCGTCTGTTTGGATCGTAGAGCTTGGATACCAAGCCAAATAAGATACGCTGCGCCACACCACTTGATGATGTTAAAGACCAGCTCCGAAGAAGCAATCACAACACCAAGACCGGTAAAAGACAAAGTAAGAATGATGGTGATCGCGGCTAAGCTACCAAGTGCCGTCATAAAGGCGTGGCGAAATCCGCTGCTAACACCTTTGCTTAAACAAAGTAGCGAACTAGGCCCAGGAGAGGCAGTCAGGACAAGTATTGCGAGGGTGTAATAAATCCAAGTATCGAGTTGCATTGGCGCTCCTTTCCAATGTACGGATAAATGAGTGAATCACGTGGGATAACAGCCTTACTCAACGTTTCTATCCATGAAACATCACGTAGAGGGCTCCACATCATTCTGCTCATAACTGAACTAACTCAAAACCAATCGTACTCCTCAATAAGCGTTCAGAGTAAGGAACCAGAGCGAGAAGCCAGAGCAACAAACATGCCTCCATTTATCTATCTTCTCGTTCACGTTGAGTCGTTTAGTTATGCAATCAACATACTGATAATATGCAATCGTGTAAAGTGATTACTTATTGGACAAGCATCACAAACAAGCAAACTGACTGCACATTAATCGTAGAATGGCTTCGGATCGACTTCTAACGTCGAAGGCGCCACTGCTTTTTCGATAGTGTGGGCGCTGTTTTTCAAATCGACCATTGCCACATCAATATAGCGTTTGTATTTGCGAGAGTAGAAACACTTCACTATCGGTTTCAGAGCTTGAGATTCATTCGATGTCCAGACAATACCGACACGCCCATCACTTAACTGAACAATAGAACCGACTGGGTAAACGCCGATGCAGTTAATAAATTTGTACACCAGTTCAGGATCAAGATGGAATGGCGTCAAACTCAATAGGATTTTGAACGCCTCTGCCGAACTCATGCCCTTTTTGTAAACACGGTCTGCGGTCAATGCATCATAAATATCGACGATACAGCTCATGCGGCCATGCATTGGGATCTGTTCACCAGATAAACCTAGTGGATAACCGGTACCATCAAGTTTTTCATGATGCATTAAGCATACATCGCGGCTCACATCGGCAAGCCCTTTCACACCCACGATAATTTCACCCGCAAACACCTGATGCAACTTCATATGCTCGAATTCTTCAGGTGTGAGTCGTGCTGGCTTATGTAAAACCTCATCATCAACTTTGATTTTACCCACATCATGAATAATCCCGCCGATAGCAAGCTGTTTGAGCGTTTCTTTATCCAAACCTAAATGCTTACCAAAAGATACCAACAAACATGCGACGTTAACGGAATGCTCAAGCAAATATGAATCTTTTTGGCGCAGTGCAGACACACATTGAAGCGCATCAGAATCAATAAATACGCTTTCGATCATGTCATCCGCCCACGATTCAATTTCGTCGACTTCAATGATCTTGCCTTCAAAGGTTTGGTTCAGCAGTTTTTGAGCTAAACCTTTCGCTTCTGCAATCAGTTTTTTGGCTCGCTTGTGCTGGGCTTCTCGGGAACGAAATGCGCGCTGAATTTTCGGTGTTGTAATAACGTCAGATGCCGCTAACGTGACATCATGTTCCTCTTCAACAGGGTTGAACACGCACTCTTGAGCAGAAAGTTTCTGATCAACCCACACAAACTTCACCCCACTGGCTTGCAGCTTTTTAATACCTTGCGAAGTAGAAACGCGTCCGGCATTGGCCAAGTTCACACGTTTATTTTGTTCGATTGCAGTAACGAACATACCGATACCGATATCTGCAATCGAAATTTTTATTGAGTCTTCTGGTTTGTACTGCATATCGCGAAACTTGTTAACATCTATTATTTAGCAAACGCATTATAAGGGATCTGACCATTCATCGTTATAAGAATTCACTATCAATTAAAATTAATGAGTATTAAGTCAATATATGAGACATTCGCCTCCCTAAAAACCACTTTTAATTTATGGACTTAGTCCAATTTATCATCATCTCTTGTCTGATTTTTGATAATTTGGGTGTTGAATCAATAACTCTTTCGTACAAATGGTATTTACTGTTGACTAAGTTTTATAAATGCCGATTATTAGTCGCATTACTCTAATATAATTTCTATTCCACATAAGCGAAGTCAGCTCATTAACATCACAGCTAACCAACCTGAATCGACTTGTTTCGTATGCAGTGTGAAAGGATAACCGCCCAAAATGTCATCAGCGTGTAGCTCGACTTATCTATTTATCTTCAACGCTGCTAGGATTGCGGAGGAAGCATCTTGACCACCAACAAGGTTGATCAAACCATTTCCGAACACGATCGTGAGTTTCTTCAGATCGTAGAGCAACGCTTCATCCACATCTTCGATGTGTTTAGTGAAGGACTCTTTTACATGGATGAGTTCGGCACTATGGCTTTCTATAACCAGCGATTCTATGAGCAATTTGGCATCAATGCGGGCCGTATCAATCTAGATAGATGGTTGGACTTAGTGCACCCTTTAGACAGAGAGCGTCTGTCTAAGCGTGTCGATGCCCATATCAACACCGACAACACTCGTGTCACCACTACCTATCGATTGCGTAAACCCAACGGACAATACGTATGGATTGAAGGTGTTGCGATGACCAAAGAAACCGAGCACGGCCACTATATGGTCGGCAGCCATCGCGATATCTCTGAGCGAAAATTAATGGAAAGCTACATTCATCAAGTGGCCTTTCATGACAACGCTTCCGGCATGGCAAACCGTGCACATCTGCTTCTCAATATCGATAAACTCGTGAAATCAAACCGTAGCCAAGCATCGATTTTTTATATCCAGATAGAAGAAATCAAATCTTACCTCAACCAGTATGGTAGTGAGCTGGTCGATGGCTTAGTCGAGAAACTATTGCAGACACTCAGCCATTTGCCTTCGCCCAACTGCACCGTTTACCGTGTTCATGATGATGATTTTGCTATTTTGGTGCTCGATGAAATACCACTCGAAGATTTGCACACTTATGCACAAACCATCAAACAGAATTATCATGATGCGGTAGTCGAAGAAGGCCAATATTTGGGCAGTAATATCAGTATCGGACTCTACCCTTCTATCGATCCTGAGCACTCAGCTGAAGAAATTGTCCGCAAGGCCGCACGCACCTGTCAATATGCCAGCGAGAAGAACAAAGATCGCATCGCGGTATACAGCCAAAAAACGCAACATGCGGTGGACCGTTACTTCTTTATTGAGCAAGGCTTGAAAAATGCACTTGAAGAGAAAACACTGAGCGTGAAATTTCAGCCGATTGTCCGAGCATCCGATTTACAAGTGGTCAGCTTCGAGTCTCTGGTACGTTGGCGCAGTAAAGAGTTTGGTGAAATCTATCCTGATGAATTTATTCCTGTCGCAGAAAATAAAGGCTTGATAGTCGAGCTGGGGTACCAAGTCTTTGAAAAAGCTTGCAAGTTCATTAAAAGCTATCGTGAACGTTATCAGAACCAAGTGCGTGTGAACGTGAACGTGTCGGTATTACAGCTTCTCAATAGTGAGTTTCCGAGCAAGATAAAAGCAATGGCGGATAAGGCAGGCGTCGAACCCAAAGCGATCGTTCTCGAACTAACAGAAACCTTTATTCTGGATAATAACCAAGCGGCTATCGCCCCCCTCAACACATTAAGTGAACTCGGATTTGCGCTCTCACTCGATGATTTTGGTGCAGGCTACAGTTCTTTGAATTGCTTCTTCGATTTACCGATGACGCAAATCAAGATAGATAAGTTAATGGCATGGAAGACTCTAACAAACCGTTCGTCTCGAGAGTACTTGAAATTCTTGATCAGCATGTGTTTTGAGCAGAACATTGAGGTGGTCATCGAAGGAATTGAAGATGCTAAAATGCGCGATTTTTTTGCTGAGATGGGTGTCGATTACCTGCAAGGCTTCTGGTTTTCTAAACCTTTATCTGTCGCAAGTGCGAGTCGATACACCTTGAGTCAATAATCACTCCAGTTAAAAATCGCGAGAATGCATCCTGAGCTAAACATCCTACTCAGCTCAGGAGCATTCGATTATCTCAAGCGGTCAAACACGACATTCTGATCTAAGTGCTCGTGGTATTCGGTGTAGTCTAAGCCCATATCGAAGATGTACTTTGTCACCAAGTTTCTCACACACTCCACCAATTGCTCTGCCTGCCAAGGTTTTTCAAAGTAACGATCAATGCCCGCAGAATTAATAGCATTAATAGTATCTGTATGTGTCGCTTGCCCGGTTAGCAATACTTTTCGAGTACGTAGAAAACGACTGTCTTTAGAAATTTCTGTTAGCAATTCCACACCAGTTTTACCCGGCATCACATGGTCAGAAATAATAAGCGCAATCATCTCGCCTTCCGCGTCCAACTCATCCATTAATTCAAGTACTTCATCGGCAGACTCGCAATCTTCAATGTTGAGCCACTGGCTTAACGACTGTAAGTCTTGCAGAACCGCGCTTAACACCTCTCGCTGGTCATCAACGCAAATTAAATTAAGCTTGTCCATGTTCATCCTCTACCGGTAGTTTAATTCTAAATATGGTTTTTTCGCTGTCGCTTTTCACTGCAATCGAACCGTTATAGCCCGCTACAATTCGCTTCACTATCGACAGCCCTAACCCCAATCCAAACGACAGGCCACCTTTCTTAGTGGTGAAGTTTGGTCGGAAAATCTTTCTACGTGTAACTTCGCCAATCTCAGGACCATTGTTGGTGATAGTCACTAGAATCTTGTTCTTGCTTACACGCGTTTGTATCTCAATCGCTGGTGACTCAGTCTCTCTTAGCGCGTCACAAGCGTTCTTCAAAATGTTGACCCAGATTTGCACCAGTTCGGTTTGCGAGCCCACGAACAGAGGTAAATCAGCCGGACTAAAACGCACACTTACACGTCTTAAATCGCTTTGTAGCAATGCAAGTGCTTGGTTTATCGAGTCATTAACTCTGAGCCCTTCTTCTTTGTCTATGTCGGTACGACCTAATTGTTTCACTGACTTCACAATGCCAACGGTGTGCTTTGAGGCAATACGCAAATCGTGTAAATCACGTCCCATCTGCCAGTAACGAATCGCTTCTTCCGGGCGCTTTAACCAATGCTCATTGAGATAATCGGTTGGCACAGCGCGAGCTAATTCTCGGGCCAGATCTTTTGGCAAACCATAGAACTTCTCAAAATGGCGCCCTCGCGTTCTTGCTTCACTCGATGAGATTTTCTGCCCTTGCATCAAACCGAAATCGAAGAACTGGCTTGCCTCAGGATGGACCTCTTCGAGCAATCCCATGATCACCGACTCCAAACGCTCTGATTTACTGCTCACCACACCAATGGCATTGTTGAGCTCATGGGCGATGCCTGCTGCAAGTTGGCCAAGTGTTGTCATTTGCTCTGCGGTATGCAGCTTTTGCAATGCCTTCTCTTTACCCAGCGCTTCTTGCATCGCTCGGCGTTGACGGCGAGAAAGCTCGTTGACCATCACCGGCATAAACTGTGCAGTTAAAGGACCATACTTACCTGCTTCGACCGCTGGCGTATTGCGCTCAATCCACGCTAACTCAACGTCCGTTTGTGCAATCACAGTCGAAGAGGCAGTCCACGTTCCAGAGAAGAAACTGTGTACGCCAATAAACGCGCCCTTAGACGCCGCAAACACCTGAGTCTGCTTTTTGCTATCCTCAGAGAAATAACCGGCAAGCTCGCCAGACAGCACGTAGTAGAGTCGCTCGTTGTAGCCGTCTTGTTCAATCAATACCGAGCCTGCCGACACCGTAATGCGACGCTCGATATGATTGAAGTAACGCTCTACCAGCGTATCTAATTTGCTCTCGTACATGGCTTAACCAATGTGCCCTACGGTGTGAAGGATCCACACCATCAAGAAACTCAGCAACACACCAACCACACCTAACACGACACCAACGCGCGCCATTTGATTGCTTTGCACATGACCTGTAGCGTGAGCCAACGCATTTGGTGGTGTACTGATTGGCAGAGACATACCAAGCGATGCCGCAAAGGTCACCACAAGAATCAACGTCACTTCACCACCGAGTGGTGTTAGCGATGCCATTGAGGTGCCGAGCGCCGCCATAATTGGCATCAACAAGTTTGCTGTCGCGGTATGAGACATAAAGTTCGCCATCAGCAAACATAAGAACGCCGCACCGAACAGCACCACATAAGGCGAGAATTCATCAAATGGAATACTGTGAACCACCAGCCTTGCCAAACCTGTCTTGTCTAGTGCAAGACCCAACGCAATACCGCCAGATACCAACCAAAGCACATCCCAAGAAATCTTCTTAAGATCTTCTTTGTTGATGATGCCCGTCAGTGAAAATACCGCGACCGGAATCAATGCTACCGTGTATGAGTTCATGCCGTGCGCTGAGCCCATCAACCAAAGCAGAATCGTGCCCGCAAACGTGATGTACACAATGATGGCTTTCGGTGTTTTCAAGAATTTACTCTTGATGTTGAGGTCAATTTTGGTCGTCTCAGCTTTGTAGAGAAAATCGATCAGGAACCACGCTAGCGCCATCATCACAATGACAAACGGAACGCCAAACACCATCCATTCACCGAAGGTAATGAGGTTGTCACCCACTAGGTATTTAAGCGCAATCGCGTTTGGTGGTGTACCAATTGGAGTACCAATACCACCGATGTTTGCTGCGACTGGGATACACAACGCAAACGCAATGCGCCCTGGATCTTTCGGGCCAAACACCGCGATAACCGGCGTCAAGATGGACAACATCATTGCCGTCGTTGCTGTGTTCGACATGAACATGGAGAAGATTGCAGTAATCAGCATTAAACCCAGCATGACGTATTTCGGGTTTTGTCCAAACGGCTTAAGCAGCACGCGCGCTAAGTTGACGTCCAATCGATACTTGGTGGCCGCCATCGCGAGGAAGAATCCCCCCAAGAACAGCATGATGATTGGGCTAGCAAACGTCGCCATGATGTCACTGTATTGCAGTAACTCACCAAAATAAGGCTCCCCTTCATCAAGCCGAAAGAAAATCAGACCCTTGTTGGAAACGAGCAACAACTCAAGCACGATGATCACCACAGAGGTGGCGTAAATTGGGATCGGTTCAAATACCCAACAGAGTGCAGCAAGCAAAAATATCGCGATAACGCGCTGCTGAATTATGGTCATACCTTCGAATGGAAACGCTGACAGTGGCATCAGCAAAATGAGCAAAGGGATCACCGTTGGGATGATGTATTTGAGATAAGGGCGCATAGTACTACTTCTCTTCCTGAGATGGTTTGCCGTGAGATAACTGACGTAAGGAGCTGTTTTAACTGGCTTCCTTTCGCCACTCCGAAGAGAAATTATGCGCGCGCTTTTGAGGAGGAATTCTGGTGTTAGATCAATGAACTCTTATTCACCGCAGAAAACATGCGGTATCTGTGTTCAAGCTCACTAATTGAGCGAGGATTATTTATTGATCACACATCTTTTTTGTCTAACCGCCTTTCCATTACATAGTTGGTTAACGTAGCACCACGGACTTCGACTTGCTGCTCGTTTACAACAATAAAACCCATGTGCTCATAGAAAGGACGAGCGGTAACACTCACTTCTGAGTAGATTCGCGTCAGCCCTTTTGCCTTTGCTTGCTCGAGTACATGGGTCATCAATGCACGCCCTACGCCTTGCCCTTGATATTCATGATGGCAAAAAAAGTGGTCGACTAATCCACTAGGCTGCACATCGCTATAACCAACGATGACACCATCTAGCACAGCGACAAACGGCTGGATAGATATCATCTTCTTTAACCACAGTTGGGAGTCAAATCCCTCTTGCGTCCAAGCCTTCACTTGTTGCTCGGTATAATCTCTGCGATTGACGTTTCGGACCGTGTTAAAGAAAAGTGCCCAAAGTTTCGGGGCATCTTCTTCTTGAAAGTCACGAATTATGATCATACGTCCTCCAATAAATCGATCTGCATTAATTGGCCACGTTCACCTGGTTCCCCCACCGGATGCCAGCCATTTTTGTAATAAAAACGTTCACCTGCATCATTACCGGGTATGTAGCGTAATCTCGCGTACGTACAACCACCATCAGCAAAACGTTTTAGCAAGAAGTCTTGTAAATGCTTGCCTAACCCTTTATTTCGAAACTTGGGTAGTAAATAAAGCAGATTAATGTAGCCAAATCTTAACCCTTCATTATCAAGAATTGGATGCCGGCATTCCAGTTGACCAATAATTTCACCATCTTTGCTCACATGAAAGAACCCCGCTTCAGGATCTTCTGCAATAGACGCAAACCAAAAGGCAATTTCTTGGGTATCAAACCCATTTTGATGTCCAAAACTCACCTCATACGCATCTCTGCGAAACGCGATGCATAAATCCAAGTGAAGAGATAAATCGACAGGGACAAATTCCATTTAAGCTAACCCTTTTATTGCTTAATTATTCGCTATATAGATATTCGTTATTTTATATAACCATAAATTCAAGAATTTTATATTTCAACCGTCGGTCATTTAAAAACATGCTTTTATAGGAGAAGTTATTATGCATGCATCATCTGTTTCCCAAAAACCGACACAATTTGGTTATTACCTTGGCGTATTTGGCGTTGCCCTTGTTCTTATTTGGTTAGGTATTTATAAATTCACTCCAACCGAAGCCAAACTCATTGAACCTTTGGTGGTAAATCACCCTGCCATGTCTTGGCTATATGGCATCATTTCCGTTCAAGCCGTGTCTAATATCATTGGCTTAACCGAAATCATCGTCGCACTCGGCCTATTGGTTGGATTGAAAAAACCAACCGTAGCCTACTGGTCCGGTATCGCTGCAAGCGTTATCTTCCTCGCGACACTGAGCTTCCTAGTTACGACACCAAATACATGGAAAATTTCCGACGGTGTTTTGATCGCGAACTTTTTCCTTGTAAAAGATATTCTGTTCTTAGCGATTTCAATCAGCGTGGTTGAGCGAAACAAACCAAGTTTGACGCCAGCTATCGCCTAGTTTTAGGAAAAGTATCGAGAGATAGAAAAGAGAAAGCGCCATGACGATATGGCGCTTTTGTTTGCCGTAAAAACGTTTAACCCAACATCATCACAGCTTATTGCCCACCCCAATAGTATTAGTAGAGCCTATTGATGAGTTTCTACATTAAAAACGAAGGCCAGTCAGAAACTGAGCAACAGCGAATAAAGGGACGGACCACGCGATGACGCTTCGATAAGGCAACATATGAACGAGGAGAGACGGATAACGTATCAGTTCCATTATTTGAAGGTGAGTAAGTAAATGCTGCTCTGGGCTTGAAAAACATGCCCAAAATCGCCGGGTAAAAGGGTGAGCACAGATAGCGTGCAAATAGCTGGAACAGATTGACCATATTCCTAGAAAACCAACTAACTCAACGAGAAAGAATACTTCTAAGCTAATAGGTAACACGGAAGGTCCACTTAGCAATACAATGGCTAGAAAAAGCCAAATCTTACGGTTCATCTACACTCCTTGTTCCGTGCTCTCTTAGCGCATTTAATCCTTCCAGCGCCTTTAACGTTGATGCCTTCAGAAGGGGGCTTGTCGTATTTTTTTCTGATGTTGAGAGCCGCATTAAACAGCGATTCTGCCTCTTTCAATCGCCCCTGCTCTACATACAACTTGCCCAAATGCTGATAACTAAAGCTCAAATACAGCTCAGTGGCAAACGCTTGGCTTTGTATAAACACGCTCGTCGCCTCATCATAGTCCCCTATATACTGTTTTGATGTTGCGACAACGTGCAAAGCCCAAAATTGATGCTTATGGTCCAAAGCACTTTTCGCGACACGCTCTCCAATAGTTATTGATGCTCGGTAGTTGCCTAGCACTCGTAAGCTGTCAGACAACAAAATTTGTTGCCACTGTAACGCCTCTGAGTGCCTTCGAAACCAAAAGAGAAGACATTTACTCCCGCTTTTACACAATCGAGTAACCGCACCTAAGCTGGGCCTATCTCTTTGAAATTTCATCATTGCCATTTCGGATTGTGATTTGTGCGTCCTCACTGCTATAAATGACTTTGCTTGGCTTACCATCAACAAAATGCAGCGCGGCATAATCACTGAGGCCGTAGCAGGTCGCATCAAGATGACTATGAGCAAAGCGCTCGAATAGGTCGTGTTTCTCGTCGTTCTCAATAAAGTGAGCAGATGCTAAACCTCGTAAAAGACCGATGCCTTTGATGATGGAGTAAGCCTCTGGATCGCTGTCTGTAATCCCATAATCAAACCAACAAATGGCGCCTGCACTCATCCCACAAAGTATGATGCCGCGGTTGTAACACTCTTTTAGAATGTCGTCGATACGCCATTCTTTCCATAGAGCCAGCATAGAACGGGTATTGCCACCGCCAACGTAAATCACATCTTGCTCTAGCAACTTGGTTCGCCAGCCTTTCTCTAACTTGAACAGAGGAAAGTGTGTAAGGTGTTCGCTCAGCTTAGCATTGTGGAAACGGGTGATGACTTCTTCCGAATCTCCGGTTGCGGTAGAGAGATAACAGATTTTGGGGTTATTCTTTCCCACTAGTGACAAAATGTATTGGTCGAGTTGGCTTGGGAGCTCTCCCATCATCCATCCGCCTCCACCCAATACGACACAATGTTTTTCCAAAAGTTGACTTCCTTCTATTTAGGCTCAAACCGATAATGACCGGTTATAGGATAATCAAACAACATATCCTCCAGTACGACACCTCCTCCTATATTGTGAACAATCAAAGGTCGTCGTTTGTCTGTCGATAAGTCATCGGCAACGATACCAATATGAGCGAGGTTCCCAGGGAGCATCCACGTGACAATGTCACCAGGCTTGAAATTATGACCATCATTTGAGATAGGTATTTCTACCCCATGACGTTGAAAGAACATTTGTAAATTTGGAACTCTGCGATGATCAATATGTCTATCAGTACGAGCTAAGCCCCAGATTCGTTTGGACGGATATGCAGAAAAGTTATCTCTCATGTCTTCATGAACAAGGACTTGGAGATCGACACCTAGTTTTCTATAGCTACGAATAATAACATCGGTACACACCCCGATATCAGAAGCAACATCGCCATTCGGGTAGCCAATTTGGTAATAACTTCCATCATAAGTAATGTCGTACTGTGTTCGTTCTTTCGCTGCCTCAGCAAGCGAAATAGGTTGTTCTGCTATAGCTGGCAAGCTAACAAGAACCGCCCACATGACAATGAATTTTCCCATAACAAATTAAAGCCCTTTTCATCAAAGCCACCCAATACTTCAACACTATTTTATCGGTTGCAGAGAGATTGACTTTAGGTTGTTCGATAAGACCCATAAGAATTGCTTTTAAACTGCGTAAACTTCTCGGTAGAGTCAAATTCACCGACGGGCTTTTTATCTAATGTAGGACACGCTTCAAATTGATTTCATATATTTGTACGACCAGAATCAAAAAGCTACCCCGAGATTAGCTTTACGCTTTTTCGACCACATGAACAACTTTCCCGGTTGTAAACAAGCAACGAAGCTACGAAGAGTGAATTCCTATCACTATGATTTATAAGTTATTTAACTCCCACCAACGACTTGGTTACTTCGCACCACGAATTTATATCAGACCACTTTTCTGTGATTGGGGCTTCTGAATTTCGAATTGTAATCGAATACAATACATATGCACCCCGTGCAATAGAAAAGGAATTATATGAAAACGCTTATTTATGACACGCTTGTCAACCTTGCTAACCAAGAACCGGAATACCACGCGAAAATACGCCAGAACCTTTATGAGCAGTTAGATCTGCCCTTTGATAAGCAGCTTGCTCTGTATGCATGTGCACTCGGTCCTGCAAGCTCTGGTAAACTGGAAAGTCGTCAAGGTATCGACAATGCGGTAGATAGTGCAGTTAGACTATTAGCGACTCGTGAACGTTAATCAACTTTGCACTTTTAACGGCCCTACTCCCCTGGCGGGCCGTTTTTCTTCAAGGAAATAAACTCTCCTCTGTCCTCAACCAGAGATACACTGTCCCATAATCCCAAACGCACTCCCCATCGCGATTGCCCAAGAAATTGACCGTAAAACACCGAAGTTTAATAAATAAAGAACATGGTAAGCGATTCTAAAAACGATATGCGCTAACGCTAAGAGCTGAATCTTCTCGTTTACTGCACCTGTCGATATTGCAAGTAGAACAGCAGAGGCAAAAACTATCAAAGATTCAAAAGCGTTCTGATGTGCCGCTAATGCTCTAGCGCCAAATCCTTTCAAGCCAGCTTGCTGCTCGCGAGGGTAATTATTGTTATAGCCGCCCGCTTTATGCATAGCAATTGCCACAGGTATTTTGGCTACATAAGGTAAGAAAGCCGCTACGATTAGACAAAAAATCAAAATATCCATGTTTCATCCTAGTTGGTACCGCGAGAGGTTAATTCTAAAATTATGAGCGATACTTTCACTATAAGCCGGATTGCTAATGATTTAGTAACTAATTTGACTGCATTAGTACAAGTCAATTGTAAACTCGTTCCATAAGTTGTTCCTTAGAAGTGGGCTCTCTATGGCAAACGTTTATACCATAATGAATGGTAAGAGCCTTATCGATTAAGCGTCTTCATCAATAGTGTTAGGATTCGTATTCTTAGCTATTTGTATGAAGGTATATGAAATACCGCATACAAAAAATTTAGTCACCCATAACATCAAAGCGGAAATAATCAGCCCTAAACCAAACTGAATCCCAGAAGCTATAGATGAAAACACACCAAAAGCAGCAAATAACGCCACAACAACCGTCAGGAAGACATCTATTTTCTTTAATCTGGACTCAAACTGTTCGACCTTTTTCATTAACACTCCTTGTAAACTTATAGAACAAAGGTTGAGTACAATCCTACAGTTAATCATATCGTCAATGCAATTTTGAATTTAGTCCAGAAGACACATTGCGAAGCGTTAATGATGTAACATGAACACCATTGAAACAGGAATTACTTAGATCATTGGATGGTACGTATGTGGTTAGATAAATAACTTTTGAATCGTTTACTCTTCAACTTTGACGGCTATTGCGTTCCAGTACGTAATAAGAACAACCAATACAGCCCAAGGCATTGCTAGCCAAAAATAGTAAGAAGCCTGACCATTTGTTAAGTGATAATAAGAAACTAAAACAACACTAGCGAATATTGATATGCTATATGCAAACCACAAAGCCACACAAACATCATTATTAAACTTAGAAATTGAAACTCGGCGTTTTGCGCAAGCCAAAAAAACCAAACCAAAAGCAATCAATCCACCCAAACCAAGGTGAATAAATAAAAGTGGAACTAAGATCCAAAACGACATATATACGCCCTTGAGTAGCCATACGTTTTGTTAAAGTGAGATCGCCATAATACAACAACCTCTACAAACCACGTTGAGAAAAAAGTAAACGCATGAAAAAATGCGACGCGCTGCGAGTCACTCTCAAATGCTTTGTTAGGCAAATTTTACTTAGAGGCTTATAGCACACTCTTTTAAAATTACACCTTTCGCTAAAAGGGTTACTTCTCTAAATTGATTCATTGATCCAAACTGAGAAAAATAAGGTTTTACAAGATTACAAGACCCTCTTACAGATAAAGCCAGCCTTAAAAAAGCGACTGAGTCACTGGGATCCATATTTAACTGCCTTATAGATATTTGAAAAGCCTCTTCGTATTTTCCTTTTTGATAGTATTCGTCATATTGACTAGATAACAATTGATATTCACTTTCTACTACATTATCAGAGGACGTTACTGGAAAAGAAATCGCAAATACTATGGTATAACTAACATGCCTAAGCCACTTGGTACTTTTGATAAGAATTCTTTCCACTGACCAGGATGGATTGTTGGGCAACCAGCTGAACCTTTCCATGTTGTTTTGTACCCCCAATGTACATGAATATAATTTGCTCTCTTCCCATATTCGGGAAAATTAGGATTTTCGTTCTGTGTAGGAACAAATTTGTTATTGTTAACCACCAAAGCTGGTATACCCTTATGCGTACCATGCGTTAGCAAATGCCACATAATTCACACAGCAGGCATAGCTTTCAGTGAACTCGTACTTCACTCTTGCTGCTTCGCGAAGTACACCGAGACCTTTTTTAGGAATTCCATTTCATCTTTGAGTCGCTTATTCTCGCGCCTTAGCGCTCGAAGCTCTTCGGACTCTTTCTTCGAGCAATCGACACCGTCTAAAGTGTTAAGCTGTTTATCAGATAGGCGTATGAACTGGCGCTTCCAGTTCCGGATCTGCTGGGCACTGATGCCCAGCTCCTTGGCAACGGAGACGGCTGTCCGACCAGGAAGACTGGCCAAGCGCACTGCTTCTTTGCGGAACTCTTCGGTGTACGCTGGATTACGATGTTTAGCCATAAATCACTTCTCAATTAGACCCTAGATCTAACTTAGTAAATTGTCTACTAAACGTGGGGACTCGGTCGTATAACGCCCTGTTAAGGTGTGAACAACGCAATGCCAATGCCTCCGCATGCCACCTTAAACACTAAAACCAACGCATAGTGAAAATGCCACGCGTTGCGAATCAATCTTAAATGATTTGTTAGCTGGCTGCTAGCATTGGCTTAATCTATCACGCTCACGTTTATAACCTCCAACCTTTCAATAAGTGCGTCAGCCATTGATTTTAACTTATCCGGCTGTTTTCTAGAGTAAGGTTTCATTGTTGCTAATACATCAACTCTTAGCTTTTCTAACCGATTCGCCTCATTGCCTGTATGGTCTGTGAACACCATCCCATCTAGCTCATTTAACCATTTGTCAAAAGACTCTGGGCTTTCAGATAGTAAAAGTAAAGTATTCTGAGGCTCAACTTTTAGCGCAACCAACAATAAGGGAGAAACTTCTCCGGAAATAGCTCCGTCTCTACGTTTCCAAATTTCTACCAACGAAAAAAGCGTAGGAACTATTTTCGAACCTTCTTTTTTTTCAAGATTTGATTCAATAGATTTGTAGTTTTCTATCATCCAGTTATGTAAGAGGCTTACTTCTGGCGTTTTAGCATACAGTAGCCCTGAGCAAAAAACAGACACAACCAAAATTGCCATATTCCTTATCATCATTGCTGATCCAACTGATTAGATATATTTATGGTAATTTTTTTGTTGCTCGCGATTTCAGAAAAAATTTCTTTCAGAGCAGATTTGCTATTACCCACATAGTAATGAGATTTAGCCACACTCCCCCATGTTTTACCAGGCATCAAACACCCAAGAGTGTCTTTGTGATAATTTCCGGCATGGATTAGAATAAACGTTCTCCCCGGAACATTTTGTAATTCATATACATTAGGATACTTCGGTGAGCCATAGGGCAATAATTTGTAAGTCCCTGCTTTGATCCTTTTATCGGATCCCTCAGTTATCGAGTCTGGCCCTGCGGGCTCCAATACAAACCAACTTTTACTTACTCCCTCAATAGTTAATTTACCTAAAGTTGTCTCTCCCATTTGCTTTGTTCGCTTTAGATTTAATTTAACTTCATCTAGTTTTTTCATTGCTCTTATCCTAGCTATCAAATCAATGAAATTAACAGAAGAGTATTGTTACAAAAGATCCGTTTTATCGTTAATAGAGACATCGCTAACTTAAATGAAATTGAGCATTACGTTTTTTACATCAACTTAATGTAGGCAGCTAACACTCTGTTAAGGTGTGAGCAACGCAACGCCGAAGCCGCCGCATACCACCTTAAACACTATAACCAACGCATAGTAAAAATACCACGCGTTGCGAATCCCTCTAAAACAGTTTGTTAATTGAGCGCTTTTCAGTTTTCGCCGATCTTACAGCCACTTTAGCCAAAGTTGGTTTTCCTAATTAATGATTAGTAAAGCTAACTCAAATATGTATTTAACTAAAAGATTACCGTTTATCTTTAGTTTGAAATGCGTCTCACAACACCATACTTCGGCGATGTAAGTGCGCCGCACTAATCGCGAATGCCTTATATTATTAGAAGGCTTTGTGTCGCCTTTCCCATCAGTAAACTTAAGTACCAAATTGAAGTTAGTCGCATTAGCTCAATTAAGGAAACCGACCGAACACTCTAAACCTAGAATACCGTATCAATGTGCTTTCGTATTTTCTGCGCCAGTTAACGCCTTGTTAAGGTGTGAGGCACGCAATACCGAAGCTTCCGCATACCATCTTAAACACTAAAACCAACACATGGTAAAAATGCCACGCGTGCCGAATCACTCTTAAACAATTTGTTATGTGCCAACTGGACGTAGCCCACCTCGGCATTCATCTATGTCTACAGATAATACAAACTGCTGCTCGCATTGGGAGCATTGGAAGGTACAGTTAACTGATACACTTGGCCATCGAACCGGTGAAGGAAAGCTATTTTCAAAATTGTATTCGGAAACAAGTATTAACTCAGAACGCTTTAGGGCACCAGCAAGTTTTTCGTATGTTGCAGTATAATCTGAAGGTCTTTGAAAGCCTCTAGGTATTGACCATATTTCGCAGCTTTTACATATATCCATAACGTTAAGATAAACTATTCTATATGACACATAACGCCTTGCTAAGGTGTGAGTAACGCAATACAAAAGCTACCGCACGGCGCCTTAATCACCATAAGCCACCGCAAAGTAAAGATGCCACGCGTTACGAATCACTCTCAAGCAATTTGTTAGTACATGTGCTACTTCTATTTATGCGCTCCAAGATATTGAAAAATGGCATGATATGAAAGGCTTTGAACACTGAAGTGAGACGGGCAGCTACAAAACTTTACCTCGATTGGAAGACGAAAGTTGGCTAGAAGAAAAACGCACTGAACTCCCCCACTTTTACTGGCTTCAAATTAGAAAAGGATTCGATCCTCGCACTTCGACGGCAACGCCAAAGAAAGGCAATTCTGACTTAGTAAAAACCACGAAAGAGAAGAAGCGCCAAACAAATAGGCTAAGAGTTAGAAACCGTAAACGGTGAAAT
>NZ_JAKFZP010000040.1:0-308 GCF_021654215.1 Vibrio sp. MMG023 | reverse complement strand
CAACCCCCTCCAACTCCCCCTTTTCTCGGCATAGTTTGCCAAGCATTTGAATGTTGTTATCAAGGGGGAGAGTGTTCTTTGCTGCTGTGAGAACAGTGCTTCCTCACCGTCATTCTGAAGGAGCCTAAGCGATTATTCAGAATCTATTTTCAGCGCGTTGTGATGCTGATAGTGTGAATTGAATTACCCGCGAATACAGAACCAGTTCCTCCCCTTTGAGCTCGATGTGTTGAGAGCTTCGGAGTTTGATACAAGGGGAGGTTAGGTGGGGTTGGTGGTTTGATGCTGAATGCTAGGTAAGGTGCTTG
>NZ_JAKFZP010000004.1:0-704446 GCF_021654215.1 Vibrio sp. MMG023 | reverse complement strand
CAACCCCCTCCAACTCCCCCTTTTCTCGACATGGTTTGCCAAGCATTTGAATGCGGTTATCAAGGGGGAGAGTGTCCTTTTCTGCTGTGAGCTCAATGTTTCCCACCGTCATTCTGAAGGAGCCTAAGCGATTATTCAGAATCTGTTTTCAGCGCGTTGTGACGTTGCGTTGTGAATTGAATTATCCGCAAATGCAGAACCAGTCCCTCCCCTTTGTTCTCGGAGTGTTGAGAGCTTTGGAGTTTGACATAAGGGGAGGTTAGGTGGGGTTGTTGGTTTGAATCTGAATGTTGGGTTCGATGCTTACAACCCCCTCCAACTCCCCCTTTTCTCGACATAGTTTGCCAAGCATTTGAATGTGGTTATCAAGGGGGAGAGTGTTCTTTTCTGCTGTGAGCTCAGTGCTTTCTCTCCGTCATTCTGAAGGAGCCTCAGCGATTACTTAGAGTCTGCTTGAAGCGTACTGTGATACTGGTGTTTTGATGTTTTGATTAATTGAAACATTTGACGGAACTTAATTTGACCTAATTTGGAATTCGCGTGTACTTTGATGAGTAATAGGAAAATTGAAGTAAAGGGTGAACGTAATTGTTTGACGAAGAGCAGAAAAAAGCAGTTATGCGAGCATACACTTTTGCGCATGGGATTGGAAAAGAACACATTCGATATCTAGAAAAAAATAGATCAAGCAATGCACTAGCAATGTTAGAAGAGCTGCGATCAGAACATACACCAGAAGAGTTGAAAAAGTGCGTTTTGGACTTGGCGATTGAATATCATTACTGGAAAGCCCCCTCGTCCAACTACGGTCTGATTCCCCATTTGGAAGATATAGAAACTGAATTAAGAAGTCTGATAACGAAGTTTGAGTCATTAAAAAATACGGCTCCAAACACCTTTGATGAGATTGCTTATTTGATGCATTCACCATATGTACGGAGTGGTGAATTTAAAACCAATACGTTTACGTACTATGACCCTCAGATAGAGTTAAACCATCTAACTCGGGCTGTAAGTATCACTAAGAGTGACGTACAGAAAAAAGGACGGGCAGCCAAAAAAAGAGGCTTTTATTGGAAGCGAATTGAACGAGTATGGCAGCAGATAACATACCAGTCCCCGCAAAGCGGTCAAAGCAGTGGATTTATTAAGTTCTCTGAGATGGTTTTCAACTCCGGTAAAAGTTCTGAAGATAGTTTTGAAAGTGCTGAAGCCCTGAGTAAGGATTATCGAAGGTACCTAGATGTAAAACGCTTAAAGGAAAACATCTAAGTTGCTTGGACAAAAAAGGTAAAATTATGACTTCTCTGTCCAGAACAATTAGTTCTTGTTGCACATAATGTCCGTACAAACAATGTAATGGAGGAGTTTATTGTGCTTCTAGAAATTCGAACAAAAACAGTGTGTATAAAATTTTCTTGGAAGACACTAAGCGTGGTTGTTATAGCTGGGTTATGTATGTACTTGGATCTACCGTTACCTTGGCAATATCCCTAGCTAAAAAATACTAGGTTTATGAAGATATCTCAGTCTCTAAACGGCAGTAATCCAGTATCATCGAGTCAAGAAAGCCCCCCAAAACCAAAAAAGCCAGCAGTTAATACCTGCTGGCAAAGTCTTTGGGCTTCTAGGATTTTTGATTTTATTTCTTGTTACTCATCGCTGTCACGGTGCCCCGATTGGTTTTCCGGGGAAGAAAACACAGCACCGTGCGCTTTGTGCTCAAGAAATTGGAGATTAGCCTTGCTTACGGATTAGGTAGTCAAATGCGCCTAAGCTTGCTTTTGCACCTTCACCCATCGCAATGATGATCTGTTTGTAAGGAACGGTTGTTGCGTCACCGGCTGCGAACACACCTTCTAGGCTAGTATCGCCACGGCTACCGACTTCAATCTCGCCGCGCTCAGATAGCGCTACTTCTGAATCTTTTAGCCATTCTGTGTTTGGTACTAGACCGATTTGAACAAAGATACCTGACAGTTCAATCTCTTTGATCTCATCTGTGTTGCGGTCTTTGTACTTCAAGCTTGTTACGCGAGTACCGTCACCTACAACTTCAGTAGTTTGCGCCATCGTAATGATGTCTACGTTTGGTAGTGAGTTCGCTTTGTCGATAAGCACTTGGTCTGCGCGAAGTACGTCCGCGAATTCAAGAACCGTTACGTGTTCTACGATACCAGCGAGGTCGATAGCGGCTTCGATGCCTGAGTTACCACCACCGATAACTGCAGTTTTCTTACCTTTGAATAGTGGACCGTCACAGTGTGGGCAGTACGCGACACCTTTGTTACGGTACTCTTGCTCACCCGGAACGTTCATTTCACGCCAGCGTGCACCAGGGCTAAGGATTACACTCTTACTTTTCAGCGTTGCGCCACTTTCAAGTTGGATGTGAATCAAGCCGTCTTCTGTGTGTGCTGCGCCCATTAGCTTCTCAGCTTGTTGCTCAGTCACGACGTCTACGTCGTATTCTTTTAGGTGTTCTGCTAGGTCTGTTGCCAGTTTTGGACCTTCAGTGCGTTTTACCGAAATGAAGTTCTCGATTGCCATGGTGTCCATAACTTGACCACCAAAACGTTTAGCAACAACGCCAGTACGAATACCTTTACGAGCGGCGTATAGAGCAGCTGCGCTACCACCAGGACCACCGCCGACAACAAGTACGTCATATGGGTCTTTTTCGCTTAGTGCTTTCGCGGCTTTCTCGCTCGCGCCATCATCCACTTTGTTTAGGATTTCAGTCAGAGACATACGGCCTTGACCGAATAGCTCACCGTTCACAAATACGCTTGGTACGGCCATGATGTCGCGTTGTTTCACTTCATCTTGGAACAAACCACCGTCGATCATGGTTGCTTTTACTTTCGGGTTGATCGCCGCCATCATGTTGAACGCTTGAACCACGTCCGGACAGTTTTGACACGACAGTGAAATGAAGATTTCTACGTCTAGATCTTTGTCTAGTGCTGCGATTTGCTCAATCACTTCTGGTTCTAGTTTGATTGGGTGACCGCCAGAATGAAGCAGTGCCAATACTAGAGAGGTAAATTCGTGACCCATTGGCAAGCCTGCAAAGCGTAGTGCTGTGCCTTTTGCTGGGTTAGTTACCGCCATCACTGGTTTACGTGCGCTTGCGTTGTCGTCACGTTCAACGGTGATTAGGTCGCTCATCTCTGCGATTTGGTTCGCTAGAGACAAAATGTCATTCGATGCTTTGCTTTCATCTAGACTAACCACTAAACGAACTTCTTCTTTTACATTAGCCAGATATTGTTTGAGTTGTTGTTGGATCGCTTGGTCTAACATAGTTGTTACTACCTTAATTAAATAGTTACCAATCAAAACAAGTATTTGTTCATTCTTGCTAGCCAAAATCGTTGATAACTGCGTTATAGATTTTGTAGTTAGGGGAACTAGCTATCGAAAATCTATGCCTGGTTCTAAACGATTTTTTCTACGCAATTACTGCACACCTACTTATTCAGATAGGTAATAAAAAGTGGTTACTGTAGATAAAACCTGAGGGGGAGAGAGCAAATCAGGCAGAAGGTCGTCAAGGTATCTAACCTGAAGTGCTCTCTAATTCAGTTCTAATCAGAAAAAGGAAATCGGGAACTGATTAGAACTTAAATTTCAGTGGCTTAGATTTTGCCAACTAGGTCTAGTGATGGAGCTAGCGTCTCTTCACCTTCTTTCCATTTAGCTGGGCAAACTTCGCCTGGATGCGCTGCTACGTATTGAGCTGCTTTCACTTTGCGTAGTAGGTCTTCTGCGTCACGACCGATACCTTCAGCAGTGATTTCCATTGCTTGGATAGTACCTTCTGGGTCGATTAGGAACGTTGCACGGTCTGCAAGACCTTGACCTTCACGCATCACACCGAAGTTGTTTGTGATGTTGCCTGTTTGGTCGCCAAGCATGTAGTACTGAATCTTACCGATTGTGTCTGAGCTGTCGTGCCATGCTTTGTGAGTGAAGTGTGTGTCAGTTGATACTGAGTAAACTTCTACGCCACGTTTTTGTAGCTCTTCGTAGTGGTCTGCTAGGTCGCCCAGTTCTGTTGGACATACAAACGTAAAGTCTGCTGGGTAGAAGAAGAATACTGCCCATTTACCTAGAACGTCTTGTTCTGTTACTTCAACGAATTCGCCGTTTTTGTACGCTGTAGCTGCAAATGGTTTGATTTGAGTATTAATCATAATTTACTTTCCTTTGAATGTTTTAAGCTGAGCTGTTGTTGCTTTCGGAAAGTATATTCTCATCGGAGTGTGTTTAAGGAAAATCGCTTGTAACTATCCTATTGATAGCCATTTCCTATTTCACTTGATAGGGAAATCCGATGTAAGTGAGTTTGCTTTGATAGGTTTTATTGAAGATGAAGGCGGATTAGCAATGGAGAATACTGATGATGTACTGAAGTAGATCGTCTGGCTAAGATCAAAAGAGCCTGCATCTCGGCAGGCTCTTTCTAATAGGAAGTGAGGAAGCGGATGCTTCTATTTTGCTAGCTCAGATTGTCGAGCACTTTGCCACACAGCTTCTTCAGCATGATCATTTCATCCAACTCTAATGTGATTTTGCACATCATGGCGTTTGGCACCGACTTGGCTTGTTCTTTAAGTTTACGACCTTGCTCGGTTAGATTGAGTACGCGAACGCGCTCATCGGTTTCACTGCGACCACGCTCTACATAGCCTTTTGCTTCTAAGCGTTTAAGCAGCGGTGTGAGTGTGCCTGAGTCCAAATGCAGTTGTGATCCCAGCTCTTTCACGCTGGCACCGTCTTTCTCCCACAACACCATCATCACTAAGTATTGCGAATAAGTCAGATCAAGCTCGTCCAACAACGGGCGGTAAGCTCGGATCACTGCATTTGCTGCGCTGTAGAGCGGGAAGCAAACTTGGTTTTCGAGTAAGAGTTTATCGTCGTTGGTCATGGTGTTGTCGGTGTAACACTGGCTCATTGGCGTTGCCTACCTGCTCACGGAGAAAGAGAGTCATAAAATAAATTGTGCACAATATAGTTGCAAACTATCTTCACTTCGATATAAGATTGCAAGCAATTAAATTGCGCACAACTTAAATTAAGAAGGACACTCGCATGACTACTCTATACAAAACTCAAGCTACCGCTTTGGCTGGTCGTAATGGTCAAGTAAAAACTGATGACGGTCTTCTTGATCTAGAACTGTCATACCCGAGAGAAATGGGCGGCACAGGCGCAGCAACTAACCCAGAACAGCTTTTCGCAGCGGGTTATTCAGCGTGTTTTTCTAACGCGATTTTGCACGTAGCGCGTGAAGGTAAAGTAAACCTGAAAAGCGCACCCGTAACAGCGGAAGTGGGCATCGGTCCTAACGACAACGGTGGCTTTGCACTAACAGTGAGCCTAGCGGTAGAGCTAGACATGCCACAAGAACAAGCGCTAGAGCTAACGCGCATTGCACACCAAGTTTGCCCATATTCAAACGCAGTTCGTGGCAACATTGATGTGGCAGTAACGGTAAACGGCGAAGCAATTTAAGCGGTTTCAACCACTGCACAAAGACAAGAAAGCCTGCAAGTACGCAGGCTTTCTTGATTGGTATGAGTCGAGAATACTTAACGCGACTCTAGCGGGTAGGAACGGTAGCTCCACATGCCGTAAGTACGCAGTGCATCGCGGTAGATACCAAGCAGCTCACTATCGCTGGCTTTGGCTAAGTCTTTCAGTGGCTTATCTGGGTAGCTTACGGTGTCGAAAGTGATGCCTTGTGGGCCAGTTTGCCAGCTTGCGATTTCAAACAAGGTTTGACCACGGCGCACATGGCTCGCGGAACTGATGATGGTCGCGTGTTTGATGTTATGACGCGCCAACGCGTAGCTGCTGAATAGGGCGTTACCTACCGTGCTGGTGGCGTAGTTTTCTTCAATGATGCGATCTTTACTGATGCCTTTTTCAATCAGCCAATCCGCCATTAACTTGCCTTCGGTTTTGTGGTTCTTCGGTACGCCGCCCGTCAATACGATCAACGCGTCTGGGTTTGCTTTCGCCATGGCTAACGTGGTTTCCAAACGCTCAACTAAGATCTGGTGCATAGAACCATCTGGGTTCAGCGCGTATCCCAATGTGACGATTGCACCTTTGTCATCCAATTTGCCTTTGTCGGCTTTCTCTTTTAGTGGTGTGGCGAGCACGCGGTCTACGGTGTCGAAGATGCGTTGGATGTCTGCGGCTTTACCTGCATTGAGCTTAGTGAGCGTCGCCATGTGTTTTGCTGATTCTGCTTGGTTGCCCTCAAAGCGTTGCCACACTGCTAAATAGGCGTGCAAATCCACATCGTCTGGCGCAACAGAAAGGGCTTGTTCAAACAGTTCAATCGCGCGGTCTGCATTCTTGTTGTAGATCTGCGCGTTTGCTGCAGATATCAGTAGGTCAGTGCGGTACGGCTCAAGTTTGTAGGCTTCTAGTAAGCGGTCGGTAACAATCTCCATATTGCTCGGCATTTTGGCGGTAAAACCCGCATGCGAGATACGCGCAGGGGATTTGAATGCCTGTACCGCGTCGTTGAGAAGTTGGTCGACAACCTGACGTTTGGTGACGATCTGTGAGTAGTCGGCGGAAGATTGGACGGCAGCATCGTTAGCCGCGATAGAGTATGGGGCAGCAGTCAGCGCAATCACGCTACCAAGAGCAATGGCAAGTAAGTTCTTCTTCATGGAATGTCCTAGAGGTGCTGTAGTACCTAGTTTTTATTGTGCCTAGCGTTATAGGTCGAACGGGGTCGATGGGATTTTTTCAGTCTAGGTTCGCTTCATGAATAATCTGTGAAATGAATCCCAACTCAGCCGAGCGAATGAACGCGCGTGGTCAAAACGCGAAGTAGGATCACGAAAATATTGAGGTGTTCGTTCGTGTTCTAAGTAATTGGATTAAAAGATAAACAGCGTTTGGAAGAACGAATTTAAGCAACCAGAGTAAGAAATGAAAAAGCCTGCAACGATGCAGGCTTTTGGTTTATTTGATCGCGGTGCAGAAGCTAACGTCTGCATGGTGCGTTTGTGGGTCGAAGCTGTGGTAAAGCTCGAAGCAAGGGCGGTCGTCGTTCTCAATACCGGATTCAATTACCTTGCTCATGACATCATCCCACGCTTTTGAGTATTGGCTTGGGTCAGTAATGTGCTGGCACATCACCGCATATTGACCGCCGGGGAAGTCTTGCAGCTCAATGCCTTTCGGAACTTCGGTATCATCTGGCACCATCAAGCAGATATCAGTGCGGCACTTCTCGTCTGGCGTGATTTCAGGATTGTCATGGTAGATGAAGATGCAGGTATTGCCTGCCAAACCTTTCATTCCTGCCCATTGATACAGGCGACATGACGGCTCTTCATAGCCTTGGCCGTAGGGGCCGTTTACGCGAATGTAAGCCAGTTTTGCTTTTTCAAAGTTCTGCGTTTCCATTGTCGTGCTCCATTTGGTGAGTTCAGAGCCAGTATATGAATCGCTTGGTGTCACTTCGTTTCCATTCTTGCGCAACGTGTGTCCAATCTTGCTGTTTCGTGCTAATTCAGAAAATTGCTGATAGTTTTCGCAGTCACGAAAGGCCGTAGGTGTAACGCCATAATGTTGTTTGAAGGCTTTGGCTAAGCTCTGTGAGCTAGAAAATCCGTACTCTAGGGCAATGTTTAATACCGGTTGCTTGGATTTGAATAAGTCATCGGCGGCGGCTTCTAAACGTAAACGTCGAATGAAATCAGCCAATGTCTCGCCTTGCACGGCTTTGAAGGTACGATGAAAGTGATAAGGGGAAAGGTTCGCCAGCGCGGCCACTTCTGGCAAGTTGAGTGGTTCATTAAAGTGTTGTTCTAAATAACGAATCACAGGAACCAGTCGTTGGTGGTAGTCGACGCGCATCGGGGGATTTCCTTGTTCTGTTCAGCTTGTATTCTCTGCTCAAAGCCTACCGCAATCCAACAAGCTTGCAAGGGAGTACAGTGAGAAATGCGTGGCGAGATGAGCGTCAATCAGTCACACTCAACGAACAGATGTTTAAGCAAAAACGTTGCGCTCATTATCTTTACTAACCGCTAGGACAATCATGATAGCTTGGAAACAGTCTCTGCCAGAGTACGAATGGCTCATTCATCAAATTTGGTACTTGGAAGTGCCAGAGGGTGAAGTCATTGACCCCAAGCCGCACCTTATCCCAAACCCGCGTGCTCATTTACTCTTTACGCCACCAGAGCAAGGCTACAGCTACGACACGGGAGACACAAAGCTTACTGGCAAAGGCTGCCATTTATTAACGGCTAACGAACACTTGCTGCTGTTGGAAGATACGGCTCCCATCAAGCGTATTGGTATCACCTTTCGCCCAGAGGGTTTATATGCCATTGAGTCACTTTTTAGTGATGTATCCCAAGTTAGCGCAATTAACCAATGCGAATGGTTTGATTGGCTCAACACGGCGTTTGATGTGCGCTTTCAACAAGGGTTATGGCTGCTAGAGTTGCAAGATTCACCGCAATGTTTGCTGAACTACATCAAACAACATCTAGATGCGTTAGATATCGAACCTTGCCGTACCAAACCGTTTTTGGCATCGAAAAAAGCGGTGTCCGTGATGGACGCTCAAGCGCTACGCTCACCTGAGTTAGCGATGGATATTGATGAGATAGCCAAACAGTGCGCTTGTTCTCGCAGAACGCTTGAGCGCAGTTTCAAGCAAGTGGTGGGGTTGAGCGTTAAGCAGTATCAACAAATGGCGCGTCTGGAGCAGATGATTTTGACTCTCTACAAGCAACAAGAAGCGATTGATTGGGCGAGTTTCTCACAACAATTTGGTTTCAGTGACCAATCGCATTTGATTCGTACCCTCAAACATCAGCTAAGAAAAACGCCGAGCAAATATCTGAAAAAGCGCGACTTAACCATCGATATCTATGGCGACTTTGAGTCGTAATACATTGCTAATCAGCCCGAAAGTTGTCGCAAAAATCCAATTTTTCTCTTATCCGCTGGGCTACTATCTTCAGCAGATAACGAGGTAACACATGTCATATCAAAAACTAAAACAAGGCGAAGCCATCCCATTTAATGAATCGTTGACTATCCAACTGATTCAAGGCTCTGATCTACAAGATATTATCGAGATGTTGAACGACGATAAGGTCAATCAGTATCTGTTCTTTGCACCTGCTGATAACAACCTGTATGAAGGCTTCTTTGGCCCTATTATTGAAAATACGGCACAAGCGATTAAAGACGGTGTTTGGTCAGATAGCCCAACGTTCGTGATTCGTGACCAACAAGGTCAGTACATGGGAATGTGTGCAGTGACCGCAGTGATGTTCTTAACTGGCAACTACGAAGTGGGTTATCAGTTACCTACTTGCGCATGGGGCAAAGGCGTCGCGACTCGCGCTTGCCAAATGATGACCGAGATTGGCTTTACTGAGCTAAACGCCCATAAAGTCAGTGCAGATTGCTACGCTTCTAATGCTGGCTCTTACAAGACGTTAGAGAAAAATGGTTTTACTCAGGAAGGCCGTCAGAAAGACTACTACAAACGAGAGCAAGGCTTTGACGACAAGCTCTACTACGGTATGACCGCAGAACAATTCGCGTCTTTAAATCGCTAATAATTAGCTGACAAAAAAGTAGCTAATAACAAATTAGCGAACAAAAAATGCCGTTAACCCACATGTTCGGGTTAGCGGCATTTTCTATATTCAGCGCTAAATGGCTAAGACTTAGTTGCCTTGGTTTTGGCTTTGAAGCTTCTCTTTTGCTTCTTCAACCTTTGAGAAATCCAATCCCAACTCGTCTACGGCTTCTTTAATTAGCGCAGGGTTTTGCATCACTTGCGCCATCAGCATTTGTAGTTTGTCTTGTGGCAAACCTAGTTGGCTGATTGTTGCCATTGCCGCTAGAGGGTTTTGCGTCAGAGTCTGAAAAATCTCGTTGATTTGCTCATCGCTGATGTTGTTCTCTTTTAGCAGCGCAATAATCGGGTTCATCGCATTTCCTTTTAATCACAGAATGAAATAGAACCCGAGTTTATCATTTGGCTGAGCTTGGTTGAACTAGGAACTTCTCGCCACGGAAGTTGTTAGCTCCACAGCGCGTTTTCGGTAGTTGAATAACATGCTCAAACTGATCACCGCAGTGAGTGTTTCTGCAAAGACAATGCTCGCCCAAATGCCGTCTTGCGGGAAGAACTTAGGTAGTAGCAATACACCTAGCGCGACAAACACAAACCCTCGGCATAAGGAGATGAGCGTCGCTTGTTTTGGTTTGGCAATGGCTTGGAACAGGTTGGCAATCACCATGTTAAAGCCCATCAAAGGCACACCAAGAAAGAAGAAACTGACGGCAGTTGAAGCCAATGTGATGAGACCATCATTGCTGCCAAGATACGCTGCGGCGATGTTTGGAGCGAACAGCCAAACAATACTCAAAAACACGCTTCCACTACCAATTGCGGCTTTTAATCCCAGCTTTAAGATGTCATCGATACGCTCAGGGCGCGCAGCGCCGTGGTTAAAGCTGATGATTGGCTGACACGCTTGTGCGATGCCGACCATGACAAACAGAGCAAGAACGCCAACGTTGGTGGTTAAGCCATAAGCGATGATATGGCTCTCGCCGAACTGTGTTAGCAACACATAGTTGAACAAAACGATGGTCATGGCAGACGTCACTTCGATAAAGAAGGTTGGAACCCCAATGCTGATGATCTCTTTGGTTTTGTCCAGACCAATGCCTTTCAAGCTTAACTCTAACGACCCTTTCTTACGTGCAAAGTGGCTAAGCAGAATCACCGCGATGACGACTTGAGAAATCGCTGTCGCGTACGCAGCACCTTTCATTCCCATCCCCATTTCAATAATGAAGATGTAGTCAAAAAACAGATTAGCAATCGCACCAAGTGACATCGCGTAAGTTGCCAGTTTTGGGTTGGCATCGTTACGCACAAAGCACGACAGCACCCACGCTAAGGAGTACAAAATAAAGAATGGCAGCAATACGACTAGGTAATCGTGAGCCAGTTGCGCCATGTTGCCTGAGGCACCCATAAAGGCGATCAATTCATCAAGCCAAGTTAACGCAGCAACCACTGTGATGGTGGAAAGGATCGCGGTAAGCAACATGGATTGGCTGAACCAAAGTTGGCTCGAATCCGTGTTACCTTTGCCGATTTCTATCGACATTTTAGCTGCGCCACCAATGCCAACCATCATGGCAATTGCGGTGAAAATGGAAAATGGCGGAATGATCAACGAGATCGCACCAAGGCCATCTGGCCCCACGCCCATGCCGATAAAAAAGGCATCGCCCATGATAAAGAGTGACTTTATCACCATGCCTGTTAACGCTGGCCACAGGTACTGATAAAAAGATTTTGAAATGGGATCAGTTTTGAGATTGATAGCCATAATGTGCAAATAAAACCCGTTTGTGGTGAATTGATTGGCGGGTATTATCAGTACATATCGGTGCGGCTAAAAGGGATTATCCGCCTATAGTGTTGTACTATCTACACATCTTAATCGGAATTCTGCGGGTGATTCGCTCATTTGCTTTCGGTAAAAGCGGCTAAAGTAAGCGGGATCGTCAAAACCTAACTCAAAAGCGATGGTTTTGATGGTTTTGGCTGAAAACACCAGATCGCGGTTAGCCTCAAGCATGATACGGTCATGAATCAGTTGGGTGACGGTTTTTCCTCTCTCGGCTTTTACAATTTCGTTGAGTCGTTTGCTGGTGAGGGCGAGCTTTGATGCGTAGAACTCACATTTTTTCTCTTGTTTGTAATGCTGGTCGATAAGCTCGACCAATTGCCCCACTCGCATGTCGCGCTGTTCGCCTTTTCGGTCAGAGGCTTTCGCATGGCGCAGTAAGTAGCGCAGAAAGCAATTGATGAGTGATTCCACCAACCCCCAGTCGCAGTCTTTTTCTCCCCGTTCACACTCTTGTTTTAGCATGTTAAACAGGGGCTCTAGATGTCGAATCCCTTCTTCGCTGCAATCGATGTAAGGAGGGCGGTCACTGTGAGTGGCAAAGACGCTTTCGACTAATTGCGTGCTGCGTTTGTTGGTTTCAACAAAGCCAGCAGCAAACACAAGTAAACGAACATTGTTACCCATAAACTCAGATAGGTGCACTTGCCCTGGCGCGATGGTAAATAAGCGATTAGCTCGGTTTTCATATTCGACAAAATCGATGCTTTGTGTGCCTTTATCTTCTTTGCACCAAACCAGTTCCCAATACTCGTGACGGTGAGGCTCCAGAAACGGGTCGTCTTCATCGTCAGTAATTTCAATCGCTCGGCAAGGCTGGCCGAGGATTAATCGCACTCTGGGAATGATCGGTTTGTTGCTGTTCATGATAACTGTCGAATTTGCTCTGCTGGTGGACCTATTTATTATGAATCGAACCACTGAAATTCTGCACGGATTTTTTACTTAGCCTCTCACTTAGAGGGTTTAATACCCTGTTAACTCCATATAACCAGTCCCAGAATGAGAGCCCTCAATACGTACTGGGCCTTCCCAATAAGGCACAGAAAGCGGCATTTTCGTGTTCGGGTTGAGAGCAGAAACGGTAAGCTCAATTTGCTGGTCAGGAATCGACACTTGCCACTGGGTTGGATACTTTCGCCCTTGGATTTCTGTTTGCTTAGTCGCCTTTAACTGAATGTTTTTTTGAGAAATGGCGATGCCAGAACCATCTTGCTGCATCAGCCTTGCGCTGGAGTAACTGGCTGCTCCGGTTTTGGAATCCCGCAATTGGAACACCACCAAGCTAGTCTTGTCACTCAACCTTAAGGCAAACCAGTCCCAGCCTTGTTGTGAGTCGAGTAAGAATTGCGAGCTCCACTCTCGGTCTATCCAACCTTTGCCGGATACTTGATGGGTTTCGCCGTCGATCGTGACTTCACCGGAGACTTCAATAAACGGTTGGCTGTAATAATACGAAGCCACCTGACCATCGGCACTTTTGGTGCTGTACCCTTGCTCGCCTTGCTTTTGATAAGGTGCGCTGCTGGTAAGGGTCAGCGCATAGCCAAACTGTTCGGAGTTCGCCTTCAATGTGGCAGGGAAGAGGTCGTTGGTTGAAGAGAGCCACTGCCAATCATCGAGATAAACTCTAAATGGTGAACTGTCAACGCCAGCGAGAGAGGCTTGATCGCGCGACCATTTTTCATCGGCGTAGTGTTTGTCAGCTGTCGTGACTGCGCTGTGCGCCATGTAGATTTGTTGAGCTTGCCACTCGGTTTTCTTCACGTCATCTTCACCCGTTGGCGGCGCAGCGGCAAAGCGAAATTGTGTCCACTGGACGCCAAGTGGAGTGCCGTCTTCATCAATTAAGTTAGCGGTTAAGTACCACCATTCATGACGAAAATCCGGGTGTGCTTGATGATCGGCAGGAAAGGTGAGTTCCACCCCTTTTTCTACGGGTGTGAATAGGTTGCTCTCACTTTGTGTGTCTCCGCTTCCCAGCAACGTGCCCATATTTTGCGTGCCCATATTTTTTTGTTGGGCATCTTCACAACCGAACAGGAATAAGCTGCTTATGAGTAGAGTAAGTTTGCTTGCTATTCGAACCATCACAATACCTCGCTTTGCAAACTGGACACGACAGGCTTACTGACCAATCGCCACAGCGGAATCAAGGTTGCGATCACTGCCACCAAGATGGTGATTGCCGCAATGCTAAGCGCATCACTCCAATTCCACAGATAATTTAAGCTCCAACCAAAAGCGCGCAAGGTGACGATGTCTGTCAGTACATAGCCAACCATGGCACCTAGGGGCAGGGCGATAACCAGAGTAAAACTTACCAGAGCGACGATCTGTCCGACCACCATGGTCATTAATTTACGACGACTAACACCAAGAGCGTACAGCCTTGCAATGGCGGCTTTGCGCGCGTCGAGCAACATGAAGCAAGCACTGAACAAACCAATCACGGCGACCATCAAAGTTACGCCGTTGAGAGCCCGCGTAATGGCGAAGGTCTGCGAGAAAATATCCAAAGCGATGGATTTGATTTGCGCCTGATCGTAGAGCTGACTTGGATGCAGATTCAATTGCTCGCGCAGTTGCTCGTAGACGATTTGTGGGTCACCTGAGACTTTAATGCCGAGGCTTGTTGGCAGGTCGGTAAAGCCACTCTCTTGCCATAACTTTGGTGCTAATAAGACTTCACCGTTAGGTGAGCCGTAATCATGGAATACCGCACCCACAAGTAGGTTCTTATTTGGAACGGCATCAAGCGTGAGCTCGCTACCCAGTGATAAACCCAGTTTGACCGCGGTTGGCTCACTGATAGCGACTAACTCACCTTGGTAAAAACGCTGCCAGAAGTTCTCCAAATGGGATTTGAACACCATGGTTTGTTCTAAGGTGTCTTTGTCTTTGGTGCCAAGCAAAATCGGTAAGCCTTGCAGGTTATCGTCGACGTAGTATTGCTTGTAGACGGTCTCAACCTTGTCGAACTGCCCTAATGCGCGCTCTACATCAGCGATTTCTCCTTGCGCAGGGCTGACGTAAATATCGGCGTGCAGCCTTTGTTCTAACCACTGTTTAAGGGTGGATTCAAAGCTACCAACTAGGGTGTTCATCCCCATATTGGCAGTAACGGCGAGTAGCAGTGCCATCATGGCGAGAGAAAGCGGAGAAATCAGCTCGCGCAACTCAGCAAACAGATACTGCATCAAACCGGAAGTGGTGCGCTTCCCACACCAATTGGCTAGTACGCTGAGTGTTTTGGGTAGATACAAAGGAATCGACACCACAAGCACGCCAAGCCACGCCATGGTAAATCGGTGGTGCTCACTCAGCCATAACCCTGCAAGTGCGAAAGCCGTCAACGCAGCACCTATCACGAACAATTGGTTTTCGTTAGAGGCTTCAGGTGCTTGATAAAAACCGCCATGAGAGGAAAGCGGTTGGCGCACTCGCTGTTTAAAGTGCTGCCAACACGCCAATAGGGTTGCGGCTAACGTGAGCAGCAATGCTTGCGCCCACCATTGCCACTGCCAAGTGCCGGGCAGCAGTGTCGCGCCATAAAGTTGTTCTAGAGTCAGTGCCACGGTCGGATGTAGCCAGTGGCTAAGCTGCATGCCCAATACAAAACCGAGGGAGGCGCCGGTGGTAACGAGAAGAGTGAGTTCAACTAACAGCGCAGAGAACACAATGCTAGGCGCGACACCCGCCTGTTGAATTTGCACTAACAGCCGATTGCGTTTCAGCAAGCTGTACTTGACGCCGTTGTAAGCAATGAACAACCCGACTAAAAACGCGAGTAAGCTCATTGCGGTGAGATTGAGGTGAAAGCTGTCGGTCAGCGAGCCAAGGTCTGTACTTTGATTATTGGAAATCCATTGCCCTTGATCGCCAATCAGCTTCTGCCATTTTGCTTGCGTGTCTTTATTCCCTTTATCACCCGAATGGAAAACCGCAATGTAACTGAGCTGTCCTTGTTTATTGAGCAGTTGCTGCGCAAAACCAATGTCCATTAACATTCGGCTACCTAACTGCCATTCGTCAGGTAGCACCACCACTTGGGTTGGAATGTCGTCCAGAGTTAGGGTATCTACCTCTCCTAAGTTTTGATGTTGAGATTGGCTCATCATCACGATTGGCTTGCCAGCTAAAAGCTCAGGTAAAGGTAAAGCGCTGTCGAACAAAGACACGTTCTGTTGGTTTTCTGATGACTTTCCGTTTGCAGAATACCGAGAACGTGAAGAGATAGCGGCAATCAACTCGCTACCTTGTACTGACCAGCGTCGACCTTGTTCGTCTCTCACTCGCCCCTCGATTACAGGTAGCGCTGCACTGAGCCCGTTTTGTCTAAGGTTGAAGTAGAGCGATTCAGGCAGATAGTTTTGCCCTGCTGGTGGAATAATTAAGTTCTGAGCTTGTGCGCTAAGCTGCTCGGTAGACTCTGCATAACTGCGTTGGGCATTGAGGTTGATGGCTTGTACCGCAACAAACAAGGTCACAGCCAGCACGATACCGATCAGAATTGCGGCGGCTTGCAGTGGCGCCTGCCGATAGTGCGCCGTAAACAGATTCAGGGCGAGTCGAGTATGAGTAAATCTGGTGTTTGATAGCTTAGCTTGCTTCATGGCGAAGCTCATGTTTGTTTTGGTGATGACTGTTCTGTAGCTGACTATTATCCAATCGCAGCCGTGTTTTCATAAACCCAGCGCAGTCAGGGCTGTGGGTGACTAACAGCACTGCCGTATTGCCTTGGGTGGTGATTTCACTCAGTAGTTTCATCACTTCCAAGCCCGCTTTTTGGTCGAGGTTACCTGTGGGTTCATCGGCGAGTAGAAGCTTAGGTTTGTGAGCCAATGCGCGCGCAATTGCTACACGTTGTTGTTGACCACCGGAAAGGGCAGAAACATGTCTATCGAGCAGTTGGCTGATGCCTAGAGTCTCGACCAAATAATCGCACCAGTCGTTCCATTTCTGTTGATTCAAATGCAGAGGGAAGGCGATGTTCTGCTGCACGTTGAGTGGCGTTAATAGATTGAATTGCTGAAAAATAACACCGAGTTTTTGGTGTCGAAATCGGCTCCATTGTGGGTCTTTCCAAGTCGCCGCGTTATCACCATCTAACCACAATTCACCATCGGAAAGTGGCTCAAAGCCAGCGATGATGTTGAGTAAGGTGCTTTTACCGCTACCACTGGCGCCCGTCAACGCAACACTCGCTCCGGTGTTCAACGTGAAGTCGACCCCTTCCAACACGCGATGTGTCTCTTTGCCATCGACAAAGCTTTTGCTGGCGTGTTTGAGTGTGACAAGTGGGCTTTCCATTTCCTCTCCCTGTATTAAAAAGGTGTTGTTTCTTTTGGCAATGGTTATTGCAGTTAGTCCTTTAGAAACTTTAGACAACAATCAGATAAAAACAGCGATTTACTTCGATTTCTTAATAACTTGTACTGAAAAGAAGAGGGAAGAGATTAAATGAGGAGGGATATGACAGGCATTAAAAAAGCCCGAGTCAAACTCGAGCTTTCAAAGATATTTAGCGTGGTCAGCTTACACGTAGTACGCTTCAACTTCGCCTTTAAGCTTGATTAGCATTGGGTTACCGAAACGGTCTTTTGCTTTAGGAGATGCAATTTTTACCCAACCTTCGCTGATGCAGTATTCTTCTACGTCAGTACGCTCTTGGCCGTTGATGCGAATACCGATTTGGTGCTCGAAGCATTCTTTGATGAAGAATGGGCTACGTGGGTTACCCGCTAGGCGATCTGGTAGAGCTGGTTTAGCTGTATCTGTCATGTTTGTGACCTTGAAGTCATTAAAAAAAGTGCGCCATTGTAGTCAGTGCAAGGCGAGTGTTCAAGAAATGTTGATGTGAGTTTGAAGCACATAACACCTAAGTCACCTTAAGCTTTGACCGTGACTCCCTTGCCTGATGATGTAGATACAAAGATACCGCCTGTTTCGGCGGTATCTCTTTGACCATTTAGGAATGGTTATGAACAGCTGTCAATCAACGTCCAACCAGCATAAGGGTCAGCCGGGGTCAGTGTCGAGTCTGTCCAACGGTCGGCTTGATACAAGTTGCCTTGGTAGGTCACTTGTTCGCCCGGTTGGTACTGTCTTTGCTCGAACTCTGGGATGTCGGCACAAATGCCATCACCGCCACCGCTGTTATCACCAACGACTTTCAATGAAGTTGAATCTGAGGCATTTAGCTCGCCATCAGAAACCTGCAATGAAATCGTGAAGGTGAGGTCTGGGTCTGTGACCGGAGCCGTTACCACTAACGTGTCGCTATTGGTGTCGCCGACAACCGTTAGGTCAGAAGGAACTTCCCATTGATAGCTAATCACATCACCATCCGGATCAGAAGCGTTAGCCGTGATGGTTACGCTTTCGCCGCTGTTCACCTGATAGTTCGGAGACAGTGAAACGCTTGGTGGATTATTGTCGACTGGTGGCTTATCGCCGCCGTCACCGCCCCAAATTGAGCCGTCACAATCGTTGCCAACCAAACACGTTGGGTTTTGTGCGTAAGCGTCGACTTTGTTGTCTAGCCAGCCGTTGTCCGTGCCGTTTGAGCCAATGGTAACGACCGCCGTAGTTGAGCCACCACCCCATAACAAGGCAAACACGTTGCTCTTCGGTAGATCTTGCATCGCGACATGAGACCAGTCGTAGCCCGCGTCTTTTTCTAGCAATTCTCGAACGTTACTCGCACCGTTGTACGTGGTTGGATTGAGCTGTTTGTCGAGTAGGCCAGTACGTACGTTGTTGATGTCCGTTCCGATGCGTGCATCACCCATAAAGTAAGAACCGCCAGACGCTTCATGTTCAACGTTGATCAATGTATTGCCTTCATCTTGAGTCGGCATGTGGCCACCTGGGATTTGCCAAATCATGGCCGGAGACTCAACGCCATCACTGATGGTTTTTACATACGATAGGTAACGTGTCCAGCTGGTGGCGTTGTACGCGTAGTTCGCGATCGCTTCTGAGCCGAAACCGTCGCGCTCATATTTGTCGAACACAATGTAATCTGGTTGGTAAGTGCCAGTGTAAACATCCAGCGAGTTGACGAAGTTCGCCACTTCTTGGCCTTTGTCAGCTGATTGGTCGTCGGTCTGGTGAATCCAGTTGGCAGAGCCTACCGCCCACAAGTTGATTTGCCAGCCGTAAGTTACGTCTTCTGCCAACCCATTCATGATGAAGTTGAGTGACGCAATGTAGCCTTTTAGTGTGTTCTCGAATTGAGGAACGGCCACTGGTGGTTGATAACCGTAAGTCGTCTTCATGTAATCCAACGCACGAGCGAGTTGGTCATTCACATTGACCGCGCCCGCTTGGTTTAGGTCGTCTACATGGCTTGGGTTTTTCTGTAGTTCACCTAAGAAGTCAGGGTTAAGCACAAACGACATTGGCGAGCTGCCATCACCAGCTGCGTACTCTTGCGCCGCAATGGCTTGAGTAATGAAGGTCGCGTAATGTTTGTAGAGCAATTCATCATCGACTAAGTCTGTCCAGCTTGCACCGCCACTAGCGTTTGCAGTGTAAACCACCATGACTGGCAGTACGTGATGGCCTGAAAGCTCTGAAGCGCTTTGTGCATTCGCGTAGGTTCTATGCAGCGGAAGCTCGTCTTTCGGCAGGATTACCCCCGGATCACCAGAACCACTCAAGCCAGCATACTTGAATATGGCGTTGACCTTGGTTGCGCCGATTTCATTGGTGGTCTGTTCGCTGTCGTTCGTCACCGTGCCGTTTGCTACGTAATCTGGGAAGCCTTTGACTGCAAGGCTCATCGCTTCGCGGAATGGCAGCGTCAGCAACAACGGAGCATCGCTTTGCGTGACAGAGACAGAATCATCCCCGTCATAGGCATAACGTGTGTCTCCAGCAAACACCGAATCGATTTGGATATCGTACTCACCCGGTTTAACGTCGTCAGGTAAGGTGAATGGCGAGCTACTAATCTCGTAGCTGTAGCGGCTAGATCCATCTTTCGCGACAAGGTTGAGCACAATTGGCATCGCTTCTTGAGGTAAGTTGACAATACTCGCTTGAACGGTAGTGAAGTCGTCACTCGCGATCGGCGTTTCAACGATGTTAGTGCTGATTTCTGTCGCCGTGTCTTTGTTGACCATTACATCGAGGTTGTCGCTCGGTTGGTAAAGCACGTTGTTCACCGTAATAGGTGAGTAGGAGAGATCGTATTTGTGGTTATCAAGCAGCTTGCTGATGTCGATCTCGCCGCCAAATGGCACCACTAGGCTGCGTTCAACGTCTTGCGTGCCTGCCGCTTTCACGGTGGCATCTGTGGTTAGGCTTGCCGTAATGCCATCCAGTGCAGGCATGGTGAGCGAGATGGTAGCGTAGTAGATAAACGCATCGTACTGCACGGAGACACTAGGCTGTGTTGCATCGCTATCGACAGTCACGGTTGAGGTTGGCGAGGAGGCGTGGGCAATCCCCATTTCGCTCGTTACATCTTGCGCGGTGACTTGATACTCGCCATCTTGGAGGTGCTCCAGAACAAAGCTGCTTCCCCACGGTACAGACACGGTCTCACTGTAGTTCTCACCCTCAACCAAAATCGATGCTGCGGCTAGGCTGGCATGTGGTGCACTTGGTGCCTGTAAGGTGATCTTGCCTTGAAGCGCAGGATCATTCTTGATGATCACCTTCTCGACATGCACGTCGTTTCCATCGATGTAATCACCATTGGTAGCATTAAGACCAAAGAAGATTTGAGCTGTTTGACCATCGTTTAGAATTTGTGACGTGCTGTCATGAGTAAAGACAAACGTATTAGGAGCAGGGCTGCTGACATTAAAAGGTGCGCCCCATGAGCTATTCACCGTCGCGTCTTTGTCTGAGGTAACCCAAATCTCTGCGTCCGCCAAGTCTAATTGCTGACCTGAGATATTCTTCAAATCGACCTGCGCTTGTGAGTACCACTGGTCAACCTGTGGCACGGTTATCGTGGCAGAGACTGACTCGCTTTGAGCGGCCGTTATGATGTTTTCTTGTGTTGCGCCGAGTGCAGAGGTGGCCATGATTGGGGAACCCATGAGCACCGCTGTTACCATCAAACTGATTGTTGTTTTCTTCATTGTTGAATCCTCATCACTTGCTTTAAAAAGCTAAGCGACTGTCCTTGTTGATTTTCTATTCGTGGGGGATTTCCGGCGAGGACTTCAAACACTAAGCAAACGTCACAAAGAGAGGGAAGCCCCTTGATCTAACCACTGCCGAAATCACTCATATTTTTTGCTTACATCCAGTTACAAATGAAAAGAAACAACTCAAAATTTGAAGGCCGATTCAGAAAAAAATCACCATATGCATTCAGGTTTATAAATTGAGCTAATTTATTGATTGGGATGAATATTGATGTCAATTATTGGTGACTAGAGTATTTACTTGGTTATTGCTTTTGGTTGGGTGGGAGAGCATTGTTGGGGCGAATAAAATGAATTGCTAATACGATGAGAAAAGTGGATCTTGAGCCCAAAAATAAGCTGCTACAGAGTCAGAATAAGCGGGATAAAGTGATAAATTGGATGGCGATTTTGGTGTTCAAAGCGGCCATCCAAGAGGTAAAAATCAAGAGCAAAATCGCCTTGAAAGGGTTAAGCGCGATAAAACTTACTGTCGTTGAAAACGTCACGATCACGCGGATCGTTCGATAGGAACATCCACATCTCTTTCATGCTTTGTTCAAAGAACTCTTCTTCAAACACCACCATAGAGCAATGTTCACCAAGCCCTGCCACGAACGGTTCGAATGCTTCAAATCCAATGTGTTCGATGTCTTCAATATCAATGAAATACAGCTTCTTATCGGTTCTTTGGTCGCTTTCTGCGGGTAATTTGCCTTTACCAAGTGCAGAGAAGTTAAGCTCAACAGTTAAACCCGTACGGTTTTGTTTGAGCTCATAAACCGCTTCCGTTTGCGCCATCACGCTGTAGTTCAAATCATCAAAGTAGCTCAGTGTTTCTTGCTTCATTGGGTGCATAAGTCTTCCATAAATTGTGCAGTTGAATCTGATGAGATTCCGTTACAAGCCTTTCAAGTATTGAGCGTTTGCCGTTGGGTGAGTCGCAGTATTAAGTGCTTCAACATGCTGCTCATTGTGTTCATTCAGTAGAGCGGTAAAGGCATCGATCAATTCAGGTTTGGTCATCGTGACTTTGGTTTCTGTCTGGATGCCGCGCAGGTCGATCAACACGTCCGTAAACAGTTGCGGCAAATCTTGCAGCACTTGTAGGTTCAATACGTTGTGCTCGCTGTAGATAGAGTTGTGACTGCCTTTTTGTTTTTGCACCACATACGGGTTGTCTTTTAGGTTGATGATCGATGTGCGCTTGTCACAACGCTTCAAACAGCCTTTATTTACCTTAATCTTGCGGCAACCTTCGGTTTGTTGGAACAAACACTGGCGACTGGTGAGAAGAGTGTTTGGGTGGTAAATACTGTAATAGCTGCGCATGTTGTGCGGGCGCTTAATGTGGCGCATCTGCTTCATGTTCAGCTCGTTAGAGATAAACGCACCGCTTGCGGCGAACTCTTCTTGCAAACATTTGAACGAGTAGGAGTTCACCGTGTTCATCTGCGGACCTGCAACCCAACCTAATCCTAGCTCTTGAGCCAACATGCCCACGCCAGAGTTGTTGGTGATCGACAATTCTGGTTTCACTGCTTCTAAGAATGCACGTGAGGCTTGGTAATCGTCACCAATCAAAATCGCAGGGAACCAAGGTTTCAATCTAGGGTTTGTTTGGAACAACTCAATCATCGCATTCAGTTCACCCGCCAATCCCATTGGTAGCTGGAAATACACATCGACATTGCTGCTTTCGCATAGTGCGGTGTCTTCTGCTGATGAAATCAAGACAGATAGCTTCGGAGCGCCTTCGCGAATATCTGGTTGAGGCAGCGTCGGCAAAGTCGGTACATCAATCGCACCCTTTAGGCTGCTGCCAGAGGCTTGCGTTGAAGTCACATCAAAATCTTGAGTCTTCTCTGCAACCTTCTCAATGATTGCGGTTTTGTCGTCGTAGAGCTTTTTCTTCACGCCTTGCACATCATCGGCGGATTCGCATTTGTAGATCTTCGAAAAGTGTTTTACGGCGTGATCGCGAGGGTTGTCGATGTACATCGCTTTACCGAAATCACCTTGCAAAAACGCGTTAGAGAAATCGCGGTTAAATACGGTGTACAACTCTGTGGTGTCGTTCGACAGTTCTACGCCATCACATAAGCGGTCAATCTGTTTACGCCAGTTATCGACTACGGTGTAAACGTAGTGAGATTTCTTAATGCGGCCTTCCACTTTCAACGAATACACGCCCGCATCGGCAAGCGCTTCTAAATCGCCAAATGCTGAGTTGTCCTTCATGTTGAGAGGGTAGCTGTTGCCTGTTTTGGTGGTTTCGTATTGCTCACGACAAGGCTGGCTACAACGACCACGGTTGCCCGAAGCCCCGTTGCGCGCAGAGCTGATGTAACAGATGCCAGAGAAACCAATGCAGTAAGAGCCGTGCACAAACACTTCCATCATCACGTCATGCTCACGACCAAACTGAGCCAGATGCTTGATCTCATTGATGTTCAGTTCACGAGAGAGGTTCACGCGGCTCGCCGTCAACTGATTCAGGAACAAGATCTGTCCTTCGTTGTGCGTGTTGAGCTGAGTTGAAGCGTGTACGTCTAGATCTGGGAAATGATTCTTGAGAATGTAAGCCAAACCAAGATCTTGCACGATCACGCCATCAATTGCGGTGGTGTTTAACTGGCTGAGCAAACGCACGATGGCTGGGATTTCGCTTTCCAGTATCAATACGTTCAGAGTCAGGAAGATCTTACAGTTGTGCTGATGAGCTAGCGTCAGCACGCCATTCAAGTTATCTAAAGTGAGGTTGGTCGCTCGGTTACGGGCATTAAAACGGTCTAGTCCGCAGTAGATAGCATCGGCACCCGCAGCAATGGCAGCTTTGATGGAATCCAGATCGCCGCCCGGGGCTAATAACTCAAATTGATCGCGTGTCACTAGTTATCTCTTACTCAGTAAAATAGGTCACGTATTTTATGTGCTTCACGGTTTTAATGTTGGACTGATTAACGCTTTATTAATCTGAATCAATTTTCACTCTGAGTCGGTCTATTGTTGATAAGGAAAGCCGAAAATCAAACACGAGCAGGTCGCGAGTCTGGTGCTTGGCTTCTATAGTTTTTGGGTAGTGACATCGAAGCATAAGGAATCAGCAGATGGTAAAAGCAATAACAGTAGGATTGGTCGCAGTGTTGGCGTCGTTTTCCTCTTTGGCAGAAGACAGTGTGGTACGAGTTGCGAGTCAACATTCGGTGCAAGATACGGCGAATAAGTTTGTCGAAATCGCGCAAAGTAAGGGCTTAAACGTGTTTGCGCGTGTGAATCACCAAGAGAATGCGGCTAAGGTCGATATGGCGCTACGACCAACCGAAGTGATTGTGTTTGGTAATCCCAAAGTGGGCACGCCGTTGATGCAATGCGCCCAAGAGGTGGCGATCGATTTGCCGCAAAAAGTGCTGGTTTATGAAGATGCGGAAGGCAAAACTTGGCTCGCTTACAACAACCCAATGTATCTAAAAGAGCGCCACAAGATTGAAGGGTGTGACGAGGTGTTGGCCAAAGTCAGTGGTGTGCTGAGTAAGCTCACAGGCGCGGCAGCGAAGTAGTTTCCTCATGCTGCTCGCGGTCTCTCCATGTGTGAGCAGCATTCTGCAAGCCAACCGTTACGGTGAGCGGCATTGTAAGCACCTCGACAACAGCGCAGCCAATCTCGTTTACTTGAGAAATAGGACGCGCTGCCTTTACAGATCTTAAGTGTCCATTTTGAACGTGCAGAACGCATGTGGGCGCAGCATCTTTTCATCCAATTATTTCGGTGGGCGGCGAAGTAGGCTCCACTACATCCTTCTTGCCACGCTGTTCGTGTTTTGTAATCTGCAGCGCTTCTCATACAGGCATCCAGCGTCCATTTCTTTTGTGTTCTTGGTTCGCCCATATGAGCGCAGCATTGCTCTAACCACCCTCGGTTTCTTGCCGCTTGATAGGCGCTTTTACAATGGCTAATCCATTCCGTACGAGTTTTGAATGGTCTTGCGCTTTGGATACAGGCTGATAAGTTCCACTTGAGTTCGATTGGTTTCATGTGGGCGCAGCAGTCTTCCAACCAACCGTTGCGGTTAGCCGCGTTGTAAGCGCCGCTGCATCCGCGCTGCCAGTCGGAGCGAGTTTTGTATCGTTTGGCGTTTTCAGCGCAGGTTTCAAAGGTCCACTTTTTCCCAGTCCGAGAAGGGAGCATGTGGGCGCAGCAATCTTCAACCCAGCCGTTTTTTCTGGCGGCATGGTAAGCGCTCTTACAACCATGATTCCATGCAGAACGAGTCTTGTATTCAGAGGCGCTTTGTTTGCATTTTTCGTACGTCCATTTCAAGCCAACGCGCTGCATATGAGCGCAACATTGGTCGAGCCAGCCGTTGCGATACGCCGCGCTATAAGCCGCTTTGCATCCTTCACACCACTCCGTGCGAGTCTTGAATTTTGCTGCACTTTGCTTGCACAGTTCTAGGTTCCATTTGCCCCGTTTTTTGGGTAGGTCCATAAGATTCATAAGCGCACCCCTTCAAAGTTTCTGAATAAGGTTGAAAAGCCGTTTCCCTAAAAGTTTTGCCTATCTTGTTCTCTGAGGAACTTACTGATGTTGATAGGCGATAATGTTGATTGTGTTGCTTTTATGTACGGTTATTCGGGGCTTTCGGGTCAAATTAAGCCGAATTTACAGGCGGGAAAAACAACAAACCCCGCAACATGACGGGGTTTGAAATTAATGGTTGAAGTGGGTACTACACCAGTTTGAAGGTTGCCACTTTCGAGTTGAGATCTTCTGCTTGAGACTTCAACTCTGATGACTGATTCATCGACTCTTCTGCACCGATAACCAAGTGGTCCGTCACGTCTTTGATTGAAGTAACGTTTTGGGTGATTTCATTGGTCACGTGGGTTTGCTCTTCCGCGGCGGTGGCGATTTGGGTTGCCATATCGCTGATCATCGCCACTGCCGAGTTGATTTCATCCAGCGCTTGAGAAGCGCGGTCGGCATCTTCTACCGAACCTACTGCCAGTTCAGAGCTGCGTTCCATCAAGGTAACAGCACGCTGAGTTGTGCGTTGTAGCGTTTCGATGGTGGATTTGATCTCTTCTGTCGATGTATGAGTACGTTGCGATAGAACACGTACTTCATCTGCGACTACAGCAAAACCACGGCCTTGTTCGCCTGCACGTGCGGCTTCGATCGCGGCGTTCAATGCAAGTAGGTTAGTCTGCTCTGCAATGTCACGAATGGTCGACAGCACGGTATTGATGTCTTGAGCGTGTTGGTTCAGTTCACTGATCACGCCGCTGGCTTGGTTCACTTCCGAAGACAGGTTGTTGATCGAGTCTTTGGTGTTAACAACCAACGCATGACCATTTTGTGTGCTCACGGAAGAGTCTTGTGCCACTTTCGCCGTTTGCTCAGCGTGAGAAGCGATCTCTTGCGTCGCAGAAGCCATTTCCGTTACTGCCGTTGCCACAAGTGTGATTTCTTGTTGCTGGTGGTTGAGCTCGTCAACAGATTGATTTGCACGTTTGGTGCTCAGCTCTGACTGATGATTCAAGTCTTCCGCTTGGTGACGAATGTGGCCGATAAGTTGCTGAAGGCTAGCAACAAACTGGTTGAAGTTCTCTGCCAATTCACCCACTTCATCACGGTTCTCGACTTTGATGCGCTGAGTTAAATCACCGCTACCATTGGCGATTTGCGATAGAGCATTTGAGACGTTGTAAAGTGGACGGAATAGGATGTTACACAGCAGATTAAACAAGGCCACACAGATGATCACTACGATCGTTGTCGCGATGATTTGGCCCCAAACTGCGTCGTAAAGTGGGGCAACCAAAGAGTCATTATCCAGAACCGTGACCGTTGTTAGCTTAGTACCGTCAATGGCTTTCGCGTAAACCACGAAGTCTTTGCCGTTGATGGACACGGTACGATCTTGGCCAGAATTTGCTGCCGCTGTGATATCGCTGTTGTTCAGTCCCAATTTGCTGACAGGCTGGTTAAGCAGTTTGCTGTCATTGTGGGTGAAGATATTGCCTTGGTCGTTGGCAATAAACATATAACCTTCACCAGGCAGAATCACTTGGTTCAGGCTATTTAAGATGTCACCGATTTCCACGTCTGCACCTAGTACGCTGGTTTGACCGTGAAGTTGCAACGCCTTACCCAAAGACACCACGTTTGCGCCAGTTGCCGCAGCGACAGTCGGGTTGTCCATAAAGACTTTCGAAGGGTTTGCGATCGCGTTGGTGTACCAACCCCATTGACGAGGGTCGTCGTTACCCGGTGGAAGGACAACACCGTTCGCGTTGTCTTGAGAGCCGTCTGGATACGCAAGGAAGACGTTATCAAATGCGGCAGAATCACGAACTTGTTTTAGGTGGGTCACAATGGCGGATTTCTCAGCATCTTGTGACAGTGATGTGAGTGCGCGCTCTTTCGACAGTAGCCAATCGCTCACATATTGGTTGTAAGATGCGCTGGTACTTTCTAGGCGTTGCGCGACTTCAACATCAAGTCGCTCCAAAGCATCACGGAAAGACAGCCCCTCCACCAACACTCCCCCGAGGATGATGGCAGCACTGGCAGAAATCGCCAGCTTGTTCTTCAAAGATAAATTCTTAAGCATAGAGGTATCGTTGGCTCTTATATTTATAAAAATGGGTGTTTCGCGCGAACATTATATTTTAGTGGTCAAAATAAATTCCGATCTATGTCGCGTATTTGAGCCATATCGGTGTTTATAAAGAATTAATCTTTAATGCTATTTACTTTTTTGGACTAACTTGTTTATTAGCAAAGCGTTATCTAAGTCTTTGTAAATGATTCTTATTTTTATAAAGTGTGATCGAAGTCTTACTATTCGGGCGTATATTTCATATTAAATATCAAGCATATGACGTGATCGATATATTGCCTCAATTAATCATTGTTAGGGACGATAGTTATGCGTAGCACGTTGTTAATTCCCGCATTATTGCTGTCAGGGTGCGCTCTGACGCCCCAATCTACACCTCTTCAAACTGACCCTAATTGGGTTGTGGACCAACTTCCCAATGGGATGAAATACCACATTTACCCAACTCAAGATGAAGAAGTTTCGGTACGTTTGATGATGAACGTTGGCTCATTCCAAGAAGAAGCCAATCAAAAAGGCTATGCACACTTTATTGAGCACATGGCGTTCAACGGCAGTACCCATTTTTCTGGTAATGATGTAGTGAAGTTGTTTGAAGCTTCTGGTGGCAGTTTTGGTGCAGATATCAATGCCACAACGACCTATCAACAGACGACCTATAAGTTGGACTTGGCGAACCCTGAAAAGCTTGATGATGCGCTAACTTGGATGCGCGACATCAGTGATGGTATTCAGTTTGATCCAACACAAGTGGAGAAAGAGAAAGGCGTCATTTTAGGTGAGTGGCGACGTTCTCGTCCCGATGATAAATCCCTATCTTTTAACGCGTACCAAGCTTCAATTGAAGGAACACCTTACGCAGAGCACGACCCTATTGGTACACGTAGTTCTATAGAAAACACAACTTCGCCTGCACTCAAAACGTTTTATGACAAATGGTATCAACCACAATACGCAGAGCTTATCGTGACGGGTAATGTGGATGCAGAATCACTGACTAAGATTATTGAGAGTAAGTTTTCTAACTGGGATAGTACATCCGATGCTGTTGTTGAAAAACGTCGTGACATCCGAGCAAAAAATGCAGACCGTATTTTGCCAAGTAGTCAGATGGAGTCGCCGAGTTTGCATTTGATTATCGACCGAGATTCGGTGAGTCGTCAAACCATGCAAGATCAACATAAAGCATGGCAAGATGAAATCAGTGCTCAACTTATTCAACAACGCCTACTTAGTGTTTTGAATGATGCTGCGGAGTCATTTCAATACGCGTACGCACAACCATACTCTTCAAACTATCACCGCATGATGTCTGCTGGTGTTTCATTTGCACCAGAGCGCCGAGAGAAAATCCAGCAAATCTTCATGAACACATTGACGTCCTTGCGTGACTATGGTGTTACTCAACAAGAACTCGACGGGATCATGTCGGGTTGGTATGGGGAGCTGGCTAATCTCGATTCTGATTGGTCGAAACGCAAACCAGCAGGCTATGCAGAAGCGCGTGTATTCCAACTAGAACAAGATTCAGTGAGCCAATCCAAAGCAGGCTATGAATTGAGCTTGTCGACGTTTGTTAAGAGCAATACGCTAACCCATGCGAATGAAGCGTTGGAGGCTCTTCTTTCTCAGCCAGCAAGTTTTGTTGTCGGCTTAGGTAAAACAGAAAATAAAGCTCAGTTCGCTGGAGAATTTGCCCTGTTGAGTGCCGCTTACGCACAAGCGGGGGAAAAGCCTTTGAACATGTACGCGAAAGCCGATGGTTTTGTTCAGCCAAAGAAAGAAGGCACTATTGTAAGTACTCGTGAAGATGCGGGTGGTTTCCAAGTGTATACCTTGTCAAACGGTGTGGATGTTTGGTTCCAAAAGGATGATAAAGCGGCCAATCGAGCTTATGTTTACTTCGTCAGCCAAGGTGGTAAAGCCGCGTTAGATAAGCCACTGTATCCTGCGTTTGACGTGGCAACGATGGCAGCAGCTCGTAGTGGTTTGGGTGATTTTTCTGGTTCTGAACTCGACAGTTATTTACGTAAAAACGATATCTCGTTGTTCCCTATTTTAGGACCAACTAACCATGGCATAGAGGTCATTACTCCGAAAGCGCATTTGGCGAGTGCGTTAAATGGTTTGTACAACATTGCCACTGATATCAAAGTGGATGAACGCCAACTAGAAGCGGTGAAACGAGAGTTTCTTCAGCAGCGCCGTGCCTTTTTTGAGTCGTCGATGGGGAAATGGATTAAAGCGGCGAACGAAAACTCGTACTTACCAAACAGTCGCCATCGTTTGTTACCAAGTGATGGTGTAAAGGATGTGACACCTGAGCAGGTTCAAGCGGTACATGATGCTTTGTTCAACTACAATCGCGGTTTTAAAATGGTCATTGTGGCGGATGTTGAACCAGAACAAATTACCCCATTGTTGCGTAAATACGTCGCCTCTATTGATATGCAGGTAGGGGAACCGGTGGATTACTCGATTGAGTTCAACCCAAATGCATTAAGCCGAACGGTGATGGAAGAAGGTAACGAACCGTCATCGATGTATTTATTACGTCTAACCAATCAGCACGAGTCGCCAAGAACTGGGCATGACATGATTGTGGAAGACATGCTTCAACGTATTGCGGCTGCGCGTGTTACAGAGCAATTACGTGAAGATGCAAGCTTGGATTACAGCCCGAGTATTTATCCAATCACACAAGATCGTGAAATGGTGTCCGACTGGTTCTTGGAATCTCAAATCGATCCTAAAGACGTTAGCAAAATGGATGCGCAGTTAGATAAGGTTTTTGATGAACTGGCTAAAAATATCACTCAAAAAGAGGTTGATACCGCAGCTAAACAACTTGCGGTTGCAATGAAGGATTTGGATGATAATCCGGGCCAACGTAGCTGGGCTTACACACGCTATCTTGTTCATGGATATGGTTTAAACACATTGCTTGATGTAGATAAAGCGGCTGAGAGTGTGACGTTAGAAGAAGTAAAAGCCAAAGCGAAAGAGGCATTTGGCATCAAAGCTAAGCGAACAACGATTATTCTAAATCCAAAATCGTAATCATCTACAAGGGCGACGTGTGAGTCGCCCTTTTTCTGTCTCGCTTTGCCAATTCCTTGCGCGATTTAGCCACATTGGCAGGGCTTTGTTTCGCCTTTCTTTATTTGTTGTTTGTAAGTTTTTATCGCTTGTTTACGTTCTTCGTCTAAATCTGCGCGGCGCACAATCACTTTCATGCCTGATTGAGGCTTTACCTTACACGCGTAAAGAGGCGTGCCATTAACTTCTACTTTGCAAGCATGGCAGCAACCGTGTTTACGCTTGTTCTTTAGGCAGGGCGCAGCGATATTCACTTTGACCTTGCGGGCTGTTTCTACCAAGTTCTGATCATCTAGTGAAATCGCGATTTGATGGTTATCAATCTCTATGATTGCAGGTTTGAAGGTAAACATAATCTCTTAAAATTCAGTAAAACAATAACTAAGACGACAGAGGCCGAAAAAAGACGACGCATTTCCTTATTTTTTGTTCGGTTCCTTGCGATGCACTTCTAATGCTGTTTTTGTGAAGGAAAGTCGCACATTAATAATAGGCAGGAAACCATATGGTATCGCTTGAGTCTGACCTTACTCCTGATTGAAGTAAATAAAGGTTCCCCCAATGAAACGCTACTTATTGTCGACAATTTTACTCCTAAGCAGTGCCAATGTATTTGCAGAAGCGGCACCCACTCAACCTGTAGCGCCAAAACCATTTGGTTTAGAAAGCATTACTGCTGATCAGCAAGCTAAGATTGAAGAAATTCAGCTTAACTTAAGCAGTACGCTGACTCAGGAGCAATCGCCACAAGATATCCAAGAAAGTGCGAAGCAGTTTGAGAAGTTAGTAAAAGCGTCATCGTTTGACGAAGCAAAAGCAAAAGCGCTGCTTGAACGAGCTAACAAGACACAAATCGATGTCCAGCTTGCAAAACTAAAAGCACAAAACGACATTTACAACGTTCTGACTGATGAGCAGAAGTCGACGTTAGAAAAGCGCCAACAAGAACAAATTAAAAAGTTTGAATCGATGAAGCAGCAAGCTCAGTAATCGAACGATTTTAATTGTCTAATTGATTAAAAAGACACCTGATTAATAGGTGTCTTTTTTCTTGTCATTCAAAAATGAAAGGGACCTTTCCCACTCCTTAAATTAACGGTTATGAGCGGTGCTTTAAGGTCATCAAAACGTAACAAATTTAATGAGACTTATTGTGATCTTGGTTCAGTAAAAAACCTAATGATAACTAGATCACAAAACGAAGGCTTATCTAACGGGTGAGCACCGTTCTTATCACCAAGCAAACCGCCATCTTTCTGAGTAAAAAGTCAATATAGTTATAAGTCTAGATAAATTATCAAGTTAAGAGATGTATTTACCGAACAGATCAGCACTGTCGGAAGGCCAATTCAGCTTGATATAGTCCAGAGGATTTTGTGCAGGGGATTGGGCTCAACCAATCATTGCCTGCCCTGCACCATAGCATGAGAAAAATACGCTCAAACACGGGTTAATAAGCATTGGGTAATAACTGACGAACACTCATCCTTATTACTTATGGTTGTTTGAACTATATTTTAATTATTAATAATTATAACGCAATGGAAGGTATGTTTATGAGTACCGTACAGGCAATCAGTGACAAGCGCCTTGTAAAAAAAGCAGAGAAATACCTCAAGAGTCATCATGATGAAGTGTATTGGCTAATTTGGAGAATAGGTATTGAAACAGGGCTACGAATTACCGATATCACCAAGTTGGGTTACGATAATATCAATTTCGAATCCGGAGAAGTGGTTGTGATTGAGAGTAAAGGCACGCTAGCCCGACAAGCCAGAGCGAGGCATAAAGTCTTAAAAAGTGTCAAAAATGAGTTGCTTAACTACTACAAGCGTGATCACACAAAACTGCTTTCTGTTTACGTATGTGACTATCGACACATCACTGATCTTGTTCCTCGCTGCTGGAAAGATAGCGTCCAAACACGATTAGAAGAAGCAACCAAAAGTGCGCCAGTGAAAAAAAGAGTGGCTTATCTCAGTCCGCGAACATTAACGGCATTAAAAAAGCGACAAAGAGTATGGCAAGGTCGAGACAGCGGATTCATCTTTTCAAGAGCGACACTGGGCAGTAATCGTGCAAAAAGGCAGCGAGGTGTCATTTCTCGACAAGCGTGCTGGCGGGTATTCTCATGCTTATCTTGTTGTATCGATGAGCTTCGCCAACACAAGATTGGTTGTCACAGCCTGCGTAAAATCTTTGCACGTCACCTTTATCATTCAAGTGATATGGATATTGGCCTTGTTGCTACTATCATCGGTCATCAATCTGTTGCGACAACATTGAGGTACATTGGCATATCTGATGAAGATACAAGAAGGGCGCAATTGCGGCTGTTTGACTACTTTTTCGCATAGCCAATAACAACACAGTTCATATTCTCAATGACTGAGGAAGCGACCGCGACCTCACGTTTTCTAATGTCTTGAATTCCTAGCGCTGATTATTTGCGTCTTTTTTCTGCATCCATTTGTGGCTGAAACGCACGGTGAGTCATCGGTTTCTTGATAGGGTTGCTCAGGTAAAGGCTGAATCTATCGATATCAACGTAGTTGTTCTTTACCATTGAATCAAAATGCCGTTTTTGTACATTTCTCTTTATTTTTTAATGGCATAGCATCAAATAACTCGAGACAAATTCTACAACCTATCCTCCTCAAACATACAGAGCATGTCCGTATTGCTTAACTTTTTTATGCCTATTTAACCTCTTGATTCATAAGTCAATTAAGCAGTGCAGGAGAACAGTAGATGAAATCGAACTTTTCTCATCACCTTCGAATGACACGAAAGAGAAGAGGTTGGTCTCAAAGAGAGTTAGTTGAGCGCTTGCACGATCTTTCCTTCTCTTTGTTTTCTGGGCTTGATGTGAATGCACTTTCTCGTTGGGAAAGCGAGAAGATACAACCGACACCTGAACGAATGGTTCAAATATTTAGAGCTCTCAGAATCAGTGTAGATGAACTTAAGGTTTGTGGCTTTCCGAACAAACCTCAACTGATGAAGAGATTTGAGCGCTTTCGAAGAGGAAATTTTGGACTGATTGAACTTCCCCAAAGGCAGGGGAGGTGGCGGCGTTTAAAAGAAAAAGGCAGTGGTTATAAGTTTCTTAGAAGTCTATGTTCCGTTGAGGAGTATGAACCGTTTGTGACAGGTAGGGAGCGAACGGAGCAGTGGTCTGTTACTGGGTGCTATTTAGCATCAGTCACATATCGAATCGAAGGCGATACTTTCATTCTTCTCCACTCTGAAAGCTTAACTTACAGTGCGTTGCTGTCGACGATTGAGCGTTTGATTGAGCTATTGTACGAAAGTGAGGCAAAATTTTTTTGGATCGTCGCGGCTGAAAGAAAAGCGGCAAAGAAAGCTCGAGTCCTTCAGCTTGAAGAGGTTGGCTTGTGTTCGAATATATATTCTGGAACGTCAGATTATGTATTAGGCGAGTTGTTGACTATTCGCACTTGGAGCTCCTCAAATAACACTTAATTTTCACGAATTGTACGTCGAGTCATCGTTATCTTCGGAAAAACGTTTAATTGGATGAATGTAAATTGGAACAGGTAAATAACATATAGGCTCGTAACAAGAATGCATTATTTCTTGATGAAAAGGAGCAAATAATTTAGGGAGAATTAATGATTTAGAACTTAATAACATTCACGCTAACCAAAAATCATAATGTTTTTGAAACGATACAAACACATCGAGTTGGAAATAAAACGTTTCCATCCACACATTTATTAAAAACTAAATTGCAACGATAAGAAGTCATCACTTCTTGTCTGCATTTATTCGCTAAAAATACACGGGATTTAAAAATGAAAGCTAAATTCATTCGCTCATCAATCGCAGCTACTTTTCTTTTTGGACTGATGTCTGCAACGCCTGCTTTGGCAGAAAACACGACCAACGTTTACTTCAAAGGTGAAATCGTAGAATCAGCATGTGGTCTATCACCAGACAGCATCGATCAGACAATCCAACTTGGTCAACAGCCAACGCACATCTTTAAAGCAAAAGGTGACCGCTCTACACCAGTGCCTTTCCAAGTGAAGCTGACGGATTGTGATACGACTGTAGCAACAAAAGCAGAATTCACATTCGATTCTAACCCAGACACTACTGGTGACCTATTCAGCGTTGAAGGCGGTGCAACGGGCGTTGGCGTACGTATCCTTCACGATGGTAACCCAATCGACAACGGTGACGTAGCGGCAAGCAACGTAATCGTAGACGGCACAAACATCGCGTCTTTCTCTGCAGCGTATGAAGCAAACGTAGACGTAACAGCAACACCTGTTACTGCGGGTGTTGCAGAATCTTGGGCGCTACTACGCGTAACGTACCCATAAGCAGTTGCCGAGAGAGCTTTGGCTGTTTAGCCAAAGCTCTCGTTCTAATAAAAAACACTGGTTGATAAAATGCGTCGTCATTTACTCGGTTTAATAATTGTACTTTCCTTTCCTTCTTTTTCTTACGCGACCAGCTTCAATGATTATTTTATAAGAAGTAAAAATAGTGTCGATTTAAGCAAATTCTCGAATGCGAACTTTGTGGAAGACGGTAAATATGAGCTAGAGGTTTATATTAATGGGGAGTTCTTAACCAAAGAAAATATTGTATTTAATAACAATAAACCCTGCATTTCTGATGCATTAATGGACAGCCTTCCTCTTAGCGAGCGTGGTTATAAAGTCTACAAAGAAAACGCGATCTCAGTTGATGGTGGTGTGTGTTATCAGTTTGAAGATGTCGGCTACACCAAAGTCACGTCCGATCTCGGTAAAGCACGTTTAGACATCACGACGCCTCAAGAATACATCGCCAATGAGTACAAATATGGCTTTGTACCTGATCGTTTATGGGACGATGGCATCGCCGCGCTCTATCTGGATTACAACGTTAACTATTTTTCTAGCCAACAAGACGATGAAAACGGTTGGAATGACGATCTATCCACCTATGGCATTGTTGGGCTAAATGCCGGAGCGTTTCGCTTTCGAGCAAATTACCAAGCATCTAACAACTACTCGGGTGACTTTACTTCATTGTATGGCTACGCGCCGATTCGCAGCATTAAATCGAAATTGACGTTCGGTAATACCCAGTTTGGCTCGGACGTGTACGACTCGTTCCAAATGACAGGTGTTCGCCTACAAAGCGATGACCAAATGTTGCCATCGAACTTGCGCGGTTACTCGCCAGTGGTCTCTGGCACGGTCAATACCAATGCGGTGATCACCATTCGCCAGCAAGGCAACGTACTTAAAGTGGTGAATGTGAATGCGGGGCCGTATCTGATTGATGACCTATCACAAGCGTCTCAAGGTACGTTGGATGTTGAAGTAAAGCAAGCCGACGGGACGATTCAACGTTACCAAGTGAACGGTGCAGATGTGCTGTACCTAACTCGACCTAATCATGTGCGTTATAGCGTTTCAGCGGGTGTGCCGGACAGTGACGCTTATGAGCACACGCCAGAGTTCTTTTCCGCCGAAGCTTCCTATGGTGTCAACAACTACCTGTCGTTGTTCTCTGCAACGCTGCTCTCTGAAGATTACCAATCTTACACTTTCGGTAGTGGTATTAACCTGAATTACTTCGGGGCGGCTTCATTCGATATTTCTTCTGCACAGGCGAAATTAGGCGACGACACGGATGCCTCTGGCTTGTCTTATGGCTTTACTTACAACAACACGCTGACCGACTTTGGCTTGGGCTTACGTGTGGCAGGCTACCGTTTTTCGGAAGAGCAATATTACGAATTTGATGAGTATTTGAAGTCTTATGATGACCGCACTTCTTCCATCGTCTATGCCGCGAACAACAACCGCAAAGATGAAAAATACATTGCACTAACCCAGAGCTTTGGCTCGACCAGTGCGTATTTGTCTTACACCTCAAACAACTATTGGGACAATCGCCGCGACAGTTCTCGTTACGACGTCAATATTTCGCATCCGTTGAAGATCAACGGGATCGATCTCTACTTAACGATGAACCTGTACAAGTCGAACGATTCATACATCAGTTACGACTACGAGTCGGGCATTAATGAATACTCGCCAAGCATTGACGAAAAAGGTTGGTCATTGGGGATCTCTATTCCTATTGGTGGCAGCAACACTGTCTCAGTTCAAACCAATTCACGCAGTGGCGACTACTCTCAAAACCTTGCCTACTCGGGATACAACAACGATGACGGTTCTAACTATCGCGTTGCTTACGATGTTTACGAGGGTGAATCCAACGGCGTAAGTGTCAACTACAATCGTGATTTCTCATTCATGTCGACGTCTGTTGGTGGCAGCTACAAAACCAACTCGTACAGCCAAGTAAACGCCAATGCGATGGGGACAGTGCTGCTTTCAAAACATGGCTTGGCATACAGCGCACTTAACTCGGGTACGTCGCGCATTCTTATCGACTCGAATGTACCAGACGTCACCATTAACGGCAGCAACAACGAAGAGACCAATGCGTTTGGCTTGGCGCTGATCAATGGCGTGACGCCTTATCAAAAGAGCTACAACACCATCGATTACAAATCACTACCTGATGATGTTGAGGTGCTCGGCAGCGTTAAGAGCATGGTGCTGACCGAAGGTGCGATCGGCTATCAAAAAATCAAGGCCCGCCAAGGCAGCAACTTCATGGCGCGCTTGCAAGGCGAACAAGACATTCCGTTTGGTGCATTGGTGTTTGACGACGAACTCAATCAAGAGATTGGCATTGTTGGGCAAGACTCGACGGCTTATCTGGTCGGCGTCAATCTCGATTCAAAAATCAGTGTGAGCTGGGGGGATAACCAAAGCTGCCACTTAATCATTGATGACTCAATCCTAAACAGTAAAGAAGTCATCCGTTCCGTTCATTGTGATAATTAATCAGTAGTTGAGAAGTTATGAAAAAATCAATTCTAGCCGTCATGTGTTGTTTGATGGTCTCGGCATCGGCGAATGCAGCATTGGCTTTAGACCGAACTCGTGTGGTTTATGAAGGTCACTCAAAGGTAGAGACCGTCAAAATAAAGAACCCCGCTGACATTCCATTCTTGGCGCAATCTTGGTTGACGGACATGGACGGAAAGGATGTAGAAGACAAATTCATCGTTGTTCCACCCGTGTTGAGAATCGAGAGTAAAGATTACGCCATGTTGCGCATCAAATCTTTGCCAACGGCTTCCCAACTGCCGCAAGACAGGGAAACAGCTTACTTCTTACATGTTCGCGAAGTGCCGCCTTCGGAGCATGACAAGCACGATGATGCTGTCGCAGAAACTGCCAGTGGCTCTATCCAAATCGCGATTGAATCGGTGATCAAATTTTTCTATCGACCTTCCAGTCTGGACAAGATTAAGCGCATCGATAAAGCGGTGGCGAGCGCGACCAAAATTAAGCGCACGGGCAGCAATAAGATCTTGGTAGAAAACGGTTCGCCATTTTACGTGACTTACTCTGAATTGATGGTGGGGAAAGCTAAGAAAGACGCGACAGGTTTCACCCCTGTGATGCTTGCGCCGTTCACCAGTAGAACCTTGATAGTAGAAAAAAGCGACCGATACACGTTAAGCCACATCAATGATTATGGTGCCACGGTGAGCAACACCTATTTCTGCAATTCAAAAAACATTTGCACTGCCAAAGACGAAAGTGAGGGGTAATGATGAGAGCGTTATTTCTAACACTTTGTTTGCTCGTTACGGGGCTTTCAGTTGCTCCCAATGCGTGGGCGTTAGCCTGCTACAGCACAGAAGCCGGTGGTAGTTTTGGTGGTAGTGGTCCTGGCGGTGTAAGCAGTTTCTACATTGACCCTTCTGCATCGGTACCCATTGATGCGCCTGATGGACAAGTGGTATGGCGTGGCCCGTCTCAAACGGTGAATGTTACTTGCTATAAAGATGCGACGAATTTCCCTCACCTGAAGGATTTCCCCGAGCAAGTGTTCTTTTGGCCCGGTAAAACGGGTGATACAGTCGTCCCGAATATTCCTGGTATTAAGGTGGGGTTTCGATATGAAGGCCGAGATATTTATGGCGTAAAAACGGCGGTCGATGGCTTCAGGGTACCTCAGTGTAGTGCTAGTGAAGATAACAACGCCTGTGAATCACGCACTAAAACATCCAAAACCATTACATACCAGCCCATCATTGTTACGGGGCCGGGGGACTTCTCTGGATATAGCGCACCGGTCAACATTTTCCAGTTAGATGGGGAGTTGGGTTACAACGGGGCGTATGCGAACTACCGCAGCGTGATTCAGAACATGGACATTCTTAAGCCTTCTAAATGTTTGGTTGAGCTGGAGATCAAGAACAACAACATCGACTACGGGCGCATTGGTGTGGACGATATTGTGCAAACCGAGCCTCGCCCTCTCACTATTATCGTTCGCAACTTAAAGTACGGAGCCGATTGTCCATCCGTTAAGCTGCGTGGTTATTTTGATAACGTGCGTGATCTGACCAACCGATCTTATGTGCCTGTCTTTGACGAAAGCGGCACGGAAATCAAATCCTATGGCATCAAACTTTACACTCCGAGTGGTGAAGAAGTGCAACTTAATGAGCCTGTCGGTGATGGTTACGAAGTAGAGCAAGTCGGCTATGACCGTTACTTCGCCAAACTGGTGCCTTTCGACCCTGCCAACATTAAGAAAGGGAAGTTCGAGGGAATGGTGGTGTACACCGTTTCTTACTTATAGGGGAAGGCTTGTGAATTACAAACAAATGATTTTGCTCGCGATTTCTGTTTTTGCACTCTCCCCAGTTTTGGCACAAGAGGCTAAGCAAGTTGACGGACCCGAGAAAGGTGTTATCGATACTTTGGTATCCAATGGGTTGTATTTTCAAGTGGCAGGGGGACTCGCTCAGTTTAAAGACGATCCTTACAAGCACGACAACGACATCACCAGTTTGAAGTACAGCTTAGGTATCTCGACGCAGCCTTTTGATTATGAGTTAGGCTATCGCAGCTTATCGGACGGCAATGGTTTTGACATGAAAGGTTTGGACATTCTCGCCAAACACAAATGGTCACTGTGGCGCGATGGTGGTTTGTTTGCTGGTGTGGGTGGCTACATCTACAACGCCGACATGGACAAGCCTCAGTTGGATTCACCGACAGAAACTAGCGGCGTGGCACCGTACTTGTCGGTGGGCGGTTACTATGCTCTGAGTGAGTACATCGACGTCTCGTTGCAATTCGACAATCTGTTTAATGTCAGTGTGCTCGATCAGTACTACGACAAAAAAGACACCAAGCAGTTGCGTCAGGTGAACTTGTCTCTGGTGCTTCATCCGTGGTCGAGCAGCAGTTACGATCCGCAACCTATTGAGTACATAGAAGATGCGCCAGAAGAGCAAACCGTGATTCTAGCGGAGAACAGTCCAGTTTATAGCTATGACGATGCATCGCTCAACCCTGAGATGGAAGCTCAGTTGATGCAATTGGCCACTCGAATTACTGAGTTGGAAAGCTATGAAGTGGTGGTGACAGGGGGGGCAGACAGTAAGCCTGCTTATCTGGAGTACAACAATCACTTAGCGAAAGAGCGAGCAAAAGTCGTGGCAGATTTCTTGATTTTGCATAGCGTGAAAGCGGACAACATTCGTCTTGAGACGTCAGTCATTGAACAAGAATATCGCGAGCAAGCCGCGCGTAAAGTCGAAATTACGGTCAATGGAACCGAATTGGTTGTGCCAGAATAAGAGCCTTCTTCGTTTCTGACTGACAATAAAAATCCCTCGCCAATCGACGAGGGATTTTTGTATTCGTAGAGAGGAGGATACTCATCCCTTTTGAATGTCGAGATCAGTAACGATTAATCGTTCTTCTCTTTACCGTAAACGCGCACGCCCGCTTTAGAGCCTTCTGAGTTACCGTATACTTCGATGTTTTTCACACAGCGACGGTAACCGAAGTAACGCCAGTCGGTCATCTTGTCTTTCTTTAGATCACGGTGGAAGCGAATCGTTTTCTCGTCACCGTTTTGGAATCGCACAACGACCTTTCTTAGTTCTAGGTCTTTCTCTGCTTTCACTTTGATCGCGTTGGTGTTGCGGCAAATCACCATTGGGATTTTTGCAGCTAGGTTACCGTGCTCAAGCAAGATAGTACGACCTAAAGTGAATTTATCGTCTGCGTGTGCAGGAGCGATAAGTGTTGTTGCAGCCAATGCTGCAGTGATAATAGCGGTATAAATTCTCATTTAAAAAATCACCAAAACACAGGAGCGCGAATCATAGTCGAGCTCAATAAAATTCAGCTAGCAATATTTTTCTTTGTGAATGAAATTTCACAGTCCGCTGACTTTGATTGCATAAATGTGAGAATTTAACGTGTGGGAGAAAAAGTAAGTAGCGGTTTGGGGTAGAAGATATGAACCCATCGATGCCACAAGAGTTGTTGGAAAGCACAGAGGCCAAGATTTGAATCAAAACAAGGGCACGGAATGTGCCCTTTTATGTTTAGGTTTTACTGGGGAGGCTTAGTAGGAAAGGCCATGTCCTATTGGATATTTCACTTCACCCAACACAGTGTTTCCATCTTCATCGAGCTCTATCTCATAGACATTGACTGGGAGTCGTCCTTTTGGCTTGTTTACCCCCATTAATGTGTCGATAACAGCCGGTAGAGAAGGGCCACGCATTGAACCATTTTCATAGCCGTAGTAGTTGTATGCAGCTATAGATGTATCAACAATATCGTCATAATTCACAATATCGTAGGGTGCTCGAAGAGATACGTGAACGGATTGTTTTTCCTTTTGTGAGGCGTACTCAAATAAATATCGAGCGAGTTGCTCTTCAGTCATTGACTCGTCGGTAGGAAGAGTCGAAGCACGTACTAAAGAGTAGTTCGATAAATTCTTCGGTGCCTTCGTGCCTTTTGAAAATGCGACCATCTTAGTTGCGTTTGGTATGCCATCGTCTTCAACAGGTGAAGGTGCAGTGGAATTAGTACCAATAACTAGAGTATCTGCATTATCAATATCAACAATGGCTTCATCCCAGCTTGTGTTAGAAAATTTGGTTCGTGAGATGTCAAAGGGGGATACATTATTTCGTTCTAGCTGTATTTGTATTGCTGCGCCCTGTTCTTCCCATGGGGTTATAATATGAATTTTACCAAGTGTGCTTGCGTTGGCTGGGAGTAATCCATTGTTTTTAACAATGGTAATTGATTTATCGGCAATCTCCTTTTCTACTTCTTTGTGTTCGCTGGACTGAAGCACTTCTAAGCTATAGCTGTAGACATCCTCGAAGTCAGTTGCTCCATTTTCATTCAAGATATTGTTTTCAAGTTTTGTCAAAATGATCCTTTTTACCGAATCATCGATCAATTCTATCGACAGTTCTTGTTTGTCTACGGCTTCCATTACAGCATCAATAATATGTGTAACTTTGTTATCGTCTTTCTGTGAGTAAAATTCAGTTGGCATCAATGCAATGTCAACGCCTGCATTGAATAGTTTCACAACCGCATCTTCTTCGGTGAAGTAATCTGCGATTCCCTTCATATCTAATGCATCAGAGATAGTTAATCCGCTATAACCTAGCTCGTTTCTTAATAACTCAGTTTGAATGTGATAAGACAAAGTTGCAGGGACAAGGATTTCAGAGCCTATAGGAGTATCGTCGGTTTCTTTTGACGTATAGAGGACGGAGTCATCAAGTGCAGGATATTGGATATGTGCGGTCATAATCATATCGGGTTGTGTGCCTGCCTGTATTGTTGATATATAAGGGTATAGATCGGTCGCATACGCTTCTTCTAGCGTCTTGTTTACGCGTGGTAAACCATAGTGAGAGTCAGCTTCGGTATCACCATGCCCTGGAAAATGTTTAAAAGCAGATACAACGTGGGCATCTGACATCCCCATGCTTGTCTGGCCACCAAGTACTCCTACATCTTCGGGAGACTCACCAAAAGAGCGCACATTGATAACAGGGTTGAGTGGGTTACTTTGTACGTCAACGACTGGGGCAAAGTTGACATTAAACCCTATAGAACCGACCTCTCGACCTAGAATTAAGCCCTGCCTGTAGGCTAGATTATCATTAAATTGATCGCCCAGGTAAGCTGCACCAAGAGCCATATTACCTGCGAAGTTTGTTGCTTGTTCTCTTGGAAGGCGTACGACGTTTCCACCTTCTTGATCAATGGTCATGAATAAGCCTAAAGGCTGGTCATCACTGACGGAATCTTGCATATCCCAGATTAGGCGAGCGGTATTCTTGATGCCATCCATGTTTGAGGAAAAAAGGATTACACCACCGATACTTTCCTCTTTGATCACTCTTCTGACACTTTCGTTTATTTGAGTCAATCCTGTCGAACATTCTTCCACATCATCGGCACAGAAATAACGAAATGACATGGTGATTTTTTGCGCTATTTTTTCTCTGGTTGTCATCTCCGATAAGATACTTTCAGCGCGTTGTTCTAAAGACTGTTCATTACCGTCTCCATTATTGCAGCCGGATAAAATTCCCAGTATTGATAAGATACAGAGTGTTTGTTTTTTCATTATTCCCCCTCCGATTTGTTGCTCTGTTCTGTATAAATTAAGTATTCAGTTCTCATGTTTTCGTAGCTACTGAGATTGCTATCCCAAGAGGCTTCAATGTCTTCTAATGGGACGCCATTTATGATCATTGGCAGCACTTTATCCGTTCCGAGTAACGAGCTTAACCACTCAGGTCTATCGATGATTTCAGAGCTCGCATAGCCCATATCACGCATGTTCCAATACCAGTCATAAAGTGGCTGAAGAGTAAAGTTGAATGGGCTGGTTTGAGAAACTTGATAACTCTCACCGTAAACATATTGGCCCCGTTGTGGCCAAGTAGCGGAGGTGTCATCAAGCAAAAATTCAATATTTACTTTGAGTTGGGGATCTGGAAAAGCGATTACCTCGAAAGGTGTTTTACTGCCACGTCCCACACTGATGCTTGTTGCTTCAAATAGACCAAGAGAAGGATAAAACTGTATAGCATTGTCGGTTTGAAGATTTGGAGAAGGAGGGGTTGGTAGAGAGTAGTGAGTGCTATGGTCGTAGCCTTGCATTTCAGCTACAACAATGTCCTCTTTTGGTATCTGAATACCGTTAGAAAGCCATCTTTCACCGTTAATCATGTTGGCAAGTTCACCGACTGTTAAACCATGAACTACGGGGATCGGGTGCATGCCAACGAATGAGATGAACTCTGGTTCCATGATGGGGCCGGCAACATAATCCCCATTTGGGTTTGGACGGTCTAGAATGACAATCTCTTTGTTGTTCTCAGCCACGCTCTCCATTACGTAGTGCATGGTACTTATGTAGGTATAAAAACGTACACCAACATCTTGTATGTCAAATACTAAAACATCTACGTTCTCAAGATCTTCCGCTGTTGGTTTCTTATGGTCGCCATAAAGTGAAATGACGGGTAAGCCGGTTTCGACATCAATGCCATCTTCGACTTCTTCTCCTGCCTCTTGTTCCCCCCGGATACCATGTTCAGGTGCAAAAAGAGTCGTGACATGGACTCCTTGACTAAGCATAAAATCTATAGTGTGTTCGCCATTAGATAAATGCGACGTGGGATTGACGACTAAACCTACTCGTTTGTTTTGTAAGTACGTTAGATATTGGTCGGTATTTTCTATACCAAGTGTTATTTTAGTATCAGTTGTATGATTATCATCATTATTATTACTCTGACATCCCATAATAATAATTAATGGTAGTGCTGCATATATATATCGTTTCATGTTTTGTACTTATGTTTAAATATAATTTGTCTTTTGGTGTGAATCAGTTAGATAGATTAAGAGATTTATATATTTCTTCAAAAATAGGGTCATAATCACCTATTTTCATTTTGTCACCTTCAAATGCACCACAAACCGCCTCTCCGCAGTCCATCTTTATATGTGTATTCTTTTTATTGCTTAAAAGAATGACCATTAATTCATTATCCGGATCGATTAGGGATGCTGTCCCTACCCACCCGGAATGTCCGTAAGTATTTTCACTAGCATAGCGACCAAATAACCATGTATTTTCGTGCTGATAATTTATATTCCATCCTAATGCATAACCACTTTCTTCATGGTTTTCTATCGGAGTTAAAAATTCCTCTATGGTTTCTTCAGAAAAATATTGAACGCCATCAAACTCTCCACCATTAATCATGATGGACATTAGAGATAACATATCTTCAACGGTAGAAAATAACCCAGCATGACCAGCGACACCTTCCATTGAGTAATAAGCTTTTTCATCATGGACTTCGCCCTGAAGCGTATGCTCTCGAATGTTATTAAAATGAATTTGTCCTTCTCTACTATTGCCATATATTTCTGTTGCAGCAAAATCATCTAAGGTGAAAGCATTACCATAAAGGGGGGAAGTCAACATGTTATATCCGGTTCTCTCAAGTCCCATAGGCTGATAAAACGTGTCATGCATAAACTTGTCTTGCGTCATACCCGTAATTTTTTCGATGATTTGCCCTAATATCATATAGTCAATATCAGAGTAGGTTACAGCGGTGTGAGGAGCTTGCATCAACTCGGTCTTGAGCATTATGTTTAAAGTCTTTTCGCGAGACTGGGAGTACATATCCCCTGTTTCTTTGTAGAATTCGACACTTGGCTTATGCCCACCTTGATGCTGTAAAAGGTCTCGTACTGTTATCTCAGACTTGCCTTTGATCCGGTCGGTAGGTTGATCTGCGAACTCAGGAAGAATGTCTGATACATGTTGATCTAAATCTAATTTCCCGTTAGAAACCAAATATTGAATTGCGTAGTTAGTAGAGAACATTTTTGTGTTTGATGCTAGATCGTAAATAGTATTATCTACCGCTGGAATTAACTTCTCACTAGGTAGGCTAACGTCATTATTATGTTCAGTGCTGCCGAGTGATCGTTTTGGTGTATATTCATCATGGATTTTAATGTATCCATAAGAATCAATTTTTATAATATCTCCTTTATACCAAATACCAATGGTTGCACTAGGAAAACCATCAGATATATCTTGCTTAATCACTTTATCAACATTTGAAAAGTCATAAGTATCTTTTGAGTTAGACTGACAGCCAACGGTCATCGATAAGAATATAAATGATGTGGCTATTTTTGAATTCATAATACACCTTGTAAAGAGTCGTTGTTTTCAATAGATACTATTTAAGGAAAATTAAGTTTATTGGTATATTCGTCACAAAATAGTTTATTCCATATTTAAACTGTTTATACTCAATGTGGAATATTTTATTACGATATTGGTTCAAGGCTCTATGTAGGCAAGGAAAATGATTAGTATATTTTGGAATAAATTTTTAAGACGAAATATTTATTCGTGATACTGATTCAAGTGATGGTAGATATTCTTAATTAAACGACTATTGTTTTGTGATAGAGAATCTCAATTATAATCTTTAGTAGATCTACTTACGACAATTCTAACTTTTTCTGAACTCATCAGTTAATGACAGATTCAATGGCAGTCTTACTGTGTATCTCTTTCATTTAAACTTCGACAGGTACGATGAAGCTCAAAAACATGAGAAAGGATCTAGTTACTTATCGTGGTCTCAGGGATTCAATGATGAGCATCACTTGATACAGCATATGGTATGTTTGAGCTGTTATGAAATCGATCCACTTACTGAAAGCGCCACTTTCACAACAAAAATAAGAGATGGACACCTAGTTAAAGCTATCTAAATTATTTTGCTTTCTTATAGCTGTTTCTTAGCTTAATTGAGGTATTTGGATTATATTGATAAGTAAAAAATGGTATAAATTACCTATTGTCGATAATAATTGAATGCTTATGAAGAAATACGAAGAATTAGTTCAAGATATCATCAGTAAAATTTGCCAAAACGTCATCGATGTGAAGTTGCCATCTGAACGTGAATTGGCGGAAAAGTATGATATTTCTCGTTTTTCGGTACGAAAGGCGCTGTCTAAACTTGAAGCGATTGGTATTGTGAAATCCAAAGTAGGTTCAGGTTATTTCGTTAATACCTCAATTATTGGTTCGCCACTCATCTATAATTCGGTCACTGAAAACAAATTTGGTGAGATTTCATACAAGAAAATAAAACTGAATAAACGTCTACCTACTACGCATGAAATGCAGATGTTTTCTATCGAGGAAGATGAATATCTGTGGAATATTAAACGTCTGCGATTAATTCAGGGTAAAGTGACACAGATTGAGGAAACAAAATTACCCGTAAGTATGTTTCCTAAAATTACCGAAGAGATTATTGAGAGTTCATTACAGAAACACGTGTTGTCTTTAGGTTTAGAAATCGACAGTTATTTAACCACTTATCAAGCAATTAATGTTTCTAAAGAAGATGCGGATTTATTGGGCTGTAAACGTAATAGTTCGGCGATGAATATTACTAATCGAGGATTCTTAAAAACAGGTGAAGTCTTTGTGGTGAGCGATATTATTGATATTAATTACCAGTGTACTTATCACACCAAGTTTAATCCCGAGAGTCTTAACTACCGAGATCAAAACGACCGCGAATAGCGGTCGTTTTTTTAGGTCTGCATTTAACGCCGTCGCTAGGACAAATGAGGCATTAAGGCGTATGAATACTGCCGTCTGGTAAACGGCTTTGCGTCCATTCGTGTGGGCGGTATTCAACAGGGAAGTCTTGTGCCGCTTCGCGATCCATCTCCACACCGATACCTGCAATTTCAGATGCGTATAGGTAACCGTTGATTGGCTCTGCTGCGTTCGGGAAAACGCGCTGTGTATTGGCTTTGTACTCTACATGTTCTTGAATCGCGGCGTTGTGCAGATGCACATTTAAGTGAGTATTCACTGCGGCGCCAATCGGCGTCATATCTGGTGGGCAGTGCCAAGCAATACGAACGCCAAAGCTCTCACAGAAGTGACCGAGTTTCAGTGCTGGTGTGATGCCACCGATTTGCGACACGTGGCAACGGATGAAGTCGACACGGCGATTGATGATCAACGCTTTCCACTCTTCAGGGTTGTTAAACAGCTCACCCAAAGCCAGAGATACGCTCGATTGGTTGCGAATATTATCCAACCATTCTGTCTGACTTGGCGGCAAAATATCTTCAATAAAGAACGGGTTATACTGCTCGACTTGCTTCGCAAATTGAATCGCTTGGTTCGGGAACAAACGCTCGTGTACATCGTGAAGAATATGGAATTGCTTACCATATTTCTCACGTAGGCTTTTGAACATTTCTACCGTGTTTTCAATATATTGGTCTTGGTCGTAGTAAGAGCCTTGGGTTGGATTTTGTGCCGTTTGAATATTTTCTGGCACACCGCCGTAGAAACCTAACTGACAGCGAATATGTTGATAACCCTGTTCTAGGTATTTATCGACTTGCTCATACAAGCCTTCCATCGTATCGCTGGTGGCATGCGTATATACTTGAATAGCGTCACGAGACTTACCACCAAATAATTGATGAAGCGGCATATCGGCTATTTTTGCCTTAATATCCCAAAGTGCCATATCAACACCAGAAATAGCATTGTTGATCACAGGGCCATTGCGCCAATATGCATTGACCATCATCATTTGCCACAGATCTTCAATATTATTTGCATCTTTACCAATTAATAATGGCTTAAGATATTCATCAACCATGGTTTTTACTGCCAATGGTCGTTGTTGGAATGTCGCACAACCGTAGCCCGTTACACCAGATTCTGTTTCTATAATAACAGTAATCAGGTTATGTCTGTCTGGCTTGGTAATCACGCACTCAATATTTGATATGGTATTTTTGTTCACTTAAAACTATCTCTAGTTAACAGGATTTATTTTATATAAGCGTGAAAAAATACAAATTACAAGCGGTAAATTATGCTTAAATTTAACTGGTTCGTTCCTGTTTTGAATTCGGCAAGAAAAACGAACCAATTGGCGAAAAAAGCCGAAAATTTAATTTTTAGCCGTTTTAATGTGAGTTTAATCACTAATTTGTCGATTGGATAAATACCTCCAGTAGCTAAGATGAGCGCAGTGAATGAGCAGACAAAGCACATAGGAAAGTATGATGCAATTGACACAAACAAACATGGCAACTGGCGATGCGTCGTCAGGTAAGGCAGACAGCTTTAGCATGAAACTACAAGAATTGGTCGCAGCACTTGGCGGCAACGAGAACATTGCTAACATTACCCACTGCATGACCCGCTTGCGCTTCAAACTGGTGGACGAATCGAAAGCCGACAAAGCAAAACTTGAAGCAATTCAAGGCGTAAAAGGCGTGGTGCTTGGACAAGGTCAGACACAGGTGATCATCGGTGTCGACGTTGAAAAATGGTACTTAGCCTTGTCCGGAGCAAGTGCAGCACCAGAAGATGCAGAAATCGAGCAAGAGAAAGGCAAGCTATTCCAAAATGCAATGCGCGTGGTGGCGGGCATCTTTGGCCCTGTCGTACCTGCGATTGCGGGTTCGGGTATGTTGATGGGTTTGCTATCGGGCTTAATTGCGACCAACGTGATTTCAGAAAGCTCAGATACCGTTTTCTTCTTCCGTTCGATTTCTCTCGCGGTGTTCTTCTTCCTACCTATGCTGGTCTCTTTCTCTGCGGCGAAAGTATTTAAAGTGAACGAATACATTGCGTTAGCAGTGGCTGCGGCGATGATGTCGCCAAAACTATTGGAAAAAGCGACCATTCTTTCCGAGGCTGGCAATGCACCGGAATTGAACGTATTTGGTGTGATTCCAATTGAGCTGCTTAACTACGGCGGCGCGATCGTACCTGCGATTCTAGCGGTTTGGGTACTGTCCAAAATCACCCCTATGGTAGATAAGTTAGTTCCTGCTTCTGCCAAACCAGTATTCACGCCGCTACTTGCTTTCACTGTGACATCGACTCTTGTGCTCTCTGTTGTTGCTCCTGCGGGGATGTGGCTAAGTAACGGCGCAGGTTGGGTAGTGAGCTCATTATTAGAGATCTCACCAACACTGACCGGGTTCGTGTTTGGTCTAACTCGTCCAATTACCATTGTGTTCGGTATTCACCACAGCATGACGCCAATCAGCTTGAACAACTTCGCGCTATACGGAAAAGATTTGCTGATGCCAATCATGTGTCTGGGTAACCTAGGTATTGCAGGCGCGACAATGGCGATTTGGTACAAGCAACGTAAATACGCAAGCAAAGAGCAATCTTCAGTAACCGTAAGCTCGGGTGTGACCGCAATCCTTGGCATCACAGAGCCAGCACTATTCGGCGTACTGACTAAGTACACTAAAGCACTATTCATGGCGAGCTTGGCAACGGGTATCGTAGGCGCGATTTCAGTGACTATCGATACTCACCTAACAAGCTACATCCTATCTTCGGTATTCAGCCTGCCTGCTTACTTGGCAAGTGGTACTCAGAACTTTGTTCAAGCGGTATTGGGTGTGATTGGCGTGTTCACGCTGTCATTCGCAATGACCATGATGTTTGTACGCATCGATAATAAATAATCCCTTTCTTCTCTCTATGTAGACCTGTCGTGTCCATTTTCGCAGGTCTCTTCAGCACGCTTAAAAGAACTGTTATGAAGACAATCGCAATACTTGGCGAATGCATGATCGAGTTGAACGGCAAGCCGTTTGGCGACATGCAGCAGACGTTTGGTGGTGACACCCTTAACGCGGCGGTTTACCTCAGCCGTTGCAGCCAAGCTTCAGGCGCATCACCGCAGGTACAGGTGCAATACGTCACCGCCATGGGAACAGACCCACTGAGTGACGGCATGGTGGCGCGTTGGCAACAAGAAGGTGTGGCTACGGAATTAGTCTTGAGAGACGAAATGCGCACGCCGGGCCTATATCTGATTCAGTTAGATGACCAAGGTGAGCGCACTTTTCTTTACTGGCGTAATCAATCGGCTGCACGTTACTTGCTCCAACACGCTGAGTTCGAACGTGTAGCGGAATCACTCAAGCAAGTTGATATGGTGTTTGTCAGTGGTATTAGCTTGGCGATTTTGCCTGAGCATGATCGAATCCAATTGCTTGAGCTTTTGAGTCGCTTGCGATCTACGGGGGTTGAGATTGCTTTTGACAGCAACTTCCGCCCGGCACTTTGGCCGCAAGACCAAATGAAGACGGTTCAAACATGCTACCAAGCCATGTATCAAATCACAGATTTGGCTTTGGTCACTTTCGATGATGAGCAGCTTATTTTGGGCGATGCAACGGCGCACGACACAATCACGCGCTTGCAGAAGCAAGGAGTGAAAAATGTGGTGGTCAAGCTCGGTGCAGAAGGCTGTTTAGTCGCGGGTTCAAATGCATCTGAGCCTTATTCTGTGCCAACAACGCCCATAGACAATGTCATCGATACCACTTCAGCAGGTGACTCATTTAACGGTGGCTTCCTCGCGACTTACTTGTCGGGCGGCAACATCAAACAAGCGTGTATGAATGGCAATACCCTCGCCGGTACCGTTATTCAACATAAAGGCGCCATCATCCCACAAGCGGCAACCGATGCGGCTATTGCTCAGTTCAAGAAATAGATTTACAGGAAACAACATGTCGAATTTAAAAGCTCAATTGAAAGCGTTAAAAGTGATCCCAGTGATCGCCATTGATCGCGCAGAAGACATCATCCCACTGGGTAAAGTGTTGGCAGAAAACGGCCTGCCAGCAGCTGAAATTACGTTTCGCTCCGATGCCGCTGTCGAGGCCATTCGTCTATTGCGTGAAGCGCAGCCAGACATGCTGATTGGTGCAGGCACAGTGCTCAATCGTGAACAAGCTATTGCAGCCAAAGAAGCGGGGGCAACCTTTGTGGTTTCTCCGGGATTTAACCCTAACACCGTTAACGCCTGCCAAGAGATTGGTATTGATATCGTACCTGGTGTTAACAACCCAAGTGCAGTTGAAGCGGCGTTAGAAATGGGACTGACCACATTGAAGTTCTTCCCGGCAGAAGCATCTGGTGGCGTCAACATGGTGAAAGCACTGTTGGCCCCTTATGGTGATGTGGAAATCATGCCAACTGGCGGTATCAATCCTTCGAACATTAAAGACTACCTAGCCGTACCGCGAGTGTTGGCATGTGGCGGCACTTGGATGGTCGACAAAACACTTATCGAAGCGGGCAAGTGGGAAGAACTGGCTCAGCTAACGCGTGAAGCGGTGGAGCTGGTCGCGCAGCAATCTGCTTAATTCTCAATATTCCAAATTTTCCTAACCTCGAGATTTTCGACGGTTAGGGGATACTCAAATAACAACAATAAATCTTACTAAGTCTTTCTTTTTTAATAAGAAGGGGCGGGGCTTTCTGTCTCTAAAATCAGCACATTTACACAATAAAATCTAATACATATAGGGTTTAACATGAACAAAGCACTGAAACTATCTCTGAGCGCCATCGGCGTATGCACGGCACTATCGGCAAATGCGGGCATCAGCATTATCGACAACGAAGACGGTAACTTTTCTATCGGCGGCGACGTTGAATTGAACTTCAACTACCAAGATCGTGAGTCTAATGATTCTGGCGATCAAGAATTCAACCAAGATGGTCGTGTACTGATCGAGTTTGCCGGTGAGAAATTCACAAGCAACGGTCACTACGTTGGCGTGAAAGCGCAGCCTTTGTTTGAAAGCACGGGCGACGTAAATCTTGATGACGCATACTTCGAGTTCGGTAAGAAAGACAGTTGGGCAATCAAAGCGGGTCGTTTTGAAGCTTATGATATGTTCCCTGTTGGTTTGGATGTGTTCCTAGAGTACTCAGGTGATACCTCTAACGAGCTTTACACTGATGGCTCGGCTTACACCTATCAGATGAAAGAAGCGCGCGGCCGCGGATCTGATGGTCAGCTGATGTACAGCCAAAGCTTCGGCAATCTTTATCTGGAACTGAGCACCATGATTGGTGACCGCTCGGATCTTTTCCATGAAGGTACCGATGGCGGAACATACCATGGTCAAGCCATTACAAGCAGTAAAGACTCCTTCTTAGTACGCCCTGTTGTTGCTTACCAAATGGGTGATTTCAGCCTAGCAGCCTCGATGGAAACCAACCTCGTTTCTGATGCGGTGGTGACCGACCAAGGTGTTGATATTTCTGACCGTACTGGTTACGGCTTAACAGGTAACTGGACCAGCGGTGATTGGTCGGTGAATGCAAACGTGGCTTACTTAGATGCGGTTGACGAAAACAACTTCTCGACAGGGGTTAACGCACTGTGGAAAGGGCTAGGTATTGGTTACGTTTACGCGCTGAACGAATACGAAAACAAAGAGATCAAAGACTGGGCTGAGGGCGATGTGAAGGTATCGACACTTTACGCTTCTTACGAGTTCACGGACGTACTAGAGGTTGAGAACTTCTCAGTGCTATTGGGTTCTTACTTCACAACTGTGACCAATGATCTTAGCGCGAACTCACCGAGCGAAGCGTTTAAAGAAGAAGACGATTTCGGCGCACGTGTTCGCTTGTTCTACGAATTCTAATTTGGTCTAACGCAAGCATAGCAACAACTCAAAAGGGCACAGTCAGTGCCCTTTTTGAGATCATCAATCATGCGCTTTTGCGAGCTTGTGACTTATCCGTTTTATTGGTTTCAGTGGACTTGTCTTTCAGCGTCACCACTTCTTTTTCTGGTAGTTCTGCGGCCTCTCCGAAGAACTTTCCGCCCGCTTCGATACTCAGGTTGTTACTCCAGATTTTGCCACTGACTCGTCCTTTCGCTAGCACTTGGATGTGTTCAGCATGGCAGTTACCATCAAGCAGGCCATTGACGATCAGCTGTTTTGCGTAGATGTCGCCTTTAACACGGCCGCTTTCTGCGACGACCAATGTGCCTTCGACGTGCAATTGGCCTTCGATGATGCCATCAACCTGAATATCGCTTTCTACTTTGAGTTCTCCGCTAACAGAACAGCCTTTGGCGATGAGAGTTGAAGCTGATGAGCCACTCGTTGTTCCACGGTTTTGATTAAAGATTCCCATCGTATTCTTCGCTCCTTGGTAAAGATGTCTTCAAAATTATTGAGGTTCCAATCCACGAATGGCCTTGGGTTTACGGCTCTTCCAATAAATCTCACTTCATAATGAAGGTGAGGACCAGAAGAGAGCCCTGTGTTACCAGAAATAGCGATGAGCTGGCCTTTTTTGACGAACTCACCGGTTTTGACTTTGAACTCTTTCAAGTGGGCATAAGCGCTCGAAAAGCCAAAGGAATGCTGTATGCGCAGTAAGTTTCCATACCCTTTACTACTTCGGCGTGTGGTCTCTATTACGCCATCAGCAGAGGCATACACTTTGGTGCCAGTGTTAACCGCAAAATCTAGCCCACGGTGCATTTTTGTTTTTTTGGTAACCGGATGAATGCGCTTGCCAAACCCCGATGAAAGCCGTGCTTTACCGACTGGAGAGCCGTTAGGGATCTGGTTGAGCATCACCATTCGAACATTGGATGTGATAGCGGCGGTATCAAAGCGCGCATCCAAACTCTCAGTGTTGGATTCGTTGGCGACACCGAGCACTTTCTCCAATTCGCCTAAACGCTCCGAGACCAATTGAACGCGCTCTTCTCGCTCCGATAGGTCATTCTCTAGCTCTGATTTTAGAGCCTTTAGCTCACTTAACTCCTGACCCATACTGCGTGATTGCTCGGTTAACTTTGCTTGCTCAAGTACGGCGTCATCGACCTGAGAATAAAGATGATTGATCAAGATAGCGGTTGCGGTTAATCCCAAAATAAATGCCACCAAGCCCGTTTTAAAGTTGCGCTGCATGGTTTTGCTGAAGTACCAATGCTTAGAGCCATTGATGTTGGAGATAGAGATAGTCAGCTGATCTTTCATGGTGATTAATGGCGCGATAGATGTTCAACATTCGTTATTGATAGCTCTGACTGTAAGTAAAAGTACGACCGTCTTCTAGAGGAGGAATCGACGAAAATGTCAGGTCGTGAGCTGTTTTCAGACAATAGAGAAAAATCAGTAATTGGATTTAATATTGCGTGGATTTTGGCCGGTAGGGTATAGCATTTATGAAATTTTATTGAGTAAGTTGCTAATAGTGTGGTTTCGCAGTTTAACCGACTTCACGGTTCATCTTATAAATGTTGGATATCTTAAGAAATTGGCATTCAGCAAATTGATAACTTTGTTTGGGGGTTTATGATGGCGTTGCACGCAAATTAACGTCTGAGTTCCCGAATGGTGATTCTCATACTTTATGGCGTTCATTAAAGGCTTAATGCTCACTCAAACCTACTGATTGGTTTGAGGAAATAAAACCAAGACAACGGAGTTGGTCGTGAAAAAATTATTATTAGCTACTGCAGTGGTCGCAGCAGCCGGTGGTGCCGCATATGTGTACCAAAACAATCTTGCCCAAGGTGAATCTTCAAGCTCGCTACTTGCTCAAGTTCCAGCTGATACCTTGTTGATCACTTACCAAACAGAACCTTTCAATCACTTCGAGTACATGAACGCTTTCGGTACATCACAGCAGCCACCTATGTCGGAGCTGTTCGTGGAAGAAGAGCTGACGTCTGGTCTCAAGTTTGCCGTCAATTTCTTAGATGCGTACATGGCAGCAGCCTCTTCCCCTGAGAATTTAAAAGCCTTCTTGGGTACCGGTGATATGGTCAACCCAATCATGTACACCCTAGGTCTTGTACCTGTTTATAAAGTGCAGTTGGAGAACCCTGCAGCGCTTTGGAAAACACTGGATGAGCAAGAGCAACTGGCGGGTATTCAACATGAACTTGTGAAGCTCGATTCCGTGGAGTTCCGCCGCTACGAGTTGACAGATTCGCAAGATCCACAACTGGGCATTGGTCTTGCGGTGGGAGTGGTTAATAACGTACTGACCGTGACTTTCGACATTCCAGAGCTGGGTGTTGAAAACCCACTTAAACTGGCATTTGGTCTGGAAGCTCCTAAGAGCAGCATCGTTGACTCTGGCCGTCTAGAGGCAGTGCAAACTAAGTACGGAATGAACAACAACTCGTTTGGGATTTTCGACATTCGAGAAATCATTAAAGGTCTAACGACACTTGATGGCAACAGAATGGCACGCCAACTTAAGAATGTCGATTCTGACCCGACTTTAGAGCAACTGCGTTCTCCGGCGTGTCACACTGAGTTCACTCAAATCGCTGAAAACTGGCCACAAATGGTCGCGTTTGCCGAGTACAGTGCGGGTGACGACAAAGCTCGCCTCAACGGTAGTTTTGTTGTTGAATCGAAGAACCAAGTGATCCTTGAGGCGCTGAAATCTATGCGTGGCGTGCTGGCAGAATCCAACGGTGAAAAAAGCATGTTTAGTGTGGCATTAGGCCTAGATGTTGCTACGTTGGCGCCTGCGATTGGTAAGATCTGGACAGATTTAACCACGCCTGAATACCAATGTTCAATCCTAGCGCAAGCGCAAAATGACATGCGTGGCCAAAACCCAGCTCCGGCGATCAGCATGGGCGCGGGTATGGCAAATGGCCTGAAAGGTTTAAGCATGGAAATGTTCGGTCTTGATGTGAACATGAATGGCCAGTACGGACCTGAGCTAGGTCAGCTGGATGCGATCTTCTCTATCTCAGCGGACGATCCAAACATGCTGCTGCAAACGGCACAAATGTTCATGCCTGAACTGGCTCAGATTCAAATCCAACCTGATAACCAACCAGTGAACATCGGTGGTCTGATTGAACCATACGCAGGTAAGCCGATGGACGTGTTTGCTCGTCTAAACGGTAGTCACCTAACGCTTTACAGCGGTGATGCATCAGCAGCAGCGAGTGAGAAAGTCATGGCTCAGCCGCTAACGGCAAATGGTCTATTGAGCTTCACTATGGATTCGGACCGCGTACTGGAAGTGATTGAAACAGCATCGGAAGTGTCTGGCGAGCCAGTACCGGAAGACGTGAAGATGAGCCTACAAGGTGAGCTTATCGGTGGTATGGCTTTGGACGTAACCAAAGATGGCATTGCGTTTGACTTCGATTACACAAGCTCAACCAAACCACAAGTGAAGGTAGCGCAGCAATAAGCGTGATTCACCGGCTTCAATCTCGAAGCATTTCTTCATAATCAAAAGGCGGCTTCGGTGTCGCCTTTTTTGTTTTTCTCGCGAAAGCCCTTCAACTCCTTCTCTTTCATTCAAAAGTGACCACCAAATAAGACCATTAAAAATCAATGGGATGGATCTTTTCTTCTCATCAATGATCAAATGTATCTTTACTAAAACCGTACGGTACAGTACAGTTTGTGAAAGTCATTAAGTTGGGTTTCAAAAATGAAGAAGAAAGTCATTGCGTTGTCGCTTGTTATTGGTTCGTTAGTCGCTGCAGGTTGTGCGTTATACCAACCTAATACGGTGACCACCGATAACGCTTATGTTCACTCGGATGTGACGGCGATTTCTCCGGAAGTCGGTGGGCAGGTAAGCCAACTTTTTGTCGAAGATAACCAGTGGGTAAGCAAAGGTGCGCCACTGTTTTCGATTGATGATGAAGATTTCATTGCCAACCAAGAAATTGCGAAGTCGGCGTTAGATGTCGCAAAGGCTGCGTTGACCGCAAATCAAACCAAAACCGAAATGCAGCTGGTAAAGATTGAGCAGGCGAAGCAGGGCATTCACAGTGCAAGTGCCAACGCGGAACATCAAGCGGCGGAGTTCAAACGCCTTTCACGCTTGGTACAAAAGCAGTCGGTGAGTAAGAACCAATTTGAAGCGCAAAGAACGCGTTCTATTGAAGCAAGCAGCAATCTTGAAACTGCCAAGCTAGCACTAGCCGCTGAACAGAAGCAGCTCGATGCGCTAGTAACAGAAAAGATGCAGTTAACCGCGCAACGCAAGCAAGCAGAAGCGAACTTGAGACTGGTAAATATCGCCCTTGAGCGAACCATCGTTCGAGCGCCATTTGATGGTTATGTGGCAGACAGACAAGTGCAAGTCGGTAAGTTTGTTCAACCGGGCATGGGTTTGATTGTGATGGTGCCGGATTACGTTTGGATTGAGGCAAACTTCAAAGAGACTCAACTAGAGAACGTCGCACAAGGGCAAGATGTTGAAGTGGTGTTAGACATGTTCCCTGATCATCCGTTGCATGGTCGTGTATCTTCTATCACCCCTGCAACAGGCGCGCAGTTTAGTTTATTGCCACCGCAAAATGCGACGGGTAATTTTGTGAAAGTAGTACAGCGTGTGCCAGTGCGTATCGAGTTGGATATTCCACAAGAGCTGAAACAGCGCATCTACCCTGGCTTATCGGCTGAAGTGTCGATTGAGACCGCAACGCAAGGTTAATCGCCATGAAAACACGTTCACCATTGCTGATTTTCGCGCTGTTTGCCATTGCGGCTTTTGGGATCAATTCGGTGATGTTTACTGAGTTGTCCCACGAGATGGCAGCCGCAACCGGTTTATCCGTAGATGAAGTCGAGCTAGTGAAAATCGGCTTTATGATCACTCAAGTGTTGGGGTTTATGTTTACCCCTATCTTGGTGCGTAAGCTTGGTACGTCACTGCCATTGCATTCTGCATTGCTGGTGGGTTTGGGAACGAACCTTGTGCTCTATTGGACTGGTCAGCATGCGTTGTTGTTTACGCTAACTTGGTTAGTAAGTGGCTTTTTCATGAGCATGTTATTGGTGGTGGTGAACCTTTATCTACTCAATACCTTTGAGCAGCGTTGGTTGCCTGCGATTATTGCGCTGACACTGATCTTCTCAACACTGTTACCAATGGGCGCTTATCCGTGGTTGGTAGCTGAGATTGTCGAAGAGTTTGATTGGTCGTTTTTGAACGTAGCCTCGGCTTGGTTGTACTTTTCTGCTTTAGTAATGATCGGCGTGTATAAGCCTCAGGCGATTGAGATTGAAACTAAGCCAAAGTCTTCAGGTTCGGTGTACCTCGTACTCGCGTTAACGATGAGTTTGGTGGTGTTCCTGCTAATGCGTGGCAGCTACTACAACTGGTTGGATTCAGACTGGTTTGTACAGGCTTCTTCTGTCGCTGCAGCACTGGTTTTGTTGGCCGTGTATCAATTGGTGAAAACGCGCCATTTGGATACTGCGTCGATGCAATTGCACGGTAAGTTAAAGACCGACGTGTTTATGTATAACGCCTTTCTTGCGGGCTTTGCCGTGATGGCAAGTACAGTGCTGTTTGCCAACTTCCTAAAAATGGCGATGCACTACAACAGCCTCAATGCGGGCTATGCGCAATTACCATCGTTTTACGCCATGTTGGTCGGCATGCTGGTAAGTGTGTTGGTGTATTACTTCCGCCGCCCTTTAGCGGATGCAGTGGTGCCTTTTGGCGTGCTGATGATTCTACTGTCGGTGCACGAGTTCAGCCAATTACCAAGCTTTGTTGGCACAGAGTCACTACCCATCCCAATGCTGCTGCGCGGTTTTGGTGTTGGCTTGTTGAATGTGTCGGTGACGATTGCGGTGTTGATGTACTTCCAAGTAGGACAGCGATTAGAAGGCATTGCAAACTTCTATCTGTTCCGAACCATGGGCGGGGTGATTGGCGGGGCGTTTTTCTCTCGTGTGATTCAAAACCACAGTGCGCAAGCATCGGGCGAAATCGGTCGTACTCTGGATGGTTCAAACCATGTGTTTGCGGCGTATGAACAGGCATTGAGTAGCGCGATTCTGACTCATGGTCGCTTACCTAATCCGGCACTCGGCATGAGCCAAATTAGTGCGGTTGTGAAGGAGCAAGCTACGACACTGGCGCTGAGTAATTCGTTGGTGATGTTTATTGTCTCTATTTTTGCGCTTGCGCCAATCTTGTTGATTGGTAAGAAGCTAGCCGCAAAACAAGAAACGCACTGAGGTTAGGTCAACAGAACAAATAGCCAGCCAAGCGACTCGGTAACTAAGCCGTAAAAGAACAAAGGGAGCCAATGTGCTCCCTTTGTTTTTTTAGTTTTGAGGTTCTTATCGCTGATAAAGTTTAAGGAACGCCGTCACCGCTTTTTGTGTATGCGAATCCAATTCTTCATCGCTTAAGAAATCAAAGCCCATCAGTGCCATGTTCTGGTAATCCATTTTGATCAGCGCGAGTAGCTGACCACAAGCTAAATCGGCATCGTCGATGTTAAGCTGCTGGCTGATGGTGTCGGTTTTTAAAAAATCAATTAAGTACTGGTGAATACGCTGCGGTCCGGTTTGCCAAAACTGATTTGGAACTGAGTCATGTTTATTAAAATCGGCAGAGATGATGCGATAAAGCGATAGGATTGGGTTAGAGCAAATGCCTCGTAGATACTTCTTCGCGAAGTCTTCTAAGGTTTCTCTTAGTGGTTCATTCTGCTTATCGGCAAGTTGGAAAACGGACTCTAGGCTGATCTTGGTGTTATGTGCGAGCACTTCAACAAACAGCCCTTCTTTGTTGGAAAAGTAACGATAAAGGGTCTGTTTTGAGCCACCACAAATTGCAACGATTTGGTCGAGTGACGTGTCCTTGTAGCCCTGTTCAATAAACAGATCGGTTGCCACTTCGATGATTCGAGTTCTTTTCTTTTCAGTAGATGCGCGCATAACTAAATCAACTTAAATAAAACTGTTCAGTACAGTATCATTATTGCCGCCGAGACACACCGCTTTTCCGTGTATAACGCTTCTTCATTGACCAAAATTAAAAAAGGCGACACGAGGCCGCCTTTGGAATCAGATTGGGTTACGTTAACGTCGGTAGTACAACGAAATACGGTTGCCGTTAATCTCTTGCACGATAAATGGAATCTCGTAAATATCGCTCAGCACTTCGGCATCAATCACTTCTTCAACCAAGCCCGCTTTGATGACTTCACCAAGTTTCATCGCCACGATGTGGTCAGAGTAACAAGACGCAAAGTTGATGTCGTGAATCACGATCACTACGGCTTTGTTCTTCATTTCCGCAAGTTTGCGTAGCGTACTCATGATGTCGACGGAGTGCTTGATGTCGAGGTTATTCAGTGGCTCATCCAAGAAGATGTAGTCGGTATCTTGCGCCACCACCATAGCAATAAACGCCATTTGGCGCTGACCGCCAGACAGTTGGTCGATAAAGCGATCTTTCAAATGGTCGATTTCTAGATGCTGCATTGATTCATCAATGATGCGGTGATCTTCTTCTGTCAGACGACCTTGCGAGTACGGGAAGCGACCAAACGCCACCAAATCACGCACCGTAAAGCGCATGTTGATGTTGTTTGACTGGCGTAGCACTGATAGGCGCTTTGCCAAGTCTTCGGTGTTCCATTGGTCAAGTGGCTTATCACCAATCACGACGCTACCAGCATCACTTTCTGTTAGTCGGCTCGCCATAGACAGTAGGGTACTTTTACCCGCGCCGTTAGGACCAATGATGCTGGTTACTTTACCAAGTGGAAAAAGGGCATCGGCGTTTTTTACCACGTATTTTTCGTTGTATTTTTTGCTAAGACCTTGAATACGGATCATGTGATAAACCCTTAATCGAATTTGTTTTTCATAAGCAGAAGCAAGAAGTAGCCGCCGCCGATAAAGTTGATAATAACGCTGATGGTGGTGTCGAAATCGAACAGGTTTTCAACCACCCATTGACCGCCAGACAGCAGTACAACTGACAGTACTGAGCTTGCGACAATCAATAAGCGATGCTGATAGCCAGTGAAGATTTGGCGAGCCAGAGCCACAACAATCAAGCCAAAGAACAAGATTGGACCAATCAACGCGGTCGAGATAGACACCATCAAAGTAATGATGAACATGACTTGCATGGTCAGTTTGTGAGTATCCACACCTAGACTTTTCGCGTTATCGACACCAAGCCACATAACGTCCAATTTGTGGGCAATACGCATTAGGTACGCACCACACAGCAGCATCGGAACCACACACCAGTACACCAATTCACTGTTGATGTTGTTAAAGCTCGCGAACATCGAACTTTGGATGAAGGTGAACTCATCTGGGTCGGTGATTATGGTGAAGAAACCGGTGACGCTGTTGAACAAGCTGCTCAGCACGATACCAATCAACAACAAGGTGAAGATGTTGCGCTGACGACCACGGAAATAGAAGCTGAACAAAGTCATCGCACACACAATCATGATGCCAGTCGACAACACGAAGTTGAGCTTGCTGTTGATGACCAAAGCACTCAAGCCGCCAAACATCACCACGAGCAGCACTTGAATCATCACGTACATGGAATCAAAACCCAGAATCGAAGGGGTAAGGATTCGGTTGTTGGTGATGGTCTGGAAAATCAGTGACGACGATGCGATCGCCATCGCTGCCAAGACAATCGCCAATACTTTCGGGATGCGGCGTGACAAGAAGAACTGGTAGTTATCTGGCGTTAAGCCTTTACCGATGAACACCGCACAAATCAAAACCGCCGCGATTGCCAGCAGGGTTACTTTCATAGAATCACGCATTCGATTTGTCTCTAAGAACTAGGTAAATGAAGATTGAGCCACCCAAGATGCTGATGATCATCGAGATTGGAATCTCGTAAGGGAAGATGATAAGACGGCCGAGGATGTCGCATGTAAGCACCAAAATCACACCTGCGTATGCCGTCCAAGGTAAGTTGCGACGCATGTTGTCACCAATGAACAAGGAGACAAGGTTTGGCACGATAAGCCCAAGAAACGGAATCATACCAACGATCATCACCACCGATGACGACAGCACAGCCACAAGAATGACACCGACCAAAACAATGCGCTGGTAGTTTAAACCGATGTTCTTAGCAAAGCTCTCACCCACGCTCGCAGCACTAAAGCGGTTGGCGTAAGCGTAAGCCAGAACCGAGACTGGCAGAGCGAGATACAAGAACTCGTAGTTGCCGCGTAATACCGATGCGAAGTTAGCCACCGTCCAAGAACCAAGGGTCTGTACTAGGTCGTATTTGTAGGCAATAAAAGTGGTCATGGACGAAACCACGTTGCCATACATGATGCCTATCAGCGGGACGAGCACGGTGTTCTTAAACTTCAAACGTTGTAAGAAGCGCACGAAGATCACCGTACCAATCACAGAGAACGTGAAGATGGTGATCAGGTGCACCCAACTGCTCATGTCTGCAAACAGAATCAGCGCGACGATGTAGCCGAACATTGCCCAATCGACCGTACCCGTTGTAGACGGGGCAGCAAAGCGGTTTTGCACGATCTGCTGCATGATCAAACCTGCAACACTTAAGCCTGCACCAGCGAGGACGATGGCCAACAAGCGGGGCAATCGGCTAACCAGTAAGATGTTCAAACTGTGGCTGTCACCGGCCAAAATCTGCGAGAGAGAAACGTTCGCCACCCCAACCAGCAAAGAGGCGCAGGCGAGTACGACGAGTAATAAAAAAGCCAAGATATGATGTAATTTCATGGTGTATTTATAGGGTGATAAAAACAACAATGACCTTTCGCACCGTGAAGTGGGAAAGGTCATCTTTTAGAGTGAGATTGAACCGAATCTGTTAGTTTGCAATGACTTGGTTCAGCTCTTTAATCATGGTTTGCGTCGATTGGTAGCCACCTGCGGTTAAGTACCAAGCTGCTGGGTCCATAAACAGCACGCGGTTGTTTTTCGCCGCTGGTGTGGACTTGACAAGATCGTTGTCGAACAGCTGTTTTGCTTTACCGCTGCTCTGACCAATTGCTTGCTCGCGGTCAAGGATAAGCAGTACCTCAGGTTGCGCATCAGCAATGTATTCGAATGAAATCAAGTTACCGTGAGTACGTGGTACAGATTTCACGTTCTCAGAAGTCGACGTTGCAAAGCCCGCTTCTTCATACACAAATGAGAAACGGCTGTTAGTGCCAAACATCGCCAAGCTGTTACCGCTGTTTGAGACGGTCAGTGTGCGTGGTGGCTGAGCTTCTACTTTTGCGTGTAGGTGATTAATTTGTTCTTGAACGCCTTCAATCAACTGCTCTGCCTGCTCTTCTTTGTCGAAGATGTCACCCAGCGCACGCCAGTGTTCTTGGGTTGTTTTCCAGTAGTCGGTGGTGTCGATACGGAACATGTAAGTTGGCGCGATGTCGCTCAGATCCTTGTAGATATCTGCCATGCGACCTTCCGCGATGATTAAGTCTGGTTTAAGCATAAACAGCGTCTCGAAGTTCACTTCTTTCACGCTGCCCGTGTTTGCGAACGAGTCGATTTGGAATTTTTCTAGTGACTTTGGCAGCAGCGTCTTTGGCATGCCGACGGGTGTTACGCCCAAAGCATCAATGTAGTCTAAACTGCCGTAGCCCAATACAACGACGCGTTGTGGAACGCCATCAATGTCTACTGTGCCCAAACTGTGTTGGTAGGTTTTAGCCATTGCCCCCATAGGAGCCAATGCAAGCAGCAAAGCTCCCGTTGCTACGCGAAGAGAAGTTTTACCAAACATAATGATTTCCATAAGGTGCGATGCAATCTCGCAAGAGTGCCTTAAAAACAAATAATGCTTTAAAAAATAGAGCGCGAGATTAGTCGTAAAGCGGTATAACTTATTTGATTAAAATCAAATAAGAATGATTATTGATTGCAGACACATTAGCAGATAGTCTATATGCAGCAACAGAATTAGCGGAATAGTGAGTATTCAAAAAATGAATTTAGCTCAAGTCGACTTGAACTTATTGTTTATTCTCAAACACCTACTTGAAGAGAAGCATGTTTCCAACACCGCGGTATCGCTCAATATGAGCCAACCATCGGTGAGCCGCTCTTTACAGAAACTCAGAAACTTGTTCAACGATGAGCTGTTAGTACGTACTGCACACGGCTATGAATTGACCCCAAAAGCGGAAGTGATCAAGCAAGATTTGAACACGGTGTTAACTGGGCTAGAAAAGCTGATGTACGGCCAGTCATTTGTGCCAGAAAAGAGCAACGGTACGATCCGTTTTTACGGCTTGGTTCCGCAGGTGATTTTCTTACTGCCACCGATTGTTTCGCGCATCCGTGAAGAAGCGCCGAACATGATTGTCGATATCGATTCCATCCCGAAACGCCATTTCGATTCGCTGATCGCAGGGGATGTACATTTTGTGCTCTCAACCGCCGAGCCACCTAGCTCTGAGCAGAATTTGTACCGCATGAAAATTGCCAATCGCGACTACCGATTCCTAATGAGCGAAACTCATCCACTTGCCCATGTTGAAGAACTGACGGTGGAGATGCTGCTCGATTGCAACTTCGGTCAAATCTCACTTCAAGGTGGCAAAACCCTGTCGATTTATCACCGTTTTGTTGAGCTTGGTGTGGTGGATAAAAAGCGCCAATTATCGATTCCTGTTCAGCTTTCAAACTTCAACGCTGCGCCAGCGATTGCCGAGCAAACGGATGTGATTTTCCACTTGCCAACGCCGTTTGCACAAGACGCTTGTCAGGGCAGAAAATTGATCACCAAAACCGTACCAAAAGCGATTCGAATGGACAGTGAATCGGTCTATTTATACTGGCATAAGCGCTATCATAACGACCCGATGTGTAATTGGGTTAAGTCATTGTTCAAGGAAATATATGGCTCAACTGAGGCTGAATGGTAAAGAATATTATTATTCATTTTCGACATAGTGGTAATTAATCCTACAAATGCTCGGTTGCTTGTCTTCGTCAAACAAAGGCTATTTAATGCGAACCATTATCATTATAAGTTCCATTAAAATTTATAGGTTTTTACCATGTCGAAGACGACTCCGTTTGCGCCAAAACCATTAGCAGTGGTGATCGGTGCGCTATGTACCTCTTTTTCCGTCTTTGCTGATACAACGCCAATCGAAACCGATGAGCAGCTTGTTGTAACAGCAACTCGTACCCAGATGGAGCTGAAAGACGCTCCAGCTTCTATGTCGGTGATCACCGCTGAAGACATCGAAAACGATCCAGGCATCACGCTGGCGGACATCGTGTCTAACGCAACCAGCGTGGAGTCAGATTTCGACAGCACACGTGCAGGTCGTCAGCAAATCTCGATTCGTGGTATGGATTCGAAATACACACTGATCATGGTAAATGGCCGTCGCATGAGTTCGGCAAGTGCGATCGTACGTGGTAACGACTTCGATCTTTCTGCGATCCCAATGGATTCAATTGAGCGAGTAGAGATCATCCGTGGTCCTATGTCGGCGCTTTACGGCTCTGACGGTATGGGCGGTACGATCAACATCATCACTAAGTCACCAAGTAACGATTGGAGCTCTCAGCTCAGCTTAGACAACACCACGCCAAACGATGGCAATGGTGGTCAAGAGTACACAGTGGGTCTAACGACGTCGGGCGCTTTGATTGAAGACACGCTATTTGCTCGCTTCTCTGTTTCTCAAACGAGTCGTAATGCGTGGCAGCCATACTCTGGCGAGAAAGGCGGCATTGATCGTGAAGAGGTTACTGCACTTGAAGATCGCGATAGTTTAGCGATGTTCGGTACGCTTTCATGGCATTTGGCGGACAATCAATTTATCGACCTTGACCTTGGTTACAGCGACGACGAACGTGATACCGCAGCAGAAAGTGGTACTACGGTTCTGTTCTCGGAGTCTCGCGTTAAACGTAACAGCCAAGCGCTATCGCACACCGGTTTTTGGTCTTGGGGTGATACGCAAGTTCGTTACTCACGTGAAAACGTAGAGAACATTGAAGCGGCAAACGATGGTGCTGATTCAATTGAAGAACTGACACAAATTTTTGAAGCATCAGCAACGACTTACCTAGGTGAAAGCCACACTGTGACGTTTGGTGTGGACTACCAAACTAGCGAGCTGACCAACCCAGAGCACATCGTGGGTAACAAAGCAGAAGCTTACCAAGGTGCGGTATTTATCCAAGACCAATGGGAAATGACCGATACGCTGATGGCAACCATTGGTGGTCGTTTAGATAAGCACGAGCACTACGGCGAAGAGTTCAGCCCGCGTGTGTACCTAGTACACCAAACAACGGACGACTTGGTACTGAAAGGTGGTGTGGGTAAAGCGTTTAAAGCACCAACCATGACGCAAAACCACCCAGACTTCTCGATGAGCAGCTGTAAAGGTAACTGTAACATCGTAGGTAACGAAGATCTGGAAGCAGAAACCAGCGTGAACTACGAGTTCTCGGCGCTATACAGCGGTCGTAACTGGAACTTAGAAGGCGCGGTATTCCGTAACGAAATCGAAAACCTAATCGAACAGACAGACATCTTCTGTGAAGTCGGTACGTGGTCGAGTGCGGTGATGAGTTGTATTGATGACAATGGCGACCCAATCGATCGTGAACTGTCTAACCCGTACAAGTCTTACCAAAACGTATCGAAAGCCGTTATCCAAGGTGTGGAGCTAACGGGTAGCATTCAGTTCAATGAGCAATGGGCGATGTCTGGTAACTACACTTACTTAGACACAGAAGATAAGTCGACAGGTGAAGAGCTGAACGAGCGTTACAAGCACTCTGCATTTGCTCGCCTAAACTGGTACCCAACTCAAGATTTGAACCTGTTTGCGAGCGCACGCTACCGTGGCGACCGTAAGATTGATTCTCAGCTAACGCAAGACGCTTACACCACGATGGATTTAGGTACGGTTTACCATGTGAATGACGCACTACGTATTCGTGCGGGTATCACTAACTTAACCGATGAAAGCGTATCAAGAGAGCTAGAAAACATCGGTTATGTTGAAGCACCGCGTACTTACTATGTTGGTATGACAGCAGACTTTTAAGCTCTAATTACAGACTGATTCGATTGGATTTAAGTCGAATTTAATCGAAGCAAGATATGGCGTTGCAGTACACTCTGTAACGCCTTTTTTGCTTTTAGGGATAAATAGGAAAAGACAATGCTTCAAACTTCTTGGTTATTTTGGGCGCTCATGTCGGCGGTATTTGCGGCGATGACCGCAGTGTTGACCAAACTTGGTGTGGCGAACATCAACTCTGACTTGGCGACCTTTATTCGTACCTGCGTGATTCTTGTTTTGGTTGGTTTGATTGCTTACGCGACTAAGCAGTTCAGTGCCATTGGAGAGATCTCGACCAAAGGCATGGTGTTCTTGGTGCTATCGGGTTTGGCAACAGGTGCATCCTGGCTGTGTTACTTCCGCGCCATGTCATTGGGGCAAGCTTCTCAAGTTGCGCCGATCGACAAACTAAGCGTGGTGCTGGTGGCAATATTCAGTGTGGTTTTACTGGGAGAAAAGCTCTGCATGGTCAACTGGATGGGGATTGGCTTGATCACCGTTGGCGTGATTCTGGTGAGCCTACAAAGTTCTTAAAGGTCACTATCACCTAAATATCTTGTCTCTTTGAATAGCGAGAGACGGATGTAATTCAGAATCGATATGCAGAGAGCATGGGCTTCATGAGAACAGTTTAGTTTTTCAGCACTTTGCTCTTCGATTCTTCGTACACTGTTCCTTTCATTATGCTCTTTGACCCACTTTCTGAATCACAAACGCTTGGCACTGATTAAACTGCGCGAAAGCATGTAACTCTTCTTCTAAAGCGGCGAAAAATGCTTCTCTGTCTTTGATCGAAGGCTCGGTAACTAGGTTAATAACGTTCAGCGTTGAACAGGTTTTATCCACTTTGCAGTCGGCGCGCGCGACCAGCTTTCCATCCCACAATATTGGCAAACAAAAATAACCGAACTGGCGTTTTGGCTCTGGAACATAACACTCAAGCAAGTAATCAAAGTTGAAAATTGCGTTGGTGCGTTTTCGTTGGATAAGCAGGTTATCAAATGGGGAAAGGATTTTAGCCCGTTTGCGGTTGAGCCGTTTGTCGAGCAAGTTCAGCGCATCGCTACAGGCATAGTAAGCCGAATTGTTGATGCTAATGGCTTCTATCTCACCCAAATCGACCAACTCGGACAGAGCTTGTTGTACCTGCTTCTTAACTCCTTTCAGTAGGTAAACCATTTCAGGCAAAGTGCCGAATCCATGAGATTTAAGATAATTGAGGACTAAGAATCGCGCGTGTTCTTGCTCGGTTGGCATTGATGTATCAACATCTTGAGGCAGAACATGTGAGGTTAGGTCGTACACTTTCTGGAAACCACGACGTTCGCTTATCATCAAATCGCCCTGCATGTATAAGTTCTCTAGGGCGCGTTTGGTTGGCTTAGTATTCCAGCCATCGGTCTTATGGTTGGCAGATTCGAAATCCTTTGCCATCAATGGGCCTTCTTGCTCAATTCTGTTCAAGATAGACGCCATTAAGTCGTGGTCTTTTTTGTACCAATGCTTTTGCTGATCGGATTTGATCGCCGCTTTGCGAGGCAAGCTATGACGGTATTGCGACATAGGTAAATACGCCGCCGCATGAGACCAATATTCGAAGACTCTCTTTTCTGCCACCAGTTGGTCTAGGTGCTCAAGTTGGTAGCTTGGGTTTCGGCTCCACAAAGTATGATGGTGAGCGCGCTGAACGACAGAAATCGTATCAATCTGCACATAGCCCAGTTGTTCAAAGACGGCTAAGGTCTTTGCTTTGGCGCTGCCTTTATTGCTTGCTAGTGGCAATCCTTGAGAGAGCAAAGCCAATTTCTGTGCTTGTGCAAGATTGAGTGATTTCATATCGTTATTTGTCTTCCTTGTTACTTTCTATTGCCCGGGCTCTATTGCTCGGAAGGTTGCTCAGTGGCAAAGCCTCGCAGAACGTTGGTTAGTGTAATGGTCGCAAAGACCACAATCACCAATGACAGATGCCATGCTTGGCTTAATCCGAGCTGCACCAATGCCATACTTACAATTGATGACACCACCATTTGGCCACCGCCCGACATCGCCGCAGCTGCACCTGCTTGTTTCTTATAGGGTTGCATTACCATGGCTTGAGCACAAGGTAGAGCGATAGCATTGCCTAAAATCATCAGCAGTTGGCCTAGCATTAAGTACAGCGGCTCAACAGGACAGAAGAACAGCCACGCTGCGGAACTGACGTGCAGGATTGGTGTGACCAATAGCATCTTTTTCGTGCCGATGATTGGACGCACACGATTACAGATACTGGTGCCGCAAATCATGCCGAACGCCGGAATCAGTGCCCACATCGCGTATTGATCGGATGTCATGCCGATTTGGTTTTGCATGATGAAAGGCATCACCGAAACGGTCGTGATCATCAAGCTGAAGTTAAGCCAACCGATACTGGCAAAGCTCATAAAGTAACGAGAAGTCAGTAGGTCACGATATTGCAGCAGCATCTTCTTCGGTGATGGCAACGCAGAGGTTTGTGTGATGGTTTCTTGGAAGCGAAATACGATCACAGTCCAAGCCAACAATACGTAACCCAACAGCGAGATAAACACCATAGTCCAGCCGAAGTGGGCGTTAATGAAACCACCAATAACAGGAGCTACTAACGGTGTGATAGAGGCAGCCATCGCAATGTAGGACAAAGCGACAGGGAGCTCAGGACCATTAAAGCGATCACGAGTTGATGCTCGGGCTAACACCGCGCAACAGCCTGTACCTAAACCTTGCAGAAAACGGCCTGCTACCATGCCAGTGAAAGTGTGGCTTAGGAAGATGATCATCAATAGACCGAGCATGGCAATCAACAAGCCAGCTAACAGCACCTTTTTGCGACCTAACGCATCGGATACTGGGCCATAGATAAACTGAGACGGGCCAAAACCAAGTAAGTAAACACTGACTAACAGCTGAGCTTGGTCGAGGGAAATATCGAAATCTTTCGCGATCCAAGGAAGAGATGGGAACACCAAGCCCATACTGAGCTGACCAACACTGATGATAAGACACGCCAGCAAGATGGTTTTAAATTCAATCGGTCGACTCATGATTTTTCACCATCGCCACGGCGGCGCAGGCTTCCTTCCTCATCAAATTCATTCAATTTGGCTTTCACTCGTTTGACCGTCGATAGGCTGACTTCGCATTGTTCTGCGACGCTTTGTAGCGTATTGCCTTCCAGAAGCAAAGTTGCAATGTGTTGATGTTTCGCTTTGTCTGCAGGGCGACCTCGGAATTTCTGCTTCCACATCTGTGGATCGTTTTTTAGTGCTTTGCGGCCTTGTTCTGCGGCGAACAAGCGATGTTGCGTTTGCACTTGCCCGTAGCCAGAAAGCAGCGAAAGCAAGGTTTGCGTTTGTACTGAATCGGGCTCAAAAGTCAGTGGTTCACAAACGGTTTTTAGGGTGATGCCTTTGTTAAGCAGAGTTTGAATCGTGCTAAGGGCTTGGCTGAAGTCTCGGCCAAAGGCGGTTAGCCACCAAAGTACAACGGTGTCACCGGTTTGCACGATAGTTAAGAGTTGTTGAAAGGCTTGTCGCTCGGCTGGTGGCGTGCAGCCGCGTACCTTGTCCTCAAGGTGAACTGCTTCTGGAGCAAAGGCTTTCAAAGCGTTGAGTTGCTCAGGGTAAGCTCGGTTTTTAGGGGAGTGCCGCGTATAGAGAAAGGTAGCCATGGGTGCAATGCGTCTCTTTAGATTGGTTCATATACTGTAATGGTCCATAAATATACAGAGGTTCATTAATAACCACAACACCAAATGAACCTACTTAAGGTGGTGATCTTTTATCTCTATGATACATAAATGAAAACTAGCCGAAGTAATGGGCTAGTTTTACAGGGCTGAATGAGTTCGGTGGGTTTATCGCAATAGGAAGTAAGGCGTATTAACGTAAGCATGTCCCGCTGAAATCGCATAAGGCAGTACGACTTTACCAACAGAGACCGCGGTGTTTACCAGTGGTTGAACGTTGATATTGGCATTCATCAAAGTAGGGCGAACGTTGGGAGCCAAGCGATAGTAGCTTGGAGTGGAAGCGCAGCCAGAAAGTGTAGACGTAAATAGCAGTGCAATGATGATTGATTTGATGGTTTTCATAATGGTGACTCTCAAAAATAGTATTTTGGCTCTGGTTTTGGTTATCGGGATGAGCCTTGGTTGAGAGGAAGATTGCCTGAGTCGAACGAACGTCACCATCAATGTAAAACAAGTCATAGCGCGCAAGACTAAAAGTAATACTGGGCGTTACTAAGTATTAGGTTTTGCAAGTAAGGTCGTACTAAATGCCCCCTAGATGGGTTGTTTAGTGCTTTGGAAGGAAATAGAAAACAGTAAAAAAAGCCAGAATGAAACCGCCCATTCTGGCTAGGAGCCAAACGAAGGTGCTCAAAACACAATCTGGAGGCAGATTGCTTACATGGAACGTACGGTCAATGGTCGGCGGCGACCAATCTTAGTTAGGGCAAGTTGCCATAGGCTCAAATCTCGTGAGCGGAAGGCGCCAGCACAGCTGAGTAAGTAGTATTTCCACATACGGTAGAAATCTTCACTGTAGTCGCCTTTGATCTGATTCCATGAGTGTTGGAAGTTAGAGAACCAGCACATCAGGGTTTTGTCGTAGTCTTCACCGAAGTTGTGCACATCTTCGATATTGAATCGATCTTCCATCGCCTCTGCGAGGTTCTTCATCGATGGAATAACGCCATTTGGGAAGATGTATTTCGAGATCCACGGGTCCGATGCGGTAGTGCTGTGGTGTGAACCAATGGTGTGTAGCAAGAACACGCCATCGTCTTTCATGAAGCGCTCTGCGCACTCGAAGTATTCCGCGTAGTTCTTTGGTCCCACGTGTTCAATCATACCAATCGACACTAGGCGATCGTATTGCACGGTGGGCTTGAACTCGCGGTAGTCCTTCAAAATGAAGTTGGCGACGACGCCATTTTCTATCGCCAGTTTGCTGCCGAGCTTCTTCTGCTCTTTCGATAGAGTCAGGCCATCGCAAATCACACCATACTTCTTCGCAGCGTAAATCATAAAGCTGCCCCAACCACAGCCAATATCGAGAATACGCATCCCCGGTTGCAGATCGAGCTTACGACAAATCAAATCCATTTTATGTTCTTGCGCTTCGTCCAGCGTTGCTGCTCGATTCCAGTATCCACAGGTATAGGTCATGTGCGAGTCGAGCATTTTTTGGTAAAGCTTATTGCCGATGTCGTAGTGGTGCGGTACATCGAATTTACAACGTTCAATGCTTTGTGGGTTAACCCAGCTTTTCAGTTTTAACTTCGCAGCGGAAGAGGCGAACTTGAGCTTTTCAGCCAGTCCTAGTTTGCCTTCAATGTCGTTTAAAAGTACGCGCTCAAAGAACTGATCCAAGCGGCTGCAATCCCACATCTTGGACATGTACGCTTCCCCTAAACCCAAGGAGCCTGACTGCATCACAAGCTCATACACTTTTGGGTTAAACACTTGGATATCCCATGGTTTAGAACCATTGATGGTGATACCTGCTGGAGCTAACGCCTCTTTAAACATTTCTTCTAGTTTGTTCATACTATGCCTATTTCACGTGCATGTTCGCTACGTATTCATCTTCTGCCCAATACATACGTTCGGCGACTTTGGCTTCCGGATTTAGGCTAACGCCATCTAAGACGCGCTCTCTAAAACGCAAGTAGCCGCCTTTATCAATCAGATGTCCCATGTGGAGGTAAATCGGCTTACCGCCCAACATCTCTTTTTCAAATTCGAATAGATTGTCGATGACAGGGTGTAGGACGTCTTCCGTTACCCAATTGAGGAACATCTTGCCAACGCGAGGGGTCTTCTTCGAAGTTCGACCGCCCAGCTTGACCATATAGAATTGTTTTGGATCTCGACGCCAAGCCAGTGTCGGACAAGCAAGTACACATTCGCCGCAGCCAATGCATTTGCTTTCTTCCTTCACCGCTTTGCCGTCTTTGAGTGACAAGCAATCTACAGCGTGGTGCGCACAAGCTTTGACGCAGGCGCCGCAACCAATACAGCGATGGCTTTCGAAATTAATCTTGGCGATACCTAAGATGCCAAAATCCGCCATATTGGCTTTGGCACAATCGTTCGGACAGCCAGCCATGACCATTTTTAAATGGTATTTGCTAGGGTAAACGTGACGCTCCATTCGCTGCGCTAAACCAGTGGTATCGGTATTGGCTTTCTGGCAGATTCGACTGCCCTGACACGCGACAATATTACGCCCACCAATCGATTGATAACCTGCTTGAGTGTCTTCGACATCAATGCCACATGTATCGACGGTGATGTCTTTGATGAAAGGCTCCAGCGCTTTGTTGACCTCTGGAATGTCTTCATAACGAATGCCTGGCATCGCCAGCTTTTGCCGCGTGGTGAGGTGAATGACACCATTGCCCCACTTCTCGGCGATCTCTTGCGCGGCACCGAGTAAGTAAGCAGGCATAATGCCACCCGGAATGCGCACGCTGATCATGCACTCGCCACGTACTTTCGATAGGCGGTAATCGCCATTGGCGCGCATTTTGATGATATCTACATCCATCGTCATTGTGATTCCCTCCTAATCAATCATGGTTCTGGCGTGGTCATAACGGAAAACCGGACCATCCAAGCACACGTATTTGTCGCCAATTCGGCAGTGACCGCATTTACCAACTGAGCAGGCCATTCTGCGTTCGTAGTCGACCCAAATCTGATCTTCTTGAATGCCTCTGGATAAGAAGTCCTGCACGACGAACTTAATCATGATCGGAGGGCCCACTACGATGACGCGGATGTTCTCTTTGTTTGAGAGGTCAAGCTTGCTGATGTGCTCGGTGACCAGGCCGCTCTCATAGAAGTGTTCGTCGCCACCGTCATCCAAGGTGGTGATGACGTGATTGGAGTAAGACCAATTCAGCAAGTCGCTTTTGTACAACACGGCATCTTGGTTTTTGAATCCGAGGATCAAAGACATCTTCTTCACATCACTTGGGTTGTTGTGAAAGTAGTTAATCAGCCCTTTAACCGGAGCAACGCCAGTGCCGCCCGCGACCACAATGAGGTGTTTATCTTGGTATGCTTCCATCGGGTAGCCGTTGCCCATTGCGCCGCGCATCATCACGCGATCACTGGCGTTTAATTGGAACAGCTCGCTGGTTACCTTGCCGACATTACGTATCAGCAAGTCGACGTAACCTAAGCCGTAATCGGAGACGGAAATAGGTGCTTCTCCTACTAGGGATAAACCCACTTCGACAAATTGTCCGTAGTGCACCGGAAAGTCGCACGCAACGCGAAAATTCCATTCCAGTTCTGTGTGCTTTTCGATATGAATGATCGGGTAGCTTTGCGGCAGCATTTTGTTTTCACAATCGCACATTAGAGCGCCTCCTCTACAATCGATGTCATCTTGTTGATGATGTTGCTAAATGAGATGTAGTGAGGGCATCGGTCGTCGCAGCGTCCGCATCCAACACACATATGGTGTTCGCCTTGGCGAGACTTAAAGTCGTTGACCTTGTGTAAGGCGCGATAACGTAAGCGCTCTCCAGTTTTATGACGGAAGCTGTGACCGCCTGCCATATCCGAGAAGCCATCAATCATACAACTGGCGTGTTGGCGACGACGTTCACCCACTTTGGCTTCTTTGTTGTAAACCACATCGAACACGTTGAAGCAGGCACAAGTCGGGCATGAAGAAGTGCAGCGACCGCAACCAATGCAGCGTGAATCGTATTCTGACCACACCGGATGGCTGAGTAACACTTCGCGTACTTTAGCCGGATCATCGCAAACCGAATCTGGCGTGCGGACTTTGACAGGATTGGACTTGACGAAGCTGACACTGTGCTCAACGTCTTTGCCTTGTGAAAAGTAGGGCGCTAGCTCTGGATCTTTAATAGTGACAATTGCGCCATGCTCACTAAATTGAACTGAAGCGGCGAAGTTATCGGTTTTGTTGGTCCCCATAGAGACACAAAAGCAGTTTTCGAAACTTTCGCTGCACTCAATCAGTACAAGTTTGAGTTTCTGGCGCAGACGTTTGTAGTAGAAGTCTTTGTGGCCGCCGTTTTCTAAAAACATGTAATCAAGGCTTTTGAGCGCATTGATGTCACAAGCTCTGAGAAACAGAAACACGGGGCGCGCATCGACACTGGATTCTCGTAACTCGTCGGCGTTAAACCAAAATAGGGTTTCGGTAATTGGGAAGACGATCTCTTTGGGTGAGAAATGACTTTTCTCTTTCCACTCCAGTTGGTCGTAACGTTCGATTTCTTGGTAATCCAAATTTGGGGTATGGGCAAAACGACCTGCGTATTCTTCATAGACGGGCGCCATCACCTTATAGCTCTGACGTAACGCCTCGATCGTCGAACCCATTTGCTGAGTAGTTAAAAACTTAGGCATTGTTCTATCTCGTTATTTTCAAAAACTAATGAATCGTGCGTTCTAAACAGGGCTCGGCGGTGGACTCAAACCATTCCAGTGACTGCGAGAGGGAAACCACGTCTCCCACCACTATGATTGCTGGCAGTGGTGGTTTTTGCGCTTTGCAGGTTTCATACAGTCCAGCTAAGGTAGTGACGATCTTGTTTTGATTTTCTCGTGTCCCATTGCTGACGATAGCGCAAGGTGTATCTGGCGCGAGACCGTGAGCAATCAGGTTGTCTGCGATCGCTTCTGCTTTGTGTAGCCCCATGTAGAAAATTAGGGTGTGGTCGATGGCGGCAAGTGCGCTCCAATTAGGTTCGCTAGCATCATTACAGTTTCGTCCCGTTACCAAGGTGACACCCCTCGAAACTTGTCTATGAGTGACCGGTATCCCCGCGTAAGCGCAGCATCCAAGTGCCGCAGTTACACCCGGTACAACCTCATAGTTGATGCCTTGCTGTGTTAAATAGGTCGCTTCCTCACCGCCTCGACCAAATACAAACGGGTCGCCCGCTTTTAAGCGACATACCGTAAGACCTGTGATTGCGTAGCCCTTCATCATTTCGTTGATTTCTGCCTGAGTTTGCGAACACTTACCGTAGTGTTTACCCACGCAGATTTTTAGGGTTTTTCGTGGGATGACGTCCAAGACATCTTCCGAAACCAGGTGGTCATAAAGCACGACATCAACGCGATTAAGCAGACGAAATGCCTTAATGGTAAGCAGTGACGCATCGCCTGTGCCTGCTCCAACCAAATAAACCTGACCATAAGATGGATTGGATGCCTTCATGAGAAAATACCCCAAATCAATACAACGAATAGGATGGCGGCAATAACCCAATAAAGAACTTGATGGACGTTATCGCTGACCCAACCTAGCTCTTCTAACATCTCGCTAGTCAGGTCTAAATTTATCTGCTCTACGTAATCGTCCAGTTCTTTCATTTTCAATTGGCTTCGTGCAATCCCCTGATGCATTTAAGGTTATTGATGAGAGCCGTTAAGTTAAATCAAAGAAAAATAAACACCTGTTCAGAACCGATTAACGATAGGGTGTTTGGGGGCAGAATTTGAATCGGTCAAAAGACGGCGGAAAGAGAGAAGTGTCGTGTCAGAACTTGTGACTTAACTGACTGTAATAGAAATAAAAAAAGCCATAGCGATATCTGCTCTGGCTTTGTCTTTTTTCGTAAGAAATTCGCTATGCTGCTTTGAGGTGGCAGACGCGATTCTTGCCCAATCTTTTTGCTTGATAAAGTGCTTTGTCAGCTTGCTCCACTACATGGTGATAGCTGGTTTCTAATGGCGTAAACCCAATACTTGCCGTAAATCGCACATCGCCACAACCCAATGTGAGATGGCTTCTTTGCAACGCGGTTAGGAAGTTATCCAGCTGATGTTTGGCATCAAACTCGTCATTGGCTTGGAACACGATGGCAAACTCTTCACCACCATAACGCGCTAAACAAATCCCTTTTGGTTTAGGGAAGCAATCGCGCATCACTTCTGCTGTTTTTTGGATGACTAAATCGCCCACTGGATGACCGAATTTATCGTTGATGTATTTAAAATTATCAATGTCAACCATCGCGATAAAACGGTTCTCTGAATGAAGCTCTCTCGACACTTTTGCTGCTAAGCACGCTTTGTTTTCGAGTTGCGTCATTGGATCTTGATGGCGCAAACGGTCATGTAATTTCAGGTTTGCCAACGCAACTTGGGCGTAGTTTTGAATCAAGCTCAGCACGCATTTGTAGGTCGGGAATCGACAACTGACATAAGTAACACCAAGCAGCTCTCGTCCATCAAACAATGGAATGCAGTAGTGATTACTGTTGATCTTGAGCTTTTTCGTCAGCTCGTCGCCGTACTTCTTCGTTCGGTAAGTCAGCGCGCTATGAGAAAAACGCGCTGCGAGTTCCGCGTCGGTTAACACCAGCTTTTTGTTGCCGTGATAATCGAGGGTGTAGAAGCTGTAATTCAAGCTGTCGTAGACACAGAACTGTATGCCTCTGTGGTAGCAAAAACGATCCAAGACATGCTTGAGCTGGGTTTTGAACTCACCAACGCTCTCCGTGCCATTTAGGCAGGCTAGAGACAAATGCAGTTGGTAAGTGAGGTAGTTGATTCCGATGGCGAGTGCGAGTAGAGAGGCAATGACACCGGCGGTTAGCGTGAACGGATAACTGCTGTTGAGGATGTCGGCACGGTCTGTCCCTGCGACAAACACCCAGTTTAAGCCGTTGTCTGCATCGAAGACCGAAATTTTGAAGTTATCTTGGTAATAGTATTCGTGTTTACCAAACAGTAAGCCCGACGCGACTTTATCGCTGATACCGCCATGATAACTCACTGAATAGTCACCGATGCGGCTTGGATCTGGATGGAATACCAAGCGTTCTGTATCTCTGTCTACGACAAACACATAACCTTTATTCAATGTTTTAAGACCACGCAATTGTTGAGTGGTATGAAGAAGATCGAACTCAAGCCAAAGTTGGTATTTCAGATTTGGGTTGGCGTGCTTGATGGCGAATACCCAGCGTTGCTGTGGGTTTTGGTACAGCGAAGAGATAGAGAATTTATCGCTGACAGTATCCAGTTTGTGCCATTGAATTGCGCTGGTGTCTGGTTGTTTTATTTGACCAGATAGGCCATAAGCGATGCTGTTGTTGGATGTGGTATAGAGGATATTGGAGTATTGCGGAGAATAGTCGATGATGCCTTGGCTTAGTTCACGGAAGTCAGGATCATTGAGGTCTTGTTTGCTTGCTTTTAATGCGGTTTCTAGAAGATAGAATTTGCTGAAAGTCGCTTCGATTTGAGAGTGGATCAAACGCTCGGCGGTGATGATATTGGTCTGTGATTGCCGATAGACCATCGACTCAGAATCGACTAACTGAGCGTAAGCCAGATAGACCATGAAGCCTGCGAGTAATAGCAGGTAAGGCCGCAGAATGCGGATTAAGAATTTAGGTAAAGCCATATGCCAAATAACGTTGTATATATTATAAATGTGATTTGGCTAGCAATATTAGATTAGTTTCACTTGTGCATCAATGCGTATGGTGTGTTCTTTGAGCTGATTGCTGTTTATGTATCCGAAACGTTGATAAAACAAACCCAGCGCATGGCTGGGCTTGTCAGAACTTGTGGGAATAAGCTTCGCTTTTGTCAGGTAAGGTTCTTACTCTGGTTGATAATGCAGAATCGCCATTGAAGTCGGGGAAAGCAGTACTTCGCCCTCGGCATGACCAGGATTGAGGTTACGCACATTGGTATCACATACGGTCACCCACTCTTGACCACGCTCATTTGGTAGCTTAAATCGCGCAGGTGCGTTGGTTTGGTTGATCAGGTAAACCAACTCTTGCCCTTCCTTGCCGATGCCTAAATGCAGCGCAACAGAGCTTAAACGGTTCCAATCGTCGTGCTCCATCAAGCTGCCATCAATACGACGCCAGAAGATACGGTTGTTATTGCGATTCTCACCACTGAACGCTCGAATGAATGGCACCATATACTGATTACGATTAGCGACCATTTGTGACATCCACACTTTGAAGTGCTGTTTGCGTTCTGTGCTCGACCAATCTAGCCAGCTGGTTTCATTATCCTGACAGTAAGCATTGTTGTTACCGCCTTGCGTGTGCGACAACACATCTGCGGTTAGGATGTGAGGGATACCAAATGCAAACAGCAAGCTCGCCATTAAGTTGCGCTTTTGTTTTTCACGCGTGGCGATGATCATCAGGTTTTCGGTTTCGCCTTCCACGCCATAGTTTTCAGAGCGGTTATCGCCGTGGCCGTCGCGGTTTTCTTCCCCGTTCGCTTCATTGTGCTTCTGCTTGTAAGACACCAAATCTTGCAGGGTGAAACCATCGTGATACGTGATGTAGTTAACCGTGAGTTTGTAAGGCCAGTTTGCTGCGCTGTATATATCACGAGAGCCCATCAAACGAGTCGCAAATTCTTTTAGGTAGCCTTGGTCACCACGCCAGAAGCTGCGGGAGATATCGCGGAGTTTATCGTTACATTCGTTCCAACCAAATGGGAAGTTACCCACTTGGTAACCGTTAGGACCGATATCCCAAGGTTCGGCGATCAATTTGGTTTCGCGAAGAATAGGATCTTGCGCGACGGCTTTAAAGAAGGCCGCTTCTGGATTGTAATCGTCGCCTTGGCGACCGAGTGTTGCTGCCAAGTCAAAACGGAAGCCGTCGACTTTAAATTCGCTCACCCAGTATCGCAGCGTATCCATAACGAGATTCAGGGCTGGCTGGTAAGTTAAGTCGACAGTGTTGCCACAACCAGTGAAGTTCGCGAAGTTCTGACCATGTTTGATGTAGAAACGTGAGTCGAGCGCTTTTAGGTTGAAGATCGTTGAGCCTTCACCGCCTTCCGCCGTGTGGTTATACACCACATCAAGAATCACTTCGATGCCGTGTTTATGTAGCTCGCGGATGGTGGTTTTGAGTTCGGTGACCGCGTCTTTTTCTGCATAGCGAGGATCTGGCACCATGAACAAGTATGGGTTGTAACCCCAATAGTTCACTTTATCCATCTTAAGCAAATGCGGTTCATGCATACACGCTGCGACAGGTAGCAATTGCAACGTATTGATGTTTTGCTGTTTGTAGAACGCCAACATTTCAGGTGAAGACAAACCTAAATAACGGCCTTTTGTATCGCTTGGAACTTCAGGGTTCTGCTGAGTGAGCCCTTTCACATGAGTTTCAAACAACACCATCTCTTCTCGTGGTATGCGAGGATGATCGGTGTCTTGCCAATCAAAGTTGTCTTCTATGACGACACACTTTGGCATATCGAAGCTTTTTGCAGGAGAAAATGGAGGCTGGTAGTGAAGGGCTTTATCAATCGACTTTGCATAGGGATCGGAGATCAGCAAAGGTTCGTCTTTGTGCGTCACCACATAGCCATACTTTTGCCCCGGTTTGATGTCAGGGATAAAAGTATGGCGAATGCCTGCATATTCGCCTGGTAAGTCGTGCAGCTTGTAGCTACCGTCTTCCGAAAATAGCGCAAGTTGAATGTCTTTACTACTCGGAGCATGAATAGAGAAGTTACAACCTTCTTTATTGACGGTTGCGCCGAGTGGGTATGGGCGAGAGTGAAGTTGTGTCATCAGCGAATCTTTTTTTAATTTTATTGCTACCTTTAAGAAACTATAAGTAAAAAACTTTGTCTTACTAAGGTCAACCACCTTATATCGAAAATTATCACTGTAATTAAATTACTTTCTACGACCTATTTTTGACAAAAATATGAAATGGCTATCACTTTGTAGCGGCCATAAACTGAAGAAACTTACTAATTCCTCCCTAGATTGGTGATCTGACTCGAAAAAACACCATTCGGTATATTTTCTCATCCCTTCTCATCCCCCCTAAATTAGTTTGGGGTGGAGGACGTCATCCTTGTACTCCTTGGGTAATCTTAAGACTGTTGAAACAAACGGGGACTTGTTCCCATCTTACCTCTCTTTCTTTTGGTGCGTTTTTACTGCCTATATTCACCAAAAAGAGCGAGCAGGGAAGACAGAATTATAAATACCCTTAATGGAGTTAAGAATGAAAAAAGTAAGTGCAATTGCAGCGGCTGTTGCTGCAACTTTAGCTGCTGGTTCTGCGTTCGCAGTGGATTTCCATGGTTATATGCGTGCTGGTGTTGGCGTTAGCGCTGACGGTGGCCAACAAGTAACATTTGAAAAGAACAAAATCGGTCGTCTAGGTAACGAAGGCGATGTATACGGTGAAGTTCAACTAGGTAAAGAAGTTTACAACAACAACGGTAAAACGTTCTACGTTGACTCTATGTTTGCAATGACTTCTAACGGTTCAAACGACTGGGAAAGCACTTCTGCTAACTGTGGTCTTGATGGCGCTGGCGATGTTAAATGTGTTGATGATGCACAATTCGCACTACGTCAGTTCAACGTTCAAGCTAAAGGTGTTCTAGATTTCGCTCCAGAAGCGACTCTATGGGCAGGTAAGCGTTACTACCAACGTCACGACATCCATATCTCTGACTTCTACTACTGGAACATCTCTGGCGCAGGTGCTGGTATCGAAAACATCGAAGCTGGTCCAGGTAAACTATCTCTAGCATGGGTTCGTAATGACCGTTCTGACATCGCTGACCCAGGTAACGATGGCGGTGACGCAAACGTAAATACACTTGATGCGCGTTACGCGGGTCTTCAAGTATGGGATAACGGTTCTCTAGAACTAGGTCTAAACTACGCGCTAGTTAACGAAACTGACGCTGCGCCAAACAGCACTAAAGATGCGAAAGATGGCGTAATGTTCACAGCTGAATTGACTCAAGGTCTAGATTCAGGCTTCAACAAAACTGTAATTCAATACGGTACTGAAGGTTACTCTAAAACAATGGCGTTTTACGGTGACGGTAGCTGGTACGGTGCAGAAGCAAACAGTGGCGCATCTGGTTACCGCCTAATCAACTGGGGTGTAATCGGTATGGGTGATAGCTGGGAACTTGGTCACCAACTTGTTTACGGTGTAGGTGAAGACATGTGGGACGGCCAAGACAAATGGGAAGCAATGTCTGCTGTTGTTCGTCCAATGTACAAATGGGATGACAACCACAAAACTATCTTCGAAGCAGGTTACGCTATCGATGATAACGACGGTGCAGAGAACAAATACGGTAAGCTAACAGTTGCTCAAGCATGGTCTGCTGGCTCTAGCTTCTGGGCTCGTCCTGAAATTCGTCTATACGCTTCTTACCTAACAGCGGATAAAGACGACAACTCGAACACATTCGACAACGGTCGTTCTGACGATACATTCCAGTTCGGTGTACAAGCTGAAGCTTGGTGGTAATCATCTAGCCACTAAGTCCTAAATTGTCCTAGAATGATACAGCCAGAACCTTATCTGGCTGTATTTATTTCAAAAAACAATAATGAGTCGAGGTAGACGGTAATGAAAAAATGGCTTGCTCCCGTACTGTTGGGAATGTTGGCTACAGGTTGTACTTCTGTAGAACAAGTCGATATGAGCCCGAAAGGTCAGCAACAAGTGATCACGCAATCGGGCGACATTCAATGGGTACCAATTGATGTGCCTGTGGTTACTGAGTTCGCTTTGACTGACAAAAGCCAAATGCTGTTAGATGGTAATAGCGCTGGCGCAATTGCAGCGTTCGCGTTACCAGGTAATCGTGGCAGTCTAGATATCAAACTAGAAACATTCGTAAACAAAAATCTAGAGTTTTACGCACCTAATGTCGTTGTTATGAACACGGCTGGCGAAACTATTTATCAAGCAGATTTCTCAAAGTTTAAGTACGAGCCAGCAAAACTGTTGGATAACGATAAATTCGTACTTGAAATGAATGTGATTCCTGACATGACAGGTAACGACTTGCATGTTTTGGTTTACACGACTTCTTCTGATCTCAAAGGAAGCTCAGAAGTTCTTCACCCTGCAAAAGCCTTCGCTCTGGCAAATCACACTCAGCCGCCAGATATTGCAGATCCTCAAGCAAAACACAGCCCACTCGGTCAGTTCCGTTTTTCAGTATCCGCGAATGATATCGTGAATACTAAGATTGTCGCGAAAAACGACAATATCCCGCAAGGTACAGACTTAACCAGTTACTACCATAATGCCATCAAAGCAGCCGTCGAAGCGGATGATATTCCGAAGGCTCTGACGCTTCTCGATGAGGCAAAAGAACTGGGCATTGAAGGTGCACAAACTGTATTTGTTAAAGCGGTAAATACCAAATAAACGAATAAAAAAGGCCAGCAAATTGCTGGCCTTTTTTAATTGACTTTAGAACGATAAAACTCACCCCTACATATAGTTAGCTTATTCACAAATTTATTTGTTTTACTTTGTTTTTCATATTTAACAGATCAATAATTAACATGTGTTCCTAACCTTACTCGTCATCGATTAGGAAATAATTAAACCTCTCAAAGTAATCTGGCTCAGCAAGATAGAGAATAATATTCTTTATCACTAGTTTGGTATTTTGTTCTTTTTAAATATTAACTTTATCCAGATTGGTGAGTTTGTATTTACTTTGGAATATTAAAAAGGAATTAACGTGAAAATGAACATGATGAAAACTTCACTTGCTGCTGCCTTACTTGTTGCTCTTGCTGGTTGTCAATCGACAGCAGAACCAGAAGGTGCTGCTGAACCTATTGTTAATCTGTCTCAAGACGAAGTCGTTGCTTTCATGGCGGCTTGTGACAACCCAGATAGCACAGCGAAAGGCCCAATTTCTAAACCTCTGTTTGTTGTCGGTACGTTTGCTGATTCAGATTGGAAACATGTACCTCAACGTAAATACACTTACAAAGGCAATAACTTCTATCAAGTTGTGACGCAAGAAAAAGCAGGCTCTTTCAAAATGCAGTACGCGACTGAGTTGTGGTTCCCACAATTTACCGCGAAAGGTAATCGAATGAATGTCGGTGAATTAACGCCATTAACATTTGGTGGTTACGGCACAGATACTTCGGTTGATATTAAAGAAGGTGGAAAATACGTTTGGAGCCTTCAATTTGAAGGAAAAGGTAAGCCACTTCACGTAATGGTAAATAAGTGCCAATAATATTCCATTCAGTTATTTGAAATTTATTTTTATTTATTAACCCCTGCATGGGAAACATGTTGGGGTTAATTTTATTTGGGAGAGTTAAATGCGCAACGTACGATATAAAAAACTATTTGGCCAATCGCTTTTAGCCTTGAGTGTGGTTGGTGTTTTATCCGCGTGTAATTCCTCTGGTGGAAGCGATAATGGCAGCACGCCACTTCCTGATGCAAGTTATGCTTGCCAAGCGAATGTAATGGAGCAAAGCAACCAACTTCGCACCTATCAAATCATGGTTGAGAGCTTTGTTGATGGCGATTCGACTATCGGCCATGGCACAGGTTACGGCACTAGCCATCATAACGGTGATCTTCAAGGGATTATCGATTCGCTCGATTACATCCAAGACTTGGGCATGAATGCAATTTGGTTGACGCCAGTTTTTGAATCGGAAGCCATTGATGGGCAGGATCATTGGGCTGATCGTTTGGATGCAACGGGCTACTTTGCCACGGATTATTTTAAGATTGATCCTCGCTTTGGCGATTTAGAAACGGCGAGAACCTTAGTTGATGAAGCACACAAACGCGGCTTGTATGTTTTCTTTGATGGCGTGTTTGGTCATCACAAAGAAGGGTTGATTAAGCCGTCTCCATCGGGTTTATTACCTTCTGGTTCGAGCAATCCGGTCGACTACCCAGCAAGCTTGGACTTCTATAAAGAAGTCGCGACTTACTGGGTAAAAGAGCTAAAAATTGATGGTTGGCGTTTAGACCAAGCGTACCAAGTTCCAACCGGCGCATGGACACAAATCCGCAAAGCGGTGGATGAAGCCTCACAGAGTGTGACTTACACCAACGCGGAAGGTGATCAAGTGAATCCTCTGGGTTACATGGTCGCTGAGATCTGGAAGGGCGAGTCAGAAATCGCGAGTGACGCATATGGCGCGGCTGACGATCCTGCGTTGTGCTCGGCATTTGATTTCCCAATGCGCTATCGCGTGGTGGAAACACTTGCTGTCAATGAGAGCGGTGTCGGCGGTCGTGGTGTGGATTGGCTCGACAATGGCTACCAAACACATAATCAATATCCGTCTCATGCTCAGCCAAACTTGATGATTGGCAATCACGATTTGGTTCGCTTTGGTGACTTGTTGCAACGAGGCGGATTAGCGGATGTGAACGATGCTGAATACTGGCAACGCCACAAAGCCGCGTTTGCATTCCAAGCGGCTTACACCGGGCCAATCACTCTCTATTATGGAGATGAAATCGGTGACCAAGTTGATGGTTTTGACGCAAAAGAAGACAACAATACGTGTGCGGTTCGTGGCGTGTGTGATGACCATGTCGCTCGCAGCAGTGCCAAGATCGAAGGCGTAACGGCAACCTTAGATGCCAACCAAGTTGATCTGAAAAACTACGTTAAGTCATTGATGACGATGCGCGCTGCTCATCCTGCTTTGTATCAAGGCAGCCGCACTAACTTGGTAGCAAGCAATGGCAGTTATGTGGACTTGAAAGTATCTGGCGATGACCAAGTCTTATTTGCTTTGAATACCCTTGAGAGTGCCCGCAATATTGTGCTGACAGAAGCGCAAGTCGGCAGCAATCAAGCGCTGGTGGATTTAATCACTAACCAACAAATCACACCAAATAACGGGCAATACCAGATCCCGATGTCATCATTACAAGGACGCTTCTTCAAAGTGACGGCAAACACTCAATAAGTCATTCTCAATCAAGATAACCCATACCTAGCCAAGTGTTGCTCTCTACCCCAATAGAAACGCACTTGGCTTTTTTTATCGCTTTGTCTAAGATGCCGCTCATTTTAGTCATCGGTAGCGATATTCCACTTTGAGCTCCCGCGTTCTTTCTGTACATCCCTTTGTTTTTTATCGCACAACCGACGTTGAACAGGTGAAAGAAACAGTACGGAGTTTGTGAGATGTGCTGCACGATAATGAGAATATTCACATTCATGCAAAGTCAAAGTGTGATTTAAGGCTTACTCATGTGTAATTGTTATGTTTATCTTTTTGTGGATTTATATAACTAATGGAAAATTATAATGAAATCCATAACGAAACCCCTCTGTCTATTACCCCTTATTTGCTCTCCATTCGCGTTCAGTCAAGTTCTTAATGGCGACTTTGAACAGTGGAATGGCAATGCACCAACGCAGTGGTCTGTGATTGATTCCGGCATTGCTGTTTCACCGACCAGTGACCCGCACCAATCTGGTGGTCTAGCGGCTCAAGTTATCGTAAATACAGGTACCCAAAGCAACACCGACTTTTTGCAAACCATTAATGTGGAGCAAGGGAAAACCTACCCATTTTCTGTCGCGGTTTATCATACGGAAGGTAATGTTAAAGCGCGTTTGGTGGTTGATGGATACCACAGCTACTCTAACCCTCAGCAAACCAATCAGTGGCAACAACTCACGCACAGTTACACTGCATCATCAAACAAAGCGATCAATGTCGGGTTACGCTTTTATGATGAGTCGGGCTTTGACGGTTCTGAAGTCGTTTATGTCGATAACTTTCAGCCAAACCAAAATGGTGGCACTCAGCCTCCGGTAGAAAGCTGTAATGACAACGAAGTGTTACTGACATTGAACACCGACAGTTATGGCTCAGAAACCAGCTGGGAACTGAAAGATAGCCAATCGCAAGTTCTGTTTTCAGGCCAAGGCTTTGAATCTTCGAAAACCTACGAAAAAACCATGTGCTTAGCGAACGGCGATTACCAGTTCACGATCAGTGACAGTTATGGTGATGGTATTTGTTGTGGCAATGGCAGTGGCTCATACGTTTTAATGTTTGGCCAAACCACATTAGCGTCTGGTGGTGAATTCACGAAATCTCAAACCACAAGCTTTACTCTTGGTGGTTCAACGACACCTCCGCCTGTTGTGGGTGAATACTATAAAGCCGCAGAAGGCAAAACCGGTTTTGAGTTGAAAACAGCGCTGTTTAATATCATCAAGGATCACACAGGGCGCGGTTACTCTGCCATTTGGACCTTAGTGAAAGACGCGGATTTAGACAACTACTACGAGAAAGACGGCTCCATTCTCGATATGTATTCTGAGAAGCCATCTGGTAGCGATACAGTAAGTTTTACCAAAGTCACAGACCAATGTGGTCAATACAGAACTGAAGGCGATTGCTACAACCGTGAGCACTCATTTCCTAAGAGCTGGTTTGGTGGAAAGGTTGAACCGATGAACTCGGATGGTCACCACCTGTTTGCAACCGATGGTTATGTGAATGCGAAGCGCAGCAACTGGGCATTTGGTGAAGTGGGTAACAGCACTTACGTATCTAGCAATGGCTCAAAAGTCGGCTCAGCAAGCTCTACTTTGGGCTATTCAGGAACAGTATTTGAGCCTATTGATGAGTTCAAAGGTGATTTTGCTCGTGCGTATTTCTACATGGCGACGCGCTATGAAAACGTCATTGGCAACTGGGAAAGCAACTCTAGTAACTCTGACGCGGTATTGAACGGCACGAAAACGACCGTCTTTGAACCATGGATGCTGAACATGTTGAAACGTTGGCACAAAAACGATCCTGTTAGCGCGAAAGAGATCAGCCGTAACCAAGCGGTGTTTGAATTCCAAGGTAACCGCAACCCGTTTGTGGATCACCCTGAATTTGTAGAGATCATTTGGGGAAACTAACCCCATAGTTAAAGCAAATCGTTAGAAACAACAAAGCCGCCATCGTCACTGTTCGAGCGGCTTTTTTAATGCCGTTTTACAGGCACAAAAAAGGGGAGGTTTTACCCTCCCCAAGCTAGCACATGATTGCGCCTACTGTTTTTAGTTCTTAGTCACTGTCACGACTGGTGCGGCTTTATCAGCTGCGTTGAAGTGGAAGTTGTAGTTTCCTGCTTCTGCAATTGTGATTTTAAGGTTTGCACTGTCGCCACCAACATCCATGGTGACTGCTGCGCCGAGCTCTACATTGCCTTCTCCACCGAAGTTGGTGTCACCTGCCCAATCCGCACTTGCGATTTTCATTTCGTAGCTACCTGCTGCTAGGTCGATGTCTAAAGAGTAAACATCGGCGGCTACGTAGTTGAACTTCGCGCTTGAATCTTCAGCTGGCGTATCCCAAGTTGTGATCGTGCCGCGTAGGAAGAGTGAAGTTTCACCAAACGTTGGTGCGTCTGCCGCTTTCGTTACAGAAACAACCGGTTTGTCAGCTGAATCGCTTTGCTCATGAATTGCATTTAGAACGAAGGTGTATTTGCCTGTTTCAGTAACGGACAATGCACAGTTACCTTCAGTACCCAAGTCTAGAGATCCAGAAGCTTGTTCTGCGTAATCACAGCCAAAGTTTGGTGTACCCCAGCTATCATCAGCAAACTTAAAGCCGTAATCTCCAGCTTCAAGTACACCCGTTACCGAGTACATACCGTTGCCAATGAATGACATTTCCCATTCTTCTGATGGATTCCAACCGTTCATGTCACCACGAACATAAACCTTGGTTTCACCGTAAGGAGGAATGCTCGATACGTCTTTGTTATCTGTATCAACAGGCAGACCAGCACCTTGTGCGTTACCTTGAGGTTGTACAAATACCGCTGTTGTAAGTGCCGGAACCGTGAAAGTCTCACCGGAGAAGCTTGCATTCTTAACGGTCATGTCAGCCGAGTTCTTCTGAACGTCATGCAGTTCGAAACCCGTTGCGCCCTCAATTTTGAAAGATTTCTCTTCTGCTGTTGAGTTCACTACCGCGACGATGGCGTCGTAGTTTGTATCTAGGTCTGCTCCAGCTGACGTACCGTCGTCAATAGACATCACAATCAAGCCTTCAACTTGGTCTTTGCCTACGTTGCGGAAATCAACGCGGTTCATGACCTCTTGAGCAGTATCTAAACGGAACAGTTCGCTTGAGCTACGGATAGTTAGTAGTTCTAGGAATTGTTGTTTAGTAAGTTCAATATCAGTCGAGTCTGGTTTTGCTGTGCCATCCGCAACGATGGTTTTGATTAGCTCCCAGTTCGCGCCGTCTTTGTCTTCACGAGGTAGGCCTACGTTCCAGTTGTTGTCGCTACCGTCGAAGTAAACACGGTTGAACCAGTCACCTGAATCGTAAGAGTCACGCTGCATTGATTTAGAGCGTAATAATTCTGAACCCATGTGAATGAACGGAATACCTTGACCAAGCATTACCGTAGATAGAGACACCGTTTGCATACGAGCGCGCTCAGCGGAAGAAGTGCCAGTCGCAATCTTGTAAGCGTTGTTGTCCCAAAGGGTTTGGTTATCGTGCTTAGATACGTAAGAGATGTTCTCAGAAGGCATCTTAGTGTAGCCCGCAGGTGCACCGTTGTAGTCTACGTTCTTACCAAGCTTCGTATCCCCTTTGTAATCGAGTAGAACGAATTCTGCTAGGTTGCCAGCCATGCCTAAACGAACGATATCTTGGTTGTGTAGACGACCGTTTACTGAATCTGCATCTGTCTTTGTTTCTTCGTTCGGGTACCCTGCGTTACCAAAGCCCTGGTTGAAGCGAAGTGGATGTTTACCTTCAGAGTCCATGCCGCCATCGAATGGGCTACCACCACGGACCGCATCACGTAGACGGTCAGAGAAGGTGCCGATTTCTGTGCCAGCCATATTTAGCTGTGTTGCTTGGTCGAAGCGCGCGTTGTTCGCGACTTCACCGAAGTCCCAACCCTCGCCGTAGAACAGCGTATTAGGATCAACTTTACGTACTTGTTCTAGCGCGTACACCATCACGTCTTTTGGCTGGTGGCCCATCAAGTCGAAGCGGAAACCATCGACTTTGTAGTCATCTGCCCACACAAGCAATGAGTCAACCATCAGTTTACCCATCATTAAGTTCTCAGTTGCTGTGTTATCACAACAGGTTGAGTTCTCAACGCCACCTGTGTTGACGTTCAGACGGTGGTAGTACCCTGGGACGATTTTATCGAGAACTGACTTGTCGTTTACGCCAGATGCGTTGGTGTGGTTGTATACCACGTCCATAACCAGCTTCAGATCCATTTTGTGCGTCGCTTGCACCATTTCACGGAATTCAAGGATACGTTTAGAACCGTTTGGATCAGTCGCGTAGCTGCCTTCTGGGACAGTGTAGTGGAATGGGTCGTAACCCCAGTTGAAGCTGTCTAGCATGCGTAGATCGTTCATCAGTGCTTGTGCAGCACCAGTTGCTGGATCGTAGCTATTTAGGACATCTTCAATCACTTTTGCATCGTCTTCGGTTTCACAAACAGAAGCTTCAGGCTTAATGCCACATAGCTTGCCTACCGTATCCGTGATATCAACGCGTTTAGCTTCGTTTTCATCAACGGTTGCGATATCGAAGGCAGGAAGAATGTGAAGTGTTGTTAAACCAGCATCTTTCAGAGCTTGAAGGTGAGTAACAGATTCACGCTCAGCTTCCGTCAACGCAAGGTATTTGCCGTTTAACGATTCTGTGCCTTTCGTGTCACTAAAGCTAAAATCACGTAGGTGTGATTCATAAAGGACATGGTCTTCGTCTTTTTCAACCGTTGGGCGATCGTAATCATTCCAGCCTTGTGGTTGCAGACTTGCACTGTCTAGATCCACAACTTGTGAGTAAAGCGAGTTTTCAGAAAGGCTTAATGAATATGGGTCAGTCACAAGGCGCGTTTCTACCACACCTGTTGTTGGGTGATAAACCTTCACTTCGTAGCGGTAGTATTTATTCAATGCATCGCTTTGCGCTTCAGAAGCCCAGATACCAGTAGTTGGGTTTTCTGTCATCGCAACGGTGGATTCTTCTTTCAAATCGGCATCGTAGATGATCAGGTCAACGTCTTGCGCTGTTGGTGCCCAAAGTTTGAATGTTGCTGCATTGCCTTCAACAATGGCACCAAGTTCCTGACCAATGGCGTTACCTGCGTCTGCATCTGCGAATACCGCATCAAGCACACCTGGCTTTTGGACTTCAGTGGCAGAGATAACATCGCCACTTGCGTTGTATGCCACCATCACGATTTGTGACTTCAGAATAGAGCGTAGCGTATCAGAATCCACATCAATGCCTGCGGCTTGTAAGCTCGCAAGGTGACGGAAACGAGATTTCAGTTCTTCAGACAGGTCTCCTGCTTTCGTCAACTCAACGGCTGTACCGCCAGAAATCTGCTTGTCTTCGTCCATCTTGATGTCGTTGGTCAAGCTGTAGAATAGCTTCATCGAGTCGGCGTTTGCTGCCGCTTCCCAAGCGATAGTGTCGGCATCTAACCAGTGTGCTTTCTGGCCATCAATATCAACAGGACGATCTGCAATTGGCTCATAGTAAAGCTCACTACTGCCGTGGAAGCCGAATAGACCTTGAGACTCACCCAGTTTGGTTAACTCCACTTTAGAGTTCGCGCTGCCAAAGGCTTTTTCATCGCCTTTGTGTAAGATGAAGTTCATACACTCGTGTGGGTCTGATGCGTCAGGGTTCACTTTAAGTACGTAGTAAGCGCCGTAAGTTTCGCTGATGCCTTCGAACGGAAGCGGTGCTGCCCAATCCGTACCGCCGTCAGCGATCCCCATTGCTTCTAGGTCAGTACTGGTACAGCCTTCGCCATTCCAAAGGTGTAGGCCCCAACCGTCGTAATCACTTGCTGTTGAAGCCGAAGCAACATCGCGTTTGTAATAGATGACAACTTCGTTCTCTCCCGCAGGGTGAAGGCCGGAGCCAGGGTTCGTAGTGTCATCGCTAGAGCTGTCACTGCCACAGCCGCTGATCACTGCTACAGAAAGTAGAGGTAGCACGGTTTTGGCAATCGCTGATAATTTAAATGTTTTATTGTCCACGTTTACAAATCCATTGTTATTGAATTGAGAATAGATTGGGCAAGATGCCGAAAAGGAAATGTTCAACTAAATGCTAATACACTGAACTATCAGCAAAATGTGAGAGCAGGCGGTTAAGTTTTTTACAAGAGAAAATTTTCTATCACACTAGATTTTGTTCACAAATTAAATAATAAAACGAGCGCATAGTGAGATGTTAAGCACAGCCTAAAAATGTAAATTTCTATAGGAGGAGATCGGGGGGATGATAGGGGAGGAGAATGTCTAAGCCCCAAAACTGTGATTAGGTTCTATAAAAGTAAGGGTGATATTTTTCTTTAAAAAATAAGTTTGGATGATATTGAATAAATTGCCCTCACAGTAAAATTGTAAACTTCAGATTTTGCCTACATGGTCGTTATATAATAAAGGCGGTGTACAGTGGAATGATTGCTTTCACACCCAAATTAACAATTTTCTAGATTCCCCGAGCTACGGGAAATCCTTATGGGCCCTGACCTAAAAAGAGGCTATTTATGAGTAGTATGGGCATTGCCATTGTGGCAACTGGCCTTTCACTCGTCCTGATATTTGTGTGGATGATCTCGTTGTCGATGCGTAAGCAACGTCTCGAGACCGAGAGGAAAGCTCGTGAAGCGGCATACCGCAAAGCGATGCAGAAGGCGCGAGAGCAAGAGCGTAAAGAACGTGCGTTTAAGGCGGAAACGGGGCATATCCCGACCATTCTTTATTTAGCAAAAGAAGCGGAACGAGAGAACATTAAACAGGCGCTCTATTGGTATGATAAAGCAGCCAAGTTAGATAATGTCACTGGTATGTACGGTGTAGTAAGACTTGCCGAACGTATGCGTGAAGATGTGATCTTAAGAGAGCAGGCAAACTTCTGGCGTACGGCTATTTCGGGCTTGGAAGGCGATATCGATGCGAAATTCGCGACCGGAAAAGCGCTCGTATTTGGGCGTGGTACAGAGAAAAACATTCCTAAAGGTCACCAATTAATCGAAGAAGCTGCCGATGAAGGCTGCATTCCAGCCATGCTGTATATGGGCGAATGGCAGTTGTCACCAGAAAACACATCAGGTCAGCGGGCTGATGCGTTGTTTTGGTTTATGAAAGCTGCAGAGCAAGATAGTGCTGATGGCAAAATCCAAGTAGGTCTATGCTATCTCAATGGCATTGGTACTGAAAAAAGTATGGTCAAAGGCTGTTATTGGTTAGAAAGAGCGGCGGAAAGCGGCAGTGCTGAAGCCATGTTCCATGCAGGTGAAGCGTGGAAAGACACTGGCAAAACAGGTAACGCGATTGCTTACGTTTGGTTGTTCTTGTCTGCGAACATGGGTTATGAGCCTGCGAGAGTTGTACGTGATGAGGTTGCCAGCAACATCGGTGTAGATGTGGTGGTTGGCTTACAATCAATTGCTAAACCGCTACAAAGAAAGTTGGCTTCTGGCGTGGTGAAAAAGCACTCAATCATCAGAGCCTTAAACAAGGTTTACAAGCGTGAGCCATATTTCCCTGGAGAAGAAGAACTGAACGAGTTGCTTAATGAAGAGCATCATGAAGAAGCAAACGTAGCTGATGGGATGCCAGAGTTAAACTTCGAAAGCGAAGTGTCCGCACAACAAGAATTTGCGCCTCCACCAAAACAACCTTCCAAAGAAGTGCTCGATTTTACGCAAAACTTCTTACAGCCACAGAATCTCAACAAGCCTCATTCGTGAGGCTTTTTTATCACTCAAATTCTTCTTTACTCTATCTATTGCATAATTGTTGGGTGATCTTTATGCAAAGCTTCAACAGAATTCTACCTGTCACCGAGCTGTTGGTATATAAATCGACAAATAGAGGGAAATCCCCCCTTGCTGCAAATACATGAATTAAGCTCCAATCCATTATTATTGATTAGCTCATATCATGGCTATGAAATTACTTTGTTAGCTTAAATTATTTTTAGTTCACTAGAACCATTACTTTAACTAATATTTGCTATTAAGAATTATATTATTAAATCTTAATTTCTATTTTTGTTACTAAGTGAATGCTATTGATCTTTAATTAAATTGAGCGCAAGATACCAAAAATAAAAATAGCGCATACTCTGCGTATAAATACAGTCGGAAGTAACCTGTTATTATCCTTTTCAACATAAAAGAGCAACGTCGTGCTCTTTTTGTTTTTCTATTAGAGATTTGTGTATGTTGAGAATCATTAGTGCAGATAAGTTCATCTCTTCAAGGTTTATCTTGGAATACAGCAAAGTGGAGTTTGCATCTTTGTTGGGTGTTTCCGTAGCTAAGATAACCAATATAGAGAATGGCAAATCTTCGATTCCCCCGGTGTACGATTACGCCATCAATCATTTGCTCAGTGAGCATCCGTTTAAAGACAGTGCAGTGGACGCCTTGTGCTCCCATGAGACACTTAACTTCGCTCGTCGTGTTGACGTAAACAGTAAGGTTCAGCGTCTTTCTTGTAAGCGCTGTGACAGTCGAAGGTTACACGTTATGGCTGGTATGAGTGGTTTGTATTTTGTCGAATGTATGGACTGCAAGCACACCATGTATTCGTCTGGTAACGCGGTGAAACGGTATCAATTGTGGTCAAATAACGGCGTTAAACTCGATAGCCATTTGTTCGATTAGACTTGAGCTCGAAGAAAGCACCAAAGAAAAAACAATAGCGTGAAAAGCCATCAGCAGAAATGTTGATGGCTTTTTGTTATAGTTTATAAATTGTTAAATATAAGCGTATTTATTGTGTTTGTTATTGCTAATAAATCAATCTAGTTAAATATAGAGTGATGAAAATCGCAAAATTTTATTTTCTTTTGATTCCTTTTTTAATAATAACTGGTGAGGTCACATAATTCTTCACCTGAATTCAATTTAAACCAAAATTCAATATCATTGGCTTATTGAAAGGAAAGTGATAAAGATCGCGAAATTTTATTTCGAGAAAATAAGAGTTATAAATATGAACGAATAATCACGAAATTTGGTTTTTTAATTTTAAATATTAAATCCATTTGTAATATCTGTCTTATCGTTTTTACAGAACAAATAAGAGATATTTCAATGAAACGTTTAATTATCGGTGTTAGTAATTACATGCCAGAAGACTTCAGTTTATTATCTGAATCTTTGGATGAACAATTTAACCGAACTTTAAAACCGCTAGAGCATGTCGAATTAACTGACGTTGGCGCTGCAATTATTACTTCTTCAGATATTAAGGCTGGTCTGCACAAAATTATTTCTGAGACGGGTTATGGTATCCCGGTCTTCTTAGTAACAGATGAAAATCCGGTCTCCGCCGACGATTATGTCTGGTTAACCGGCGTTATTGATCTAGAAAGACAATCAATTGAATACTACGGTCGTCAAATCAATGAAGCGGTGACCAAGTACGAATGCCGCCTATTACCGCCTTTCTTCAAACAATTGACTCACTATGTGGAAATGGGCAATTCTGCATTCGACTGCCCAGGACACCAAGGCGGTCAGTTCTTCAAAAAACACCCAGCGGGTAAACAGTTCTACGATTTCTTCGGTGAAAACCTATTCCGCAGTGACTTGTGTAACGCGGATGTTGATTTAGGTGACTTGCTGATCCACGAAGGTTCTGCTCACCAAGCTCAAGCGCACGCAGCAAAAGTGTTCAACTCCGACAAAACCTACTTCGTACTCAACGGTACTTCGGCTTCAAACAAAGTGGTTTGTAACGCGTTAGTGACCGAGGGCGACTTGGTGATGTTTGACCGTAACAACCACAAATCAAACCACCACGGTGCGTTAATTCAAGCGGGCGGTACGCCAGTTTATCTAGAAACGGCACGTAACCCTTGGGGTTTTATCGGTGGTATGGATGAGCACTGTTTTGATGAAGAATACATTCGTGCTCAAATTGCGAAAGTATCACCAGAGCGTGCGCGTGATGAACGTCCATTCCGTCTTGCGATCATTCAGTTAGGTACTTATGACGGTACGATCTACAACGCGCGTTACGTGATGGATAAGATTGGTCATCTTTGTGATTACATCCTATTTGACTCTGCATGGGTAGGCTACGAGCAGTTCATTCCTATGATGAAAGACTGTTCTCCATTGCTACTGGATCTGAAACCAGAAGATGCGGGTGTGATAGTGACTCAGTCTGTTCACAAGCAACAGGCTGGCTTCTCTCAAACCTCGCAAATCCATAAAAAAGACCACCATATTAAAGGTCAGGCTCGCTACTGTAACCACAAACGCTTCAACAACGCGTTTATGATGCATGCGTCAACCTCACCATTCTACGCGCTGTTCTCTGCTCTAGATGTGAACGCGAAGATCCACGATGGTGAAGCAGGTCTACGTCTATGGCGAGATGCAGTTAAGATAGGTATCGAAGCACGTAAAGAAATCCTGAAAAGTTGTGAGTTGATCCGTCCATTCATTCCGGATGAAGTTGAAGGCCAGCCATGGGGTAGCTACGACACCGATCTTATCGCAACCAATAAGAAGTTCTTCATGTTCGAGCCAAATGCAAGCTGGCATAAATTCGAAGGCTACGGTGAAGGTCAGTACTTCGTTGACCCTTGTAAATTGCTACTAACCACAGCTGGTATTGCAGAAGATGGTAGCTACGCAGACTTTGGTATTCCTGCAACGTTATTGGCTAACTTCCTACGCGAAAACGGCATCATTCCTGAGAAGTGTGATTTGAACTCTATCTTGTTCCTGCTTACTCCAGCAGAAGATATGGGCAAGATCCGTCATCTTGTGGCGCAAATCAACCGCTTCGAGAAGTTCATTCGTGATGATGCACCGCTAAACATCGTGCTGCCTCGCGTTTATGAAGCAAACAAAGAACGCTACCGCGGCTACACCATCCGTCAGCTATGTCAGGAAATGCATGACATGTACAAAGAGCTGAATGTGAAACAGCTACAAAAAGCGATGTTCCGTAGTGAATACTTCCCAACCATGGTGCACAAACCAGATGTGGCAACACGCAAATACTTCCGTGGAGAGTGTGATTACTTACCACTTAAAGAAGCGGTAGGCCGTGTCGCAGCAGAAGGCGCGCTTCCTTACCCTCCTGGCATTATCTGTGTGATCACTGGTGAGGTTTGGACACAGCACGTTGTCGACTATTTCTTGTCTCTAGAAGAAGGCATCAACCGATTCCCAGGCTTTGCACCAGAGATCCAAGGTGTATACCTAGAAGACGTCAATGGCCGCACCACCGCCCATTGCTACGCCCTAAAAGATTAATCTACCCGTTCGCACCGTGCGTGAAAACCGCGGTGCGAACCGTTTATTCGTGGAGAATAATTTATGAGTACTGAAACCAAAAAAATGTCGGTGGTGCAGCTTACCATTCTGACGTTCATTAACATGGCTGGCTCGGGCATCATTATGCTGCCAAGTAAGCTAGCGCAAGTAGGCACCATTTCGATTTTGTCTTGGTTGATTACGGCTGCTGGCTCTTTGGCTCTCGCGTATGTGTTCGCAAAATGTGGTCGCTTTAGCAAACGTGACGGTGGTATGAACGGTTATGCGTCGTACGCGTTTGGTAAATCGGGTGCGTTTATGGCGGGTTGGACCTACGGCTTATCATTATTGATTGCCAATATCGCAATCGCCATTACCTGTGTCGGTTACGGCTCAGCGTTTTTTGAAGTGACTTTGTCGCCAGTAGAAACCTGTCTGTACACCATCGCTATCCTTTGGATTTGTACCTTCGCTAACTTTGGTGGTGCGAAGATCACAGGTCAAATCGGCTCGTTTACGGTTTGGGGCGTTATCCTTCCTGTCTGTTCTTTGGGCATTGTTGGTTGGTTCTACTTCAGCCCAACCATGTACATCGAAGCGTGGAACCCACACCACCTACCATTTGGTGAAGCGGTAAGTGCGTCGATCGCGATGACACTTTGGGCATTCCTAGGCCTTGAATCGGCTTGTGCAAACTCAGAAGCGGTAGAAAACCCAGAGAAGAACGTTCCAATCGCAGTATTGGGCGGTACGCTGATCGCGGCAGTGGTTTACATTGTTTCAACCAACATCTGTTCTGGTATCGTGGCGAACTCTGAGCTTGCTGCTTCTACGGCGCCATTCTCAACAGTTTGGACAGTAATGCTAGGTTCTACGGCAGGGAAAGTGGTTGCGGGCATGGCAGTGCTAGCTTGTGCAGGTTCACTACTTGGTTGGCAGTTCACCATCGCGTCGGTATTTAAATCGTCTTCAGATGCGGGCTTCTTCCCGAAACTGTTCTCAGAAGTTGATAAACGCGGTACGCCAATCAAAGGTATGCTTGCTATTACAGTCATTCAATCCGTCTTGTCGCTTATGACGATCTCTCCGACGTTGAACGAGCAGTTTGAAGCATTGGTTAACCTTGCGGTTGTGACTAACGTTATTCCTTACATTCTATGTATGGGGGCGATTTTCATCATGCAAAAAGTGGCGCATGTACCTGACCGAGAAATGAAAACCACCAACATCATCGCTTTGGTTGGCTCTCTCTACAGCTTCTACGCGTTGTACGGCTCTGGCTATGAAGCCATGATGTGGGGCTCTATCGTTACCTTCCTAGGTTGGAGCGCTTATGGTCTGATTGCCTCTAAGCATGAACCGCTAGTGAACTAAGTTTTTTCAATCGAGCCTTCCCATACGCGGTGTGGAGGGCTCTTTTGTTTTATCCATTTGGCAGATTAAGGACACAAAAGAAAGTTACTCGCCATTCGTAACGTGAAAACTCATTTTCGACAATTGGGGGACGAAAGATGATTAGCCAACCTGTTAAGATCGGTGACGATACCGTCGTAGTCATTCCAAGCGTGATCCTGAGCGAGCTCGGGATAAGGGAAGGGGACACCCTCGAAATTGCGCTCAATAAAGACAAAATGGAAATTAAGAAAATGGTACTGAAAACCAGTTCTCCAACCGATTCCAGCGAAGAAGGCTAGAATTGAGTTAGAGAATCTTGGTTTGTCGGATACACTACTGGTTTCGCAAATCTGGCGCTCGCCGCTGTCTTTGAACTATTGATAACAACAAGAAGAGGTCTGGTACTATGCAAGGTATCCTCTCTATACAATCTCATGTTTCTTTTGGTCACGCTGGTAACAGCAGTGCCGTTTTCCCAATGCAACGCATGGGTTTCGAAGTGTGGCCTATTCACACGGTTCAATTTTCTAACCACACCCAGTATCAAGAAGGCTGGACGGGTCGTGCGTTTTCGGCTGATGACATCAGCGAATTAGTTCGTGGTCTTGGCAACATTGGCGCGCTAGAGAAGTGCCAAGCGGTTCTGACGGGTTACCAAGGCAGTGCTGAGCAATGTCTGGCAGTAGAAGATACCGTCACTAAAGTTAAACAAGCGAATCCAGAAGCGCTTTACGTGTGTGACCCAGTGATGGGCGCGCCAGACAAAGGCTGTATTGTTGCGCCGGGTATCGCAGAAAACTTGTTGAATCGTCTCATGCCAATGGCGGATGTGATCGTGCCTAACCAGTTCGAGCTAAGCCAATTTGCAGAGATGGAAATTCACACGTTGGATGACGCAATCAATGCTTGTCAGCGTGCGCTAGCAAAAGGCCCTAAAGTGGTGTTGGTGAAGCACCTTTACTGTCTGTCAGATGAAAGCTTCAATATGCTGCTTGCGACACCAGAAGGCACTTACCTAGCGAAGCGTCCTCATTTTGAATTTGCCAAAGCACCTGTAGGCGCTGGCGATTTGATCTCGGCGATCTTCACCGCTGGCCTGTTGAAAGGTTGGACGCCAAAACAAGCCTTCCAACACTGCCACGACGCTTGCTATGGCGTACTTAACGCGACTTACCAGGCGGGCGAATGGGAACTTCAAACCATCGCAGCGCAACAAGAGTTTGTAGAGCCAAGTGCGCACTTCCCATTGCAAGAAGTGACACTCAGCCAAGTGTAAACTCAGGTTGAAAATAGCCAAAAAGGGAGCACAACGCTCCCTTTTTGATTTCTATAGCTGTACTACACAACCACAACGTTAAGTCTGCCCTAACAGCGAGAGGTGTCTACCTTAAAGCTGTGTCCATCATCCCCTTTTCCGTCCAAGCGGTAATACGCGTAGCACTTGCCAGCCATGAGCGCTTCTGGTGATTCGTCATTGCCATACCCAACCATAGAGTATTGATTGTTTTCGATGAAGACTAAATCTGTCTGTTTCATCTCATCGGTGATGGTTAGGTTATCGAAGAAGCTGACCTGCTCACCGCACTCACTTTGGGTTTCTGGGTAGCCATTGTAAAACTCTTGATACCCAGCAGCGGTTAAGACGCACTGGTCGGCCCCTTGGTCTTGCTTAAAGGCTTTCGCATTCTGATTGAGAATAGAAACGTGATACTGCATGTCGGCAAAGATTACTTGAATGGCGGCTGTGCGGGCATCAGAAGTTCGTTGATTGGAGTGATAAACGGCATACGCAGTTAAGCCTCCGAGCACGACAGCCGTTAGCAGCCACTCTTTTGACGAAAATCCAGACAACAATCTCATTGGTTTTTACCCTAAATACAACTCAACCATGCGCATAACAGGGCGGGATTCTACGCATGGTTTGAGGGAATTTTAAGGGCAAACTGCGTGTTTCAGAAAAACCTGACACAAACTTGAAGAACGATCAAATTATGAAGAGAGGAGCATATTGCTCCTCTTGCATTTAGAGTTAATTTGGTGTCTGCATTGGAATAAGGTTAGGCGATACAATCAGTTGAGCTTCCGTCGCCGCTTGTACTTCTTCAATGGAAAACTCTGGTGCAAGTTCGGTTAACATCATGCCTTTATCGGTGATCTCGAATACACCCATCTCGGTAACAATCAAATCCACCTGACCCACGGCGGTCAGCGGTAAAGTGCAATGCTTGAGCAGTTTAGGATTGCCTTTCACTGTGTGTTCCATGGCGACAATCACTTTCTTTGCGCCGACCACAAGATCCATTGCACCGCCCATTCCCGGGACCATTTTGCCCGGAATGATCCAGTTGGCAAGATTGCCACGTTCATCCACTTGCAGCGCACCAAGCACGGTTGAATCCACGTGACCACCACGAATGATGGCAAAAGAGTCGGCGCTGTTGAAATAACATGACCCCGCGATTGCAGTGATGTTCTGCCCGCCTGCATTGACCAGGTCAGGGTCGACCTCTGCCTCTGATGCCAGTTTATCAATGCCAATTAAGCCATTTTCTGCTTGCAGTAGTAGCTCGACGTCTTTGTCTACTTCATTGGCAACCAGCGTTGGTAGGCCGATCCCTAGGTTAACGATGTCGCCATCTTGCATCTCTTGAGCAACGCGCCATGCAATGCGGCGGCGAACGACTTCTTTATCTAATTGTGCAGTCATTAGTTGTCCTCCACTAAGATGTAATCGACGTACAAACTTGGGGTATGCACGGCTTCGGGTTCAATGTCGCCCAATTCCACAATCTGCTCTGGTTCCACCACCACGGTTTCTGCCGCAGTTGCCATTAAAGGGTTAAAGTTTTGAGTGGTTTTGCTGTAAAAAACGTTGCCTCGACGGTCAACTTTAGAACCACGAATCAGCGCTAAGTCGGCCTTCAGTGGCATTTCTAAGAGATATTGTTTGCCATCAACTTCAATTACGCGTTTGTTCTCTGCGACTATGGTGCCAAGTCCTGTTGGTGTTAGTACGCCACCCAAACCAGCGCCTGCACTGCGAATGCGCTCTGCCAATGAACCTTGAGGAACCAGTTCCACTTCAAGTGTGCCTTCGTTCATCTGCTTGCCAGTCTCGGGGTTGGTGCCGATGTGTGAGGCATACAGTTTCTTCACCCGTTTTTCCGCAATAAGTCGACTAGAGCCACGACCCGGTGAGCCTGTGTCGGTACTGATTAAGGTAATGTCTTTGATGTCCTTTTTGATCAGCAAGTCAATCAAACGCTCTGGGGCCCCCGTCGCCATAAAGCCACCAATCATGATGGTCATGCCATCGTGTAGCAGGTCTTCAATTTGCTCTGTAGTGGCTGCTTTTTTCATGTTTTTCGTGTCCATGAGAGATTCCTTCTAGCAACGTTTTAAAATCAACGCCGTGCCCATGCCGCCGCCAATACAAAGTGATGCCAAACCGTAATCGCGGCGTGTGCGTTGCAGTTGATAAACCAAGGTGGTCACAATGCGGTTACCGGATGCGCCGATTGGGTGACCCAGTGCAATGGCACCGCCACTTAAGTTACTGCGTTCTAGCAGCCATGCTTCATCGATATTGTGTTGCTCAGTAAGCGAGCGAACCACGCCAAGCGCTTGCGCTGCAAAGGCTTCGTTAAGCTCAAAAACGTCGATATCTTCAATCGCCATTTCGGCTTTGGCTAAGGTATTGGCAATTGCAGACACCGGACCTAGGCCCATCACTTCTGGAGCGATAGCACCTTGTCCATATTCGACGAGTTCTGCCAGTGGCTTGAGGTTATGGCGTTTCACTGCGCTTTCGGAAGCGAGCAAAATTGCGGATGCACCATCGTTAATACCGGATGCATTGCCTGCGGTAACGCTGCCTTCTTTATCGAATGCAGGGCGCAGCGTTTGTAAGCCTTCAAAGGTGCTGTCGGCTTTCGGATATTCGTCGTTTTTCACTTCGAATTTGCGTTTGCGATCCACAATAGTAATTGGCGCAATTTCCGCTTCAAAATGACCACTTTCTATCGCGCTGACTGCTTTACGTTGGCTTTGTAAGGCAAAGGCATCTTGGTCTTCTCGGCTGATTTGGAATTGTTTGGCGATATTTTCTGCCGTAACACCCATGTGGTAGTTGTGGAAGGCGTCCGTCAAACCGTCTTTGATGATGCTGTCTTCCTGGAGTTGATGACCCATGCGATAGCCGCGACGAATCTGACCAGAAGAGACATAAGGTGCGTTAGACATGCTCTCCATACCGCAAGTAAGCACTAACTCAGCATCGCTCGCTCGGATGTGGCTTGCACCGTCCATGATGACTTTCATGCCACTGCCACAAATCATATTGAGGGTGTAAGCGGGAACGGATTCTGGAATGCCTGCCTTCATTGCGGCTTGGCGACCCGGTCCCATGCCTGTGCCTCCAGTCAGTACGTTGCCCACAATCACTTCATCGATTTGTTCTGGTGCGATGTCCACTTGCTCCAAGGCTGCCTTGATGGCATGAGCACCTAATTCCACACCAGACAATGACGCTAACGAGCCATTAAAGCTGCCAATTGGGGTGCGCTTTGCCGCCACAATAAAGATTCGTTCCATACCGCTGTTTACTCCGTAATCGTTCTGTCACAACCAGTGTAGGGAGTGCGATGTGCTCGCGATATAGCCAGGAATTCAAAGCCGCTTTGCGAAAATGCAAAGTACAAACGAGGCGCAAATCACGAACATTTACCCTTACCAATCTTAAGGTGAAAGGAAATCAACTTAGGAGAAAAACACATGCTTGATCGTATTGCTTGCGCCCCATGTTGCTGGGGAGTGGAAGAGGCATCTCATGCGACCAACCCAAGCTGGGGAAAGGTGTTAATGGATGCAAGTGACAGTGGCTTTCGTGGTATCGAATTGGGGCCGGATGGCTTCTTCCCTGAAGATCCTGAACTGCTGAAAAGTGCGTTTCGCGTACGTGGATTGCAGGTGTGCGCAGGCAAGGTACAAGTGCCATTTTGCGATTCTGCAAACATGCCTGCCATTTTGGAAGAAGTCGAAACCGTTTGTCAGCGTTTGGATGCATTGGGTGTAAAGAACTTGCTGGTGATGGAAGGCATTCATGCAGAGCGCTATGGCTATATCGGACAAAGCGTCACTGCGCCGCGTTTGAAAATGGAAAGTAAACGAACCATGATTGCCAACCTTGAACGTATCATTAGCGTGGCTAGCCAATATGGTTTGCGTTGTTTACTTCACCCGGGCATCGGCGGTTACATCAGTTATAAAGACGAGATCGATTTTGTCATGAGTCAGATTCCCGGGACCAAACTGGGATTATGCATTGATATCGGGCATGTGTTTTTAGATGGGATGGACCCGCTAGGGATCATTCGTCAGTACGGATCACGCATCGAGCATATTCATGTTAAAGATATCTCGACGGATAAATTGAGGTTAGCTATTCGCGATAAGTTGGAGTGGGTCGATGCTTACAGCAAAGGGCTGATTACGCCACTAGGGGATGGCGATATCAAGCTCCAACAAGTGATGAGTGCACTTAAGGCGGCCGACTATCAAGGTTGGATCGTGGTCGAGCATGAACACGGCACCGCAGACGTGAGTCAGGTTTCGCGTGATTTAAAACGCAGTCGCAATTATCTCGCTCAGATTGTGGCGTAGTTCGATATTCGATTCTAAAAAGGTGACGATGATGCTCAGCGATCCTTGGTTCTATCTTTTGGCGATTCCTGCGGTGTTAATCTATGGCATTGGTAAAGGTGGGCTCGGTGGGGCACTGGGCATTTTGGCTGTTCCTATGATGGCGCTGGTGGTGCCGCCAACACAAGCCGCAGCGATTTTATTGCCCATTCTGTTGGTGATGGATGCCTTTGCGGTGCGTCATCATTATCGAAATGCCGATGTTCGAGTGCTTAAAACCATGCTGCCTGGGGCTTTGCTTGGCGTGGTATTAGCGGGCTTATTTCTGAGTATCACCCCAGAGTCGGGGTTGAAGATCACCGTTGGCATGCTGTCTTTGCTGTTCTGTTTTCAGTATTGGCTAAGTGGTGACTCACCCTCTCAATCAGGGAAATTAGGTGCTTGGATTTGGAGTACTCTGAGCGGCTTTTCCAGTACTGCAATTCATGCTGGTGGCGGTCCAGCGAGTATTTATTTACTGCCATTGAAACTGCCTAAAATCAACCTGATAGCGACCATGGCGGTGCTGTTCGGCATAGTGAATGTGGCGAAACTCGTGCCTTACATTTGGCTTGGTGAGTTTGATTCGACTAACTTGATGACTGCGCTAGTGTTGATTCCACTCGCGCCTGTTGGCGTTAAGATGGGCGTGTATCTTCTGCATCGCGTAAGTCAGGAAAGAATCTATCAGCTCTGTTACTTGTTCTTGTTTCTTTCAGGCGCCAAGCTGACTTACGATGGCGTCAGCACTTTATTGTTTTAAATCCAATCCGCCCTAACAAGGCTTTTCCAATAAGAACTCTTTGAACTTTATTGCCACTGGAGAGGCGGCTTTCGGTGAATGGTAATACAGATTCAAACTCCAAATACTGGTCTCATACTCTTCCAATAGCGGTACTAACTCGCCTTTATCTACTGCTTCTGTGGTGACAAATTGCGGTAAGTAAGCGACGCCTGCCCCCTTTAAGGTGCCACTGAGCAACAGGTCACTGTCATTCACTTCAATTGTTTTTGGCACTTTCAGCACCATGTTTTCCATTCCTTGGCGGAAGATCCAATCATTGCTGCCTGTCAGTGTGGTTGCAATCAAGCAAGCGTGGTCTCGTAGTGCTTCTGGATGCCTAGGCAAGCCATGCTTTTCTAGATATTGCGGCGAAGCCACGACGATAAACGGGCACTGCATCAGCTCGCGTTTCACCAGTAATAAATCTTTTTCACGGTAGCCTTGGAAGCTAGCGTTAGCGCTGATCATCAGGTCACATGTACTGGCATGATCCAATGCCCAAGGTGTGACGTTGATGTTGAAGGTCACCTTTGGGTTAAGCTTGGAATAATCGGCGATTTTGTCCATCAGGTAGTGATTGGCATACACGGGCGTGCACGCGATGTTGATATGACCTTTTTCGCTGTCTTGGAAGTTTTCTAATTTGCGGCTGATACGCTCGGCGCTGTCAACAAGAGGAGAGAACTCTTCATATAAGGTTTGGCCTGCTTGAGTGGCCTCCAATAATCGGTTCGAGCGGCGGCATAGGGTAGTACCGAAGTGTTGTTCCAACTCTTGCAGCCAGCGGCTTCCGGCGGAGACTGAAATATTGAATTTACGCGCTGCGGAGGAGATAGACCCAGAGCGGATCACATAGACAAAGAACGCCATTTTATCGAGCATGAGGTTTGCCTCCAAAAGCAAAAGGGAACAAGTGCTAACACCTGTTCCCTTTGTAAAACATTAAGTTATCTTATGCACGTGCTTCAGTCGCAGTTCCAGATACTTTTTTACCCAGTTTTTTCGCCATCGCTTCTTCCATTTTCTCCAAGCTGACGCCTTTGGTTTCAGGCACATACTTGACGACCACGAACATACAAATGAGTGACAACACGCCGAATAACCAGAAGGCAAAGGCACCGTTGAAGTTCTCTTGTAGGTAGGCGTTTTCATTGAGCATTGGGAATGACTGCGTCACGATAAAGCCAGTAAACCATTGTGCACCGACCGCGATAGCCATGGCACGAGAGCGGATACTGTTCGGGAAGATTTCTGAAATCATAGTCCAACATGCGCAGCCCCAAGAGGTCGCGTAAGACACCACGTACAGACAAAGTGCGAATAGCGCCGCGTAACCTTCCGTTTGCTGGTAAAGCACGTAGCCAACGATGAACATACCGAACGCACAGCCAAAGGTGCCGTATTTCATCAGTGGCAAGCGGCCGACTTTATCGATCAGGTACATACCCAAAGCGTTACCACCGATAAATACGATACCCACGAAAGTGGTTTGGAATAGCGCGTTTTCAGTAGAGCCTGTGATTGGTTTTAAGATCTCCGGAGTGTAGTACATGATCACGTTGATACCGGTTAGCTGCTGAGCTGCTGCGACAAACGTACCGATAACCAAGATTGCGAACAATAATGGCGAACGCAGGCTGACCTTGTTCTTCTTCGCACCATGACTTTCTACTAACGACTCTTGGATCTCTTTGATCAAGCGGTCCGCGTGTTTCGGGTTAGAAATTCGAGAGAGAGTATCTTTTGCTTCGGCGACTTTGCCTTTTAGTACCAGCCAACGTGGTGACTCTGGAATGAGGAACAGCAACATGGCGAAAAGCGCGGCTGGAATCACTTCTGACCCGAGCATCCAACGCCAACCGAGATCGACGAGCCAAGCCTCGGACATGCCTTTTGCAATTAAATAGTTAACGTAGAACACGCCAGTCTGACCGATAACCGCGGATTGCTGGAACATGCTCACCGCGCGCCCACGGAAGTCTTTTGGCGCGACTTCCGACATGTACATTGGTGATACCACACAAGCCAGACCTACCGCGACACCGCCTACGATACGGAGCATGACATAGAACGAAAAGGTTTGTGCGAGGGCAGAACCGATGGCTGAAATGATAAAGAGGATAGCGGCGATAAAGAGTGTGTTGCGTCGACCGTATTTAAGGGCTGCCCAACCTGCGCTTACTGCGCCAATAATACTTCCTAGTACAACGCTGGATACGGCCCAACCGGTTTGTGCTGCTGACAATCCGAAATATTCACGGATTGGTCCAATTGCCCCAGAGATAACAGCAGTGTCGTAACCTAATAAGATGCCTCCGAGTGCAGCGATACAACAAATCCTAATGATGTAGGCGAGGTTGTGCTTTCGAGCTTCGGCCTTGGATGTAGCTTCCATTGTTTTTTCCTTTATTAGATCCCCAATCCTTCCCTTAACCATCGAATAAGAGCCAGTTGGGTAGCGGCCAATACTCCGCTTTGTAGGGTACGAGTATTGGATATCTATATTGCCGACTTGTTGTGTTTATTAGATGTATGAAAATTATTTTTCATTTGTCGGTTGGTTTAATCATATTTACTCTTTTGTTATTCGACTAGGTGTCTGTTCGTTTTTTATCCTAAAGTGTTATCCAAATCAAATAATGAAAAACATTTTTCATTTGATGTGATTTGTTTAACTTTATGATTTTAAATGATAAATTATAAACGAGATCCAGATCATACTCGCTTGAAAGGCACGTGGTTATTAGCTTTTTTCATGATTTAACAATTTGATGACATCGATTGCCTTGGTTGAAAAATATTTTTCAATTTGTCTTTTTTTCGCTAATGTAATTTCCAGTGAAACGAAATTGGTGAAAGAAAAGCATCGATAAAAACACGCTTTTACTTCACGACATTTATTAAATAACGCAAACATTGTCGGAGAATAAAAATGAGCAACGTGCAATATGGAATTAGCCCACTGACTTGGACCAACGATGATATGCCTGAATTAGGCGGCGATATCCCATTGGAAACGTGTCTAAGTGAAATGGCAGAAGCTGGTTTCACTGGTACAGAGCTAGGTACTAAGTACCCACGTGAGCCAGAAGTTCTAATCCCTCTACTAGAAAAACATGGCCTAGTGCTCGCTTCTGGCTGGTACAGCGGCAACCTAATGAAGCTGACTGCGGAAGAAGAAATCGCAGCGATGCAAGAGCACATCAAATTGCTTAAGGCTGCTGGCTGTAAAGCAATGGTGTTCGGTGAAGTGAGCAACACGGTTCACGGCGACATCAACACGCCACTTTCTCAACGCGTGATCCTTACTATGGATGAGTGGAAAACCTACTGCGCGAAACTCACTCAAGTTGCGGAATACCTTCTAAACGAGCACGACATCAAGCTGTCTTTCCACCATCACGTCGGCACCATCTGTGAAACGGAAGATGACATCAACATGATGATGGAATTCACCGGCGAAGCCGTTTACCTAACCCTAGATACAGGTCACATCACTTACGGTGGTGGTAACCCAGTGACCATGATCAAACGTTGGGGGCACCGTATTGGCCACATGCACTTTAAAGATCTGCGCCTAGAAGTGATGAAAGCCGCGCGTGATGCAGACAAGTCATTCCTAAACGCAGTGCTTGATGGCGTATTCACTGTTCCTGGTACAGGTGACGTGGATTACGACGACGTATTTGCAGCACTGAAAGAGCGCAACTACCAAGGTTGGTTGTTGGTTGAAGCAGAGCAAGACCCAGCGAAAGCGCACCCATTGACGTACGCGAAAACCGCTTACGAGAACATTACAGGCTACGCGAAGAAATACGGCCTATAAGAGCACAAGCAAGGAAGGGGAGATTCGTCTCCCCTGTATCAAGCCGCGGAGACAACGTGGCTACAAAAATGATTGATACTACCGGGGAAGACAATGAAAACTGTACGCCTAACTGTTGCAGAAGCGCTAGCTCAGTACCTAGCCGCACAAATGATTGAAATTGATGGTAAAAAAGAACAGCTGTTTGGTGCGGCGTTTGCCATCTTTGGTCACGGTAACGTGACGTGTTTTGGCCAACAGCTAAAAAACATCGAAGACAAAATTCCGACTTGGCGTGGTCAAAATGAGCAGTCGATGGCAACAGCGGCAATCGCGTATGCCAAAGCGAACTTACGTCGTCGCATCGGCATCGCGACCAGTTCAATTGGTCCGGGTGCAACCAATATGGTTACCGCAGCAGGTATCGCGCACACAAACCGCTTACCAGTGCTTTTGATTTCTGGTGATGCTTACGTCAGTCGTCTGCCAGATCCTGTGCTTCAACAGCCAGAGAATTTCTACGATCCTTCGATCACTTGTAACGATGCGTTCAAACCGCTAACACGTTACTGGGATCGTATTATCTCGCCAACACAATTGATGCACTCATTGCCTCAGGCAATTGACACCATGCTTGACCCAGAAACCTGTGGTCCAGCGTTTATCGGCTTACCACAAGATATTCAGGGCGTGGCTTACGATTTCCCTGAAGTCTTCTTCCAAGAAAAAGTACACCGCATTCGTCGTCCAGAGCCAGAAGTGGCAGATCTAGAAGATGCAAAAGCGGCGCTGCTTAGCGCGAAACAACCTTTGGTTATCTCTGGCGGTGGTGTGCATTACTCACTAGCAACGGACGAGTTGGCTGCCTTTGCGAAAAAACACAACATCCCAGTGGTTGAGACCATTGCCGGTCGTGCCACGATGCTGCAAGACAATCCTCTGAACGCAGGTCCAATCGGCGTGACCGGTTCAGACTCTGCAAACTACATGGCAGCGCATGCGGATGTGGTGTTGGCGGTGGGTACTCGCTTACAAGACTTCACGACAGGCTCTTGGTCGGTGTTCAAGAACCCCGATATGAAGCTGGTTACCATCAATACCGCACGCTTTGATGCCATTAAACATCGCGCTATTCCAGTTAAAGCAGACGCAAAACGTGGCTTAGTTGAGCTGTCTAACCTACTGGGTGATTTCCGTAGCAGTGACGAATGGGCGGTAACGGCGAAAGTGCAAGCGGATGAATGGAAGGCCGTGGTGCATCGCCGTACTCATCCTCAACCAGGCGACCTACTCGACGGTACGTCTTCTTATGCAGAAGTGATTGGCAAGCTCAACAAATCTATGCAGCCGGGCGACACCGTACTTACGGCAGCGGGTGGCTTACCAGCAGAGCTCGCGATGAACTGGCAGAACTACCAAATTGGTAAGTTCGACATTGAATTTGGCTTCTCTTGCATGGGTTATGAAATCGCAGGTGGCTGGGGTGCGAAAGTTGCGAACCCAGATAACGATGTGGTTGTGCTCGTCGGTGATGGCTCTTACCTGATTCAAAACTCAGACATCTACTCGTCAGTTCTGACGGGTCACAAGATGATTGTCGTGGTATGCGATAACGGTGGTTTCGCGGTGATCAACAAGCTGCAAAACAATACGGGTAACGAGTCGTTCAATAACCTATTGGAAGACTGTCGCCGTCCTGATGGCGAGGTAGCTCGCGTGGACTTTGCTAAGCATGCCGAAGCGCAAGGCGCAATCAGCGAGAAGTTGACCTCAATCGACCAGTTTGATGACGCATTCCAACGCGCAAAAGAAGCCGACCGTACTTACGTGATTGTGGTCGACATCGACCCAGTATCGCCAATGGCTTGGTCTAAGTGTGATTGCTGGTGGGAAGTGGGACTTCCTCAAGTGACACGCAATGACGACACCGCAGAGAAAGTGGCGGCATGGGAAGAAGGCAGAGCAGCGCAACGTGCCGGCGTTTAATCCCAAACCGATTTATGTATCAAAACATCCAGCTTTAAAACAGATTTCAACAATTCGATTTATAGGCTCTTAAACAAGAGCCTATCAAGGAGTCAAACATGTTTAATGAAGAACGTCATTTTGAACAACCAATCCGTTGGGCAATGGTCGGCGGTGGTCGTGGCAGTCAGATCGGTTACTCGCACCGTAATGCGGCGCAGCGCGATGGTTTGTTCAAATTGGTCGCTGGTGCATTCGATTTGGATGCGGATCGTTGTCGTGATTTCGGTGAGAACTTAGGTCTAGATGGCGACCGTTGCTACACAAATTACAAAGAGATGTTTGAGAAAGAAGCGCAACGCGAAGATGGCATTCAAGCTGTTTCGGTAGCAACACCAAACTCAACCCACTACGAAATTTGCAAAGCGGCACTGGAAGCTAACTTACACGTGGTGTGTGAAAAACCAATCACCTTCACGACGGAAGAAGCAGAAGAGCTCAAACAGATCGCAGCAGAGCGCAATCGCGTGATTGGCGTGATGTACGGTTACAGCGGTTTCCCAATGGTTCAGCAAGCGCGTGAAATGGTGAAGCGTGGTGATCTGGGTGAGATTCGTGTGGTGAACATGCAGTTTGCTCACGGTTTCCACAACGAAGAATACGAGAAAAACGATCCAGGTTTGAAATGGCGCGTCAGCCCAGAAGTCTCAGGTCCAACTTATGTTTTAGGCGATGTAGGTACGCACGCTTTCTACCTGTGTGAAGTGATGACAGGTCTTGAAATTGACCGTCTGTCTTGCATGCGTCAAAGCTTCATCAAGTCACGTGCTCCGCTCGAAGATAACGCTCACATCATGATGCAATTCAAAGATGGCGCGGTCGGTACGCTTTGGGCATCGGCAGTGAACGCAGGTTCGATGCACCAACAAAAAATCCGCATCGTCGGTTCGAAAGCGTCCATCGAATGGTGGGATGAGCAACCAAACCAACTTCGTTTTGAAGTGCAGGGTGAAGCACCACGAATTCTAGAGCGTGGCATGGGCTACCTATACCAAGATGCTCCGGGTGTGGCTTCTAACCGTGTCGGTGGTGGCCATGCAGAAGGTTACTTCGAATCATGGGCGAACTTGTACCACCGTTTCGCGTTGGCATTTGATGCCGCGGACCGTGATGACCAACAAGCGCTGTCTGAAATTTGGTTCCCAGGAATCGATGCAGGTATCGAAGGCGTGCGCCTATGCGAGAAGTGTGTGGAATCTGCAGACCAGAACGCCGCTTGGGTTGATTACAAATAATAGGAACAGACGATGACAAACATTGCACTTGAAACAAATCGACCATTGGATGCCATCGTTTTAGGACGTGCGGGCGTAGATCTCTACGCTCGCGAAGCTAAAACCGACATGGCGGACATCTCTGGCTTCAACAAATTCGTTGGTGGCTCAGCAGCGAACATTGCGGTGGGCATTGCCAAGTTAGGCGGTAAGGTCGGCTTTATTGGCTGCGTGGCTGACGATGCATTCGGTGGTTACGTTAAAGGTTACATGACGGAGCAAGGCATCAACCTTGATGGCATGAGAACCGATGATTCTGGTTCGCGCACTTCGGTGGCATTCACAGAGATGAAGCCAAAAGATTGCACCGTGCTTATCTACCGCAACAACGCATCGGATTTGACCATCAAACCAGAAGAGATCGACCCAGCTTACATCGCTAGCTCAAAAGTCTTGGTGGTCACGGGAACAGCATTGTCGGAAAGCCCAAGCCGTGAAGCCACTTTGATTGCGATGCAGCATGCGCGCCGCAGCAATACCTTAGTGGTGTTGGATGTCGATTACCGTCCTTACTCTTGGCGTACGGATACCGATGCTTCGATTTACTACGGCATTGCCGCGGGTCTTTCAGACATCGTGATCGGTAACCGTGAAGAATTCGACATGATGGAAACCGTCATTGCTCCGGGAAACACCGATGATGACCAAACGGCGGCTCGCTTCATAACAGAGAACACTCAAGTGGTGGTGGTGAAAGCTGGTGAGCATGGCTCGAAAGTGTACGACCGTACCGGTCATAAGTTCGAGCAAGGCATTTTCCGAGTCGAAGCCAACAAACCATTTGGCTCTGGTGACTCATTCGCCGGAGGTCTGATTTGGACGCTAGTTACTGGCGGTTCGCTAGAAGAGGGCGTACGCAACGGCACGGCTGCAGCGGCGATTAATGTCAGCGGTCACAGCTGCACAGAGGCCATGCCAACTAAGGAACAACTATTCGATTTTATTGAGACGCGAAGTTAAGCACGGTTTGGTGCTTTCGGGCACCACATTGCTGCGCGTTTGGTCTCCCGGGCCGGTATGTCACTTGAGGGTAACCAAACAGTGCGCGTACACACCATCGTGGCCCGGCTTTTTTGTTAAGCCACTTTCAGAAGGATAGGACAGTCTCGTTATCAAACGAACTGTGAGGAGAAAAGAAAAATGGGAAAACACATTCCACCATTTGATAACAAGAATGAACCAATTATTGGTGCGAACGACGAAGTAACACCGCTATGTTACTTCAACCAAGTGTTCTTGAATCAGAACGAAACCTTTGACCATGTCATCGAAGGGTATGAGTCTGTCATCGTATTGGCTGGCGGTACTTGCAGCATCACCGTAACGAAAGACGGCGAGAGCGAAACGTTCGACAACATTGGTAAGCGTAAATCAGTTTGGGACGGCAACCCAGAAGCGGTTTATGTACCACTTGGCTACCGTGCGACCATTCAATGTGTGAGCGACAAGGCTGACGTCATGATTGCGGGTGGTAAGTTTGAAGCGTCACTGGAGCCTTTCTGTGTCCGCGAAGAGACCGTGGATATGGTTCAGTACGGTTCAGATGACACCAAAACACACCGCAAGATCAAACACGTGCTGGGTCAATCCAACGCAGATAAACGTGGTCGTTTATTAGTGAGTGAACTATTCACCGTTGGGGCTGGTGGTTGGTCTGGCTTCCCTCCACATAAGCACGATGAAGATCGTGTTAAGCCTGACGGTAGCAAAGAAACCCTTTACGAAGAAGTGTACCAATTCCGCTTCAACCCAGACTTCGGCTTTGGTGCGCAGTTCCTATATGAGCACGAAGACGACTTTGGTCCGGTTTACCACGTGCGCACGGGCTCAGTGATCGCCATCGACAAAGGCTATCACCCAAGCGTGGCGGCACCGGGCTACGAAATGTATTACTTCACCATCATCGTTGGCAAAACAGAGAAATCTTTGATTCAGCACTTCGATCCGCACCACGAATACCAAGTGGAAACGATCCCTGGCATCAAAGACATGATCGCGAAATTTAAGTAGGGGAATCATCATGTTGGTAAATTTGAATGACCTATTGCCAGAGGCTGCGGCGTCTAACTACGCTGTCCCTTGCTTTAATGTGTTCGGCTTTGAAGATGCACGTGCTGTTGTTGAAGCGGCAGAGCAAGTGAACAAACCTGTAATTTTAGCCTGCAACAAAGACGTAGTGGATTTTTATGGCGTCGAAACCGCTGCGGCGATGTTCCTAAATCTAGCGCACAAGAGCACAGTGCCTGTTGTGCTTCACCTTGACCACACTTACGAAGAAGACATCGTCTTTCGTGCGCTTAAAGCTGGGTTTAGTTCCGTGATGTTTGATGGCTCGCAACTGACGTTGGACGAGAACATTGCTCGCACCAAGAAAGTCGTGGAAGTGGCGCATGCGTTAGGAGCATCGGTAGAGGGTGAAATTGGTTCGGTGCCTTATGAAGAAGGTCGCGACCACATAAAATCTATCTACACAGAACCGGAAGACGCGGCGCGCTTTGCAGAAGAAAGTGGCGTTGATTGTGTCGCAATTTCCGTCGGCAACGTTCACCGCTTAACCGAGCCAACTTGTACTATCGATTTTGGTCGCTTAGACCGTATCGCAAATGCTGTGGCGGTGCCGTTGGTGATTCATGGTTCGAGTGGTATCCGTGATGAAGACATGCTCAAGCTCAAGCAAAGCCGCGTATCCAAGTTCAATATTGGCACCTGTTTGCGTCAGGCTCTGGGTCATAATCTTCGCGATTACATGAACCAGGAACCACAAAAGTTTGACCGTATTTACTTCATGCAAAAGGCGATGCCTTATGTGAAAGAAGAAGCGGTACGAAACTTTGAATTATTATCTTAAAATAGCGGCCCCTTTTGTTACTATAAGGGGCCTCTATCTCCAAGCGTTCATTGATAGGAGAGCAGTATAACTATGGATGTTGAAGTGAAAGCACCTGCAGATTTAGACACACTAAAAGAGTTAATCGCAAAACGTTACGACAGTTTGAGCGGGCGTTTGCAGCAAGTCGCGGATTTCGTAACCGACCAGCCGATGCTGGTGGCGGTAGAAACCATGGCGACCATTGCCAAGCAAGCCAACGTCCCCCTGTCGACTTTGAGTCGATTCTCTAATGCGATGGGCTTTGATGGCTTCACTTCTATGCAAGTACTGTTTCGCGATCAATATTTGAATCGCCCGAGAGATTACAAAGAGCGCGTTCGTAAAGCTCGTGAGATGGAGGACGTCCCGCATGACTCGCCTCAAGCCATCTTCCAAGATTTCGGACACGCGAACATTGAAGCATTAGAACAGCTTCAAATGTCGGTCTCTCCTCAAAAGCTGGAACGTGCAGTGGCTCTGATGGATGGTGCTGAAACCATCTACATTCAGGGGACTCGCCGCGCTTACCCAGTGGCTTTCTATCTTTGGTACGCCCTCATGAAATCTGACAAGAGTGTCGTGCTCTTGGATGATCACGGTGGCATGTTGTCTCCGTTAACTCGACGAATGAACGATAAAGATGTTCTGTTTGCTATCACCTTCAATCCATACGCGGAAGAAACCAGCCAACTGATTGATGATGCTTGCAAAAAGAACGTGCCGATTGTCTGCATTACTGATAACCAAATGACGCCTCATGGCAGCAAAATGGATGTCTGTTTTGAAGTGCAAGAAGGCGAATTGATGGGCTTCCGTTCGCTCAGCAGCTCCATGTATTTGGCGCAGGCGATTGCGGTGAGTCTGATTTGTCGAGAAGTGAAGTAATTTCATCGCTCAGTAATCTCGAATAGGGACGCGATCCTGCGAGCGAATAAGCAGTAAAGCGCGCAGATTTTTCCATACCTTTGTCCACTGATTAGGTGCAACTTAGCGGTTGTGCTGCGGGTTTGCTCGAGCTGAATTCGGCTTATGTCCTGCAATGTACAGGGCAATGAGAAGAGGTAAATCTGATGCGTTTTGCTCTACATGGCATGTGCTCTCTGCACAGTAATATTCTATCTGATGTCCGACTTGCCAAAGAAACTGGCTACCAAGGGCTCGAAATCCACACCGAAAAACTCTGGCGTTATATTCAAGCTGGCTTCACTGCTGAACAACTCAAACAGCGCATGGATGAGTTTGGCATTGTCCCAACAGCGATCGACATCATTGGCGCAGTTGAAGTGACAGATAAAGCCGGCCAACGTCAATTGTTCCAAGATTCAGAGACGTTGTGCCGTTTTGCGCAAGCCGTGGGTGCACCTACCATCCAGCTCAATGCTTTTGAGGCATTAAATGGCTTAAACAAAGAGCAAAACATCGAACTCACGGCGCAGAACATTCGCCAGATTGTCGATATTGGTAAGAGCTATGGTATCCGTTTCCAATATGAAGGCGCGGCTTGGACTCCAATCGCCAAGTTGGAAGATTACTTCCGCCTGTACGACGCCGTCGGCCGCGACAACTTTGGTTTTGTTCTGGATACATGGCACTTATGGGCATGTCGCGGGGCAACGTTGGAGCAAGTGGCAAATATCGATGCCGAGCTGATTTACAATGTGCACTTGTCTGACGGTAAGCGTCCTGCTCCGGGCGAGGCTTGGCCCGATGAGCGCGCTCTACGTGGTTACTTGTTAGGGCAAGGTGAGGTGCCATTAAAAGAATGGGTCGATGCGATTCGCCAAACAGGTTACGACGGCTTCTATTCTGGTGAATTCCTCAATGACCAACTGTGGGAAGGGGATTACTACGACATAGCCACAGATATGTTGGCGGGCATGAAGCGTCAATTCGATTAAGCGACACGGAAGGGAATTACTATGTTTAATATTGCTTTATTTGGAGCGGGTCGAATTGGTCAAGTCCATGCGGTCAATATCGAACGTTCACCAGAAACCACGATTTATTCGCTTATCGAACCTTATGAAGTCTATGCGGATCAGTTTTGTGCGCAGTATCCGCAGACAAAACGCCAAACCGTAGAAGAGGCGATGGCGGATGACGACGTTCATGCGGTGTGCATTTGCTCTTCAACCGACACTCATGCGGATTTGATTGAGCGAGCAGCAAAAGCAGGTAAAGCCATCTTTTGTGAGAAGCCAATCGACCTTGATTTGGGGCGAGTACGTGATTGCTTGGGCGTAGTAAATCAGCATCAAGTGCCTTTCCTATTAGGCTTCAATCGCCGCTTTGATCCGCATTTCCTGAGTCTTAAGAAAGCGTTGGATGACGGTCAAATTGGAGAACCAGCAAGCGTAATCATCACGTCTCGCGATCCTGCGCCCCCGCCAGCGCAATACAGCAAATCGTCCGGTGGTATGTTCCGTGATATGACGATTCACGATCTCGACATGGCGCGGTTTATCTTAGGGGAAGATCCAATCGCGGTTACTGCACATGGCAGTTGCAAGGTAGATCCTGCCATCGGTGAAGCGGGAGATGTCGATACCAGTGTGGTGACGCTTACATTCCCTTCTGGCGCGATGGCGACGATTCATAACAGTCGTCGCTCTGGTTACGGGTACGATCAACGTCTCGAAGTGCATGGCGAGAAAGGTACGCTGCAAGTGGCGAATCTGACCGAAAATCTAGTCAGCCGCAGTACAGAAACAGGGCAAACAGGCGCAACACCGAAGTACTTCTTCTTAGAGCGTTATGAGCGTGCTTACGTGGCGGAATGGCAACACTTTGTTGAAGTACTGAAAGGCGAAGCGCCATGCTGCTCTGGCATAGATGGCGAGATTGCTCTGACGCTAGCGGATGCTGCGTTAGAGTCGATGCAAACAGGGAAGACGGTTCGTTTGTAAGTCACCCTTAACAGGAAACAAAAAGGGGAGCCGCATTGGCTCCCCTTTCTATTTCCTACACCAAAGATGCGTAAATCTTACTGATGCATAAGTCTTACTGAGTTTTTTGCTGTTCTGATTTGCAAACAGCGGCAGTGAAGATAACGTCTGTTGAGCTGTTTAGCGCTGTTTCAGCAGAGTCTTGAATTACACCAATGATGAAACCAACTGCTACAACCTGCATTGCTACGTCGTTTGAAATACCAAACAGACCACACGCCAGTGGAATCAGTAGTAGAGAACCACCAGCAACACCAGATGCGCCACACGCTGATACTGCGGCAACAATACTTAGAAGTACTGCTGTCATGAGATCAACTTCGATGCCCATAGTGTGTACTGCTGCTAGCGTTAGCGTTGTGATGGTGATTGCTGCACCTGCCATGTTGATGGTCGCGCCCAGCGGGATAGATACAGAGTACGTATCTTCGTCTAGGTCTAGCTTCTTACATAGGTTCATGTTCACTGGAATGTTCGCAGCACTTGAGCGTGTGAAGAATGCTGTTACGCCACTTTCACGTAGACATTGGAACACTAATGGGTATGGGTTTTCTTTCGTTTTGAAGTATACGATCGCTGGGTTAACCACTAACGCAATGATCATCATCGAACCTAGCAGTACCGCTAGCAGATGTGCGTAGCTTGCTAGTGCGCCAAAGCCTGTTGTTGCAAACGTTGATGCAACTAGACCAAAGATACCGAACGGAGCAAGACGAATGATGAAGCGAACAATGTGAGAAACACTGTGGCTTAGATCTTCGAATACCGCTTTCGTCGTTGCTGATGCGTGGTGAAGCGCAAGACCAAGACCAACACCCCAAGCAAGAATACCAATGTAGTTAGCTTCTACTAATGCGTTTACTGGGTTATCAACCAGTTTGAACAACAAGGTTTGTAGAACTTCTGCGATACCTTGTGGTGGCGTTGCACCTTCAGCACCGGTTACTAGCGTTAAATTGGTCGGGAAAAGGAAACTTAGTAATACCGCGGTTAGTGCTGCAAAGAAGGTACCCGCTAGGTAAAGAACCACGATTGGGCGCATGTAAGTGTGTTGGTTTTTCTTTTGGTTCGCGATAGATGCTGCGACCAAAATGAACACCAAGATCGGTGCAATGGCTTTTAGTGCGCCAACAAAAAGGCTACCAATCATGCCAACACTTTGAGCATGGCTTGGAGAAATTGTTGCTAGTAAGATACCAAAGACGATACCGACGAGGATTTGGAGAACGAGGTTACCGCGAGCATATCGGGCAACGAGACTGTTGTGTTGCATACATCATTCCTGCAATGTGATGTCTGAGCAAGCGCGCAAAATTCAGTCATTACACGGCGTAATGTTCCTCGTAAAACAAGGGCTGAAGGTTGGAATTGCGTTGCTAAGACGTCCTGATTATCAATTATCCTGTTTTTATAAATTCAGCTATATTCTTGCTGAATATCACATATCTTAGCTTGGTAATATTTTGTGTCTAGTTTTAGTTTGTTCTTAGTTTAAATGTTTGCTTGATGTTGCCATTATTGGTCTTTTGTGTTGATTTGTGTCGCCAAATATGAATGATGGTTTTTCATTAAGTTATTAAAAAAGGAGGCGTTAGCCTCCTTTGTTCTATTGATTACCTAAATACTACAACTTAGTAACCTTGTTGGCGTTTTCGCTTTTCTCCGACGACATTACGTACCATTTTTCCAAACTGCTTGCTTTGCGCTCGTTTCTTAGCAAGTGTCGCGCCGTTATGGGCTTGTTCGCGCAGTAACTTCTGGTAGTTAGTAAAGCGGCGCATCTCCAACGTGCCATCTTCAATCGCAGCTTGAACGGCGCAACCTGGCTCTGTTTGATGCTGACAATCACCAAATCGGCATTGCTCTGCTAATGCTTCGATATCAGAGAAGGTCTCACTAACGCCGGCTTCGCAATCGGTCAATTGGATCTCACGCATTCCTGGCGTGTCCATTAAGACGCCGCCAGAAGGTAACAAGTGAATAGAGCGAGAAGTGGTAGTGTGTCGACCTTTGCTGTCGTCTTCACGGATACCACCTGTTTCTTGTTCTTGTTCGCCTAGTAGCGTGTTCACTAAAGTGGATTTACCCACACCAGATGAGCCAATAAAAGCAACGGTTTGCCCTTCGCCGCACCAACTCATTAACTTGCTTACGCTCGATTCATCTAGGCCATTTACACTTTCGACCATTAGCAATGGATCGAGCCTTTGCACCTGAGTTTTTAGTTCATCGACATCGTCACATAAATCGGCTTTGGTCAGCACAATCACGGGCTCAACATCGGCTTCATTGACCAAAGTTAAATAACGCTCAATGCGGCTGAGGTTAAAGTCGTGGTTGACTGAACAAACGATAAATACAGTATCCACATTTGCGGCGATAAGCTGCTCGGCAACCTTGCTGCCTGCGGCTTTACGACTGAATAAGCTGCGGCGTTCAAGTAAACGAGAAAACTGCTGTTGGTGGTTTAGTATCACCCAGTCGCCCACTGTCATGCTGGGCAGTGAGGCTTGGATAGGCAAATGGGTTTCACCTTGCTCGCTTACCACGACATAGCCACTGCGATGGTGAGCAATCACTCGCGCGAAGAGCGTGTCTTCGTAATCGTCTAACGTCAGTTGTTGTTGAAAAAACGGTTTCCAACCTAATAGCTTTAACGGGTTAGGTTGAGTAAGTAGTGTTTCACAAAAAGAATGTGTTTTATTCATTGTTGAATTATCCCAGACGCCACAAAGCGCCTTAATACAAATCGTATGAGGGTCTAATTCGCATAGAGCTGACCCCGGTGGAAACCGGGCAAAGAAGGGAGGTGCTGTGGCTTAGCCACGAGAAAAAGTTGGACGTTTACCCTTTCACTGCCCAGTTAGTGTTATTCATTACAATCATCATATTTCCTCTTCGTTGGTGAGTTAACGGCCGGAGTATAGCGGCTGTGATTCGAATCTTACAACTCCTTTGCGTTTTATATGTGTTTTATTCGACGTTCTTCCATCTCTTGTGAATAGGTGTTGGCTTTTACGCCGTAGATGATTTGGATATGTCGGTCATCGATGATCACCACACCGTGTGCCCCATGTTCTTTCAATGCTTTTTGATTCACGATAGCGGTGCTTTTTAACGTCAGGCGTAGCCTTGTCGCGCAAGCGCCCGTTTCGACCAAGTTATCCAAACCGCCAATGGCTTGTATCACGGTGTCGACATCTTGTTCCAGATTTGGATTCACGTGCGTCAGCATTTTGAAGACGCGAGAAAGGGCTTTTAACATGGCGAGAAACTCGTTTGGCAGCAAAGCCTTGTTTATATCTCAGCTGCGGCTGCTTCGCTCTGATTTAGGACACAAAATCATGCATTGATAGCTTGGTGAATACTGCTCAGAGAAAAGGGAGAGGAATAAAAAAGCTCCTCACGTTGGAGGAGCTTTGAACTGATTTGCCGAGCAACAATTAATGCTGATGCTCGTGCTTTTTCATTCCAGCCATGACTTTTTTAACCGGTGCGGTAAAGCTTTGCTTTTGACCATTGTCGTAAGTCACGGTGACTTCGATTTCGTCGTCTTCATTAAGCGGCTGTTTAAGGTCGAACAGCATGATATGCAGGCTGCCCGGTTTTAGCTCGGTGGTTTCTTTTGCTGTTAGTGTGATGTGATCTACTTGACGCATCTTCATCACATCACCTTCTTTAATCACATCGTGCAGCTCAACTTTGCCTGCTGCTGGTGTTTCTGCTGCAACGATATTGATGTCTTCTTGGCTTCGGTTAGCGAATGTCACGAAGACCGCGCTTGTCGTTGCGCCTGGCGCCATCGCTCGCGCGTATGGTTCATGAGGCATCACGTTTAAGTTTGCTTGAGCAAATGGGCTCAGAAGAAGGGCGGTAAGTGCCAGACTCTTGATGGCTTGTTTAGCTTTCATTGGTTTTTCCTTCTGCTGTCAATTTTGAAATCGCCTCGACAATTGGTGCAGGCGTTAGGGTATGAGGCACTTTGGTGATGAGTGTGCCGTCGGGCTTCAAGAAATAGAAATATGAGCTGTGGTCGAGAGTATATTTCAGCTCAGAACCTTCGAGTTCCGTTTTACGGAAGATAACACCGTACTTGTGAGCAAGTGGGGTGGTGACATCCAATGGTGCTGACAGGCCTTCAATCATAGGGTGGAAGTAGTGCGCGTATTTGGCGGATGCATCGGCTTCGTCGCGCTCTGGATCAAGCGAGATAAACATCGGGCGCAACTGTGCTTTTTGCGCATCGTCGATTTGATTGAGTGCGCCTGCTAGCATGGCTAATGAGGTCGGACACACGTCTGGGCAACGCGTAAAGCCAAAGTAAACAATGCGAATGCGATCATCGCTGGTATCGAAGATATCGACAGGTTTATCGCCTTCGCCGAACAACACACTTTGTTCGGTCGCGACTTGTTGTTTTTTCTCTACGTCTTTTTGTCCATCTAGATACGTTTTGGTACCAAAGCCGAGGACAAAAGCAACCACGAGAAAAAGAGACCAATTACGGCTCATATCAATTCCTTATCTTTGCATTTTGAGGGCTGGGTAGATGGTGTCTTTACCGTCGGAAAGCTCACCAACCCACGTCATCGAATCTTGTGTACAAACGGGCAATGTCACGTCGCCCACGAATTTACCCGGCGCCACTTTCTTCAGCATGAATTTTGGCTCGCCCATTTCCATTTCTCGACCAACCAAACTTAATACAAGCTGATCGGCTTCGCTGTCCTGCCATTCGACTTCGAGTTGAGCGGGGATCAGAGGTTGAGCAGTATCGACGCTAAGCGTCATCGCAACATCATGTTGGATGCAAGGTTCAGTAGAGAGGAAACAGTATTCATCGAGCGACTTAGGCTCGGGCGCTGAAGAGAAGTTTTTGATGAGGGTAGGCGCGTAAAAGCCAGCAACCAGTGCAACGGCTATCCCTGCGATTTGTAACACTTTCATTAAGATTCAGTATTTATCACTTAACATTGTCTGCATCCTAGCACAGATGGGATGTAGGAAAACTCGTAACTTCAACAAATTGTGCGCTATACCCAAGTAACCTCGAGATGCTGGTTCAGCGAGAATGATTTGGTTTGTAGACGCGGCGGCGATTTAAAGGTTTGGTGGGTCTAAATCAAGAATCGACAACAAAGTATACAAGCCAAATCAACTCGCCCTTTGGGAGCGTGTCATTGACCCGATTGCTGCGTCAAACAACTTGGAAATAGCTGGCTATTACGCTGCGTTGTTTTCTTTGCCCTCGAATCAATGACAACGCTCTGAATCCTGCATCATGAAGTCACTTGGGTATATTCCTATCTATTTGAAACCTATTGTTTGTAAAGCGTAAATAAAAAAGCGGAGCCAATGGCTCCGCTTCTTAAATGATGGAATAGTAGTTCAGATTTATTTGTTTGAATCCGCAAACTTTTCTAAACCAAGTACCAGTGCAATGGCAGCTAGCATCATGATCACGGCTAACACCAGTTGTGATGGTTGAGACGTGATGTGCTCAAACTCAAACGGTGACAGGTTTTGCTCTAGCAATGGCACTTGCTCGCCTTTCGAGTTTGTACGCCATGTTAGCGTTTCTTTCCAAGGCCAGATCTTCGGTAGCGTGCCGATCATCAAGCCTGTTAGGAACATCAACGTTAAATCGCGGAATTTGCGCAGTAACCAAGATAACAGGTGAGAGAAAGACAATAGACCAGCCACACAGCCAACAAGGAACAAGGCAAGGATATCAACTTGGAACCCTTTCACTGCGCCTAGTACAGGAGCGTACATGCCGATCAACAGCAAAATAAAGCTGCCTGAGATGCCCGGTAGGATCATTGCACAAATCGCAATCGCACCTGCAAGAATGGTGTTGATTGCAGTTGGCTCCATGTGAAGTGGTTTTAGTACCGTGATGCTGTAGGCAAAGCCAATACCAATCAAGAGGGCAACAAAGCGAATCGCATCGCGTTTCTCTACTTGGCGAATGATGTGGTAGACCGACACCAAAATCAGGCCGAAGAAGAAAGACCAGATTGGAATTGGGTGGGTTTCTAGTAGCCAACTGATCAGTTTTGCCAGTGTTGCGATACTAGTGAAAATGCCCGCAAACAATGAAATCAGGAAGAAGCCGTTAATATGGTTAAATGCGGCTTTGAAGCCATCTTTTTTCCAAATCGAGAAAAGTGATGGGTTAATACGTCGAATGCTTTCTAGCAGTGTGTCGTAAATGCCAGTAATGAATGCAATGGTGCCGCCTGATACGCCAGGGACAACATCGGCTGCACCCATGGCCATTCCTTTAAAGTAGGTGATTAGATAGTTCATTTCTCAAGTACTAAGTCATGTTGATGGCAGTGAGTATACAAACATTGATGTCAAAAAAGTATGAAATAGTGTTTCGGAAGAGTTCGAAATGATGGCTTATCGGAGAAACACAAACTCTATCGCGAGTTTGAACAAATAAAAACAGAACGATAAGCGAGATTTAGCAATGTGAAGAGGGGAAATATAAAAGGCGTAACACTGTCTAAATCAACCTAACTAAACAATAAATATCGTGAATCTGGCTATTTGATGATTTATTTATCATTTATGAAGTATGGTTGCGTCTTGCAACTGCGTTTTGCGTTTTGGTTTTGCATATTGCAAATTTATCCGTTCTGGTCTGATCTAATATGAGATCTTGTGCCCAAAAATAAGGCTTTTAAAATTGGCATGATTAATGCATAATTCTTTTCGACCCTTCTTAAGCCGAGGGTCACCTAGCCAACTGACGTTGTTAGTGAATACACATTGTTCACATCATACATAAGCCAATCGCCTTAATTGCGGTTGGCTATTTTTTTGTCTGTAGTATACCCAAGTAACCTTGAGATGCTTGATTCTGCGAGAGTGACTCGGGTATATATGTACAACGTTTCCTACGTGCTTTGCAATTTGCACTTTTCAACGATTAATGAGCAATAAAAAGGGCTGACGCATAACGCCAACCCTAGTATCTAGCACTAATTTATTCAGTCCGATCAGTACCCCATCAACTGCAACAGATTTTCCGCTGTTACGATGGCTTCCTTACGGTTAGCAATGTTGAGCTTTTGGTACAAGTTACGAATGTGAGTCTTAATCGTTGTGCCTGCGACATCCAACTCTTGCGCGATTTGTTCGTTGCTAAAGCCTGAGTAGATTAGACCAAGAACTTGCCATTCGCGTTGAGTCAGTGGACTTGTACGAACCAGTTCCGGTACGTTCGGGTGATTCACCAATTTCTCAATAAAGTCTTCATCGAAGTGAATAGAACGACTGCGTTGGTTTGATGAAATGTCTTTCATCAATTGCTGAGCACGATGACGTTCTAGGTCACCGAGTTCGTGACGAAGACTTAGCTTCTCTAACAGACCACCAATGGTGGCTCCATCAGTAAGGAAGTTACCTACCATGCCAGTTTGGTTCGTCATAACTAGGGCTTCTTTCAATAGCGCTTTCGCTTGGTCTTCGTCTTTTTGGCGTGCTGCCAAGATAGCCTCTACAACCAAGTTGCGGTTTGTATCCGTCACCAAATTCGTACGACTAGCTTCGCTTTGCAAAAAGTTCAGTGCCTCACGTGCTTCATCATATTGGCCTAGGTTGATATGAGCGCGAGCAATGTTACGCCATTGCAGTTGTTGGAAGTGATTACATGCGGATTCAGGGCGAACGGCAGTATTCAACCATTCTTGAATCGCTTCTGTGTTACCGCGCGCTTGCCAGAACAAGATCAGAGAAAGTGATGCGTTCGCAGTCCAATCTACGTGGTAAGTAGACTGTTTCATCAAGTGTTGGATGTGCTCAATGAATTTTCCTGCTTTATCGAGTTCACCACGGCCAATTGCAATACGTGCCAGCATTGAGTAGCTATGTAAGTGTTTGCTTGGTGAGTGATTTTCCAGAATTTGCAGACCTTTGTACGCACACTCTTCCGCTTCATCCAGACGGTTCCAACACCACAATACTTGAGCGCGAATACGCAGCAAGAATTCATGAAGGGGTACGTGTTGTAGCTGCTGGTCTTCGATCAGACGGAAGCCTGAGTCTTGCAGTTCAAATGCTGCTTGAACGTAACCTTGCGCAATCATAATTTCGCTTTGCTGCAGGATTGCCCACAACGCTTGGTGGTAAACCTGATACTGGCGAGCCAGCTTTTCGGTTTGCTGCATCATTGGCAATGCACGATCGAGCTTACCCAATACGTGGTTAACTTCACCGACGACCGATGTCGCCACGATGCGACTGCGGTACACGGTAGGGTCAAGTTGACTCAATGCAAGTTCGGCTAGTTCCAATGCACGCTCTGGTTGGTTGCTGTTGATCGCAACTTGAGCGAGCAGGGCGTGGGCTTGGCCTTGGTAGCCAGAATCCAACTCGATATCTCGCTTAGTGTGTTCTTCTTCGGCTTCTGCCAGCAACTCGCCCACTTGATTGTAACGGTGTTGGCTTTGTGCCAACCATGCTCTTAGCATCGACAGTTTTGGATGGCTGAAGAGTAACTCTTTATCCAGTTTGTTGATCGCCGATTCTAAGGTGGTTAACTCACCTTGGTTAAACATCTTCCAACCAAATTCATTTAAGATTTCGACGATCAAGTCGGTATCATGAGATTTCTGCGCATGATGAATGGCTTGATGCGGTGCTTTCTGGTTCAACCAAGCAACGGCGGCATTACGATGTAGGTCTTTTTCTTGTTGTGGAATTCGAGCAAGACGTTCATGAGAAAGGAATTCGCCAAATAAATTGTGGAAGCGGAACCAGTTTTGCTCACCTTCCAGCGGATAGATGAACAGACCATAACGGTTCAGAGATTCAATCATACCTAGCGCGTCTTCACGCTGTGTGAGTGCGAAAACTAACTCATCATTGAAATGGTCCAGCACCGACACTTGCATTAAGAAGTGGCGTGTTTCGTGATCAAGCAAATCAAACACTTCCTCGACAAGGTAATCCCATAGGTGCGCATGATTAAACTGGGAAACCGACTCGACGGTTTGTGCCAGTGTGCGGTTTTGATGTTGTGCTTGCAGCGCGATCAATTGCAACGCGGATGGCCAACCTTCCACATAAGTACGTAGATTGTTTGCCATGTCTTCATCAATGCCATCGGCAATACGTTGGTTGAAGAAACGTGTGGTTTCCTCTGTATCGAATGCCAACATTTCGTTGCCAATTTCGATCATTAAATCGCGTACGCGCAAGTTAGCCGTACCCAAAGGTGGTGCCGCACGGCTTGTCACAACCACGGTTAGGTTGTCTGGCATGTGCTTTAAGAAGAAGCGCATTGACTCATGAATTTCGTCGTTGGTGATCAAATGGTAATCGTCTAAAACGACATAGCACTCATGCTGAAAATCCGCCATTTCGGCGAAAACTTCGCTGAATAGAGAGCGCAACGAAGAGAACTGACGTTTCTCCGCCAGTTTTTGAGCATTAGAGCAGTTGTAGTTGGTGGCTTTATTTAAGGCTTGTAGTAGATAGTTAACGAAACGGAAGCCATCGTTATCGCTATCGTCAATGCTATACCAACCGACATTGGGTTTATCTGACAGCCACTGAGCCGCCATGGTGGTTTTCCCGTAACCAGCAGGCGAGCGGAATAGTACTAATTTGTAGTAAGGCGCTTGTTGTAGTAAGTCCAATACTCGTGGACGGACGATAGCATTATGCAAACGACCCGGACGAGTAAGTTTAGATGGAATCCACATTATTGATTCTGTCCTTGTTTTTTGAGCTAGCGAAACTAGAAAACTGACCCACACCACTAAAAATTTTAGTTTGTATGAAAAGTGTACAGGCTTGTGAGTCGTTTGGGATGGTACGACATCAGAAATGCCTCTTACTTTGATCCACTTCCTAATTCTCGAGAGTTGATGAAAATGCCGTCAACTACGCCCTGTATTTGTGATTCTGGTCACTTAAACGTCGCTGGTATTGATTTCATGTAGTTTGAGTTGCACATCTATTACGAAAAAATTATCGATGTTAAAAGACGTAATGTGATCGATTAGACACTTTTTACATTGGAGTGGGAAGGGGGCATAAAAACCGTCATGAACAAATTTTAATCTTTCTCAAGATTGGTTGTGATCCGAATCACTAAGAACAGGACGAGAGAGAGCTGTGTTGCGATTTGGATCACTAACTTTTCAATGGTACTCCCTCTACGCCCTACCCCCTCCTCCCACGAAGGAGGAGAAACAGGAGGATGTTTATTCACAGAGGGAAATGCAGGATGTATGGCAGATGAATTACTAAATGACGTGAGAATTTCTTAATGAAACCAACTCAACAAAAACAATTTGACAAGAAGTCGTTCCAAGAGAGTGTGAAGAAGCATCTATCTGTAACTTATGCACACACGATTGAAAATGCAGATAGCCGTGCATGGTACCTAGCAATGGGTCGCGCACTGGCAGAATTCACGACTTGTGATTTGCTTGCTACAGAAGAAGATCCTCGCATCAAGAATGCGAAAAGCGTTAACTACCTTTCTCTAGAATTTCTAATCGGTCGTTTAACGGGTAACAACCTAATCAGCATGGGTCTTTACGAAGAGATCACTGAAGCAATGGCTGAACTAGGTCACAACTTAACTGACCTTCTAGAAGAAGAACGCGACCCATCATTGGGTAATGGTGGTCTAGGTCGTCTAGCAGCATGTTTCATGGATTCATGTGCGGCGCAAGAATTCCCTACTGTAGGTTACGGCCTGCACTACGAATACGGTCTATTTAAGCAGTCGTTCAAAGACGGCCGTCAACAAGAAGCACCAGACGCATGGCGTGGTGTAGAAGGTTACCCTTGGGAAGTGGCTCGCCCTGAGTTAGCGCAAGAAATCGGCTTCTACGGTCACGTTGAAGTGGTAAACGAAAACGGTAAAGAAGTTCGTAAATGGGTTCCTGGCATGTCTGTAAAAGCAATGCCTTGGGATCTACCTATCGTAGGTTACGAATCAGACACGGTTTACCCTCTACGTCTTTGGGAATGTCAGGCAATCGCACCATTCTCACTAGAAAGCTTTAACAACGGTGATTACTTCGAAGCTCAGCACGCGCTGATCGACGCAGGCAACATCACTAAAGTGCTTTACCCGAACGATAACCACGAGAAAGGTAAAACACTGCGTCTAATGCAACAGTACTTCCACTCAGCAGCATCTGTACGCGACATCCTACGTCGCCACGAAGCAGCAGGTTACTCGCTAGCGGATCTACCGAAGCAAGAGACTATTCAGCTTAACGATACGCACCCAACAATTGCTATCCCTGAGCTAATGCGCATCCTAGTGGACGAAAAAGGTCTTACTTGGGAAGCAGCATGGGAAATCAGTTCTCAGACATTCGCGTACACTAACCACACGCTACTTCCAGAAGCACTAGAGACATGGCCAGAGTCGCTAATCCAGCGTCTACTTCCACGTCACATGGAAATCATTTTTGAAATCAACCACCGCTTCCTACAAGAAGTTCGTAAGATGTGGCCTGGTGACGGTGAGAAGCAAGCGAAGCTTTCTATCATCCAAGAAGGTTTCAACCGCATGGTTCGCATGGCTAACCTATGTGTAATCGGTTCTTACGCAGTGAACGGCGTAGCAGCACTTCACTCTGAATTGGTTAAGAAAGACCTATTCCCAGAGTTCCACGAGATGTACCCAACTCGTCTACATAACGTAACGAACGGTATCACTCCTCGTCGTTGGCTGAAGTTCTGTAACCCAGGTCTATCTAAGCTAATCACTGAGAAAGTGGGTCCAGAATGGCCTGCGAAACTAGAGCAGCTAGAAGGCATCGCTAAATACGCAACAGACGCGAAATTCCAAAAAGAATTCATGGCTGTTAAGAAAGAAAACAAACAGCGTCTTGCTGATTGGGTTCTAGATAACATGGGTATTGAGCTAGATACTAACGCTATCTTCGACGTTCAAATCAAGCGTCTACACGAGTACAAGCGTCAGCACCTAGATCTGCTACACATTCTATCTCTATACCACCGCATCCTGAACGAACCTGGTTTCGAGTGTGAGCCACGCGTATGTTTCTTCGCAGCGAAAGCAGCACCGGGCTACCACCTAGCGAAAGAAATTATGTTCGCGGTGAACAAGGTTGCAGACAAGATCAACAACGATCCTCGCATCGGTAACAAACTGAAAGTGGTCTTCATCCCTGACTACCGCGTGAGCATGGCTGAGATCATCATCCCTGCGGCAGACGTTTCACAACAAATCTCGCTAGCAGGTAAAGAAGCATCTGGTACAGGTAACATGAAGATGGCTCTTAACGGTGCCCTAACTATCGGTACGATGGATGGTGCTAACGTTGAGATCCGTGAAGAAGTGGGCGACGAGAACATCTACATCTTCGGTCTTGATGTTGAAGGCGTGAAAGCGGTTAAAGCAGCTGGCTACAACCCTTACGACTACTACAACGCAGATCACCTACTGAAAGCGTCTCTAGACCTACTAACTGGTGAAGAGTTTACGCCAGGTCAACCAGGCCTACTACGCGCTACATTCGATAGCCTACTAGATGGCGGTGACCCATACCTATGTCTTGCTGACTTCGCATCTTACGTGAAAGCGCATGAAGAAATGGGCAAACAATACAAAGACCAAGCAGGTTGGGCTAAGAAAGCAATTCTTAACACTGCCCTAGTTGGTAAGTTCACATCAGACCGCTCTATCCGCGACTACGTGAACAACATCTGGAAACTTGAAGCGGTGAAACGCTAATAGAACCCAGTTAAGACCAAGGTAGCCGAGCGCTACCTTTGGTCATTTTCAAAGATTAGTTATTGATAACAATAAAACCCTACATGGAAGGTGTTGGTATTACCTTCGGAGAAAGCGATGAAAGAACAAACAGCACTAAAGAAAGTCGCAGACATGGCGCGATTAGCTGATAGCTACGTCAGCGCGTGGGGAGACGAGGCAAAAGTTTCTGAAGAAACACTGCGCCGCTTGCTCACTTCACTTGGCTACGATACTAGCAGCGATGAGAAGCTATTGGCTTCTGCTGAGAAAAAACATAAGAAAGACGTACTAGCCCCTGTTCTTGTTTTACGCGACGGCGAACCAGTCGAAGTGGAACTAAACCTAGGTACGAGTGCTCGCGAGAGCGAATTTAGCTGGCGTTTAGAAACAGAACAAGGAGAGGTACTTGAAGGCTATCTTCAGTCGCAAATTGTTCGTGATGAACGAGCTGAGGGTGGCCCTCTAGTGTTTGCATTGCCAAAGAATTTGGCATGGGGTTACCACAAACTGATCATCAGCCGTAAACGCCGTAAGACACCTTACGAAATGTCGCTGATCATCACACCGAAAGCGTGTTTCAAACAAGAAGATCTAAACCAACATAAAAAGCTATGGGGTCCAAGCATTCAGCTTTACACACTGCGTACTCAGCACAACTGGGGTATCGGTGACTTTGGTGACCTTAAGCAACTGGTCAGTGATATCGCCTCTCGTGGCGGTGACTTCATTGGTTTGAACCCAATTCATTCATTGTTCCCAGCGAACCCTGAAGGTGCGAGCCCATACAGCCCGTCTTCTCGTCGTTGGCTGAACATCATGTACATCGACGTAAGCTCTGTGCCTGAATTTGCACTAAGTGCAGAAGCACAACAACGCGTTGGCAGCGCAGAGTTCCAACAACGTCTGCAAAAAGCGCGTGAATCACATTGGGTGAATTACACCGAAGTGTCTGAGCTGAAGATGAGCGTGTTACCGCTACTATTTAGTGAGTTCAAAGCGCGCCACTTAGACAAGAACACTGACCGTGCTCGTGCATTCCTAGAGTTTGTAGAGCTTGGCGGTGACAGCCTACTTCATCAAACGGCATTTGATGCTTTGCATGGTGAATTGCACGCGGAAGATTCAAGCGTGTGGGGTTGGCCTGTATTCCCTGAGAAATACCGTACATTTGACTCGGCGGCGACTCAGAAGTACATCAAAGATAATCAAGAGCGTGTTCACCTGTACATGTACCTACAGTGGATCGCTGACGATCAAATCAAAGAAGCTCAAGCACTGGCTGAAGAAAAAGGTATGACCGTTGGTCTTTACCGAGATCTCGCTGTAGGCGTTGCGGATTCAGGTAGTGAAACGTGGGCTGATGAAGGCAACCTAGTTCTAGATGCAAGTATCGGCGCGCCGCCAGATATTCTTGGTCCTCTAGGTCAAAACTGGGGTCTACCACCGCTAAACCCACAAGTGCTAGAAGCAACTGGTTACGATGCGTACATCAAGCTATTACGTGCCAACATGAAGCACTGTGGTGCACTGCGTATTGACCACGTTCTTGGTCTACTTCGTCTATGGTGGATTCCAAAAGGTGAGAAAGCGACAGAAGGTGCTTACCTTTACTACCCAGTTGAAGACATGCTGGCAATCCTAGCTCTTGAATCTCACCGTCATCAGTGTTCAGTTATCGGTGAAGACTTGGGTACCGTGCCAGATGAAATTGTCGATATCCTACGTGACGCAGGCGTTCACTCATACAAAGTGTTCTTCTTCGAAACATCAAAAGACGATGGCGGCTTCATTTCTCCGAAGCATTACGCTGAACAGTCGATGTCGGCATTGTGTACACACGACATGCCAACCCTCCGTGGTTTCTGGCATTGCGATGACTTAAAGATGGGGCGTGAGATTGGTCTTTACCCAGACGAGCAACAATTAGAAGGTCTATTTGAGGATCGTTTGAAGTGTAAACAAGGCATTCTAGACAGTGTTCGTTGGCATGGTTACTTGCCAGAAGGTATTGGCCATGATGCTCAATACGTTCCAATGGACACGTACTTGAGTGAAGCGCTTCAATTGCACGTTGCTGCGGGTGATTCTGCATTACTGAGTGTTCAGCTTGAAGACTGGTTAGAGATGGATCAACCAGTTAACATTCCTGGCACGGTAGATGAGTATCCAAACTGGCGTCGTAAGCTGTCGATGAACCTTGATGAAATCTTTAGCCGCGAAGACGTAAACCGCATTTCGAAACGTCTCACTGAAGTGCGTGCGAAAGTAGGCAAATAATGAGTATTGAGTGATGTAGGAAATCGTGAATTTAATTGCGTAGAGGTACGAAAGTACAGCCTAGGTCACTCATTAAATCGGTACGATCCGTTAGGATGGAGTACCGTTATTATGCCCGCAACAATAGCGGGCATTTTTGTTTTTTGATGCCACTTTATTCATTGAATGGATAAAGTGAGCGGTTTTATATTTTTGTGAATTCGCAACGTTTGGCTGAGGAAATCCGATATTCAAAAACCACTAGGAGAATATCGGTGCTAGGGAGAAAGATTTGAAAACTAAGGTAAAGAAAAACCACAAACGCGCATACGAACTATTGGCTGAGGCGGCTTACTCAGACCCGTTTGCTACACTGGGTCCTTTTGCGAATGACGAAGAAGGTTCATTAAGAGTCTGGATGCCAGGTGCAGACAAAGTTGAACTGGTTGTCGAAGGCGAGCCACGTGTGGAATTAAAGCGCGATGGTGACAGCATTTTTGTCCTAGAAGAAGTGCGCGATTTGCACTTAACACACTACCAATTAGCGGTGAATTGGGATGGTGTTGAACAGCTTGTCGACGACCCTTACCAATATCACAATATTTATCAAGAATATGAGCACCTGCATACGCCAAAAGACATGTACCACTACATGGGCTCACATTTCGTGACGATGGAGCGAGATGGTAAAAATATCTCGGGCGTTCGATTCCTTGTTTACGCACCTCATGCATCCGCCATTAGCCTAGTTGGCAGTTTCAACCAGTGGGATGGCCGCCGTCATCCGATGCAACGCCTTGATTACGGCATTTGGGGCTTGTTCATTCCTGATTTGGAAGAGGGCGTACAATACAAATTTGAGCTCAAAGGACCAAATGGGGAAGGGCTTCCTCACAAACAAGACCCTTGGGGTTTCTTCTCAGAGCAATACCCGTCTTTCGCATCGATTACGTACGATCATAATCGTTACCAATGGCAAGACACCAAATGGCAAAACCGAACGGTCACGCAAAAACGTGATGAGGCTTTATCCTTCTACGAACTCCATGCTGGTTCTTGGAAGCGCAATGCGGACGGTGATTTCCTAAATTATCGTGAGCTGGCTACTGAGTTGGTTCCATACTTAGTCGACATGGGATATACCCACGTTGAACTCATGCCAGTGTCTGAACATCCGTTCTTTGGTTCTTGGGGTTATCAGCCAGTTGGCCTATTTGCCCCAACCAGTCGTTACGGCTCACCTGACGATTTCAAATTCTTCGTCGATGCGTGTCACCAAGCTGGCTTGGGCGTGGTACTGGATTGGGTGCCTGCTCACTTCCCGTCGGACGATCATGGCTTAGCGAACTTCGACGGTACGCCACTGTTCCACGATCCAGATCCTCGTCGTGGTTGGCACCAAGATTGGAACTCATACATTTACGATTTAGGTCGTGAACATGTTCGTCGCTTCCTTGTGTCTAACGCACTGTACTGGTTCGAGCAATTCCATATTGATGGTATTCGTGTTGATGCTGTCGCTTCAATGCTCTACCTAGACTACTCACGCAGCCACGATCAGTGGATCCCGAACGTCGACGGTGGTAATGAGAACTACGATGCGATCGCAACCTTGAAGTGGATGAACGAAGAGGTGTACAAGCACTTCCCGAATGCGATGACGATTGCAGAAGAATCGACCGCATTCCCGGGTGTGTCTGCTCCGACGTTTATGGGCGGTTTAGGCTTTGGCTTTAAGTGGAACATGGGCTGGATGCACGACAGTCTATCGTACATTCAAGAAGACCCTGTTCACCGCAAATACCACCACAATACCATCACATTCCCGCTTGTTTATGCACATAGTGAGAACTACGTATTGTCGCTATCTCATGATGAAGTGGTGTACGGCAAAGGTTCTATTCACAACAAGATGCCGGGTGATGAGTGGCAGCAAACTGCAAACCTACGTGCGTACTACGGCTACATGTATGCGCAGCCAGGTAAGAAACTCAACTTCATGGGCGCTGAGTTAGGCCAGACGGCTGAATGGAACCACGACGATCAGTTGCAATGGTTCTTACTTGAGTTTGGTCGCCACCAAGGTGTACAAGCGCTGATTCGTGACTTAAACCACTTATACCGAAACGAAGCGGCGATGCACGACCAAGATTGCGTGCCTGCTGGTTTTGAATGGCGTCTGCAAGATGAAGCTGATTCCAGCATTTTGGCGCACGAGCGTATCAGCCAAAAAGGCGAGCGTGTATTGGTGATCAGTAACTTCACTCCAGTTCCGCATGAGCGTTTCCGTTTGGGTGTTCCAATGGAAGGCAAATATGAGCTTCTGTTGAATACTGATGATGTGAAATACGATGGCAGCGATTTTGAAGTGCTGGCCAGCGTAGAAACAGAAGAAGTAGAAAGCGAGTCGCTACCTCAGTCTCTTGAGCTGCGTTTACCGCCACTATCAACCGTATTCTACAAATTGGCAAAGTAAGTTGAGTTCGTAAAACAAACTTAACTAGCCAAAATACATAATTAATACCAAGCCCGCTTTACAATGTAAATCGGGTTTTTTTTGACCGTTTTTTCACTAACGGTAAACAGACTCCATACTCTATACTTGCACCATATTGTTTTATGAAATCAGGCTAGGTCGGACTTTGAGAAAGATTAAATCCCTTCTGTTCAATATCTTATTGGTGCTTTTGCTTTTACCAGTGATGCTCGTTGGCATAGTGAAATACGTCGATCCACCAATTTGGGGATGGAAGATCAGCCGCATGATTTCTCCTCCTGAGGGATTCCCTGAAGAGAGTCAAAATGAATGGGTGCCTTTGAGTGACATTTCTAAGCACATTCAATTGGCTGTGATTGCGACAGAAGATCAAAAGTTCCCGACCCACTACGGAGTGGATTTTGATTCCTTGTTTAAAGTGATCTCAGAGTCTGGCGAGAACGGCCCTTCTCGCGGTGCGAGCACAATTACTCAGCAAACTGCAAAGAACGTGTTTCTGTTTCCTTCACACTCTTATGTGCGCAAAGCGTATGAACTTTATTTTGCTCTGCTGATGGAAGCGATGTGGAGTAAAGAACGCATTCTCGAAGTGTATTTGAATGTGGTGGAATTTGGCCCGGGTATTTATGGCGCGGAAGCCGCTGCGCAAAACTACTTTGGTATTCCTGCTAAACAACTTTCAACTCGCCAAGCTGCAAGGCTTGCGGTGGTGTTGCCAAATCCGTATCGCATCAAAGTCTATCCTCAGACTTCTTACACCATCAGCCGCGTCAATTGGGCGATGAGACAAATGAGTAACCTTGGTAGCGTTCAGCTTTAAACTCCCTTTTACCTTGCTCATAAATAGAACTACGCCCCAATAAAAGCAAAATGTGAAGCGTCACAAGCTTTAGGGCGTAGCCTTTCAGAATGATGTGCTCAGTTTTTCATCCATTTACTATTAGTGTGAATAAAACTACAACACGAATACTGCGCCTATGCGCAACCTATGGACTGAACGATGAAACTGAATCTGCTTACGACTACCTTATTGCTTGCATCGGCAAGTGCCATCGCCGAGCCAAACATCACCATATCTACCACGACCAACAGCCGTGACTTTCCTTTAAGTGCTGAGCAGCCTTTGGTTGTGCCCTTAACCAAAGACGGATACACGCTCAAAATCACTGGCGTTGAAGGCGACTGTGTCGCGCCTGATGGTCAGAAAGTCAAGTTCAACAAACCTATCGCGCTGAACTGTGGAAAACCAACAGAACTGCCGTTAAAAATCCGCTTTACCGGCGATTACTCTTTTGCTTTTGATGCGGAAGCCAAAACTCTACGCTTCAAGCGTGAACCTAAGAAAGCTGCCAAGACAGAATTCAAACGCCCAATCCCACAAGTGCAATGTGAGGTTTACCAAGGCGGCGAGGTCACCATTGCGTTAGGTGACAGTTTCCCAGATGGCACCAAGTTGCGTGATGCTTACTCTGGGCAAATGGTTGAAGTAAAAGATCAGCAAGTATCGCTGACACCAAGCAAAGATTCAGGCGGTTTGGTGCTACTAGAGCCAGTGAAGAAAACCAAAGAAGCAGTACCGTTTGATTACCGTAATGCCAACATTTACTTCGTGATGGTCGACCGTTTCAACAATGCCGATACCAGCAATGACAACAGCTATGGTCGCAAGAAAGGCGGTAAAGAAGAGATCGGCACCTTCCACGGTGGTGACCTAAAAGGTGTGATCGAAAAGCTAGATTACATCAAGAGCCTAGGTACAGATGCGATTTGGTTATCGCCAATCGTTGAGCAAGTACACGGCTTTGTGGGTGGCGGCGATAGCGGCTCATTCCCATTCTATGCTTACCACGGTTACTGGACGCGTGACTTTACCAAGATTGATGAGAACTTCGGTAACGAGGCTGATCTTAAAAAGCTGGTGGAAGAGGCGCACAAACGTGGCCTTAAAGTCTTGATGGACGCGGTAATCAACCACACCGGTTACTCAACGTTAGCCGATTTGCAATTTGACGGTATTGAGGTGTTAAAACCAAACGCTGATTTACCGAAGAAGTGGGGCGACTGGCAACCAAAAGCGGGTGAAAATTGGCATAGCTACCACCAGAATATTGATTACCAGAGTCCAAACTGGGCGAAATGGTGGGGCGGTGACTGGGTAAGAACCGGTTTGCCGGGCTACCCTGCGCCGGGCAGCAGTGATATCACTATGTCATTGGCGGGTTTGCCTGACTTTATCACTGAATCAGACAAAGCCGTGAAGCCTGCGCAATGGCTATTGGATAACCCAGGCACTCGCGTAGAAGTGCGTGACAATTACACCGTTTCCGATTACCTCATTGAGTGGCAAACTGATTGGGTGAAACGCTTTGGTATTGATGGTTACCGTGTCGATACGGTGAAGCACGTTGAAGGTGATGTGTGGAAGCGTTTAAAAGAAGAGGCTTCAAGCAGTCTTGAGCAGTGGCGTAAAGAGAACGGTAAGTCAGGTCAGCCATTCTGGATGATGGGTGAAGTATGGGGGCATACCGCTTATCGCAGCCCTTACTTTGACGATGGCTTTGACGCCTTGATTAACTTCGACATGCAGAAGAAGTTAGACAAAGGCGCAGCGTGTTTTAGCCAAATGGCAGACACCTACCAAAGTTACGCAGATACTATCGCCAATGAGAAAGACTTTAACCCTGTGAGCTACATGTCTTCTCACGATACCGAACTGTTCTTCTCTCGTTTCAAAGATTATGGCATGCAGCGTAATGCCGCGAATGCACTACTTTTGAGCCCAGGTGCTGTTCAGGTTTATTACGGTGACGAAGTGGGTCGTAACATTGGTCCTTACGCAGACGATTTCCATCAAGGCACACGCTCTGACATGGTATGGAAACTGTCAGATGAGAAGCAAGCATTGCTAAAACATTGGCAAACACTTGGTCAGTTCCGTAAAGCGCACCCAGCGATTGGTGCGGGTCAGCATCAAGTGATTGAACAAGAAGGCGCGTACGTGTTCTCTCGTTCGCTTGGCAATGACAAAGTCGTTGTGGCGTTTGTTGGTCGTGAGAAATAAACGACACTACTGCATCAGCCCCTCCTCGCTTGAATGTGGGGAGGGGCTGCGTAAGTGCTAATAGGTTTTTATTTCTAGATAGTCGTATTTAAAACTCAATATCAGAGGTTTTGAAAGTAATCAGTCCAACAAGATATTTGATGATGGATATGACACAAGCAATGCCAGCACAGCCGATTAAAGTCATCGCCAAATCACCAAGCTCAGCGGCTCTGTGAAGGCCAAATCCGATGACCAGATAATAGAACAAGCCCAATAGTGCTCCTGCACTCCCTAAGTGATCGCGATAGTGAGTTAACGCGCCGCTTAAGAGGTTTGGAATAGCCAGTCCAAATGATAGGGAAACCAATACCACAGGGATGAAAAACCAAACTGACTCTTGCATGATGAATACACCAAATCCGCCAATCAAAAGTAGCCACGATGCAAACATCACAATCTTTTCGTGACTTAAATGCATGCGTATTAACTTCATATTGATGACAGAACCTAATACAGAACCCAGTGCGAGTATGAACCCTGTATTGCCGAAAAAGTTAACGCTTGTGCCTAGTTTTTCAAACATAAATGGTGCGATGCTGTAATAAGAAAACAGCGCAATGTTAAACAACCCTACCATGAGTGTGATGTACCAGATGTGCGCATCGGTCAGCATCTTTATACCGACGGATAACAGGCTATCTTTTTTGGTGTGTGTTGGCTTTGTCTCCGGCAATTTGAACAACGACCAAACTAACAGTGCAATGATGAACACGACCATGGCGATGAAAACCCATTGGTATCCGCCGAATGATGTTAGCCAACTGCCAGCCAACATTCCGATCACAGGGCTAATGCCGATCGATGTTCCAACAATCGAAAAAACGTGGCTGAGCTCTTTACCATGATAGCCATCACGAATGATGGTTTGCGTGCAGACAGAACCAACCGCCGCTCCAAAAGCGCAGCAACCAAAACCGGTTAGCAGCAAATTGAATGTTGGTGCGAGCATGGTAAAAATGGCTGCAATAATAAAGACGATAAGCCCTAGTATCGTTGATACTCTTCGACCTATGACGTCACACATTCTTCCCCAAAAAACCACACCAAACGCAAAAGCGACAAAGAAAATGGACATCGCTTGTGCGGCTTCATTGCTACTGACGCCAAACGTACTTTTCACGGAAGTCAGTGCAGGGCTGTACATTGTCTCGATGATCTGTGGAAACATTAAGAGCACAACAGCCAACGGAATGGACACTTTTTCTATTAATTTATTCATTGTTAAGTTCTCAAAAATACCTCTATTGCAGAGCGTCGTTTGAACATTTAGCTTGATGTTGAGTGAACGACATTCAATTACGTGTTTCACGTTTCTTGGTTTACGTGATGCAGCAAAGTATATCTGTGCCATGCTTTGGGCTTATAATGAGAATCAAACATAAAATATCGAAATAAGGACAGGTTGATTTCAATGGCATTACTTTCGAAAGGTGATCATTTTTGTGCTGATGAACACAATGGATTGGTCATTGGCGTCGCTGTCGAGGTATCGGATCATGATTCAGGTGTTCATTTCCATGCGAAAGACCAATTACTTTCATCACAACATGGTTGCATGACGATAACGCTTGAGGACGTCAAGTATGTGTTGCCACCTATGAGAGCAGCATGGATTCCTAAAGGGGTATCACACAACGCTCAGTCAACGAATGTGGCGCAATACCGTTCTCTCTATTTTGACCCGTCATTGACAGAGCGTTTGCCGCGGAAGATTCGAATTTTCGATGTGACGCCTCTGATGAGAATCTTGATCGAAAGGATGTCTTTCTGGCCATTTGATAAACCTGAAAGTGAACAGATCAATACCCTGAATTTATTTATAGAAGAGCTTAACGATTCTGAAGATGTCTATTTACAATTGCCGTTACCCAAAGATTATCGATTACAGTCTTGGATCGCGAAAATCGATGATGAAGCGTTTACAGCGCCTTCTTTGGCTAAGTTAAGCCAATTGGTTGGGGCGAGTGAAAAGACGGTAACGAGGATCTTTAATCGTGAGACGGGGATGCCGTACCAAAGTTGGCGTCAGCAATGGCGTCTGCTGGGGGCCATTGAGTTGTTATCCAGCGGCATGAGGCTATCGGATGTTGCGCATCGGTTGGAGTTTTCAAGTGACAGCGCGTTCATTTACTTTTTCCGCCAAAAGACGGGGACCACGCCAATGAGTTACTTAAACAATGAGCCAAGTTTTGGTGGGAGCCAGCTCAAATAGTCGTCCAATTGCTATTTAGCCTCGTGCTCTTTTGATAAAGAAAAGCCCTTCCTTGACGACTCAGGGAAGGGCTTTGATATTTTCGGTTCTTACTTAGCTACTTCAATAGCTATCGGTATCAATCGCTATTTATTTCTTTAGCTCTTGGTCGATGACTTTCTCAAGCTCCTCGAAAGGTACATAACCCGGAATGACTTGGTCATTAATGATGATCGCTGGTGTGCCTCGTAGACCTAAGCGAGTGAAGTACTCGTAGTTCTTATCCAACAGCGCTTTGGTCTCTTTGTCGTCAACAAGCTGTGCTTCGGTGCCTGTTTTCTTAGCGATTTTTTGCAGCGAACTTGCATCGTGTGGTCCCGGTTTTTTCACCAATAAGTCATGTACTTGCTTGTATTTGTCATGTTGGTTTTGCCATACGTTCAATGCGTAGCTTGCTGAGTTGTAACCGTTCTTCTCGTACTGTTCTTTGAACGATACCGTCATGTTCAGTACTTTTATTTGCGGGTATGCTTTCTCTACCTTCACCAACTCGCCTTCAAGACGCTTACAGAAAGGACAGCTGTAATCAGTCACATTGATGATCGTCAGTTCTGGATTCTCCGCCCCGAAATACGAGTGCTTGCCATCGTTCAAGTAAGTGCGCACTTCTTCAAGCGTAGAGCTGAATGATTTTTGGTAGGCGACGTACTCTTGTAAGTTTTGATGCAAAGAGTCGAGGACTTGCGGGTTTTCTTGCAGTATCTGCGTAATGTCATCCAGTTTCTCTTGAGTGGTTTTTTCTGCTGCTTGTGAAAACACTGGTACTACCGTAAGTGCTACCGTTAACAAGGTGCGTGTGAATTTCATGATCTTTCCTAAAACTATCGGTCTTCACTGTTTTGTTAGTGAAGTGGTTAAAAATAAAACAATTAATTTGTGGGCAATAGGCCCTAACAATCGGGTTTTATTCTCTAAACACACACAGTTTTAGGTGCACCCGAACTTTTTCGGGTATCGGTTCGGTATGATGACGGAAAGCGTTACGTTCACCACCACAGATAGAGAGTAAGATCAGCGTAAACAGAAATAAGGGAACAATGAAGCTATCCAGATGGTTTTGTGAAACCTGAATCAACTTTTCAGACAGTTCACACTGTTTCGTTAGGCCTTTTTCGCTCTTTTGTTGTTGCGCAGTAGCGTGTTCAGCCGTGACTTTATCCGCTATGAGAGGGCAAGATTGATAGAGGCCTGCATTTTTACTTAAACAGATCACGATCACCCAAGCTACGAGGGCAAGTGTCCAGCGAGCGATGTTAGATTGTGATCGAAGCAAAAGGCAAATCCTAGGTGAAACTCTATATATGACCGCACAACCCTAAATTAAATTTCATTGGGCTTTTGTTAGTTTTTGGTCAGAAAACACCAAATAAGCAACAAAACATGAAGCACGTCGAAGGTGTGGTTAAATACAATTTTGCTCAAAAGTTAAACATACTTTGTTAAACGTTTGATTCGTACGGATGTTAGATAAATCTACCTTATCTTGGTCATAAATATTTATTATCTTTTAAATGTGATTCAAATCATAAAATAAAACTTCATAACTGAGTGAGATGATTGTTCGGCAAACGGATTGATTTTGATCATCTCTCTAGCACATTATTCAAGGGATCATCTATGTGTTCTGTTCCACATATATAGGTGAATTTATGACAAGCCCTGTTCATGCTGAACGCAAGGTAACGATTGGGTGTTACATCGCACTCGCGTTTGCGGTTGTGTTCTTCTCTGGTTTAATGCAATCCAACGAATGGTATGGTGTATTCGACTTTACAACGCTTAATGGCTCTTTCGGTAAAGTGGCTTACGGCGTAACGGAAGGTGCGGATGGCGCGGTACAAGCTGCGACTACCTCTTTCCGCGGTACTGGCGGTAGCGGTGCTCGTGACGGTTTCATTTTCGCACTTACTTTGATTCCAACCGTTATGTTCGCATTAGGTATGATCAACGTACTTGAGCACTACGGTGCACTTGAAGCTGCTCGTAAGCTTCTTACTCCTCTTCTACGTCCTCTTATGGGCATCCCTGGTAACTCTGGTTTGGCTCTGATTGCTTCTCTACAAAGTACCGATGCAGGTGCGGCAATGACGCGTCAGCTAAAAGATGAAGGTCACCTAACTAAGCGTGAAACGGACGTATTTACCATGTTCCAGTTCACTGCTGGTGCAACCATCGTGAACTTCTTCTCATCAGGTGCTGTGCTATTCACGCTGACGATGGCTGACGGCTCTCTAGCGGTAACGTCTTCAATTGGTTTAGCGGTTGTTGTGATGTTTGCATTCAAGATCGTTGGCGCGAACCTGTTCCGCATCTATCTGAACATGACTGAAGGTAAAGAAGATAAGCAAGACCAAAACAAATCTGAGAACCTAAAAGAGGAGACGGCATAATGGGTGACGTTAAAGCGAAAAAACCAATGGTGACGGATATCTTCGTCGAAGGTGCTAAGAAAGGTTGGGTGATTGCGACTACCTCTACGGTTCCTAACGTATTGATGGCATTCGTTATCATCAAAGCGCTGCAAATCACTGGCGCGCTGGATCTGATGGGTACTGTGTTCTCTCCAATCATGGCGGTGTTTGGTCTTCCTGGTGAAGCGGCAGCCGTTCTTATCGGCGCTTGGATGTCGATGGGCGGTGCAGTGGGTGTGGTTATCACGCTGTTTGACCAAGGTATCCTTAACGGCACGCACATTGCGATTCTTGCGCCTGCTATCTACCTTATGGGTTCTCAAGTTCAGTACATGGGTCGTATCATGGGCCCAATCGGTACTGAAGGTCGTTACATCCCAGTTATGATTGCAATCTCAGTATTGAACGCGTTTGGCGCAATGCTGGTGATGAATCTGTTTGTCTAGGAGTGAGTCATGCAATTCTCTCTAAATGAATATCTAGAAGAGCTACGTCCGCTAATCAATGTGGATTGTGGCACTTACACCACTGATGGTATCGAGTTTATCGCTTCTCAATTTGAAGAGAAGTACCAAGCGATGTCAGGTTGGAGCGTAAAACGCATCGACTGTGGCAGAGCGGGTGTTGGTCTTGAAGTTCGAAATAAGCCGGAAGCTGAGCAAATCGACGTGATGCTGATTGGTCATATGGATACCGTGTTCCCTGTGGGTACTGCTGAGCTTCGTCCAATGTCTCAAGATGCAGAGAAAGCCTACGGTCCGGGCGTCTCGGACATGAAATCTGGCTTGCTGAACATCGTGTACGCGATGCGCAATCTAGACCAAACGGTGTTGGATAAGCTGTCTATCGCTATCTGCATGAATCCAGATGAAGAAACGGGTTCTCTGGATTCTGTGGATTGGATTCAATCAGTAGCGAAAAACGCTAAGAATGTACTGGTTGCAGAAGCAGCACGTGCAGACGGTGGTTTAGTGAAAGCGCGTAAAGGCATGGCTCGCTACAAAATGACCTTTAATGGCGTTGCTGCTCACGCAGGTAACGAGCCAGAAAATGGTCGCAGCGCAATCACTGAGATGGCGAACTGGATCTTGGCAGTCAATGCAATGACCAACTTTGAATCTGGTACCACGTTGAACGTCGGTATTGTCTCTGGTGGTAACGGCGCGAACATCGTCCCTGAACATGCTGAAGCGATTGTGGATGTGCGTTTCTGGAGCAACGAAGAATACGATGATGTCGATAGCAAGCTAAACGGCATGCTGGAAACACCATTCGTTGATGGCGTAAGTATCGAATTGGTTCGTGAAGCTTATAAGCCTTCTATGGTGCCAAGCCCACAAACAGAAAGCCTGATGATGCTAGTTGAAGAAGCGGCAAGTGAACTGGCGATCGACATCAACTGGAAAGAAGTCGGTGGTGGATCTGATGCAAACAACACTGCAATTCTTGGTGTTCCAACTTTGGATGGTCTAGGGCCTATCGGTGCAGGCTTCCACAGTGATCAAGAGTACTTGTTGCTTGAGTCTATCGAACCACGTATCAAAATGTTGATGCGTGTCCTAGAGAAGATTGCTCAATAAGGCATTCTGCTTCTAAAGCTTGCTTCCCAGAGCTTTTGGTTTCCAAAACTTTTTGTTTCCAAAGCAATAATCCCCGGACTTCGGTTTGGGGATTTTTTTATCTAGCCAATTGGTTTCCTTTCTTCATTATCATTTCTCGCTATTAATCCTACGTTCAGGTTCATCGCCTTAATATCTATGCCACAGTCATAAATTTAGGAGGCACGATGACCACAAGCATGTCTGTAAATTCGGCGTCCGATGACGTCTTAGACCAAACGATGCAAGCGCCAGATGAGAAAACCTTTTGGCGTAAAATGAAAAATTCCGTCAAGAGAGCAGGCGAAGAGATTGCTGTTATGGGCATCAAATCATGGCTCGCGATGGCAGATTCCAATACCTCTGTTCGACACAAAGCTATCTTAGGTGGCGCATTAGCTTACTTCGTTCTCCCCACTGATATGGTGCCCGACGTACTAGCAGGCGTCGGCTTTACCGATGACATGGCAGCACTTACCCTAGCCGCGAACTCGGTCGGCAATGCCATTACCGACGAGCATGAAGAACAAGCGAGAGAAAAGCTGAGTTCGATGACGGAGTAGGAGGAAAAGTGCCCATCAAACATGGTCTATGTTTGGGCTAACTCAAACGAGAAATTGTTATTTTTAATATTTACTCAAAGTACACGAGCTCGTCGCAATGCACTTTACAGTGGTAGATTTGGTCTATTGGAAAGGGTACTTTTGGATTTAAGTTTTTAGCTAAAGAGAAGCCTTCCATGTACAGGTATACGCCAGATATCCGCGGAATGCTAACTTTGAAAGGAAAACCGTTGTCATCTCAATTAGTGGTCCTTCGAGTTGGTGTTCGTGGAACCATACATGAGTTTCAAATTCTTACTGATGCCAGCGGAGCGTTTGCTTTTCCTGCACTTGAAGAGCACAAGTCACAAGGCGTGTTAAACCTAGATCAGAAGTTCGTGCTCGTTTTCCTGAAAACTCATCTAGCAAATGGAGAAGAGGTGACGATATGGGAATCTTCAATTGATGGTTATGAGACTTATGAGTTTGCTAGCGAAAATATGGGAAATTTGAATTGTGAAGTAACCAATGAAGTTTACTACTTCGCTTTTTCTTATTCTGGAACTGGTGAAGATGATACTTATGTATACAGTCAGTGCAAGTTAACTGGTTATGTAGACTCTGGAATATACGAAGAATAAAAATGAACTTATTTATCATTTCGTTGAGCTTCGACAGCTAAAACAAAAGCCCCGATGTTTCCATCGGGGCTTTCATTTAGACAGGATAATTTAGCTTGGAAGGAATTAAGCTTCCGCGCGTTTTAGATGTACTTCTTCTTCTTCGACCCCAGCTTTTGGATCGTTGAAGCGAGCTTCATCCAATGCGCCTTCCGATTTAGCAACAATGATAGTCACTGCACTGTCACCGGTGATGTTTACTGCGGTACGAATCATATCAAGTAGACGGTCAACACCCATGATAAGTGCAATACCTTCTAGTGGTAGACCTACTTGGTTTAATACCATTGCTAGCATTACTAGACCAACACCAGGAACACCTGCGGTACCGATCGACGCCAATGTTGCCGTCATGATAACCATTAGGTAGTCGCCCATAGTTAGGTCGATATTGAATGCCTGTGCGATGAACGCTGTCGCCACACCTTGCATGATCGCCGTACCATCCATGTTCACGGTTGCACCCAGCGGTACTGTGAACGATGATACGCGGTTCTCAACACCCATGCGGTGCTTAGCTGTTTCCATTGTCACTGGAATCGTCGCGTTCGATGATGCTGTCGAGAAAGCAAACATGATCGCGTCTTCCATCTTACGTAGGAACGTAATTGGGTTTAGACCCGTGAAGCCTTTTAGCATCAAGCTGTAAGTTACAAGGCCGTGCAGCAATAACGTACCTGCTAGTACAACAAAGTATTCAGCAAGGTTGAAGATTGCGCTTAGACCAAGACCGGTAAACAGCTTCGCCATTAGGAAGAACACACCGTAAGGCGCTAGGTTCATCAAAATCGCAACCAGCTTCATGATGACTTCATTCAGATCAGAGAAGAAAGCGGCAATACGCTCGCCTGGCTTACCCGCTGCACTGATCGCGATACCGAATAGTACGGCAAACACGATAACTTGCAGGGTTTTACCTTCTGCCATCGCGCTGATTGGGTTAGTCGGGAACATATCAATGATCACTTGACCCAAAGATGGCGCTTCTGCTGATTTGAATGAACTTGCTGCAGTTAGGTCTGCACCTGCGCCTGGCTGGAATAGCGTACCCATGGTTAAAGCAAGTGTGATTGCGATAGCGGTTGTTGCTACGTAGAAAGCAAGGGTTTTACCACCCATGCGACCCAATGTAGATAGGTCTTTTAGGGAGCTGGTACCACAAACTAGCGAAACAAATACTAGCGGTACGACAAGCATTTTTAAGCTGGCAACGAAGATCTGTCCACCAACTTCGAATAATCCATTAACAATGTATGCGTCGACAAATCCGTTGTCGGCGAAAAGTGTGCGAATTGCAAATCCTGTCAAGATACCCGCTACCATACCCAAAATTACGCGGCTGGTGAGCGACATCGGTTTCTTGGTATTCATGAGAACACTCCTTATAGTTATGCACCTTAAGTTCACTTCAAGGCGGCGAGCAGATTAGCAGTGGAGTGTGAAAATACGAAAGAATAATCGTCTGAATGGTTAATAGATGTGAAGTGAGTCACTCTAAAAAATAGAATTTTAACCAACAAGTAACGAACTGAATGGTTGAAAAGTTTTAAATTTAACAAATTTATCGAATATACAACCGATAGAAATGATTTCTTACATTTTCAGTTAATAGAAAACAGTATGCATAAAAGTGAGGCTTTTGATGCTTAGTGCATAACTAAGCATCATTTATTCACCTTACTTCCAGGTTATTGCTTTAACGGTGGGCGAGTTTTTTCATCAACGCTGTGAGCGAAGTTCGACAATGCTTGGTAGTCGGCTGGAGACCAAGTGGAGCGTGACTTTAGCGCGCTAGGCAATGACGAAAATGCTTTTTCCTTGTCTTTTGCTATTAGTTCGACGCTCATCCACTGATCGATGGGTTGTCGATCGGCAAAGTAAGCATCTAATGAAAGCTCATGGTTCGCACCGGAGTAATTGGGTGTTAATTGTAGCGCCATATGGTAGTCGCGGAATCTCACTACCCATTTATCTGGCAAGCGTTTTGAACTATCCCACCATACTCCGTCTAGTTGTTGAATCTTTGCTTTTGTCACGGACTTAGGTTGTGCTTGCAGATCCTTTAATGCTTGTTGGAAAGCGCTGTCCATGGCTTTTGAAAAACTTTTAGGTGTTAGATCTGGGTTACTGAGCAGTACCTGTTTTGCTAGGTTTGCACCAAGCATATTTGAGTAAAGATCTTCAGAGGAAAACGCAGAGGCCAGCTCTTTAAAGCCACTCACCGATACCATGCCAAACCATTGAGCGATTTCATGCCATTGTGCGAGACGAAAAGCAGTCAGTGCTGCAGCTTGAGCGCTGCGTTCGATGTTTTCTTGCTCGCTGAGTTTGTTTTTATGCTCGTACCAACGAATACGTCGAACACGCAATTCTTCAGGCAGATCTAAGTGTGCTGCTCTGCCTAAATAGTGTCGATTTAACTGAAACAGATAGTAGGTGTAATCTGAGGTGTCCCGCACGTGTGCCGTATCAATAAAGCCGCCTAATTCGGTAAAAATCAGACCATTGGCTTCTTCATTTAATCCAAGCAGACTGCCGGGTACAGACTCACTGCCGTCATTGTAGTGGTGAGTACCCACTTCGTTGCTAGACAATACATTTTCTAAGGAGAAGAAGGGTACTGGCACGCTTCCTAACTCAGCTTTGAGATCGACTCCGAATGCGCAACATGGCCTGACGCCCACGGGCGCCTTCAGTGCTTGTGCTTGGACGAACCCGCTACAAAGGCTAAGTAGTAATAGTGCTGCTTTCTTCAAACCATACTCCTAGAATGCTTCATTGATTTGGAAATAAAAACCGGTGCTGTCTTTACCTATACCAAGGTCGACACGGACATTAATGCGTGCTTTAAAGGCGAATCGATAGCCAACGCCGACGGTTGGTAGCCAGCTGCTGGCAAACAAATCGTGGTAGGTTGGCGCAATGTTACCTGCACCCAACCAACCGACCACACCGTGACGACCAGAAATGGTGTGGCGAATTTCTACTTGTGTCGAAAGCTGATGTTTGTCGCGATACTGCCCTTGGTAGTACCCGCGCATGCGTTGATCATCACCCAGTTGGGCGTAATCGAACCAAGGCGCATCACCGAAAATAGATTGTGAATATACCTCCATCGCAACAATCGTCGTGTCAGACCATTGTTGGTAAAGGCGGTAGTTAGCAATAAGATTGTCGTAGTCTTCATCACTGCCCAGTGAATCTCTGTTCGCAACCCATTCGATATCGAGAAATTGCCCTTTCATGGGATTAGGTTCGAAATCGCGAGTATCGTATTCCATTCCGACTAATACGCCACTGCTGGTGGCGTCTGTGACTTCGGAAGGTAGGATGTCATCATCCACGCCATCAACTTTATTGAATGATTGCCATTGCCAGCCCAATTTCGCGTAGGTATTGGGTGCGACTTCTACTGCAATTTTGGGACTCAGTTGCAAGCGTTGTCCTTCGTACTGAACTTTGTTGCGATCATTTTCAGCCGCTTGGCTGCCAATACCCCAGTAGTAACCGGGCGTATGGCTGATCCACGCTTCACCAAGTAAGCGGACTTTGTCACTGTTTAGATAAGTGCGATTGTTCAAGCCCAAGCCATAAGAGCCTGAGGTTGAACCGTAAGAAGTGACAGTGACGGTTGAATAAGGGTCGCCTTGTTGCCAGTCGTATGGTGTGTACAACCCAACGGCGGCTACGCCGATTCCGAAGCCTTGCTCTGGGTTGACGAATGGACCTGGTAATACACCCCAATCGATTAACTTCGATTCATCCACCGTTTCGCTTGAACCCAGCTTAGTTAGGATGTCATCCATCAAGCTGCTCTCATTTTGCTGCATAGCAAAAACATGTGGTGTGCAAAACAGTGCTGCAATTGCAAGGGAATAAGAAGCTTTCATCTTCTCTTTACCTTAGAAACGACGATCTATGGAGAAGAAGATGCTTTCACGATCACCAAAGCCGGCTTCACCTAAAAGGTACCAATCGTCATTGATTTGGTATTGCATGCCTGCGATGGTGTTCCATTCGGACTCCAAATGCTGTTTAACGTCGAAGCGACCAGAGAGGTTGATACCGGCTTGTTTCAACGTACCTGAAAGTTCTTGTTCTACGTTTTGGTACATCGCACCAACCCAAAGTCGAACTGGTACTCCATTTTTGTGGAAGTCGAAGCCAACACGAGGAGAGACGACGATCGCGTCAATTGCACCGTCGATCACATTTAGATTTGTTTGGGTGTAGCTTGCGTCAACAAGGGCAAATAGTTGGTCGTAGCCGCCAGCAAGAACAAAACCACCACCGTAGGTGTACCCTTCGAGGTCTAGGCGGAATGGAAATTCACCAATTTTTTGGCCAAGGACACTGACTTTTACGTTGGTCTCTGAATAGCCATCCAGTGTACCCACCAACCCATACACATTTAGGAATGGAAGCAGCCAAACATCACCGCGCAACGTCACCACATCGCTGGCTTGTTTTCCTGCGCCAGCTTCCATGTTGAGCATTTTCTCTAAGCCATGCAGTCCGCTTAGAGCAATAGAGTCGACATTGATGCCTTGTTCCATACTCATATAGCTTAGGTTTAAGCCAAAGGGTTTTGGTAAGTCATAGCCAAGTGCTTCTGCTTTATCTTTCCAGATTGGCAGTGAGATCGAGTCAGCATTCGCCACGCCAGTGAATAGACAGGAAGCGACAACAAGCAAGGAGCGTAATTTCATAAGTAACTTCATTAAACGTGACGATCACAACAACACCAGGGGCCTTGTAATAAGGGCATCGACTCTGGAGTTTGTGTCACGGAAAAATCACAGCTTCATCAGAAGGACGAAGCGCCACAGCGTGAGTTAAGAGTGATTATTGTTTGGTATTTTCGTGGAATCTTAACGTCGGCGAGCGCATCTTACTCCTAAAATTAAGAAAGTAAACTTCAAAGTATACTTTTGATTGTTGTGCGCTATACTCTGCATCCACTTACATGAGGTTGGTGAATCTAGGACCATGAAAATTTCAGAAAAGAAACGCTTAGCGCTGATTGAAGCAGCTCAACAAGAGTTCATTGAACACGGTTATAGCAGTGCGAATATGGACAGAGTGTGTGAGCGAGCAGCAACATCAAAGCGAACCTTATATCGCCATTTTGAAAGTAAGGATGTGTTGTTTATTGAGTCGATCCAATCGGTGCTTGAAACACAAAGAGCGCGTTTGCAACTCACATACAGACAAGATGTGGATATAGAATCTCAGCTTCGTGACTATTTGTATTCTAAGCTGGATTCTATGTACGAAGACTTTGGTTTGCCTTTGGCTAAAATGGTGATCAGTGAGTTTATGCGTACACCGGATTTAGCCGAAAACTACCTTCATCAACTTCAACGTCAAGATGAACTTCTCCAAGCTTGGTTTGCTGAGGCGATTGCAGACGGAAAATTCAAACCTCTTGATCCTGCAATGATGAGTAACATGCTGATGTGTTTGCTCAAGGGCAACTTTTTGTGGCCACAACTGGTGGCGAATCAAGCTGTACCAAATGAAGAACAGCGCAAGGAAACCGTTGAATCAATCCTGACGCTGTTTTTCAATGGTTATTGTTGTTAACTCTTATCTCTAATTTGTGGTTAAGCGACGCAATGTAGGCAGTTGCTCGTGATCCCATGTCCAGAAGTCTTGCCTTTGATTGCGGATGCCTCCAACCCAGTAACTTTGTGTGGCTCGGCATTTACCATTCAAGCATGCTTGACCTTGTTTACTTAAACTAACTTGATGTTCCCACCAGTTTTTCTCGAGTTCACTTATCGTAAACAGCGGTTCTTCGTATTGGGAGAGTGGTAATAGCAAAGCGTAAAACATCACATCACCCAAGGTTGGTAGTGGTTCCTTGGTGAGGTACTGCTGAAACCAATCTTTGACCGTAATTGGGACGCTGTGCTTAGCTAATGTTTCCAATGCCAATCTTTGTGTGAGGCTCAACCCTGAACTCGAATGAGGCAATTCTTGAAGGTGCCGTTTTAATACAGCTTTGATGTTTGGCAAGCAATCTAACTCGTGATGTTTGATTAAATTCAAAAGTGAATCCGGCGTGGGGGATGTTAACGCTTGCCAACACCGCGCGGCTTGACTTAATAGTTTTTCAGAGACAGGTTTTCGGTGTTGCCAGCAAGAGCGAATGGCTTCTGCGGGCAGTTGCCCAAATCCAATAAAGCGCTCGGTTCCCGGAAACTGATTGAATTCGATGATCTCAATGATTTTGCCTACGGTTTCCTCTAGCAGAGAGAGCCCTCGAAGTAGCATGAATTGATCGTAGGCATCATGTTCAACCCAAAAAACGATACGTTCATACTGCACGTCGAGCAGGGTATGGATATTGTCTTGCTCAAACTGCGCTACCTCTTGCACCGAGTCTTTTCTCCCCATAACAGGCAGCAATCGGTCCACAACGTATTGTGCTCTTAGGGCAAGAAACGTGTTGTCATCATCGGGAATTGGACCAATACACAACGGATCAATCATGGGCAAGAAGTCACCTTCGAAACCGCATGTCTTTAGTTGCTGCTGAATGTCATGACCGCAGCGTACATGCAGCGTTGTCAACTCGGCATCGAGTGGCTTTTCTTGATTATCAATGGCACGTTTATGGAATTCGAGTTTTTCCACGTGCGCTTTTAACTTGCTCCAACTAGGTAAACCAAGCTCTCTTGCTAAGGCGTGTTGCACATCCGAAAGTTTGACTGATTCTGGCGTGAGCTTTTCTGGCTGAGTATGAAACTGCTTAACCAGCTTTAAGGTATCTTCATTATTTTGGCGGATCGCTTTCAAGCGTTTTTTTGCCACGGATTTTTGCTGGTTTAGATTAATTGAGAAGCTGTTGTGAGATTGCATTTTTCACCTTTCTTATTCTTCCACACTCGCCTTAACAGAAGCTATAAAGAAGGTAAAAACAAATTGTTCCTGCTAATGAGAGCAGGGAAGTTGAATTGCCATGAACTGAGTTCTTTCCGCGAGTGTTGGGCGCTTTAGGCTTGAGCACCCTGATATTAGGTGCTCAAGCTTTGTCATGCAATACGTTGCGAGAGAATGGTGTCACAAAATAAAAGATTGGAGTCAAGAGGATTAAGCTCGGTATTCGGCGCTTTTTAGCAAAGCTTGGTATAGCGCAAGGGCAGCGGGGCCACTTTTCGCACCTTTAGGTAATGTAAGGTGCAAAGCCACTTGATACTGATTGGAGTGTTCTAATTCTAATACTTTGATTTTGTTGTTCTGACGATATTCGACCAGATGTTGAGGCAACCGACAAAACCCGACACTTTGTTCTACAGCTCTGAAAGCGTGGTCAAAATTATCGACAGTAATTCGCTGGCGCGCTCTCAGCCAGCCCACATTTTGCCTCGCTTTATCAGAGTCTCCTAGATCACGCACCACAATCTGGCTGGTGGTAGCAAAGTCTGCCAGTGACACTTGTGGTTTTCGCGCAAGCGGATGATGTGCCGAAATCACTGGCACCATCGTGGTCGTACCGAACGCTTCTGCTGGGTAGTTAGTAATGGGAAGGTTGATGATCGCGATGTCTGCTAATTCATTCACTACCATGTCTGTGGTTTTACTCAGAGAGGTTTCTACTACTTGAACTGAAGTTGTGTTGTTTTGTGTGAGAAATTCGCTAAGTGGAGTATAGAGCCAACTTGGATCGCACAGGTGATCGATAGCTACCGTAATTTGCGACTCTACACCGCTATTTAGTTGTTCACTGATCATTTCAAGTTCACGAGCCTGCTCAAGCATTGACTGAGCCCGTCGAAGCATGGTTTTACCGTGTTCGGTTAGCCCTGCTTTTCGGCCTTTCACTTCTATCAACTTAATGCCGAGCTGCTCTTCGAGCTTTTTCACCGAATAGATAAGCGTGGTATGGCTTTTATTGAGCGTTACTGCGGCTGATTGAATACTTCCTGCCTGTTCAATTGCTTGTAGTGTTTGCCATTGCTCTAGGGTTGTTTTGAGTCTCATTGGTCAGTTTTTTCGACAGGTAATGGCAAAATTATGAACTTTTTTGTCAGTTTTATAAAGGCAATAATCTTTTCATCGAAAGCGAGTCAATAATAAGAGGAGACTCAAGATGGCGAAATTACTGCAAGTTGATTTTGAATTTCATGGCCCATTTGGTGAAGAGATGTCGAATGCTCTGATCGATTTAGCGAAATCAATTAACCAAGAGCCGAGCATGATTTGGAAAATCTGGACGGAAAGCGAAAAAGACAAACTCGGTGGTGGTATCTATCTTTTTGAAGATGAAGCCACGGCGCAAGCTTATCTCGAAATGCACACTGCTCGTTTGAAACAGATGGGTGTAGAAGAAGTAAGAGGCCAGATATTTGATATCAATACGCCGCTGAGCATCATCAACCAAGGCCCAATCGGAGAGTAACATTATGACTAACCGCACTTTTCTAACCGTTCATGGTGTCATATATACGGTATTTGCGTTTGCGCTGTTTTTTGTTCCGACCATGATGTGGCCGATGTATGGCGTACAAATTAACGACCAGTACGCGCTGTTTTTATCGCAGCATACGTCGATCTTTTTAGGTGGGATTGCTGCGGTCAGTTTGATGTTACGTGATGTGGAACCTAGCACTACAGCCAAGCAACTGTTCAAAGCGCTGTTGACCACTAATCTCTTAGGCGTTGTGATCACCACTTATGCTGGCATTACCGGTGTATTTGTCGGCTTTGGTTGGAGTGACCCTGCTTTCTTCTTATTACTGAGTGTGCTTACTTTTATTCAATGGAAGAAGCAATAAGAATAAAATCGGTTCCTGCAGCACAAATAAAAAAGCCCCGCGATAATAGCGGGGCTTTGTGTTTCTAGCTAGGTGTTACTCACTTTTATAGCTGTAGTTGTAGTAACCGTAGCCATATCCGTAGGAGTTAGATGCTTTCTTCTCAACCGCGTTGAGGATAACACCTTTTACCTCTACGCCAGATTGTTCAAATCTGCCTTGGGCAACTTCGATCTCTTTCAATGTCGTTTGGTCAAAACGAGCAACCATCAAAGTTGTACCAGCTAGTGCGCCAACGATACTAGGGTCAGTTACGGCTAACACTGGTGGTGTATCGATAATGACTAAGTCGTATTGTGCAGCCATAGCATCAATAAAGTCTTTGAATCGTGGGTGCATCAAAAGCTCCGATGGGTTTGGTGGCACTTGACCACGAGTGACCACATCTAAGTTTTCGATAGACGTCGATTTGATGATCTCGTTGGCTGTTACTTTGCCGCTTAGATGATCTGATAGGCCATTGTCCCAACGAAGGCCGAAACATTGTTGTAAATAGCCTTTACGCATATCCGCGTCAATGAGTAGAACTTTCTGACCTGTCTTGGCTGCTACTGCTGCAAAGTTGGTAGAGACAAACGTCTTACCAATAGATGGCGCTGGGCCAGAAATCATCAGGATGTTGTTTTTTGCTTCCATCATTGCGAAGTGTAAGCTGGTGCGTAGGCTTCTCAATGCCTCAATAGAGAGGTCTGCAGGGTTTGCTTCGGCAAGTAGAACCAACTCTTTGTTTACTTTGCCTTTATTGCGCTTAAGTTTGCTCGCAAATTCAAGCTGTTGTATAGACTTTGGTACGCTTGCGTATACTGGCATACCCATTTGTTCAATTTGATCAGGGGTCTCGACACCACGATGGAAAGCTGCACGGATAAGTACAAATGCAACACCTACCATGCCACCTAGAAGTGTTGCTAAAACAACAATCAACGCTTTCTTTGGTTTAATTGGCTTAGAGAAAGACTGTGCACTGTCTAGGATACGTACGTTACCAACGGTACCTGCTTTAATAATGTTTAGTTCTTGAACTTTGTTTAGAAGCTGGATGTAAATTTGTTGGTTTACTTCAACGTCACGTGTCATACGAAGTACTTCACGTTGTGTTTTAGGCAGTTTTTGTACTTGTTTATTTAAACGTTCTTTCTCTTTAAGAAGTGTTTGGCGTTTATCGAGCAGTGATTTGTAAGCAGGGTGGTCTTGTGTAAAGCGTTGACTAATCTCACTCTCTTTAAAAGTAAGCTCATTCAATTGCGCTTCTAATTCAACCATTACTTTCAGGGTTGATTGCGCTTCAAGGCCAAGGTCAATAGATTCGTTTTCTTGACGGAATTGGTTCAAGATATCTTCAGAGGCGGTTAACTTTACTTTGATGTCCGGAAGGTGACCTTTTAAAAATTCTAGGCTTTGTTCTGCTTCTGCTGAATTACGTTGAACATTTTGTAAGAAGTAGTTTTGGCTAATATCATTCAAAATCTCCTGAATTCGAGCTCGGTCTTGACCTGAGAAACTAAGTGAAATGATGCCGGTTTGTTTACCGCGTTCGCTAATCGACAGGTTTTGTTGCAGTTGGTTGATTGCATCAAGCTTACTAATTTTGCTTACTGTAAAAGTTGAGCCATCTTGAGCAAACATCTCATTTGCCATAAATTGGTAACCGTCTTTATCGATCAACTCACCAACTTTACCTTCAAGCACGACACGACCATCATCTTGCAGTAGTTTAAAGGTTTTTTGTTCTGCGTTGACGACCTCTAATGTGTGAGGAATACCAAGAGCATAAGTTGGGATGTTAAACCGAGACACAGAAAGGCGGATTTGGTCACCCTGTAAACGCGCTAATCCTTTACCAATAAATGGGATGTAGTTTGGTGTAACGACAGTGGTTAAGTTGAATTTATCAACGGTATCACCAAGGATCATACGTGACTTGATGATCTCAATTTCTGTCGTTGCAGATGATTCGGCAGAAAACAATTCGCCCATATCACCAACCATTGCTGAAATGCCACCTGAGCTCTTCTTCTCTATTTGAATAAGCGCGTCAGCTTTGTATATGGGTGTCGATAGAATGGCAACACCGACACCTACAACAGAGAATAGGAATACGGTACATAATATAAACCACTTGGCATCAAGGATGATCCCAAATAGCTTCCCCAAATCGATTTCATCGTCGACTTGACGTGATTGCTTAATAGTTTGTGTTGTCATTACATTAACTTCTTAAATACCTTGCCATAGGCGTTTGAAAATGAGCCTTTCGGCTTATAGTTTTTTAGTCCAAGCTTGTGCGGCTTCATCTATGAGAGCATAAGCATGGTCGAATGCTTCTTTGCTCTGGCGATATGGATCGGGTATGTTCTTTCCACCAATCCACTGGCCAAACAACATTGTTTTGCCGCGAGCTTCTGGAGCAATCTTGGTTAAGGCTTCTTGGTGGCCTTTCTCCATGACTAAAATCAGATCATATTGTGCACATAACTCAGGGGTTAATTGCTGAGCGCAATGCCCTTCTAAATCTATTCCGTGTTCAAGTGCAACTTTAGTTGCCATTTCATCAGCAGACTTGCCCTTTAAGTGGCTTTTTTCTACGGCAATACCAGCAGATGCCACCTTTTTGTTGGGTAAAAGAGACTGTAAAAGTCGCTCTCCTGTTGGTGAACGGCAGATATTACCCACACAAACCACTAAAATATTAGAAAACAAATTCTTTTCCTTTCTAAGTGAACAAACGTTATGAATAACGTTTTCTGCTTAAAAATTGATGTTTGTAGAGGGAGTTAAGCTACTCCCTCTAGACGTATGCGATTTAAGGCCAGTTGCGGATACGCAGTGCGCCTTCCGTCAATTCATTGAAGCCAGAAATTGTAGGTACTAACTGAGCAATTACTCGATTCCAACGACTGATTGGTGCTGCAGTCACATAAACGATGTCGTATGGGTTTAGGTCAAATTCAGTACCAATCACAAGAGCAGAAGCATCTGAAACATCTAGCTGATAAATATCAGCCATCTTAGCTTCTTCTTTTGAGCGTCGAATGACAAATACGCCAGTTGCATCTGCAGAGATTTGGCTGATTCCTCCTACATTACTTAATGCTTCCGTTAGGCTCATGCCCGCGCGGTCAATTTTAAGTAGTTTCGGATCGTTTACTTCACCCATCACGAATACTTTTTGGGCGTCATTACGTGGTACGTGAACGATGTCTCCTGATTGAAGTAGGCGGTTTTGAGTCAAGTCACCTTGCTGCATCAATGCATATAGAGAGATGTCTTGGACTTCACCATTGCGTGTTAGTGTCGCATTACGCCAGTCAGCATCTTGAGCTAACCCCCCCGCGCGGTTAACTGCGTCAAGGAGTGTTAATGGAATATTTGTGATGGGTTGTTGACCAGGTTTGTTTACTTCACCAGTAACGTATGTTTTTTTAGAACGAAATGCAGCGACACTCACATCTACTTGAGGGCTTTCAATATACTTGGCTAAACGTTTAGCGATGTCAGTACGAATTTGACGTACGTTTTTGCCTTCAACTTCAACAATACCAATGTAAGGGTAGAAGATGGTGCCATCGGCATGGACCCAGTTACCTGCTTCTGCGGAACTACGGTAAGAGCCGGCAGGAATGGTTAGTTCAGGGTGGTCCCAAATGGTAATGTTCAGAATATCGCCAGGGCCAACAACGTACTCGTACTTCGCAACCTCTACATCAAGCTCGGGATTCGGCTTGGAAAATGGTTCTGCAGGATTTAATGAGGAGACACCTTCAAGGGTTAACGGATAGACAGTAATTTGAGATTCTAGGTCTGTCGCTTCGGTAGTCATTACCGTTTTGTCACTGGTTGACAGATGACTACCGGGTACAGTACACCCAGTCAGAACGATTGGAAGAATCGTTATCCCCAAAACTTTGTTAAATTTATTCATTGGTTTCTTACTACCGAAAGAAAATTTGCCGACTGAAATTGGTTCACTTTTTGTTTGACGAGACGCCCATCAATACAGATGTATTCGTGTCATCGTTAGCCTTTTTAAAACGATTCCATTCAGTATTTTTATGTAATAAATGCTCTTAATCGTGCGTAATGATTCAGAGAGGTCATTTTTATTTATGAAGGTAGAGATTCTAACCAACAAAAAATAGACAACTATTATCCATCTTGTTGCAATGAAGGCAACCTGATACTGAAAAAATACTGACAAATACCTGACAAAAGTGGGGCTATCTCAAGTTACTAGTGAAAATGCGCTGTTTTGCACATGTAAACCACTGTTAATGTGAAAAAACTCATACCAAAGTTCTATGCATCCTATTTACACTATATGCAACTGCCGTTATGCTTCCTGTTGCGGTCGGATATAACAAAAATATTGGAGCTAATTTTGAAAATCAAACTTTTAACGGCAAGTGTGGCGGCGGTGCTACTGGCTGGCTGTGGTAGCGATAGCGACCCAGTAGTGAAAACCTATTCAGTTCAGGCATATGATCCAGCAGTTATTGGCATGAAGGTGGAAGCTGTATGTGGCGGTGAAACCTACGAGGCTATCGAACTTACTACCAACTACAAAAACATGGTTGGCCAAGCTCGTTTTGAAAATCTAGATGTAGTAACTTCTCCTGATGAGTGTGAATTTATTTTGACTCATACAGACTCCAGTCGTGATGCTTCAAACGGTAAACCAATCACAACTGATTATGCGATTCCACAGGGACTAGCACAAGCTGATGGCTTAGTTACAGGTTCCCCTTTTACAACACTAATCGCTGGCTCTCTTGAAGAAGGTGAAGTTTACTCACCAGAAGTAGCAGAAAAAGTTTTTGCAGATCTTGGTATCGATATCAATGAAATTGGTGTTTCTGTGGATGAGCTTCTTCTAAACACAGAGCAAGTCGTTCAAGATCTACAAGAGCAAGGCGGTGATGATCCAGCAGCTAGCGCAATTGCTACGCAACTAATCGCGACGGCAAACGTTGTTTCTGACGTAATTAAAGCTAACCCAGAGGCTTCTCCAGAAGCAATTTCTGTAGCGGCAAAAGCGATCACAGAGGAAGTAATTACTGCAAACCCTGATTACCCAAAAAGTGAAACGGGTGATGTTATCTATGTAGAGATCCCTGCGGAAGATACAAAGAAAGTTGTTGAGGAAGTGAAGGATGCGATTGAAGCAGGTACGCCTGTTGAAGATATCAAACCTGACGTTCCAACCATTCCTGATCCAGAAGTGGGAGAGCCTATCGAACCTGAAGATCCACCGGGTGGCGGCACAGGCGGTACTGGCGGTAACTAATCGCTAATAAACTAATTGATACTAAAGGCCTCATCTGAGGCCTTTTTTGATCGTACCACCTTTCTATTTCTTAGCGCTTTGCCAATCCCTTACAGTTTAGATAAGGCAAGATGTGCGGGCGAGACTCTCCAGACAGCTTTCCGGCTGTTTCTTGTGACCATGCACTCTGCTTTTGATTGCTTGTGCGGCTCGCGTAGTACTCTTGCATGGTTTGATCGTAAGCTTGTACATCGTCTACGTTCAGCGTTTGGTATTGGTTTTCGTGGACAATAACGTTAACGGGCAAGCGTGGTTTTACTTCTGGGTTTTGATCAGGGTGGCCCAAACACATACCAAACAGGATAGCGGCGTTGTTAGGTAAACCGAGTAGCTCATCGACTTGCGCAGCACTGTTTCTTAAGCCACCAATGTATACGCCACCTAATCCCATAGACTCGGCAGCTAACAAACAGTTTTGCGCCATGATGCCGGAATCCACAGCACCAATTAGGGTCAGCTCAGTAAAGTCGGCTTGAACGTCTGGGTTGATGGTTGTGTGACGCTGGTAGTCAATGCAAAACACCAAAAATTCTGCAGCACTTTCAACGTAAGCCTGATTGCCAGCGTATTGTGCTAGCAGTTTGCGCTTCTCTCTGTCTGTCACACGAATGATAGAGACCACCTGAAGCATGCTAGAAGAAGAGGCGGCTAATCCAGATTGGAGAATCGTTTGTAGTTGCTCACTTGCAATAGGCTCAGAGGTGAACTTACGAATAGAGCGATGACCGAGAATGGTTTCAATCGTACTGTTCATGATCAATCAACTTCCTTAGTTTGTTCTTTGTATTGGCTGAATCTTCACCATAACGCTATTTATATTGAGCGTAAACCAGCATGGGCTTCAAACTGTGGCGATGAGCAAAAGGTGAGGCGCTTGGAAAGTACAGTGAACATAAAGTGACGTTATTTATAAAGTTGGGTATATAATGATTTTTAATAATCAATAACTTACCAAATGTAGAAAACATGAAAGAACTGATACTTCATACCGTTACTGTATTCATGGGCTTTTTTGCCATCATGAACCCAATCGCTAATATCCCAATTTTCTTGAGTCTGACCGCGGATGAAGACAAGCAAACCGTACGCTCAATTGCGTTTCGTTCTGTGTTTATCGCCTTTGTTATCGTTGCGGTATTCGCTATTGCTGGCAAAGTCATCTTCGATCTGTTTGGTATTACCCTTTACGCACTGCGCATTACAGGCGGTATCTTAGTATTCCTCATTGGCTTCCACATGTTGCAAGGGGAATCGACACACAAGAAGACTAAGGAAAAGGCTTATTCTCCGGAGCAAGAACAAGCTGCGTTGAGCATTGCCGTTTCACCATTAGCCATGCCGATATTGGCGGGGCCAGGAACTCTTGCGACGGCGATGAACTTTGCAACAACGGGTGGAATCACCGAAACCATCATTACCATTGCTTCATTCGCAGTCCTTTGTGTGATGACTTATGTTCTGTTTTTGTTTGGTGACAAGTTAGTGAAAGCCGTTGGTCCAAGCGCACTGAATGTGATCACCAAAATGATGGGTTTGATTCTTGCGGTGATTGGCACACAGATGTTTATTGAAGGTGCTGCCGAGGCGTATAAAACCGTCTTTGCGTAATCTCCGATTGAACGACTAAAAATCCACATCAACGCTTTGGTTGATGTGGATTTTTTGATCCTAAGTTTCCACTTAAAGAGCAAGAAACACATAGACTTCGCCTATCTCAATAATAAGAATAACCGATTGTTGCTGTAGCACGAATTTCAGTAATCTTTTTAACGTCTTTATTGGGGGGAAACATGGCAACAAAAGCAATCGTAGTCGAAGGTGGTGCAATGCGTGGCGTCTTTGCCAGCGGCGTATTAGATGCATTCTTAGAGCAAGACTACAAACCATTTGATTTTGCGATTGGCGTATCAGCTGGGGCTTCAAACTTGATCGGCTATCTCACTGATTATCCGCACCGTAGCATCAACGTCATTACTAAATTAGCGACGAGCAAACGCTTTTTCGATCCTACCCGCTTTTTGAAAGGTGGAGATTTGATCGACGTTAAATGGTTGTTTGAAGAGTCAAATCGTTTGTACCCAGTCGATGAAGCGAAACTGTTTGAAGGCATTCCTTTCTTAGCGGCAACGACGAACATCAATACAGGTAAAGCGGATTACTACCGAGTGAATCGTCATAACTTCCACAACGCGATGGAAGCAACAACTGCTCTGCCTATTGCTTACAAACATACCCCGTGTTTCTCCGGTGGTTGTTATACCGATGGCGGTGTGGCAGATTCCATTCCTGTACGAGAAGCCTATCGTCGCGGTGCTCGTGATATCACGGTTGTTCTTTCACATCCTTTGGCTTATGAGAAAAAGCCAGTGAAGACGCCTTGGTTAATGAAGAAGCTGTTCGCTGAACATCCACAAATGGCAGAGGCTATGCTTCATCGCTCAGAGAACTACAATGAGTCGCTTGAGTTCATTCGCAATCCTCCCGAAGGAACGCGTGTTCGCGTAGTTGCTCCGCCAGATGAATTCAACGTTCAGCGATTGTCTATGCGTCAATCTGTCTTGCTCGAAGGCTATGAAATGGGGCTAGAAGCAGGACGCGCTCACCTTACCAACCGAGCGGGCGAACACGGCTTGGACAGAGAAAACTGCCATTTTTGTATTTAGTTCTCGAGTATGAGGAGTTAGTCCAAATCGACTTCAAGCGCTCCCCAAGATGAAGGTTCTCCTTCTCTTGTTAAGGGGAACAGACGAGAGTCAGGTTTGGCATAACTTAACCGATGCAGACGCTGAGTCACGTGGTAGCTATCGAGCCCAGAAATGGTCACTAAGTCGAGAAGTTCCAAGTCAAGGTAACCGTCTGGCATGATCGCTCTTTCCGGTGCGTGCACCATTAACACTTCACCAATCAACATCTCCGTTTGATTACTTTCAATCTTGATGTGTTCTTTCAAAGCTAGGCCCATCTTGAGGTTACTTTCAAGGACAAAAGGTACAGGAAACGCATCATCATAATAAGGTGTCAGGCCTACTGCTTCGAACTCTGAGATATGCTTTGGGTAGCGCGCGGAGGTTTGATGGGCTTTTTGCACAAAGTCGACGCCGATAGCGTTGATGGTGAAATGCTTGGTATCGAGGATGTTTTCTAGCGTGTGACGGCGACTTTTACGTGGACGAACGATAAAGCCGAATAGAGGTGGATGCGAACCCAAATGAACCACCGAGCTCACCACAGCCAGGTTCTCCTGTCCATGTCTGTCCATTGTGCCGATGAGATTAGCGCTTTTGTATCCCGCTAGAGAGTTTATCAATCGGGTGCGTTGGCGTTGCTCCATCGCTTGAATGTCGTGCTTCGAAAGTTTGATGTTTTCCATATCCTTGAAAGGGGCGGGTGAACCCGCCCTCCTTGTTGATTTTATTTCGGCATGATGACTTCATCAATTACATGAATCACGCCATTCTTTGCTTTGACGTCGGTAGCAATCACGGTAGCGTTATTGATCATCACTTTATCGCCCATAGTTTTGATCATCACGTCTTGCCCTTGGACTGTCGTCGCTTTGTCCATTTTCACTACGTCTGCGGCCATTACTTTGCCCGGAACCACATGGTAAGTAAGAATCGCGACCAACTTGTCTTTGTTATCTGGCATCAGCAACATATCAACCGTGCCATCTGGAAGCTTAGCAAATGCTTCGTCAGTCGGTGCAAACACCGTAAATGGACCTTCTCCTTTAAGCGTGTCTACTAAGCCTGCGGCTTTGACTGCTGCCACCAAGGTGTTGAAGGAGCCATTTGCAACGGCGACATCAACAATATCTTCTTTCATCATTCCGTGTTCATGGGCTTGCGCTGGCATTAAAAATGAAAAAGTGGCAAACATAACCGTGGTTGTAACCAAAATACGTTTTAACATTGTGCATTCCTTTCGTTGTTTGGGTACCGCTCTCTCCCTGATAAAAGCCTTTGTTTGTACGCGCGCTTCTTTCTGGGCGATCAACTTGCTTTCTTTTTGCTCGAAGGCCGAACGTGCTGCGCCAGAATTCTCGCTCCTTCTATTTTCACTTCTGTGCGTTTGCGCCATGCCCACAATCGCTCTCTTGCTGCTTTTGCGCTTGCCTCTACATTTACGACGGGCGCGAGATATCGGGAATCGGGATCCAGTTGGTACATGACGGTTTCCATTGCGGTCATTTTCCATGGTTCAAACAACAAGGGCGTGGGAACCATTGCAAGTTCTGGAATCCATTTATGAATGAACTCACCGTCAGCATCGTGCTCTTGTGCTTGTTTCGTCGGATTGTAGATGCGAATCGTATTGGTGCCGGTCACTCCTGCTTGCATTTGAAATTGTGGGTAATGGATACCCGGTTCAAAGTCGAGGAACAACTGAGCTAAGTGAGTGACGCCATCGCGCCAATCCATGTTCATATGATGCGTTAAAAAACTCACCAACATCGCGCGCATGCGAAAGTTGATGTATCCGGTGTGATGAAGACAACGCATGCAAGCATCGATGAGCGGTATCCCGGTTGTGCCTGACTTCCAAGCGTCCAAGAGTGCCTCATCTCTGACGCTTGCTTGCTGTAATAAAGGTTCATAAGCCCTATTGACACAACGAAACTCCATTTCGCATTCGGATTCAAACTTCTGCATAAAGTGACAATGCCAATGCAATCTCGAAGACAGTGCTATTAAGCTGCGACGAAACCCAGCCACTTGCCAATGTTGCAGCAGGTATTGGTACACTTCTCGAAGCGATATATTGCCCCATGCGAGATAGGGAGAGAGGCGAGTGCATGCGGTTCGAGATGCCGTTGGACTAGAAATACTTCGATAATAATCGCGTCCCCGACGTTGAAAAAAGTCTTCCATGGTTTGCCAAGCGAGCGAACTTCCGCCCGTTTGCATGCCTTTTATTTTTTCTAACCAAGAAGGAGGGGGCGTAAACGAGCAACCAAGTGCGTCAACATCGAGGGTAATGAGAGAAGCACTTTCAAGGTCTATATCTTCAATCTCTGCTCGCATAACCGTATCCCAATGCTTATCCCAGCCGAGTCGGTCTTTTGCTCCTCGAATGACGGCGCCATGTTCAAATTCGCGCCACGGAATCCCTTGTGATTGAAGCCATTCTGATACTTGTTTATCTCGTTCAAACGTACAACGCAGTCCGATTTCTTGATGGGAGAAAATAGCATTGATGTTAAACTGGTTTTGAATCGCGCTGAGGCAATCTATTGCGCTACCTGACATTACGGACACTTGATGGCCACGAGCCGAGAGTGTTTTGTTCATATCTTGGAGTGATTGCCAAATAAAACGCCAGTGGCGAGCAGAGTAATGTGGGTCATCCAGTAACATGGGTTCGACAATATAGAGCAGCACAGTTGGATGCTCTGAAGATAAAGCGTGTTGCAAAGGCCTATGATCGGTCAGGCGTAAATCGCGTTTTAGCCACACTAAATTGATTGTTTGCATTGTGCCCCTCGCTTGTTTTTCCGGTTTCTACGTATTTGCGGGGCATATTTCTCACTCAGTGATCGATTTTATTGGTGTTGACGTAGAGGCACGGAGCAAGGAGGTGCTTTATGTCTATGCCACTCAGTAAATTGGAAAAATTCTTCTACATCGACAAGCTCGTTATCCACTCTCTCGATCTCGCTTTGTATCAAGTATCCGTCTTAGTCGATGGAGAGGAACACTTTGTTACCGACGATAAAGGCAAGTTTTTAAGAGCGCATTCGATACTGGAGTTGCAAAAGCAATGTCGTCACTTGAAAGCGAAACAGCAGGTGCTTCGTCAACAAAGCGCTTATGACGAAATGGTTGGGCAGTCATCCAAAGATGGTACTAATGAATTAGAAGTTCCTCTGCGTGATAACCAGCTTTACTGACTGAGAAATAACCAAAAATTGAACTCGACGCCATGTGATGCTTGCTAGACTGACATAAAGCATCACACGGAATCGGCTATGCAGTATTACCCAACTCAAGACATTATCTCTGAGCAGCGGTTTGGCTTTGGGGCCCTTTATCAACACAATTCGCCAAGTTTAGAAAAGCAACTAAGCAGTAAGACCTATTGGCATGAGGCAGTAACCAAGTTGCCGAGTACAAACGAAGTGTTGTTGGAACTGAAAAAGCTCAATGACACCAAACGAGAGCTCAAACAATCCCCTACCAAAAAACGTGAAGTGCAAAAGCAAATTGGTGCGTTCTTTCGTGAGCAATATTTGCGACAAGTCGAGGCTCGCAACCAACAGACTTTGCACACTCCGTGTGGATTTCAGGAACGCTTGATTCAATTTTGGAGCAACCATTTTGCCATATCGGCAGACACACGAAAGGTGCGTCCGATTGTGGCTAGCGTTGAAAATGAAGTGATTCGAGAACACTGGAATGGCAACTTTGTTGAGATGCTCTTAGCTGTGAGTCAGCACCCAACCATGCTGATGTTTCTGGATAACAACTTGTCGGTAGGACCGAACTCCAAACAAGGACTGAAACAGGGTAAAGGGCTCAATGAAAACCTCGCGCGAGAAATCATGGAGCTGCATACGCTTGGTGTCGATAGCCAATATACACAACAAGACGTAATTGAGCTGGCAAAAGCCATTACTGGCTGGAGCGTTGGATTCAAAGCGCCAAAAGTTGGTTTCCAATTTAATGCAAGAACCCATGAGCCAGGCTCGATAACTCTGCTTGGCAAGCGCTATTCTCAACAAGGTATTGAACAAGGACGAGCGTGTTTGAGAGATCTTGCGCTTCATCCTGATACTGCAAAACATATTGCACGTAAGTTGGTGCAGCATTTCCTAGGACCTTCCGGTGAAGCCTTGGTTGAACCGCTCAGCCAAGCTTACCTAAAAGGTAAAGGGGATTTGCTCCTGGTTTATCGATTGTTGATTCAAAGCGCTTTGAGCCAATCGGCAGAAGCGGTGCGCTTTCGTACTTCTCAAGAGTGGTTATTCGCGGTTTTGCGCAGTGCTGATGTCCGTTTTCCTGAATCGAATGACATGCAAATGAGCAAGTCGGGGAATAAATTACTCGGTGCGCAAAGAAGCTTAGGTCAGCCTCCTTTTATGGCGGGTTCTCCTGCTGGTTGGCCAGACAAAGATGCGGATTACAACAGCCCTTCGGCATTAACTCAGCGGTGGCAGTTAGCGAATCGAATTGCTCGGCTGGCGGTGAAAAGTGCGAAGTCCCAAGGTGTGAAACCACAAGCTTTTGTTGAGCAAATTAGCCAACAGCTCTACGGCGACGCGTTGGACGAACACACAAGGTTGGTGATGAACAAAGCCCCATCTGCAGAGATGAAGCTTTCTCTACTTTGGCTTAGTCCGCAATTCCAGTATCGATGAGGTGAGTGATGACAATAGATAAACAAACGAACTTCACATCGACTCGCCGACAATTCTTGAAATCGGCTTTAGCCGTGGGCGCAACAAGCTTGTTGCCTAATGCAGTCTTTGCTCAATCTAGCTCTCCAAATATCTTTGTTTGGATTACGCTGCGTGGTGCGATGGATGGATTAAACGTTGTGGTTCCTTATGCTGATAAGCAGTATTTAGCTCTCCGTCCGACGATTGGTTTAGCAACAGAAAAACTGAATAAACTCGACGATCTTTATGGTTTGCATCCGGCGATGAAAACCAGCTTCGAGTGGTATCAAAATAAGCAGATGGCAATGGTTCACGCTTGTGCCACCGCGTATCGTGAGCGCTCTCATTTTGATGGGCAAAAGGTTTTAGAAAACGGTACAGACAATCCGTTACATCGTGATGGGTGGTTAAACCGATTGCTACAACTGGATGCGAAGTCGAAAGGTTTGGCGATCGATTCAGGGTTACCTTTGATTGTTCAAGGGGAGAAGGCAGTCAGTAGTTGGTATCCAAACAATTTGCAAGCGAGAGACAGCCAAGTGGAGCTGCTAGAGGCGTTGTTTCAAAGTGATGAGAAGCTCGCGAGTAATTTTGAAGAAGCGCTGAAGATTGAAATGATGTCGAATCGTAATCGTCCCGGTAAGCAGTTTCCTGTCTTGGCGTCTCAAGCGGGAACTTTTCTCTCTGCACAAGGCGGTCCCAACATCGCGGTATTGGAACTGGGTGGATGGGATACTCATGCAGGGCAGGGGGCAGAAACAGGAAGGCTTGCCAATCAATTACGTAAATTGGATAACGGTCTTGCCAACCTAAAGAAAGCGTTAGGGGATAACTGGTCGAAAACCGTCGTGATGGCGGCAAGTGAATTTGGACGCACCGCAGCGGAAAACGGAACCAAAGGCACCGATCATGGAACAGCAAACGCCATGTTTATTGCTGGTGGAGCCATTGAAGGAGGCAAAGTATTGGGAGAATTCCCGGGGCTTGGCCAAGCTGAGCTCTATGAAGGGCGTGACTTAGCCCCTGCTAATGATATGAGGGCGGTGATCAAAGCCGTTCTACAGCAACACATGAGCATAGAATCGAGTGCGCTAGAAAGCGTATTTCCTGACAGCGGCTCAGATGTAGCTTACGCAGGCCTTATCAGAACATCTTAGTTTTTACCTTCCAACGATAACAAAAACGCCCCGTCTCCAAGCCAGAAACGGGGCGTTTGTGCTTAATATGTTTGAATCTTACGCTCGTTTGCGCTGTGCGTCTTTCTTCGCCAGCTTTTCTGCGCGTCGCTGCTCGCGTTGTTTGGCACTTTCACCACCGACGTGTTGTTCGCCACGAACCGCTGCTAACGACACTTGCTTTTCACGCTCGCGGAAGCGCGCTACCTGTTCGTCACTGTGCTTACCAAAACATTTCGGGCAGCTTACGCCTTGCTCAAACTGCTCTGATTGTTTGTCTTCTTCTGTGATAGGCAGTCGGCAAGCATTACACAAGTCGTAGTCCGCTTTTTCTAGCTGATGGTTCACCGCAACGCGACCGTCGAATACGTAACAATCGCCTTCCCACAAGCTTTCTTCTTCTGGTACTTCTTCAAGGTATTTCAGAATACCGCCTTCTAGGTGGTACACCTCATCAAAGCCCTGCTCTTTCATGTAAGCAGTCGACTTTTCACAGCGAATACCACCAGTACAGAACATCGCGACTTTTTTGTGTTTCTCTGGATCCATGTTTTGTTTTACATAGTCAGGAAATTCACGGAACGTGTCAGTATTTGGGTTAACTGCACCTTTAAATGTTCCGATCTCAATTTCATAGTCATTACGAGTATCAACCACAAATACTTCTGGATCAGCAATCAGATCGTTCCAATCTTGCGGCTTCACGTAGGTGCCTACGACATGACGAGGGTCGATGCCTTCAACGCCCAATGTCACAATCTCTTTCTTGAGTTTTACCTTGGTGCGGTTAAACGGCTGATTATCTGAGTACGACTCTTTGTAAACAATACCAGTAAGGCGAGGCTCGGCATTTAGCCATGCAAGCAGTGTATCAATACCTTCGCGTTTCGCTGCAACCGTACCGTTAATACCTTCACTTGCCAGTAGCAACGTTCCATGTACACCGTGGGCTTCCATTAGGGCAAGCAATGGCTCGCGTAACTCTTGGTAGTTTTCTAGTTCCACAAATTTATACAGGGCGCAGACAACATACTGACTCATGATTATTCCTTACTTTAAAAGGTCGATGGTTCGACGGCTCGATACCTAACAATTTTAGCGGCTCGGAGTATACCTGAGTAATTTAGTCGGAAATACGGACAAACTATGCGGATATTTTCAGTCATATTGACTCGGCCATTTTTTCAACAAATCTTGGCGGATATCATTGGAAACTCAAGGACGTTAAAGTTTGAACCATATCACATTTGTGGTTCTTTTCTATAAATGAATTAAGTCAATGAAAATTAAAGCTTTGTGGGAAACTTCATCACTTTATCAGTTTTGCGGTGCTTGCCTCTGATTGCTGTTCGTATCGAGCTTGGTGTCAGTGTCAATATGTTTCCTTACCCTCTCTATCGTCAGTCCTAACTTTTAAAAAACTTACTTGTAATGATAACCATTATCATCTAGATCTATTGCGTACATATGGTGCTCAACATTTAAACTACACACAAGATATAGATTATGGACGTTATAAAACGAGATGGACGGAAAGAAAAAGCCAGCCTAGATAAGGTGACTCGAAGAGCCGAAGCGCTGGCTGATGGACTAAAAGTTGAACCTATTGCGGTTGCACAACGCGTAGTAAGCGGTTTGTACGACGGCATTAAGGTGACGGAAATCGATGTGTTCCTCGCTGAAACGGCAGCAAGCCTTGCGACGGAACACCCTGATTATGCCAAGCTTGCGGCTCGCGTGATGGTGAGTTCTCTGCAAAAAGAAACCAGCGGATACGCTACTGCAACACGTGAGCTCTCTGAAATCGGTATTCTTTCCGATACTTACGTCGACTTTGTTGCCAAGAATCAGTTTGCGCTCGAAGAGATGATTGACTACAAACGCGACTATCAGTTTGATTATTTCGGCTACAAAACTCTCGAGCGTTCCTACCTATTGAAAGTAAAAGGTGTGGTGGTTGAACGACCACAAGATATGTTCATGCGCGTGGCAGTCGCTGTCGCAGGTGACGATCTTGAAGAAATTCGAGAGCTATACGATTTGCTCAGTCTTGGCTACTACACCCACGCTACGCCAACGCTGTTTAATGCTAGCTGTAAGATGCAGCAACTGTCTTCGTGTTTCCTATTAGCGATGCAAGAAGATTCCATTAACGGTATTTACGACACCCTCAAAGATTGTGCGCTGATTTCTAAATCGGCGGGTGGCATTGGGCTACATATCCACAATATTCGAGCGACGGGTGCGCCAATTATTGGCACTAACGGTGTGTCGAATGGCATCGTGCCAATGCTCAAAGTCTTCAATGAAACGGCTCGCTATGTGGACCAAGGTGGTGGTAAGCGCAAGGGCTCGTTTGCGGTTTATTTGGAACCTTGGCATGCGGATATCGAATCCTTCCTCGATTTACGTAAAAACCACGGTAAAGAAGAGTTCCGCGCACGTGATTTGTTCCTCGCTCTATGGGTGCCAGACTTGTTCATGGAACGTGTCGAAAACGACGCGGAATGGACTCTATTTAGCCCTCACAATACCAAGGGCTTGTCTGATTTATATGGTGCTGAATTTACTCAGAAGTACCAAGAATACGAACGTATGGGCTTGGGCGTGAAGACCATCAAAGCCCGCCAATTGATGACGCAAATCATTGAGTCGCAAGCCGAGACGGGCACGCCGTACATGCTCTACAAAGATGCGTGTAATGAAAAGTCGAATCAGAAAAACCTCGGCACCATCAAATCGAGTAACTTGTGCGCAGAGATCATGGAAGTCTCGACGCCAGATGAAACGGCGGCTTGTAATTTGGCGTCTATGGCACTACCTAAGTTCGTTACAGACGCGGGGTTTGATTTCGACAAACTTCACCAAGTCACCAAAGTCGCGATTAAAAACCTCGACCGCGTTATCGATGTGAACTATCACCCAACCGATAAGATTGAAAAATCAAACCACGCGCATCGTCCTGTTGGTTTGGGTATCCAAGGTTTGGCGGATGTATTCTTCAAAATGCACCTTCCATTCGATAGCGAAGAAGCATTACAGCTTAACCGTGACATCGCGGAAACCATGTACCACGCCTCCCTTGAAGCGTCTTGTGAAATCGCGGCGCAAAAAGGCGCGTACTCCAGTTATGACGGCTCACCAATCAGTCATGGTCAGTTCCAATTTGATCTGTGGGATGAACAACCAAGCAGCCGATGGGATTGGTCACAGCTCAAGCGCCAAATCGCAGAGTATGGTGTGCGCAACTCGTTACTGATTGCTCAAATGCCAACGGCGTCGACAGCGCAAATTTTAGGTAACAACGAAGCGTTTGAAGCGCAAACCAGCAATATCTACAAACGCCAAACCTTATCGGGTGAGTTCATCATCATCAACAAACATCTGGTCAGCGATCTGGAACAGCGCGGGCTTTGGACGAGCAAAATCCGTGACGCCATTATTCTCAATAACGGTTCAGTACAAGGCATCGATGCCATTCCAGACGATCTTCAATCCGTGTATCGCACCGTGTGGGAAATCTCTCAGAGAGTGATCATTGATATGTCGGCAGCTCGTGCCCCGTTTGTTTGCCAATCGCAGAGCCTCAACTTATGGCTTGCATCACCAACATTCGCCCAAATCAATGCGATGCACTTCTACGCGTGGAAACGTGGTCTGAAAACCGGCATGTACTACTTGCGCTCCAAGCCATCGACGAATGCGGTGAAAGTCACCGTTGGTCAGCAAAGCGAAGATGAAGATTGCCTAAACTGCGGCGCATAAACCTATCTCGTCAATTAAAAAGATTCACATCAACCGAAAGTAAGGAAACGGTATGATTGTTAAAAACAAATTTAGCTTGTTCCCCATTCAATACGAAGAGATTTGGCAAGCGTACAAAACTCACGAAGCGGCTTTCTGGACTACAGAAGAACTCGATTTCGCTCAAGATCTTGCTGATCTTTCCAAGCTGACCGAAGGCGAAAAGCACTTCATTCGACATGTGTTGGCGTTCTTTGCTCAGAGCGAAGGGATGATCAACGAGAACTTATTGACTCGATTTTATGGCGAAATTGAAATCGCAGAAGCGCGCTGCTTCCTTGCTTTGCAGGCATTTAATGAAGTCATTCACGCAGAGACTTACGCGCTGCAACTCGAAACTTACATCCCCGATGTTGAAGAGCGTGAGCGCTTGTTCGATGCGATTGAAAACGTCCCGACCGTAAAGCGTAAGGCGGAGTGGGTAATGAAGTGGATCTCTTCCGATAAACCATTGGTAATGCGTTTGATCGCCTTTGGTCTTGTAGAAGGCTTGTTCTTCGCTGGTAGCTTCTGTGCCATTTACTACTTCCGTAAACGTGGTTTGCTGGCTGGTTTGGCAGCAAGCAATGACTTGATTGCTCGTGACGAAGGGTTGCACTTTAGCTTCTCTGCGCTGCTATTCAAAACCTTGGGGCAGGGCAAGGTAACACAACAAGAGTTTGAAGAAATTTGCCGTGAAGCGGTTTCAATTGAGAAAGAGTTTGTAACGGAAGCCCTACCGGTAGACTTGATTGGTATGAATGCCGAATTGATGTGCCAATATATTGAGCACACTGCCGATGTCATCGCTGGTTTGTTTGGTTTCACCCCGATCTTTGGTGCTGAAAACCCATTTGATTACATGCGTTTATTGGACATGGAAGGAAAGACCAACTTCTTCGAAAAACGTGTTACTGAGTACAAACGACCTCAAGATCGCCAATTGAGTTTTGATGCGGATTTCTAACGGCAAGGAATAGCAGAGAAGAGTGATGAAAATAGAAATGTACAGTAAGGAGCAGTGCTCCCAATGTGAGACCGCTGCGATGTGGTTGCAAAATCAGGGCTTTAACGTGGCAACGCTCAAGTTGGATGTGGAGTTTGACCGAGAAACCTTGTTCGAGTTATTCCCAACCGCAAGAAGCTACCCACAGTTTATGCTTGATGGCGAACCGATTGGTGATTTCAGTCGCTTAAAATCCGCACTCGCTTTTGAGCAAAACGCCGCTTTCTAAATTATGTATACCCAAGTAACTTCGAGATGCTAGGTTCAGCGAGACTGACTTGGTTTGTAGACGCGGCGGCGATTTAAAGGTTTAGTGGGTCTAAATCAAGAATCGGCAACAAAGTATACAAGCCAAGGCAGCTCGCCCTTTGGGAGCGTGTCATTGACCCGATTGCTGCGTCAAACAACTTGGAAATAGCTGGCTATTACACTGCGTTGTTTTCCTTGCTCTCGAATCAATGACAACGCTCTGAATCCTGCATCTTGAAGTCACTTGGGTATAACCCCTTTTATTGAGAAAAGGGGATTTTTATTTCCACTTAAATTTTGTGGATGTTCAAATTATCAGTAAAAACTCGTAAAACTGTTGAAAACGTACTCGACATAAATGGTCGAAATTTGTACTGTTGATTCGCTTCACATTCCTAAAACTTCTTATCCGATAATCAGTTGAAGCAAAGATCTGTGCTTGATACAGGTCGGTTGGCAAAGGAATTCAACATGCAACAGTTTCATATCAGAAGACTAAGAGAAGAAGACGTCCCACTGTTGAAAACGCTCTTGGTCGAACTCGACGCCTCTCATTATAATGCTGAGCCAGATTTCTACCGTTCTCCGGAAGAAATGGCGCAGTTAAGGGAAGATCGCAACATCTTCGATAAATATTTTGATGGCAGCATCACGGCTTTTATAGCTTGTTCTAACCGACAGGTGGTTGGTTTTATCTCTGGTACCGTGCGAGAGGTCAACTCGATTCTCTCTCCAGAAAGACGCGTCGGTTATATCAATGAATTGGTGGTGTCTGAAAGCCATCGTAACTTAGGTATTGGCTTGTCTTTGATGGATAAAATCGAGAGTGATTTGTGCAGCCAAGACATTGAAGAGCTCGGTTTAACCGTGGCGTCATTTAATCACGAAGGCGAAGATTTCTACCATAAGATGGGTTACCGTGTGATCACCAAAATGATGACCAAGCGAGTCAAAGACTAGCGTCGATTTAAACCTGAATCGAATCAAAAACGCCTCTCTATCTCGTGATAAAGAGGCGTTTTTCTATCTAGGTTGTTTTGGCGAATTCTGAGCGTTAGCTGCTCATTTCAACGTTGTTGCGGTTTGTTTACCCATCGCAATCAACTTGTCGAGAATACGCTCACCATCTGCGCGAAGACCGTTATGCTCATATTCGTTGGTGATCCACGCTTTTGAGTTTGGCATTGCAGCTAGCGTTTCACGGCTAATGTCCATTTCCACAAACATATCGTCTGCATAGACAGCGCAACTCACAGGCACCTTATTGTTTGCCAGTTGCTGCGCATCGTATAACGGCGTCCAATCGGCTTTCTCTGCCAGTAATTCTGCAGCTTCTTTCAGTGGCTTTAAGTTCACGTATTGATCGAACATCCAAGGGAAGACCATTTCTCCGGTGAAGTAGAACGGCTTGCCTTGTTCATAGTTGAACGCATCGTGTTCTTGACGTACTCGGTGTGCGCTCCATTGAGAAGCAAACCCTTGGCAGTAAATTGATTCGTGCAGAATCGCGTAAATTGGATTGGTCTGGAAGTTTTGCTGCGCCAGCATGTCGTTGAGGAATTCATAACGAAGCTGAGGCTTACCGTTCACTTCAATCAAGGCACTTTCTAGCCAGTAGTAAGTTGGCAAGAAGGTGTCACTGACACCAAAGTTAATCCCAATTTGTTGGAACTGTTCGACAGTAAAGCGCTGACCATTTGGCAGAAACTCTTCGTGCTCCAACAAGTGATTAGCAATGTTCTGGCATAGCTGCTGCGCTTGTGGGAATTGCTGGAAGAAGGCTTGGTTCTTCTCCATGGTGCGCTTGAATGTTGCGTGATACACATCATCCGCATGACGAGAAACCGAAGGTACACCGCCCGTAATGTAGCTTTGCAGCAAGCTGTTCGGGAACAACGATAGGTAAGTTAACGAGCAGAAACCACCAAAGCTCTGACCCAAAATTGCCCACTTCTCAACACCAAATTGTTCGCGGATAAATTCTGCATCGCGAACAATGTTGTCTGCGCGGAAGTGGCTTAAGTAGTCTGCCTGTTGCTTCGGTGTGAGGTGCGCAAGCGTCTGGTGATTAATCACGCTGCTGTTGCCAGTGCCGCGTTGGTCGAGCAGCACTACACGATACTCACTCAGTGCGCGTTTGATCCAGCCGTTGTTTCCGTTTGGACGAGGCGAAGGGAAGCCCGGACCACCTTGAAAATACACTAGCCACGGTTTGTTGGAGTCTTCATCGCCGACTAAACAAACGGAGCGAGCGAAGACGTTGATCGTGCCTTTGCTTAGATCTTGGTAATCCAGCGGCACGGTAAACGAGTGGGGCGTGTAATGCAGTCCTGCGTCGATAAATGATTGAGCGTTCATTGTTATGGTCTGTCCTTGTTTATAGTCGCTTTACGATATCGAATTCCTTATTAGAAACAATAGATTTGTTGTAAGAACACGATTTTTGAAGCGGGAAAGGCAAGGAATGGCACTCAAAACAGAAACTCTTCGATCTTTCCGTGTTGGTATGCACTGAGTGAACTATGATCTGATAGGTGCAGTTTAGACATCACTGTCTTACCGTTTTTATGAAACGAGACACTTGGCGGTCATTGACCATGGAGGATGCTTGATGAACACGTCACTTACCCGAATAACGCTCGCTTGTTTATTACTACAGACCATCAGTGCCCCTGCATTGGCAGTTGTAACGCCGAATCCGCCTCAGTTGCAGGCAAAAGGCTATGTGTTAATGGACTTTCAGTCCGGTGCCATTATTGCAGAGCAAAACGCGCGTGCCGGATTAGCCCCTGCCAGTTTAACTAAGCTGATGACTGCTTACGTCGTGGGGCAAGAAATCAAATCCGGGCGGCTCCAATGGGATGACAAAGTGACGGTGAGTGAGAACGCGTGGTCAGCCAAATTCCCAGACTCCTCAAAAATGTTTATCCAACCTAAAGATGAAATCACCGTCGCCAACTTAATGCGTGGTGTGATCGTTCAATCTGGTAATGATGCTTGTGTGGCGCTCGCCGAACATGTTGCCGGTAGTGAAGGGGCGTTTGTCGCCTTGATGAATGGTTGGGCGGATAAACTCAGCCTGAACGATACCTACTTCGTTAACTCGCATGGTCTAGATAGCGAAGGCATTCAAACTTCTCCTAATGATATGGCGACGCTGATGCAATCCATCATCAATGACGTGCCCGAAGTCTATGCGCTTTATAGTGAGAAGGTATTTAAGTGGAACAAGATCACCCAATACAACCGCAATAAACTGTTGTGGGACAAATCGATGGATGTCGATGGCGGCAAAACTGGCTACACCAGCAATGCAGGGTACAGTTTGGTCAGTTCTGCAAAGCAAGGAAAGATGCGACTGATCTCGGTAGTGATGGGAACGCCAAGCAAACAGTCACGCATTAGCCAGTCTAAGAATCTACTCAGCTATGGCTTCCGCTTTTATGACACCAAACAAGTGGCAAAACAGGGCGAAGTTCAGGCGAGTGCTAAAGTATGGAAAGGCGATGTCAGTGAGATTGATTTGGGCTTCGCTCAAGATGCGTACCTGACGCTGCCTCGCTCTCTAACCGCTGGTTTAGATAAAAGCGTGGTCGTGAATGAGCCGTTGATTGCTCCCATCGCAAAAGGGGATGTGGTTGGTAAAGTCGTGTGGAAGAGTGACGATAAAACCGTGGCGAGCTATCCGTTGGTAAGTAACCAAGCGGTGGAAGAGGGCTCGTGGATTGGGAAGTTATGGGACAGTTTAGTGCTGTGGGTGAAGTCGTTGTTTAACTAGCGCAAGGACAATATTTGCGATAGTGAGTTAAGAGTTTCAGAAAAAGAAAAGCAGCTCGAAGGTGAGCTGCTTTTTGCTTTTTTTCTTTATAGCTGAGATGACTTTCGCATTTATTGCGGTTTCAGTGATTATTCAGACAAGGTGATGATTGGTAAGTCATCCCAAATCTTGCTCTCATCCGAAGCGCCGCCAGAGAAGTTCCAAGGACCTTTGTCTTGTTCAAGTGGACGGTAAGTGGCAGACAATCCATCCAAGTCCCAAGTTGTCACATAGAATCGAATGCCATCCAGTGAATCAGGTCGACCTAGTGCGTCACTTGCAAAGTCCATCGAAATGGTGTTGTTAGCTTTGTCTACCGTCACCATTGGTGCCGGCGTTACTGCTTCGCCCCATGTTGTCGCGTTTGCGCCTTGGGTGTTGTAAATCGAGCTTTGCCAGCCGAAGACCACAGCATTGCGACTCCATGTTCCGCTTGGCATAGAAGCGTTGATCTTAGGCAGTTCCGTCAGGTTGGTTGCTGCTTCTTCCGGTAAATCAATGAAGATGGTGAAACCAACGTGGTCAAAGCCGTTTGGTGGCAACCAAGTATCGGTGATCTTATCCATGGTGAAGGTCAAGCGCACATTACTGCCGACGGTAAACACCTCGGCTTTGTTGATTGCGAGTTGGCTGTTGTCTTTGTCGAACGTTGGATCCGTTGGTAGCGAGTAGTTACCATTAGGACCGCCCATGCCATCTTGTGCATCGCCTGCGTCATCAATAGTGTCATCTGGCGTGTTCGACCAGCTTAAGTCCGACACAAAGTTCACATCTTCAATGCCTGCTTTTTTCTCAGTGGAGTAAATCGCGAAGCGGTGTTGCTGTTCGCCAATCGCAAAGTGACGGGTAGATAAAGTCACGCTAAATTGACCGTCAGCACTTACGGTAATGGCTTGTGCGGTTTCTAGATTACCGTCCACGACAAGGTTCAATTTCTCGTTTGCGTTAGCAGTACCAGCAATCACGATGTCATCAGTGATGGTTTGTCCTTCCCAATCCTGTGCCAGTTGGATGTTGAGATCTGGGGTCTCTACCGATTGGGTGTCGTTAGTTTTCGAGTAAATCACAGCAGATTTGGCTGGTAGCTCAAGGGTTACGTGACCGTTTTCATCGGCGATTAACTGCTCTGGAGCGTCTGCCCAGTTAGACATGATTTGTTGTTGGAAGACGGTGCCGCCCGTTTGCTCTACATCGAGTTGGTTCATCAACATCGGGGAATTCGATGTGTTCATTACCACTAAGACTTCGTCGTTATCCAACGTTCGGGTAAAGGCGAACACACCGGCGCCAGCTTTATCGCTACCAATCACTTTCATTTCGCCGCGTGTCATGACTTTGTTTTCGGTACGTAACTTAGCAAGCTCTTGGATGAACAAGTACATCTCGCTATTTTGGTCGAATGAATCTACGTAGTCACCGTCTTCACGGTAACCGCCAGCAAACATCGCATCGCGCGCTGCTGACATCGCCTGTTCTGTACCTTGGTAAATCACAGGAATGCCCGGTACCGCCATCATGGTAATCAGCGCTTGCTTCATATCGTTGATACTGCCTTGCGATAGAAAACGTGGCATATCGTGGTTATCAATGAAGTTCGGCATGATGTATGGATTCGGGAACATCTCCATCATTTTCTCAAGGCGGAAGCGTAAGTAATCGGTCGGTTGTCCTGCTGCAAACACGCGCGTCATAGTAGCTTGCAATGGGAAGTTCAGCACCGAGGTTAACTGCTCCGGTGAGCCGCTTTCGCCGATGTAAGTCAGCATCTTCTCTTCGCCTTCTGTGTTGTAAGGCGTAGATGTTTCGAAGACTTCACCAAAGGTCAGGAAGTTATCGCGACCAGTATCAACCGCTTGAGTCATCACACCATCGTCGGCGTGCAGGAAGTCATTCCAGAAATCGTGCTCTACAAACTTCACAGTATCGATACGGAAACCGTCAACGCCAACTTCTCGGATCCATTTTCGGTAGCTCTCTTTTAGATAAGCGCGTACTTCAGGGTCGGATGTATTCAGGTCATCCAGATCTGACAGTTGCCAGGTTTTTTCTTGTACTGGGTCGTTGTGGTCGGTGATGCTTGGCGTCCAGTGGTAAATGCCGGTGCCATCATCTTTACACTCATTCATGTTGAGCGGATAAGGCAGTTCTTGCCCTGCTGGCAGCGCATTTTCAATCAAACGGAAACCTTGGCAAGGTAGGCTAGGATCGTAATTGTATGGGTCATCGTAAGTGAAGAAGTTACCTACGTGGTTGGTCACGATGTCTTGAATCAAGAACATGTTACGAGCGTGCACTTCTCGTGCTAACGCTTGGTAGCTTTCCATGTTACCAAAGTGCTCATCCACTTTTTGGAAATCACGCGCCCAGTAGCCGTGGTAGCCGCCGTAGTTTTGTTCGGCATCCCACCATTGGTTTGCCACAGGCGGCGTAATCCAGATAGAGGTAGCGCCTAGGTCTTCGATGTAGCCTAGCTTGTCACTAACACCAACAAGGTCACCACCGCTAAATTTCTTGTCTGAGGTAGGATCGTACTCATTCTGGCCTTGATCGTTAAGCGTGTTGTCGCCGTCGTTAAAACGGTCGATCATCAAGAAATAAATGATCTGGTCTTGCCAATCAGGAGATGCCACGTGGCTTCCTGTATCTGCTGGTGTGGTTTCATCGCTACCACAGCCAGAAAGAGCTAAGGCGACCGCTAAAGGTAGTATTTTTATTTTATTCATAGGGTTAGGTAAGGTTTCAAACACGGTTTTTGTCTCCGTTATGCAGCAATGCGGAAACGATAAAGCAAAGGTTTGAAATTGAGAGTGTCATTTCACGCCAAAAGAGACGTGGAATGATGTCACGAAGTGCTGAGTTTGAACTGTGCTACATATTTAACTGAGTGGTTGCACAATTGGGTATTGAATCGGGTAATGGTCTTTGGCTAACTCATTACCAGAATGATCATAGAGTCGGAATCGACACTGTTTAGCCATTTGGGTGAGGGGAAGTTGTAGCGCCCAGCATGTGTAATCTTCTGCATTCTGAGTTTGGCTCATTTCGTGCGGAGCTGGCGCGTCACCGACATAGCATTCGATTTTCGCCACGTCTTTTAATCGACATGCGAGTTCCACAAACAAGGTGTACTGAGTGCCGAGTTGGATAAGTTGCCTTGTCGGGACTATGTATTCCGTTGCACCAATTAAAAGCCCTTTAGAAACCACGTAATCACGCTGGTGGTTGTTATCAATGTAGCGTTCACCATCGACTTCATAACACAGTCTAAAGGTTAGTGGATGAGCGACAGGAAGCTCTGTTGTCGCCCATAGTTCGGTGCCATTATTCAAGAAACGCTCGAAGAAGGCGGGGTAGCGACGCCACGTGCCATCACGGTCTCGACACTCAACTGAGACCACTTTTTCAAACGCAATATTATCCACTTCCATCCAGATTTTACCGACGGGTTGGTCAATATCGTTATCGGCTAAAGTATTGGCTTTGGCATAGTACAAGCGGATGGGTTGGTTATTGAGATGAGTGCGGTTATCCAAGCACTGCTGGCGATATTGCATTGGCGAAAACGGATACCAACGGCGAAAGGTTCGGTGGAAGTTGGAAGGCTCTTCATAACCCAACTGATAAGCGATTTGCTGCGTTGTGAGTTGAGTGTCTGCAAGTAGGGCAAGTGCGTGCTTTTTCTTGGCGAAGTCGACGCATTGCGAATAGCTCATTTGTTTTTCTTGCAGTCGACGTTGCAAGGTGCGCTTGGATGCGCCCAGTTGCAGTGCGGCTTGGTCTAATTTCAGTGCGTAATTGCTGTTTTTGACGAACAGAGCATTAAGCACGCTCAACAATTCTGGCTGTTCAATTGGTTGGTGAGACAGCAGCAAATAAACATGTTTCACCAAGTCGAACACAACCGAGTTTTGTGTTGAGTTGGTTTCTTCTTCTAGTTCGAAATGAGCAGAATGAAGGTCATGGTTGTGAAGATGAATGCGCATAGATTTATTCAAACCTAGCTGTTCCAATTGCATCAGCAGCAAGTCATAAACCGATTCTGCCCAGCTTGGCATTTCAGTAGCTCTGCACTCTAGCCGCATCTGAACCTTGTTATCACTGTGTTCGAAAACAATGTACAAGCGACGGTCGAACAGCGAAACGCTTTTGCTCCACCACAACAGACCTTCACGCAGAGTCGGTGCCTCTTGCAACATCATACATTGCAAGGCAACCAGCTTTTCAATATGCCAATATTCGCCAGCAATTCTTAGGTGATTATGCCCAAGTTTTTTGCAGAGAAAGGGCGTGATGATGTTGTCTTGAGGCAGCATGAAAGTGGTTCGGTAACAGAGCAAAGGCGACATTATTGCTTAAACCAAGTGTTGCTTCAGTGAGAGTGCTCAAAGCTTGTTACATCGGCGATTTTCAAATTTATTTTGAAGATGTTTTTAACTGAAATCGGTTTTTCCCTGTAACTCATAAGGTTAAAGTGATAACCAGCATAAACTACTCGACTGGAGACCCCTATGGACATCGTTCAAGCTGCTAAATCCCGCTACTCAACCAAAGTCTTTGACCCAACTCGTAAGCTGCCACAAGAGAAGATCGACGCAGTTAAAGAGCTGATCCGTTTTAGTCCATCGAGCGTGAACTCTCAGCCGTGGCACTTCATTCTGGCGAGCACAGAAGAGGGCAAGCAACGTATCGCAAAAGCAGCGCAAGAGAACTACGCGTTCAATGCCGCGAAGATCTTGAATGCGTCACACGTGTTGGTGTTCTGTGCCAAAACGGGCATCGATAACGACTACATCGAAGCGCTATTGGCACAGGAAGAAAAAGACGGTCGATTCCCAACCGAAGAGGCAAAAGCAGCGGTACGTGGTGGTCGTAGTTACTTTGTAAACATGCACCGTTTTGACCTGAAAGACGCCAATCATTGGATGGAGAAACAGGTTTACCTCAACGTCGGTACGTTATTACTGGGCGCTTCAACACTAGAAATTGATGCGGTGCCAATCGAAGGTTTTGACCCGAAAGTGCTGGATGAAGAATTTGGTCTTCGCGAAAAGGGCTACACCGGCGTTGTGATTGTGCCGCTTGGCTACCATGCGGAAGATGACTTTAATGCCAAGACGCCTAAGTCACGCTGGGAAGCAGAAACTGTATTTACTGAGATTTGATATCAACTCTATCAATTATTTAATCCTCCTTGCTGGTTAAAATCGTTGATAACTTCGTTTTGAACTTTGTAATTAGACCCACTAGTTACCGCAGTTCACGCCTTGTTCTAAACGATTTTTCCTGCGCAATTTATAACCTCATAATCAATAGAGTTGATATAGATGATTCATTTAGTTGCAGAAATTAAAGCGTATCCAGATAGTATCGACAACGTGACCAATTTACTCTCGGGGCTGCTAGAGCCAACTCGTGAAGAGGACGGTTGTTGCCAATACGAATTGTATTTGGATCAAAAGATCGAAGGCTTGTTTATGTTCCAAGAAATTTGGGCATCGCAAGAAGCGTTAGATAAGCACTTACAAAGCCCACATATCGCGCAGTTCATCTCGGCTCTAGAAGATAACGACTGGGTTGAATATTCTCAGATTCGTCCAATGACGTTTGTCGGTTAAGCTTCCGAGCAGAATGTTGCCAGCACTTTCTTACGTTGCTGGCAGCATTTTTCATGAATGAATTCACGGAAAGTACGAATGGTTGGCGTCAGCAAACGACGATCGGCGCACACCATGTATAACGGTACCGGACCACAATCCCATTCAGGTAATACTCTTACTAATCTTCCCTCAATCAAATCTTGGCTGATGTCCATCAGTGATTTGTTGGTGATCCCTTTGCCTTTGATTGCTAAGCGATGGGATAAGTCACTGTCGTTGCTAAGTAGCTTGCCACTCACGACAACCTGTTCTGTTTCGTCTCCGCGAGTCAGCGTCCATTTGTTGTAAACCGAATCCGCCACCATGTAACACAAACAGTTGTGTTGGTTGAGATCTTCCGGTTTGGTCAGCACAGGATGATTTGCGACGTATTCTGGAGAGGCACACAGGATTCGCTCATTTGCGCCACACAATGCCAATACGACGAGATTAGAGTCAGCAGGTTCGCCGTAACGAATCGCGATATCGACGGGCTTGGTGTACATATCGGTTAAGCTATCAGACAGCTCTAACTTGATAGAGACGTTTGGGTAAACATCAATAAATTCATCAACCCAATCAAGCAGCATGTTGCGACCAAAATCAGATGGCGCGGTGATGTGCAGTTGGCCCGAGAGCTCGCCACGCGCGCTTGATATCTGATCTAACCCTTCTTGTAGCGTTGCGAGTGCTTGGGTGGTTTTGTCTAAGAACAGCTCACCTTCCGACGTTAAGCGAAGGCTGCGAGTGGAGCGCACAAACAGCGGAAAGCCAATTTGTCCCTCAAGACGTTTGATCGATGCACTGATGGCTGCTGGTGTCATGTCCATGCTGTTGGCGGCTTTCGAAAAACTGCCTTGGCGTGCGGTTTCGACAAAGATATTCAGATCGTTGAGGGCTTTCATAATGAAAAGGGCTTTTAAGAAGTTTGGGCTACTATAGGGGAGAGTCGCAGGGCAATTCAAGGTTAAAACACTAGGTTGCACGGCGAGTTTGAGTTAGATTAGCGCGCAACTTCACTTTACTGGATCAATAGCATGAGCCAACAGCAGCCGAATAACCCACTTCACGGGTTGAGTTTAGAAAAAATCCTTACCCGTTTAGTTGAGCACTTCGGGTGGAAAGGAATGCATGAGCGCGTTCGTGTTAATTGTTTTCAGAAAGATCCTTCAATCAAATCGTCATTGAAGTTCCTGCGCAAAACGCAGTGGGCAAGAGATAAAGTGGAAGCGCTGTACATCGAGACGTTCTGCTAATTGGATTTGGTGCACGTCTAAAAGAGAGATTCCGGATGGCTCGCTAGAATGACACAGCTTTTCTCATTATATAGGCTGGAAGAGTACCTCTGCGTCATTCCCGATAGCGACGAAGGAGCGCAGTCGGGAATCTCGATTCTAATCTCTCGCTTCTCGCCTCTTTATTACTCCAAATGATGCGTACTGCCCACGGTGCCTTCCAAGTCTAAAATCGACTGGCGAACGTGGTCTGGAATCGCGGCTTTCACATTGTTCTTAAAATCAAACATCACACCAGTAGCGGTTGCGATGGTCGCAATCTTGCCCCACTTTTTACTCAGCACTTGGTACTCCATCGTGATGCGGTCTTCTTGCATGTCGATTACGCGTGAGCCAATCAAAAGCGTATCTGGAAACGTAACGGGTAGTTTGTAGCGGCACTGGGTTTCACTTAAAACCGGACCGATGTGAGACGTCTGCAAATCTACCAACAGATTAATCTTGTTGAAGTAGTCCAAACGCGCAGTTTCGAAGTAACGAAAATACACCGCATTATTGACGTGTTGCAGGGCATCCATCTCTCCCCAAGCGACTTTGATTTCCGTAATCACTGGGAATTCTTTTAATAACGTATCCATTACTCATGTTCCTTTTTCATCGACGTTGCCGCAATTTGCCAAGCGACTTATCACTTTGAGTATTTATTCTAGATGGAACTGATTAAAATGTAATAAAATTGTATGTAAAATGTGAAATGAATTAGATGCTTATTTTTGTAAACTAAAAACTTTACATAGTCAGTTGTGAGGCGTAGGTTTAAGTAAGCGTAACCAAAAGGAGATGTCCAATGACAGAACTGAAAGGTTTCAATCTTGCCAAAGTAGAAAAACGAATCGACTGGACAGGTGAGCTGTTCAGTTTACGAGTTTCCGGAGCGCCTCTCTCCTTCAAAGCCGGACAATTTACCAAACTTGCACTACTCGACGAACAGGGTAATCCCATTAGCCGTGCATACTCGGTAGTAAATGCGCCCAGTGAGCAGTTTGAATGGCTTGAATTCTTAGTCGTCGCGAACCCAGAAGGGCAATTGACACCAAGGCTACAGCAGCTTCAAACCGGCGATAGCATTTATGTTGGTGAAACGGCCCATGGCGATCTGACCCACGATACCATTCCCAAACACGCAAACGATCTATGGCTGCTTTCCACGGGCACAGGCATTGGTCCATTTCTCTCTTTGTTAGACGACATCAATCTACTGCCACATAGCGATCACATTGTGCTGGTGCATGGTGTGCGTTACGAGAGAGATTTAGTTTACAAATACCTGATAGAGCAGCTCCAACAGCGATATGAAGGTCGTCTTCGTTATGTACCGATTGTCAGCCGTGAGAGTATTCCGGGTCAGCTTCAAGGCCGTATTCCAGATCTGATTGCGTCGGGAGAGCTCGTTAATCGCGCTGACTTACCGTTTTCTAAAGAAAGTAGCTTTGTGATGATGTGTGGTAATCCGGAGATGATCAAAGATACCTCTCCAGTACTGCAAGAATTAGGGCTTGATAAATACCGAGCGAGAACGGGTGGCAATATCATTTACGAAAGGTATTGGTAAGCTTTGACTGATTTTTAATCCATCTCACTTCTGAGAGAGGTTCACAAATATCACATCTCACAATTGAGCACTTTGTGGTCCATCCCTAGAATGCATCAGCTTGCATTTCAGGGGGGAAGTATGTGGTGTTCAATTGCCAGTAAACGGCGCAGATTTATTGGTGGGCTGATTGATTTAATGCTTGTGACAGGGATAGTGCTACTTATTGCTCTTACGATCAATTCCCTCATTAATGGCTTCGAACTTTCTTTTCGTGAAAATCTTCAACTCGTTAATGAGACCAAAGCAAACTACGTCCTAACAATTCCGATGTTAATGATGATGAATTGGAATTTATTGCGTGACGGCCAGACAATTGGCATGCGTTTAGTTGGGATTAAAGTGGTGATGAGTAATGGCCATGATACGACGAAAGTCACTGCTTCATTGCGATTATGCGTGGGCTACTTGATAGAAATGCTTGTTCCATATACGCCGTTAGTGAATTTGTTGTTGCTGATTCTTCACCCGCAAAGGCGACTACTGCACGATTTAATTTCCGGAACTAAAGTTGTGAACTGTTAAAACATCTCGGATTTCGCCTGTTTCATACAGAGTTGCGAGCGACTCACCTTTCCACAACCCTTCTCTAGCGTCTACACTTTCTTCAGACATAAATTCAATCGCTTAGGATCAAGGATGATGAACAAAGCTGGTTGGGCGGTTTGTTTCGCTGCACTATTCTCTTCGGCTGCTTCTGCGGGTGAATGGGAGATTGAAGCCGGTGGGTTTTTCTCTCGCACCGATACGAAACTCAACGCTTACGACCCTTATCTCGATCAAATACGCACTATCGATTTTGAATCGGATCTCGATTTGAAAGAGTTTACTGTGCTGCCTTATGTGGAGTTGGAGTATTACTTTAACCCCAAACACAGCGTGTACGCAGACTGGCGAAGTTTGCATCGAGAAGCCACCCGAACGGCGGTGACTAAGCCATTCGAAGTGACGATAGATGGAACAACGTATGCTGTTCAGGCTGGTTCAAAGCTTACAACAGAGCTGAATATTGATATTGCACGCCTAGGTTACGGTTACCAATTTTATACCAGCGATAAATGGGCGGTGGATGTATTGGCTGGGTTGCACGTGATGTGGCTGTCATTGGGTTTAGATGGCAAGCTCGGTGCGAAAGTGAGTGGAGTGGATGAAATCCCAGTGATGTTTGTTGATGATGCGGTTTTAAATGATGTCACAGCGCCATTACCAGACTTAGGTATTCGAGCTGAGTATTCGCTGAGTCCTGATTGGATTTTGAAAAGTCACGCCCAAGTCTTCTACCTAGCCGTAGATGATATTGAAGGTTACTTGTTGGAATTCGATTTGGGCGCTAAATACTTCTTTACCAATCAGTTCAGCATGACGGGGTCATTCAACTATTATGAGGTGGGCGTTGATTATGAAAGTGACAAATCAGCATTGGATGTCACTTATCGGTTTTACGGGCCGATGCTGACCATGGCATATACATTCTGATATTAAAAAAGCCACATTCGAGTGTGGCTTTTTGCATTTAGCTATACGTGACTAAATCAACGTGCTTATTGCTGGTTGATGTACGCTTTAAAGCGCGCTTGTGTTTCTGCGTCTGCTTTTTGGTACCAGAAGTGCAGCATCTCTTCAGCTGTTGAATCGGCTTTCATGGTCGCAGGTTTAGTTTGCTTCATGTCCGCTGGGATCTTTGCAGGAAGTGTTGCTGGTTGAATTACTGCAGCACTTACAACGCCAACTGCCGCAACACCGCCAGCTTTGTTGTAATCTTCCACTTCACGAACGTAGTCACGACCGATTTGCATGCCAGGCTTCATAAGCTTGTCTTGCTCAACTGCGATAGCGTTGCCAGAAGCGTCAACCAGTTTCCAATCTAGATCTTTGATTTTGTTTTCGGCTTCACGAAGGTCGCGGTATTCCGGTAGTTGTAGAGTCAGCTCTGCATCTGTCGCGTCGAAACGCGTTACGATCACGTCACTCTCAACACTTAGGCGGTCATTACCTTGGCTGAAATATGGCGCGTAACGGAACACAACTTGGTTTACGCCGTCAGGTAGAGTGAAGCTCTTTTCCGAAGCAAAGAAGCCACCAGATAGTTTTACTTTTTCGCCGTTTGCGGCCAAAACTGAAACGTCGTCAGGAACATTTACGGTTACATCCGCGAATGCCATTCCGCTCATAGCAAGAGCAAGCGCGCAAGTTAAAGGCTTGATCAATTTCATTGTTTTTATCCTAAGCACTGTCATTTGTGGTCACCGAGAGTGCATCGTAAAGTGCTTTATTGCAACTCTCGAATGTAAGAAGTATGAAAATTTAACAAGAACGTCATTTTAATCTTATTCGCGTCGATGAAACTGTGAGCCAAATAGCTCAAACCGCTGCAAGCAGCGGTTTGTTTCAATTGATAGAACGATTAGATACCAGCGCCGTGTCCGGCTTCGTTTTGTCTGGAATCTCGCTCGGCATTTTCCTCTAACGCTTCTTGCTGCTGTTGCGCTTTTTCAATGTTCAACCACCACACGAACAGCTCGTACCAAATCGCTAGAATAACCGCACCTAAGAATAGGCCGACAATGCCGTAGAACAACATACCGCCGATGGCACCTAGCAGAATGACGGGCATTGGTACATCCACACCACGACCCATCAACATTGGTTTGAATAGGTTTTCAGATAGCGCTGCAACCACAACCCAAACCGTAAACATGGTTGCTGTGCTGGTGTCTTGCGTCATGTACATGTAACCAACGACTGGCAGTACTGCCAATAGAGCAGGTAGCTGTGCGATACAAAGAATCATCAGTACTAGTGTTAGTAAGCCCGCAGCCGGAACACCAAAGATGAAGAAACCTGCACCAATTAATAGAGCCTGAATGGCTGCTACACCAACAACGCCAAGCAACACACTCTTGATGGTCGCTGCAATAAGCGTTGTCCAGCTCTTCGCATTATCACCCGCAGTACGAACCGCGATGGTTTTCAAGCCAGATGCTAGAGACTCAGAGTAAGTCATAAAGCCAGCAGCAATCGCTAGAGAGATGATTGATAGTAGTAAGCTACCCAGTGCACCACCGACCATACCAAGCAGAGAAGTCAGACCTGCCTTAATTTGAGGCATAAAGGTTTGGATTGCTTTTTCTAGGTTGGTCGCAAACAGTGTCCATACTTCGTAAAGCTTGTCACCGACCAAAGGCCAATCTGCTACCGATGCTTTTGGACCTGGGATCTTAATGTCACCACTTTGCAGTACGTCCAGCGCATGCGTTGCGCCATCGACAATAGAACCCGATACCATGACTAAAGGTGTAACCAATAGCGCGATACCCAGCAAGGCGATGGTCGTTGCAGCGAGGCCACGTTTACCACCATACACTTTTGCCAGCTTTTTACAGATTGGCATCAGAGCGACGGCAATGATGGCACCCCAAATCACCGGAAGGATGAAAGGTTTGATGATGTCGTATGTAAACATCAGCAAGATCAAGATCAAGCCGATTCGTATTGCAGATTCCACCATGTTACTGATGAAAACCTTACTTTCGATTTTTACCGATTGTTTATCCATTTTTGTTTACCTGATGTTCAATGTTGGAACTGACGAGACTTGAAACAACAATCGCCATATAAAACACGCCTACGATGGCCTCTAGATACACGACGACTTGCGCCAAAGGTGTTAGAGGGCTGATGTCGCCATAACCGAGAGTGGTTAGAGTGACGAAACTGAAATACGCTGCGTTAGAGAAGTTTTGGCCCCATGAGATGGCTTCCATCCCAGTGAATGAGTTTGGGGAAAACTCCAGCAGAATGAGGTAAGCAATTGCCCACATCAGACCGAGCAGCAAGAAGAGTGCAACAGATCCAATCACCTTGTTGGTGTTCACATGTCCAGTGAAAAGAATCTGTCTTGCAATCGATTTAAACGTACCAAAGAAGAAGGCGAAGGTTAGGGCGAGCATCACTACGTCCATCTCTTTGATGCCTAATACTGCTTTGATGGCAATGACCACGATCCACGTACCTAACAAGGTATAAAGGAAGCGTGACCAGTTCTTATCAAAACGCAGACTCGCCATACAAACGATGAAAGTCAGAATGGTGAAGCCTTGCAGAAGATGCTCCATTGCACCTTCCCCTACGACTTGTACAAACGCACCACCGATCAACAGACCGATAAGCGCTAACGTCAGGTAGAAGAAGTTGTTTTCTTCATTGATGTTTTTGAGTTTTTTTCCAATAGCCATGGTTTGCCTGTTTAACTCCTATTCTTGTTCTTGTGATGAGTCCTTCATCACCATGATGGAAGCGGAAAGCCCGAATCTCAGATCAACGTCTTCCGGCAATTCATGCAATGACACTCGAACAGGAATACGTTGTGCTAGGCGAATCCATTGGAATACCGGGTTCACGTTAGGCAGAAGGTTATAGCCCACGGTGCCGTCTTTTGGGGCGATCCCCCAACCGATAGAATCGACGGTGGCATCGATTGGTGTGTCTGGGTGTGACATCAGAGTAACGCGCGCATCACTGCCCGGAGCAATTTGCGCTAATTGGTTTTCACGGAAGAAACCAAATACCCAGAAACTGTCTTTATCGATAAGGGCAACCAAAGGTTGGTTCGCAACGGCTTGTGTACCGTCGCGGATATCAAGGTTAGAGACAAAACCGTCAACCGAGGCATAAATCTTGGTGTAGCTAAGGTTTAAACGAGCTGATTTCAATTGCTCTTCAGCGGATTTGATTTGCAGCAGTGACTCTTCGTAGGTGATCTCACGGCGGATTAAGTCTTTGTGAGAAACTGCGCCGCGGTCTTTAGCACGAATGTCTTTCAAACGATCGTACTCTATCTTCTTGCCGCGTGAACTGACGATAGACTTTTGCAATGCCACTTCTGCTTGTGAGAGGGCAACTTCGTAAGTAGTAGGGTCGATCTCAAATAGCAGATCGCCTTTCTTTACTTCTTGGTTATCTTGCACGGTGACATTGACGATAGGGCCAGAGACTCTTGGCGCCACCTTAATGACATTGGCACGAACTTGGCCATCTCGAGTCCAAGGGTTATTAAAATACTCTTCGAACTTCTGATAGCCGAACCAAGCCGCGCCACCAAGAATGACAAGATTGAGTGCAATAACGAGTAGTTTTTTCATCTTGTTGGGCACCTAAAACTGTATATAAAAACTGTCGATGGCCACCACGTAAAACACCATGATGGCAAGGAATGTCAGGGACGGAAACGCAATAAAACGAGACAGACGTGTTTTGTTTAAAATGATCACGGTAATCCAAGTGGCAGTAACCGATAAAAACAGCACTAGCAACAATGGTGAGAAGTACACGTCACCCCAAGAGAGTTCATGTGGCATTATTGAGCCTCCCCTTCTTGTGGTGCGTTATTGCTTTCTACTTTATCTTTCGAGGCTGAGTCCTCGATACGATAAGGCGGCAGCACACGTGCTTCTTCATCCAAGTAGCCGTCCCAATCGCTGCGTTCTTGCATTTGCTTTGCTACACCTTCCGACAAGAAAGGTTTGCCCGTTTGGGCCTCCCAGCCACCACCGAGCGCTTTGTATAAGGCGACAACTTGGTTAGCAACATTGCCTTTGATGGTGGCGTAGCTGTCTTCCGCACGCGTCATTTTCTCTACTGAGTTGAGTAGACGTTCAAACGAAATTTGGCCATTCTCATACTGAGTCATCGAGATATTGAATGCACGAATAGAGGAGTTCACCGATTGCAGACGCAATGACTTTTGCTCCAAGTAAAGATCATAAGCCTCCAGCGCATTGGTCACTTCATTGACTGCTTGCAGAACTTTCTTGTTGTAGTTAGTGAGCGTTTCTTGGAACTTCGCATCTTCAAATCGAATGTTATTTTTCACACGGCCGTACTGGAATATGTTCCAACTGAATGTCGGACCTATCACCATGGTGAGCGAGTCACTGAAGCTAAAGCTGCTGCCATCTGGCACTGTGCTGTCTATGCCGATAGAACCAAAAAGGGAGAAGCTAGGATAGAGAGCCGTTTCAGCAACACCGATTTGCGCACTTTGCGCACGTGCTTGCATTTCAGATACTTGCAAGTCAGGACGACGCATCACTAAGTTCGCATCCACTTGGTTATCAAGCAGAGGAGGGCGAGGCACGATTGAACGTTCATCATTACCGGAGAGCGCTGGCTTTCTTCCTGAGGATTTAAATTGGGCTTCGTAATCCGCCATTCGCTGTGCAAAGCCCGCGGATTTCAACAATCCTTCAACCTCTTCTGGCAAGACACCAAGTAACAACGCTAACGCGGTTCGGGATTGCTTCATCGCGATTTCTAACGAAGGTTGCGCTGCTTTGGTGTTGAAGAGCTGGTTTTTTGCTTGTTGAACGTCGAGTTCCGTAACGTTGCCAGAATCAAACTGGACTTGAGTGATGTTCACCACACGTTCTTGGATCTCGATATTTCGGCGAGAAAGCAGAATACGTTCTTGGAAAGTACGGTAGTTAATGTAGTTGCGAGCCACTTCCGCAGTGATGGTGACCATAATGTCGTGATAAGACGCAATCGACGCGTAATAGCCTGCTTCGGCAGACTCAATTCCACGTGCGTATTTGCCCCAAATGTCCATCTCCCAACCCGCATCAAATGACAACGCGGCGTTATTGACACCTTGGTCGTTCACATAAGCTCGCGCTAAGTTACCGGAGACGGTTTGTACTTGTGGGTACTGCAACCCAGTCGATATGCCCAGTAGTGAACGTGCTTGAACGATGCGCAGGCCAGCTGCCTCAAGGTCAAGGTTTTGTTGGCTGGCCATCTCAACCAACAGGTTAAGGGTCGGGTCGTTAAATTGCTGCCACCACTGCTGCAATTTTTGCTCTGACTGCTCTGCGTCTTGCGTGGCGGCGGCTTTTTCTACCGACCAGTCACTTGGCAAGGCGGTTTGCTCTGGGTGGACATAATCCGGACCCAAAGTCGTACACGCACTTAATCCGAGTACAGAGAGTATGGCGAGGCTTGGTTTAGTTAGTTTTAGAAGCATCATATCCTCACCTTTAAAACCGCTTCTGACGTAAGTTCACCCAATCGATATCCTCATAGGTTTGCTTGCATTGGTTGATCGCTTCGAACACGTTCCGTTTTAAATTCAGCAAGATATAAAAACCAGCAATCTCTGAATAAGCGTAGTCAGATAAATCCAACTCACTAAAGAAATCTTCCAGTTTATTTTCAAAGGATTGGTAATCTTGGCTGTATTGTTCGAAGACAGTATCGAGTTCAGTTGTTGGCTGATGGCTTGCTAATGCGCCTGCCATCAGGGGTAATATGGAATCGGTATGCTTGCTGCGTAACTGTTTGATAAGTGGGTTACTTAATAACTTTTGTTCAGCTGCAATCAGGATGTTGACGTGGTTACTCAACGCATCGCAGGATTTACTGAATGCGCCGATCGCCTCTGGTGTCGTTTTTTCAAACAGTTTGTGGTTGACCTTTGAGCCCCACACTTTGAGTTTTTTCGAAGACACATTCAGAGTGACCAAGTGCAGTGAGCGCTTGACGGATTTGAAGCTGGAGTTTGATGGCTGATGATAACTGCTAAACAGGTCGCCAACGTGTCGGAAATACCGCTCTTTCAAAGTCAGGAACAAATGCTCAGGGCGAGAGCTGAATGGAAAGTAATGCGCAAAAATGATCATAAACACCACCATGTAGAACAGGGTCATGATCGTCATTAGAATCCCGAAGTGATAGGTCATGTTGTTGTCGAGTCCGAGCACAAACAGGCCAATCATGTAGAAGATCGTTACCGGTCCTTTAAACAGATAGAAGCCGATAAAGGTGTAGATGAAGATGAACAAGCCGAGCTCACCGCCGAGCTCTAATCCCGGTAAGATGAAGACGTACGAAGGCACCGCAAATAGGAAGCCAAACGTAAACAAAATCAGCAGCATAAATGGGTGAACGGGTACGAATGACAGCAATGACATAAAGATGGTCGAGAAGGTAACGAATGAGTAACCACCAGGAGGATTGAAGTAAATCCAAATCAACCCTGCTACCCAATAAGTCGTAAAGGTTTTCACTGCTGTTTTAAAGTTCTCAGCATCCCACCAAAGGAACTTACTTTTTTGTTTCGGCAGCTCTTGCTTGAAAGACACATTGTTCGTGACGGAATCAATACAGCTGATGCTTTCTGATAGGCGAGATAAGCTTTGATGCATTAACTTTAGCAAGTGACCAAGAGTAAGAGCGGAGCCTTTGGTTAGGTGGGAGGCATTCGATAGTGCTTCTTGGTTGTAATCAATGCTGAGTTCTTGCGCACGATAAGCTGGACCTTCGTGCTCCCACATTTCTTGGCAGGTTTGAAATAGGGTCTGGATCTCTTTAACCACTTGATCAAAGTTGTTGATGCAATCACGGTCTTGCTGATGGCTAAAGTGGCTGTGTGCCGCGACACTGAGTTCTTGAGTGATTTGTTTATTGAAGTGAACCGCGAGTTGCCATTCTTTCATGTAAGCCGAGACATCACTGCATTCAACACTGACCATGGCGAAGCGCTGTTCTAGCGCATTCTGAGCAGTGAAAACCTTATCTAATAACTCATCAATCGTGGGAGTCGGTTCTTCATCTTCATCCCCTTCTTTTTGTTCAGAGGAAGAGGCGTTAACGTGGTGTGGCGTTGTCTTTTCTTCGAAATTTTGCAAGATCGCTGCGAACAAAGTTTGCTGAGCTTGGTTAAGCTGCTCGATCATCTGGCGCAAATTCTGTTCTGTTTTGGTCGGCCACAAAAAAGTACCAACCAAGGTATAAATGACGACACCAAAAATAGTCATGTGGGCACGATCAACACCGTACATGAATGCGCCCTCGGCATCTCCGCCATTAGACATCATCAAAACCATTACGCCGGTTAGAGCTAATAACGTCGGGTCTTTTTGGTAGGCATTGCGGAAGTAGAAGATAAAAGACACAACCACTGAAACACTAAACATGTACATTAAGCGATCTTGCGCGAACATGCCTACCAACAATAAGCCAATGACGGCACCGACTAGTGTACCAAGTACACGTAGTGTCCCTTTTGCTAATGATTCGCGACGGCTGCCTGTAGAAGCAATCAGCATGACAGTCGTTGCTGCGGTTGAAGCTTGAGGCCAACCCATCGCAAATGGGATCAGATAAGCCAGAGTTAGGCTAAGCGCGACTTTTGTGGCGAATTTGATTTTATCGTTCATAGTGTCAAAGTTTGCTCAGGCTTATAGTTGTAAGTAAATGAATTTACTCGGTCAATATTCAGAATTTCGTTCTGAATAAAATGCGGAGGCGGAATATAGCGAGTGAAAAGAGGCGGTTTGTAAATCCTTTGTCAAAACCAAATTAGGGTTAGACGCCACAATCGTTCCTTACGCCTTACTGCTGCTGGCGCGAGAGGAAAATGAGAAAGAAAACGTTTAACTAGAAAATCTCATTAGTGATACAGATTTGCAGGAATTACCAAGCCAAGTTTTCAATCAATACATAGAGCCGGTGCGTTATCGGCAGCGCTCACGTCCAAATTTGTGAGACTGACTGCCTATAGAAAAGCATAGATGATGATAGCTAAGTAGATAGGAAAGTTTTTATTTTTTATTGGCTTGCCGAGAGCAGTGCTACTTTTTGAGATCGATATTAGGTTTTTGAGCGCGAGATAAAAATACTAACGCAATACCGCTGAGGATGATTAGGCTGGTCATGACTGAGTGGAATGTCAATGTTTCACCGAGTAACAGCGAGCCAAGCAGCAAGGCGATAGCAGGAACCGAGAGCTGGCTGACTGCAGCTTGTAACAATGACAGCTTTTGCATTACTTGATACCAGAGCACGTAGCCGAAACCGGAAGCAATGGCACCCGATGCAACAGCCAACAATTTACCTTGTATTGTAAAGTGAGCGGGAGCTGATAAGAGAGGAGAGAGCATAAGACCGAATAAAGAAGCGGTGATAAACCCCCACGTAATGCCACTACTTGGTGTCGGTGCTTGTTTACCAAGTGCGGTAAAACCTGCCCAACATATACCAGAAGCGACCATTAATATTGCTGACCAGATATCAGGACGAGTCGCAGATGGCAGCATCAACCATGTAAAGCCAATCAAAGATACCGCAATACCGATCAACTCGAGCGTTCTAAATTGTTGTCCTTGCCACCAATACAGGGCGAGCAATGTGAGCTGGACGGCACCAAAAAGTAACAGAGCCCCCGTGCCTGCTGCTAGTTTTATATAGGCAAAGGAGAAGAGTGTGGCGTAACCAAAGAGTGCTAACCCTGCGAGTACGCTGAACTTGGTTGTCGGTCGTTGGCTATGCCAGTTTCCACGAATGAGAAGAATGAAAACTAATATGACTGTGCCTGAGAGCAAGCGGATAAGGGTAAAATTGCCAGCATCAATCAATCCTTCTGCCAATGCCAAACGACAGAGCAGTGAATTGGCAGCAAATGCCATCATGGCAATCGCAGTCAGTAAAAATGTCGACATTCCTTATCCTTATTTATCGTAAGAGCTGGCAGTGTAGCGCCAAATATCAAGTACGGACTAGTTGATAAAGTGATTAGTTATAGCGGAAAACATCGCTCAAGCTGGAATGAGAACAGACAACGTTAGGTTAAATTGAGTAGAAATTGCAATTGTTATAATATAACAATAATTTTAAATCCCTAAACTAGATGAATGAGGAATTCAGTTTGAATTTATTTGTTAAGGACCTCACTGTTATTGATGCTTCTTACTTGTGCGCAACACGAGGAATGGTCGGAGAGAGTTGGATTCTTGATGTCGTAATGCATGGTGATCTCAACGAGATGAGCATGGTGCTGGATTTCTCTAAAGTGAAAAAGCAAATTAAACAATTGGTTGATGAACACGTCGACCATCGACTGCTTGTACCGTCAAAGAACTCAGCAGTGCATTCTGCGCATGTGAAAGCGGGTTATTCCCAAGTTGATCTCATTCGCGGTGAAAAAAGTATTCATTTGAACTGCCCCGACGAAGCATTCTGCTTTATTGAAACCGAAGCTATCTCGATTGAAAGTGTGACTGAGCATATTCACAAGGTGTTGATCGGTCATTTGCCAAGCAACGTGGCTTCAATCGACGTTACCTTACGCCATGAACAGATTAATGGTGCGTATTACCACTATACCCATGGTTTAAAAAAACACGACGGCAACTGCCAACGCATTGCACACGGGCATCGTTCACCGATTGAAATCTTGACTGATGGTGAACGTGATACCGTTCGTGAACACGCTTTTGCACAGCGTTGGCAAGACATCTACCTCGCGTCCATCGAAGACCTAGTCGAGATTGGTCATCTGGAGCTGAGTGAACATGCAAGCCTTATCAACTGCGACACGCATTTTGGGTTCCGATATACCACTTCACAAGGTGACTTCCAACTTGCTATCGCACATAGCGAAACTGAAGTATTAGATACGGATACGACGGTAGAGCTACTGGCTGTATTTATTGCCAATGACATTGCACCTTCATTGGCCAAAGGGCAGTCGTTACAGGTCATCGCTTATGAAGGCGTAGGGAAAGGAGCGATGGCGTTTCGCTAAAATAGCTTCGCCCACTGTCAATCAAAGCTAACTTTTACTTAATTATTTGGAATATCACTTTTATGGACAAACTCAATCGTGTTCTGCTCGTGGCAGGTACGCATGGCAATGAGCTTTCTGGTATTTACCTTCAAAAGCTCATCAAAGACCGTCTTTATGTTGCCGACCGTTCGACGTTCAATACTCAGTGTGTACTTGGCAACCCTGAAGCGGTTAAGCAAAACGTTCGTTATGTTGAGACGGATCTCAATCGTGAATTTGCCTTGGCGAATCAATCATCGCCTGCGACTCAGCAAGAAACCGAAGTCGCGCAGCAATTCACGCAAGTACATGCTCGCCAAGAGAATCAATTGATCGTCGATCTGCACAACACTACTAGTAATATGGGCGCAACCCTGATCTTGGTGTCGAACAACGCGTTTTATCGAAAGATGGGGGCGTATGTGAAGCAGCGAATGCCAGAAGCGAATATCCTGTTTGAAGACAGAAAAGAGTGGGACGACCAACCTTATTTATGCACCACAGGGAAGTATGGTGTGATGATTGAAGTTGGTGCTCAAGCCCATGGTTCGTTGAAATATGAAACCTTGGAGCTGATGAAGAAAATGTTGACCATGGTTCTGGACTACGTTGAAGTGCATAACCTTGGAGAAGTTGGCGAACTGAGTGACTATGACGCTTATTTTTACACCGAAGAGGTCATGATTCCTCTCGGCCAAGATGGTATGCGTGTCGCGACAGTTCACCCTATGATCTGTGGACGAGACTTCGAGGTAGTTAAACCGGGCGAACCACTACTCGCGACTTTCTTTGGTTACGACATTTTCTGGGAAGGTAAACAAGATATCTATCCGCACTTCATCAATGAAAGTGCATACAGCAAAGCCAATATTGCCATGGCTCTTGCTGAGAAAAAGGTTGTGAGCGCGGAGTGATTGAAACCGAGCTTAGCTGGAATGCTCACCCTCAATCTTGAACTGTTTATAGTGCTCTTCAAATCGGTCACTTATCCAGTCCATAAGCATTTTGACTCTTGGCAGTTGATATTTGACTGGCGGACAGACGAGCGAAAGTAAGGTTTTTTCTGACCATTCAGGGAGCACTTCGATAAGTCTCCCTGATGTTAAATCAGCATGGCAGTACACATCGGTTAGTCGCGTTACCCCTAGCCCAGAAATCGCCGCGTGGCGCATGGTTCTGCCAGTAGCCGCTTTAATACCTTGCCCTACGTTGATAATGCGCTGTTCTTTATGATTCTTCATGATCCAATGATCAACACTGCCATGAATCAAAGGCAAGGCTTTAAGATCTTCTGGGACGAGGAGCTTCGGGTGCCGTTCGAGAAAATCCGGGCTTGCGACATAGTGTGTGCGAAGTATGGTGAGACGGCGCGCAATGAGAGTCGAGTCTGGCATCTCACCAACACGTAGCACCAAGTCGTAGCTATCTTCAATCAGATCGACGCGATGTTTTGAGAAATCGAGCTCTACTTCAACGTTCGGGTAGGCGGCTTGAAAACTCATCACCAATGGTGCAATAAGCTCTTCACCAATCGGACCTCCAACACAATTCATGTGAATCCGACCCTTAATTTCGCTGGTGGCTTGCTGTGCCCATTCTGCGGCGGAATCCAGTTGGAGCATCGCTTCTTTACATTTACGAAAGTAACCATCGCCAATCTCAGTAAGGCGGAGCTGACGTGTGGTTCTATAGAGTAACTGAACACCTAGCGAGGACTCTAATTCACTCACGAGCTGACTTACGTTTGCCTTTGATGCGCCCATCGTTTCGGCTGCGGAGGTGAAGCTTCCACATTCCGCTACATAAATAAACGCTCGAATACCGCGCCAAGATAGATTGTTCATATAAACCTAACAGTGTTTTCATAATGGCCATATATATCCGAATAATAGCGCTCCTTATACTTGTTTAAAAGAGAGGAGCAGAGTGCAAATGTTTGTGAATGCTCGTCTTTATCGTCTAAAAACCGTTAAACATAGAGAGTGAATCGAGTGACAGTAACAAGGTATGAGGCTTCATTTTTCAGCAATGGCAACCGACTTGCAGCGGAAATTCATCGTCCATCCGTAGTGGAAAACCCTTTACCAGCGGTTTTGATTGCTGCGCCACAGGCGGGTGTGAAAGAGCAGACGGTAAGAATCTACGCCGAGAAAATTGCTGCCAAGGGATTTGTGGTATTAACGTTTGACCATGCCAGTTTTGGCGCGAGTGAAGGTGCGCCAAGATTTCATGAGAACCCATACAATAAAGCGGAAGATTGCCGCAACGGGGTGACATATTTACGTTCCTTAGCATACGTAAACAGTGAGCAAATCTATGGGTTAGGTGTTTGTTCTGGCGGTGGGTATTTAGCTCATGCCGTTGCGACAGATCGACGCGTAAAATCACTTGCGACCGTGAGTGCTTACTTTGACCACCGAGGCTTTTATCACAACGTCATTGGTCGAGAGGGTTTGTTAGATTTACTGCTTAAAGGTAATGAAGCGAGAGAACGTTATCTGGCTACTGGGCAGATTGATTTTCTGCCTCATGCACCAACTGAAGACAGTGAGGAAATGCCACGTCTGTTCCGAGAGTTCTACCAGTACTACATGACAGAGCGCGGAGCAAAAGGCTTATACGAGAGCAAGTTTTTGCCTTGGTCTTATGAAACGTTGGCTAACTTTTCAGCTTTGGATATTGCTGCAAACTTGACGCCGACACCACTACTGATGATTGTCGGTACAGAAGCGGATTCCGCATACGAAAGCGAGCAAATGTTTGATGCAGCTTTGCAGCCTAAACAGCTGATTCGAATTGAAGGTGCGAATCACATTGGGCTCTATGACGAAGATGAATATGTTGATCAAGCTGTTGAGCAGATCATCGAGTTTTTTAGCTAATCACACCATTAGAAGAAAAAGGGGCGAGAACATCGCCCCTTTTGCCATTAATCGATGTCACTGGAACAACCATAAAGTGACTTAATGGTATTTCGTAACCACACCAGTTTGGGATTGTACGCATTACGTTTGTGCCAAATCATGGTGAACGGGATCAGCAATTTTTCTTGTTGTGGTTGCTCCAAAGGAATGGGTAAGCACACCAAATCTGGATGCAGCTTCTTGGTATAACTCTCGCAGTATTGCGGTGCTGTGGTCAGCATATTGTGGTGTGGTTGCGCGGCCATAAATAGAGACTGTTCGAAGCTCGACATGGTTAAGCCAATGGAGCGCTGTAAGCCAAGTTCACTCAATACTTCATCCAGTGCCCACGTCTCACTCTTTTCCCAAACAATATTGATGTGTTGGTAACTCAAAAAGGTCTCAAGGTTCCATTCCTGCTCCAAAGCGGGGTGATCTTTGTGTAGGTACACCATAGGTAAATCTGAGAACAGCACTTCGAAATCAAGAAAGTAGGGAAGCAGGTCGAGTGACTCTTTTGAGCGGGGATGGCTCTCTCTGCCGGTAAAACCGATGTCTGCCTCTCCACGCACAATTGCGTCGAGTGAATCGTAATCCCAGTTACTGGTTTTGACTTTCGCATCTGGGTAGCGCTGGTGGATTGCAACAAGAAGATCATCAAGAATCGTCAGCACTAAAGGTGACTCAATGGTCAGATCAAAGCGCACGCCTTTGGGGGCTATATCGCTGCGCTTCTCTGCAATTTGGCTACCAATTTGTAGCCACTCCGCCAGATCTTGCTCCATGCTTTGCGCTAATGGAGTCGGTGCTAATCCTTTTGGTGTTTTCACAAACAGAGGATCATCAAACCAGTCACGAAGCTTATTGAGCGATTTACTTACCGTTGATGGCGTGACGTTCAATTTCTTCGACGCTTTGGAAACACTCTGCTCTTGCAGCAGCAATTGCAGAGTGAACAACAAGTTGAGATCAAGACGGGCTAGTGATTTCTTCATAGTGGCTTTCATGAGCAGGCTTAGGAATAAATAGTATTAGAGCCAAGCTGATTGCGCCACCTATAGCTAACACAAACACCAGCATATTCAGCGCATTAACGCCAATGAACCCCATAAACCAGATGTAGAGGGCAGAGCAACACACTTGAGCGATGCCCAACAGTGAGCTTGCTACACCAGCACGCAGAGAGAAAGGGTTGAGCGCTTGACTCATGGCCACGCCAAAGCCAATCGAGAAGCCAGCGCAAATCAGCCCAAATCCGAATAAGTAAAATGGGATTCCCCATTGGTTTAGATGAGCAAAACCAATCACCATCGCTGCACTGACAAGCAAGGTTTGCGAAGTCAGCATCAGAGTACGTTGCTTAAAGTAAGACAAAGCCAATGGCGCAGAGAAAGAAGTGATCATACTGACTAATGCAGTGCCTGCCATGACAGAAGAATAGCCACCACGATCAAAACCAAGTTCGCCCATCACCAGCATTGGAGAGACATTCACGTAGGTAAGAATGGTGGTCACGCCGATGGCCGTAACGATGAGTCGGCTGATGAAAAAGCGCTCCGCGAACGTTTCTTGGGTAGAAGTTGAAGCGGTGTCTTGTTGTGGCGATGCACTAGGCTTTGATTCTTTCAGCACCAAGATCGAAAGCAAACAAACCACCACACCCATGCCTGCCATTGTGGTGAACAGGCTCGGCCAAGGGAATTTGAGCATAATGAGATGGCCAACAACAGGGGCGATAACAGGAATAATGCAGGTAATGCCGTTAAGCATAGATAGCACCTTAGCGCGGCGTTTGTCATCCAATGTGTCGCGCAAAATAGCAAAAGCAACCACATAGCAAGAGCCAGCCCCAATACCTTGGGCAAAACGTGCGATTAAAAATGTATTGGATTGTTCTGCCATTCCGCCAAGTAATGATGCTGCAATAAAAATGGCTGCACCTACCATTGCCACCGGTTTACGCCCAACGGAGTCGGCGATTTTTCCTGCAAACAGCATGGTGGTTGCCATACCAGCAAGGTAAATAGAAAACGCGATGTGTAATTGTGATTCACTGGCGTTTAAATCCGCGGCAATTTGAGGCAACCCAACAAGATAAAGATCAATGGCGGTAGGATAGAGTAAAACAAGAGAGAAACTACAAAGCAGAAAACGAAACATGACAACCTCACTAACAGTTGATGAGGATAATAGTGTGCTAAACGTTTGCCTGCGAGTGGGAAATACGACAGCAGGTTTTTCCATTTACGACATACCCTGTATGAAATGGGTATAAAAACAGCAAGGATGACTATGATTACCATTGAAAAGTACACGCCATGCCGTCATGAGCAAACCCTTGAGCTGCAAGTCTTAGAGGATCAAGTCCAATACACAGTAGCGAACATTCCAGAGTTATTGGGAAGTCTTAAACCGACAGAGCTAGCGCATTTGATCTTATTGGATGATCAAGTGGTCGGCTTTTTTGTCTTTGATGCCGGATACAGTGAGAATTGCGACTTCTGTCCGGAAAAGAGCTTAGGCGTGCGTTGGTTATTGTTGGATCATCGTCATCAAGGCAAAGGCATTGCCAAGCGAGCCATCAGCCAATTTGCTGATTATGCGAAATTGCATTTTCCGAGCTTTGATTTTCTCTATTTGACGGTTAATTGCCGCAATGTACCGGCTTATCAGTGCTATTTGAAAGCAGGTTTTGAAGATACTAATGAGTTGTATCATGGTGGTCCGGTTGGGCCTCAGCACATTATGCGACAAGCCTTGTAGTCATTGTGCTAAAAAACCAAAAGCCGCCCAGTTCTACACAGAGCGGCTTTCTTTTAGATGTATTGAGCTGTTAGCGAACGAAGGCTTTGCGACCAGCGAACACCGCCATTGAGCCCAACTCGTCTTCAATGCGCATTAGCTGATTGTATTTTTCGACACGTTCACCGCGACATGGCGCACCTGTTTTAAGATGACCAGTGCGAAGTGCAACGGTCATATCGGCAATAAAGCTGTCTGTGGTTTCACCCGAACGGTGAGAAACAAACGCGCCCCATGCAGCGTGATGACACATTTGAATCGCTTCAATGGTCTCGGTTAGCGAGCCAATCTGATTCAGTTTGATCAATGCTGAGTTAGCAGCATTCATGTCGATCGCTTTTTGGATGTATTTGGTGTTAGTAACCAGAAGATCATCACCAACGATTTCGATCTTACCGCCAAGCTTCTCATTCAATAGCGGCCAGTTATCCCAGTCGTCTTCAGCAAGTCCATCTTCGAGAAGAACCACAGGGAAGTCTTCTACCAACTTCTCGTAGTATTCAATCATCTCTGCAGAGGTCAGTTCACGGTTCTCTGAGCGTAGCTTGTATTTACCATTCTCATAGAACTCACTAGAGGCTGGGTCCATACAGATACCGACATCGACTCCAGGTTTTAATCCAGCTCTCTCAATGCCTTTGACAATCAACTCTAATGGCTCGCGGTTGGACTTCACAGCTGGCGCAAAGCCACCTTCATCACCGACGCCAACCGAGTGATTAGACTCCAACAGAACTTGGCGCAATGCATGATACACCTCGCTGCCCCATTGCACGGCTTGTCTGAAGTTTTCAGCACCGTATGGCGCAATCATGTATTCCTGAAAATCCGGACCTTGCCAGCGAGCATGCACACCGCCGTTGAGGATGTTCATACAAGGCACAGGTAATAGGTTAGCGCCCACACCGCCAAGATACTGATATAGAGGTACGTCAGCGGTTAGTGCGGCTGCGCGGGCAACGGCGAGGGAGACACCAAGAATGCCATTCGCGCCGAGACGGGATTTGTTTTCGGTGCCATCTAACTCGATCATAATGCGGTCAATTAACGCTTGATCGCGCGAGTCCAAACCAACAATGGCTTCAAGCACTTCGGTGTTGATCAGTTGAACGGCATTGAGCACACCTTTGCCACCAAAGCGGGTGTCGTCACCATCTCGCAGTTCAACCGCTTCTCGTGAACCAGTACTGGCACCCGAGGGCACCGATGCTCTTGCTGCAATGCCACAGCCAAGTGTGACTTCGACTTCCACAGTCGGATTTCCGCGTGAATCCAAAATTTCGCGCGCCAGAATATCCTCAATCAAGAAATCCATAGTATGTCCTCAATGATCAGTTAGGTGGGGAAATGACTTTAAGAGTGTAGACACAGATTTTTGATTACGATGACTCTTGATATCTTTGATGTTGAAGACAGTTGTTTATGTGGCTGTTTTCACATAAATTCCAGAAAGGCCATTGGTTATCAAGGAAGAGTCGTGAAGATAGAAGTCGACAATTTAGAAAGAACAGCAGTCATTGCATTGCTAAAAGAACATTTGCAAGACATGTACGCCACGTCGCCACCAGAGAGTGTGCATGCGTTAGATTTAGATAAGCTCAAAGCGCCAGAAGTGACATTTTGGACCGGATGGAAGGGTGAGCAACTGCTTGGGTGTGCAGCGATTAAAGAGCTGGATGATCAACATGCTGAGCTTAAATCCATGCGCACCACGCCAGCGGCAAGAAACCAAGGTGTGGCGTCTCAATTATTGATTCATGTAATTGAGCAAGCGAAGCAAAAAGGTTTGCAGCGCTTAAGTTTAGAAACTGGCTCGATGGAATTTTTTAAACCTGCGCGCCTGTTGTATGAAAAGCATGGCTTTGTGTATTGCGATCCGTTTGGTGACTACGAACTCGATCCAAATAGCCAGTTTATGACCCTAGAATTGAGCTAGGGTCATTGATTGATAGTGAGTTGAAATTAGAAGTTCAAATTGAAATTGATGGTTGGCGACAAGAGGTTTGAACGTTCGTCAGCCAATCGCTTTCTCTTCTCTTTTAAGCGTTTAGCGTTGTCTTTATCTGGGTTGTTATCCAGTTGATTATCGATGATAGAAATTTCATTATCGATCTCTTGGATACGCTGTTGGCGTTGGTACTCTTGATGGCCTAACTGATAGTTTTCAATGAACTGTTTATTGCTACACACACCATAATATTCTTTACCTTCAATACCGACGGTATAGCCATTGTCTGGTGAACAGTAAAGAATCGTGCCTTTATCAAAGCCTTCTTTCCATTTCGCTCGGTCTGGTGTCACACCCGCTTCACCACAGTCTTCGGTATAGCTATTGATAACGTTTGGATCGTTGCCGTCTCGGCCATCTTGATAACCTACCTTGTACCAGTTCGCCGTCTTGCACTCATCCGGAGACATGCTGGCGCAACCAGAGAGCAAAGTGAGTAAAGCTAGGGGGATTAGCGCTCTTTTCATCAGTTACTGTCCTTTAAACAAAATCGAATTGATAACTCGAGTGTAAAATGAACACTGTTCATATCAATGGTTGAAATCATTGTATTCACAATTGTAGTGACTCATCAGTGTGAGTGATAAGTTCACCACGCTGAATGAGAGGGTGTTTGATTAATATTATTCACGGATTTTGCCTTTGTGGTATCAATCCGATAGCCTTTGCGCCAAAGTAAGTGAATAAGATGTGCATCTAAACAAGTATCGTCAGTGAGGTTAGAACATTGAGCGACCAATCAACCGTCGTCATTATTGAGGATGAATCTGCCATCGCAGAGAACCTGATTCATGTATTAGAGATGGATGGCTACCACGCAGAGTGGTTTGCAACGGCAGGAGAGGGCTTAGCCTTTTTGCAGCATAACTCTGCCGCGTTACTTGTGTTAGACGTAGGCTTACCGGATGGCAATGGTTTTGAATTGTGCAAAACCATCCGTGAGTTTTCTGATATTCCCATTATCTTTCTCACCGCAAGAAGCGATGAAATTGACCGAGTGGTAGGCTTGGAGATTGGCGCGGATGATTACGTGACGAAGCCATTTAGTCCGCGTGAAATGTTGGCTCGCATTAAACTTCGAATCAAAGCTAAAGCGCCAATGATGGAGCACAAACCGGAGCCTGCAGCTGTTCCAGAACAACTTCATTTGAACCAGGATTTAGTTGCGCAGAACTTCGATTATGGTGTTGGCGGGCAAATGCTTGGGTTAACTGCGGTGGAGTTCAAGATCCTCGATAAACTGATTTCTGTCTCTTCCAATGTATTGAGCCGAGAGCAGCTCATGGTCGCTGCTGACATGGCGCCGGAAGCTGCGTACGAGCGCAATATCGATACCCACATCAAAGCTATTCGCCATAAGTTGAAGCCGTTTGAGATGTCTGAACGCATCTGTACCAAGCGTGGCTTTGGTTACTTTTACTGCATTAAAGGTGAATGATGAATCGCTGGCCGAAGATCCCACTTGGACTCAGACTGTTTTTTCTCTACTTCATCTTAGTCGGGATGACGGCTTATATGGTGAGCAAAACGGTTGTTCAAGAACTTAAGCCAACCGTACGCCAAACTACCGAAGAAACGCTGGTGGATATGGCGAACTTGCTTGCGGTATTGGCAGAAGAAGATGTTGCAAACGGAAAGTTGCCTGAGAGTCGCTTCTCCAAACTATTAGCGGCTTATGGGCAGCGAGAACCTCAAGCGCGCATTTGGGAAATTGGCAAAAAAGCGATTAACCATCGAATTTACATCACCGACAAACAAGGCATTGTGATTGCGGATTCTTGGCAGCAAGACGTTGGCAAAGACTATTCGCAATGGAACGATGTTTATCTCACGTTGCGTGGTCAATACGGCGCGCGCAGTACCATCGAAGACCCGAAAGATCCGCTCTCAACCGTTATGCACGTTGCTGCGCCCATTTACCACAAAGGCGAAATCATTGGCAGCGTGACGGTGGCAAAATCCAATCGCTCAGTACAACCTTTCATCGATCTTTCTAAACGCAATGTATTGTTTTGGATGGTGTGGATGAGTGGTTTAGTGCTATTGGCAGGGGCATTGTTTGCTTGGCGAATTCACTCGGCATTGAACAAGCTAGAAGACTACGCGACCAAAATGGGTGAGGGCGAAAAGGTCTCTAAGCCGACATTTCGTATCTTTTATGAGTACGGTACGTTAAGCGACGCATTGGAGAAAATGCGCAATCAGCTCGATGGTAAACAATATGTGGAAGAGTACGTACAGACGCTGACTCATGAGCTGAAAAGCCCGTTATCAGCGATTAAAGGCGCGAGTGAAATATTGCAAATGCCGTTGCCTGAAGAAAAGGTCGCGCGCTTTGCTGGTAACATTGAGCGAGAAAGCGATCGCATGCAATCATTGATTGATAAGTTGTTAGAACTTGCTCGTCTTGAAAAGCGCCCCGAGTTAGAACAAGTCGAAGCTGTCTCGCTAAAACAAATGGTCAATGAAGTGGTTGAATCGGCGGATGCGCGCTTGAGTGCTAAGTCGGTGATTGCCAACGTCCAAATTGATGACCATCTCGGCGTGCTTGGTGATGCCTTCTTACTGAAACAAGCTGTTTTTAACTTGATGGACAATGCGCTGGATTTTGCTGATTCAGAGGGACGCATTGAATGGAAATCGGAGGTTACGAAAGAGAAAGTGTGCCTGTCGATTTTCAATTCAGGTCCTCACATTCCCGACTACGCGATGCCTCGTTTGACGGAACGCTTCTACTCGCTCGCTCGGGAAAATGGTGTTAAAAGCACTGGGCTTGGGCTGAATTTTGTTGAGCAAGTGATCAAGCTGCACAAGGGTAAGTTGCAAGTAGAAAACGTCGATTCTGGTGTGAAAGTGACCTTGATTTTACCAACTCCATAGAAACTCCACATTAGCTCCATTCGTTCTCCAAATTGCTGATTTAGATTACTCCCATCAGCAAATGGAGAATGAAACATGAAAAAGATCCTCAATAACCAACTCGGCACGAAGTTCGCCTTCGTGCTGTTTTTGTTTGTCTTACTGCAAATCCCGCTTTCAATGGTCACAGGGCTGATCTCAGAACGCTCATATCGCCAAGATGAAGTCAGAAACGACATCGCACGCAGCAGCAGCGGTGAACAGCGCATCATTGGTCCATTCATCATGGTTAACTACACCGAAACCAGTTACCGAGATGACAAAGTACAGATTAAAGAGCGTCGTAAATTCCTCCTACCTAGCACTTTTGATATGAGCGCGAATCTGGACAGTTTTGAAAAGTACCGAGGCATTTACCGTGCGCGTTTATACAAAGCACAAGTGGCACTGAAAGGCACTTTTGATGCAGACGATCTCGCGGCGTTGCAGGGGCTTGATATTGAAAATATGAGCCTAGTCGTTGGCATTGAAGACAGCCGTGGATTGATTCGTTTGGATGACATGACCATGGCGAGCTCTGAAATCGAAGTCGCACCGGGAACGGGGTTAGATCAGTTACCACAAGGCTTCCACAGTGCTATGACACTCGCAGACCTAAACGCAGAGCAACCTTTGGCATTCGATCTTAACTTCTTACTGCAAGGGATGGGACAGCTTCAAGTCACACCAATCGGCAGTCAAACAACGGTTGAACTCTCTTCAACTTGGGCACATCCAAGCTTTATCGGTGATTACTTACCGGTGTCATCAGAAGTATCTGAAGATGGATTTAAAGCACAATGGGCGAGCAACAACTTCTCTACCAATATCGCGCAACTGTTCCAAAGCTGTTTGTCATCGAATCACGCGTGTCATGAGCTTGAACAGCGACAAATGGGCGTAGATTTGATTGATCCCGTGGACCACTATTTGAAATCTCACCGGGCTGTGAACTATTCACTGTTGGTTATCACATTAGTATTTGCGAGTTTCTTCTTACTGGAGCTGTTCCAAGCGCGTCCGGTTCACCCAGTGCAATACGGCTTTATTGGTCTGGCTTTAGCGCTTTTTTATCTATTGCTGATTTCGATGAGTGAACACCTCGGCTTCAACTGGGCATATGTGGTGTCAGCAGTCGCATCGACGGGGCTTTTAAGTGTGTACGTGAGCGGTATGTTGAGCAACACCAAACACGGCGCGATATTCGGAGCGTGTTTGCTCACTCTCTACGGATTGCTGTTTGGCTTGCTACAAGCAGAGAGCTACGCATTGGTCATGGGGACATTACTGTGTTTCGCGATTTTGAGCTTCACTATGGTCATTACACGCAACGTCGACTGGTACGCACGAAACAAGAAAGCGGAAGAAAGCGCAAAGGCGAATCATGAAGATGTTTAAACGAGCAATTCTCACTGGGCAGCCAAGCAATATGGTGGAAGAAACGTGCGCTATCCACCTGCGATTTTCGGTAAAAAATGGACTGAAAAGTTTGGTGTGTTTTATCGCATTGGTCGTTATCGCACTCTATGTTCGAGACAGCTTTATTCGTCCGACATTTGGTGATGTTCTGGTTGTGGTTTGGCTCTACTACTTTCTTGCAAGTATGTTTTCCATGCCTGTTAACTGGCTGGTTTCACTGGTGGTGTTGATTGCGTTTGCTGTTGAGTTAGGGCAATTGTTACAGGTCGCGGTTTGGCTTGGTATCGAATCTTCATCGCCTCTGGCTGTAATTTTGGGCGCCACATTTGATTGGAAAGATCTACTGGCTTACTGCATCGGAGGTCTACTGTGCTGGTGGATGGAAAAGAAATGAAAAACGAGATGAAAGCCATTGCGCTACCAAACCGACTCCGCCATTCCAAACGAGGTATTCGTAAAAGGATCAAAATCAGTTTACTCAAGCGCGTGTACCTTTGGTCACTGACCAATAGAGAACTGCTGTAAACCTCACCTCTTTATATGAAATCAAAAGGGAATCTCAAACTCACCGGCGCACAGGGTGAGTTAAGATTCCCTTACTATTGACTAAGATATTGAGTTCTTACTTTTAATTAGCTTTCAAATGAAAGTTTATCGCCGAACGTCTCTTTCCAGTCTTTATCGAACTGTTCAACCGCAGGTTTTACTGCTGGGTGAGCAAACATTTGTGCCGCCACATCAGTTGGTAATGTAATGGCTTCGATACCCAGTTTCATCACCTCCATCGCTTGTTGAGTGTTCTTGAAGCTGGCTGCCAAAATCTTCGCTGGTAATTGGTTTTGGTCGAGCAGTAATTGAAGATCCGCGACCACTTCAACACCGTTGCCGTTCATCGCATCAATGCGGTTTACGTAAGGTGCTAGGTAGGTTGCACCGCACAGTGCTGCAAGGAAGCCTTGTTGAGCTGAATAGATAGCGGTAGCAAGAACCTGAATTCCCTCTTTTTTCATTAGCTTAATTGCTGCTAAGCCGGTTTCTGTTGCTGGCACTTTTACCACCATATCGTAAGGCAATTCATTCAGTTGGCGCGCTTCTGCCAGCATACCTTCGACGGTTGAACTCACGACTTGAGCGTGAAAGCGAGGTGTACCGCCAAGTGCTTCTTGCATGCCTGCTAGGGTTTCATTCAGCCCCTGTTTTGACTTCGCCAAAATGCTTGGGTTTGTCGTCACGCCTTTTAGCGGTAGGCACTGGTTAAAGCGTTTTACTTCTGCCACATCAGCAGTATCTAAATAAAGTTCAATCATGGTTTCTACCTTAAACAAAATCTTCGTTTTGATGATGGGATCACTATAGATCTGACAATCGAACGAGATCTTGACTTTGATCAATTGAAATTTCATTTGAAACTATAATAATTTCATTAAATGAAAGTTGAGTGAAACTTGTAAACGCTCAAATGAAGCTTTCAGTTCGAACAAAGAAAAGCCGTTCATAAGACTCAACGAGCAAAAGAAACGGATTAAGTACACAGCGGTAGCACAGACCAAGAGGCAAGCAGAGATGTATTTCAATATTCAACGATTCTCTACCCATGATGGTGATGGCATTCGTTCCATTCTTTTTCTTAAAGGATGCAGCTTGTCTTGCCCTTGGTGTCAAAATCCAGAAAGCCGCAGCGAAAAGCATTCACTGTTGTTTGATCAGCGAAGCTGCATGGAAGATTGCCAGCTGTGCGTTTCTGCTTATCAAGCCACAACTCTAACCACAGCGGGTAGTGAAATGGTGAGCGATGGTATTCAACGTATCGACAACCAGATCATCATTAATCGCAAAGCCATCAAAGAAGACCAACTGATCGCGCTGCGAGACGTCTGTCCTACGCAAGCACTGACTGTATGTGGTGAAGAAGCGAAATCAGACATGCTGTTTGACACCTTAATGAAAGACAAACCTTTCTACGACCAAAGCCAAGGTGGCGTGACCTTCTCCGGTGGTGAGCCACTCATGCAAGCAGATTTGGTGGCAGAACTCGCGCAGCGTCTGCATGACAACCAAGTCTCTACCGCCATTGAATCGTGCATGCATGTGCCTTGGAAGAATGTCGAAAAAGCCGCGCCGCATATTGATTGCTGGTTGGCGGATTTAAAACACACCGACGAAGAAAAATTTCTTAGTTGGGCGAAAGGTTCACTGAAACGTATCAAAGACAATTTCCGAAAACTGGCACCTATCGCGAAACGCATTGTGATTCGCGTTCCCGTGGTGCCGGGGTTCAATGACACCATCGAAGAGTTGAAAGACATCATCGATTTTGCGGCTTCACTAGAAAGCTGCCAAGAACTTCACTTGCTGCCGTACCACACGCTCGGCATCAATAAATACCGTTTGCTCGATATGCCTTACGAGTGTTCTGACAAGCCACTAAACAAACCAGAACTGCTAGAAAGCGCCATGCAATACGCAAGCGAAAACACCCAACTTAACGTGATTGTAAGAGGTTAACTATGGACCTGAATTACCTTCCTGAGCGTATCAAAGCGCACAAATCGGCACTGGTAAATATCGTAACGCCACCTGTCTGTACAGAGCGTGCAGAGGCATACACTCGTGCTTATCAAGCAAACGAAGACAAACCTGTGATTGTCCAACGTGCGCTCGCACTGCAAGAGCACTTACGCACTCGTACGATTTGGATTAAACACGATGAGCTAATCGTCGGTAACCAAGCGAGCAAAGTACGCGCTGCGCCTATTTTCCCAGAATACACAGTGCGTTGGATTGAAGCGGAAATTGATGAGCTAGCTGACCGTCCTGGTGCAGGCTTTGCGGTCACTGAAGAAGATAAGCAAAGCATCCACAGCATCACACCGTACTGGCGCGGTAAAACCGTACAAGACCGTTGTTATGGCTTGTTCACTGATGAGCAGCAAGAAATCTTAGCCAGCACCATCATTAAAGCTGAAGGCAACATGACTTCGGGTGACGCGCACCTTGCCGTGGATAACGAGAAAATCTTGAAGCTAGGCATGAACGGTTTGCTAGAGGATGTTCGTCAGCACCGTGCTAACAATGATGTTTCGACCTTTGAAGGCTTGAAGAAAGAGCAGTTCTACAAATCGGTCGAAATTGTACTGCTTGCCATTCAAGACCACATGGTGAGCTACGCTGAATTGGCGGCAAAAATGGCGCTAGAAGAGACGCGTCCGCTACGCAAAGCTGAGTTAGAAAGCATTGCGGCAAACTGTCGTCATGTAGCAAGCCACGCACCAGAAAACTTCTGGCAAGCACTGCAATTGAGCTACTTCGTTCAGTTGATGTTACAAATCGAATCGAACGGTCACTCGGTTTCTTTCGGTCGTATGGACCAGTTCCTCAACGAATTTTATGTTCGCGATATCGAAAACGGCACGATTGAGAAAGACTTCGCACTAGAGCTTTTACAAAGCTGCTGGTTGAAGTTGCTTGAAGTAAACAAGATTCGCTCTGGTGCACACTCAAAAGCATCGGCAGGTTCTCCGCTGTATCAAAACGTGTGTATCGGCGGTCAGAAGTTGAATGAAAAGGGTGAGCCTGAAGAAGCAGTGAATCCACTTTCTTGGGCGATTCTGGAATCGTGTGGTCAGTTACGTTCGACGCAACCTAACTTGAGTGTGCGTTACCATGAAGGTTTAAACCAAGAGTTCTTAATGGGCTGTATTGAAGTGATTAAATGCGGCTTCGGTATGCCAGCGTTCAACAACGATGAGATTGTTATTCCTGAATTCATCAAGCTTGGTGTAGAGAAAGAAGACGCTTACAACTACGCATCTATCGGCTGTATCGAGACCGCAGTTCCGGGCAAATGGGGTTACCGTTGTACGGGCATGAGCTTCATTAACTTCGCTCGTATCTTGCTAGCTTCATTGAACGAAGGTGTGGATGCAACAACGGGTAAAGCTTTCTTGCCACACGATAAGTCATTAGCAAAAGGCAACTTTGAGAACTTTGAGCAAGTGACCGCTTCTTGGGCAGAGCAAATCCGCTACTACACCCGTAAATCGATTGAGATTGATACTGTAGTCGACAGCGTACTTGAACAGCAAGCTCAAGACATTTTCTGTTCAACGCTGGTGGATGACTGTTTGGCTCGCGGTAAAACCGTGAAAGAAGGTGGCGCGAAATACGATTGGGTATCTGGTTTGCAAGTCGGTATCGCAAACTTGGGTAACAGCCTAGCCGCCATCAAGCACCTTGTTTTCGATGACGCGCAAATCACTCAGCCAGAGCTGGCAAAAGCATTGGCAGAAGATTTCGACGGCATGGAGAACGAACAGCTTCGCCAACGTCTTATCAACTTTGCACCAAAATACGGTAACGATGATGACGCGGTAGACCAACTGCTCGCAGACGCGTACCAAGTGTACATTGATGAGCTAGAGCAGTTCGTTAATACGCGTCATGGGCGTGGTCCAATTGGCGGCGGTTACTACGCAGGTACATCAAGTATCTCGGCAAACGTCCCATTCGGTGCTTCAACCATGGCAACGCCAGATGGTCGTAAAGCGAAAACACCATTGGCAGAAGGTGCAAGCCCGTCATCTGGCTCAGACCGTTTAGGTCCAACAGCGGTATACAACTCGGTCGGTAAGATCCAAGCGAATAAGATCCTTGGTGGCGTGCTGCTTAACCAGAAGTTAAGCCCAGCAGCGGTTGAGTCTGAAGGGGATAAACTCAAGCTTTCTATGTTGATTCGTACCTTCTTCAACCACCACAAAGGTTGGCACGTTCAGTACAACATCGTCTCTCGCGAGACCTTGCTAGCCGCGAAGAAGAACCCAGAGCAATATCGTGATCTTGTTGTGCGAGTCGCAGGTTACTCAGCCTTCTTCACCGCGCTATCACCAGATGCGCAAGACGACATCATCGCACGTACTGAACACGAACTGTAAGTACACTGACTAACTAAAACAAAAGGCACCGATTGGTGCCTTTTTGCGTTTTGGTCTGAGTTTATTTACCCATATGCTCGTGGCGCATTTTTGTTAGCATTTCTAAGCGTTTTGAATACTGCTCTTGGAACGCTTTTGGGTCGACGCCTTCGGAAACTTGAGCGTATACTCGCATCTTATTGCCGCCGTAAATCTTCGCCAAGTCTTCGTTGCTGTAGCCTCGTGCCCATAAGTCATCAGTAATTGCGGCTAAGATCTTGGATAGTTCGCCGTTGCCTGTTGCGCCCTTGTTGAAGGCGTCAATCATGTAGCCGCCATCGTCATACATCTTGGCGTTTTTCATCGCAAAATCGACCACGCCTTTTGTTGAGAACATGTCATCGGTTGCGATACCAACATGGTCAACGCCGACTAATTTCACATAGTAATCGATCATATCTGCTGCTTGTTTTGGCGAGATGTCTTCTGGCCATACACCATCCATCATCCACTCGGTAAAGGTTGGTGATACGTAACCGCCTGACTTCGCTGCACGAATTGCCTCATCATCAGGGATTGCACGATAACAGCCTTTTGGTGTTGCATCGGGTTCACTCTTATACAAACCCGCTGGGACTGAGTGAGAGTAGATAAATGGCGTTCCAGCATGATTCTTTTCCATGTAATCCATCGCATCATTGGCGGTCTTGGAACCTGTATGGCTCAAGTCGAGAATTACGCGGTATTTCACCATCTCATCGATCACTGATTGGCCCCAAGGTGTTAAGCCAATATCGCGACCATTATAGGCCGCTAATTGACCTGAACCGGTACGAAAAATATCGTTGTACGCTAAGATCATGCTTTTCAAACCCATGTCTTTAAGCAGCGCTATACGAGTCACGTCTTCTTCCAAAATGGTGGCAGTTTGGCTATTCCAAAGAACGGCGGTTTTGCCTTCTACGTGCGCTTTCTCAATGTCTTGGTTGGAATGGGCAACAATAAAGTTGTCTGGTTCTTTCGCCATGGCTGCACGGTGTTTGTGGTGGTGGAAAATGAAGTCATCAAAGTTATGGTCAGCCGCAGTAATCGTATATTCATGACCAGTAATGCCGTTGTCGCGTGCTAACTGGAAGTAATCGAGAAGTTGTTGATCGTCTGTCCAACCAGCACCATAAGGGCTTGCTAGCATGCCAATCACAATGGTGTCTTGAACAAAGGCTTTTGCTTTGTCTGAAGCTGGCCACGTTTTGCTTTCTACGCTGGCGTAAGCGGAGCCCATTGATACGGCGATAGTGATTGCTGCCAATGACATTTTCTTGATCATAGTAACCTCTCAATAGTGAGTGTAAGTCCGTTTATTTTGATGGGGGCATCTAGCGTTTAGAGATGGCTTTTGTTGTGAACGGTTTAATTCAACTAATTGAATATTAGTCAAAACTCACGTTCTTGCTGCCAATCTCTAAGCGATAACGGAAACTTGATGTGAAATACGATCTATGGCTCAAATTTTTTGCCTTAACTTCACTCAAGCGATGTGGTTATCTTAGTCAGTTATGAATGTGAAAATGTGCATTTTGCGCCACGTGTTCTATCTTTTGAAAAGCCAGTCAAGTAACGTCAGAAGTCGTGTAATGAAAAGAGACGTGTTGAACCTAGGAGAAGGTGTGAGTCATTCCATCCCATTGATTAGAAAAACAATCGTGTATGATTTTCTTGGTCAGTTAGCTCTGGAGCCTAAAGCATTGGCGCAACTGCAAGAGCAAGCAGACATGCCATTTGCGCTAGACACTTCAACGGCTGAGTTCATTCCTTTCCATGCTTTTTCTCGGTTGCTATCTGGGGTGAGGCAGCACTTGGGTGCAACGGTGTTTGTCTCTTCATTACAACGTATCGCGAAGCACGCGAGTATTAATTTGAAGTTCAATCAAGCCACGCCGGAAAACGTCATCACGAGCTTAGGGCTAAGAGCCTTGAATGTTGAAACGACAGCTCATGTCACTCGTGTAGAAGCTCACGCTAGTGCCTTTGAGCAAATAGAAGCCGAGCTGTTTCTAACGGTTTATCTTCATGCGTATATGAAAGCTTGGTACCCAAATCTGCAAGAGCCGAGCGCTTACTATCTGCTTCACCCGCAAGGCCAGCCCTTAACTGAGCTCCAAATCAGAAACGATATTCCGCAGTTTCTTGGTCAAGAACATTTAGCGCTGGAGTATCCCGCTTTAGAAGAGATCGATAGCATAAATGTGTGCGCGGAAGACAAGCCTTTTACGTACTATGTTGAGAAAGCTTTATCAGCGTATGTAGGGCGAGTTGATATGTCTTTGGAAGTGTTTAGCGAGTTAATAGGCATTTCAAAGCGCACGGTGCAGCGCAGTTTGAAGCAAGAAGGCACCAGTTTTCGAGAGGTAAAAGAGGCGCTCAACTTTGCCTTTGCCAAACGCGTTTTGATTCAAAGAAACAGTGCGGTTGGAGATATTGCTGTGCACTTGGGATACGCTGATGCCACTCAGTTTGTGCGTGCCTTTAAACGCGCGAATGGCATCACCCCTTTGCAGTGGAAGAAAGCTAATCAATTATCGAGCTAAGTTGACCAAATAAATCTGTTTGATCTCTATCGTGTTTATCTATATAACCATTTGAAAAATATAGCACTTTCAATAGTGTGGAAGAAAATTAAAAAGAAGGGTAGAAGAACGGATGTTTTTACTCATCGCAATACTTGCAGGGGTAGCGGCGTTAATTTGGTTTTATCGAGAAGGGCAAGTCATTGGCTTGAACCGGATCCTCGGCATACTTTATTTTATTACTTACGCTGTGGTGTATTTGTACGTTCCACCATTTCTCGAAATGGGGCATCAATACATTGGCAAAACCTACGAGCTGATCCCCATCGCCTGCCTTTACGGCATTTTGTACCCAGAGCCTGAGGAAGCAACGACTGAACAGAAGGCGATAACCTTTTTTTCATGGTGTGGCTTGATCTTTATCAGCTGTTTCTTGTTGTATTTCAAAATGAATGTCTGGTGAGAAACTAAACACTAAGTGCAAGGAAGATAAATGAGTTATGAATTATTTATCCTGTTGATTTTGTGAGAAGGATTATTGAGGTGTTGAATTAAAACTGCCAGAATCCAATATTCGATGCTGATTATTCATTTGGCGTCATTGGTTGTCATTTAAAAACAGAGAAAAAATATGTTTAAAAAAGCACTCGTTCTGGCTCTTCCGGTTGTATTAGCAGGTTGTTCTGCTCCTAAATTCACTGCTGAGCCTATTGCACAGTCGAATCAAAGCAAAGAAATCACTATCGTAAAAGATGATGCGACAAGGGAAGTGTTCATGGATTCGTTGCAAGAATGGTGCTTAGACACAGCACGTAAATGTACTGTTGTAAGTGACGGTACAGCGCCTAAGACAGACGAACTGACGTTAACTTATGTTTCACGTTGGAGTTGGGATTTGAGAACGTTTATCGCTGATGCAAAAATTAACGCTTACAAGAATGATCAGAAAGTCGGCCACGTTGAATTTAAAGCGTCCAACAATGGTAATTTAGACAAATTTGGTGACGATACAAAGCGTATTGAATCGATGATTCAAATTCTATTTGGTGAGCAAACTATTAGTGACGCTCAGCAGAAAATTAAATCTGGCGAAATCTAAGCACACAGTTTAAAAATGTAAGAGCATCGATACTCTAGTAAAGCTCAAAAGTAATGTTTTTCTTTTGAGCTTTATTTTTTTATGTCATTTAAAGCGCATATGAAATAAGCCTAAATAAGTGAAATGATATGGAAATAGCTAAAGCCAATCTCAGCCATTTTGAAGCGTTTGAGCAGTATGTTGAAAAGTGTGCTCAGGTGGGAATGGAAATGTACGTCGCCGCCCAACGCGACAGTGATGCGCTGCTGAAAAAACGAATTGGATACGCGAAAGGCCAAGGTTTGCCGGAAGGTTGGACGCCGTCTTCGACTTACTTTTGTATCAAGGAGGGGATGATACTTGGTTCGATTCGAGTTCGTAACGGTAATAACGACTACCTTGAAAATGTGATTGGGCACATTGGTTACGAAACCGCGCCAGATGCTCAAGGCAAAGGCATCGCCACATTTATGTTGAACTGGGTGAAAGCTGAGGTTCTTGAAGGCAGCGCAATCGTCACTTGTGACGTGAACAATATCGCATCAAGACGCGTGATCGAAAAAGCGGGTGGCGAGTTCCTCAATACATTTTATTCAGAACAAGATCAATACGAAGTGCGCCGCTATCGATTGTCGCCAGAGTAAACTCATTGAGATGAACAAACGCCCTCGTGACTGAGGGCGTTTGTTATTGAGAATGTTCCATTCTGAAGTGAGAAGCTAGAACTCTTCCTCTTCAAAGCGCCCTGTGTTCTCTAGCCATAAACCATTGATGACACCAAAGGCGCAGGCGAGTAACACGCCAAGTACCCAACACATGTACCACATACTTGCCTCCTTAATAGAGCGATGAGCTGTTGCTGCGGATGTAGTTGTTATCCAAACGTCCGAACATTTTGTAGTAACACCATGCGGTGTAGCCCAGAATCACAGGCACAACGATGATGGCTACGATAGAGATAATTCCGAGCGTTTTCTCACTCGATGTGGCATCCCATAGCGTTAAGCTGTGCGATGGGTTGATGCTTGATGGCATGATCATCGGGAACAAGGTGACGCCCGCGGTTAAGATAATGCAAGCAATCGCAATGCTCGACATAGTAAACGCCACCCCAGCACGGCGAGAGACTGTTGCCCAAAAGCACACGAGTAAGCTGGTTACCGCAGTGAACGGAATCAGCCAAAGTTGTGGCATTTCGCTGAAGTTATGCAATAAGTCACCTGCAATACTCACCACTTGTTTGTTGAGTGGGTTTGAAATGCCATCTTTTAGCATCGCGCCGATGATGATGTAACCTGATTGCGATGCCGCAAACAAACCACCGAACATAAACAACATCATGGTTGCACCCGCACCCCACAACGTAATGTTTTGTGCTCGACTGCGTAGCTCATGTTTAGTTTTCATTTGAAGGAAAGCAGCACCTTGCGTCACCACCATGGTCAAACTCACCAAGCCACACAGAATTGGGAATGGAGTGAGCAAGTCAAAGAACCCACCTTGATAATCGAGCATCAGCAAGTTGTTTAACTCGAACGGTACGCCAACCAACAAGTTACCGAAGCCAACCCCAAAGATAATCGGTGGAATCACACCGCTGATGAACAAGGCGACATCACACACATTGCGCCATTGCGGATTATCGATTTTAGCTCGGTAATCCATACCAATAGGACGCAACCAAAGGGATGCGAGCACTAACAGCATGGCAATGTAGAAGCCGGAGAACGCTGCGGCGTATACCAAGGGCCATATCGCGAAGATGGCACCGCCAGCGGTAATTAGCCAAACTTGGTTGCCGTCCCAGTGTGGTGCGATAGCGTTAAGCATTACACGACGTTCTAGGTTCTTTTTCCCCATAACAGGGAGCAGCGCGGCTACCCCCATATCGAATCCGTCAGTGATGGTGAAACCAATCAACAGCACACCAACGATCGCCCAAGTAAATAGGCGTAGGTTTTCGTAATCAAACATAGTGCCTCCTTAGTGCTGATCAATCAGTTTGAATGTGTCGGGTTGTTTGTCTTTTTCGTTGTTTTCTTCATGGTGATAGCGACCTGTTTTGAGCACGCTTGGTCCACGTTTGGCAAACTTCACCATCAAGAACATTTCTACAATCAAGAACGCTGTGTAGAGCACATAAACAAAGCCGAGCGAAATCCAAATGTCACTTGGCGCGAGGTTAGATACTGCCATATTGACCGGAAGCACCTCACCAATTGCCCATGGCTGACGTCCGTATTCGGCAACGAACCAACCTGCTTCACAAGCTATGAAAGGCAATGGAATCGCCCATAGTGCCGCTCTCAATAACCAAGGGCTCGAACCTAATTTTCTGCGGCAGACTTGGACGAAAGACAAACCGATAATGGCGAACATTAATACCCCACACGCCACCATGATTCGGAAGCTCCAGAACAGTGGTGCTACTTGAGGAATCGTGTCTTGCGCCGCTTGCTTGATTTGACTTTCAGTCGCGTCGGTGACGTTCTCGGTGTATTTTTTCAATAGCAAGCCGTAGCCGAGGTCTTTCTTCATCTCATCGAATTGAGCGATGTTTTCAGGGCTGTCGTTACCTGCGCGAAGTTCCTCCAGCATGCCGTAAGCTTGGATACCATCGCGGATACGATCTTCGTTCTGCGCCATCAGATCGCGTAAGCCCATCACAGGTTCATCCAGCGAGCGAGTCGCGATGATCCCCATTAGATATGGAATCTTAATGGCGTAGTCGGTTTCCATGGTTTCTTGGTTTGGTAAGCCAAATAGCGTGAACGAGGCAGGTGCTTCTTCGGTGTGCCATTCGGACTCAATTGCCGCCAGTTTTACCTGTTGCACGTCACCAAGCTCGTAACCTGATTCATCGCCCAACATCAATGTCGACACAATCGCAGCCATGCCAAATGCTGACGCCACTGCAAACGATCGGCGAGCGAAAGAGATATCTCGACCTTTGAGTAAGTAGTAAGCACTGATGCCCATTACAAACAAAGCACCTGTGGTATAACCGGCAGCCACGGTATGAACAAACTTAACTTGCGTGACGGGGTTAAACACCACATCAGCAAAGTTGATCATTTCCATTCTCATGGTCTGGTAGTTGAATTCTGCGCCGACTGGGTTTTGCATCCAGCCGTTCGCCATCAAAATCCACAACCCAGAGAAGTTAGACCCTAGCGCCGTCAGCCAAGTGACCGACAAGTGTTGGCGTTTTGATAATCGATCCCAACCGAAGAAGAACATGCCGACTAAGGTGGATTCGAGGAAGAAGGCAATCAAGGCTTCGATGGCAAGCGGCGCCCCGAAAATATCGCCCACATAGTGAGAGTAATACGCCCAGTTGGTACCAAATTGAAACTCCATGGTAAGACCGGTCGCGACGCCCACGGCGAAGTTAATCCCGAATAACTTACCCCAGAACTTGGTCATGTCTTTGTAGATGGTTTTTCCCGTCATGACGTACAAAGACTCCATAACGGCCAGTAAGAAAGACAAACCTATGGTCAGTGGGACGAATATAAAGTGATAGAGTGCGGTACTAGCGAACTGAAACCGCGACAGATCAACGACATCTGCAAACATAAGAACTCCTTCCCGCTACCAGAGTAGCGGGTTAGATAAGGTTATTATTAGTCTGTTTAACTAAGCGTTAAAACTTGGGCGCTTGAGTTACGCTTTTGCTGGTGTGCGAGAGAAAGGTTTTCTCAACCAGTAATCCAAGCTTACGTAGCGACCACCGCCGTAGAAGAACAGCACCAGCAACATCACAAAGTAGGTGGCTGCGAACTCCATACCGTTGTTGAGCATTACTGGGTCACCCAATTCGGTGATGTAGTTGTATCGACCTGGGAAGTTGGTTGCTAACCATTCAATAAAGCCGTTCAAACGCACCGTTGCTTCCATGCCGCCAGTGGCGATGGCATCCCAACCATGTTTCCAGTGCACCATTGCGCTCGCAACACTCATCAAGAAAATCATCGGAATCGACATCACTCGGGTAAACAAACCCAATGCGATACAAATACAGCCAAGCACTTCCGTACCTGCGGCAAGAAACGCTAACAACTCGGGAAATGGTAAGTTCAAACCACCATCTGCGGTGGACGCGCCAAACCACGCGACGGTGCCAGAGAAACCCAGCACCTTAGAGCGAGCGCCAACAAAAATGACCGGAATGAGGTAGAGACGAATCGCAAGTAACGCTAAGTAATCGTATCTTTTGCATTTCTCGACGAGACCGTCGAACCAATTGAGGGCTGACTTAATCATAATTTTTCTCCTGAAGGGCGCACGCTGACGAGTCCTAGTTCACTGAAGTGTTGAGCCCACTCCATGAAACTGAATCTGGCGAGTTGCTGAGCAATCATTTGTTGTAGTTGCGCCTGAGTCAGGTTTGGTTGCTGTTGTAATAGCTGAATCAATGCGACATCCACTTCTCTGAGCTTTTGCGATATCACATGATGCTGTGAGTTCCGAAACACGCCATAAAACACAGGGTGACGCCTGTCAGTTAAGAAGGTCACGGAGTCTTGATGCAGCAAGAAAGGCACTTCGACCAGCTTTAATGTTGGGTTGAGTTGCAGCGCTTGGTTCTCTTCGAATATCGGATTCGATGCAGAAATGAATGCCACGACTAAGGTGTCAATTTCTACATTGAACGCCACCCATTCATATTCCAACAACGCCATCTGGTCGGCAGAAATAGAGCTGGAATCTTGATGCGCTTTCTGCTGCAAAAACTGAACAAACTCGGTGGCAATATGATGAAACTCAGGCTCGGACGCGCCATGCATCACCACAAAGTCATCCACCATGCGTTCAAGTTGTTCATCAGCGAACTGCGAAGAAAATAGAGGGAACGTATTCGCAACGACACCCAAGATGTTGTCGCGGATAAATTCGCTATATCGACACAGCGCATGCTGATTCATAGGCGTGCGAATCAGAGCCGTTAGGGACTCGGTTTGCGCGCGCATTTTGCTCGGAGGATTAAGCATTGAGCACCTCCTGACATAAAACTTCGAGGGTTTGGCTGAAGTCCAAGATCTCGCTATGAATGCTGCGAAGCTCTTCAGCCAGAACAAGCAGCGACGGCACATTGTGGTCGCGTTCAAGAAGCAAAGGCTTACTGCCATGTACCGAGTAGGTGTAACGAGCCAGATCAATCACTTCATCAGGCACTGGTTTACCATGGGTATCGAGCAAGAAGTCGTCACGCTCTTTCAAGTGACCCGCAATGTGGTAATAACGAATCGCGTCGCTTGGTAAAGTGCTGAGCATGTCGTAAGGGCAGAAATGATGATTTCGGCTGTTGACGAACACATTGTTGATGTCGATAAGCAGCTCACATCCACTGCGGTCACTCACTTCAGCGATAAACTCGCCCTCTGGCATTTCATGTCCGTAATCGTGGTAGTAAGAGATATTCTCTAACGCCAATGGACGCTGAATAATGTCTTGCACGCGTTGAATGCGTTCGACCAAATACGGAATGTTCTCTTTATGTCGAGGCATCGGAAGCAGTTCATACAAATAGCCCTGATTGTCTCTAGAGAAACTCAGATGTTCGCTATAGATGTCGATATTAAATTCATCGAGAAAGCGTGCGACGTCTCGTACAAAAGACTCGTTTAACGGTTGGCAATCACCAATCGATAAGCTCAAGCCATGAGCGACAAGCGGATAATATTTCGCAATGTCTTGCAGCTGTTCACGTTTCAAGCCGCCAATATTCATCCAGTTTTCCGGTGCTAATTCGAGGAAATCGATATCTGGGTGCTCGGGCAACTGACACAGCAAATCAACGTGTTCGCTGCGCAGCCCAATCCCTTTTGATGTATCGGTTATTGTCCGCATACCCCACCTGTGATTTTGCTTTTGGTTAATTTGATGGTTTCAGCCGAAGGGTTAATGCCCTCGCCAGTCACGCCACATTTGCCGTCACGAGCGCGTACCAAACGGCCTTGCGGATCATCTTTTAACTCTTGTTTCTCAAAGCGTTTCTCTGTACCACATTTACCAGCCGCACACTTACCGCCATGTTGAGAGCTGGATTGAGCCTCAACGGGAGCCTCGGTGGGTGCATCGGCAAACGCCATGCCAGAGTTCAAAGTAATGACAGACGTCATCGCGATAGATAGAGCGAGTTTATTGTTCATGAGACATCTCCTTCGCTGCGCTCATTGGGTAGCTAGATAAGTCATGACCAGCGATAACTTGACCGTGGTAGTACTCTTTAACGATCTTGATGGAAGCGGGTTTGAGTTTTAGACCTAAGCCCATCCAGTGGTTAAGCACCAAGAGTTTTGGATTCACTTCTGCGGCGATCTTGCCGACAACTGATGGCTTAGCGTGCATAAATGACGAGACTTCGTCGGCTTCTTCGTGAATTGCCAATGGCATCAATAAGATGTCCGCACCTTTAGCGAAGTCGATGAAGTCAGGGTTACTGCCGTTTTGGTCGGCGGAAATCACCATTACCCCTTCGGCACTTTCGATTCGGAAAGCGAGACAAGGTACGTCGCCATGTGGGATGCCGAGAGCGTAAATGGTCAACCCATCTTGCTCGTACACCTTGGTGCCTTGGGAAGTTTTGTATGGCACATCAGTAATGGTGACTGGGAACAAGCCATCGCTGCCATCAAATAAACCGTTCAGATATGCGTAAGCGCCTTCATCACCGTCGAAAAGCGCTTTCATGTAACCGGTTAAGCTAGGAAATGCAGAGCCTGCTTCAGGGCCTGCGATATCAAGGGGATCTTGACGATCAAAGAAGTAGCCACCTTTTAATAAGGCAGGGACGTCAGCGACGTGGTCGGTGTGAAAGTGGCTTAAACCAAGGAAGTCTAAGTCTTCCAGTTTGCCGCCCGCTTGACCAAAACGCAGATAGACACCGCCACCGGCATCGATCATCACGCGTGATTTTCCTTTCCACCAAATCAGTTCACCAGACGATGCACGCAGGTCATCAGAGATTGGTCCACCCGATCCGAGTAACTGCAAAGTAAAATCTTTTTCGAGCGGTTCGACAGTTAATGCGTAACAGTTGGCTGCGCCTAAGGATAACCCTAGAGCCAGCACTAACGTTTTTAAAGGCTGTTTCATATTGAATACCTATGAGTTTGATTTTTCTTATTTATTTTCTTTGGGTGAGCATCCAAAGAAGTGTTGAAGAGGCAGGAAAAACGATTTGTTTTTGATGTCCATCAAAGCACGGGAATAAGATATCCAATATGAATGGTTAATTATATCTAGTAATTTTAAAGTTTCGTTCAAGTAAACTGAACGTTATTGGTTTGAGCTGAACAAGCATCAGAATGTAAAAAGGCACCGCAAAGGGTGCCTTTTGTTTGTGTTTTGCAAGAACAATCAGGGCATGCATTGTCGCTTTGCGGTGAAACCGATAAGCTGTTTGGCATCTTGCCAAAATAGCAGTATTAGGAAGCGCATCATGGATCTCGATATCTACCAAGTGGACTCTTTCACCACCGAACCTTTCAAAGGAAACCCTGCTGGAGTCTGTCTCTCACAAGAACCGTTACCAGAAGCATTGATGTTCTCTATCGCTGAAGAAATGGCGGTATCAGAAACTGCTTTTCTCTGTTTGAAAGACATGCGTCTGCGTTGGTTCACACCTAAGGTAGAAGTGGCGCTATGTGGTCATGGCACATTAGCCACAGCGCAAATCTTAAAAGAACAAGGATTAGCGAAGGTTGGCGATACCATTGCCTTTCAAACTCTCTCTGGTGAGCTTCATGCAAAAGTAAACGAGTCGACAATTGAGCTCGACTTTCCTTCGACTCAGCTTGAAATGGATGTTGAACAAGACGCTACGTTGCTAGCGGCGCTTGGATTGAAAGCAGAGCAGGTGGTTTCTTACGCTCAGTTTGACAGCAAAGGCTTTATTGAAGTCGACAGTGAACAAACCGTGCTGGATCTCGAGCCTAACTTTGACGCATTAAAGAACATTCAAGGGCGTGGCGTGGTGGTAACTGCTCAATCGAACTCCCCGGATCTCGACTTTATCTCGCGCTACTTCGCCCCTTGGGTGGGCGTGAACGAAGATCCTGTAACAGGCTCAGCCCACTGCGCACTGACTCAGTTCTGGGCGCAGAAGCTCGGTCAAAATCAGTTTAAAGCTTATCAAGCCTCAGCACGTGGCGGCCACTTACAAACCGAACTACTTGAAAATGGGCGCATTAAACTAATTGGCTCCGCAAAGACGGTAATCAGCGGAAAACTAAAGGTATAACGCGATGAAACAATCCATTATCCATATTGCTTTGGTCGTAAAAGATTACGATGAAGCGATTGATTTCTATGTGAATAAGCTGAAGTTTGAGCTGGTGGAAGATACTTACCAACCAGAGCAAGATAAGCGCTGGGTTGTGGTTTCTCCACCGGGTTCTAATGGTGTGACATTATTGCTAGCCAAAGCGTCTAAGCCAGAACAGCATGATTTTATCGGCAATCAAACTGGTGGACGTGTGTTCCTATTTTTAAACACCGATGACTTCTGGCGTGACTACAACCGAATGGTAGAGCAGGGCATTAAGTTTGTTCGCCCGCCTGCGGAGCAAGACTACGGTACAGTAGCAGTATTTGAAGATCTCTATGGCAACCTGTGGGACTTGTTAGAGATGAGCCCAAGCCACCCAATGGCTGCGCGTTCGTAGGTTCGAACTCATCGATATTAACAGCGTCTTTCGGGGCGCTCTTTTTGTTTCAGATATCCGCCTCTTGCATTTCTTTCTTCTTCTCCTATTTCGCTTCACTTTGCCTATCAGCTTCATTCTCAAAATGATAATGATAAAAACATCTAAATAAGATTTTGTTTTTTAAGGATTTAAACTCGGCACTATATTTGCGTTATCCCCCGTACAACCAACGATTCAGTTGACAAGGGGAATAATATGAAAACAAGGAAAATGTTCGTGCTAACGTGTTGTTGTGCATCTGCGTCAGCATACGCACTTACTACCAGTGATTTGGCATATGAATCTGGCAGCGATAGCTCAAACTACTCGCTAAAAGGCAAGCCGAATAATATGTATTCTATTTCCGGGACATTGCCACAAGACACACTCAGTAATGTTTATTCAATGCTGCCAGAGGGTACAGCCGTCAACAATGCCTTTATCGCACCAGAGCGTTACTCGAACATCGATATTGACGATGAACTCGATGGAGCCCCTTATGCGACCGCCTCAATTACGTTTCTGAATGAAGGGGCTGGTTATAGAAATGCATTGGGGTACTTCGTTTACGACACTGATAATCCACCGTCAAACAAAGACGAAGTTAACGCACATGTGATTGTATTCCCTAATGCTTCCAAGGCACCAGATGGTGAGATGGCTGAAGGTGATACGATTGACCTCAATGTGCAGTTGACAGCAGGCCAAACGCTGGCATTTTTCGTTATCCCAAATGGGTGGGGAGCCAGTACTTACAACAATATTTTGAATTTAGGTCCTTGGAACACGCCTTTCTATAGTTATTCGAACCTTAACCCTGAATCAACAGCGCTCTATCGTAGACATAATGTTGCGTTTATCGATACGCAAAACGAATTTCTTGTGTTGGGGTTCGAGGATCTTCTTCGCCCCTACGGTGACAATGACTTTAACGACTTACTGTTTACCGTCGATGTTTCACCATTCTCCGCAGTAGACGGTGTAAACCCGGATGGAACGACGGATTCTAAATACGAAGTGCTGGTACAAGAAAACGACCCAGATGTTACCGTTACTTCTGTTTATCCAAGTTCTAATTCTTATGCGACCATGGCCTTTGAAGATCGCTGGCCATTAATGGGCGACTACGATTTTAACGATGTGGTGTGGCGCTACCGCGTGACTGAACTGTTGAATGGTCAACGTGAACTGAAAACCATCACCGTGGATTACACCTTACAGGCAATGGGAGCAGGGTTTTCAAACGGCTTTGCTGTAAAACTGCCGAATGTTGACCCGGCAAACGTTGCTTCTGTTACGCTCACGAAAAATGGGCAGGCGGTTGAACATACGGTCTTACAATCTGGTAGTGAAACGATTCTTGTGGTTTCAGAAGATCTACGAGCAGAGTTGGAATCGCTTGGCGTGCTCAGTGAGACTTGTACTTATTACCGAACGCAAAGCGGTTGTTTGAACCAACAAGCTGCTGAGCTCCTTGCATACCAACTTGTTGTTGAGTTAACCACTCCTGTGGAGAGAGATTTGGTTGGCTATCCACCTTATGACTCTTTCATTTTTGCAGCTGAAAATACCTACCATGGCGACTTTGTGGCGACCTTCCCTGGTATGACATGGCAAACGCACTTTAAGTCGTTCTCCGGTACTGCTGAGATGAACAATGCAATATTCAATATGCATGATGACGATACGGGTGGTTCGGAATACTTCCTGACCGATAACAACATGCCTTGGGCGATCAACATTCGTGATGAGTGGGAACATCCTATCGAACTTATGGACATCAGCCATGCTTATACCGGTTTTCCTGCGTGGGTATCGAGCAATGGTGAAACGGATACCAGTTGGTATAGCACGCCAGTAAGCGGAAAAACCATTTCAGTAGCGGAATAATAAGGAGCTTCACATGAAAATTTCAACAAAACTGCTGACCATCATGTTCGTTCCTGTGTTTATTGTCGCTTGTGGTGGTGGAGGCGGCGGTGGTGGTGGTTCTTCAACGCCTGCACCAACGCCCACTGTTGAAACCATCGATAACACCCAAGATATTGTGGCGGAACGTGATTTTTCATTTGATATCGGAGAAACCATTACTATATCGATGAACTATCAAGGTTCTGCGGATGGCGCTTTACACCTTTACACCAAAGCGGCATTTACCACAGAAAACGGTGTGGTCGTGGCCGATCCAATGTCGCGCATTACCACCATTTATCCAACACGAACCAGCGAAGTGGAGTTAGAGGTAAATGGTAACTGGAGCCAGTTGTATGCTCAGTGGGTACCCATGAGTGCGAATGAATCAGAGAAGAATTGGGTCGTATCATTAAATCAGTCCAACAATAACTACCACCTCGACTTTTAATAGTGACGAGTAGAAAAAACGAAAGTGCGGCAAATGTCGCGCTTTTTGTTTTTCGAAAAATTCGGCGCAATATGAATGTGACCTATATCACCTTATGAATGAATCATATAGAATGGCGGCCACATTCAATATGACCTTTTTTAACAGTATCTCGAAAGTAAATTAAGAGCTTGTTATTAAAAGAAATTTACTTCGAGGGCACTGCTATCATTAGTACAAACAACATCACCATGCAATTTGGTGCCGAGCCATTGTTCGAAAACATTTCCGCTAAATTTGGCAACGGTAACCGTTATGGCCTGATTGGCGCGAACGGCTGTGGCAAATCTACGTTCATGAAAATCCTGAGTGGCGCGCTCATGCCAAGTTCAGGCAACGTTTCTATTACTCCAGGATTAAAACTTGGCGTATTGAGCCAAGATCAGTTTGCGTTTGAACAATACAGCGTGATTGACGCCGTGATCATGGGTGATCGCAAATTGTGGGAAGTGAAACAAGAACGTGACCGCATCTATTCATTACCAGAAATGAGTGAAGAAGACGGCATGAAAGTCGCTGAGCTTGAAAGCGAGTTCGCAGAAATGGACGGCTATACAGCAGAAAGTCGTGCTGGCGATATTTTGCTGCAAGCGGGTATTGAAGAAGAGCTGCATTTTGGTTTGATGCAACAAGTTGCTCCGGGCTGGAAACTGCGCGTGCTTTTGGCACAAGCTCTGTTTGCTAACCCGGATATTTTGTTGCTCGACGAACCAACCAACAACTTGGACATTCATACCATCAACTGGTTGGCAGAAGAGTTGAACCAGCGTAAGTGTACGATGATCATCATCTCGCACGACCGTCACTTCTTAAACTCTGTGTGTACTCACATGGCAGATATCGATTACGGCGAATTGCGAATTTACCCTGGTAACTATGAATACTTCCTTGAGGCATCTGGTCTTCGTCGTGAGCAGCTATTGGCTTCTAACGCGAAGAAAACCGCTGAAATCAACGAACTTCAAGATTTCGTAAACCGTTTTGGTGCGAACGCATCGAAGGCGAAACAAGCCAGTTCGCGCGCTAAAAAGATGGATAAAATCCAACTCGACGAAGTGAAAGCAAGTAGCCGTGTTAGCCCATCGATTGATTTCGGTGAGGGTAAAAAACTGCATCGTTTAGCCTTGGAACTGCAAGACCTGGGTCACTCGTTTGGTGATGAGTTGTTGTTTGAAAAAGGCAATTTGTTACTTGAAGCGGGCACTCGCCTTGCGATCATCGGTGAAAACGGTGTGGGTAAAACGACCTTGCTGCGTTGCCTAGTGAACGAGTTAGAGCAAACTCAGGGCGTAGTAAAATGGTCTGAAAACGCTTCGATTGGTTACTGTCCACAGGACAGCAGTGCAGACTTCGATAATGATCTGACCATCTTTGAGTGGATCTCACAATGGCGTACCGTGAAGCACAATGACTTAATGGTGCGTGGCATTCTAGGTCGCTTGTTGTTTACCGCTGATGATGCCAACAAAAAAGCGAAAAACTGCTCGGGTGGTGAGAAGAACCGCCTGCTGTTTGGTAAGCTAATGATGCAAGACATCAACGTTTTGGTGATGGATGAGCCAACCAACCACATGGATATGGAAGCGATTGAAGCGTTAAATAGCGCATTAAAAGACTACACTGGTACTTTGATTTTTGTCAGTCATGACCGTGAGTTCGTATCGTCATTGGCGACTTCAATCATTGATGTAAAAGACAAACAGTTGGTGAATTTCCAAGGTACATTTGAAGAGTACATGGCACACCAACAAAAGGTGCTTAGCGCTGCGTAACCAAGCGCCGATCATCGCGAATAATTGGATGTATAGATCGTCTTTGAGACGAAACAAACAACAGATTATTCGTAATAGTGATTTAATCTAAACCTAATAGAGGTAAGGTGGTGAGTACTACGCTCGCCACCCACAATTAAGGAGCCGTTCATGAGCCATGAATTTATGACCGACGAAGAACGTATTGAACTGCAGAAGAACAACCCTCTGCACGGTCTTAAATTAGAAGACATGTTGCAGCAGCTTGTTGACCATTACGGTTGGGAAATCCTCGACACAGCAATGCGTATGAACTGTTTCAACACTAAGCCAAGCATTGCGAGCAGTGTTAAATACCTGAAGAAAACAGAATGGGCTCGCGAGCGTGTAGAGAACTTCTACCTATACCGTTACAAGCGCATGCCAAAGGCATCTGAATACGAATACAATCTGCCACCACGTGCACGTACTTTCCGTCATGGATTGGAACCACGTGAACCAATGGAACTGACGGTTGAATCGATTCTGGCTTCACAAGCAAAAGCTGCGTCTGCGCACAAAGAGCGTTCGTCTAAACAGCGTGCAGATCGCGCTCGTTTTAACAATCGCCGTCGATAAACTTTCAGTTTTCTTGTTCTCATGTGCTTTGATGCTTCGTGAACAAGAAAGGTGATGAAAAGCCAAGCTATTCAGTTTGGCTTTTTTTGTTGCCTTTTCTTTGGCTAAATCTGTTTATCCAGACCCTAGCTTGATAATCGAAGAGTACATCTGCTGCGGATCTGACTGACGGCTGAATCGCGCTTGGAAGCTCTCCACCACATAATCAATAAAGGCTCGTAACTTTTGCGATTGCTCTTTGTGGTAAGGGTAAACGATATACAGCGCGTGCTTTTCCATCTGCCATTCAGGAGTAATTTCAACCAATTCACCTGAAGTTAATTGAGGCTCAACAAAGAAGTCTGGCAACAACGCAACCCCATGTCCGGCACATGCCGCTTGGGTGAGCGCCAAACCACTGTTGACAGTGTAAACACTCGCAGGCAGATCAACTTCCAATACCTCACTGCCATTTTGAAATGTCCAACGGCGAGACGTTGAAGAGAGGCTATAGCTAAGTAGGCGATGGTGTATCACGTCACGTGGGGATTTAAACGGCTGCGACTCTTCAAGGTATTGAGGGGAAGCGCAAAGTACACGGCGGATATCCAATAGTTTGCGCGAGCGTAGGCTAGAGTTACCCAATTCGCCTCCGCCACGAATGGCAATATCGACCCCTTGCTCAATCAAATCAATATGTTCATCACTCATCACCACTTCGATGGATAGCTCTGGATGCAGCTTCATAAATTCGCAGATAATGGGGTTTAGCTCTATCAACCCTAATGACATCGGCATGCTGATTTTTAGCGTGCCCTTTAATGTGTGCGAAGACTCGATCACTGAACGATCGGCATTGTTGAGTGCATCGAGAACCTGACACACTTGCTGATAATAGAGCTGACCATTATCGGTAATGTGTAAATTGCGGGTAGTGCGGTTAATCAAAGGGCTTTTCAAATAGCTCTCTAATTCATTGATGTTCTTACTTATTGCGGCTTTTGAGAGATTTAAATCTTCTGCTGCCGCGACGAAGCTACCTAGCTCCACCACTCGACGAAATACGGTTAATGCTCTGATCTTATCCACGCATTAGTTTCCTCATACTTTATTGTTCACTGATGGTGAACTATATAGCCACTATTATAGTGTTTATTCACTGGTGGGAGTTAATTAATATCACCTCAATCACTGAGTGCCCGACATAAGTAGGGGCAAACGTAATTAGGATTCCACTATGAAAAAGATCGTCGCATTTACTGGTAGCAACAACAGCCAATCAATCCACAGCCTATTGGTTCAAGCGTTGGCAAACCAAGCTACACAAACAGAAGTAAACACCATTGACCTAAATGACTTTGAATTGCCAATGTACGGTTTGGACGTTGAAGGTCAGGGCATCCCAGAAAACGCACACAAACTGCGTGCAACGTTAAACGAATACGATGCGATCATCATTGCATCACCAGAGCACAACGGCTCAATGCCAGCATTTCTGAAAAATGCGATTGATTGGCTATCGCGTGTTGCACCTCAAGGTACGTCTTTCTTTGGTGACACGAAGAAACCAGTTCTACTGGTGAGCACATCTCCAGGTGCAAACGGCGGCGCAACTAACATTAAAACCATGGCTGAGTTGATGCCTTGGTGGGGTGGCGATGTAAAAGGCACATATAGCCTAGGCGGCTTCTACGACAAGTTCCAAGATGGCAAATTTGATGCTGCGACCTCAGCGGAATTGAGTGAGCTAATGACCTCTTTCGAGAAGTCTCTGTAAGTTATCTATACTCGCATAAGTAGTGATTCATCAGGGTAGCTAATTAAGAAAGGTAGGTAAGGTATGGCGGTATTAGAACAAGGCGTTTGGTATCCAAACAAAGACGCAAGTGAGCTGACAGCAGAAGATCAATTCGCGTTACCAAGTCAGATCGAAGCGGGTCGCTATCACTTGTATATGTCGTTGGCTTGTCCATTTGCCCATCGCCCTTACCTAGTGATCAAGTACCTTGGTTTGGATGAAGTTATTTCCGTCTCTTCCGTTGCTGCAAAGCGTTACAGCAATGGTTGGGAGTTTGATGACGCACATCCTGATCCTCTATACCGCGCGGATAATCTAGCGGCGTTGTATGTAAAAGCGAAAAGCGACTACACCGGACGCGTAACCGTCCCTTTACTGTGGGATAAGCAAAACCATGCCATTGTGGGCAATGATTCAGCCGCAATGGCAATGGACCTAGCTACGAATTGGCTGCCTTTGGCAAAACATCCGGTGGAGTTGGTACCAGCCGCATTGCGTGGAGAGATCGAAAGCCTAAATCGATGGCTTAACAGCAATGTGAATGGCAAGGTGTATCAAGTTGGCTTTGCAACCTCGCAAGCGCAATATGACCAAGCGAGTGAAACTTTGTTTGATGCGCTGGAGCAATTGGATCAGCGTTTGGGGCAGTCGCGCTACTTGCATGGCGAAGACGTTACCTTATCAGACGTGTTCTTGCTGCCAACATTAGTGCGCTTCGAGGCGGTGTATGAAGTGCACTTCAAAGCCAACAAAAAGCCCCTAAAGGCGCACCAAAACTTGTATCGTTGTATGCTGGATTTGGTTGCCGATGACCGCATTCGCAGCACCATCGATATTGATTACATGAAGCTGCATTATTTCTTCTCGCACAAGCACATCAACCCAAATGGGATTGTGCCAGTAGGACCTGAGATTGAGTGGCTTTAAACAAGATGAAAAATGAAGCGTGGAACGAGAATAAGCTTGGTTCACTAATCACCATTGATTAGTAATGAGCATAATGTCATTAGAAAGGTATCGAGATACGGGTGATGACATTCAAATTCACTCGTCATATTGAGCGGTTCACTCTCCGCTCTTCGGGCTATTACTTGGGCTGTACGCTCGGATAAAAGTCCAAACAACGCTCTGTAAGCCACTGCATAACAGGACCTGCTTCTTTTGCTTTACTTTTCACACGGTCAATTTGTAAAAGCCAATCTTTCTCTTCCCCTTGTAGCTTAAGGGGAACGATATCCGAGTGCTTTTGAAACAGGTGATCAGGTATCAAGCTCCAGTTATTATTCAGTTTAATCAACTCTACTAGGGTTTCTAAGTCATTCACTTTGGTTAGTGAATTAGATAAGTTTGCGTTGTAATGAGCAGGGTAGTCTTTTAATACGATTTGCCGATACGCCTTAAGTGCTTCAAAAGAAACGGAGTCTTCAGCCAGTAGTGGATGTGATTGATGCACGGCGATAGAAAACGGCACGTAACCAATCGAACCTAAAATCACGTTCTTAGGCTGTGTGCTGCCCCACAACATAAAACCGATATCCACTTCATTACTCGCGACAGCATCAGCAATGTCATTGTTTTTCAAGACATTGAGATTGAGCTCGGTGTGCGGGAATTGCTGATAAAACACCTCAATGACGCCAAAAAACTGCGGTGTTAGTAAAAGCGCATTGATCCCTATCGAGATCCTATCTTCTACTCCTACATTGAACGTTTGCAGCATATTTTGTACGTGTTGAGCATGCTCTAACAAGGAGATGGCTTGAGCATGCAGTCGCTCGCCTTGTGCCGTTAAGGTAGGCAAGCGAGAAGTGCGATCAAAGATGGTCAGCCCTGTGTCGATTTCCAAGTTTGAAATCGTAGTACTGACCGCAGATTGTGCTTTACCAAGCTTTCTTGCCGCCGCAGAAAACGAACCATATTCCACGCACATGACTAACGTTTCAAGTTGTTGAAGGTTGAACATAACGATGTATCTAATTTTTAGATGGTAGCTAACTATATCTTATAAAAACTTTAGATGAAAATCGCTCCATTAATCGTTAAGTACAAGTAGAGAATAAGATGAGTAACCACCAATCTACGGAATTATCGGATACACAAAAGGAACTAGAAGCATTGCGTGAACGCTTGCGTCAAAATACTCAAACCATGCAAAGTTCGGCTAAGAAATCAGATGCTAACGAAATGATGTCTGGTGTGATTAAGACCGTGGCTACGTTCGAAAAAGACTAATAAGCTCCTTCCTAGAAAGTAGAAAGTAGAAAGTAGAAAGTAGAAAGTAGAAAGTAGAAAGTAGAAAGGCACCAATTAATGGTGCCTTTTGTTTTTATAGCTGCGCCGTAATTTCCTCTATCTCTTGCTGCCATTGCTTTTGCATCGCTGGTTTTTGATGTTTGGGTTTTCGCCCTAAATCGGCTTCCAGTAAGCTTTCCAGTTCCAACAGTCTTTCTAGCATTTGCTCTTCGGATTGTTCATCAGACGCGGTGTTTGTTTCCATCGATATTACTTCATTGCAATGATGCGATATGGCTGATTTGGGAGCAGTATCAGTTACGCGTTGATACACTTCTTCCGCGCTTAAATACTCCGTCAGTAAGCCATTTGCAATAAACCAGAATCGATTACAGCTTTGTTCTATCAGGCTTCGGTCATGACTCACCAATAAAGCGGCGCCTTCGAAGTTTTGCAGAGTTTCAATCAGCTCTTCTTTGCCTTCCATATCCAAATGGTTGGTCGGTTCATCTAAAAACAACATGTGATAACGAGCGAGGGTTAAGCCCACAAACAGCAGCCTTGCTCGCTCTCCACCACTTAGACTGACGACTTTCTGTTCGTGTCTTGCGTACTCGAATCCTGCACCAATAAGCGAACGTTTTGCCTGTTCACTGCTGATGCTGGCAAACGACTGCAACGCATCCGTGATGGATTGATGATCGTCGAGTTGCCTTAGAGATTGATCGTAGTAACCCAAGCGACAGCGATCGTGGAAAGTCACACTCTCATGTTGGTTGCCTAGGTCGGTTTGGATGGCTTCATACTGACGATAAAGCAGGTTCAACAAAGTCGATTTGCCGCAACCATTACTGCCTAGAACTGCAATTCTGTCGCCACTCTTTACTCGCATTTCCGCCATATCAAACAAGTGATAATCACTATTTGGTGGCGTTACAGAGAAAGGCAAAACCTCTAACAGTCGATTTGCTGGCATTGATTCACCTTGAAGTTGTAGCGCCCACGGTGTGCCTTCTGTCAGTTCGGTTTGTTCTTCCTCTAAACGTTCTTTGCGCGCAAACATCGTCTTGGCTTTTCGAGCAAGATCCTCGTTGTCGTAGACTTTGCCCCAAGTGGCTAAACGCTTGGCGCTTTTTTCGATTCGGTCGATTTCTTTCTGCTCGCTGGCATAGCGAAGTTGATCGGTTTCATCTTTCTCTTTCAATGCTTGCCTTGCTTGAGAACAAGGCAGAGAGAAATGATGCAGAGAGCGATCTCGCATGACCCAAGTGGTGTTGGTGACGCGATCGAGTAAGGTTTGATCGTGAGATACCAATACGAATGAGCCTTTCCAGTTTGATAAGAATTGCTCTAACCAAAGGAGCGATGGCAAGTCCAAGTGGTTGCTTGGTTCATCCAGAAGCACTAAGTCAGGTTGATGGATAATCGCACGAGCAAGCAGGAGTCGCATTTGCTGACCACCACTGCAATTCTTAACCGGCATGTGTCGTTCTGTGGTTGAAAATCCGAGTTCATCCAATAAGAGTTCGGCGCGCCAAATCTCATCATCGGATAAGGATTCCGCTAACGCGTCCAATACGGCATGTGTACTTAAAGACTTAGGTAAATGCTGCTCAACATAACGCATCAAACATGAACTGGCTTTGGCAACCGTGCCTTGGCTTGGTTCAAATTGACCGCTAAGCAGTTTGAGTAGGGAGCTTTTACCACAGCCGTTATGACCGATAAGACCAATTTTGTCGCCACGATGAATCGTAAACGTTAGATCTTTGAAGATTGGTGTTGCTGTGTGAGAAAGGGTTAGTGATTGTGCAGTTAAAAAAGTACTCATAGTGTTCTCAAGAATTTTGGGCGCAAGACGCCGTTGTCATAGCTGACAATAATTCTTCGAGCTTGAGGGAAAGTACTCGGGTGACGTGTTTTCGTCGAAGGGTAATTATTCGCTCAAGTCGAGATTATCGCAGCGCGAAATCTGAAACTCTTGAGCGGTCCTTCATGCCATAAAAACGTGGGTTGATTGAACACCACAAAGACATAAATTCCTCCTTAATTTCGTTGTAAGTGTTGCCACTTTTGGTTGATAGATGCGCTAGATTCTAACCCTAAAAGTGGCAATGTACAGATAGCTTGATGAAAAAATGATGAGAGGATCACCAAGGTATCACGCGCTTTTAGCGATATAAGCTGAACTTCTTGGTCAATTCTCGAAGTGTTTCAGTCTCGCCGAACAAGCAAATACCCAAGTATTCTAACCCGGCTTCTGGTGTGTTTTTGGTGGTTTGCTGTTGTATTTCAGAGCCGCCTTCTACCATGGTGTGAGTAAAGTCGGAGAAGGGGATGCTTTTATCGAGTGCTTCTTGGCGAAGCTTTCTGATTTTGTTGGAGTTGTCCGCTCTCAAGACGATAAACGGATAGTGGGAGATATTTGGATGAAGATTACCATCAAGGTCGTGATAGTCGGTGTAGACTGCGTCGTCATCAGAAAGTTGATTCGCAAGGCTTACGCTCAAATGTCCTAATACGTTAACGGCGCGTCCCACTTCGACTTTTTTACTGATTACGGCAACAAATCGTTTTTGTTTTTCGTCGGGAAGTTGATTCATGGAGGACCTCGTTTCTCTAATGATCTGGCTATTGTTTAACTGCCTCCATTGTATTTCCTCGCACGCGCAATTTTGTTTCTAACATTGCTTTCGAAAAGTTAAATTTGCAATAAACGACCGATGTAATCGTTTTTCATGCAATAAGATTCCTCAGAGTTTGCAAATAGACAAGGCACCAACGGACTATTGGTGCCTTAGGTCGATGGCGAACCAAGCTCTATTGTTTGTTTAGCTCTGCCGCGGTATCCACAAAGATGCCTTGGATGTCTTCCGCTTCACGTTCTGTTTGACCACCGTATTTTAGGAACGCATCGATGATCGCTGCGGTTTTTTGCTCTTTTGCGCGCTCTAAGAAGTAACGCAACTCTAGCTCTGCACCTGCGTCTTCGTCTTTGATAGAGGTTGCGATGATCTCTTTGTACATTACGATGTCACGCACTTCTAGTTGGCTAATCACGCCCAATGTTGCCGCTAAGAACCCATCCAGTTCTGCTTTAGGAACAAACTGAGTAATGATGTTTAACTGCTCTGCTTGTTGTGCCGTAAAGTCGTTACCAAGTAGCAGTGCTTGAAGCGCTTTGTTTTTACCCATGCGACGAGCGAACTGAACCGCGCCTTGACCACCCGTTGGGATATTGACGTGGATCTCTGGCTGAGCAAATGCTGCGTTTTCAGTGCCGTAAGCCAAGTCACACGCCATCACAAACTCGTTACCGCCGCCACGAGCCACGCCATCAACCACAGCAACCGATACTTGTTTCATCGCTTTGATGTTGGCAATCATATGATTGAATTCAATTGATGCTGCCTGACCACCTTGTGTGCCGTTGATAACGTTCAAATCTAAATGCGCCAAGAAGAAAGACTCATGAAGCGATTTGAAGACCACTACTTTCGTATCGCGGTCATCTTTAAGTGATAGGACAAATTCGTTGATTTCATTAATCAAATCGATAGTCAGTACATTCACCGGTGGGTTGTTGATTTCAACAGTAGCGATGCCGTTTTGTTGTGTGATTGATAGAGTTTTCATAGCTGTTTCCTCAGCGTTAGTAAGATCAACAGACCTCGGTAACGCGAATTTATTGGTTTGGTATTGAGGAGGTTTGTCTCTCTCCCGTTGTGTGCAGCTACTATAGATTTGTTATAAGATGAGAAAAATAAGCTAAATGGCATATAATTGGTGCCATAAAAGCAACAATGGTTTTTTAGGTAAGACGTTATGGATTTCTCTAGTCGTTTATTGCTGTTACTTGAAGTGATCGAGCTTGGCTCGTTCACCAAGGTATCAGAACAGAAGAATGTGGATCGTTCGGTGATCTCAAAACAGATCAGCCGTTTGGAAGATGAGTTGGGTGTTCGATTGCTCAACCGAACTACGCGCTCCTTATCATTGACGGCTGCTGGGAATGAAATGGTCAACCAAGCCAAATCCCTTCGGTCACTTCTCAGTGATACTCACCGTTTGGCGCAGAATTATCACGAAGAGCCTCGTGGTGTCTTGCGCATTACCAGCTCGACCATGTTCGGACGTCAATATGTTCAAGATGCGATTTCGGTGTTTCAACAGCAATACCCAGATGTGGAATTTGAACTGCGCTTAGAAGATCGCATGGTGGATATGGTGCAAGAGGGCTTTGATATTGGCTTCCGAATTGGGCGACCTAAAAACTCGAGCTTGATTACCCGTAAGATTGCGCGAAGTCGCCTGTTGATTGTTGCTGCCCCTGTATTTTTAGAAAAGCATGGTGAGGTGAACAGTCTGGAGAAATTGGAATCTTTACCCGCCACTATTTACGCGGCCCCAGGTCTGTTATTCGATAAATTCGGCTATCAAGATGAGCAAGGTAAACAACAGCACTTTCAGCTTAGTGTCGCTTATAAAGTGAATGATGTGGAAATGTTGGCAAGAAGCGCAGCAGGAGGAAATACGCTTTCTGTGGTGACTGCGCAAATGGTTCAAGACGAAATCAAGCAAGGCAAGTTGGTGCCGATCATGACGGACTTGAACATTGATGATTTCGGTACCTTTTACGCCGTGTACCCGCACCGAGATGCACCAATCAAAACCAAGTTATTCATCGACACACTCAAATCCATTGTGGGAGAAGAGACGCCCATTTGGGAGAAGAACATCCCAAACTTCGACAAGATGTACGGGCGAGGGAAGTAGAGCGATTAAGCGACTAGACTTCACCATATTAATCTAAACAAAAGAGGTTCGACGGAGCCTCTTTCACGTTCGTTTTAAATGCGAGTTTGAATCTAAAATAAAATGCGCTCAACTTGCTCAATAACATACGAATCTTCTAGCGCTTTACCCAACATCAATTGATGGTTCAGTAGTCCTAGCATAAGGGTATAAAGCGATTCTTTGTGTTGCGCTGAAACGTAGTTTTCTAGCATCGTCATGTACTTTTGATTCGCTAGTAGCATGCATGGATCGGTAGCTACGTTTTCTTGCCCAATCACATCAATGTAATCAGAGACAAGCTTCATCTCTTGGAAGAAACGCGGAGCCATTTGCTGGAAGATCAATACGAAGTTTTCGATTTGTTGCCCTGTATTCGCTTCACTTGAGTTTGGTCTGTCTGCTAGCACTTCTGCGTCAAAGTTGACGATGGCCTCTGTTGCGGCTTTGAACAGTTCATCCTTACTTTTGTAATAGTGATAAACCGCACTTTTGCTCATTCCTAACTGTTCGCACAGTTGTCTCATACCAATATTTTTGTAACCGAACTCAAGGAACACTTCGGTTGCTTTTAAGGCAATTTCTCTACGTCTGCTTTCATGATCGACGATCTTCGGCATGGTTTTCTTCTCAGCTTTTGTTACCGCAATGCCCTGCAGTATAACACAAGAACCTTTATTTAGACCGAGTGGACAAAAAAGATCTTTACCTAGCTCTCAAAGCGTACTAATTTAAAAAGACCAAGTGGTCGAAATAAGGTTTTAGTATGAAAATTGATTGGAGTGTTCCTCAAGCAAGAGCGGGTTTCTGGGGTGGGATTGATAAGCTGATTGGTCCGGGCGCAACGAAAGCTGAAAAGAATTTACAGCTGTATGTCCCTTTTGCTGCTGGTTTTGTCGTGGTGATTTATGCGTACTTTGCACAACTGGGTTGGACTACTACTCAATATGTTATCGCGGGTTTGCTCACAGTGGATATCATCGGCGGCATTATTACCAATGCGACGTCTACGGCAAAGCGCTGGTTTCATCGTGAAGGACAAGGTTATAAGCAGCACATGAGCTTTATTCTGACTCATTTCGTGCAGCTTTCTCTCTACAGTTGGGCGTTCTTGAATTTCGATATCATGTGGATTGTTGTGATCGGTGGTTACATGGTTCTGGCATGTAGCCTAGTCATGAAAACACCGTTGTATTTACAACGTCCTGTGGCGCTAACTCTGTATTCTCTGAGTGTGATTATTTCAATTTACTGGGCACAAGCACCACAAGGTTTGGAATGGTTTTTACCGCTGTTCTACCTAAAGTTATTGGTGAGCCACGTATTGCGTGAAGAGCCATACCGACCAGAGCAAGAATAGGACGTCATGTTATGAAAACGCACTCTCGAATTTTAATTGCGGGCTCAACGGGGTACTTGGGTTCGAACATTGTTGAGCTACTTCTCTCTGAGCACATTGATTTTAAAGCCATTGCGAGAAACAAAACCACGTTACTCGCAATGGGTGTGGAAGAGTCACAAGTGATAGAGGCGCAGGTTACTCATCCCGATGAGCTTAAAGGTGTTTGTGAGGGTGTCGATGTTGTTATCTCATGTTTGGGCATTACTCGCCAACAAGACGGATTAGGTTATTTGGATGTCGACTACCAAGCAAATTTGAACTTGCTTGAAGAAGCAGAGCGAGCAGGTGTCGGTAAATTCATTTACATCTCTGCGTTTAATGCTCAGAAATATCCTCAAGTTCGTCTGCTAGAGGCGAAAGAGCGCTTTGTGAGTCGACTTTTACAATCAACAAAATTAGTCCCTTGTGTGATTCGCCCGAACGGTTTTTTCTCTGATATTACCGAGGTGTACAACATGGCGAAATCAGGTCGAGTATTTACTTTTGGTGATGGTGAAAACCTGCTTAACCCCATTCACGGAAAAGATTTGGCAAGGTTTTGTTTAGAGGCTATTGAACAAAATGACACAGAACTCGATGTCGGTGGTCCAGATGTTTTGTCTGTCAATGATATTGCCCGGCTTGCGTTCAAATCTCAAAATAAAGTGGAGAAAAATACGCACTTACCAGACTTCCTACGTGCAGCAGGGTTGTTGATAGTAAGCCACTTGCCGGAGAAATGGGGCGGTCCTGCTGAGTTCTTCCTGACCATGTTAGGAGGTGACAATATCGCACCGACTTATGGTCATCATCGACTGGAAGACTACTTTGGCGAGCTGGCTTCAACCGATAACAAATAGGTTGTGAAAAACAAAAAGCACACGAGAGGTGTGCTTTCCGTTCAGTTGGCTAGGTAGGAGCTAAGTCGTGCTACTTCGCTTGTTGCATCTCAACTAAACCACCTGCGTTATGAAGGTTGGTAAACCCTTGTGATGCAGGTACTGATACGCTTGCCCTGAGCGATTGCCGCTGCGGCAGTAGAGCACGATCTGCGTGTCTTTATCGACATTAGCAAAGTGTTTATCTAACTCTGAAAGCGGGAAGTTAACCGCATTGTCCAAGTGATCATCGGCAAACTCTTGTGGCGTGCGTACATCGACAATCATTGCGCCTTGCTCAATCCATTGCCAACCTTGCTCTGCTCGTTCAGAAGCAAATGCCGATGGTGCGGTGAAAGCTAAGCTCAAACAAGTGAATACAATCAGAAGTAGTTTTTTCATTGAGTTCCTTTCCTCAAGGTCAATTGCCCTTAATCGTTCTGATGAAGATTATACGTGCGATTATTAAACTTCGATGTGGCATCGGTCGAAATGTCGTAACTCAGCGGGTTATGACTTCAATCCCAACATGGCACCAAACACCAGTAAGCCAGCGCCACAAGCTTGATTCAACTTATGTTTCACGCGCAGTAATAAACTCTGCAATCGCGGTGAGGTAAACAAGATGGCAACCATAGAAAACCAAATCCCGTGTAGCGCAATCATGTAGACACCGTAACCTAAAGCTAGGTGCTGAGATTCTGTATTCGGGTCGATGACTTGGCTAAAGATACTCAAGAAGAACAACATGGTTTTTGGGTTAAGTACGTTGCACAAAAAGCCTTGGAAAAAGAACTGCCAAATGGAGATGCTTTCTTGTGTTTCCCCCTCTATTTTCTGCTGAGAATCAGCCCCAAAAATCCCTTTCAATCCGAGATAGATCAGATAAGCCGCGCCTAGGTAGCGAATCAAACTGAACAACCATTCGTTCTGTGAGATTAAGTAACTGATACCAAGCAATGAATAGGTAATGTGCACCGAAATCGCAAGACTAATGCCCACGGCACTCCAAATTCCCGCTTGTCTGCCATTATTGAGGCTGTTTCTAAGAACCAATACAAAATCGGCACCGGGGCTGATAACGATGAGTATGCCTAATAAGGCAAGGCTGAAAAGCTCCATAGTGTTTCCTGTTTCTTCGTTGTTATGAATGGGGCAATTGTAGGTCGAGAGTTCGGGGACTATAATCGAAATAAATTCCGCTAAGTGTGAGAAAAAGTCACAGATGAGGCATATTAAATCCTTCCATGTTTTCCATGTCGCGGCATCGTCTGCGAGTTTTAGTGAAGCAGCAAATAAGCTCAGTATTACGCATGGCGCAGTGAGTAAGCAGATCAAAGTGTTGGAGACCTATCTGGCTCAACCTCTGTTCTACAAACAGGGGCGCAATATGTTACTCACTAAAGAGGGGGAGATGCTGAAAAGCTACACCGAGCAAGCATTTCAAGCGCTGGAAACTGGCGTGAACAAGCTGGTGCAGGAGAAGCACCAATACCTTGAAGTCTCTTGTGAGCCAACGTTAACCATGCGTTGGTTGATGCCAAGGCTTTCCGCGTTTAATGATGGTTGTGACGCAGATGTTCGTCTCTCGACTGCGGGAGGGCCTGTAACGCTTGGCTCGACGGGGCTTGCTATGGCGATTCGTCGAGATGACTTTGAGCCTGTGTATCACTACCCAAAAACCAAGTTAGTGGAAGAGTGGGTGGGTCCCGTGTTTTCACCTGACTATTGGCAGCAAGTGAAAAGCGACTTGGACTCCGTGAAGTTATTACACAGCCAAACCAGACCTGAAGCTTGGCACGAATGGGTGCAGTGCACTGGTGATGCGTCGATGAATAGCAAAGCAGAACAGTCCTTCGCACACTTCTATTTCTGCATTCAAGCTGCAGTCGACGGCTTAGGCGCGGCGATGGGCTCTTATCCTCTAGTTATGGACGACCTCGAGCGTGGCAATCTCGTTGCACCATTTGGTTTTGTGCCGTCAGGGCATGATTATGTCTTATTGACTCAAGATAAGGCTCGCTCTGAATTGGAGCAAAAATTTGTGCTTTGGCTGCAAACCCAAATGGCGGAGTGTGTGCCTTGCGCCTAAGAAACAAAGAGAGACTCTAGTCAGGACGCGTTGAGTTACCTAGAGTGGTTGAATACGTGCTACACAATGGAAACTTAGGAAATGGAAAACCTCAATATTGTTGAAATTAAATCTTTTGTTCCGGCTAAAGATTACGAGCTATCAAAGCGTTTTTATCAGGCGTTGGGTTTTGAGATGCCTTCGGATTTTGGTGGTGTGGCGTACTTCTTCAAGGGTAGTTGCTCATTCTTGCTGCAAGATTTTTATGAGCCAAAACACTGTAATAATTTCATGATGCATTTGTTGGTGGAAGATGTTGCCAGCTGGCATGAACATGTTTCGAATGTCGATCTGGCGTCATTCGGAGCCAAGGTGACAGAACTGGTTGATCAACCTTGGAAAATGCGAGAATTCTGTTTGCACGATCCTAGTGGCGTGCTGTGGCGAATTGGTCAGAATATCGATTAATTTCAACTATATAAAAACAACAAAGGGAGCGAGCGGCTCCCTTTGTTTTTGCTCTAGTGCAATAGCGCGTACATAGCGCCGCGATTGGCGGTCGGGTTCTCGGTGTAAATCCAATCCAAAAACTCAGTGGCGTTCTTTCCTACCTTAGGGCAATAAAGATCTTTGTTTGCCCCTTGCTGCATTAGCCATTTAAACGCCTCGAAATCATCATGAATGATGGCGGAGTGCAGAGGCGGACTGTTACTTTCGTTCAGCCAATTTACGTCAAACCCATGTGCGATTAAGGTGTTTGCCATACGAAAGCGGCTATGACTGTCACCACTTAGAATCGACGAAATACCATATTGATACTCGACTAAGCTTAGTAAATCTTGCGAAACGCCAAACGTCTCAAAATAGAATAAGCAATCTTCGCTATCAAACACCGGAATATCATTTCCTAATGCGCACAGCATCATTCGCTCTTCGGTCAGGGAATGCTTCAAAAACAATGCGAATGAAGTTGTGATAAACGATAGGGTAAAAATTGTGGTTCTAATTGTTGTATTGATGTCCATATCTACCTGTATTTAAAAAATAAAAAGCCGCAAGCGCACCTGACGCTTGTTGGCATTAGGTAAACTTGGAAACGTTTAATTGTGGAAATAAGGTGTCATTACGCGGTTTATGCAGCCATGGTTTGGCGTTCTTCTTCTAGCAACCAGCCGTACCACCAACTCATGAATTCGAGCGAGACAATCGGGTATGGGTTCTCCTCGAAAGGCGTGTTGTGAAGGTAGGCATTACGTCCTTCCGTGACGACTTCATCCACTAGTGGAAGTCCGCCATCGTCATAGTCTTTCATGATAGTTCGTCCTTTTTATCATTCGGAAAACTATACATTACAGAGTTCTCTAACCTGCAATACGGCATTGTACAAAGAGTCAAAAATGAAAATGCTATTATCAATGAAAAAGTATTTTTAATCAGATGCTTATGATGGTTATTTTGCTGATGAATGATGGTTTATGAAGTCAACTAAGTCAGTAACTTGGCTTGGTTCGATGAATCGAGATCCAATTTTGATTTCATGGTGGCACAGTGTGAAATTGTGCAAAAAGCGATAAACGCTTTGCCACTGTTGTATTCGAGCCAAGCTGAGGTGAGACGCGTAGCTAGGTTGTAGCCATCCGATATAGCGTTGCCAGAAGTACGAATTCCAATCTGGATGCGTGGGGAAAAGGGAGTGAATCGCGGCATCATCTAGCTCGCCTTTTTTGGTCAATAAACCCAAGCCGATTTGCCACTTGCCCAGTGCATTTTCAATATTCACTCGTCGCCACGTTTCATCCCACCAACTCATGTTTTGTTTACCGCTGTTGTTAATGTCGTGCACGTTGCGCGAGGCGACATGGCAATAGTACAGATGTGTGCTTCCACTGATTACAGTTGGTGTAAATGCGGTAATTGCGGCGCCGCGAATAAAGCTTTCATGTTCGAGCAATAAAGCTTTTGGTGGCTGAGATTTTAGATATTTTGCCAAGTTCTGCATGTGAGCGTGAGCGGCAAATACAGGGCGCGTTAAAAACACTTCCTTGGATTGGGCATGTTGGGCATCGCAGTAACCGAGTTGATCAAACTGACTGCGATTTAAGATCTTGTCGTACGTCTTCTGCGCTTGAAGCAGTGCGTCTTCTTCTGTGGGAGCGAGCTCTTTCTTGGTGAGTCGATAACGGCTCTGCTCTCGCACCTCTTCAGGTAACGAATCTTTCTTCATCAGTGCGTTATCACTGATCAAGAGTACATATCCTGTCTTGGCATCGGCCGTTGATAGTGTCCAAATATGCGCGCTACTTTGAGAGCGGCTATCGTGTCTAAACCCAGATCGCGCGACTTGAAGAAACGAACGGGTTTGTAGGATTGAGAAATCAAGTTGTGCTTCAAACAAACGGCTGAAGGTATTGAGTAGCTCAGCCAATTGCTCCATTCGCAGAGAAAACGCGCGGTGATTGAGCCCCAAAACCTGTTGCAGTTCTTGCGGAGGAACGCCAGAAATCAAAGCATCCAACATTGGTTGCAGGTTTGATGATGCTTTACTTGAGTTGATCAGCGTTGCGGTCTTTTTGCATTGCCGACATTGCACACGTTCGGTGCCAGAGGTCGTGCGTCCGAAACGTTGCCAAGACGCTTTTGAACAATGGCATTGAGGTAATAAATCGAGTTTAAAAGTGTGCTGTTCCAGTTGATTGGCTAACGTGAGAATGGGCTCGTTCACCAAAACGGGAGGATAAGCACCACACTCAGAACAATGCCACGCATCGTAACCGAGTCGGTTTGAGCGTGAATACAAGCTCAAGTCAGGTACGCCGCAATTGGCGCAACCAAACGACTTACAGCCATTGTATTCTTGACGAAATGTCATGGTGCCTATTCTCCTAGCTAAGTCCGTTATGGATTTAGTTTTGGCTTACGTCTACTTGGCGACCGAGTTCCGGTACGGTCACTTGTTTCTTCGCTTTGAACTGGTCAATCAACACTTGTGTTACTGAATCGCCTTCTGATTCAAACGTACCTTTCTCAAAAACATGATAGCCGTCACCGCCACTTGCTGCGTAAGAGTAAGTCGCGACTTTGTATGAGTCAGCATTGTCCACTGGTTTGCCGTTTACATTTAGGCTCACCAAGCGTTGACCCTCTGGTTTTTCGTTGTCATAACGCGCTTCGATACCAGAGAATTGCGCCAGACCGTAAGGCAAGGTGTAGCTGTATTCCAGCAACTCTTTCAGATGTTCACCGCTTAATGTCACGACCGAGAGTTTATCCGTGAATGGGAAAAGATCCATCACGTTTTCCATCGTCACTGGGCCTTTGTTTAAGTCGACCCGAATACTGCCAGAGCTGATCATACCCACATCGGCGTTGGCAGCTTCACGCATCATATCAGCCACCAAGTTGCCGACGTTTGATTCGCGGTAGTATCGGCGGTAAGCAGTGTCGTTGATGGTCGCCAGTTGCTCGCTTAACTCAGGGAATTTGCTGCGTGCATTGGCGATAAGGTCGCTGGTTTTCTGGTCTCGTTCCAGCTTGTCTGATTCCACAGGGATGAGTTTGCCATCAAGCAGTTTTACGTCGTGTTTTTCTGTATCCACCGCGAACTTGGTGTAACCCAAGTATTTGCCCTGACCGAAGGTAAGACCAATAACGGTGCCAGTTTTCGGGTGTACAACTGGCTTCCACAAGCCATGGTCTGAGTGACCACCAAAGATCACATCCACGCCTTTTAGCTTGCCAGCCATGTCGTAGTCTTCATCAAAACCGCGTTGCACTTCTGGGTCTGCTTCTTTGTCGGTTTGCATTGGCGCAGTTTTGTTTTGGTGAGTCAGTACGATAATCATGTCCACTTCATCACGAATCTTATCCACCCAGTATTGAGTGACTTCGATAGGGTCATCAATGGTTAAACCCTTGCGGTTGCCTTTCCACATGGTGTTGTAAAACGCATCTACGCCCATAACACCTATCACGCCTACACGAACGCCATCGCGCTCAATAATGGTGTAGGGCGAAGCAAATGGCGCATTGTTTTGCTCGAACTTGATGTTGGCGTTCAACACTGGGTAAGCCGCTCTTGGCATGTTCTCTTTCAGCGTTTGCCAACCGTATTCAAACTCATGGTTGCCGAGCGTAATCGCGTCGTAACCCATTGCGCTGTACAAGTCGAAAGAGAGTTTGCCTTGAGTCTTCTTAGCAAGTGAACCAGTGAAAATGTCACCCGCATCAAACAAGAAACTGGTCTCTTCCTGCGCTCGGGTTTGTTTGATTAAGGTGGCTAGATATGGAATACCACCGATGTGTGAGATGTCTGGATTCCAAAAGGCATCAACAGGTTCGTAAACGCTCTCGATGTCGTTGGTGTGCAGCAGAGTGACATTGCGAATTTCCGCAAATGAAGAAAATGAAGCACCGATAGAAATTGCGGCCAAGGCGCAAAGTAACGGCTTTTTAGAAAATGTGTTCATAGCTGATCCGGTTAAGTCGAATGAATGTTGGGTTTCGCGAAACGGGGCAACTTTAAAAAAGCAAACGTTTAGTTCGCTTGAATTGGATCACATAAATTTACTGAGCTTATGATTAATTGTCGCGGAGTGATTATTTGTGTTGGTGAGGATTAAAGGCTAAAAACAAAAGGCCAGCTCTCGCGAACTGACCTTTGAAGAGGGAAGAGTGATAGAGACTTATTGAGGCGCTTTCATCGCTTCAGATTGCTCGCCTGTCATCACGAAGTGCAACTCACCACCCGGTTTGAACTCGGAATGGTCGAAGAAGAAACCGTTATCCAAAGCTTTGCCATTGATGGTGACAGACTTGACGTACATGTTGTCATCGGTGTTGTTCTCTGTGGTGATAGTGAACGTGCCGCCTTTCACCGGAATCACCGCTTTGTCGAATAGTGGACGACCCACAGTGTAAATAGGTTCTGCTGCGTTCACTTGGTAGAAGCCTAATGCAGACATCACATACCAAGCGGACATTGCGCCCACGTCTTCGTTACCAATGACGCCTTCTGGCGCAGCGAAATACATGTCATCCAGAATGTGGTCGACGACTTGTTGTGTCTTCCAAGGTTCTGCGGTCCAGTTGAATAGGTAAGGAATGTGGTGCGAAGGTTCGTTACCAAACGCAACTTGACCAATCAAACCAGACATATCCGGTGTTTCTGTACCTTGGCTTTCTGCGGTGAAGGTTGCTTCTAGGTTCTTCTGGAACTCAGCATCGCCACCCATAATGGTCTTCAAGCCTGCGATGTCATGCGGTACAAACCAAGTCCACTGCCACGCGTTACCTTCGGTGTAGTTGCCTGTCTCGTGTTCCGTACCGTATGGGTCGAATGGCGTCATGAAGGTTTCATCAATCATCACTGGGCGCATAAAGCCCGTCACGCCATGTTCTGCGTATTCCGTTGGGTTGTAATCGAAGTACTTCTTGTAGCCTTTCGAGCGTTCAAGGTATTGCTCTTCCGCTTGAGTATCACCGGCTGCTTTGGCGATTTGTGCGATAGCCCAATCGTAGAACGCGTTTTCTAGACCGTAAGAAACAGACTCAACCGTGTAGTCTTCAAATACTGGCTCACCATCGACACGTTGGATCGCAGGTGTGAAGCCGTTTTTCTCAATGTAATCGATGTGCTTGGTTAAAGTGCGATCCAATACGCCCTGATCCCAATCGGCTTGCAATGCAGGGTAGTTGTCGTAAGTCGAAGAGTCGATCGCTGCTTTCAGCGCCAGCTCTTTCTCTTGCTGAGTAAACTCTTCTGGGAATTTGGTCATTGCATCCGCAATCACTGCTACCGCTGGGTAGCCGACCATGGTGCCTGTTTCGTCGCCTAAGTGTTCCCACTTCGGCAGCAAGCCGCTTTCAGTGTACTTCTGAACTAGGTTCTTCGCGTATTGCACCGCGCGGGTTGGTTCTGTGATGGTTTTTAGTGGGTGTAATGCACGTTGGGTATCCCATAGAGAGTAAACCGAGAAGTTTGGCTGTTCTTCCGTTGCTTGACCGTAAGCGATGGAGTATTCCCCTTCGCCTTCACGAATTGAGCCTTTGCCCATGCCACGGAATCGACCATCTACGTCTTGATGCACCATAGGTGCAATTTTGGTGTGGTAAAGCGCGGTGTAGAAGATCTCTTTCTGATCTTCCGTGCCCCCTTCAATTGAGAAGTTGAGTGCTTTTGCCCATTTCTCACGTGCGTTGTTGCGCGCAGTATCGAAAGAGACATTCGCTTCGGCATCGTAGTTGTTTTCTGCGCCTTGTGGGTCAACCGCAGATAACGCCACTTGCGCATTCAACTCTTGTGAGCCTTCATCTTCAAATTCGATGTAGGCAGTGACGTCCGCTTTGACACGCTTAACTGGATTACCTTGGTCATCGTAAATCAATTCAGAAACGTGCTCTGCCGTTAGACCGTCAACAGGCTTACCATTGGCAAGGATGTAGACGTCTTTGATCTTCTTATCGAAAGTCGCATAGAAGAAGATTTTTTGGTTTTTCGCCCAGCCAGAGAAGTGCGCTGCATCGCGCTCGCCCGTGATGGTATGACCGTCTTCGCTCACCGTCAGTTTGTTGCGCAGAGAGGTCGAACCCCAATCACTGTTAAGGATGGAGTTGAGGTCTATCTTCAGACGTTGTGGTTGACCTTGTGGGTAGGTGTAGCGGTGGAAGCCGACACGTTCAGAAGCTGTAAGCTCAGCTTTGATACCGTTCTCAGCAATCTTCACAGAGTAGTAACCCGCTTCTGCCACTTCTGAGGTTTTGTCCATCTTGACCGAAATCGCTTCGCGGTAGTCGTCGCTGTCTTCGATGTATTTAGCTTTATCTTCGGTAAACGGCAGGAACAGAATGTCACCTAAACCGCCCATGCCTGTGCCAGAAAGGTGAGTGTGGGAGAAGCCAAATAGAGTCTTTTTATCGAAGTGGTAACCTGATGAAGAGTGCCAGCCGATCAGCTCGGTATCTGGAGAAAGTTGCACCATGCCTTCTGGCACAACAGGACCCGGGAAGGTGTGTCCGTTAAAGCCGGTACCAATGAATGGGTCGACGTATTTTAGGTTGGAAGTATCGACGCTTGGTGAGGTGTTATCGTCGTCATCGTTGCAGCCAGCCAAACCAATAACACTTGCAATCACAGCGGTGGCGATAGCGGTTTTCGTAAAGTTCATAATCTTGATTCCTTAGGCAGGAAGCGCGTCACTTCCTGCCATTGAGTTAATCTATCTGCTTATTCTTTAAACACGAATTACATAAAACGTTACTGAGCTTGAAGCGCTTCTTGCTTGTCACCCGTCATGACGAAGTGAAGCTCGCCGCCCGCTTTGATTTCGCTGTGCTTGAAGGTGAAGTTGGCATCCAGCGGTTTGCCGTTGATGGTTACAGACTTCACGTACTTGTTGTGTGGGCTGTTGTTGTCTGCGATGACGGTGAATTCGCCGCCTTCCACTGGAATGGTGATTTCATCAAACATAGGACGACCGATGGTGTAGACCGGATCCGCAGGCGTCACTTGGTAGAACCCCATTGCCGACATCAAGTACCAAGAGCTCATCTGACCCACGTCTTCGTTCCCAATCAAACCAGTTGGTTCGCTGGTGTACATCTCTGACATGATGCGGTCTAGGTATTCTTGCGCTTTCCATGGCTCATCGGTTAGCGCATATAGGTAAGGAATGTGGTGCGATGGCTCGTTACCGTGCATGTACTGACCGATGTAACCCGTTAGGTCTGGCAGTTCTTCACCAGTGTTTGAAGAACGCGCGTTGAATAGCTCGTCCAAGTCTTCACGGAACGCTTTCTCTGGCGTGGTGTCTTTGCCTTGCGCCAAGTCTGCTTGGTAGATTTCTTGTTTCAGACGGTTGAAATCGTGCATTGGTTGGAACTTCCATTGCCACGCGTTCCCTTCGGTGTAGGCAAACTCGTCCACGTAGTAAGGGTCAAATGGCAGCAGTGGGCATTTCTCTTTCATTACGCCAGAGCCTTCTGGCCACTCAACCATTTCACACTCATCCAAACGCTCTTCATCAATTGGTTGGTTGAACTCCAAAGGCGGTTTGTTTGGCGATGAGCTTAGCGGGTGGTTTTTCGGACGTAAGAAGCCTGTCTCTGCATCCCAATGGTTAAGCCAGTTGTCGGCACGAGTCATAAACTCTTCTTGCAGTTTTACATCGCCAGCCATGCGCGCGATTTCTGCCATTGCCCAGTCGCCATATGCAAACTCAAGCGTGTAAGACGCACTGTTCCAGTAACCGTGATGAACAAAGCCGTTTTCTTCGTACACCTTCACTTGCACAACGTTTGCTGCGCCGATGTTGTTGTCTTCCGTCCAATCTGGGAATTCAGATGCCTCGTGGTAACGCACCGTAAACTCAGCCGCTTCTTTTGCCAGTTGTGGGTCGATGTCTAAACCTTTCGCCATCGCGTCAGCAATGATAGAGACCGCAGGGAAGCCGATCATAGTGCCAGTGTAATGGCTGTGCAGTTCCCATTTCGGCAAGATGCCACCGTCTTCGTATTTACGAATCAAGTCGTTGGCAAACTCTTCGGCACGTTCTGGATCGATAATGGTTTTCAGTGGATGCGCTGCACGGAAGGTATCCCACATGGAGTACACAGAGTAGTTTGGTGTGTCGCCCGCGTCTTTTTGAATGCGAGTACGCATCGCAGGGTATTGGCCGTCGACATCTTGGAAAATCATTGGAGCAATAGAGGCGTGGTAAAGCGCAGTGTAGAAGATCTCTTTCTGATCTTCCGTACCGCCAGATACCATCATGCGGCTAAGCTCTTGGTGCCATGCATCGTTGGCTTGAGCGCGCGCAGTATCAAATGACACGTCTTTCGCTTCTGCTTCTAGGTTTTTCTCCGCTCCTTCTGTGCCTGTTGGTGACAAGCCTACCTGGATTTCTAGCGGTGTTGATGATGGTGCGAATTCTAGGTAAGTGATGGTTTTCACTGCGTCGATGTTGTCGTTGTTTACATCGATTTCGGTTTCTGCGCCGTCAACCAAAGCGATGGCTTTGACGATAGGTTGGTTGAAGGTGGCGTAGAAGTAGACGTGTTGGTTGTTCGCCCAGCCGTTCGAGCTACGTAAACCGCGGATGGTGTAAGCGTCGATGAACTCTAAATCACCCTTCATGGTGCGGTTGTTGAAGTGACCTTTGTTGAGAGTGTGGTCTAAATCGAACTTGATGTGTGGTGTCGTGCCTTCTTTGAAGGTGTAGCGGTGGAAGCCAACACGTTGCGTGGTGGTTAGCTCAGCTTTGATTTCGCCTTTGTTCAGTTCAACTGCGTAGTAACCCGCTTCTGCGGTTTCGTTGTCTTTATCGAAGGTATTGAAAACGGCGTTTTCTTTCTTGGTGAAAGGCAGAACTAAGATGTCACCAAGGTCGGTAATGCCTGTGCCAGAAAGGTGAGTGTGGGAAAAACCATACACTGGGATTTCAGTCAGCTTGCCGTGGTCGAAGTAACCGGCGGCAGAGCCCCAGCCTTCCATTTCGGTATCAGGAGAAAGTTGTACCAAACCGTAAGGCACAACCGCCCCTGGGAAGGTGTGACCATCTGCGCCTGTACCAATCAATGGATTGACGTATTGAGTTAGTGTGGTGTCGAGGGATGGAGTACCAGATTTGCTGTTGTCGTCATCACTGTTACAACCAGCAAGACCAAACATGGCAGCGAGTATAGCGGTAGAGATAAGGGTTCTTTTTAGTTTCATTTTTATGGTTCCACTGAAGTGAAGTTTTTTAGGGGGCTAGATGCCCCCTTTCGTTATTTGGATGTGTATCGGTTACTGCGCTTTCATCGCTTCAGATTTGTCTGAAGTCATGACGAAATGCAGCTCACCACCGTCTTTCAAATCGCTGTGCGCGAAGCTGAAGTTGTCACTCAATTGTTTGCCGTTGATGGTCACCGACTTCACGTAGATGCTCTCTTGGCTGTTATTTTCTGAGGTGATGGTGAATTTACCGTCGGCGACTGGAATCACGGCTTTGTCGAACAGAGGACGACCGATGGTGTAACTTGCTTCGCCCGGTGTGACTTGGTAGAAGCCCAATGCAGACATCACATACCACGCCGACATCTGACCGACGTCTTCGTTACCAATCAGACCTTCATGCGTTGGGTGGTAGAACTCGTTCATCGCTTGGTCGACGATTTCTTGTGTCTTCCAAGGTTCTGCCGTCCAGTTGTAAAGGTAAGGCACGTGGTGATCAGGCTCGTTACCCATCACGAACTGACCGATGTAGCCTGACATATCGTGTGATTGGCTCGTATCGGCGTTGGAGTCCGCATTAAACAGCGCATTCAAGTTAGCGAGGAATGCCGCTTTGCCTTGTTCGGTTACGTCTTCAGGAAGAGAGAAGTCGGTGCGGTCGATGTGCTCGCCACCCATCACGTTAGCCAGACCGTTCAAGTTGTGCGGTGCAAACCATGTCCATTGCCATGTATTGCCTTCGGTGAAGTCTTCACCACGGTGCTCGGCGCGGTAAGGCCAGAACACGTCACTTTCGTTGAGTGCTTTGCGGTCTTTACAGGCGTTGTAGTCCATACCGTCTGGGATAGACAGCGCCATGTTCTCGTCCAAACATTCTGCTTTCAGGTTGTTTGCCCAAACCTTGCTGCCGCTGTTCATGTAAGCCGGACGCATAAAGCCCGTTGCACCCAATGCGTTGCCTTTGGTGTCTTGCAGTTTGCCGTATTGCTCTGGGTTGTAATCGAAGTAGTTCTTGAACGATTCTGAGCGCGCCATGTAGCGGTCGTACTGCTGGTCGTTGCCTGCAAGTTTAGCGATCTGGGCGATACACCAGTCGTAGTAAGCATTCTCAAGACCGTAAGACACAGACTCGTTCACAAGCTCGTCGTATTTATCGACTTTCAAACCTTCCACGTAACCCGGTTTGTCGCCAGAGTCCGGCGCCCATTTGGTATTGGCTGGAATAAAGCCGACGTCTTCTTGGTAGTCGTTATGACGTGTCATGACCGTGAAGCGTTTGTCACCGTTCCAAGCATCTTGGTAAGGCACCCAGCTTTCGGTTTTATCAAGGTTGAAGTTGACTGTTTCGTCAGCAGCTTTCAACGCCAAATCAAACTCAGCCGCGGTAAAGGCTTCTGGGTGTTTGACCATGATATCGGCAATAACCGAGACCGCAGGATGACCGACCATTTCACCGGTGTAATCCGAGTGCAGTTCCCATTTTGGCAGCACGCCACCCGTTTGGTATTTGTTCAATAGATCGCGTGCGTGTTCAATCGCGCGGTCTTTATCGATGATGGTTTTCAGTGGGTGTGCGGCGCGGAACGTATCCCACATTGAGTACACTGAGTAGTTGACTAAGCCATCTTCTGCTTGGTGCACTTTGCCATCCATGCCACGGTATTTGCCATCCACATCTTGGTATAGGAATGGAGCAACAAACGTACGGTAGAGCGAGGTGTAGAACATGGTTTTGTCGGCTTTGTTGCCGCCTTCCAGTTCAAACTCGCCAAGGATGTTTTCCCAAGCCACGCGGTTTTGTTGTACGACGTTGTCGAAGTCCCAACCGTTAGTGTCTGCTTCTAGGTTTTTCAGTGCGCCGTCAACGCCAGTGCCAGAAATCGCTACTTTGACCACCAATGGCTCATCGCTCTTACCAAAGTTCAAATGTGTCAGGACATCGTTTGCGCGTTTTGCCAAGCGTTCTGGGTCAGGTTCTGGTTCGCCCGGCATTGGTTTGTGCTCTGCGTAACCGCGGTAATCTTCCAAGCCGACTTCGGTAGCGTCAGTTGGAGTCAGTTTGCTTTCAGAAGCCAGCTTGGTGTACAAGTTCTCTTCAATGATTGGATCAGAGAATTCTGCCGCGAAGAACACGGTTTGCCATTGACCCCATTCGTTTGAGGTACGCGCGCCTACGACGGTGGTTTCGTTAACGCGTTTGTAGTAGATGCTGCGAGAGTGGTTGCCGTATTGCTCCAACAGTTCGTGTTGCAGGTCGATACGTACTTTGCGATCTTCACCCGGTTTGAAGGTGTAACGTTGGAACGCCACGCGGTCGGTCGCCGACAGCTCAGCTTTTACGCCGGTTTCTACAAGATCAACCGAGTAGTAACCAACCTCTGCCACTTCCGAGCTTTTATCCATGGTCACGGCATCGGTATTGAAGCCTGTGTATGGCAAGAAAGCGAAGTCGTTTAGGTCGCCTTTACCTGCGCCAGAGATGTGGGTCATTGAGAAGCCAGAAAGCAGGCTGTGCACAGGATCGTATTCGACAGGTGAGCCTTTGCCATTCCAACCGTTTGGATCGAAGTTATCTGGTGATGGCTGAATCATACCTTCTGGCATAACTGGAGATGGGTTTACGTTGCCAAGACCTTTAGTGCCGATCAAGGTATCAACGAATTCCAAAGTAGGGGTAGAGATAACCGGAGTTTCTGGATCAGAGTCGCTGCCACAACCAGCAAGACCAAGCATGGCGGTTAACACTGCGGTAGAGAGTAGGGTTCTTTTTAGTTTCATTGTTTTTATTCCACGAGAAAAGGGGACACGAGGTCCCCTCAAAATCATTATTCGCCTAGGTTGGCTTGCATTGCTTCAGACTTGTCAGCTGTCATCACGAAGTGCAGTTCGCCGCCTGCTTTGAATTCGCTGTGCTGGAAGGTGTTGTACACATCCAGAGGCTTACCGTTGATGGTTACTTCTTTGATGTACATGTTGTCTGGACCGTTGTTTTCAGCCGTTACCGTGAAGGTGCCAGAGCCAATGTCTACCGTCGCTTTGTCGAAGATTGGACGACCGATGCTGTAGGTTGGATCGGTTGGCGAGATTTGGTAGAAGCCCAGTGCTGACATCAAGTACCACGCTGACATTTGACCCACGTCTTCGTTACCGATGATGCCGTCTGGCGTCGGTTTGTAGAACTGGTCGTAAACTTGGTCTAGGTATTCCTGCGCCTTGTAAGACTCTTCTGTACGGTTGTACAAGTAGATGACGTGGTGCGAAGGCTCATTACCGTGAATGTACTGACCGATGTAGCCTGTCATGTCTTGGTGCGCTTCACCGCCATTTGGATCGGCAGTAAATAGGTTGTTCAGCTTGTCGTTCAGACCTTGCGTGCCGCCCATGATTTCAGTCAGCTTGTCCAAGTCTTGCATGAACGCCCATTGCCACTGCCACGCGTTACCTTCTGTGTAGTAGAACGCGTCAGACTTGTAAGGGTCGAAGTCAGTTGAAGCGTATTTCATTGCACATGGGTCGCCTTCTTTCAGCTCTGTTGGTACGAAGAAGCCCGTGCCGTCTGCGTTACCTGCTTTTGCATCCCAGTGTTTCAAAGAGTTGTAAGAACGAGCTTTGAACTCTTCATACGCGTCCATATCGCCAGCGGCTTTTGCCATTTCTGCGATCGTCCAATCGTAGAATGAGAATTCCAACGAGTACGACACTGAGTTCCAGTTCGGGTAACGAACACACTGTTCTTTCTCGTGGTAGTTCAACTGACCTGCCATGAGTGAGCTTAGGATGTCGTCATGAATCTGTGGGTACTCATGCGGTGTGTAACGCGCTGATTTCACTGATGCGGTGTAAGCTTGCTCCGCATCAATCAAGCCTTTGGTTACCGCATCGCCCAGAATCGCAGCCGATGGATAGCCGATCATGGTGCCGGTTTCTGAGCCGTGACCTTCCCATTTCGGCAATAAACCAAACTCGTCGTTTGATTTACGAATCAAGTCTTTCACGTATAGCGTTGCTTGGTCTGGGTCGATGATGGTCCACATTGGGTGAACCGCGCGGAACGTATCCCACGTTGAGTAAATCGAGTAGTTTGGTGTGTCGCCATCTTTCAGTGTGCGCACCGTGCCAAGCATATCCACGTATTGACCATCCACATCGTAGAACTCGATTGGCGCGATCATCATGTGGTACATGCCAGTGTAGAAGTTGGTTTTCTCTGCGTCTGTGCCGCCTTCTACTTTGATTTTTGCTAGCTTCTCAGCCCACGCGTATTCTGCGTCTTCTTTTACTTTTGCTAGATCGAAACTTGGTGCTTCCGCTTCTAAATTTTTCTGTGCGCCTTGCCAGTTAACTGGAGAGATACCGACGCGGATTTCAATGGGCTCTTCACCTGTGCCGAAGTTTAGGTAAGCGGTCAGATCATCGCCTGAGTAAACTGCGCCATTGCGCATTTCGCGAGTTGGTTCTTGGTCTTGTTCACCCAGCAGTGCTTTGGCGATTGGCTGGTTGAATTTCGCGTAGAAGAAGATGTCTTGACCTTGGTGGTCTTGCCCTTGGAACCAGCCTGTTGATGTTTTACGACCGCGAATGGTGTATTCGTCCACCACTTCTACTTTGTTCTTCAAAGACTTGCCGTTGTTGTTCATTAGGGTATGACCCAAATCGAACTTCACGTTGCGGTCTGCGCCATCAGCAAAGGTGTATTTGTGAAAACCAACACGTTTGGTTGCGCTCAGTTCTACTTCAATTTGACCTTGGTTTAGCTTGGTTTTGTAGTAGCCTGCGCTTGCTTCTTCATTGGCTTTGTCGAAAGAGTTCAGCTGAGTGTTCGCCATGTCTGCGTATGGTAGAACTAAGATGTCGCCTAAGTCCGTTGCGCCTGTACCTGAAAGGTGAGTATGGGAGAAGCCGTACAGCGGAACGTCAGTGTTAACCACTTCGCCAGTTTCGTAGTTAGATGAATCCCAGTAGCCAGAAGCCGAGTGCCAAGGGTTAAGCCCTGATTCGTGGTCTGTGTTAGAGCCGATGAAAGTATCTGGAGACAGTTGAACCATACCTGCCGGTACCGTCGCCCCCGGGAATGTATGACCAGAAGCTGCTGTGCCGATCATTGGATCGACGTATTTCAACACCGCGAGATCAACAATTGGATCGCCCGGTAGTGAAGAGGAAGAATCGTTGTCGCTGTTACAGCCAGCCAAGCCACCCGTCAGACCAACCAGGATAGCCAAAGAGATAAGATTACGTTTAAACATGTGCATACCGTTTTGTCGTTATTCGTATATAAAAAGTGTTTATAAGAGACTGTTTATAAAGGACTGCTTATAAAATTTGCTTGTAGGGGTAGCCGGGAGATGCGTTCCCCCGGCTGAGTTGTCACTATTGGGATTAACGAGAACCTGCTGGCATCTCGTCTTCATGCAAGAACTCACCGATGCCTTGTGCTGGTGGAAGATCTTGCTCTAGAGAGCCCCAACGTTGATTTGGTTTGTCGCCCATCACGAACTCCAACTCACCGCCGTACATGATTTCGTCATGAGTCAGGTAAGTGCGGTTGAAGTCTTTGCCGTTGTAGCGAGCCGATTGAATGAAGATGTTTTCGCGGCTAACGTTCTTCGCGGTAACCGTGAACTTCTGGTTGTTGCCGACATCGATGGACGCGCTTTCAAACAGCGGAGTACCGATTTCGTAGATGCCAGAAGAAGCGTTAACTGGGTAGAAGCCAAGTGCACGGAACACGAACCACGCAGAGAGCGTACCGAAGTCGTCGTTACCACAAATGCCGTCAGCGGTGTTCTTGTAGCAAATGTTGGTTGCTGCGGCGATGGCTGCCTGACCTTTCCAAGGTTGACCCACGTAGTTGTACAAGTACGGCACGTGGATATCTGGTTCGTTACCTTGCACGTGCTGACCAACGTTACCTGTGTTGAACACCGGGAATTGGTTGTCGCCTGCGTTGCGGTCTGGGTAGGTTGACCAGTACTCATCCAAGCGAGCTGCGAACAAGTCACCGCGTTCTGCTTCAGGGTTTTGTGTCTTGTCGAAGCGTGTCATCAGGTCAATCAAGCCATGAATGTCGTGCTGAACACTGAACGAGTATTGCCAGCCGTTCGACTCAGAGAATGCCCAGTTGAACATGTCTGGACGCCAGTCTTTACCAACCGCGCGACCGGTGATTGGGTCTACCCAACCTGCATCGATAAACTCGCCATCGTAGTCACGGGCTTTGAACCAACCTTGGTATTGCTTACCACCGAAGTCGAATTGCGCTTGCCAGTTTTTAGAACGGTTAGCGAACTCGGTGTAGCGTGGATCTTCTTCACCAAAGACTTCCTTGATCGATTGCGCGATTGCCCAGTCGTTCATTGAGTATTCAAGCGAGTAAGATGCTGTCCAAGAGTCTTTAAATGGTGAGTGACCGCCGTAAGAATCTGGTGGAGTATCGTGCAATTGCGCTGGCACGTAACCTTGTTCTTCGTACTCTTTGATCCATGCTACGCCTTGGCTCGTTGCGGTGCGCGCGTCAGTGATCATTGCTTCAACTAAGCGTTCTTTGACGTCTTTGCTCTCTGCTTCTGTGAAGCCAAGATCGATCATGCGTTTTTCTAGTGAGCCTTTCGACAACACATCATGAATCACTGGCGTTGAGTGCATGCCCATCATCATGCCTGTTTCGTTGCCTTTGAATGTCCACTCAGGCAGACGACCTTTGCGCACGTTGCCTTTGTCATCCACCCATTCTTCTTCAGCGTAAGACAGCATAGATAGAACCACGTCGGCTAGGCGGTCAGGTTCAAGAATCGAAGACAGCGGTTGAACTGCGCGGTAGGTATCCCATAACGAGAAAGTGTCATAGCGCGTGAAGTCTGCTTTGCCATCTTTGTTAGCATCGGCAGTGCGGATCGACTCTTTCAGCGTATCAATCTTATCGCCCCAAGGTGTGTTGCCATCTGGGTAAGCGTTACGACCTTGGTGAACTTGGCGGTAGCGACCATCTAAGTCAGAGTGAATGGTTTGACCTAGGTACGAGTGGTACATCGCGGTGTAGAATGTCTGTTTGTAATCCTCGTCGCCAGAGACTTGGATCTTGCCGAGTTCGTCTTCCCATTTCTTCGTTGCCGCTTCGCGTACTTGATCGAAGTTCATGCCCGCAACTTCTGTCATGTTAAGAGAAGCACCAGACTTGCCGTTCTCGCCGATCTCAACGTTTGATAGTGCCAATTTCGCTTCAACCGTTAAGCCGTCTTTGGATGTGTCGAATTCAACGTAAGCGCGCGCGTATTGGTACTTGCCGCGTGTCTCGTTACCGATTTCAGTGATTCCTTCTGGCACGTCCATGTAACGACCTTGCTCTTTATCGTAGTAAGCAAAGCGAACGTTTTTGATTGGTTGGTCGAATTCCATCACGAAGAATTCTTTTTGGCTTGGTGCCCAGCCGTCAGAGAAACGGTGACCTTCTAGACGGTTATTGTCTTTATCCCATTTCAAGTAAGAATCTGAGGTGTAGTCCCAGTTAATTTTGAAGCCAGTGTTCACGATGATTTCTGACTTCTCATCACGAGGGAAGGTGTAACGGTGTACACCAACGCGATCCGACGCCGTTAACTCGGCTTTGATGTCGTAATCCAATAGATCGACTTTGTAGTAACCTGCTGTCGCTTGCTCGTCACGATGTTGGAAGCGAGACGCTTCTAGGTTTAGCGTTGCCGAACCTTCATCAATCATGTAATCCGAACGCGAGTTGATTGGCATGACGAGAATGTCGTTCAAGTCGCCAGCACCTGCTCCGGAAAGGTGGGTATGAGAGAAACCGGAAGTACGTGCGTCGTGGTAGTAGTAGCCTGAAATGTATTCCCAGCCGTTTGAACCGTTGTTTGGAGAAAGCTGTACCATGCCGTGTGGTGTGGTTGCACCAGGGTAGGTGTTGCCTAGGTTACCTGTGCCGATGAATGGGTTGACGTAGCGTGTTACGTCCATATCGGCGAAATCTACCGGGATATGAACGCCCATGTCGATTTCAGGTGTTTCTGGGTTTGGCTTGTCATCACAGTCGCCATCGCCAACTGGAGGACATACTGGCTTGCCGCCGTCAGGAATATCCGGCAGTGCAGGGTTGGTGTCACCGCCTTCATAAATGTTGGTTGTGTCGTCGTTACAGCCAGTCAGACCGACTAGACCACTGAGAACTGCGCAAGCGAGTAGGGAAGGTTTGAATTTCATTTTTAAAGCCTTGTAAATTGTAGGGTTATATAATTAAAAAAATCAGGGGTATTACTAAAACTTAAAAACTTGAAATAGAGCCCTTTGGGGGAAAGGGCTCTTAGGGGGAGGAGCTTAAGGTTTAAGCTTTCACAAGAGTCGCTGCGTTACGCATCGCTTCTTTCGTTGAACACTCAACAACGTTTGCTTTTGCAAAGCGGTGAGCGTCTTTTACTTGGATATCGTGAGCTAGAATAACTAGCTTCGCGTTTGCTACATCTAGGTCAGTGATTCGGTTCTGGATACCGTTTTGACCTTGAGTTTCTACTTTGATCTTCAGACCTGCTGCTGCACCTGCTTTCTCTAGTGCTTTCGCTGCCATGAATGTGTGTGCTACGCCAGATGGGCAACATGTTACTGCTACGATGTCGTACTCGCCTTCGCCTGCTGCTGGAGCCGCTTGAGCTTGTGCAGGTGCTTCTTCTGCGATTTCGTCTTCTGCTTCTTCTTCAGCAACTGGTTTCCAGAAGCCAACGATAACTGCTGTTGTTAGTGAGCCCAGTGCGATACCCACAACGTACATTGGGATGTTGCTTGATACAGGTGCTGTGATTAGACCGCCCCATGGTGCGTGTAGTAGAACGTCTGTTAGGAAGCCGAACACACAGCCAACGATACCACCAGCAACGATTGAAGGAAGAACGCGTACAGGGTCGTTTGCTGCGAATGGGATAGCACCTTCAGAGATACCGATAGAACCCATGATTGCTGCTGCTTTACCTGCTTCTTGCTCTTGCTTAGTGAACTTCTTCTTGAATAGGAATGTTGCTAGTGCCATACCTAGAGGAGGCGTACAGATTGCGATACCAACACCACCCATTAGCCATGGCTGAGTATCAACTTGAGTTTGTGCGAATAGCGTTGCTACTTTGTTGATTGGACCGCCCATATCGAATGCAGTCATACCACCAAGAATCGTACCTAGAACCACTTTAGAAGCGCCAGCCATAGAAGCTAGGAATTCGTTCATAGAAGCCATGAAGATCTTGATTGGCTCACCGATACCCCATAGAACGATACCTGCAGAGATAAGCGTACCTAGTAGAGGGTAGATGAAGTAAGCGCCCAACGCAGTCATGTTAGCAGAAAGAGGGATCTTCTTAAGTTGGAATACCACACCACCTGCGATGAAGCCCGCTACGATACAACCAAGGAAGCCGCCGCCCATGTCAGCCATGATGCCAGAAGAGATCATCGCTGGAGCTAGTGCTGGTTTGTCTGCAATTGAGTAACCGATGAAGCCACCAAGAATAATTGGGAACAGCACTAGACCTTTAATACCGATATTAGAAATATCAGCCAATAAACCGTCCGCAGGAACCGCACCTTTACCTGATGCCATTACCGCCAGCGCCAGTAGTACACCACCCGCAACGATAAATGGAAGCATGTGAGAAGTACCGAATAAAAGGTGACCTTTCATGGTACTTAGGATTTTTTTGAAATCGCTATTATTACTAGCTTGAGCTGTGATTGTACTCATAATTTCACGCCTTATGAATTAATTAAAATATTTAGTATTTGGTTTTCGTCTTTTGCGTTATGAATATCTTCAATAAACTCTTCGCTAAATTTACCGAATAATTCTTGAAGAACATAAATATGGTGGTCGGCACCGTTATCTGGTGAAGCAATCATGAAGAATACGGTCGGCTTGACTCCCTCTTCGTCGCCATACTCGATGCCTTCGCGCTTTACGCCAACAGCGATCGCGGGCTCTGTAACCGCTTTGCTTTTTGCGTGTGGGTAAGCGATGCCGTCCATTGAAGTCACGCTTAATGCTTCACGTGCTTCGATGTCGGTTAAAAAAGCCTCTTTGCTGCTGATTCGATTATTTTCGAATAGCATCTGTGCTAGCTCTTCAAAGACTTCTTTTTTATTATTTGCTTGAAGGTTGCCTTTAATTAAATTGACGTTTGTTAGTTCTGTTATCATTTTTTGACTCATTGGTACTGAAGTAATGAGGCAAATTTAATTAATGTTACGGTTTTCTGAAATAGTAAAAAAAATCCAATAACTATATTTTTGTATCACTGAGAGCTAAGTGTGATAGAAGTCATTAATATCAATGAGCTAGAAGGGAATTAGTATTGTGACTTATATTCCATTTATTTTGAAATTAATAATGAAGCTTGAAAATAAACGAGAAGGGAATCAAATATGGTTCAATTTTGCTATAAAAAAGAGGCTTTGTGCTAAAGGCTATCTATACCCAAGTAACCTCGAGATGCTAGGTTCAGCGAGAATGACTTGGTTTGTAGACGCGGCGGCGATTTATAGGTCTAGTGGGTCTAAATCAAGAATCGGCAACAAAGTATACAAGCCAAGGCAACTCGCCCTTTGGGAGCGTGTCATTGACTCGACTTCTGCGTCAAACAACTTGGAAAGAGCTGGCTATTACGCTGCGTTGTTTTCCTTGACCTCGAATCAATGACAACGCTCTGAATCCTGCATCTTGAAGTCACTTGGGTATAGTAACCCTTTTATTAACGTAATTTTCTATCTCTTTGAGAAAAGAAATAAAGCGCTTTGGAGAGATGATTGTGAACTTAGCTAGTTTCTCCCCTTGAGACACATTGGCGAATGTAAGCTCCGAATTTGAAGCCAAGGGGAGGTTAGGAAGGGGTGTTACGCTGAATTTGGCTAATCCATTAAGACGGATTTTTGTACTTGTGCAGCAAATCTAACGGGATATGGCAGTAGTCGTTTGGAAAGAGCGTGAGTCTGTCTTGGTGCTCATCATCACTTGGCACATAGTTTGTAAGTGGCAGTACTTCTACGGCGATCTTCTCAGCATCCGGTCTTGCTGCGATAAACGCTTTAGCGATGGCTAGGTGTTGTTCGTTTTGGCTATAGACACCAGTACGGTACTTCTCACCTACGTCTTCACCTTGCTTGTTAACACTGTGCGGGTCGATGATTTCAAACAGATACCCCATTAAAGTTTCAACTGAAACCTGCTCAGGGTCGAACTGGGTTTTCACGCATTCTGCGTAGCCATCGTATTCGGATTGAGTGTTATCCGTTGAGCCATTTGCTCGTCCTGCTTCGGTGCTGATTACGCCGGGAAGGTGGCGCATAAATTCTTGAACGCCCCAAAGGCAGCCGCCTGCGAAGTAAATCTCTTCCATCATTCTGTCCTGAAAAACTTTGCGCCATTATGGGCATCACTTTCATTCAAACACAACTCCAACCATAAAACAGGAACAACTCGGTGGTGATTTGCTCTCTTTTTTGCGCTGCTTTTCCTCGTTAGATTGAACGCAGTTAAGAGCTAGGGGAATCCTAATGAAAATTGAACATATCGCGATTTGGACTGAACGTTTGGAAGAGCTTAAAGCCTTCTATGAGAAATACTTTAACGCGGTGTCTAACGACAAATACCACAACCCAACTAAGCAGTTTTCATCTTACTTTCTTTCGTTTGAAAGTGGTGCTCGATTGGAGTTGATGTCGATGGAAGGTGTGGGCGCCTGTGAAAAATCTCATGCGATGCAGGTAACAGGATTAGCACACTTTGCCTTTTCTCTAGGATCAGAGCAGGCAGTGGATCAATTAACCAAAACCTTAGTGGATGATGGCTACCAATGGATCGACGGTCCGAGACAAACAGGTGACGGTTACTATGAAAGCTGCGTGTTAGATCCAGATGGCAACCGTCTTGAGCTTACGGTGTAACGCAGCTTAGCTTACTTCTATCGTTCACAGGCTGCTTTCATATGAAAGTGTTCGGGCGTATACTGCAAGCTCATCAATAAGGAGCGAGCCTGTGAACTCAAGACAAAATGAAATCCTGCAATTGGTTAATGACCGCAAACGCGTTCAAGTGACGGAGCTTTCTGACATCATTGGCGTGTCGGGCGTGACCATCAGGCAGGATTTGAACTTCCTTGAGCAACAAGGCTATTTAAAGCGTGTACACGGCGCTGCGACGGCGCTACAAAGTGACGACATTGATACGCGACTTGAAGTGCGCTTCGACATCAAACAAGCGTTAGCCAACAAAGCGGCAGATTTGGTATCACCAAACGAAACCGTGTTAATCGAAGGCGGCAGTGCTAACGCGCTCTTGGCTCGCACGTTAGCTGAACGTGGTGATGTCACCATCATTACCCCATCGGCGTACATTGCCCACCTCATCCGTAACACCTCAGCTAACATCATCTTGCTTGGTGGTGTGTATCAGCATCAAGGCGAGAGCTTGGTTGGACCTCTGACTAAGCTGTGTATTGAGAACATTCACTTCAGCACGGCTTTCTTGGGTATTGACGGCTTCCATCAAGATACTGGCTTTACTAGCCGAGACATGATGCGTGCAGAAATCGCTGAAACCATCATTGCGAAAAAGCGCCGTAATATCGTGCTGACGGACTCAAGCAAGTTTGGGCAAATCTACCCATCTTCGATTGGTAAAACGAGTGAAATATCGGTGCTGTTAACCGACGAAGCCGCTCCGAAAAGCGACCTCGAACAACTGAGAAAGCAAGGCGTGGAAGTAGTGTTGGGTTAAGCCGATTCACGAACAATGAGTTTGGGAGGCAGGATCAAGCTGTAAGGCTCGCTGTCTTCTTGCTTGAGTTGATTGATCAATCGTTTTGCTGCTTGTCTTCCCATTTCTCGTGCATTGGAATTAACGAAGGTGAGCGGTGGTTCAATTAACTCTGCTTCTTCAACGTCATCAAAACCAATCACCGATACTTGCTCGCCGATAAACTGATCTTTACCGATGGAACGTCCTGCTCGATGTATGCCATAGACCGCGCCTAGTGCCGTCGAGGAATGGTGACAAAGAACCGCAGTAATCTGTGGATGTTCCAACAACAGTTGCTGCACAGTTTGAGCGGCAGACGCTTGGCTTTTCTCACACTCGACCACCCACTCAGGTTTGAAAGGCAAACCAAATTGCATCAGAGTTGAACAATACCCACCAATGCGCTCAGCACGACACAAAGAACTGCTCGCGCCGCCGACATAAGCGATTCTACGATGCCCTTGTTTAACCAGATGCTCCGTCGCTAACTTGGCGGCGTACATGTTGTCTGGTCCCACGTAGTCGATTTGCTTATCCACCGAAGCGCGCGAAATGCAAACCATTGGCAGATTGTGCTGCTTGAGGTTTTCGACATTGAACTGCTGGCTTTCACCAATTGGGCAAAATGCGATACCACCGACACCTTGGCGTGCCATGGTTAATACACACTTCTCAAACTTTTCTTGGCTATCCCCACTTTGAGCCAGAAACAGCATGTAACCTTGCTGCTCGATTTCTTCGCTCAATCCTGCCGCGACTTCTGCGTAATAGGGATCACTGATGTCTTTGAGGATCAGTCCAATGATTTCACTGGAATTGGATCGTAGGTTGGCAGCGGCACGGTTACGGATATAGCCGAGCTCTTCAACCGCAGCGTTGACCTTTTCTATTGTGTCTGGAGAGATCCGCCCTTTATTCCCCAACACCATAGAGACGGTGGTAACTGACACGCCAGCATGTTTAGCGACTTCTGTAATGGTCACTTTTTTTGACGACATAGATTCACTTTATGGATTAGAAAAACGTTTTATCATCAAACTGTAACCCTATTAGGTTGATTTTAAAAGCCCTACACAGTTTGTGGAAAAAGATATCTAACTCGATCACAGAATTTTTGGTAAAACGTTTTATCAGAATTTTTAGCAGCGTATATTGAGTGCATAAAAACAACACTTCATGCGCACATAATGTGATGTGTATGAGCCCTACAAGTTCTCAATTTCCGGAGACAAACTATGTCTAAAAGCAATAAATCGACCATGTGGGAGTTCTTGCAAAGCCTCGGCAAGACCTTCATGTTGCCAGTCGCGCTGCTGGCATTTTCAGGTATTCTTCTTGGTGTCGGCAGCTCGTTTTCTAGCGCCGCTATCAAAGAAGCCATCCCATTTTTAGACAACACCCCTCTGCAATACCTGTTTATGTGGATGACCAAAATCGGTCTTGTCGCATTCATTTACTTGCCTGTGATGTTCGCCGTTGCTATCCCGCTTGGGTTAGCGCGTGAAGAAAAAGGCGTGGCAGGTTTCGCGGGTTTCGTTGGCTATGCTGCGTTCAACCTTGCGATCAACTTCTTCCTAACCGTCGCTGGTGTACTAGACAGTGAAGCGGAACGTGCCGCCTACGGTGTGAAAAGCATCATCGGGATTGAATCGATTGATACCGGTATCCTTGGCGCGGTGATCGTTGGTGTGATAGTTGCGAAACTTCACCAGCGTTTTTACACCTTCAAAATGCCAGATGCGCTAGCGTTCTTTGGTGGCGCTCGTTTTGTTCCAATCATTTCTGCATTGGTACTGGGCGTTGTCGGTGTGTTTATCCCATTTGTATGGCCTTACTTTGCTGCAGGCATCAATGGTATCGGTCATGTGATTGAAGGCGCGGGTGATTTCGGTCCAATGCTGTTTGGTACGGGCGAACGTTTGTTGCTGCCAATCGGTCTTCACCACATCTTAGTTGCGCTAATTCGATTCACTGAAGCAGGCGGCACAATGGACGTGTGTGGTCAAACCGTGTCTGGCGCACTAAACATCTTCTATTCTGAATTGTCTTGTCCTGACACAACGGCATTTACACCGGAAGTCACGGCATTCTTGTCTCAAGGTAAAATGCCAACTTTCCTAGGCGGTTTACCGGGTGCAGCTCTTGCGATGTACCACTGTGCTCGCCCTGAGAACCGCTCAAAAATTAAAGCACTGCTTATCTCTGGCGTCGTAGCTTGTGTGGTAGGTGGTATCACTGAGCCGCTTGAATTCTTGTTCCTATTTGTTGCGCCAGTACTTTACTTCGTCCACGCGATTCTGACTGGTTTGGGCTTTATGGTGATGGGCTTGCTTGATGTCACCATCGGTAACACAGACGGCAATCTGATTGACTTCTTGGTGTTCGGTATCCTGCAAGGCACAGCGACGAAATGGTACTTAGTACCGCTGGTGGCGGGTGTTTGGTTCGTGGTTTATTACTCAGTGTTTAAGTTTGCGATCACTAAGTTCAACCTAAAAACACCAGGTCGTGAAGTCGATACGGCGGAAGTGGACAAAGAGCTTGAAGCCGCATTCAGCAACGAATCCGGCAAAGGTGCCGCAGTACTGGCAGCCCTTGGTGGCAAAGAGAACATCACGGCTCTAGATAACTGCATCACTCGTCTTCGCTTGTCTGTTAACGACATGAGTTTGGTCGACGACGCTAAGTTGAAAGCCAACGGCGCTCTGGGCGTAGTGAAGCTTGATGAGCACAACCTGCAAGTCGTTATTGGCACGCAAGTTCACCTTGTGAAGAACGAAATGCAAGCCATCATGTCTGCAAGCTAATCACTGCCTTGATAGATGCTCCCCCTCGGCACAATCTCCATCCTCCCCCCAATGAGATTGTGACGAGGGACCTTAATATTGGAATATTCGTATGACTCAGAATTTCGACTTTGATACACCGATTGATCGCACCGGCACTTACTGCACGCAGTGGGACTACGTTCAGGATAGATTTGGAAAACCGGGTTTATTGCCGTTTACCATTTCAGATATGGATTTTGCTGCGCCAGAGCCCGTGATGGATGTACTTAAACAACGTTTAGAGCATCCGGTATTAGGTTATAGCCGCTGGAACCATGAGGATTTTAAGTCCGCGATTTGCTACTGGTATCAAACTCGTTTTGACTGCGAAATCGACACTCAGCAAGTGGTGTACGGACCATCGGTTCTCTACATTGTGTCAAAGTTGATTGAGCAATGGAGTCAGCTGGGACAGGGCGTGGTGTTCCATACACCAGCTTATGATGCGTTCGACAAAATGATTGAAGGGCAAGGTCGTGCGTGCGTTCGCAGTCCGCTCATCAAGCAGCAAGGTCGATTTGAAATTGACTGGCAAGATCTGGAAACCAAACTCGCTGACCATAACAACACTGTGCTGTTGTTATGCAGCCCTCACAACCCAACAGGGCGAGTGTGGAGCCAAAGCGAATTGGAAAAGATGGCGGAGCTTTGTAACCAACACCAAGTCAAAGTGGTTTCGGATGAGATCCACATGGACGTGAGCTTTAAGCGTCACATCCCTTACGTGGGGTTTGGTCGTTCACAAGATTGGGCTGTGGTTACATCGGCGTCTAAATCATTCAATATTCCAGCCTTGAATGGCGCGTATGCGTTGATCGCGGATTCACCAACTCGCGAACGTTATCTGCATAAACTCAAAGAGGTGGATGGTCTTTCATCGCCCTCTATCATGGGCGTGCTTGGTACGATGGCGGCTTATCATCATGGAGAGCCTTGGCTAAAGGCACTCAACGAGTATGTATTGGCTAACCATCAATACGTGAAAGAAGCACTGGAAAGCGCCTTTCCTGAGGTGAGCTACCTTGTCCCAGACGCGACCTATTTAGCATGGATTGACTTATCTGTTTTGAATCTAGATATGACGCTGCTTAATCATGCGTTAATTGAGCGATTCAATGTCGCCATCATGTCTGGAGATGTTTATGGCGATTCTGGTAAAGGCTATCTCAGGCTCAATCTGGGTTGCCCAAGAAGCAAAGTCGAGCAAGGCGTTTCAGCCTTGATTCAAGCGATCAAATTGCAGCGTTAAACCATCGCAGGAGAGTGTGAGATGTCACTGTTCAAGCTAGATAACGTGATTCAAAAATACGCTTGGGGAAGTAAAGAGTCGATTTCTAAACTATTTGGCATCGACAATGCGAACCATCAACCTCAAGCTGAAATTTGGATGGGAGCGCACCCTAATGGCTGCTCGCGCCTCGCAACAACCGGTGAGTTATTGTCTGATGTGATTGCGAGAGACAAAGCAAACATGTTTGGTGATTACACCATGATGCGTTTCGGTGAACTTCCGTATCTATTCAAAGTGCTTGCGGCGGATTCTCCGCTCTCGATTCAAGTTCATCCGAGCAAGCGAAAAGCTGAGCTTGGTTTTGCACGAGAGAATGAACAAGGTATTCCGCTTGATGCCCCTAATCGCAATTACAAAGACGCCAATCACAAGCCAGAGTTGGTCTACGCACTGACTTTCTACAAGGCGATGAATGGCTTTCGTCCGATAGAACAGATACTGACGCTGTTCCGCCAATTCGGTATTCGCAGTTTAGACAGCGAAGTGACCGCGCTAGCCGAGCACCCAAATCAAGACGGGTTGAAAGACTTCTTCACGGCGATCATGACCTTGAGCGAAGCTCATAAAATTCAAGCCTTGGCAGAACTGGACGCAGCGTTAGAGCGTGGTCCAAAGACGGTATTGGAAAGAGAAGTGCTCAGTTATGTGGCGGAATTTCAAAAGCATTACCCGCAAGACATAGGATTGCTGTCTCCGTTGATGTTGAACACGATAGAACTTGCGCCCGGGGAAGCGATGTTCCTCCATGCCGAAACGCCTCATGCGTATGTGCAAGGTACAGCGTTGGAAATCATGGCGAATTCTGACAACGTACTTAGAGCTGGGTTAACGCCCAAGTACATTGATGTGGATGAGCTTATCGCCAATACGGCATTTCACACCACACAACCGGAACTGATTAAGCTGCCGCCAATCCACAAAGAGGGCAAGTTGAGCTATCCAATTCCGGTGGACGATTTTGGGTTTGATATTCTCTCTTCCGATGAAGAATGTAAGCAACAGTTTGTGCGTGGTGCTGAGATTGTTTTTTGCGTTGAAGGCGAAGTTGAGGTCATGACATCAGAGACAAACCTGATCTTAAAAGCCGGAGAGTCCGCATTTATCACTAACGATTGTAAGTTCTACCAATATCAAGGGAATGGTACGTTGGCGAGGGCGTATAACTAGTCAATTCGTCGTTAATACTAAAAGGCCGCTTGAACAGCGGCCTTAATTGATTCTATGACGCCTAAAAGCGGTTAAGCGACTTTCTCTTTTCGTTTCGCCAGCATTGCAGCAGGAGAGAAGCCTGTTACCAACATTGTCCCGCTTAGCACCAGAATGGTCCCTATGATGGTGTTGAAACCGACTGGCTCATCCAAAACTAGGTAGCCCCATAGAATGCCAAAAACGGGCACAAGGAAAGTGACGGTGAGAGCCGAAGCAGGGCCAATTTCAGAAACTAGGCGGAAGTAAAGCAAATAAGCCAAACCGGTACAAACCACACCGAGAGCAACCACAGAGCTCCACTCTATGCTGGTTGGCTCTGCACGCATTGGTAAAAATGGCAGTAGCGGAAGTACCCAAATAACCGCTGCCCACATACTGCCGTGTGCGTTGTCAAAAGCTGGGACTTGTGGTGCATTTTTAGTGTAGTTGGTTGCAATCCCATAGCTGAAAGAAGCCATTAAGCTTGCCCCAATAGGGAGGGTAGCCTCTCTGCCGATGATTGAAGAATCCAAACCGACAAGTACAGCGACACCGCCAATACCAATCATCATACCTAGAATGGCTTTTGCCGTTAAAGGGCTGCGATACCAAACAAAACCAATTAATGCGCCCCATATCGGTGCGGTTGAGTTGAGAATGGCTAAGGTCGACGCATTAAGTGTTTGAGCAGCGTAAGCAAAAAGCAGAAAGGGCACGGCGCTATTAAATAAGCCAATAATGAAAAAGTGCTTAATGTGCTTTGTGAAGGCAAGTTTCTTTTTGAGATAGAAAGCTATCAAGAGCAATGCTATTGCCGCAAATGCAACACGAAACTCGATTAAGTAAGCCGGTCCGAACGTATTAGCGGCGACTCGCATAAACAGAAACGAGCCACCCCAAATAGCAGCGAGACAAAGTAAGCGAAAAAAACTGGCTGCAGTCATAATACATCCTTGGTCGAGGTCTAGCGCCCCATTGATTAATTGTTGCGCTAACAGTGGATTAAACCAAGGATGAGATCAACCAGAAATGCAACGCCAGTTCCGAATCTGGCTACCGCTGACTTGTTTTGATGATCTTAAATTTCTTCTTTTGGAAACAAGATTGGGAGGCTGTCCCTGTAGGTGTGATACCACATTTTTCCATGATCTAAATTTTTATACTCGATAAGAGTCGGTAAATTGAAACCCATGTAGTTCTTGGTTTGTATATGTTTATAGAAAGCCTCAACGGAGGGGTGATTTCCTATGTGTGTTGAGCTGAATATAGCGGTGACTTCTAACCATGGCGAAGCCTTATAACGTTCCTCTTCCAAAGGATAGATGGTGTCTTCAATACGCCAGAACGAACCGTCGGCGATAATAAAATTCTTGAAAAACTGGCTCCCAATATCTTCTGATACCATGATATGTGCAGTTTTTGCGCCTCCAAATGAATGTCCAGCCAGTGTGCGTTCATTTGGATCGATATCGTATTCGGCTTCGACAACTGGGATGAGTTCTTGGGTTAAGAAAAGGTAGAAGTCATCGACCCCTGGTGGCACATAATCAATGTTTCTGCGTCCAGGAGGACCTTCATGAATGGCGATTAGAATGACATCGAGTTCGGCATTGGCGATAAGGTTACCAAACCCCTGACCCGTCCCATTACCGTCGGAAACGTAGATAACGGGCAAAGATGTTGTGCGCTCTTCATAGTTTTCTGGCAAGTAGATGTCGTAGGGATAGCTGACGCCAGTGATATTAGAAAAGATATTGTCTTGTACTTTTTCCGCAGGAACATACGCGGAGTTGTTGTCTACAGAGGAGCCGTCCCCCCCGCCACATGCCGATAACACAAGCCCCAAAGAAAGGGCGATGAACCAACGCTTCAAAACTTCCATGTTTTACCTTTGCTTTTGATTTAAAGAACAAAAACAACTGTATAAGATTTGAGCAATCAAAAAGCCCCGCGTTATCAACAAATGAAAAGGCGGGGCGAGCGGGGTTGTAACTCTTCGAGTCAATTATCGAATGCGGTGGTACGTTATTGTTTTACCTGTCATTAATTATTGCTTTACTTGTCATTAATTAATGCTTTTCAGACCAGACCGCGAACTCATTGCCACTTGGTTCGGTAAAATGGAAACGACAACCTCCCGGGAACTCGAAGACCGGTCGAATGATTTGCCCCCCGAACTGTTCGATTTTGGCTAACGTGGCGTGAATATCCGAGCTATAGAACACCAGTAGTGCTGCCCCATTTGTTGTTTGGCTTACTTGCTCTGCTACATAAAAGCCACCGTCCAAGCCTTGACCTGAAAAGGCGCTGTACTCAGGACCATAATCAACGAAGCTCCATCCAAAGGCTTGCTCGAAAAACTGTTTAGTCGCATTGATGTCTCGCGTGCCAAACTCAACGTAATTTAACTTTTCATGTTGGTGCATTCTGGTGTCCTTTTCATCGCTGTGCTTTTCTGTCAGTGTATTGACTCTTCCGTCGAGTTTCTCAGCCCGAGTCTAGGTTTTATTAATCAAACTGATGAAACCTCAAAAATTTCATTGGTTATCCCTATTAAATCTATCGTTATTTCCCATTAAACAAATGTAATCATTGAAGATATATTCTTCGTGGGCAGAAAAGAGCTTTTGAGTATCCATTGACCACTCGACTGGTCAAATGGTTAGCACGCATTGGAGAGCAACCATGCAGATGTCAAAAAGCTTTTTATTAATTACAGTTGGCTTAGCCAGCACATCTCTGCAGGCGCAAACCCTGACAAGAGACAACGGTGCACCAGTCGGTGACAACCAGAATTCAATCACAGCAGGTGAAAACGGCAGCGTATTACTGCAAGACGTTCACCTGATCCAAAAATTGCAGCGTTTTGCCAGAGAGCGTATTCCTGAGCGTGTTGTGCATGCTCGTGGTACAGGTGCTCATGGTGAGTTTGTTGCATCGGGTGATTTTAGTGACTTAACGGTTTCCGCTCCTTTTACTAACAAAGGAAAGGTAACCCCTGTTTTCGTTCGTTTTTCGACCGTTATTCACTCAAAAGGATCACCTGAGACACTTCGCGATCCTCGTGGTTTCGCCACTAAATTTTATACTGAACAGGGTAACTGGGATCTGGTAGGGAACAACCTGCCTGTGTTCTTCATCCGCGATTCAATTAAGTTTCCGGACATGGTGCACTCTCTAAAACCGTCTCCTGTTACCAACGTTCAGGATCCAAACCGATTCTTTGATTTCTTCAGTCATGAGCCGAGCGCGACCAACATGCTGACTTGGGTTTATAGCAACCTAGGTACGCCAGCAAGCTATCGCACGATGGACGGCTTTGGTGTGCACGCTTATAAGTGGATTAATAAGCAAGGCGATGTGAACTATGTGAAGTTCCAATGGAAGAGCCAACAAGGTATCGAAAGCCTGCGTCCTGATGAAGTCACCGCAATGCAGGGTAAGGACTTCAACCATTTAACCAATGATCTGTACAAAGAAATTGGGCGTGGTAACTACCCTAAGTGGGATCTCTACGTGAAGGTGCTGTCACCAGAAGCTCTGAGCAAACTGGATTACAACGGGTTGGATGCGACCAAAGTATGGCTGAATGTGCCAGATCAAAAAGTCGGCACTATGACATTGAACCGCCTACCAGAAAATTTCTTTTTAGACACTGAACAGTCGGCATTTGCGCCTTCGAATTTGATTCCTGGTATCGAGCCATCGGAAGACCGTTTGCTACAAGGTCGTTTGTTCGCTTATGCAGATACACAGCTGTACCGCGTGGGTGTGAACTTGTTCCAGCTGCCAGTAAACCGTCCTTTAGCATCAGTGAACAACCATAACCAAGATGGATTGAGCAACAACGCGAAGCAAGGCAATGGTGATGTGAACTACGAACCAAGCCGTAAACTGGCGCTGGCAGAAGACACACAATTTAAAGCGGTTGAAACCAAGCTGGTTGGCACTGTTCAACAGAGAGCGATCAGCAATCCTCGCAACTTCTACCAAGCGGGTGTGTTGTTCCGCAGCATGAACGAGCAAGACCAGAGTGATTTGATTGCTAACTTAGCGGGTGACCTGAACAAGGTGATGGATAAAGACGTTAAGGAAACCATGGTGAGCTATTTCTATCGCGCAGATAAAGAGTACGGTACGCGTCTGGCTGAGGCGACAGATACCAATCTCAAGCAAGTGAAAAACAAAGCGATGATGTAAGCATTAAGTTTTGACCTGCGGGAGATTTATCTGCTCTTTTCTGCCCGAAAATCAGGGCTCCCGTGGGTCATTCTCAAATTCTATTAGTGAGGGTGAGTAAATGAAAACCGTATTTTTGCTCAGTGCCGTTCTATTCTCTTTGAGCTTCTCGCTGAGTTTATTAGCTGCCGAAGACAAACTGGAAGAAGAATACCAATCTCTGGTTGAACTGTTCTTTGACGCAGCGCGAATTGGCAATAACGAGGTGGTCGATACATTTGTTTCTCAAGGCTTCCCAATCGACCAACGCAATACTCAAAGTTATACCGCATTGATGGTGGCCGCATATCAAGGACATAGAGAAACCGTTCGCTTGCTGCTCGACTCCGGAGCCAACGCCTGCCTACAAGATAAGCGTGGTAACACCGCATTAATGGGGGCACTCATCAAACGTGAAATAGGCATAGCGAAAGACCTCTATCAAGCGGATTGTTCACCAGAGCTGCGCAATAAAGCAGGGTTAAATTTGAAAGAGTTTGCCGAGATCTATGGTCAATCCAATGTGTTGAAATCACTTCAACACTGATAAATAACAATAAATAGGATCCACAGTATGAATAAAACAACATGGCTTGCTGCACTTGCGTTTCTCTCTTCCCCAACTTTTGCCGAGACAGTAAGCGTAGAAATGATTGACCTTGGCTCTGGTCAATCAACCGGAACCGTGATGATCAGCGACAGCGATTACGGTACCGTTTTTACGCCGAAACTACAGGGTTTACCTGCTGGTACACATGGCTTCCATCTACACACTAACGGCTCGTGCGACAGCATTATCAAAGAAGGTAAAACCATACTTGGCGGTGCTGCCGGAGGGCATTATGACCCAGAAAAAACAGGCAAGCATGGCTTCCCTTGGACGGACGACAATCACCTTGGCGATTTACCAGCGCTTTACGTGAATGCTCATGGTGTGGCGGATCAGCCAGTATTGGCACCACGAGTAAAACTTGATGACGTAAAAGGTCGTGCTTTGATGGTTCATGCGGGTGGCGATAACCACTCTGACCATCCGGCGAAACTTGGCGGCGGCGGTGCTCGCATTGTGTGTGGTGTAATTAAGTAATTCCCTTCTTAAATGACACAAACAAAAAACGGTCCAGATAAGCTGGACCGTTTTCTTTTTGAGCAAAAGCTGATGGGCTTAGGTTCAAACCGACGCAAATTACGCGAAGTTCTCGACGATGATGTCATCTGCATTGCTAACAAACACTGCGCCTTTCTCTTCCATCTCCGCAATCACTGCATCGATAGTATCTGGCAATACCGCGCGGCTAGAGGCTAGGTTCACAATCACTTTAAAACCTAAATCGAGAGCTTGAGTCACGGACTTCTTCACACAAAAATCAAGCGCTAAGCCACCAACAACAACCGTATCGATGTGGTTGAATTTAAGGAATTCATTCGCACCTGTAGTTTTGGTATCAGCCACGTCGTGGAAAAAGATGCCATAAGGGTGTGCGTCTGGGTCCATGCCTTTGTTCACTTGGAAATCGTACTCCAGAACAGGAGGTAGACCGTCCAGCAGTTCAACGCCCGTAGTACCAAGCACGCAATGGCGGTTCCACTTAATGTCCACATTAGGTAGGCCGACAGGTTCAAGCATATTTGCTGGCGTTTCTGCATCCCAAGCTGCTTTTGGTGGGTGCAAATCACGGCTAACGAGCTTTAAGCGACCTTTAGTATGGTTCTTTAATAGCTCTGGAACGATTTCTAATGCGCCAGTGACGGGTAATTCGTCAGGGCAAAGTTCGGTGAAGCCTTTTTCAGGATCCACGTCGATCACTGCGGTAGTTTGGTAGTTAACTCGAACGGTCATGGCAGACTCCTTGTCTGTCTTTTGTGCTTGCGTTAACCACGCAAACAGTTTTGGAAAAAGGTCACTTCGTCGCTTGCTAGGGTGTACACCATGGCTGGTTTACCGCCTTTACCTTTGTTGGTGGAAGCGACTTTGTTGGTTGGCTTTAGAACACCAGAATCAATCAAGCGGCGTTTGATCGTCATGCGACTGATGTCGATACCGAACTCTTGATAGGCGGCAATGATGTCGGCAACCAGAAACTCTTTATCAAGTGCGAACAACAGGACCGAGGTGTATTCGATAGAGGCACGCAGCTTCTGCCATGCCTTTTCAATCATCTTTTGGTGATCAAAAGCGAGAGTTTCTTCACCATCAAGGATTGCTTGCAGTGGGAACCACTTCAAATGACATTCTGGAACACCAGCGTTGTCGATTTGTTCTTTGTTATTGCGGTCTACTAAGGCGTAGTGGGTGATGTTCAGGCTCCAATCTTCAGGGTCACGCTTTGGGTCGCCATCGACAAAAGCTTCGCTAAAGTGGCGAGGGTAAGTGTGAATTTTTTCACGGCAGATTCTACGTCGCGCTGCTTCGAAGTTTTCGTCTGCTGCTCGTCCACCTTCGTGCGTCATGTCTTTATCAAACACAAATCCACCAGGCAAAGCCCACACGCCGTGGTAGGGGCGTTCTGGATTTGAGCGTTTGATCAGCAACACTTCCAACCCTTTATCGGCACAGCCAGATAGTCTGAATGGAATGATGTCGACAGTTACGATCATGATTGGGTCCTGAGATTGATTTGTAAGTAATCTAGCGCATAACAAGTAGTCAATCAATGGGTAAGTAACCGATTGTTAGAAACGTACATGCATTTTTCTCGTGATACTGTTTAAGCATGAATGTGCGTATATGTTCAGGTTATCCACAATAGCTGTTGGATTATTGTGCGTAAAAACCTTATAAAAAAGAGTGGTTAGTAACAAAAGTTGACAAACTAATAGTGGGTGTTTATTGTTTACGCAATTTAGTTAGTAACAACAAGTTATATACCCAAGTTTGCCTTGTTGAGAACTTCCCACCAACTTCGTTGGGAAAACAATAAGATGCGGTTTGCACCGTGCTGAGGGAATTTGGGTATAAACGAAAAAGGGCGTGTAGAAGGGCTCCGAATGACCACCAATTTATTTTCGTCTCGCATCATTCAAAGTGCGTTAGATTTTGACGTATACAAAGTGAATATGATGAGTGCTGTTGCAACGCTTTATCCAGATGCGATGGTGTCCTACAAATTCATTGTTCGCAGTGAAGAAGACCTGTCTGAACTACTGCCAGATGTGAAAGCGGAAGTTCTAAAACTGCAAGACATCACTTTCTCGGCAGAAGAAATCGAGTACATGAAAGGCGTCGCGCCTTATCTTAGCTCTGAGTTTGTTGACGCTCTGCATGCATTTCGTTTTAACCCTCAACGTGACGTTTCTTTCAATACTAAAACCATGGCTGATGGCACAAGCCAATTACGCATCACCATCAATGGTCTTTGGAAAGAAACCATTCTCTACGAAACCATTATTATGAGTATTGTGTCCGAAGTGCGCAGCCGTGCACGTTGGGCAGACATTCCAGTCGAGCAATTCCAATCTGTTCTTAAAGAGAAAGTTAGTCATCTAAAATCCGAACTAACACGCCGCAATATCACTAACTTTAAGTTTGCGGATATGTCGACCCGTCGTCGTTTCTCCTTCCAAGCCCAGCGTTCAATGCTGCAGTATCTGAGCGAAGAGTTACCTGACAGCCTAACTGGAACCAGTAACTACCATTTGGCGAAAGAGCTCGATCTCACACCAATCGGTACGGTGGCACACGAATGGTTTATGGGACATCAAGCGCTGGTGAATGTTCGTGATTCACAAAAGGTAGCATTGCAGCGTTGGCAAAAGATGTTTAATGGCGCGTTAGGCATTGCTTTAACAGACACCATTGGTATTGATGCGTTCTTAAAAGACTTCGATGAAGAGCTAAGTAATGCTTACGCTGGTGTTCGTCATGACAGTGGCTGCCCTTACACATGGGGCGAGAAGATGATTGAGCATTACCAATCGCTTGGCATCGACCCAATGAAGAAAACCTTGGTGTTTACAGACGGCTTAAACTTTGATCAAGCACTGGACATTTGTGAGCACTTCCAAGGTCGAGTACAAATTAGCTTTGGTATTGGTACGTTTTTGGCAAACGATATGGGCGAGTACGTGAACGCACAAAGTGTTGCGTACAAACCTCTGTCTATCGTTATTAAAATGGTGTCATGCAACGGCTCACCTGTTGCGAAAATCAGCGATGAGCCAGAGAAAGCGATGTGCGAAGATATCTTCTTTCTGATGAATTTGAAGCGTCGTTTTGAGCAACCGCTCGATCTTGATGAGTGCCGTGTTTTGATTGATCGCCTCGAAGACGAAGGCGATAACTACCTTATCGACGCTTAAGCTATCGATGAATAAGGGTGATGTTTTGTCATCACTCTTTCTCTGTGGCGCAACTTTCGTTGTATTTTATTTCGCATAGTGCGCCACATTTCATGCGATAGGGAAGACGCTTACTTCCTGTGTTCGCACGTATCCTCTTTACAATAAGCCCTTCTAGATTGGCACTTTTCAGGTGCTTTTCGCGCACCTTTTTCCAGTAGTCATCAAAAGCCATACGTCACCTTTACTATCGCTGTCATTATTTTTATAAATATGCAGCCATTTTATGCAACACAACGCGGTTTCTGATGTCAGAAAAATCCTAAAAATCGTTAGGTAAAAGGCGAATTGTTGTAACGCTCTCGTTTCTTGATTTTTACCTTCTATGGTTTCGATAAATTAATATCGGCAAACCTAACAGGCGATTTGGTTATAGTACAAGCAAAGGTCAAGTCAGGAATGAACGATGAATTTGGTTGTGCATCTACAGAAAAAAGCGATCAACAAACACGGCTATGAGTGGGCAACGCGCCAAGCTTGGAAGTGTGGAATAAAAGCGAATCTTGTGAAACGAGTGATCGGGATCTTCAAAGGTCAGATTGTTTGTGTTGTTGAAGGCTGTCGTGCAGAGCTTACTACGCCAATCAATAACCCACTACATGAAGAAGAGAAACAAGGGCGTTACGTGTTTGTTGGCGGCATTTTTTGGGAGCCGAACAATATGATTGCACCAGGATTTCCTGATTTTATGTTTATGCATTTGCGAACGCTCAGCCATCGTCATAAATACCTGACGGATGATGAATTGTTCTTGAGTTTAGCGTAGTCACTTTATTAACCTATTAATGACCAGTCTATTTTTAAAATCGATACTCGGAGCTTGCGCTGTGTTGATCATCGCCATGCTCTCTAAATCAAAAAGCTTCTATATTGCTGGTTTGGTGCCTTTGTTTCCGACCTTCGCATTGATTGCGCATTTTATTGTGGGCAGTGATCGAGATATGGAAGCACTTCGCCAAACGGCATTATTTGGCATCTATTCTTTGATTCCTTACGCCGCTTATCTGATTTCGGTATTTTACTTCAGCTATCGTTTGAGCCTTATTGGCACACTCACCGCCGCAACTCTGGTCTGGATACTTTTTGCAACCATGCTGTTAGCATTTTGGACTCGCTGGATGGTGCCTGCCTAAAGTTTGCTCAACTTAGCATTGTATTTAACGCAATATTCATTGCTCAAACTGATGTGATCTCGCTCCAATTGACCTTTCTCTGAGTTTTCTCTAACACAGCGTTTATAAAACGCTGTATTTTAACCTGCTAATGACCGGACGTTTGTTTTCACCTGATGTGAATTTTTCTTCTAGATTTACTATACCGCCAAGCAAAGATAACTATACTGGGAAGTAAACCATGAATATGAAATCTATCGCAATCGCAACTGCGGTTGTAGCCGTTCTAGCAGGCTGTAAAGACAAGACACCACCAGCACCAACAGAAGCAAACATCACGCTGGTTGAAGCTGTGACGGAAACGGTGAAGAACCCACATCAAGTATGTAAAGATGTAGTCGTAACTCACAAAGTTGAACCAACAGACAACAACAAGATACTTGGTACTGTAGGCGGAGCAGCAGCAGGTGCAGCCTTAGGTAACCAAATTGGTGGTGGTTCTGGTAAAGTGATTGCAACTGCAGCCGGTACTGTTGCAGGTGCAATGACAGGTCGTAAGATTCAAGACAATGTGCAGAAAGGTGATGTAGTCACGTCAACTGAAAAGCAATGTCACACAGAATACACCACTTCTGAGAAAGTAGTAGGTTACGATGTCACTTACGAAGTTGCTGGCGCGCCAACAACCGTTCGTATGCAAAGCAAGCCAGCAGGTAAGACATTCCCAATTCAAGATGGCAAAGTAGTACTACCGCAATAATTGCCAACTTAGTTGAACCTAAAAGCCCTTTAGATTAAAGGGCTTTTTCTTATTTCAATGAAAATTAAGATTCATGGCAACTCGACATTACTTATCGGCAAAGTAATCGACTAACGTTTTGCGCCATTTCCGTGATTCACGAATTTGCAGAAGCGCACGGTTAATTTCTTCTTCATACGTGTTGTTTTCCGTAATGATGAAGCCATAGTTCTGCTTTTCTAACTGGTAAGGTAGCACCTCTAAATCTTCATATTGCCCTGATATTCTGCCGTTACCAATCATGTATTTGAGCACGACGTCATCGGCAACGATGGCTTCGACTTCTCCTGTATCCAATGCATTTAAAAGCGCGGTCATGTCTTGATAATCTTGATGACGAATACCGAAGCTTGTTAGCAACAAAGACGAGGTGGTTGCGGTTTTGGTCCCCACTTTGACATTGGCGAGGTCGTTAATGCTTTTGATTTGAGAATAGCCTTGGCTCAGGGTCAATTTGCTGGCCAGCACGGCGGTGATACTGGCTATAAAGAGCATGCTAAACACACCAATAAACACCGTTACGATTCGTCCTGTTAAGCTCTTAAACTCGAAGTAGTTAAAGGGGCCTCGCGTAATGAAAAGCAACCCAAGAATAAAGCTCTCAACCCAACGTCCTACTCGGCTTTTCATCGAATACAGCTTTTCATTTTTCCCTTCTTCTATCGCGTAGAAAAACGCCCCAACCAAACCTGCAACCAGAATGATCGCGCCTACGATTAACCACAATGCAGGGTTCATGAAGATCGATTGTAAGGTATGTAGGTACCCTTGATTTTTAACTGCAATCGCTAGGTGGGTCTCATAGAAAGAGTGGGAAAAGTCAGCGAATAACTCACGTTCTGGAGTAATTGAAATGCATGAAACGCCAATGTCGATTTGTTCCGTTTCTATCGAGTTAAGAAGATCATCTAACGGGTGATGCTCGAAGGAAAACTCCACATTCATCTCCTTCGCAATCAATTCCCACAGCTCAACACTTAAACCATTCAGTTGAGTATCGACTGAGCCGATCACAAAGGGTGGGCATGGATAGGTCCCAACTTTTAATTGAGCTGCATGAGAAAAAGTACTGAATAAAACAAAGAAACAAAGTGTTGAAGTGACTAGGTATCGAAGTGTCGTTTGGAAACCATTTTGCATGCACAGGCCCTCAAAGGAGAGGCAGTGAATGAATTGTATCCACGGCGATGAGTCACCCTAGAATGCAAACATGATCAGAAGTTAATGGAAACGATGACGAATTCAGCACTGCCCTAGTTTTTATTTACTGTTTTAACTATAGCAGTTGATGCTAACAACGACTTTCACCAGTGACTGACATGCAAGCACTTACATTGCTCACTTACAAAAACGCCATTACTGAAGGTTTCTTAAGCGCGTGTAAGCGAACGTAAGAATTAGCAGAACGTGCAGTTTTTTTGTTTATCATGCTCCTCAATATTGAACGGTGTTTTATTGGGGAAAGGAATGAAAAAACGAGTATTGGCCATGAGCATTGCCTTGGTGGTGTCTGGTTGTGGTTCAGAAGGGAAAGATGGAAGCGCTACGGAATCTAACACATTTACGTCCCAGTGTGGTGACCAACTGTCAGCTCAAGAATCTGGCTTGTCATTTGTGGTGAAAGGAGACATCGCAGAATTGCAAGGGGTGATTTGTCAGGGTTCCCCAAAGGCGTTCGAGCAAATGATGGCGAAACACAGTAACGTGAAGCAGCTTAAGTTCATTAGTATTGATGGTTCCGTTGATGATGAATCAAACCTGGAACTGGCTTACCAAGTTCGTGCTAAACAGCTGGATTCCCATATTACGAGCAGTGGGCAGATTGCCTCTGGCGGTACAGATTTATTTTTGGCTGGTGTAAATCGAACAATTGAAAGCGGTGCAACGATTGGCGTTCATTCATGGGCAACCGAAGACCAAGTCGCAACGGATTTCCCTGTCGGTCACAAGTATCATCAACCTTACATTGATTACTACAAGAAGATGGGTTTGCCAGACCCTGAAGGTTTCTACTACTTCACGATTAATGCAGCGTCGGCACAAAACATACACAATATGTCTGAGCAAGAGATAACCAAATACGGCCTAGGTAAACTTGTCTCCCCTGAAGGCGAAACGTCTTTGACCAGTGAGGGTGATAGTAAGCTTTTCGAGCAACTTAATGCCTCTGTGAATGCACTGAAATTCCAATCCGTTTGGGGCGGTTATGGGGACTACTTATCAGGTACGCCAGCTTACTTTCTAAGTTTGGATGAAAAGAGCAGCACGCCAGTCACTGCCTATTTGGTCAATCCTTCCAAAGTCCCAGGAGAAGCACAAAAGTTAGGCGTCAATGAAAGTGGTGCACTGAATATCTATCAGTACGAAACCAATATGCACGTCTTTCATGACGTAATAAACAAAGGTAATGGGGTGTATGAAAGGCAATATACGTTTAACGGAGCGAAGTACTATCTCCAAGTGTATAAGCCCTCAGAGACCTTCGTAAAAGGTGAGCATCAACGCAACACCATTGCATTAGCTGTGCATGAGATGTTTCATGATTATCAACTGGAGCACTTTAGTGACCCTACCAATTACTTCAACGAGCTCAACGGTTACCCTGTGAATGTAGAGCAGATTACTTACAAGCTAGCGGCACTGGACCTGTTTAAATCTTTGCCTAAAACAATGACCCAAGACGAAGCGAAAACCATGCTCAAGCAATACATCGCTTTGACTCAGGAGCAAATCAATATTGATACCAGCAGTAAGCGTTATGCGAAGAATATGGGACTTGGCCAAGAGTTGTTTGAAGGCAGTGCTTGGTATGTTGAAGTGATGGCATTGAGAAATGCGCTACCGAATTTTTCCGAGCTCAAGTTCGTTGATAGCTACGCGTTTACGACTCAGTATCAAAATCGTGAAAGTGTGGAGTCTCAGTTTGGTTGGGGGTATTTCTATCCAAGTGGTGCAGCCGCAATTTATGCGTTGAAGGCAGCAGGCTATGACATCCTTCAATTGGAAAAAGGAGTGACACCCTTTGAGGCCGCAAAGCAGGCGGTTGGAACGTTCGATATTACTGACACATTGAACCAAATTAAGCAGAGCGCTGACTTTAAAGCGTTAGAGCAAAAAGCGTTAACCATTAACGCCATCAAAAACCAGTAAGTTGATAACTAGCGAGAGGCAAGATTTGTCTGTCTCGTCCTAAAGTAAAAAAGCCGAGCGATGAATGCTCGGCTTTTTAGTCCATTTACGCCGCAGGTGCTTGATGGTGATTTTGTTCTTCCAATTGTTTTTCGGCTTGCGCTTGTTTTTGTTTTCTACGCTCGCGTTTGGATAGCCAAATCAAAGGAACGACAATCATTACTGTGCCAATTGCCATAAAGATATCCGGTACTTCACCAAACCAGATCAAACCAACGAAGACAGCGCCAATTAAACCACTGTATTCGGCACTGGCAATTTTGTTGCTATCAATAGAGCGGTAAGCCAGTACACAAGTTGCCGCATAAATCATAATGAATAAGCTAGATCCTGTCGCGACTGGGAATGAACTCCAATCCCATGCTTCCCCTTCGATAAATACAAGCAGCAGAGATACTGGAATACCCGCGAGGTTAGTCATAAGTAGCGTGTGGACGACGGATTGATTCTTTGGCAGCTTACGGATCAATAAGTTGTTGATGGCTAGTGTTATCGCGACCGCTAATGCTGATAATGCCGCCCAATCAATTTGGTCAGGACGAATAATTACAAGCACGCCAGCAAAGCCCATGACGGCAGCGGCGATAGACTGAGCAGAGAGCTTCTCAGCAAAAAAGAACGCGGCAAGTGGCAACATGATAAGTGGAGCTGCATAGAAGATCGCATTGGCGGTTGCGAGCGGCATTGAAGAGATCGCAAAAACCATAAAAATAGCACCCGTCAACCACACGTGAGCACGCACAGCATGCCATTTAAAGCCTTCCATTAGAGGGGTTTGTTTAGTGAATAAGTACACGGGCAATAACATCATCACAGCGGACAATTGTCGGTAAAATACGAACTGAAAAACCGGCACCTCGTTACCGACACTTTTGATCAAAGCGTCTGAAAGCACCGCAATTAGGTTACCAACAATTAATAGCAGCATGGCTGCACCGACAGATGTGACTTTCACGTTATTCCTCTCCTGTTTCTTTGCCAAAGAGTAGGGGATGTCATAGGATGAAGTGAAATGATATTTATTAGTTTAAGTATGAGATTTTTAGATAATGAAACTGCCACCTTTAAGAGCGGTGCACTGTTTTGAATCGGTCGCGCGCAATCTAAGCTTTTCACTCGCTGCAGAGGAGCTCAACGTGACTCAAAGTGCGGTAAGCCATCAAATACGTTTGCTCGAAGATTATCTCGGTGAAGCTTTGTTTATTCGTCAAGGACGCAAACTGTCACTCTCGGAAACGGGAGCTCGTTATCTTGAAGACATCAGCCCCGCCATCAGTTCGATCGCAATGGCTAGTCAGAAAGTGAGAGAGGGTGATAAGGGCAGTTTAAGGTTGGCGATATACAGTTCGCTAGCGGTGAAATGGTTGATACCACGTCTGGCGGATTTTAAGCGGTTACACCCCGATATCGACCTTACCTTGAATATGGTTGCGGGTGATCCTGAACAAACGGACAGTGTCGGAGACTGTTTCATTACGGTTCAAAAACCGAAGCGTAATTACATGGCGGTACGTTTGTATGATGAGACTTTGTACCCAGTTTGTAGTTTGAATCTTTGGAAGGAGATTCAAGACCAGCCGTTGCCGGATGCGCTTTGGAACTATCCGATTCTTTCTACTGACTCCATCTATCGTGAGCGTGGTAAAGATTGGGCAGAATGGTGCAGCGTGGGTGGTTATGAGCTTCCAAAGAACATCGACATGCAGCACTTCAGCCACATGTTGCTGGCTATCGAAGCCGCTCGTTACGATCAGGGCATTACGTTTGCCAATGACTTCATGTTGAATGAACGGGATAAGGCTCAAGATTTGGTTTATATCCCTTCGCACGGTTTGGAGACGGGAGATAGCTTTTACTTTGTGCACAAAAAGAGCCGAGTCCGTCAGACCGAAATTATAAAACTGACAAACTGGCTCAAGCAGCAGTGCCTATAAATAGGAAAGGGAGGCGTTGTGCCTCCCTTTGCGATTCAAAAAAGCGACTATTGCTTTTTGATCAGCGCTTTAATCACATCAATCGTGTATAGCTGACAATCGACAGCGGTTTGCGGGTCAAAGTCTTGTTTGTGCTGGTCAGTATTCGACAAGATGCGAATCCCAACAAATGGCACTTGGTAAGCTTGAGCAACCAAAGCCGCTGATGAGGTTTCCATCTCTTCAACAGATGTACCGTATGTTTCATGGAACCAGTTGATGCGGTCTACTTCGCGGTTCCACTCGTCCGCTGAACCAATCAAGCCTTTTACAACTTTGCCTTTGTTGTATCCTTCAGACAAAGAAAGAGCAGTTTCAACCAATGCCGGATCCGCTTTGAACTGTTTATGTTCAACAAACTCACCGTCTTCACGTAAACGCATGGTTACGTCGAAGTTCTGCCACTTCGTTGGGTCGATGCCTTTGCCTTTTTCAGTAAATTCAGACTTGTATGAACCCATGTTGAAGCTTGCTTCACCGACAACAATATCACCACGGTAAAGCTTAGGGTCATGACCGCCAGATGTGCCTTGGTTGATGATGTATTTAGGATTGAAGTGTTCAATTGCAATCGTGGTAGAAGCGGCTGCATTGGCCAAGCCAACTTCGGTACGAGATACCACGACTGGGTAGCCGTCGATTTCACCTTGCCAGAAAGTCCAAGAACCAACGGTGGTTTCTTTTGCGTCATCTAGGGCTTCTACAAGCGTGCTGGTTTCAATATCCATTGCACCTTGAACTAGGATTGGTTGAGTTTGAGCGAAAACAGAGAATGAAAGCACGGCAGGAACCAGTGCGGCGAAACGTTTAAGAATTTGCATACGACATACTTACAAAAGGAAAAGATGGCGCAATCTATCAATAGCAAACGTTTGCGTCAATTGATGAATTTGTTAATTTTCTTAATGGATGACTTTTTTTGATTTTCATTCTAAATAACGAGAAATAAAAAATCCGAGCGGGGGAAGCTCGGATTTATGTTCTATCAGGACTAAATTGAATGATGAATTAGCGCTAAGGCATTTTGCTTAGGTTGTAGAATGACGCTAGCTCGCCTGTTGCTTTTTCGCCATTCATATCCAGTTTCATTAGCATGTTTTCACCAACGAAATACTGGTTTGGACCTGACTCGTCGACCAAAGTAATGGTATTGCCAGACTCGTTCCAAGTGAACTTACCTTCAGATTTGATTGGTTCACCTTCTTTACCCTCATACAGCTCTACCAATGAGTAAGTGCCGTCTTCATTCAGTGTTAGCGTTGTGTCGATTCCTGCACAATCTGCACATGGAAGCTTGCCTTTGTATATACCGTTCCAATCCAGTGCATTTTGCGCATTGTGGCCAGAATCGACAAACGTATCAGTCGTGATCACTTGCTCTTCTTCAATAGGAGTTGCATCAACCGTACTTTCAACTTCTGTCGCCTGAGGAACGTCAACTGTGGTTGTCTCTGCTGGTTTCTCGTCCTGACAACCGGCTAAAATAAATACGGCACTGGTGAGTGCTAATAGTGTCTTTTTCATTTTATTCCTCTTTTAATCAACAAGTTGATATACCGAAATGATCTCGAAGCATGTATGCTAAGGTCACTTGGGTATATGGTCTTAATAATAGACTCGTTTCCTACACCTGCGTCAGAAGAAAGCAAACCATTGATCTGCCTTTGTTAGAAAAACTCTTTAACGTCAGTGATTTGCAAATAGAAAGACAGGGAAGTAAAAATGGAAGAATTACTTATAGGAACTGCCCGAGTATTGGGTTCGCTTATTCGTTGGCTCATGTTTGAACTCATTTTAAATAGCGTTGTTTATCGTATTGGGTATGCGGGATTGTATATTCTGACGCTAGGTAAACGGCCTCATCGACCGGTATCACCAGAGATGAAAGGGCGAGTTCTTCTGTTTGGTATTGTGTTGTGTCTGTTGGTTTTTGCCTTACTTATATGGTTGCACTCTTAATGAGAGCCAGTAGGTAACAAGACAGAGATAGCTAGAAAAATAGAAAAGGCTCATCAGATGATGAGCCTTTAACCTATTAGGACGCCTTATCCATTGGCGGAGGGGTTTTGACCTCCTTTGATGGTGCTTCCTCTTCTGAAGCATCAGTGAAGATCTCTGCTACGGCGCTGCGTTCTAGCTCACCTTGCAGGTTACCTTCGTCATCAACAACTGGGAGTGAGTAATCGCATGACATGGTATCAGGCAGAACTTGTTCAATAACCGTGTCTGGAGAGACAACAGGTACTTCCTCGTAAATCTCGTCATCCAACTCTTGCGCACCGTCAGTCTTCGCTGCGTCCAATAAGCTTTCTTTGGTAACAACACCTTGATAGCCTTCGTCGGTCACGTGGTAGGCATAATCTTGCTTCACACGCTTCATTTCGATGAGGGCTTCCTCGATAGTTGTTGCTGCAATGCGGTACGCTGGTGGCTGCATTACGGTTTCAACTGTGAGCGCGCGGGCACGGTTCACGTCTTTAACAAACGCCTCTACATACTCATCAGCAGGATGAAGCAGAATTTCGTCTGGAGAACCTTGCTGTACTAACTCGCCGTCCTTCAAGATCGCAATGCGATCGCCTAAACGAAGTGCTTCGTCCAAATCATGAGTAATGAAGATGATGGTTTTGTGCAGTTTCTCTTGCAGTTCGATAAGCTGATCTTGCATTTCACTTCGGATCAAAGGATCGAGAGCGGAGAAAGCTTCGTCCATCAATAGGATCTCTGCATCGGTTGCTAATGCGCGCGCTAGCCCCACACGTTGTTGCTGACCACCAGAAAGCTGGGCTGGATATTGGTTCTCGTAGCCTTTTAAACCAACGGTTTCTAACCACTCGTTCGCTTTTGCAAGGCGCTCATCTTTCTTGAAGCCTTGAATTTCAAGGCCATAAGCAACGTTGTCTACGACAGTGCGGTGAGGGAGCAGGCCAAAGCGTTGAAATACCATCGACATCTTGTGACGACGAAATTCTTCCAACTCTTTTGGTGAAAGTTTCATCACATCGACACCTTCAACCAAAATCTGCCCCATCGTTGGGTCAATCAAGCGGTTGAAGTGGCGAATCATTGTCGATTTACCAGAGCCAGATAGACCCATGATGACAAAAATTTCGCCTTTCTTGATTTGTAGATTGATGTCTTTCAATCCGACCGTATGACCCGTATCAGCAAGTATTTGGTCTTTGCTTTGTCCCTGTTTCACACGATCAATGACGGTTTGTGGTTTCGGGCCGAAGATCTTATACAGGCCGCTGATTTCGATAAGAGGCTTAGTCATGTTTCAGATCTCCTAAATGCGCTTGAGTGCGTTTCGCGTAGGCTTGTGATGCACGGTCGAATAAAATTGCTAATGCCACAATGGCCAAGCCGTTTAACAAACCAAGTGTAAAATATTGGTTGGTAATCGACTTCAATACAGGCTGACCTAAGCCTTTTACGCCAATCATCGAAGCGATAACGACCATAGAAAGCGCCATCATAATAGTTTGGTTGATGCCCGCCATGATGGTTGGCATTGCCAGTGGGAGTTGAACTCCAACCAAGCGTTGTTTCTTGCTCGCGCCAAAAGCAGTGGCGGCTTCAAGCACTTCTTTGTCTACAAGCCGGATACCAAGGTTGGTAAGGCGAATGACAGGCGGTATCGCATAGATGACCACCGCAATCAATCCCGGAATTTTACCGATACCAAGCAGCATAACGACTGGAATCAGATAGACAAAAGCTGGCATGGTTTGCATTACGTCCAGCAGTGGTGTGACGACGGATTGCACTCGGTTAGAGCGAGCCATCGCGATACCAATGGGGATGCCAAGGGCAATGGCGAGGATAGTACACACAGTAATGATGCTGAGTGTTCGCATGGTGTCTTCCCACATGCCGAAATAGCCAATGAGCAAGAGAGAGCCAAAGCACGCGACACCAAGTTTCCAAGATCGACTTGCTGCATAAACTAATGCGGTGCAGACGGCGAGAATGATCACCCAAGGGGTAGAGATAAGCAGTTTTTCGAACCAAACGAGGAATGAGAGTAATGGGTCGAAGAAGGATTCAATAAGGTCGCCATATTCACGAGAAAAATCACGGTAGGCACCATCGAGCGTTTTACGGATGGCTCTAAGATCGGAGCGATCCATCTCTGGAAATTCGCTCAGCCAGTTCGAGTCAGACATGTTTACTTCCTTTTCTTACCGAGGCTCTATTGAGCCTCGGCATACAACAAATGCGGTATTCCTATACCGTTTACGAAACGTCTAAGTCTTACAGTGCGCCTTGCACTTTTTTAGCTACGTCTTGAGGAACCCATGCGGTCCAAATTTGTGGGTAGTTTTCTAGGAAATGGAACATGGTTTCTTCACCGTCAGCTTGATTGTCTTCCATCCAAGCCAATAGCTGGTTCATGTCCGCATTCGTAAAGCCACGCTTAGAGAAGTAGTTATAAGCCTCAGGAGAACGTGAAGCGAACTCTTCTGTAGTAATGGTATGAACAGGTGAAGGTGGGTACATGGTTGGTTTTGGTGCATCACATTCAGGTTGAGTTGTACAGTTCACAAACTCTTCTAAATCGATGCCGCTACCGAAATCGACTTTCACCATGTCGTATTTCCCTAACACAGCCGTCGGCGCCCAGTAGTAGCCAAACCACGCTTGTTCACGTTCGTAAGCTTTTGCGATAGAACCGGATAGGCCAGCGCTTGAACCTGGGTCGATAATGTCAAAACCGGCACTTGCAAGATCCATCGCTCTGTATAAGTTACCCGCACTGATTTGGCAGTTCCAGCCCGCAGGACAACTGTAGAAAGCAGACTTACTTTTATCTTCTGGGTGAGAGAACAGCTTAGCGTGCTTCTTCACACCTTCGATGGTTTTCATTTCAGGGTATTGTTTAACCAGATAAGCAGGAATCCAGAATCCTTCTTCACCGCCATCAACTAGAGCTTTGCCGGCATAACGAAGGCGCTTTTCTTCCACACCTTTATCTAACGCATCTTTGAGACTGTTACTCCAAAGCTCAGGAGCAACGTCTGGTTGGCCTTTTTCGATCATTGAGGTGCCGGTTGGCATGGTGTCGCCAGGGATGAGTTCGGCATCACAGCCGTAGCCGTGCTCAAGAATAAAACGGTCCACGTTAGCAATCAGTGTCGCAGAGTTCCAGTTCATGTCTGCGATGGTAACCGTTCCACACTCACTTGCGTTTGCGTTGGTCGCTGCTAGCGCACCAATCGCTAGTAGTAAGGGAGTTTTGTACGTCATATTGAGTTTCCTTTCTCTAAATAGCCTACTTAGGGTAACTAATTAATCATTAGTGTTCAAACTAATGTATTAGATGAATTATAGTTTCAATTGTTAATTGGTGTGAATGTGTTCGTGAGAATTAGATGAAAATAGCCACATAAATTAAAGGTTTTTCTGATGTGAAGTGCGATGAATCGTATGGTGGTTTGTAATGCTGAGTGCTAATTTGTTAGATGTCTAAAGAATATTTCGCTTAGGCGTCGATTTTTGCAAACTAAGATATTGGCATATGCTAAAAACTGTAATTGGCATATGCCATAAACGGGCGTAATGTGAAGGCGTTATGTAGAGAGGTTGTCATGGCGAGACCAAAAATAGAAAGACGCATATGTGGACGTGCTGCACACCATTGTTTTAAACCCAATGGAGTTCCATTTTATGAACTCGAAAAAGTCGATATTTTGCCAGAAGAATTGGAAGCGTTGCGTTTGTCTGATTTCGAAGGGTTAAGCCAACAGCAAGCGGCCGAGCAAATGGGCGTCTCTCGCCAAACCTTCGGAAATACGGTGAAAAGCGCACGTTTTAAAGTTGCGAAAAGCCTAGTTGAGGGTCATGCATTAGTTTTTCCTGACCAGGAGTCAAACTCATGATTTATGCCATTCCAAACGACGGCGAACGCGTCGCCAACCATTTTGTCAAAGCACCGTATATTGCGATTTACTCAGATTCCGACGGTTTACTAAAGAACTTAGCAAACATCGCTTCTATGCCTCAAGCTGGCTGCAAAGCAAAATCACAACTTATTCAATCTTTGCAAGAATACAAAGTGGATGCGGTGCTGGTTCGCAACATTGGTGAACGGGCGCTAGGTAAGCTTTTGAGCAGCGGTAAGCAAGTCTTTAAGCTATCGACTCGCAGCTCACTGGATGATGTTTTAGGAGTACCACGTTCACCTCTCACGGTTGCCACGCAGGGTCGACCTTCAACCAATCACGCCAAAAAAGACAGTTGTAGAGGTTGTAGCAGTAAAAGCAAAGAAGTGCCTTCGTTATTACTCAATCCCAAACCTCAATCAAAAAAAGCACTCATGGCGCTTCGTCCGGCTAAGCTTAAAGCATTGGTTTCTTCTTACGTGAAAGAGGTGAAGTAATGGTTTGGCTATTCACTTTTTTAGGTTTCCTAACCATCATTTTGTTGATGTCATTGGGCGTGATCTTTCACAACAAACGTATTCAAGGCAGTTGCGGTGGCTTGAATAACGTGGGTGTAGATAAGGTCTGTAACTGCGAAATTACATGTGCTGAGAGCGAACGCCGTTTATATCAGATCCAAGAACCACGCTCGAAACGCTAGCGCTTGGCTCAAAGTTCGACGGCTTCACGTCATTTTAGTTATGAGCGTCTAATCCATTCAATGTATTTGCTAGCTTGTGTGTTGTCCGTGCAAACCAGTATTGAGCGAATTATGGAAATGAAATTAGATTAATATTGTCTAGAAGATCAAATTTTCGCTGGTCGATTTTTGCGCATTTTTTGTTCGCATCTACGCTTTAAGTTCGTCTTAATAAAGGAGAACCAAAATGGCTGTAATGAAACAGGATATTCCAAATCGCGTGACGGTTTACCATGACAATGTCGATCAGGAAAAAGAGTTGAAAAACGCGATGTTGCCAGAGAAACCTCGCTACTTTAACGGTTCTCCAACTTATCAGGCCGAAAGTGTGGAAGCGTTCGAAAGCAAGCTCAGCCAGATAGGTTTGTCACTTGATAAGTAATTTGATTAGTAATGAGAACGCCCTCTAGATTGAGGGCGTTTTTGTTGAAACCAGTGCTAACTTAACTTAACTTTACTGCGTTGCTTCGTCGCACACTTGTTTTTGTATGGCTGGCGGCGCTGGTTCGTAATGGCTGAGCGTCATATTGAAACTGCCTTCACCCCCAGTTATTGAGCGCAATCGTCGAGCATAATCTTGCAGTTCGTTAATTGGAGATTTTGCTCTTAGCATGGTGAAGTTCGCATCGATAGGCTCAGTACCCTCAATCAAGCCTCGGTTCCCTGAAAGATCGCCAGACACATCACCGACATTCGATGTCGGAATATGCAGTTCCATTTGAACAATCGGTTCCAATACAATTGGTCCGGCATTATTGATGGCATCTAGAAAGGCTTTTTTACCGGCGATCACAAAGGCGATCTCTTTTGAATCAACCGAGTGGTATTTACCATCGTAAACCGTTACCTCGACATCTTTGATTGGATTGCCAGAAATCGCTCCTTCTTCAAGAGCTTGTACAATGCCTTTTTCTACAGCAGGGATAAGTGAGGTTGGAATCGTTCCGCCGACCACTTTATTCACGAACTTAAAGCCAGTTCCCCGTTCTAGGGGGCGCACTTTCAACTGCACTTCACCAAACTGACCAGCTCCGCCACTTTGTTTCTTATGACGGTAATGTCCTTCAGCAGGCTTAGTAATGGTTTCAAAATACTCGACACTTGGTTGGCTGGTCTCCACTTCCAGTTTGTAAACAGAAGACATTTTCTCTAATGCCACTTTGAGGTGGAATTCACCCTGTCCACTAATGATGGTCTCGTTGGTGCGTGCGCGATGTTCAATTCTAAGCGATGGGTCTTCACTGGCGATTTTATTAAGCACATCGCTGAGTTTTTGCTCATCGCCTCGTTTGATCGGTTTGAGACACAGTGAGTACATGGAATCTGGGAAGTTGAGGGTTTTAAGTTGAACACCATCTTCTTCATGGGAGTCATGCACAATGGCATCAAACTCGAGCTCATCCACTTTGGCTAACACACAGAAGTCACCCGCCAACGCTTTAGGGATTTCACTACGGTCTTTGCCTTGTAATTGGTATAGGTGTCCGACTTTAAATGCTTTGTTGTTTTCGCCTATGTAGAGTTGAGAACCGGCATTTATTTCGCCTTGATAGACGCGCAAATAGGCTAACTTACCCATATAAGGATCGACGCTGATTTTGTATACATGCGCGACGCTGCGTTCGAGTGCTTCACAATTTACTTTGACCTTTTTGCCATTTTTTTCAAGCAGTGGTGGGTTACCTTCATTTGGCATCGGCATGATTTCTGCCAACGTTCTTAAGAGCAGTTCGACGCCTGCGCCCGTTTCAGAAGAAACAAAACAAATTGGGATGACGTGACCTGTTCTTAACGCTTCCTCAAATGGGTCGTGCAGTTGTTCTGCTGTCAGTTCTGAGCCTTGTTCGAGATAGAGTTCCATTAAGGCTTCATCGACCTCAATAACCTGATCAATCAGAGTTTCGTGAGCATCTTCAACTCGTGAAAGCAAAGTGTCACGTTCTAATTCTGGCTCAAAATAACAGTCGACCACGGATTTGGCATCGGCTGAAGGTAAGTTGATTGGTAAGCAGTTGTCACCGAAGTGTTCGATGATGTTTTCCATCACGGCTTCAAGTTGATTACCGTGATTGTCGAGCTTGTTGATGATGATCATCTGGCACTTTTGCTGCTCTTTAGCAAAAGCGAACAAGCGGTCAGACGTTTGGTTGATGGGCATTTGTGGGTCGATGATCAACGCGGAAGTTTCAACGGCAGGGAACACGCTGAGTGTGCGTCCGAGTAATTCACTTTGTCCGGGAGTGTCGATGATATTGAGGCGGTGTTTGTTCCAACTTAGGGCGACTGGGGTGGCTTCGATACTGTGTTGATATTGGATGGATTGTTGGTCGAAATCGGTCACCGTATCGCCTTTTTCCACACAACCTAAATGGTTGGTAGCTTGGCAGGTGTAGAGCAGTTTTTCTATCAGTGTGGTTTTGCCGGTACCCGTTTGACCGACAAAGGCGACGTTGCGGATCTTATTGATAGGCATAGAGCCTCCTTGCAAATGACGTGCGAAACCGAGTGAGCCTTTAGCGGCCAATCAACGGTTCCAAAGCAAACCTGATATCAGGCACGAACTGCATTGGAGTAGGGCGGGTTTACCGCCTTTTCGTCTTCCATGTCATTTTTCGGATGACTCTATACATACAACCACCACCTTGCTGAAAAAGCGCATTAGAGGTTACTACGGTATTAGCATGCCGTAATAACCCCGTAATTTATGTGACTTATTTCATGCTGACGGTGATTGTTTTTTAATCTAGGTCATGAAATGGGTGATGGGGTGATCACTGATCCTTTACAGGACGATTTCACCTTCTCGATATACCAAAGCAGGCTCAACATCTTGACCCAGTAAAACCGGACCATCTAAGTCGACCACTTTCGATTGAACAGCGATAGGTAGTGCTGCTCGCATCGCCAATGAAGTGCCTAGCATGCAACCAGACATCAAGGTAAAGCCAAGGCGTTTCGCTTCTTCTGCAAGCAGTAGGGCTTCGGTTAGACCACCCGTCTTGTCGAGCTTGATGTTGACCATCTCGTATTTGCCTACCAATTCATGCAATTGTTGGCGCGTATGGCAACTTTCATCGGCACAAAGTGGAATAGGGTGCGAAATGTCTTTTAGCTTGTCATCGTCATTCGATGGCAAAGGTTGCTCAATCATTGCGATATTCAATGGCGCTAGCGCGGCAAAGGTGGCGTCTAAATCCAGTTCTTGCCATGCTTCGTTCGCATCCAGCACGATCATCGCATCGCCTGCCGCTTCACGAACAGCGCGTACACGCTCAATCACTTGTTCGCCATCGAGCTTCACTTTAAGTAGTTTTGCGCCTTGTTTGATGTAGTTACGAGTCTGGTTTGCCATCGCTTCTGGCGTGTTAATCGACACGGTCATCGCAGTGACAATCGATGCTGGCAGTTCAAATAAATCTTGAGTGTGTTGCTTGCCCGCTAGCTTAGCTTGTAAGTTCCACATCGCGCAGTCGAGTGCATTACGTGCCGCACCACCAGGGAGAAGGGTTTGCAGCTTTTCTCTGAGGGAGACTATGTTCGCGTCACCTTTGGCAAATAAACCTTGTAGTTCATGAGCGGCTTGAGAAATGGCTTTGATCACCGATTCCACCGACTCGCCGTAACGGGGGTAAGGCGTACACTCACCTTTGGCGCTGATGCCGTTTTGCTCTATGGTTACTCGCACCACGTGACATTCGGTTCGACTGCCACGGGAGATACGGAAAGGCGTCGCCATCGCAATGGTGACGGGCTCTACATGAATTTTCATCGCGTCTACAATCCTTAAATCGCAACTTAAATCGCAATAATGTGTTGAGCAATTTGCTCTACGCCAAAACGCACAGGATCGGTCACTGGTACTTGGTATTGCTTACTCCAATCTTGGCAAAGCTGTGCGGCATCATCTTCACTGATTGCAGAAGTATTCAAGCAGATTCCGACAAGACGTGTGTCAGAGTTTGTTAAACGTGCAGCTTGTAAATTCGCTTCGATGGTTTGTTCAATCGTTGGCAACTTAGCATGAGGAAGGTTGCGAATGTGCGGGCGACCGATCTCGTGACACAATACCAAAGCGTCTGCTTGAGCACCGTGAAGCAAGCCTAAACTCACACCAGCAAAAGAGGGATTGAACAGTGAACCTTGCCCTTCAATGATGTCCCATTCATGGTCAGTAAACTCTGGGCTAATGGATTCCACTGCACCGGAGATAAAGTCCGCGACAACAGCATCAATCGAAATACCGCTACCAGCGACTAAGATGCCTGTTTGACCTGTGGCTTTAAATTCTGCTTTACAACCAGATTGCTGTAAGGCTTTCTCAATTGCGAGGGCTGAGAACATTTTTCCAACCGAGCAGTCGGTGCCAACCGTTAGTAAGCGTTTACCTGAGCGCGCTTTACCATTGCCCACTTTCAGCGATTCATCGTAATGGCGTACATCGTGCAACTGGGTTAAACCGCGTTGCTGTAAGTCATTCAAAGGCGCAAATTCAGAAAGACGTTGGTGCATACCTGATGCAATTTCAAACCCCATTTCCGCTGCCTCTAGTAATGTCGCCTGCCATGATTCAGGAATAACACCACCAGGATTTGCTGTGCCAATCACCAAGGTTTTTGCACCTTGCTGCTGAGCTTGTTGCAGCGTCATATCTGTTAAACCTAGGGAGACGGTTTCTAACGTAAGGCGAAGTTGCCCTAAGCAAATTTCAGGACGCCATTGATGAATGCCTCGCGCGGTTTTTGCGGCGAGTGGGTCGGTGACGTCGCCGAGAAATAGTAAGTAAGGTTGAGCGATTTGCATGATGGTTCCCTCTGTCATTCAATATGTTTTCAAGTAATGGCGTTTTCAAACAATGTAGCCAGTTTGAAGAGGGAAGCCGAATGCCTATTTGTTGTGCGCCTATAACTTGAAGTTATGGACAAAGGTAAGCACTAAATTACTGATTCACCTGATGCTTTACGGAATCAATAAATAGCTTGGTAGAAATGGACTGTGGGGTGTGCTCGGCAAATAATATAGACACTGAAAACGACAATGTAGGAGAGAGTGAGCGCACGCTGACTGCTTCATCATGCTGATATTGTTTTGCGGTCCAAGGATCAACAATGGCGAAACCCGCGTGGTGTTTGACTAACTCTGCCGCAGCCGCGTAACTGCGCACCGTAATTGGATGTTGGTAGTGTTCGTCGCGAGCGGTTAAGGTTTGGTGCAGCAATAAACCAAGCGGGTCACGACTGTCCAAGCCGATGATTGGCAAGTCGTGCTGAATCAAATCATCAAACGAAATGGTCTCGTCGTCCGAATTGAGCGCTTCTTTTGGCGCAATTAGAACAAGTTGTTGCTTAAGTAAAACCTCACTCAAAATCGCGGGAGGGGCTTCTTCACCAAAGGCAATCGCCACATCCAATTCGTGCTTAAGCAAGCCTGAACATAGCTCATCACGGTTTGCCGTTAGTAGTTCAAACGATATACCTTGTTGCTTGGAAAGAGTGGCAACGGTTGGAGCAAGCAATTGGGAAGCCAATACGGGGGGAGCTCCAACTCTCAAGTGTTGAGTGCCTTGTTTCACCTTATTGGTGAGCGAGCGAAATTGGCCGAGTTGCTGATAGACCTTCTCTGCTTCTGGTAACAGTGCTTTGGCTTCTTGCGTTGGCACCAAGCGACCTTTGACGCGTTCGAATAAAGTAAAGCTAAGTTGCTGTTCCGTATGCGCAAGCACCCGAGTGACGTTTGGTTGAGAGACATGTAACAAACGTGCAGCGCCAGAGACTGTTCCGGTTTGCATGATGGCATAGAAGACTTCCAGTTGTCTTAAGTTCACTGCGCTTTCCTTTGCGTTTATTGAGCAAGATGAGAATCTCTAATTTACTTCATTAAGGATTGCATCTCTATATGGATGTGCGGTTCTGGTTTGTGAGAGGAAATCATATCGCACCAAACATAGTTGAAATGATTGTATTTTCTTCGTTTTTGTCTGCTTGAATATGTTAACGTGGTGTAACTTCGAACCTCAAGCATACTTGAGGTAAAGCGCTTTTAGAAAAAGGATGAAGAGATGGAAATCAGTGTTGGTGAAGTGGCAAAGCGTTCTGGCGTTAAGGTATCTGCATTGCACTTTTACGAGCAAAAGGGGTTAATTTCAAGTTGGCGGAATCAAGGAAATCAACGCCGTTATCATCGTAGTGTGCTACGTCGTGTAGCGGTCATTAAAGCCGCGCAGCAGGTGGGCTTGTCATTAGAAGAGATAAAGCAAGCACTTGAAGAATTACCTAAGCACCAAGCACCGAACAAAGTTCAATGGGAAACCATGGCAAGCCATTGGCATGAGCAGTTAGAGCAGAAAATTCAGAAACTCAAGGCATTGCAAAGTGACTTAGGTAGCTGTATTGGCTGTGGTTGTTTGTCATTAGAAACTTGTGCATTAAGAAACCCGGAAGACGTATTAGGGAAAGATCATGCAGGGTCGAATTTGACGCTAGATGAAGAAGGGTGAACGCCTTCTCCACCCGCATACTTTAAGATTTGAATGTGGATTATTGTTCTGCGGCTGAGTACAGCAAGCGTTCGAATCGTTCATGGCCATGAAGAAGTTCAAGGTCTTGCTCTTCCGCTAGCAGGTCTCGAATTGATGGGCTGGTGTCTATCGCACGTTCAAGATCTTCAATCGCTTGTTCTTCTATCCCTAAGCGAGAGTAAGCACAAGCACGTTGATACAACGCTGGGCCGTTGGTGTCATCGACTTCAAGTACGCGGTTACAGAGGCTCAACGCCCAGTGGTACTCTTTGATTTCCATTGCTGCGTCTGCTTTGTATGTAAGTGCTTCTAAATCTCCAGGTCGAACTAGTAAGATCTCATCGTAAATATCGATACGCTGCTCAGGTGTTTGTGAGCTTTGTGCACGCAACCATAAGTTGTGGATTTCGTTGATTTTCTCAATCTCTTTGTTGTTCTCACTGATGATACGCGTTTTGCGTTTTAAATCGCGTTCTAATTCTAGGAATTTTTTCTCATATTCTTGAGCAATTTTTTCGAGGCGTTTGTCCGCCATTTCTGTGGTGTTGTTCTTAAATTCGCGAAGAGATTGCCAACCAACAAAGGCGATCAAAGAAGCGACACCAGCAATGATGTAGAAGAAGTAAGTGACCGTTACGTTGGCGTAGTTCAACGATTTGTCCGCGACAGTCAGTTCACGATCGGTGATTTCGACGATCATTCGTCGCTCCAGATCTTGTTGTTCCTGACGCAGTGATTTCAGTTCATCGAGGATGTAGCGTTCCATCAATGGTCTGTCTAGCATCTCGGACTCTGAGTATTTTTCTTCTGATGCAAGAGTTGGAAAAGAGAGCAGAGCAGCGAAGAAGATGCCGATGATTAAGCGCATAGAACGTCCTTTTGCGTCGAGAATGGATGGATCTCTGAAACCATAGCAAATACCGACAAGGTTTAGCAAAAAACAGATGAAAAATGCTTGTTTTATAAAGCGTTCTGATGGGCTCGTATCTTGTTCTTTTGATGATGAATGGATACTCTTTCCGGCTAGTAAAGCGATGGAAAAGCAGAACCAAGGAACAGAAGTATGGACGCCAAAGCACAAGCTTATCTCACCCATTATATGGAGACGCTCTCTCAACAAGAGCAAGCAGCGATTCCCTCAGTAAGCGCTGATTATTATTGCGCTGACGAGTACAACGCCAATACCTGTGCTGAGCTGGTTAGAATTGGCCAGAAAACGGCCTCTTGTAGTATGGAGCTCTGGTACAGCGAACACGGAGAGGTGATGCCTCAAGTCGGGCACTTACAAGTGGTGACCAATTGGGGCGGCGAACCTGTTTGTATTATTCAAATTACAGACGTCAGTACCTGCCGATATTCGGACGTGAGTGAAGAATTTGCCCAAGCTGAAGGGGAGGGCGACCGCTCGATAGCTTGGTGGCGAGAAGCGCACACTAAACTCTTTAAAGCGGAATGTGAGGAGCTTGGCATCGAGTGGCACGATCAACGTTTATTGGTGCTTGAGCGTTTTAGAGTGGTTTACCCTATATCCAAGTAACCCAACTAAAAAGGTTTGGCGCGTTGCCAAGCCTTTTCATTAAATACGATGATTTACGCCAATTGTTCTTGGTTATAGAGTTGTTGGAGCAGCGCTTGCCATTCTTCTCTTAATACGCCGTATTTGATGGAGTCGTAGTACTCGCCTTGGTAGTAACGTACTTTACGAATCCGGGCTTCCTGTTGCATGCCAAGCTTTTCTGCGCAACGCATCATTCTTGGGTTACCAGACCACGTTGTTAAACCAACTCGTGCTATGTCTTGGGTTTCGAATATATGGCTAATCCAAGGTACTAGCGCACAAAACCCCAACCCTTTGTCCCAAGAGTTTGAATCGTAAATGACGATGCCAGCTTCAAGCCAGCGAGTGCTCTCACATTCCCAATACCAACTCACTGAACCAACGGGCTTACCTTCGAACTCAATCAATAACATGTCTTCACCTTTCAGTAGGCGTTGAAAGGTGTGGTTACGAAAGCCTTCTAATGTCGGTGTTTGATAAGGGAAGTAAGGACCGTTGAATTGCGCCCAGCGTTCATCCTCAGTGATGAGCTTATAGAGCGCTTTGGCTTCTTCCGGAACGGCTCGTCTTAATGTGACGCCTTGGAAATGGTACATAACACTCCTTTTAGTACGAATAAGAGTAACGAATTAACGTTTGACCGCAGTGACGCTGAACATGTTCCAATGTTTTGCATTGCCGAGAGCAGTGCTGCCATCTTCATCCCGCTCATGGAAGTGGAGAATGTCATATCCTTCAAACAATGCTTCGACTTGCTCTCTGGTGAACGCACTGATGTCTGGATGCGTTTTGGCTTTGACCCAAGAGTCTTTCACGCCCAGTAAATCCCCACAAAAAACACCACCGGAGACTAAGGCTGAATCGATTCTTTGCCACACACTTTCGAAGTGTTCACTAGGGCAAAAGAACAAGCTCGCACTGGCAATCAACAAGCTGCATGGCGGGTAATCAAAGTCACTAAAGCAAGACTGCGATATGGAAAAGTTAGGATTGCCTTCGAAACGCGTCAAGCAAGTTTCCACCGCATCTTGATGAGTGTCAAACGCGTAAACGGTAAAGCCTTGATTGAGGAGGTAGTTGGAATCTCGACCGGTACCGCATCCTGCATCAACGGCGATTTTGTTGTCGAGCTTAAGCAGATTGGCGGCACGTTCTACGTTTGGTCGGTGAGGTTGGCTCGCAACCTTTTGATAGTAATCGTTCCATGTTACTGACATTGAGATTCCTTTCTTATGCGTAAAAACGCTACTCAGTGCTGAATAGCGTTTTGATTTAGGTTTGTTGACGTTATCTTCGCTGGGAAGTTAGAGCTGGTCCTCGATTGGCAGAATACCCGAGAACCAAGCGCCCATTTTTCTCCACACGCTGGCTTCTGGCTCTGAATCAAATTCTTCGCCTGTTGCTTGATCAATCCATGCGATATCACCGTCTTTGATGATGAGTTGATAGGCGTTTTCTTTCAACTGTTCTGGCAAAACGGTTTGTTGCTTTTGCACGTATTCTGGTTGCTCTATAACTACGCCCATCTCTGTATTGAGCTCAGCCGAACGCGGATCCCAATTCATCGAACCTACAAACAAGGTTTTCCCATCGATCATCATGGCTTTGGCGTGCAGACTCGCTCGGCTGCTACCGGTTAAGCTCCATTTGCTTTTGATTTTCGCGCTGGCTTTTACTTCCCATAGTTTAATGCCCGCTTTAACCAAATCTTCTCGGTACTTGGCGTACCAACCGTGCACAGCAAATACATCGTTTGATGCCAAGCTATTCGTCACGATGGTGATATCTATCCCTCGTTTTGCCGCATCAGTCAGAGCTTTTGTTCCGGATTCTGTTGGCACAAAGTAAGGGGAAATCAGGACAAAAGAATCTTCAATGCTCTCAAGGAGTTCACCTAAGTTCGCGACCAGTTGGCTTTCTTGAGTGGCAATTTTATCGGGTAAATCGAACCACACTTGGCCTTGTCCCCAATATAAGTTCAGTTTGCCTTGTTGGAGCTCCTCATACAGGTCTAACTCTTTGAAGTTATAGGGACCAGTAGAAAACTTCTCTTCCAATTTTAGCTTTTTCACTTGCGCTTGAATCGCATCTTCTGCCACTTTTTCAGACTCAGGCACAATCCATTCCATTGGGATGGCATAGAGACTATTCCAATACAAATCGAATTGGTCCGCCGTTTGCGTCACGGACTCGCCATAAAGCATCAAATCGAAATCACCAAACTCGACATTGGACTCGAAAGAGAAGTATTCATTACCAATGTTTCTGCCGCCGACAATGGCAGACACACTATCGGAAATCAGAGCCTTGTTGTGCATGCGACGATTAAGGCGGTCAAAGTCACTTGCCAGTGCAAATACACGCGCATCTCGATATTGGTGTGGGTTAAACAGTCGGATTTCGATGTTTGGGTGAGCGTTCAGCTCTGCCATTCCTGCATCGTTTCGCTTTTGCATGTCATCTAGAAGCAGGCGAACGCGTACACCACGTTTTGCTGCTTCATACAAACGCCACGTCATTAGCTGACTGGTTTCATCACTGCGGTAGATGTAGTACTGCAAATCTAGGCTTTTTTCGGCAGATTCAATCAGTGCGATTCGAGCTAATAGCGCATCGTTTCCCTGATTAAGAGGGTAAAAGCCAGTGTCTGAGTTCGGTTTTTTGTCGTAGCTTTCAAAAAATTCTGCCAAAGATGAGTCATTTTGATAACCGAACTGAAAGCTGGTGGATTTCTCACTTGGATCTCTTGGCTGAATTGAGGAGCAAGCCGAGACAAGTACAAGCATTGAACCGAGTAAGGCTTTAGAGAGAGAACGTAGCAATGCACACTTCCTTGTTAATACACAACGTAACTCTTTGATTATATATCAAGCTTTAAATCTGGGTAATGCGAGTGATTGTAGCCAAGTCGCAGATTTCTCAATAAACCAACCGAATCGGAATGACTCGATATGGTTTTTGGAAAGCATATTATTCGGGCGGACAATATCATGTTTTTTACTTATGTTTTGCTCGGAAATGGTCAATATCACTAATATCTGGTGGTAATTACCAACACTGCACTGAGAGAAATTACCGTTTCAGCTTAACTTATTGATATTTAAAGGGTAAACGTTTGGCATGACGATTGCGTATAAACAGTGAGCGTGAGAGGTCGTAACTTGCGGAGATGGTTAAGTTTTTGTTAATTTTATTAACTTGCCATGGATAGTTCTTTTGTGATTGATAATCGCGAAACACAGCGGAAGCACGGCGCTCTTATAAAGTTGTCTATTTCAGATGCAAACACTCACTGTTTGTCCGCGGGGAGTAGGAGATTGGGTTATCGAACGTTTCGTTTGTTAATTCATCTCTAAGGCTAAGGCCTGACGGGGATGAACAGGAGAATACAAAAATAAAAAAGGATTTTTGATGTTAGCAAAACCAGTATTACGTTGGCTTTTACCCTTCGTCGTAGTTGGTGGTTCTTATGCGGGTTATGCCGCGATTGCCGCTACTGCGCCCGAAAAAGAGTCAATCAAAGACACCATTACTGAACCCACAGTACAAACCTCTTCACTTTTTCCTACCGATCATAAAGTTGTTATCACCAGTCACGGTGAAATGCGTCCATTCGAAAAAACGCACCTAGCAGCGCAAGTTAGCGGCGAAGTGATCAGTTGGCACCCAAATTTTGTGACGGGTGGAATCGTAAAGCGTGGTGAAGTGTTATTCACGATTGAAAGTGATAACTATGAAGCGGCTGTTCTACAAGCAGAAGCGGGCTTGGCAAGTGCACGTGCTGCGTTGATCGAGGAACAAGCCAAAGCGGAAGTCGCAAAACGCCAAGCGAAAAAGTTAAGCGACAAACAAGTCACAGACCTTTACTTACGTAAGCCCCATGTTTTGAGTGCTCAGGCGCAAGTCAAGTCTGCACAAGCTGCGTTGAAGCGAGCCAACCGTGACCTAGAAAACTGTAAAGTGATTGCGCCATACGATGCACTTGTTGTTGAGCGTGATATCGGTGTGGGGCAGTTTGTCTCTTCCGGCTCTCGCGTTGCAACCTTAAACAATATCGAAGTGGCGGAGATCCACGTTCCTATCGCTGGTTTTGACAGTGCATTCCTTCCTGAATCTTTGAAAGAGCTACGTGCGACTGTAACGCAGCAAGGTATTCTATCGACCACACGTGAAGGTAAAGTCGTTCGCGATCTCGGCATGATCGACAGCGCGACTCGCATGATCAATATGGTGATTCAAGTTCGTGACCCATATGGTCTAGACAACAATCAACCACCGATTAAGTTTGGTTCATACGTTGAAGTGAGCTTTACTGGCAAAGAACTCAAGCACATTTATCGTCTCCCTCAGGAACTAGTTAAGAACCGCACCGTTTGGGTTGTGAATGGCGAAAATGAACTGCAACCTAGAACGGTTAACGTACTTCGTGCAGAGGGCGAGTTCCTACTTGTTGGGGAAGGTCTTGAGCAATCTGACAAGCTGGTTCTGACGTTACCTGAGTACCCGCAAAAAGGCATGGCTGTCCAAGTCGCAAAAAAGAGTGACGACTCCGAAACCGTCGTACAGTAAGTAGGAGTCAATCATGGAAGAGAATCAACAAAAGGGCATCATTGCCTATTTTGCGAATAACTCTGTCGCCGCGAACCTAATGATGGTGTTCATCATCGTAATGGGTATCGTGAGCTTCATGTTCATTCAACGACAAATGTTCCCGAACGTTGAAGTTAACTACATCAACATTCGAGCGGCTTATCCTGGTGCGTCTCCGCAAGAGATTGAAGAGAGTATCTTGGTTAAAGTCGAAGAATCGATCAAAGACGTCACTGGCATCAAAAAGACCGTGGCACGAGCTTCTCGAGGCAGCGCTTATGTATCGATAGAAGTGGATGTGAATGCTGACATCAAACGCGTATTGGACGATGTAAAGCAACGGGTAGATACCTTATCTAACCTTCCTGCAGGCATGGAACCCATCAACGTTTATCAGGTGGAATGGCGACAAGAGGTGATAGAAATGGGCTTGGTGGGCGATAGACCACTGGAAGAGCTCAAACCTATCGCTAAACAAGTCGAAGACGAATTACTGCAACTGAAAAATGTCATGCTGGTGGATCTCAATGCACCAGAAGAAGAGATTGCTATCGAAGTTGATCCGCTGATTCTTCGTAAATATGACTTAACATTAAGTGATGTGAGCAACGCGATTCGTCGTTACTCAGCGAACTTTTCTGCAGGTGAAGTAAAAACCAACGCAGGCATGATCGCAGTACGTATTGAGAACCAATACTACCGTGGTGATGAGTTCCGCAATATTCCAGTTAAGCTTGGCGCAAACGGTGCAAAAGTTCTGCTACAAGACATCGCAACGATTAAAGACGGCTTCACAGAAGAAGACCGTTACTTCGAATACTCGGGGCAAAATGCGATCTACATGGCGGTTCAAGCCACGCGTGATCAAAACATCATCCCAGTTGCTGAATCCGTTCGTAACTACATCGAAGCAAAGAACAAAAACTTACCTGATGACATTCAACTGAAAGTTCTCGTTGATATGACCTACTACCTAAATGGTCGTCTCGACATGATGCTGAAAAACCTTCTTCAAGGTGCCGCGTTGGTTGCCATCATGCTCTCGGTATTCCTTCGTTTCCGCTTAGCAATGTGGGTGATGTTGGGGCTACCAGTGTGTTTTTTAGGCGCAGTAATGATGATGCCAATGCTGGGTATCACCGTGAACATTGTGTCTTTGTTTGCCTTTATCATGGTGCTCGGTATCGTGGTGGATGACGCCATCGTAACCGGGGAAAGTGCCTACAGTGAGATCGAAGAGAAGGGCGGTGGTGTTGAGAACGTTGTGACGGGTGTTAAGCGTGTCGCGACTCCGGCAACCTTTGGTGTGTTAACCACGATAGCGGTGTTTGCCCCATTCCTACTCTCAAGTGGGATTGATAGTGCCTTCTTCTACGGCATTGCGGGTGTGGTGATCCTGTGTCTAATCTTTAGCTTGATTGAATCAAAGCTGATCCTTCCAGCTCACTTAGCACACACTAACTTTACACCAATCAAAGCAGGCGGTTGGCGTGATAATTTCAACAAGCGCTTCTTCGGCTTTGTTAATGGTCCTTACCGAAGCTTCGTTAAGGTTTGTACTCATTGGCGTTGGACCGTGTTTGCCTTTTTCTGTGGTCTGTTGTTGATTAGTGCTGCTTTAGTTAGCTCGAACTACGTGCGTGTGATTCCAAGCCCGAAAGTACCAACGGATTATCCGGCGATTACGATTGAGATGAATGACACGGTATCGAGCAAGCAAACCATCAATGCGTTAAAAACCATTGAAGGCGTGATGCAGAAAATCGAGAACCAGATCATTGATGAGCATGGTCAGGGGATGATTCGTGATGTGCTTTCTTATAACCGAAGTCGTACTGAAGGTCGTATTCTTGTACCGCTTGTGGATGAAGAACTGCGTCCATTCAATACCTTTGAACTTGCACGTCGCTGGCGTGAGGCAATGCCAGTTATTCCGGGCATGAAGAGCTTTAAGATCCGTGAGCAAAGTGCAGGTGGCGGTGACCGCGACGAGTTTGGTTACTTGCTGTTTGGTTCGGACATTAACGAGCTAAACGAAGCGGGTCGCTACTTGATTGGTCGCCTCCAGCAAGAAGAAGGTCTGTACGATATTTCTTCGTCTATCGATTCCGGTAGTAAAGAGGTACTGCTATCACTTGCCCCTGTTGCTTATGATTTGGGTTTGGATCTCACCATGATCGCAGAGCAAGTCGGTGGCAGTTTCTACGGTGGTGAAGCGCAGCGCATTATTCGTGATGGCGAAGAAATTAAGGTTATGGTGCGTTACCCGCAATTGACGCGTGAAGCCTTCTCATCACTGCGTTACGCTGTGATTACCACGCCAGCAGGCAAGAAGGTCATGCTTGGTGATGTGGTGAAGATCAACGAGCAACCGGGCGTGAGTACCATTCGACGTGAAGGCGGTTATCAAACCGTTTATGTCTATGGCTCTATAGATGAAGAGTTGGTTGAACCTCAAGAAGTCGTGAAAGTTATCGACGACAACATCTTACCGGACATGAAGCAAGCCTTCCCAAGTGTGAAAACGGAATTGGGTGGTGACATCGAAGAGCAAGCCGCACAGCGTAACGAGCAAATCATGTTCTTTATTGCAGGCATGATCATCGTATACATCTTGCTCGCCGTGCCGCTTAAGAGCTACACCCAACCGCTTATCGTCATGTCGGTGATTCCGTTTAGCTTAACGGGGGCGATTTGGGGACACTTCTGGCTGGATATGGACATCAGCATGATGTCGACATTTGGTTTAATTGCGGCAGCGGGTGTGGTTATCAACGATTCCTTGGTGATGACAGATTATGTTAACCAAGTGCGAGAAAAAGGCATGAGCATTAAGCAAGCGGTTGTTGAAGCTGGCTGTGCACGTTTTCGAGCGATCACGCTGACGTCTATTACCACCTTCGCTGGTGTACTTCCTATCATGTTTGAAACCAGCTTGCAGGCGCGTTTTGTTATCCCGATGGCGGTCGCGCTTGGTTTTGCCGTTCTGTTTGCAACTGTCCTTACCTTGATTCTGGTGCCTTGTTTGTACCTGATGCTAGAGGATATTAAAAACATCTTCCGCATTGTTAAACGATTCTTTGGTCGTTTGATAGGTAAGTTCAAATCACAGTCATCAAACACTGTCGGTAACGAAAGCACGCAAAGCTAGTTTCACCTAAAGAGAAAATCTAAAGCAGCCTTCGGGCTGCTTTTTTTGTGCCTTAAGCGAACTGAAATGGACTATCTATACTATAAGTTGAGTGAATGGTTAAATATTAATAAATATCGTTGGTTAATTTAACACTGTGTGTGTGAAATTCGCCATTGAGCAGATGGTAGAAAAATAAACTTTTGTTTAAGTTGTTGATATTAAAGGTTTAAAAAGTTGGCATTCTATGTGCAATGTATAGAGTGCAACCCAATGAACTGCTAATCCCTAAGGAGCTTATTATGCAAAGCGTATTTCTATCTACTCTAGGTCTTATTGCTGTAATGTCATCACCAATCGCTGCTGCTAACACTCTAGACAAAGAAGAGTGGAGTGCGGATTTACGTCAAGAATTTACAACAATGAAGCATGAGGCGGTTGCGGACATCCAACAAATGAACATGGACGCTATTGATGAACGCGATGAACGCATTGTTAAACACATCAAAGAACAACAAGCTCAACTGGTAAAGATCAAATGCCAGAAGACAGAGGCAACCAAGTCATAACCTCTGACGACAAAGATTCCGTGTTAGTCACAAGGACGAGTGATTAACCAGAGTGCATCCGATACAAGCACGACGTTGGTGAGCAGTCAGCGTCAACCTTGTTGCTCTATTTGCCAACCTATTAATGGGTTGGCTTTTTTATGCCTGTTGATTGAGGAGGGGGCGCTAAAACTGGGAATTGAGTAGGAGAAATACGGCAGATAGAAAAAAGCCCGCGAAGAATACCTTCACGGGCGAAAAAAGGGCACCAAATTGGGTGTCTATTCATTTTGGAGATGGTCGAACGTCCATATCATACTGACAATAGGCTTGGTGAGAGGCTTACCACCAGTGCGACCAACGAGGCTAAAGTTAACATTGTTGTAATCATTGTTAAAATGTTAATTCTTCAATCAATGATTTCATTATCGTTAGTTCAAATTGTGAATGTGTTGTCTGTGTGTATTTATACTGTGCTAAATGTCGTTTTTGATAATAAAACTTATCATAAATCCTATAGTGATCATTGGGGTTGGTTATATAAAACTCGACATACCGCATTCTCAATTGTTCATATTTGCACTTAATGCCACATAATAACCCTGTACTTGTTAAGTGTTTGTGTTGTTTTTAACGCTTTTCACTGAAAACAAAAAGAGCGACCTAAGCCGCTCTTGTTCATTTTGATAAATTTACTTATCAGTCGTTTTAGATCTCTTCGTGTTTATGGACTAGGCCGAAGTCAGCTAAAATGGCATACGCGGCAGGGATCATAAATAACACCAGCAGAGTGGATGCGAAAATACCAAACACGATGGAGATAACCAGTGGTTGGATAACCTGTGCTTGTAAACTGGTTTCAGTCAGTAACGGAAGCAAACCTGCTGCAGTGGTCATTGATGTCAGGAATACTGCTCTAAAGCGCTCTCGACTGGCTTTGACTACCGAGTCGTGCACATTATCCCCTTCATCGACATGATGGCGTATGTACTGAACTAACAGAATCGAGTCATTCACCACTATCCCCGCTAGTGAGACGAAGCCCATCATACTTGGCATACTTAATGAGTGACCGAGTAAGATGTGTCCCCATACCACGCCAATAAAGGCGAGTGGAATCGCAAGCATGACCACGAATGGTTCCAAATAACTGCGGAATTGGTAACTCAGAATCGCAAACACGCCAAACAAACCAAGCAAGAAGCCTTTACCCATTGATGCCCCAGTTTCAGCGGTATCTTTGGCTTCGCCTTCAAAATCAAAGCGAAGACCAGGATACTTTTGCATAAGCTTTGGCGCTTCATCCTGTTGGAACTGACGAATAATGGCGGTTGAGTTGGCTTTCGTATTGTCGATATCGCCGAATACGCTCACAGTGCGTAAGCCATCGATGCGCTGGATTCTTACGTAATTACGTTGGAAATCCAAAGTCGCAATGGTCGCGAGTGGGATTTGACTGCCATCGGACAAGATAATTGGGAAGTTTGCCAATTGCTGTAAGTCACCCGCTTGTGCTTTATCGAGGCGAACTTCGATGGAAATATTTTCTACCCCAACTTGGATTTCGTCCGCGGTTTGGCCAAAGAAAGCTGCACGCAATTGATTGGCGATGAGTTGGCCGTTAATCCCGTAAGCTTCTGCGCCCGGACGCAGTTTTACCAAGACTTCTTCTTTACCCATACGCATGTCATCCAAGACGCCATGGACACCATCAAACTCATTCAAGTATTGCTGAATGTCGATAGAAGCTGCTTTGAGCGCATCCAGATCATCATGCTTCGCTCGAATTTCAATCGCTCGTCCACCCGGCCCCATGGTCGGTTGTTTAAATACCAGCGAGATAGGATCGGCAAGTTCACCGATGTCTTCGCGCCATGCATCGATAAATTCATCGATGAGTGTGTTACGACTCTCTGCACCCAGCAAATCCAGACGCACCGTGGCAATATGAGGGCCAGATTCATTCGCATCGGCGTTAGCATTGAATTGACTGGTGATGTGCAGAACCAATGGATTGCCGTCTTCCACTTTCTCTGTCCATTCTTTATCTAGCTTTTGAGCGGAAGCGACGATCTTATCGACGACGGCTTCCGTTTGAGACAGAGAAGAACCCGGAGGAAGAATAATGCGCGCTTCTGCAATGTCGCCATCCAGTTCAGGGAAGGGTTGAAACTTGAGTAAACCACCTACTAACGTGGCTGCGGAGATAAGAAGCAAGGCGACCACGCCACCCATAAAGGCATAGCGATACTCGACCACTTTATCCACTGCGTTGACCAAGGTGGTGTTGCGGAAGTTTTCAAAAGAAGCCAGCAGCTTTTGTTTGAACTTCGGTGTTTTTCGCTCTTGTTTTTGTTTATGCAGTGAATGAGAAAGGTGGTTAGGTAGGATCAAGAAGGCTTCCACCAAACTTAAACTCAGTACGAGGATCAGAACTTGAGGAACTGCTTTAAGTACCGCACCCATTTCACCTTGCAGGAATAACAAGCTACCGAAAATGCACACTGTGGTTAGGAAGGAAGAAATTACCCCCGGCAGTACCTTTTTCACGCCTTTAATTACGGCATCATCGATCTCTTCTCCTCGGTCGAGGTGAGCGGCGATCGATTCGGCAATAACGATGGCATCATCCATCATGATACCGATGGCCATGAGTAACCCAACCAAAGACATGATGTTGATGGACAGACCAAGTTGCGCCATCAAAAATAACCCACCTAAGAAGGCAACGGGTAAACCAGCTGCGACCCAAAAGGAATAGCGAAAACTAAAGAACAACCACATGGTGGCGAAGACCAGAATGATACCCTGCCAACCGTTTTTGACCATCATGGTCAGGCGATCCCAAAGTACGGATGAAAGGTCATTGGTCATTTGTAGCATCACACCGTCTGGCGCGATGGCTTGTTGTTCTTCGACAAATTGAGCAACACGTTCCTTGATACGTAGCGCATCGTCTTCTTTGTTTTTACTGACTTTTAGTAGCGCTGACGGGTGACCATCGAAGAGGACTTTCTGTTCGTCCAATTCAAATCGGTCGGTAATCGTCGCAATATCTCTTAGACGGATGATTGATCCATTTGGGCCAGAGCCCACGACGATAGTCTCAAGCTCTTCTGGCGTCACGCGTCTTTCGTCAAAGCGGATCAGAAAGTTCTTATCTGGCGTTTCGACATTACCACTTGGCAACTTGACGTTTTGACGACCAATCTGCTCAGCAATATCGCCAACACTCAAGCCAAGTTGGCGAATAGCTTGAGTGTCTAGCTCTACTCGGTATTGGTGGTCGGAAAAGCCAGCAACTTCAACCAAAGACACATCGTAATCGAGCTTTAACGTGCGCTTAAGTTGTTCTGCATAGGCTTTTAGCTCTGGCCATGTGGTGTCTGCGGTAATGGCAACGTCGACAACGGGCTCGTTCCAATCAAGCTCTTGCACCATTGGAGATTCAATCTCTTGAGGGAAGTCGTTAATAGAGTTGATTTGAGTTTGTACATCGACCAGCATGCGGCCAATATCAGCATCTTCATTCAGTTTTAAAATCAGTCTTGCTGAGCCCTCTATCGCTTCACATTGCGTTTCTTCAATGTTCGCGAGTCCATCGACGGCGTCTTCCATGCGTACACAGATGCTCTCTTCTACTTCTTGTGGAGAGGCTCCGGGATAAACTACGCCAGCCATGATGTAGGGCGGATCAAACTCCGGAAAGGTTTCACGCTTAATCGTAGATAGTGAAGATATCCCCAATATTAATAGCGTCAGCATCAACAAGTTGGCTGCGGTTGGGTGTTTGGCGAAGAATCGGATCATGAATCAGACTCCTCGGCTTTCTGTTCTGACTCAGGTGCGGCTTCTTTTAACAACATACCGTTAATCGCAGGCAGCAGGTCGTTGATGATAAGCTTTTGACCTTGCTCAAGATCGCCGTCGATCACCACGTGATTATCACGGCGATAGAGAACTTCTACAGCCACAATATTTAAGCGATTGTCTTCACCCATCAAGTAGATTTTGTCGCCATGTAAGGCTCGCTCAGGAATAACCCAGCTCGGATTCTCTTGCCCTTCAATGAGCGAGCGTACAAACATGCCATTAACCAGTGGCGGCGCAGAAGTCGGATTGAGTGAGCGGTAGTCTTGTTCGATTTCCAGAATCACTCCAGCGGTGGCTTGGCTTGGGTCTACCGTTTCGCTGATTCGAGCAACTTTAGCTGGCCAAGTTGCGGATAAATTGCCGCTGTTAAGCTCAATCGTGGCATGAATGGCTGACATGTCTGGGCGCGGAATACCCGATTCATCACGGCCAAATTCCCCAATACTGGAAGTTAGTGTCTGCATGTCATGAATGGACAATTGCGCTTCAACTTCCATCACGTCAATGCCATGCGCCGTCACCATGGTTTGTTGAAGGTTCACTACTTGGTTCTGTTCTATCTCGACTTCCGAGATTCGCAAATCGTAAGGTAGGGTAATGATGGTTTTATCGAGAGAGCGCTTTGCCTCGTCAACTTTTGATGTATTGACTTTGACTAACGCTTCCGCAACCCGCTTTTCATCTGGCATTAATCCGATTTGGTTTTCGATGTCCAAAACTAATTTGCGTTGAGAGAGTGCGCTTTGCTCTTGTTGATCAACATCCGATTGAGACGTTAAGCCTTTCTTACGCAGGTTTTGTTTGCGGTCTAACTCTTTGTTGGCGATAACCAAACGGTTTGCTTCGATCTTGAGTGTACTTTTGAGGTTGGCTTCTTCTTGAGTCAGCTTAGCCAAAGAGGTTTCGGCAGATTTGAGGTCGGCTTGAGCTTGAACCAATTTCAATTCGTAATCGAGAGGATCGATTCGCAAGATTTCCGTTCCTGCTTGCAACACCTGTCCTTTTTCCAGTTGCGGATGACGGTAAACAACTTTACCGGTCACTTCGGCTATCGCTTTCCATTCAACTTTCGGAGCGATTTTACCAAAGCCAATTGCGACAGGTGCTATCGCCTTAAGCTCTAGTGGAATTGTCTCGACCAGCCTTGCTCTATCACCTGCGGGTTTAACGGGTAAGTCTGGTTTAAGGCTAATCGCAAGAAAGAGGATAATGACGCCGACAGCAAGAGCAGGAAAGAACAGAAGCTTTTTATTGATTTTCATATTGGTCGCCCGAGTCTAGAAATCCATGTTTCATCAGTTGTATGTTGTGTTCGAATAATCGGTTCAAGAAGGCTTCAGAAAGCTCAATGCCATGAATCGCAAGTAAGGCCGGTGGTGCCATAAATGGGAACACCATGAGACTAATATAAGAAACGCGGCACAGTTGTGGGTCGGCGTCTTTGCGCAGAACGCCACTGTCGATGAGCTTATCGAACATAATGCCTTGCATCGGCTTGCTGATGTCAGCAAAGACTTTTTCTAGTAACTTACGTTGAGTCTCTGAGGGGGGCATATGCATGACTTGAGCAATCAAGCGGGGGAATTGCGGTACTTTGATCATCTCACGATAGTAGGTACGCATTAAGTCGAGGAAGTTCTTTTCATTACTGTCAGACAATAAGGCCTGCATTTGCTTTTGCATCGGTGACAGCGTTTCACGCAGCATGGTCTCAAATAACCCTTCTTTGTTGCCAAAGTAGTAGCGAATCATCGCCACATTCACCCCTGCTTTCTGCGCGACTAGGCGAGTAGACACCTTGTCGTAAGCCATAATGGTGAAGAGTTCGCGCGCATGGAAAATCAGCTTCTCCCTTGCGTCGATTTTATCTGTGGGTCTTCCCGCCCTTCGATGAGCTTCCGTCACAATCGTCTCTCAAGATATTAAACATTTGATTAATTATAAGGCGATGATTTCTCATGCGACATGCGAAAAATTAATCAGTATTTAATCAAGTGATTAATTTGTGAAGGGAGATCATAAAAAGAGCAGGAGAAACTGCCCTTTATTGAAATAAGAATGGGTTTGTCTAATAGATACCGGCTTGAGATGCTGGTTTCAACCCCAACTCAACACTGTCCAATTCGGCCGAGCGGCGTGCTCTTTTAAGCGAGGGCATGGATTAACCAGATAGGCGTAACCGGCGTATTCACACAGTGGTAAGTCGTTGATCGAATCTGTATAGAAATGGATACCTGAGTAGGTCTCAAGTTGAGCCTCTAGCCACTGTTTTAAGCGTGTAACTTTGCCTTCGCGATAACTTGGGATGCCTTCTATTTCAGACGTGTAGCAGTTGCTTTGCTCGACTAAATCAATCCCGAGCGCGTTAGGGATACCGATACGTCGACCAACCGCTTCAACCAAAAAAGTGACACTGGCAGAGATGATGACCATATCAATGTCATCACGAGACAGTTGTTCAATCAGTGTTTTGGCTTGCGGGAATTGTTTAGCCAGAATATGGTTTTCAACGCACTCTTCCACCAAGGCATTGACCTGTTGAATAGGCATGTTTTCTAGCGGCTTGAGGGAGAACGTTAGGTAATCTTCCATGTCCATTTTGCCTTCTGCGTACAAGCCCATTAGACGCTTATCTTCCTCAATAAAGTTAGACGCAGTGGCGATGCCTTTCTCAACCATAAATTCATTCCAAATCATTGCGCAGTCAGCATTGATTAAGGTTTCATCCAGATCAAAAACATATAAAGGCTTGGACATAGTTGGCTTCTCACAGTTTGGATTGAGGTCGATGTAACGTGTCGTTCAGTATAGAGCGAGGTTTACGAGTGTGGGACGTATGCTAACGACAAACTGTGACGGTTTCGTTGCACTTTTTTTGACCATGACAAAACTTAATGACTAAGTCGTGGGATGAAGCATTTCTGACTTGGTGATAGAAGGCTACAATACAGAGGTACTTTAGAAACCGCGTACTTTAGATATATGGCGTCTTTCGAACCTGATCTCAATATTGTGTACTGAATACAGTCTTGTCTTTGAGTGATAATAGCGCCACTCGCGCAAAGCGAACGTTAAGAAAAATACAAAAAGAATCCCCGATATGAACCAGTATGTAAATGATCCATCCAATTATCAGTTGTTAATTAAAAACTTGCTGTTTTCCCCAGTGGCTTTCAACCCCGAGCAAGAAATCGTCTACGCGAACCACCGTCGCTACAGCTACAAAACGTTTCATGATCGTGTGAGACAGTTTGCAAACGCACTAACCAAGATGGGCGTAAAGAAAGGTGATACGGTAGCGGTAATGGATTATGACTCACACCGTTATCTTGAATGCTACTTTGCCATCCCGATGATTGGTGCAAAACTGCATATGATCAACGTACGCTTGTCTCCAGAGCAGATCCTTTACACCATTGACCATGCAGAAGATGACATTATCCTGATCAACGAAGAGTTTCTGCCAATTCTGGATCAGATCAAAGGTCGTATTGATACGGTGACGCGTTACGTGGTTTTACGCGATAACGATGAATGTGAATACGAGCGCCTTCTGGAGCAAGAAAGCACCGAATACAACTTCCCTGATTTCGATGAAAACACCATCGCGACCACTTTCTACACCACGGGTACGACGGGCTTCCCTAAAGGTGTGTTCTTTACTCACCGCCAACTGGTTCTGCACACCATGGGCATATTGAGCACCATCGGCACCAATGCGTCACAAGGTCGACTGCATCAAGGTGATATCTACATGCCGATTACGCCAATGTTCCACGTCCACGCATGGGGGCTTCCGTACATGGCGACCATGCTTGGCGTGAAACAAGTCTACCCGGGCAAATATGTACCAGATGTTCTGCTTAACTTGATTGAACAGGAGAAGGTGACGTTCTCGCACTGTGTGCCAACCATCCTGCATCTGTTGTTGAGCTCACCAAAATCCAAGTCGATGGATTTCTCTGGTTGGAAAGTCGTGATTGGTGGTGCCGCGCTACCGAAAGCATTGTGTAAATCAGCCCTTGAGCGCGATATTGATGTGTTTGCGGGTTACGGCATGAGCGAAACAGGACCAATTCTGTCTATTGTTCAACTGACTCCTGAGCAACTCGAACTCGACCTCGATCAGCAAGCGGAGTACCGCTCTAAAACGGGTAAGAAAGTCGCGCTGGTGGAAGCTCATATTGTTGATGATGAAATGAACAAGCTCCCCCACGACGGCGAAAGTGCGGGTGAGATTGTGGTTCGCGCTCCTTGGTTGACTCCGAGCTATTACAAAGACAACAAGAACTCTAAAGCCTTGTGGCGTGGTGGTTACCTACACACTGGCGATGTCGCGCATATCGATCATGAAGGCTTTATCAAGATTACCGACCGCGTAAAAGACATGATTAAGATTTCTGGTGAGTGGGTCAGTTCTTTGGAGCTGGAAGACATTCTACACCAGCATCAGGCCGTGTCGGAAGTCGCCGTGATTGGCATGCCTCATAACAAATGGGGCGAGGTGCCGTTGGCATTAGTGACGCTAAAAGATGATGCAGAAGTAACGGAGAAAGAGTTGTTAAGTTTTGCCAAAGACTTCATCAGCAAAGGCATTCTAGCCAGAGAAGCGTTACTACTGAAAGTGAAGCTGGTTGACGATATTGCGAAAACCAGCGTCGGTAAAGTGGATAAGAAAGAGCTGCGTAAACTTCATCTGTAAAGTAGTGAAGCTGTTTGCATCCAACCCATAATATTCGGCCCCGATACATAGCTTGTATCAGGGCCGATTTTTATCTAGTGACGCGAAAGTCTTGGTTGTGTATTAAATCAAACCTTGTTCTTTCGCCATGTGGTTAGCGATGCTCGGCGCTTTCCAGATGCTTGGAAGCAGTATGAAAGACACAGGAACAGCTGTAATCACGATGAAAGACTGCAATGCCGAGATACCGCCAGAGCCCATCGAGATAAGCGCGATCGCCACCACACCCATCATTAAGCCCCAGAACGAGCGGATCACTGCGTTTGGTTCTGTAGAGCCAGTCATTACCACACTGATTGTGTATGTCATTGAGTCACCCGTTGTCACGATGAACGTCGTGGTCAGGATCAAGAACAATACTGAAATCACCATCGGGAATGGTAGCTCAGAAGTAATCGCAAGCAGAACGGCAGGCAAGTTAAAGCCCTCAAATGCCGATGAAATCAAACCTGGGTTTTCTAGCTCGAACGCCAAGCCACTGCCACCAACGATGCTGAACCAGAAACACGTGATCAATGGTGCAGCAATGCTGATAGAAAGGATTAATTGGCGAATTGTACGGCCGCGTGAGATTCGCGCGATGAAAATTGCCATCATCGGACCGTAACCAATGAACCAGCCCCAGAAGAAGACTGTCCACCAACTTAGCCACTCGGTGTCACCACGGTAAAGTGCCATTGGGAAGAAGTTATCTACCATGCGGCCAATGCCTTGCACGTAACCATCCACAATAAAGCTGGTTGGGCCGAAGAACAGGATGTAACCAATTAAAGCCACAGACAACACGATGTTGTAACGGCTCACAAGCTGGATGCCTTTGCTCACGCCGCTTAGCGCTGACAAGGTGTACATCAAAATCGCAGCGACGATCACTAAGCTTTGAGTAACAAAGGTATCAGGTAAGCCAAATAGCGAGTTCAGGGCGTAACTGATCTGCAAACCTAAGAAGCCAATTGGACCAATAGTACCTGCGGCTACGGCGATAATGCTGCAGGCGTCAGCCACGTCACCAATCCAACCGTTGATCGCTTTGTCGCCAAACACAGGGTAAAGCAGAGTACGCGGTTTTAGTGGTAAGCCTTTGTCGTAATGAAGGTGCATCAACACCACAGAAGAAAGACAACCTAAGATTGCCCAAGCAAGGAAGCCCCAGTGCATGAAAGACTGAGAAAGTGCATTGATTGCAGATGCTTTTGGCGACGCTTCGCCATACAGAGGTGGTGCAGAAACAAAGTGGGCGATAGGCTCTGCAGCAGCCCAGAATACACCGCCACCCGCGAGTAGGGTACAAAGTACGATCGACAGCCACTTGAAGGTGTCGATATCAGGTCTCGCTAAACCGCCTAAACGTACGTAACCCGTACGACCTAGTGCAATAGCCAAACCAATAAGGAAATTCAGAAGGAGTAATACTTGCCAGAAGGCACCGAAGTATTGAGTCGCAAACCCAAAGCCTGCGTTGACCATCGCGGTCAGAGATTCTGTATTTGTTAAAGCGAGCAGAACAAAGACAGTAAGGAAGCTACCACTTAACCAAAATACAGGGTTAGTGAGTTCAAGGCGCTTGATAAGGGAAGGAGGATGAATCGCAGAATAGTCTGCCTCCTGAATAGGAGCATGAGAGGCGGCATTCGTCATATTTGACATAATTACTTCGCTTTTTAGGGCTCGGAAGCCGTGCATTTCCCTCACACAAATAGGTCGAAAAGTGTGAGGATGATCAAAAAGCCGCTGATACTAGCACGTTGAGCACCTCAATATAACCGTAGATTCGGAATAATTGTCTACGTAAGCGGCAAATTACTGATTTCTAGGTAGAGATTTTTTGCGTGAAGTGCGCCGCATTTCGTATGTAAATGACATTTCCTTTATTCTTGTAAGGACACCGCAGGATTACATTGAGCGAACCTGTTCTAATAAAAATTAAAGGTCTTACCCTATGGCTCATTTTGAACTCAATGGACAGTGGCAGCTTACCTCGCCACAGCGTCCAGACATCAATATTCCGATGACTTTGCCTGGCGATAATGTCTCTGCACTTTTGCAAGCAGAGCTTATTCCTAACCCATATGTGGCAGATAATGAATCCAAGGTTCGTTGGATTGAGGAATGCGATTGGCATATTGAACGCGAGTTTGCTGTCGATGGTTCTGTGCTCTCTGCCAAACAAGTGTGGATGACGCTAACCCGTGTAGACACCTTAGCGACCTTTTATATCAATGGTGAGCAAGCACTAACTAGCAGCAATATGTTTGCCCAGCAACGTATTGATATCAAACCTTACTTAAAGCAAGGCACTAACGCGATTCGAGTTGAGTTTGTCCGTGTGGATTTAGAAGGGCTAGAACGTGCAAAGAAACTGCCATTCCCTATTCCTTCGGCGATGGGGAACAACCAGATCCCGCACATGAACTTGATTCGTAAAACCCAATGTCATTCAGGTTGGGACTGGGGCATTTGCTTGATGGTCTCTGGTATTTATGACCCGATTCTAATTGATGTCGTTGAAGATGTGTGGCTAAAAGGATTCGCGACAGAGCAACAATGGAAAGCTGACGGCAGTGTGCAGATCGATGTCTTAGTCGAAGTTGAAGCGGATACCCAACATAATGAAATTGTTGTTGAATTTGATGGTCAGCGCCAATCGATTCAAACCGAAGGAAGTGGTCACTATCACTGTCAGTTCCATATTTCCAAGCCAAAACGCTGGTGGCCTGCGGGTTATGGCGAAGCGCATCTTTATCCGATAACGGTCGCTTGTGGTGAGCAATCACTGTCACGCACGATTGGTTTGCGAGAGTTAAGGCTGAACAATCAAACGGATGAGCATGGCTCGGCGATGGAGTTTGTCGTTAACGGTGTACCAATCAATGCTAAGGGTGCAAACTGGATTCCGGTGGACGCCATGCCGGGGCGAGAGTGTGAAAGCCGCTATCGTGCACTTCTGCAGAGCGCGGTCGACGCCAATATGAACATGATTCGTGTCTGGGGTGGAGGCCAATATGAGAGCGAAACTTTCTACAACCTGTGTGATGAATTAGGCCTGTTGGTTTGGCAGGACATGATGTTCGCTTGCTCGCTGTATCCATCCGATGACGATTTCTTGAAAGATGTGGAACAAGAGTTGCGATTCCAAATCCCACGTTTGAAAGAGCACCCTTCGATTGCACTTTGGTGTGGCGATAATGAAGTGATTGGTGCGATTGGCTGGTATGACGAATCCAAGCACAACAAAGTCAAATACACGGTGAATTATGATCGTTTGAATCGAATGGTAGAGCAGGTGATTGGTCAGCAAGATGATTCACGCCGTTTTTGGCCAAGCTCTCCTTGCAACGGCGAGCTGGATTTTGGCGATGCGTGGCACGATGACAGTAAAGGCGACATGCACTTCTGGGACGTTTGGCACTCAGGCAAATCGTTTAATGCTTATCTAAACATTAACCCGCGTTTTTGTTCCGAGTTTGGCTTCCAATCTTGGCCGTCTTTTGCAGAGGCAAAGAAGTTTGTGCCAGAGCAAGACTGGAACGTCACCTCACCAACGTTTGAGCAGCACCAAAAGAACCCTCGCGGTAACAGCATCATCACGGAGATGTTTACTCGCTATTTCCGTTTCCCTTCCGGCTTTGAGCAAATGTTGTACCTCAGCCAAGTTCAGCAAGCGATGGCAATCAAAACTGCTTGTGACCATTGGCGCGCCATCTCTCCAATATGTCGTGGCATGTTGTATTGGCAGCTTAATGACAACTGGCCAGTGAGTTCTTGGTCTAGTTTGGAGTACAGTGGCCGTTGGAAGCAATTGCATTACCATGCGAAACGCTTCTTTGCGCCCCAGTATTTGGTGTTCTCAGAGCACACCGGTAAGCTGAGCCTCCATTTGCTAAACGATGCCAAAGAACCCGTTGATGTGAGTGCGCAATTACATTGGGTGAACTGGCAAGGTGAAGTGAAGCAAACTTGGTCGCTAGAGCACACCGTTTCCAGTGACAGCAACATGGTTGTCTGGCAGTTGGATGGGCAGTTTGATTCGTCTGAATTGAAGTCAGGCTTCTTCTACGTAGAGGGACAAGCAGGCGAAGAGCGAATCACGAACACATGGTTTAGCACTCATGAACTGAAAACCCTGCCGATGCAGAAGGCGAACATCAAAGTGACGATAGAAGCCAACCAAATCACTCTGGTGGCAGATAAGCCAGCATTCTTTGTGCATCTAGAAGCGGACACGGATGGTCGATTCTCCGAATCCAGTTTGACGTTACTTGCTGAACAACCGGTAACCGTGACGTTTTTTGGTAAGGATGTGGCGGCGATGGCAGAGTCACTTCGTGTTTACCATTTAATGCAATAAGAAAGCTTAAGCGAGTCGAAGCACAATACACTCAGCAAAAGGGAGCTTAAGGGCTCCCTTTATTGTTTCTTGGGTTCGCTAAAACAAATGACGCTTAGCCCAAGTTATGGCCTGCATTCTATTTTTGACTTCCAGTTTTCGAAAAATGCTATATAGATGAGATTTCACCGTGTGCTCGCTCACAAACAAAGAGTCTGCGATATCCAGGTTCGAGCCTCCTTGACATAGTGCGGTCAATACCTGCATTTCTCGCCGCGTGAGCTCAATATCGAGCTTACTGTCTAACTCAGTAACGGTGTGATTTAAGTTCATCAAGTAGCCAATCAATCGATTAAGAATATCTCGAGATAACCAGTTCTCCCCATTTAAGATTCCTTTAAGACCTTTGATTACTTTGTCGAAATCGTCTTCAAAATAAAATAAACCTTTTAGGTTAGACCAGCTGAGTAAACTCTCCACACCTAAGTTTGGTTCGGCATTGACTAATATCGTAGCGTCGACGTGGTGAAGCTCACTCAATGTGACTTTAACATCACAGAGGTCGGGTAGAGAGCTGTCAACGATCGCGACATAGTGTTCGTCATAGTGAACGGGTAGTTCCACATCCGCCCCTTTGGCTAATAAAACGGGTTGCCCTAAGCGCTGCTCGATTGCGGTTTGTAATCCTCTGCCTTGAATATTGTTGAAGGTGAACAATAAAATAGTGTTGTTGGTTGGATTGTCGTACATCATTAGTTTGCCTCCTGTCGAGACTGCATAAATTCATTTCCTACTTGGTGAAAGCGGTAGAGCACCAGATCGAGTAATCCGTCAAAGCAATGTTTCACCATGGGGTTTTCAAATATCCTGGCAGCAGGCGCTTTAAAAAAGGTGACTCGCCGATGGTGGTAGAAATCCCGTATAAAAATGTCGAACAAAAGTTGTTTAATCACGGGCTCATGAACAGGAAAGTGGATGATCGCGTTGCCCATTACTTGAATAATGTCAGAGACCAAAAACTTCAAAATTGAGCGGCCTAAATGCCATAGGCTAAGAATCCTGAATTCAGATCTCAGCTCCTGATAAATCATGTGTCCGACTAACATACCTTTACAGTAATAAAGCCGAGCTTTACTTGGGGATTGGTCGAATTGGTTAAGTGTGTCTTCCACGCCTCCTGGCGTTATCAGTTGCTTATGTACAGCGTTGATTTGCTCGAATTCAGACACACTGATTTGGTTGAGGGAGCAACTTTTTACATCGGTAACTTGGTATTCGTACACAATGTCTTTAAAGCTCAAATAAATACTTTTACTTTGAGAAGCTTTGACTCTTTTATACTCGCTGGAGGTGTATTGATATTGTTCTCCGATGAAGTGTGAAAAGGCCAGTCGCTTTAATAGACTCGGTGTAACTTTACCGCTTTCCCACTGGCTTAATGTTGGTTGATTTAAGCTTTCGAAAGCGCTGTAACTCCTTGCTAACTCATCGGCTAACTGGCCTTGAGTCAAACCCCTTTCCTTTCGAATTGCAGCAACAGCATGCGAAAATTCTAACTTGCTAACCATATATCTACGTCCTGAACTCATTATATTTTTTGATTGCTTGAAGCAGCCCGAGATGGGCCAAATTTCTATGTTCTAGATTTTTTAGTGAGGTACATCATTTGGTCAGCATGCTGGATAAGCGCGTCACTGTTACTTCCTTCATGAGGGAAGCGCGCCATTCCGATACTCAAACCGATGTGAACGTTTTGAAAATGGATGAAAATAGGTGCACTACATGCGTGTTGTAGTAAAGACTGAAATTGTTCTAAATCCTTTGTACTTTCTAGGTTGGGAAGACAAAGGATGAATTCATCACCACCAATTCGTGTAGCAAATTGATCGTTCCCCAGCAGTTGTAAGATCCGTTGGGCGGTGACTTTCAAAACCTTGTCGCCGGCATCATGGCCGAACTTATCATTCACGGCTTTAAAGCTATCTAAGTCGATGTACAACAGAGTAAACGGTTGAGCGCGTTGTATCTGATGTTCAATTAACTGATGGCCTTTAAAGCGGGAATAACACCCTGTCAGCTCGTCTATCTCGAGCAGTCTTTCTAGTTTTTCGACCTGTTCGTACTGCATTTGCCAAGCGTTTTGCCAATAACGCTCTATAGAAAGCAATCCTTTGTAAATAAAAAGGTTGAACAGGTACAGAAACGTACTCCGAATGGAGAACTCACTTAAACCCTGTAGTTTAAACGGGTCACTACCTGCAACTATCAAATCTATGTTAAAGCAAGCAGCCATTGATAGTGCGTATGCAATTAGCGACCAAAATACGCCAAATTCAATTAAGGCTAAAAGGAGATTGACCGTCACTAACGACGAAAAGAGAAAATGCCCGCCTAAAAAATAATACAGGTAAAAAGTGAGTGTGAAGCCGAGGATAAGAGCAATAACCACCGCTTTGTTTTTTTGTTCAAGAACGAAAAAGCGCCCAGCCCAAAGATAAGTTAGGCAGGCGACAGCGGCGAACAGGTAAGGAAGGTATACAACAAATTCTACCCCTCTAATTGCACAAGCGAATAGGGTAATCAGAATGCCCAAACTCGTAGAGCGCATGTAATAGCGCGTAAAAATTTTGGTGAACTGTGTTCTGTCCATAGTTATGTCTCAAAGGAACAGCAAATAATGGGCAGACTAGGAGAGGATTCTGTATGGATTGAGTGTGGATGGATGACTTGTAAAGACGAAACGACTTACCCCGCATGAGTCTGTAAATGCCAGGCGCATGTGCTTTTTTGGGCGTTTTTCTCGTCTGCAAGCGACACTGCATTTCATAAAGTTGCTCGATACCTACTGCCGTTTTTATAAACTATTCTATGAGGCAGGGTTGCATAAAACTATACGGTTTTCGGGAAAATGCCCCGATCTCAATATGTCCGCATAAAAAGTGGGTAAACGGCAAATTTAGTGAGGTAAAACTAGTACTTACATCCTACTAGTGAATTTAAATTCAGTCTAAAGTATGAGGTGTCTACTTGAGTTTTTGATGGATACGGTAACCCATCGCGTAACCAAGATAAAATAGCGCAGCGAGTGTGAAAAAAGCGGATATATAAGCAACAAGATGATTCAACCCCAATCCGAAGGATAGAGTGAATGCGATACCATTTACGGCTTCTACTGGGATCTTGTACCACGCGGAATGCACAGTTGATCCAAATAGAATTAATGTACCAATTAAAAAAAGTGTGCCGACTGTTAAGCCAACCCATCTGCTGCTGTTCATGCGTCTTCTCAAGGGTTACGACGTTCGTAACAAAATATTACAAGACAAGCATTATACAACTGAGTGAGGGGCAAGGTGGTAGCAATATTTGCACGATTAAATCAAGAGGCCACCGAAGTGACCCCTTTTTAACCGGTTAGCATCTTAATTAGCCAATCCACCGGATGAAGTAAGGGATGATCAGCGCGTTCGCCAAATCGATAAAGAAAGCACACACCAAAGGCACAATAATAAAGGCTTGGTGAGAGTTACCGTATTTTTGTGCAACGGCCGACATGTTCGCCATTGCGGTTGGGGTAGAACCCAAAGAAATCCCCCCAAAACCAGAGCAAACAACCGCAGCGTCGTAGTTCTTTCCCATTAGAGGAAAAACGACGAATATGGCGATGCAAATAGCCACAAAGAACTGCGCGCCAAGAATGATAAAAATAGGTCCTGCTAAATCGACCAAAGCCCATAGCTGCATGCTCATCAGTGACATGGCTAAGAACGCGCCCAACGCCATATCCGCAATCAACGCAACCGCTGGTTTTCTTGCTGGCCAACGAGTACCTGTAAGGCGAGGGTAAGAGGCGGGAATAAGGTTAGAAATCAAGATGCCGGCGAACAAACAGGTCACGAACAACGGTAACTCAAGCCCTAAGCTGCTCACGCCTTCGTTCAAAATTGCACCCAAGATGATACAAACATGAATCGCTAACATCGCATCTAAGAAGTCATAAGCATTGATAGACGGTTGCGGTTCATCTTGCGCAGTACCCACGTCCATTTCTTCTACTTTTGCAGGCTTTAGGTTGTGTTTGTTGATTAGGTATTTTGCAATCGGTCCGCCCATCAAGCTTGCTAAAATTAAGCCAAACGTTGCGCTCGCGATGCCGATTTCCATCGCGGTATCAAGATCGAATATTTCAGCGATTCGAGGTGACCACGCAATCGCAGTGCCGTGTCCACCAATCAGAGACACCGTGCCGCTCAGCAAGCCAACCGCTTCTGGTTGATCTAACATGGTCGCAATTCCAATCCCAGTTAGGTTCTGAATTAGCATGTAACCGATGGTGACCGAAAGCAGGATCAATAATGGCTTACCACCTTTGAACAGATCTTGAAGGCTGGCGTTGATGCCGATAGTGGTAAAGAAATACACCAACAACAAGTCTCGGGTAGCAAGATCAAATTGGACATCGATTTGAGTGACGTAATGGATAACGGCGAACAACACCGATACCAAGATGCCGCCGGAAACGGGTTCAGGAATACTGAACTCTTTTAAGAAGCTGCTGGCTTGGGTTAGGCGTCTGCCTAAAAACAACACGATGATCCCGAGGGTTACCGCGAGAAAAGATTCGACTTGTAATACACCGTCGACAAAGTTCATAACCACTCCTGTTTTTTTAAAACATGATGAGAAAATTAATCGGTACGTTTATCTCTAAACATACTGACATGTTTGTATGACATCCAATTGCATACCAACGAATTTGAACTAAGTCGGATTGTGCTGAGAATCGTATTTTCGGAACCGATAGAAAAGAGGAGTAATAACAAGGTCACATGTACCTATGCATGACTCCTCTTGCTTCGATTAAGGGTTCGTTAGTTAAATAGCCAGTAGCTTTCTGGATTGTCTGGACATTGATAAGGACCACATTCGGCAAAAGTCCCAATCACATTGAGTGCCACAACAGAAATCGCCAGCAAACATGTGATGCGACCTAGGTTGCTCATTTCGTATGGTTCTGGAGATTCCTCTTTAATGGTGAGCATCAGAATAACGGCGACCGCGAAAATGGTGGCAACAAACAACACAAACGCCCAAGTGTAATAGTGCATCCCGAAGATAGGGCTACCGTATCCAGGCGTACCGGGAATCACGTGCAAAGAGACTTGTCTCAATGACGTAGCGACGCCATAGAGTGCGCCAATAAGGACCACACCATAATGTCGCGACTGCGGTCCATACACCACGTTCAACAAGAAGCCGAACATGATCATGATGAAGCCAATGCGCTGCAATAAACACAAAGGACAAGGCAACTCATTCAGTACAAATTGCAGAACAAAGCCAATCAATAAAACGGCTGTCATGCCAAGTAAACCAAGGGTATTAAGTAAAGCCAGATAGTTTCGATTCATGTGCAATCCCCCTTACAACAAGATGGAAAGAGGGTCGGTGGCGTGATGATTGAACCAATACAGTCCAATGATCACCGAGGAAGCAAAGAAGGCATAGCCCACCGCTTTCTTACCTAAAAATGCACTGAGCATCGCAATCAATAACAGCAAAAAGATTAATGTCATCATGAGGGAGTTCCTTCCTTACTCTCTGATTTCAATCCTTTTAACTATAGGAAATGCGAGCTAATGCGCGACTTTATGCACAATAAAAAAGAGGAGGGGTTAGATTCGAGGTCCCCGTTGAAGCTAACCCACTCCCCAAAATCGTTACTTAACTCATTCCGTTTAACTTTGTGGAGATTGCTCTAATGCCCAGTCGCCACCCAGTGATTTGTAGAGTGCGACAGTGACCTGAGCCGTTTGCAATTTGGCTGCGATTTGTCGGTCTTGCATCATGCGTTGCTGGCGTTGAGCATCCAGCACCGACAAGTGGTCAATCAACCCAGCACGGTAGAGAGATTTGGCTTTCCCCACGGCTTTATCTGTCGCAACCAGAGCATCATCAATACGACGCTGATTCTCTTGGCTTCTGCCATAGGCAAATAAGGTGGAATCCACTTCAGCAAAAGCCGAATCTACGGCGTGTTGGTAAGTCAGTGTTGCTGCGTCAAAACGAGCTTGGTTGATGTCCTCTAAAGCATTGCCACGACCACCATCAAATACATTCCAACTGATGCCAGCCGCGCCAACCCAGCCGAAAGAATCACTGATAAACAGATCATCAAAGCTGGAAGCAGACACGCCCGGAGCGCCGGTTAAGAAGAACTTCGGATATTGATTGGCGATACTTGCCGCAAGTTCTTCATTGATGGCTGCCATTTCTCGCTCCGCTAAGCGGATATCAGGGCGTCGCTGCAGTAAGTCTGAAGGCAATCCGATTGGCACGACATTTTGCATTGCAGGTACACCTTGAGTCTCTGCAAGTCGCACTTCGACTTTTGATAAAGGCTCACCAAGTAGTACCGCGATACGATGTTTGTGTACTTGCTGCGCGATTTCCAATTGAGGAATGATTGACTCCATCGCAGCAAGCGTCGCTTTGGCCTGCGCTAAGTCGAGATCCGAGCCATAACCGCTACGAACCACTTTCTCGACCAAGTCCATGGTTTTCCTTTGGTCTTCAAGGTTTGATTTAGCTAAGTCGAGACGCTCGTTTGCCCCTTGATACTGCAAGTAGTTATGAATTAAATCTGCAGTAAGCAAAGTCGTCAGCCCGCTTTGATAGATTTCTGCTTGCTCAACACGTATTTGCGCCGCATTGGATTGACGATCAATGCGACCGAACAAATCCAATTCCCAAGCGATACTTGCGCCGGCAAATACACCATCATGCTGGCTGTCCAACAAGGTTGTATTGCCAATTTGTGGTGGCAGGCCTGCGGCGGAATCACCAATCGGGTTCAGCGCAGGGCCAAGCAGCGAGTCGTTCTTACTCAGCTGATAATTGACATATCCAGCACCAACATTGATGGTTGGCACCTTGAATGACTCGACAACGGTCTTATAGCTGTCTGCCATTTTGATGCGCTCTGCCGCGACCTTAAGCGGGATGTTTTGGCTTTGCATATCAAGCACCAAATCGTTCAACGTTGGGTCGTTAAACTCTGTCCACCAAAATGCTTCTCTCTCAGCACTGCGGCTGACGCCATTTTGGTCGGCATACAAATAAGTCTCTGCCATGCTGGTGGTTGGCGTTTTATAGTCTGGCCCAACGGCGCAACCGGATAAACTTATTGCCAATACTAGTGGCGCGATAACGAACTTTCTCATGATTACGCCTCCTTCAATTCAGCGTCAGTTTGCGTTGTTGGTGATTTTTCTTTGTATGCCAAGCGGTACAGTGCCGGCATGATGAACAGTGACAACACGGTCGCCGCTGCCAGACCGCCGATGATGGTGGCTGCCATTTGGTCGAACAAGAGATCCGATAGCAGCGGGATCATGCCGAGTGCGGTTGTTAGTGCACCCATCGAAATCGCCATGGTACGGTTAACGGTGGCTTCTTTGATGGCATCCGATAATGGGCGGCCGTTCGCACGTTCCAACTCAATTTGGTCCATCAACACAATGCCGTTTTTAATGATCATGCCCGTCAGGGTGATGGCACCAATCAACGCCATAAAGCCGAATGGTTTATCAAAACCAAGCAGAGCAAAGGTGGCACCGGTAGCCGCCAAAGGCAGTGTGGCTAGAATGATGATCGGTTGCTTAAAGCCGTTAAACATTGCAACCAGAATGATCACCATGATCAGCATGGCTTTTGGCAGCTGTTTAAAGATGTCTGTAACCGCTTTGTGTTCATCGTAGTATTCGCCGCCCCATTCCAAGCTGTAGCCGGCTGGCAGAGGAATCGCTTCGATTTTATCTTTCACCGCGTTGCGTACTCTTGCTGGTGTGGTTGAACGCTCAACACCTGCTTGTGCTGTGATGGTTTTGACGCGATTGCGGCGCCAGATCATGCTCTCTTCTGGTACTAGCTCAAAGCCATCGACCACTTGGCCGAGAGGCACACTGTGCATGCCAAGCAGCGAACGTACTGGCAGAGTTTCTAGTGAGGCCATATTTTGCGAAGTGCCACGCAGCTGAATTGGAATCAACTCGTCATTAAGGTTCATCTGACCTAATGGCATGCCATCAGAAGCGCGTTTCAGAGCAAAAGCGATGTCCGCACGGTTAATGCCAGCTTGGCGCATCTTGTCTTGATTGATGATGGGTTTGAGCACCTTGCTTTCTTGACGCCAGTCATCACGAACGTATTTGGCATCGGGATGCGTGGCAAAAATCGCTTTCGCTTGATCCGCCAGTTGGTGCAACACCGCTTCATTAGGGCCAGAGAAGCGCGCTTCTACCGCATACTTGTCTGAGGTCGCCAGTTTTAACGCTCTAAAGCGAGGTTCTGCGTCTGGGAAAGTGTTTTGCAACCACTTGTCACCACGTTCAACAAGTTGGCTGATGCTTCCGTAATCCTTGGTGTTAATCAATATCTGCCCGTATGCAGGATCAAGTGGCTCTGGTTCTACGGTCACCGAGAAGCGCGGTGCACTTGCGCCCATGTAGCTAGAGATGCTTTCTACTTCTGGTTGCTTGAGTAGCCATTGTTCGACTTTGCGCATGTCTGCTGAGGTTTGCTCGATCTTGGCGCCATTCGGTAGCCAGTAATCAAGGAACACGATAGGGCGATCCGATTGCGGGATAAAGTTCACCGCCACGTAAGGCACAGCAACAGCAGTCACCAAAAGCAGAGGAATCAATGCTGTCAGCGCTTTCATTGGGTTATCAACCGTCCAAAACACCAACTGCTTGTAACGGCTTGGCTTTGCGTCTTCATCGATAGGTGTTGGTTTGATGAACATCCAGCACATCAGTACGGTGAAGGTCATCGCGACCAACCAAGACAAAAGAAGCGAAGACGCTACTATGTAGAACACTGAACCCGCAAATTCGGCTGAGTCGGTTTTGGAGAACAGAACCGGACTTGCACCCATGATGGCAATGACGGTCGCGCCAAGAAGAGGGACGGCGGTTTCCTTAACTGAATCAACAGCAGCACGTGTGCGTTCGATGCCTTTGCCCAGTTTTACGATCATCATGTCAGTGATCACGATGGCGTTGTCTACCAACATACCTAAAGCAAGGATGAAGGTACCTAACGAGACTCGATGCAAATCAATACCTGCAATATTCATGTAGATCAGTGTGAGCAGGATAGTCAGCAATAAGCTCGAGCCCACAATTGTCGCGCTCTTAAAGCCCATGAAGACCAACAGCACCACAAACACAATGCCGACACTTTCAAGCAGGTTACCGACGAAGTCATCAATCGCTTTTTGCACTTCTTCAGGTTGGTAAGCCACAGTAGAAATATCAACGCCAAGCGGCAGTGTTTGTTGGTAGTTTTGGATGATGTCGCGAATCGTGTCGCCGAGCGAGACCACATTAATGCCTTCAACAGGGCTGACCGCTAGCGTCACCGCAGGCTCACCATTAAATCGACTTTCTGTTAGCGCTGGTGTTTGGTAGCCCATGGATACGTCAGCGATGTCACCTAAGCGAATCAAGCCTGTACCTAGTTCACTCACGCCGCCTTTGATGACCAAGTTGCTAATATCATCTAATGATTGAAATTCACTGGTTTGAGTGATGCGAATGCGCTCGGTGCCAGCATCGAACTTACCTGCCTCAAAGGTCATGTTCTGTGTGCTGAGTTGGTTCCAAACCTGCGCGACAGACAAACCATATTGAGCCAGACGTTCGTCAGGCATATCAATGTAAACCACTCGTGGTTGCACGCCGTGTAGCTCAATCTTCTTGATGCCTTTTACAGCTTTGATTTGGCGTTGCAGTTCTTCAGCATAACGGCGCAACTCTTCTGGTGCGGCGTCTTGGCTATGGATAGAGAAAAGCATGCCATACACTTCAGAGAACTCATCTTGAACAATGCTGATCTGCGCTGTAGATGGCAGTTGCAGTTTCACGTCGTCGACTTTGCGGCGCAATAAATCCCATTGTTGCGGAAGCGCTTTGGAATTGAGGCTCTCTTTCAAGTCGACAAATACCATCGACATCCCAGGACGAGACAATGAACGCAGACGATTCAACTCGGCCATTTCTTGCAGCTTGGTCTCAATGGTATCAGTGACTTGTTGTTCCACTTCTTGTGCTGAGGCGCCCGGATACAAGGTGACAACGACGGCGGTTTTAACCGTGAAGCTTGGGTCTTCCAACTTGCCTAAATCGAAGTAAGAATACAGCCCTGCCACCACACTCAAGGCGATAAAGAACAACACAAAAGTGCGCTGTCTTATCGCGAATTCAGCTAAATTGATCATGATTCGAACCTATAGCGTTTTGATGGTTAAGTTCGGCGTGTTGTCGCCAGCTTGCAGATAATGGGTGCCGCTAATGACCACATAGTCGCCTTGACTGAAAGCGCCGGAGACACAAGCTTGATGCGAGTCGATGGATTGTAAACTCACTGGCTCGGTGTGCACGATAGCGTCACGAACGACATTGACGTGTAGCGATTTCTTTTCACCTAAAATCGCAGAATAGGGGAAGCAATGACTGGATTGATCGGGCTGAAATGAGGTTGTGACCGTAACGGCTTTGCCATTGAACAGTTCGCTAGAAATTGAATCGATAGCTAGAGTGACAGGGTAAGTTTGTTTGATGAGATGCTTTTTAGGCGCGATTTCAGCGACGTTCGCACGATATGTTTGCTCTGAACCATACCAAGACAGTGCCGCTGTTTGCCCAAGATTAAACTGACGAATCATGTTCTCAGGCACATCGATATCCACTTCCCACTGACCGTCTTGTTGAAGAGTAGCGATGCTAACGCCCGGCAGTGTCTGCTCGAATGCGTCGATTCGTACCTCGCCAATGCTGCCAGAAAATGGTGCACGCAGTGTGGTGTAAGCCAAGGCATCTTCCGCGCGTTGGATATTCTTCTCTATTACTTTAACGGCAGACAAACTACGCTCATAACCACTGATGGCTCTATCCAAATTCACACTGGCAATCGCGTCATCATCGGTGGCTTGTTTCACGCGTTTTAGCTCAGCCTTTGCCAGTTTATGCGCAGACTTCGCTTCCAGCATACGTGCTTGAAGTTCTTCCAAAGAAACTTGGTAATCGTGAGGATCAAGCGTAGCAATGATCTGTCCTTTCTCGACATGATCGCCTTTCTTCACCAAAACGCGGTCAACCGTGCCAGGAACGCGAAAAGAAAGGGAGGCGGTCTCTTTTGCTTGAACAATGCCACTAAACGATTTGTTCAATGCCGTGTTTTCACCCGTGACTTCAACAACTTGAATTGGGCGAGGGGACTCTGGTTCGGTGAACGTGTTTTGGCTTTGATTACAGCCAAACAGTGCCAATGTTGCGGCACCTAATGCAGTAGTTTTGAATAGACGATTCATACGATGGCTCCATAATTTTGGTGCCATCATACAATTGTACAGTGTTCAGATAATCACTCAACAATGAGACTCACTGTCTCAAAAAACGAGACAATATATTCAGCTAAACGAGTTTTGGAATTTCTTTAATGAGGTGGTCAATAAGTAGGCGGCTTGCCTGACTCAATGTCTTAGGCTGAGGGTAAAGCAACCAACCCGATTCTTCAGTAACAGAATATTGTGACAATAGCTGTACCAAACTGCCGGATTCCAACTCACGCTTCACCAGTAGTTTGGGCATAAAGGTGATTCCACGATCTAAAATCGTCGCGTTCTTAATAAAGCCAATGTTGTTAGAAATGAGCTTCGGATGCAGTTGTACACTTTGTTCTTGGAAGTGCCATACATTATCTACCTCGCCATTTGGCCAACGAAAACAGACACACTGGTGTTCCTTCAGTTGTTCTAAGTTCTCTGGCATGCCGTGTGTTTCAAGGTAATTGGGAGAAGCGACTAAACAACGGTCGAGTGTCAAAAGCTTACGGGCAACGATGTCGGAATCAAATAGAGCACCACCATGAAAAGCGATGTCCAAGCCCTGTTGGAACATGTCACTAAAGCCATTGTTGATGTTGCGAATATCCAACTCAACGTGTGGGTATTTATCGTGGAAGTTAAACAGAATTGGGCGAACCAGTTCATCGGTTTCTGGCAGTAACCCAAGTTTGATGCGGCCGCGAACTTCATTGGTGTCGTTGCTGACTTGTTCGTTCGCTGAGTCGAGCATCGTCAGCGCTTTTTGCAGGTTCTCGTAGTAGGCTTCGCCATTATTGGTGAGTGATAAACTGCGTGTGGTGCGATGGAATAACTGAGCACCTAAAGATTGCTCTAATTCGCCAATTCGTCGACTCACATTCGCGCGCGGCAGATCCAATGCGTTTGCTGCGGCAGTAAAGCTTCCTAGCTCGACCACTTTAATGAAGAGTTTAAGATCGTCGATTTTCACACTGGCGCTCCATGCTTATTGAACACTGTACTAAACCGTGACACTCTAAAGCATCATAACGTTATGCACAAAATATAACGTGACTTTTGATAACAGATACTTTTTTGAAAAGAGAAATAGGGAATTAATGTGCTGAGAGTCATTCAACGTCGTCGAATCAAGAAGGTTATTAAGTTACTTTCTGCCAGATTGATTAAGGGCTATGGAAGTCGCGAGTATTTCTCTATCGGACAAGTACAAAGCAGCACAAGCGAGTTGAGCAAGCGCCAACAACAAATCGCTTTGGCTCTGTATGCCGATCCTCAAGAACTGAGCGCAGACGTTAGAGCTGAGCTTACTTCCTTGCGTGCCGATGTCTCGAATGACTTTTTTGATGGTTGTGATTACACCGCACAAGATGTACTGAATCTACTTGGTTCGGGTGGTTGGAAAGGCGGTCGTATGGACGATGACATGTCGCACCGATTCGGAATGAATAGCCGATATTAAACAGGGTTGTATTAGGGAACGAATCACGATGAAGCAACTGGATCTCAACTTACTTCGCATCTTTCTGGTGTTACTTGAAACCAAGAACACGCGTATTGCGGGTGACCAATTAGCATTGAGCCAACCTGCAGTCAGCAAAGCGTTGGGAAGGCTGCGTGATTACTTTGATGATGAGTTGTTTACTCGTGTTCACTCTGGCTTAAAGCCAACGCCTCGTGCACTTGAGTTGGGTGACAAGTTGCCGATGATCATCGAGAGTTTGGATGAGGTGATTCTTGACTCGCCAACGTTTGAGCCTACCAACTACCAAGGGAACATTACCATTGCGATTAATGGCTTTATCTCCAATTGGCTCGGTGCACGCTTGTGTCTCGCGGTGATTGAAGAGGCACCAAACGCACAAGTAAACATAGTGAATTGGGGTTCTCAAACACTCAAAAAGTTGCTCGATGGCGAGATTCAAGCGGCCATCAACTACTCGCCAATCGACACCAATAAGCAATTTACCCACCAAGTGATTGGTGAAGATGATTTTGTTGGGTTAGTGAAAATCAACCACCCTTTGGCAGGAAAGACCTTGTCTCAAGCTGAAATCAATCAAGCAGAATACGCCAGTTTAGTGGTGCCGGGTTGGAATGATACTCAGCCCTTTATTGCTAAGCACCTTTCAAGTGAAGTATTGAAAGTAAAAGCGCGAAGCTCCTATTTGCATACCTTGCTCGATGTGATTAAACAGAGTGAGATCATCTTGCCTTGCTCTCGACAGCTTGCTCATTATCTGCGCGGTGAGTTTGAGTATGTTTCTTTCCCTAATCACACCCCAGATGAGCTAAAAAATATTGTGCTGGTGGAATCGCACAACAAGCGAATGCATCCGATGCATCAGTGGCTCAAACGAAAAATCATCACCACTTCCCAAGCCATCATCCAAGAAAAACAATAAGCCTCTCCATTGAGAGGCTTATTCTTCGGGGTTTGTTTGCAGAGGCTTGGTCTGAGGAGATTAAGCCTATTCTGCGTTACTTTGCCGTCACGTTCGGGAAGTTGTGCATTTCCTCAATCGCTTTGGCTTTGTCACTTGGACGATAAGCGCGCAGCGCGAAATTCCAGCCCGCATCGTTCACTTCAATCACGTTATTCGCGGCACCACAAGTCTCGCCTTTCGGTGCGAAGTGAATGGTGTAAGAGCCATCTTTGTTTGGTACAGCGGAGGTTGAGTCTGCGCTGTTGTTATCCGTCATCAACCAGCCTTTGCCTGAGTATGCGGTGATAGACCAGTAACCGCCTTTTTCATAACTTAGTGACGGTTTGTCGAAGGTGATGTCAGCACACTCAACTTTGCCAGTACCAGCTCGTGAAGAGTACACCGCGTACTCTGCTGGTAAGCCAGCCCAGCCCACAGCGGTACCAATCATAAATTGCTTGTTATCTGGCGTTGCAGTAATGCCAGTAGTGAAGGCTTCTTCTGTCTTAATCGTGTTGACTTGCTTCTCCCATTTAGCACGCACCGCGTCGCGAGAGGCGCTGTCCCAATCTTGCGCTGGCTTAAATGGTTTTGCGGATTTTGCATCAATCACGGCGGCATCTTGTAAGCGATGTGCCTCTTCCATGCCTGCTGTCGTAGCGGTACGCATTAGGATGTAAATGTAATCCGAGCCTGCAATTTTCGAATCAATATAGATCTCGTCACCACCGTAAATGGCCATATGGTTGTCGTGATTGTTGTTGAAGAAATGCATGATTTGGTAAGCATCACCTTTCGCTAAACGGAAAGTGGCCCCTTTCGACACATCGACCACGGCTGTCGAGTAGAGCAAGTCGGTGTTTGAGCGAATGATCATCTGATTATCAACGGTGACGCTGTCTCGGTTGTGGTCAAACACATTGATTGGTTGGCGCTCTAGTTGTTGAGTGAAGTACAGATCAGTTTCTGCGCGGGCGAAGTTTTCGTCGGTCACTTTAACGGCTGCCATGGTCTGCATAGAGGTGATGGCAATAAGAGTCGCTAAGATGGTCTTTTTCATGTCGCTTACCTTGAGGTCGTCATTAAGATATGACCTCACTTTATCGATATGATTGTGATGACAGAAATGAATTGATGTAATTTAGATAATAACCAAATCGAATTGCAAGCTTGGACTGCTAGCTATCACACGCGATGCTGTTTTCGATATTGTAAAGGCGTGGTGCCATTGGTGCGTTTGAACTGGCGGATAAAAGAATCGGCAGAAGCGTAGCAAAGCATGTCAGCTATGGTGCGGATTGGATATTCGCTGTTGGTGAGTAGCTTCTTACTCTCGGTGTCGCGAACTGAATTCACGATATCTCGGTAGGTGAGGTCATTTTTGTTCAACAAGTTCTGCAACGTTCTCGGGTGGATGCCTAGCATTTTGCTGACCAAGGTTTTGCTGATATCACCGAGAGGGAGCAATAACAGAATCGAGTTGGTGGTGATTTCCAATAGCGTGTTGTGATGTTGAAGACCATGAGAGACTTTGCGTCGCATTTGATTGGTGATGGTCATCTCCAAATCGGGCTTTTCTGCGAGTAGGGCTTTGGGGAACTCAAAACCATCGAACTGACTACCCAATATCACTTTGCATCCAAAGAAACGTTCAAGACGTTCTATCTGTGTTTGCTGCTGTACTCCTGATTCACCTTGGTAGCGCGCTTTAAAATGCACTTGATGCAACTTCAACCGTTCGCCCAATACCATCTTGAACGTTGTAATAATGCCTCCGATGGAAAGCAAAGCGTGTTGGCTTGTATCGACATTGGGTTCGAATAAGAACTGGGTAAAGTGGCGAGCAATGTCTTCACGAATATCAAGTTGATGGCGAGAAGCGCGCTGTTGATAGCTGTATAGACCAAACAAAACCGGATAGATGTTTGCGAGAGATTCCTGACTGGCAATCAGCAACATAGCGATGTCCAAAGACTGGTAGTCAATCAAGGTACTGAGCTCTAGGGCGAACAGCGGGTCTTGGGTCTCTTTGGCGGTCAAGTTCAGCAGCTCTGCAAATTGCTGGTGGCTAAGCTCTTGGTTTTCATCGTGTAAGGTTGAGATTTGAATATTGAGCTTTGAGGTTAAGGTTTGAGGCTCAACACCATATCGTCTGCACAATCTAGGAAAAGCAGAGAGGTATAACGCACTCAATCGATATTCGTTTTTCACTCAAATATTCTCAAAATGTCAATTTTCAGTCTTGGCTTGTTTTTATACTGCGCCACATTGAGCTGGTCAAGAAATGACTGATTTCAACTTCATCCTCCCGATACCGCCTGAAACGACGAGTAGAGAATAGACATGAAAAAAGTAACGAAAACCCTTATCTCTGGTTTGATATTTGCCGCTTTAACCAGCAGCGCATACGCAGACAACAACATCAAGATTGATAACATGCACACCCGCTCTGGTGATTTTGCTTTTGAAACCAGCGTGCTCAATGGCATTCCAACAGAGGAAAGCTCAAAGAAACTGTTTAATCTGATGGATTTTCAGCGCGCGACACAAGCTTACATTTGGTCTATTCCGCTGACGTCTAACTACGCGTGGAAGGCGGCGTATGAAAAAATGGGCTCAGAAGATGGCCAAATTACTTATGTGGCATCGCATCAGTCTAAATTGGGCGGCCTAACTTACAACACCTCAACGCCTTATGCGATTACATGGTTTAACGTAGAGAAAGAGCCCGTTGTGGTGAATATCCCGACCGATGAACTGCGCGGTGCGGTGCATACCATGTGGCAGATTGGTATTGCACAGATGACTAAACCAGGCACATACGTCATAAAAGCTAAGGGCAGCGAAACACCAAAGAACCTACCAAAAGATGCGGTGGTACTTGAATCGGATACCAACTATGTCTTCTTTGGTGTGCGTTTAATGGCGAAAACCGAGAAACAACGCATGACGGACTTGGAGTCGATGTCAATTACGCATCTGGATGGCAAACCCCTTAGCGATCGAGGTGTTAACTTCCCGAAAAAAGGTCTCGATGCGAAACACCCACGTGGTATGGAGTTTTGGCAAGTACTCAACGAAGCCATTCAAACAGAACCTGTTGCAGAACGCGATCGCATGATGCATGACATGTTGCGTCCATTGGGTATTGAGAAGGGTAAACCTTTCGAACCAAATGCCGAGCAAGTGAAGATCATGAAAGAAGCGGTAGTGCTTGGTGAGGCAATGACTAAGAATATCGACTTCAACAAAACGGGTCGCTTACATCAATCAGAATACGGGCCTGAGGGGAACCGTTGGGAGGTTGCAACAGCATCAACACCAAATCAAGATCGCGCTTATGGCATGGATCTAGATGGTCGCGCGGCATGGTTTTATGAAGCGGTGACGAACGATATTGCGATGCATGGTTTTGAAAACGGTGGCTGGGGTCAGATATACCTTGATAACTATCGTGACGGCGAAGGCTATGGTCTAAATGGTAGCAATCACTACACGCTGACATTAGATGGCGATGTGAACTACGCCGATCTGTTCTGGACCATTACGGTGTACAACGTGGAAAACCGCGCCATCATCGATAATGACATTCAACGTGCGGATGTCGGCTCTAACGTTCCGGGCACAGTGAAAGATGCAGACGGGAACTACACGTTCCATTTCTCACCAACTAAGCCAGAAGGTGTGAATGAAGCAAACTGGGTACAAACTCGACCAGATGAAAACTGGTTTGTGTACTTCCGTGCTTACTCACCAAGCAAGGCGTTTGTTGAGCAGAAACCAGAAACGATTCTGCCAAACTTTAAACACGTGAAGTAACCCTAAAAGCCACCATGATGAGAATTGTCGTGGTGGCTTTTTAATTGTCCGAATATTCATCTGAGAGGTTCAGATTTCGTAATCAAACACGATGATGTCTTCAAGTAGTGGTCTAAATACCTCTTTCAATGCATCGTGTTCTGTATGAGGTAGGTAGTTCTGACGACCTGCTTCATCGGCAAACGTCATCATCACGGCGTGTGTGTAGTCTTTGTTCTTTCCTTCTGGGCTGTTGTTTAAGCCCCATTCAACGTCGGTGACGCCTTCCACTTTCGTTGGCATGGCTTCGAATAGCTCTCGCAGTTGTTGGATTTTGTCGCTGGTGGCAGATGCTTTAAATTTGATGAGTAGAATGTGTCTGATCATGATTTTGTGCTGTTGTTATATTTTGTTGTGTTTGAAGAACAACACTATAACGGGCATCCACTCTAAAGTTAGCTTTTGGCTTCACAAAATAGGGAATCAAAAACGCGAGCACTTTGGCTCGCGTTTTTGTTGGTCTAGCTAGGTCGGAGGTCGTAGGTCGTTAGATGGGAATCGTTAACCTTCGATGCGTTTCACCAAGTAGAAATGCTTTTTACCGCGCTGAAGCAACCAGTATTGATCGAACAGCGGGAAGTTCAAGCTTGGGTTTTCTGCATCAATTTTCTCGCCGTTCACACTGATGGCGTTGTTGCCAATCAGCTCACGAGCAATGCGTTTTGAGTTGGCTAATCCCGATTCAACCAGTAGTTCTACCAAATCTTGCTCTGCACTTTGCATGCTCGGTAAGCCATCGAGTTCCAACTGTTTTAGCTCGCTCAAACTTAGCTGCTGCACATTGCCGCTAAATAGCGCTTGAGTGATTCGCTCTGCACTTGCTAAGCCTTCTTCACCGTGGACAAAACGCGTCATTTGCTCTGCTAGGATACGCTGTGCTTGCGGTTTGCCTTTGCTCTCTTGGTCTTGTGCTTCAATCGCGGCAATCTCATCGCAACTCAAGAAGGTGTAGTAGCGCAGGAAGTGGTAAACATCGGCATCTTCCGCAGATAACCAGAATTGGTAGAAAGCGTAAGGTGAAGTTTTACTTGGATCTAACCAGACAGCGCCACCTTCGGTTTTACCAAACTTAGTGCCGTCAGATTTGGTGATCAAAGGTAGGGTTAAGCCAAATACTTGCTCTCCATTTTGGCGGCGAGTAAGATCAATACCGCTAACAATGTTGCCCCATTGGTCATTACCACCAATTTGTAGGCGACAGCCGTACTGACGGTTTAATTCTGCGAAGTCGTAAGATTGCAGTAGCGCGTAACTAAACTCGGTGAACGAGATACCTTGATCTGGACGTTGTAAGCGTTGCTTCACCGACTCTCGGCTGATCATGGTATTCACGGAGAAATGCTTACCTACATCACGGAAGAAGTCGATCACGTTAATCTGCTTCACCCAATCCGAATTGTTTACCATGATCATTGGCTTGTTGACTTGGTTATTCATCAACTGTTGAATTTGATTCGACAGATCTTGTACCCAGCCCGTTACGGTCTCTTCTGAGTTTAAGCTTCGCTCTGTGGCTTTGAAGCTTGGGTCGCCGATCATACCCGTAGCTCCACCGATCAGGGCGATGGCTTGATGCCCTGCATCTTGAAAGCGCTTGAGCATAATCAGTGGCACAAGGTGGCCAATGTGCAGGCTACCTGCGGTTGGATCGAAACCGCAGTACAAGGTTTGTGGCGTAGAAAGCAGTTGTTGAACTTGGTCTAAATCGCTCGCTTGGGCAATTAAACCGCGAGCTTGTAAATCTTCAATCAGTGTCATCGTCTTATCTTTATCTGGTTTGGTTGTATTCAGATTAAAAGGCGATGCGGAATCGAGATATATCCCTAAAGGGACAGTTTGTTATCTTGATTGAGTGATCAGGTGGTTGAGAAACAACTGAAAGAACTCGCTTAAAGACGCCACATTCAGTTGTGCGTAGATGCGTTTACGGTGATTCTTAACTGTGCCTTCTGCCACATCTAGCTGCGTTGCTATCTCTTTGCTGTCATAGCCTTGCGCGATCAATGCCGCGATTTCTTGTTCTCGATTAGTGAGGACGGTTTGGCCAAACGATGCCAATGCGGATTCAATCGCGGCACGCATTTGTCCTGAATAAGCGTTAGAACTGAAGACTGGTTCGGCGAGTGTAAACTCGGTTTGTTTCCAGTGTTGTTGGCATAAAGACTGAATAATCGCGAAGTAAGATTTGAGCTTGGTGACTTGAGGTTTGGTGAAGCGTTTGTCGTCTTGCATAAAACCGAAGTAGAGCATCACCCAACGTGCCGGCTCGATTTCGATCAGCATGCTGAGCTCGTCCTTCCAGCCCGTTTGATGGTAAAACTGCTGACAGTAGGCTTGGTAATCGAGATCGTTACGCGCGACGTCTTTGCTTACCACATCTTTGAGCGTAAAGATGCCTTGCTCTTTGTTGGCGTTAAGCTTCTGGTAAAACGGGTCGTTTTGAAAAGAGGTAGTGAGATAACGCTGGAACAAAAGCTCGCGTTCATTTTCAATTGAATCATACAGATAGATAGGGTGTTTACCTTCGCGGTAGCCGAAGATTACCGCACAATCAAAACTCAATAACGAAGCAATAACGCGCATCAGTTTAGGCGTAAAGCTTGGTGAATTAAGAGCAGATATTGTTTCTGCAAGTTGAGTGTTGAATGCGTCGTTAGGCATGGGAATTCGAGCGTGCGATAAAGGTTGAGATAAGCATAACGCAACAGACCGTGATCCCAAAGTGATAAAAAAAGGGAGCCCTGTGCTCCCCTTAAATAAATCGATGCGTTCTTGAGATTACTGCGAATCGGTCAGCTCTTTATTCACCCAGTATTTTGAGCCAGAAACGTTCGCATCAACCAACAAGCCTGTGGTGTTTAGCTGATATACCGCCACGCCGCTGTTGAATTGCGCTGTCATCTCTTCGCCATCCTCACCAGCAACTAAAGAGGCTTCGCTCGATGCTTCCCAGCCTTCTTCAACAAAGGTGTTGAAGTCTTTTTCTTTCTCAAACAGCACGACTTGTTGGTAGAACTTACCGCCAACACCAAGGGCGACGCCAGCACCAAACATGTTCATGTAAGTGCGCTTGTCGGTCGATTTGTTGACCGCAACACCAGAGCCTGAGTTAGTGTGGAACATCAGCGACAGTTTGCGTGAATCAAACACTGCATAGCCGTAAGCCTTGTCGTAGAGCATTTTAGCTTCGGGCTTCTCATTAAACAGTTTGAGCAGGGTGCTATCCGCCATTAAATCAATCGCTTGGCGAGCTTCTTCTGGCGTATCACCTTCCATCAGCTCATCAATTTTCTTGTCGGCTTCGTCGATCCACTCTTTACTGGTTTCAATACTTGCATCCGTCCATTCGCCAGCGGTGTTGATCGCATCTTCTGACCAATTAGTGAAATCTTCCCATGCTTGTTTTGAGAATTCTTTGGTGCTGTCCCATGTCTCTTTAGCCGTATCAGAAACTGCATCCCCTAAGTCTGAAAGGCTGTTAGAAATGTCGTCCCAGTCGGCATAAGCCGGAGAAGCGAGCAAGGTTAAGGCAGTGATAAGGGCAAGAGGCTTTTTCATATATCCATTCTTCTATGAAATAGGTGTGTTTTAATTTTAGGTGAAAAAGGGAGGAGGGAAAATGAAAGGAAGACATAGCTTGGGATTGCGGTCACGAACTTACATCGCTTTGACATGCTAGGTAAAGAAAAAGCCCTCAAACTCAGGAGCTTGAGGGCTTCGTATTACAACTTAGGAAGGCTCGTTTTACTTGCTCACTTTACCTAGCTTCAACCAAGTATCGATAACCGTATCTGGGTTTAATGACACAGAGCTGATGCCTTGCTCCATCAACCATTCCGCTAGGTCATCGTGGTCTGATGGGCCTTGGCCACAGATACCGACGTATTTGCCTGCTTTGGTTGCCGCATCGATTGCCATTTGCAGCATGGCTTTCACTGCTGGGTTGCGCTCATCGAATAGGTGAGCAACGTCGCCAGAGTCACGGTCTAGACCAAGCGTAAGCTGAGTCATGTCGTTTGAACCGATAGAGAAGCCATCAAAGTACTTTAAGAACTCTTCAGCAAGCACTGCGTTTGACGGTAGCTCACACATCATGATGACTTTCAAACCTTGGTCGCCGCGGCGTAGGTCGAACTTAGCTAGTAGGTCGATAACCGATGCCGCTTCGCTTGGTGTACGTACGAATGGGATCATGATTTCAACGTTCTTCAGACCCATCTCGTTACGAACGCGTTTGATTGCTTGAGTTTCTAGCTCGAAACAGTCTTCAAACACTGGAGAAATGTAGCGAGACGCACCACGGAAGCCCAGCATAGGGTTCTCTTCATGCGGTTCGTAACCTTTACCGCCCACCAAGTTGCTGTACTCGTTCGATTTGAAATCAGACATGCGAACGATCACGCGTTTTGGCCAGAATGCAGATGCGATAGTCGCAATGCCTTCGGTTAGCTTGCTAACGTAGAAATCGATTGGATCTTTGTAGCCACGAATACGCTCAGTGATTTCCGCTTTTAGCTCATCGCTTTGCGCATCGAAGTTCAGCAAGGCTTTCGGGTGAATACCAATCATCTTGTTGATGATGAATTCAAGACGCGCAAGACCCACACCTTCGTTTGGAATCTGAGCGAAGTCGAATGCACGGTCTGGGTTACCCACGTTCATCATGACTTTGGTTGGAAGCAGCGGAAGCTCATCGACCGCAGAGCGTTTGATTTCGAAATCCAGCTCGCCTTGGTAAACGTAGCCCGTTTCACCTTCAGCACAAGACACTGTTACGGTCTCGCCGTCCGTCAGTTTGCTGGTGGCATCACCACAACCAACGATAGCCGGAATACCAAGCTCACGTGCGATGATCGCTGCGTGGCAAGTACGGCCGCCACGGTTAGTGACAATCGCAGACGCCTTCTTCATCACTGGTTCCCAATCTGGGTCAGTCATGTCTGTCACCAGCACATCACCATCTTGCACCAATGACATTTGGTCTAGAGAGTTGACTAAGCGCACTGGGCCTTTACCGATGCGCTGACCAATTGCACGACCGTCAACTAACACGTCTGCTTTGTTGCTTAGCTCGTAACGCTCAATCACGTTTTGCTCGCTTTGAGAACATACTGTCTCTGGGCGTGCCTGTACGATGTATAGCTTGCCGTCGATGCCATCTTTTGCCCACTCAATATCCATAGGACGTTTGTAGTGCTTTTCGATGATCATCGCTTGTTTGGCTAGCTCTTTGATCTCTTCATCATTCAGAGAGAAGGCGTTGCGCTCTTCTACTGAAGTATCGATGATCTCAACTTGCTTGCCGATCTCTTGACGGTCTGAGTAGATCATTTTGATCTGCTTAGAGCCAAAGGTCTTCTTAACGATAGGGTGTTGACCCGCTTCTAGCATTGGCTTGTGAACGTAGAATTCATCAGGGTTAACCGCACCCTGAACCACCATTTCACCCAAGCCCCAAGAAGAGGTGATGAATACGACTTGGTCGAAGCCAGATTCTGTATCTAGGGTGAACATAACGCCAGAAGAGGCTTTGTCCGAGCGCACCATGCGTTGAATACCTGCCGATAGCGAAATGCCACGGTGGTTAAAGCCTTGGTGTACACGGTATGAAATTGCACGGTCATTGAACAAAGAAGCGTAAACGTGCTTGGTCGCTTCTAATACTGCATCAATGCCTTTTACGTTTAGGAACGTCTCTTGCTGACCAGCAAATGACGCGTCCGGTAGATCCTCTGCAGTTGCAGAAGAGCGAACGGCAACAGAAATCTCAGGATGATTGTCTGTCAGTTCTTTGTAGTTATCACGGATATCTTGTTCAAGATCCGCAGGGAATGGCGCTTCTAATACCCATTGACGGATTTTTGCACCTGTCTCACGCAGTGCTTCTACATCCTCAACGTCTAGTTCATCAAGTAGTTGGTGAATACGTTCATCCAAACCTTCGTGGTCTAGGAATTGATTAAACGCATAAGAGGTGGTCGCAAAACCGTTTGGTACTGATACGCCAACATTGGCTAGGTTAGAAACCATTTCGCCAAGTGAAGCATTCTTACCGCCGACTTTGTCGACATCATCCATGGATAGGCCATTGAACCAGAGGGTGTTCTTTTGCATGTCTTTCTCCAGAAACATTGCAGCAATTGTAGGGGGACTTAAAGGCAAACGATTACGTATTGGCTAAAAAAAATTCTCAAGGAATTTTCAAAGCTGTGGGGAACGTAATTGCAAGCCAAATTGATTTATTAATATTATGTAAACCATCCTACTCAAATGAATTTGAAAAAATAAACAAAAATGCAAATAAATAGCCAAAGTCGTGATGTATTCTATGTTTCTGACGGAACGGCCATAACATGTGAGACATTAGGGCATGTTGTTCTGGGTCAGTTTCCTTTCATTGCTAATGAAAAAACCTTTCCTTTTGTCGAAACGCCAGACAAAGTTGCCGATGTTATTAAAGAAATTGAAATTTCCTACCAGCGAGAAGGCGTTAAGCCATTGGTATTCTTCTCAATTGTGGTACCAGAACTTCGTGAATTGCTTCGCAAAGCCCCCGCAAATAGTTATGACGTGTTAGAGAGCATTGTGCAGAAGGTGCAAGACGACATTCAAATGAAGCCACAACCAAAGCTGCAACGTTCACGCAGTGTTGGTAAAGATTCTGATACTTATTTCGACCGAATCGCTGCGATTGAATACACGCTTGCTCATGATGATGGCATCACTTTAAAAGGCTTAGAAGAGGCCGATATTATTTTGCTGGGTGTGTCGAGAAGTGGTAAAACGCCCACCAGTCTATACATGGCGATGCAATTTGGTATGCGCGTAGTGAATTACCCGTTTATCGCCGAAGACGTCAAGATGATGCGTTTATTGCCTGAGTTTGAAATCCATCGCCATAAACTGTTTGGTTTAACCATCAACCCTGAACGGTTGAATGAAATCCGCGAGAACCGCTTGTCAGGCAGCGAATACGCCAGCACTGAGCAATGTAAGTTGGAGCTTGATACGGTAGAAGCGCTGTTCAGAAGAGAAGCTATCCCTTACATCAACACGTCATCGCTGTCGGTGGAAGAAATCACCACGCGTATATTAGAAAGAGCAGGAATGAAACGTCGCCTATTTTAAGGACATTTCCGGATATTACTTGAGTACAGAACTTAACAAGGTGCCGATAGCCAATATCGGCACCTTGTTTTCTTACGGGTGTGTCTTTTTATGGAGATCTTGCCTCAATTCATAGCGTTGATACTAAGTAAGCTGGGAGCCTTAACGGGTTTTGATCATTTGTGGTTTGCCTGCAATGAAAGCGATGCCAGTCCATACCAAGGAAATCGCAAATAGGAAAATCAAAGGCTCTTGCCAAGAATGAAAGGATTCATGCAAAAAGCCGAAAATCATCGGGCCGGTGGCGGCAAATAAATACCCGACGCATTGCGCCATACCGGACAGCGCAGCCGCCTGGTGTGCGTCGTGCGTGCGTAAGCCAACAAAAGACAGGCTAAGAATAAACCCGCCACCAAGACTAAACCCGATCGCAATGACCCACACCACAGCAAGCTGAGGCAATAGCATTAACCCGATAAGCCCCAATGCAGCGCAAGCTGAAATCATGCTGCTTAAACCGCGTTTGTCTTTCATTCTGGCCATAAGAGGGATAAGAACCAAAGCAGGAACAGCAGTGGCAAGTTGAAGCACTCCATGCAAGACGCCGGCTTCATTTTCTGAATAACCTTTTTCAAGCAATATGCTTGGTAACCAGCTTACGAAGATGTACATCATAAAAGAATTAAGCGCGAGGTAAGCCGTGACCTGCCATGCTGCGAGTGTGCGCCAAAGGTAATGATGGCCTTCCAATGTGATGGTATCTGCCGTTGGTCGAGTATGTTGGTGTACTTGCGGTAGCCACAGCACAATCGCAAGAACTGGGAAAATCAAGACGCTAGCCAATGACAATCCCCAGTGTGGGATTTGGTCAATATGCCATTTGGTTGCCCAATCCATGATCGGATACGCTGCGCTTGCACTGAATGTTGATGCGACGCCCATCATCAAGACATACATAGAGGTGAGTGTCGTGACCTTATGAGGAAAATCTCTTTTCAGTAGGCTGGGTAAAAGTACATTCCCAAAAGCAATGCCAATGCCAATCAACAGAGTGCCAAGGTAAAGCATAGTAACTGCCCCAAGTGAGCGTAGGATAATCCCGAGAGAGATAACCACGAGCGCAAACATCAATGCTGGTTCTAGCCCTACTTTACGCGCAACGCCTGACGACACTGGAGAAAATACTGCAAAGGCGATCAAAGGCAAGGTTGTAATAAAGCCAGCGAAAGTGGGGGAAAGTCCTAAGTCTTTAGAGATGAAATCAAGAATGGGACCAACCCCGGTGATTGGTGCTCTTAGCGTGCTCGCGATAAGCATAATGCCAAGAATCAGGAGCAGAGGATGATTGAGCTTTACTTTATTTTTATGTGACATAATGTCGCCTCCTAGATAGTGGCGTCATAGTACGTCTTCGATTAGAATCTGAATTTATTGATATTGACATATTATTGCTAAAAACAGACAAATATGGCGAACCCCCTTCCTAGCTCTTACTTTGACTCCGATGACTATCACCAAAAAGTGGTTGCGCTACGGATGCATGAAATCGAGCAAGATGAAGTGCCTTACCATCAGCATCGCAAGGGGCAATTGATCATGCCTTTGACCGGATTTGTAAAGAGTCAGATAGAAGATGCGATTTGGATGGTGCCAAATCATTGCGCGGTGTGGATTCCGAGCCACATTCCCCACAATAATGATATTGCGGCAAATACTGATATTTGCATGCTGTTTGTCGATCCGGTTATTCAAGGTTTACCCAATAAAACGTGCACCTTATCGGTTTCTCCTTTATTGCGAGAGTTAGTCATAAAGCTTGCCAGCGAAGAGAAAGATTATGATGAAGCAGGACGAGTTGGGCGTTTAGCTCAAGTTTTAATCGATGAACTTATTAGCATGCCGACAGAGCGGTTTGATTTTCCAATTCCGAGAGAGCCGAGACTCAATAAATTAGCGTATTGGATGATTGATGATCCGAACAATCAAATACACATTGGTCAATGGGCGAAATCATTGGCGATGAGCGAGCGCACTTTAGCAAGGTTGGTTCAACAAGAATTGAGTATGACGTTTGGCCAATGGCGAGCGCAATTACATGCGATTGTCGCGATACAAAAACTGTCGAAAGGAGAAAGTGTTCAGCGAATTTCCGAAGATTTAGGCTATGAGTCGGTTAGTGCGTTCATCACTTTTTTCAAAAAATTATTAGGTAAACCTCCTGCTCAATATATGAAAGATTTCCGTTGATGTCAGAGAGCAATTCATATCAACGAGATAGTGAGTAAGCCTTGAGGAGGCATAGTATTCGCCCCCTCATTGGTTGCAGATTATGTCATGCTTCTATTGACCTTTTACTTAGGTGATCAGTAAAACTCAAACATCTTTTGCACGGCTTGATAATCTTTAGTTTGTGTCAGAGACAACATCAATAAAATACGAGCTTTCTGAGGGTTCAATGTACCAGATGCAACGAAGCCATATTTATCGTCGTCAATTTCAGCATCTAGGGTAGTAGAGCCGGTTGGCGTGCGAGAGCTGCGAACAACCATGATGCCATCTTTACTCGCCTTTTCTAACTCATCAAACACGCTATGGTATAAGTTCCCATTGCCCACACCAGCACTGACAATACCATCAAACTTCGCATCAACTAACGCTTTGACTGGCAAATTAGACGCGTTGGCGTAGTTATAAACAATGCCCACTTGAGGCAGTTTATCAAGTTTAGATACGTCAAAAGTGGTTTCAGTAGTGTGTTTGCGCTCTGGACTTCTTTGATATTTCGCGTCGCTGTTATGAATGTAGCCAAGTGGACCAAAGTTCGGTGATTGGAACGTGCTGACCGAAGTGGTGTTGGTCTTAGTGACATCACGGGCATCAAATATGGTGTCGTTCATTGCGACTAAAACTCCGCGGCCTTGTGAGTCTTCATCTGTTGCGGTCACAACGGCATTGTAGAGGTTCACTGGGCCGTCTGCGCTCATCGCGGTAGAAGGTCGCATCGCGCCAACGATGACGACGGGTTTGTCGCTTTTTACGGTGAGGTCAAGAAAGTAGGCTGTCTCTTCTAATGTATCCGTACCATGAGTAATGACGATACCGTCGACATCATCTTGCGCGAGCAATTCATTGACGCGCTTCGCTAATTTCAACCATACCTCGTCATTCATATCTTGAGAACCGATACTGACAACCTGCTCACCAGAGATATCTGCAATCTTTGTCATGCTAGGCACCGCGTTGATCAGAGAATCTACTCCGACCTTACCAGCTGTGTAGCTGGATTCAGTGGCTGATTGTCCAGCGCCAGCAATCGTACCACCAGTCGCAAGAATCTTTATATTCGGAAGATCCGACTGAGCAAATGATAAAGAGCTGAAGCACAAACCAAGTGTTATCGCACTGAGGCGGAAAAGATTTTTCTTCATAGGGATCACCTGTTTTTGGGTTAGATATTGGGGGAAGCGTTATCTATCCTAAAAACAGTACGGTAGATTTTTTGAGCACAACCTCACCAATTTACAGATAAAAATAGTGATCAACCAAGCACTTAAAGAATATCAAATCAGATGGTTAACGTAATCGACGTGCTTGATTAACAAGTGAGCCTTTCCAGTAATCTGGTCAACAATTGATTAATCGTAATTGATTTATTAGTAAATAAAGAAGCGCCGTTGTACCACTGGTCGGGAACAGGAAGTGGTAGGGCAGTTCCGCCTAACCAAAGTTCCGTGTAGTTCTAATGGTCAGTGCTTCAGTTAAATACAGGTTGAAGTTTTTGCAACTGGGATGACTGGCTTGATTGTACGTACTCAAGGAAGTCTTGTTTTGGTATAGGTTTTGAAAAGTAGAACCCCTGAATGTTATAGAACCCAAGCTCATGTAACACTCTCAGTTGAGAAGGATCTTCCACACCTTCGACTATGACCGACATATTTAAGGTTTGCGAAAGAGTATGAATGGCTTCGAGCAAAGGCTGGATGGTATGTCCGTTACTCAAGTTGTTCACAAAGACACGATCGATTTTTATGATATCAAATGGGTACTGAGTGATGAAATCTAAGCCTGAGTAACCTGTACCAAAATCATCAACAGCAATACGGATACCGAGCCTTGATAGGCGGTCCAAGTGTGCACGCAAGGTCAAAAATTCGTCATCATTGAATATAGCCTCTTCGGTAATTTCAAACACCAAACGTTCACTGGCTAGATAGTGATACTTCAATCGAGACTCGACTTCATTAATAAAATCTCCTCGAAGTATCAAAGAGCGACTCACGTTTACACTGATATAGCGCTCACTGAACATGATTTTGTTTTCGCTGATCATGGTGATTGCATTATCTAAAACCAAGTAAGTGATTTGGTCTATCAAACCGACTTTCTCTGCCAAAGGAATAAAAATACCCGGAGAGATAAACCCTTGTACTGGATCGTTCCAACGGACTAATGATTCTCCACCAATTACAGTTCTATCTCGCTGATCGACAATTGGTTGGTAGTGCACGCTCAAATTACGGCCTTTTATAGCTTGTGTTAGCGAAAATTCTAAACTGTTTTTGGCAAACTTCTTTGATGAGAAAAATAGGTGTATGACCAGAGCACAAGCCATGCCTAATAGTCCGATCCAGAGTTTGCTTGCCAAGTATTGCCAATAAAATGGAAAGCCTATTGTTGAGTAGACGGTAAATGGTAATAGTTTGGATGTGACTTGCTCTTGCCTAAGTTCATTTTGAGTGATGGTGTTTATCGCCGTTCTATCAATGATGTCGATACGATAATGCATGTCACCAAAGCGGAAGATATCGGCAACCAATATTTGCAAGACTTGTTTTGGAAAGACGACGCTGATACCTCGATCTTTTTGTTCAGTGAAGAAAAGGATCAAGGCCCGATTGTTGGTAAGTGCCCTTTGAGTAAATGATAACGTAGCATGTATGTCGCTATCTCCCAAGCGATTCAATATGCTGGAATAGATACGAAAAGAAGGATGTCGTTCACTACTGGTACATAGAGCATTGCCATTCTGATCGAACGTAGAGATATCTTTCGCCATTCCTAAGCTAAAGATGCTTGTTCGTAAGTCATGAATCAGTTCATCGCATGATTTAAGGAAGTACTTGTCATCTAACAAAGGGAGCAATTGCTGCACATTATCGCGCAACTCAGTTTCGATCGCCGAAACTGCTTGTTCTGTGAGCTTTTTATGATGTTGATTTGCGAGGGGGATAAAAGCCAACATTGAAATCGTAAATGATAGTAGGCCAACACCGACCAACTGAAAATTATTATTCCACTTCTTAGACATTGTTTTAAAGAATTGATTGGTCACAGAATTAAATCGTGCAAGCAGGTAATGACATAAAACTATCTTAACCGTCTCAGTTTTAGGATTTGGTCAGCGTAAACTGTGATCGCTATCTTATAAAATATAGCTAAGTTACTATTTTAAAATAAAAAATGTCGATTTCATTCACCTTTTTTTAAAGCTTAATGCATGTGCACGCATGAACGCTTTAGAGCGGTTTTTACCATTTCATTCAGTAGATAATCATCAAAAAATGACTTACACAAAATGCGATGGAAACGCACATTTTTTCACGAGTGCTCTGACAATGTCCTAACGAAAACACAAATAACTTCGATTAATTTAGTCTCAGCAAACGTTTTCGTTGTGTGATATTCCACTATCAAGAGGTTAGAGAAATGATCGCGAAAATTTACTCTGTTAAAGTGACTTGTCCGTGCTGTGGTGAGCTGCATACTCAACAATCGAAAGATTGGTTTATTGACCGAACTACACCGTTCTTAGTTGGGGAGGGATATGACTTCCACTGCGGCTGTGGGCAGGAAGTTGAATTTTCTTTTTTGGCTCAACAACACGGTTCGATTGTCAGGCCGATGAGTGATTTAGGTATTTGATACGAGAAACCTACAAGCATTCTTTTCTGCAACACTGGTTCGATGTATCTAACGATAAATAAGTTAAAAAAAAGCGGCTTTACCCCGGAAAAGATAAAAAGCCGCTTGCTAATATAACCAAGTACTTAATGTGACTTGGATATAGACGTGTTAATCCACGTCTTAACGCATAATCATTTGCTCGCGACCAGGACCAACAGAAACCATTTTCACTGGCACGCCCATTAGTTCTTCAATACGTAGAACGTATTTTTGTGCCGCAACTGGTAGCTCTTCGAATTTACGACAACCAGTAATGTCTTCGCTCCAGCTTTCCATCTTCTCGTAGATTGGTGCTAGAGCAGCCGTTTGAGGCCAAATTGGGTTTTCGCTGTGCTCACCTTCGTAACCAACACAGATTTTTAGATCTTTAAGACCCGTTAGACAGTCTACTTTGGTCAGAGCGATTTCAGTCGCTGCCTGAAGCTCAACGCCGTTCTTAGTCGCAACTGCATCAAAGTAACCCATGTCACGTGGACGACCTGTTGTTGCGCCGAATTCACCTGCTAGTTCACGGAATGCGTCTTGCTCTTCCATTGCAGTGATTAGCGTACCAGTACCTACTGATGAGCTGAACGCTTTTGCTACTGCAATAACGCGCTCTGGACGCAGAGCAGGAAGACCACTACCGATACCAGCGTACATAGACACAACGTTTGAAGATGTTGTCCATGGGTACTCACCGTAAACAAGGTCACGGCCCGCACCTAGCTGTGCTTCGAACAGTAGAGTTTGGTCTTTTGCTTGCAGCTCTTTTAGCGGCAGCGTTACGTTGCAGATAGCATCACGCCAAGGAGCTGATACTTCTAGCAACCAGTTCGCCATCTCTTCTGCGGTTTGCTCGAATTCGAACGTTGGGTAAAGTGCACGTAGTTGTGGAAGTTTCCAGTCCATCCAGAACTTGATGCGTTCTACTAGAACTTCTGGTTGTTTCAACCAACCAACTAGGATGCCTTTCTTCATCACACGGTCGCCGTATGCAGGTGCAATACCTTGACGAGTTGAACCGTATGCTTTGTCGCCTAAGCGTTGTTCTTCTAGCGTATCTTCTAGTGCGTGTAGAGGTAGGCACAGTGTTGCGCGATCAGAGATGCACATGTTCACTTTAACGCCCGCTTCCGCGACTTCCGCAATCTCCTCAGACAGCGACGCAGGGCTGATAACCATACCCGGACCTAAAACTGCCAAACAGTCAGGGTTGAAAACGCCACTTGGTAGCTGGTGCAGCTTGAACGTGCCTAGGTCGTTAACTACGGTGTGACCCGCGTTGTTACCACCTTGGAAACGAATGCTTGCAGAAGCTTGCTCTGCCAAAAAGTCAACGATGCGGCCTTTGCCTTCATCACCCCAGTTTGCACCCACAACAACGATAGACGACATAATTCATTCTCCAAAAACAGACCGGAAAATCTTAGGATGCTCGCATGAATAAGAGAAATTAATTATACTCATTAACTTGATAAGAAAGTCATATCGGGTAATTTTCTATGTTGGATTTGAACTGGTTACGTACGTTTGTCACCTTGGCAGAAGTAAAACATTTCGGAAAAACAGCGATTGAACTGCACATGACGCAGCCAAATGTCAGTCTTCACATCAAGCAACTAGAACAAGCCACTCGTACCAAGTTGATAGAACGCAACCCAGTACAGCTGACTCAGGCCGGTAAGCGATTATTAGACACTGCCGAGCACATGTTGAATGAGCTGCAAATCTGCCAATCTGATCTCAATGCCATTAACGACTTAACACAAGGGACACTCTCGATTGCGGCGAGCGATATTGTCTCGCGTCTGTTACTTATCAAGCCATTTCAACAATTCAAAAACGAATATCCTGGTATCGACTTAGCGTTGTTCAATACCACCTCATCACAAGCAGTGGATTTGGTAAAAAGTGCCCGTGCTGACATAGGTTTTGTTATTGCTCAGAAAGAAAGCCAACCACTTCACTTTACGTCGCTGACCCAAATTCATTGGTGTGCCTTCGGTGACAATATTTTTGATTGGCGAGACAATAGCGAAGAAAACCAAACGCTGATTTTGCTCGGTCACGATACCCGAACGCGCGAACTGATTGACGCGTCTCTGCCAGAGCTAAACCTGCCCAAACATCGTGTTATGGAAGTCGGCAGCGTAGAAGCACAAATTGACTGGGCTGAAGCCGGTTTCGGAACGGCAATTGTGCCTGATTTCTCCCTCGATCCAAGATTGAAACTATCAAGAAAAGTGACGCCGTTACCCAGCTTCCCCAACACCGATTTTGGCTACATTGTTCGCCAAAACCAAGTGCTGTCTAAAGCCGCAAAACAGTTATTGAAGTGGGTGGGTGAGAATGTATCTGTGGTAGAGGTTTAACGGTATGCAAGACACAACGATCACCATCCCTCTACCATCTTTGATTCACCGAATTGGTGGTGACCATGCTAAGCGAGCCAAAGCTATCGCTGCAGAGAACAAGTGCGAACTGAAGCGCATTCGACGCTCTCGCAATTGGCAAATTGCTGGGGAGGGTTTGAATTTAAAAGCATTTCTCGACGTTATCCGTTCCCAAGACGCCGAAAATTTGCATTTTGTGATTAAAAAATTGGAAATTGGTCTTACCAAACACAGCGATAAGCTTGAACCTTTGGAAGCCAAACTTATTCGATTGGTAATGGAGAGCCCAAACATTACTTTGGCAGAGCTAATGTCGGAAACAAATTGCACTTTGATACAGGCAAGGACAGCGCGTTTCGAAGCTGAAATGCTGTAAAGTAATTGATTTAATTAACTATACTGAACTTCACAACTGAAGGATGAGTCGTTTTACTAAAGACACAAGTTATGATCTTATGTGTTTAAGGGCATAGAATCTGCATTGACTGTCTTGGTTAATAAATGAAAGCCAAGACAAGGAGGTTTTATGCACCCACGTATAATTGTTTCCATTTTTACGTGTACTTTAATTGCAGCGTGTAACAGCGATACGACAGAAGATACAACTTTCGCTCTTGAGTCTTCATGTGATTTAGAAGCGGTTAATTTACTCGATTTCGAAGCTTGGCAGAGAGAAGAGGGCTGGTGGGTTGGTGAATATACATTTTTAGGAAGTGATGGTAATCCAAACGTGTCTTCGAGATGGCCTTATCGATACGACCACTACAAAGGCTTTATCCACCTCGAAGTGGTGGGTAACAGTATCAAGCAGCGTAATGTATTCCTCTACCCTCCCAAACTGGCACAAGATTGTTCCAGCGATACCGACGTGATTGGCCCCGGTATTTGTGGAACGAATGGTAATGAAAAAATCTTTAGTGCCGATCAAAGTGCATCGGACTGTAATGGGGGCTTGGCGGGTTCCTACGAAGCTTATGGAATGATGGTTGACACCTCAACCACTTTGATGGGGGAGGACAGTGTGTTGTACCAAGTGTATCTGCCTGACGGAAGTATCATGCAAAATCAGTTAACGACCCTCCCTCCCAACGATACGAGAGTGCGCACAGCTCAAGGCTTTTTTATGGATCAGCCAACTTATGCAAGTTTCTACCGAGAAAACAAAGTCACCAAAGAAGAATTTATGCAGCAGTTGGCAGATGCGCGTGCCGAATACGCCATTCTTGAGGAAGACTTTTGTGGCTATGATTCGGGCGGCCAGCCTAGCCAAGTTACTTGTACTGAGCATTTTGGTGTAGATATTACAAAATAGCTCTAACGCATAATGATCACGAGTGCCTAGGCTCAGTCGTTTGATTCTAGGCAAGTGTTGATTCTAGAAGCCTGTGATTTGAGTAAGATCCTTAAAATTGAACCACAATGTAAAGTGTAATCAGCATCGCGACAGGAGGAAAACATGCGATGGCGCAATAGTAAAAGAAGCTCAAATGTAGAAGACCGTCGAGGACAACCAGGGGCAAGAAGCTCTGCTTCAACAGGCTTACTCGTTGCGCAATTGTTCCGTTTTCTGCCTTTCCTTTTAAAAAGCAAGGTAGGGCGAGTGGTGTTACTTAGTGGTGTTCTGTTCTTTGGGTATCAAGCTCTTATGGGAGATGGTGACCTGATGGGACAAATTGCAGGCACGCCAGCAGTGACGCAACAGTCAAACAACTCAGCAGATAGCCAAGCGTTAACTGATGAGAGTGCCCAATTTGTTGCGGCCATACTAGGGACGACCGAAACGGTTTGGGGTGAACTGCTGCCTAATGGTTATTCGGAGCCGACTTTAGTGTTGTACAGTGGTTCTACAATGACAGGGTGCGGCGTGGGTAGGGCGGTGACTGGGCCGTTTTATTGCCCAGCAGATCGGAAAATATATCTAGATTTGAGCTTTATGGATGAGCTTAAAAGACTCGGAGCCCCGGGAGACTTTGCTTTCGCTTACGTAATTGCTCATGAAGTTGGCCACCACGTACAAACACTGCTTGGCACCAGCAATCAAGTTCGCCAATTGCAACAGCAATCCTCTAGAGTTGAAGCGAATGAATTGAGTGTCAAACTTGAACTGCAAGCTGACTGCTACGCTGGCGTATGGGGATTCTACGTTAATAATGAGATGAAACTGCTTGAGCCTGGAGATATGGAAGAGGGGATTGCTGCGGCAAGTGCTGTGGGCGATGACCGATTACAATCTATGGCAGGGCAAAGTGTACAGCCCGATAGTTTTACTCATGGATCTTCAGAGCAGCGGGTCGAGTGGTTTCAAAAAGGCTTTCAATCGGGTGATCCAAACCAATGCCAAACATTCGAAACTAACTGAGCAATGATGAGAGAATTATACAGTTTGAAGGTCAAGCAACCTTGATCCTGGTTTTGCTGCTTACAAAGAGTAAAACCAGACAGGAGCTTGACCTTACTTATCGAGTTTTGTTGCGAACTCGCTTTACCACATCAGATCGTCTGGTACGACGAAATCTGCGTACGGGTCATCTTCTGCTGGGATATCTGACTCAGGCTCTTTCTGTTCGATGATCACAGACTCGTCACGTTGAGCAATCTTGTTCGCAACAGGACGAGGAATGACCACATAGCTTTCACCAACGATGGCGATTGCCAAGATGCCTTTGATCAACTGATCACGGACAAGTGAATCGACATAGAGAGATTTCACTAGCGTGCCGTGAGTGAAATTGTATTTGATGTCACCATCTTTCAAATCAAGCTTGTTCATTTCGATTAGCTGAATGATTTGCGCTTTAACTTCTTTGCTCAAACGCTCGTTGTTTTGCTGCTCGCTAAGTTGCTTGTCACGTTCTAACTGCTGACGTTTGTTCTCTTCAACCGCCGCTTTAACTTCGCGGGCTTGAACGCGTGATTTTTTAGAGCCTTTCTTAGCTTTCTTCAGTTTTTTCTCGTTAACCAAGCCTGCTTTTAGCATCTGCTCTTGAAGGGTAAGTTTTGCCATGTTCTATCCGGTTAGTGCGCAATTTTGTGCATTTTAACCAGTCAGAAGACGCAAAGGAAGAGGGGGAAGTCCTTCTCATTGATATTGAGTTCGCTAAGGTAAGGAGAACAATGGAAATGAGTAATGGTTAAAATATAGAACTTGATTCGATAAAAAATAGTCGAAATAAAGAGACTATCATTCTGTAATATAATTGAGTAATTATTAGATAATTCCAACGGCCTTTACTTTAGTGTGCTTATTGTTATTTATTCTTCGACTTATTGTGAGGCTGATAATATTAGTAATCATTGATGTAGTTGATTTTTATTTTATTGGTTTTAATTTTGTCGATGTCAGTCACAAAAAAAAGTCAGAGGAAAAAAACTCAATTTATGATCCTTTACCATAACTCGATAACCCTCACCGTTGAAATCTATTATTTGTAATGATCGATATATTGCTGTCCTTCCCGACCAATGTGTTCTTTGTGCCGTTTGTTTTTCTTCTTTTGATTATGTGCATTGATCTCATCTTTAATGTTGTAGATGTGGCGGTCGCAGATATCGATTTATTTGAATCGGGAAATCTATTTAGTGGTGGGCTCTTATTGCCCCCTATATTATCTAAAGTCCCACTAGCGGTGGGCCTGTGCGTGAGTTTCTTCTTTGCCACTATTCTGTCTTTCTATTTTTCTTCTTTTATAGATCAATACATTAGCACTACTACAGCGATGATTGCGAAAGTCGTTTCTATCCCTGTTAACTTCTATTTGTCTTTGTATATTAGTGCCAAGCTATTAAGCCCATTAGCGCCACTCTTTGATAAGAGTAAGGCGTTTGCAAAGGTCGATTTTGTAGGGATGAAAGCAAAAGTGCACAGTGGTGAAGTGAATGCTCAACGCGGTGAAATTATTGTCCATCATAATGGCAGTGAATTCTTACTGGATGCCCGAATATTAGAGTCGGATGCACCCATTGAATATGGTAACGATGTCGTAATCGTTTCTCTAAATAAACAAAAAAAATATTACATTATTAATCAGTAGCTAGAAAATTAAGGAGCAGCTATGCAGATTTCTCCAAGTCTGATATTCCTTGGAATTGGTATCGGGATTTTTTTGATTGTTCTTGTGTTTCTTACCACCCGATATAAAAAAGTTCGAGGTGAAGGCGACGCGCTTATTGTAAACGGACTGCATGCTACTCGCGCTTCTTTAACTGGTACTTTTGTATGGCCAGTGATCAATAAATTTGAGTTCATGGATATTACTCGTAAAAAAATCTCTGTCGTTAGAAGTGGTCGTAAAGACCAAGAAGGCGAAGAATATGAGGGCCTGCATTGCCGAGATAATATTCGTGCGGACCTTAAAGTCGATTTCTATATCGGTGTGAATCATGAAGAAGAAGACATTGTTCGTGTTGCTAAACTCTTTACTGCTCATGATGCCTCTAACCTAGACCGCCTAAAAGAGCACTTCCAACCTAAGTTTTCTGAAGCTCTTAAAACGGCGGTAAAACAGTTTGAATTCGAAGAGCTGTTAACTAATCGTCGTGCGTTTCGTGATGCCGTTGTTGATGTAATCGGTAGCGAAATGGATGGTTTTAAAATCTATGATGTTGTGATCGATAAAGTCGACCAAACGGCTTTAGATGCGCACAGCCCAGGCAACATTCTCGACGTAGAAGGCATTCGTAAAATCTCTGCTATTACCGCGCAAAAGAACACGGAAACTAACGCGATTCGTCAGGATGAGCAAACGACCATCAAGAAGAAAAACGTTGAGGCTGAAGCGAATCGTCTCCAGCTTGATAAACAAGAGAAAGAGAGCATAGCTCGTACTCAGCGTGAAATCGATATTATCAAAGCGCAAGAAGAGGCGTTGGCCGCTGAAAAACGTGAAGAATATGAGCGAATTACTAAGCTAGCTGAACTTGAAACCGAGGAAGAAGTTGCTAAGAAACGCGAAAGTGTCGAGATGGAAGTCGAAATGACACGTATTGCAAGCCAGCGTCAAGTGGCAATTCAACAAGAAGAGCTCAATCGTTCCGTCGAGACTGAACGAGTTCGCACTTCAGCGGAAGTCGCTGAAAAAGAAATGCAGAAAGAGACGACGGTCGAAGAAGCGATGAAGTCTGTCGCAGAGACTCGTTCTCAGCGCGTTGAAATCGAACGTAAGATTGCGCGCGAAGAGGAAGAAACGGAAAACTTGCGCGTGAATGAGCGTGTAAACCGTGAAAAACGCATCAAGCTGACGGAAGCAGAAGCGGTTGCGGAATCTGCTCAGATCGAACTATTGGTTGCAGCTCGTGCAGAGAAAGACGCAGCTCGTGAACGTTCTGAACGTATCTTGATCGAAAACGAAGCTGAGATGAAAGTGAAGACTCGTGACGCGGAAAATGAATTGGCAGTGAAGACTCGCCAAGCTGAAGCGGAGCAGGTGGTCACAACCAAACGTGCGGAAGCAGAATTTGTGGCGAAAGATCGTGAAGCCGCAGCGAAAGAGCGCATGGCACAAGCAGAGAAAGAGTTGATTAGTGCAACAGGTCTTGCTGAAGTGGAAGTAGAGCGTGAGCGTGCGCTTGCGATAAAAGAGACGGGTGAAGCAGAAGCTTACACCTTGCAAAGTGCCGGTGAAGCCGAAGCTCAAGCCCTACGTGCTAAAGGCCTGGCAGAAGCAGAAGCTCAGACAGCTCGCTTCGAGGCGGCTCAGCAATATGATGATCACACACGTGAACACGACAAGTGGGTGATGCAGTTACAGCAAGAGAAAGACCTTGAATTGGCGCGTATTGATGCTCAGAAGACTGTGGTCGGAGCGAATGCTCAAGCCTTGGGCGAGGCGCTATCGAAGGCAGATATCCGTTTGTTTGGTGGTGAAGGGATGGAGCAAATCCGCCGCACTATCATGGATGCTGCTGTCGTTGATGCGAAGTTTAACGAATCAGAGGTTCTTAACCCACTGGTCTCAGATTACGTAAATGGCAACCGTAGCTTGCCGCAAGACATCAAAGACGTGTTAGAGAGTACGGAACTGAAAAGTAGTGATTTGAGTAACGTTGCTTTAGCGGGTTTGCTGAATTCACAAGGTGGCGCCGCGGAGCTGATGAAGAAAATTCAAAGCTCATTAGACACAACAACCAGCGATAAATCTTAACCTTTCATTCTCTCTAAAAAATCCCGCTTCATCGTAAGCGGGATTTATAGGTATTAGCATGTCAGATATGACTCAAAAAGCGGTGAGTGATGCTGGTGCATACGATGTTTTAAAGACGCGTTTGTTGCAGCAAGGCAGCCAGCTAAAGTCTCTCTCCCAATCCTTCAATCAGCAACGTCAAGAAACGTTTGGCGGTCAAGATTTCAAGTTGATCGGCAAGGTCAATGTTCAAACCGATGCCAAGTGTATTCCGATCGACATGGCTCAGGTAAACCAGCATTTACTGTTCGGTTATCATGTCCAAGTCGGGATGAAAGCGACCCCTTCGTTAGATGATGTCTTCGGGCTTTATCAGCTTCACGAAAATGAAGGCACGTTCCGTGTAGAACGCCTTCCACTTGAATCCAGTTTTTTATCGGATTCTCGTTTTACCCATGAATTGACGGAACTGTTTACTTACTACCGAGACGCGAGGCTTTCTCAAATCTCTCGTCAAGAAAGCACGCTTTACCTCGCCTTCCAAATCGGAATGCGCCCGGAAGACAGGAAAGTATTTCGTTTTCAGATCAACGCCCACTCTATCGAGTACATTGATTCTTTGGGGCAAAATGCGCTAACCAGTGTTCCTCAACATGATTTTGATTGGATCCCAACAACGCGAGATGATCATGTGCTTGGCGATCATCCGCATGTATCTATTCAAGATAAGCTGTTTGTTGAATGTGTGGGTGGGGACTTAACCATCAAGGTGGAAGACAACACCAAAGATGGCAAAGGTATCTACAGAGAGGACGTTGAAGATCCTCACCAAAGCGTTGCTGATGCACAGATCGACTACGCGTTTGTCGGAGACTTAATCGCGCTTCGAGTAAAGCCAAACCGAGAAAAACACGCTCGATACTTCCTCTACAATTCAGTGAATCAGTCCGTCGTAAGTGCTGATGCATTAAGGGCAAGTGCAAAAACGTTACCTGAAGATCATGGTGTGCTTTACGCTAATGGTTATGTTTTATCTAATGGCGAAGACAAACAGTTCGCCTTTGAAGCTGACCAGCTCAAGTTTTTCCAACAGATCACGTCACCGAATGGTGAAGACATTCTTTATATCTTTTTCAACGCCGTTGAAGGTTATTACATCGCCTACACCTACAACTTGATTGAAAAGAAATTTGAAGCGCCAATGGAAAGCCACGGTTACAGCTTATACCCAGATGGCCGCTGGTTAGTCTTTCAACTGTCAGAAAATGAAGAAGCGTCTACCATCCACCCAATGAGAATTTGGGATACGCCATTTTCTACACCAGAGCACTATGCGAAGGTCAATGCGCAAACTCAAGGCAGTAGTCCACTGTTCAATCTTGGTAATACGGAGCTAGTGCGAGCACTGTCTTCTGTACTTTCGATTTGCCAATTAGCACAGAGTGAAGAGGTGACTCAAGCGGCCTATGAGGTACTGATAAAGCAGTGTCGTTCAACGCTCGATCACTACACCTGGCTCAATCATGATTACGCTTGTGGAATAGGCAGTGCGATCAATGAACTCATGGGGACTACCGATAAGATCATCGATGAGTTTGCCAAAGTTCAACAGCTACAAAAACATGCAGCAAACAGTCTTGATAAGCAAAAATCTGCGGTTTCCGAGCTTATCGGGAAAATCAAACTGGCACCCAAAGAGCAAGCGAACACGCTACTGAGTTTACTTAGTGAGGTAAAAGGGCAAGTTGGCGTGACTATGTCGCTCCGTCAGCAGCATTATATTGATGAGGTTCAAGTCGACCGTTTGCTTGAAGAATTACAGGCGCAGCGTGAATCACTTAACCTACACTTGCTCACTCTTCTTCAGGATGAAAAAGCGTACGTCCCGTTCAAGAAGCAAATTCAGAAAATCGAGTTACAACTCGAAGAAGTGAGCAAAACTGCGGAGATTCAGAAGCTAAGCGAAGAAGTTGAAACACTTCGTCATGAGCTTCAAATAGTGACGGAAGAAGTTACAGACATCGAAACCGAAGACCCGACACAAGCAACTCGGATCTTAGACCTCACGACAGAAGTAACGTCGCTGCTTAACACTGTTTCAGCCAAGCTAAGAGCAAAATCTCAAGGCTTACAAAGCGAAGAAGCTCAAGCGGAATTTAGTGCTCAATTTAAGCTACTCAGCCAGTCGGTGAGTAGTGCAATGGAGCAAGCGTTAACGCCAGATGATTGTGATACCCAGCTTGCCAAGCTCGTTGGGCAACTGGATAAGTTAGAGTCGCGTTTTGCAGATTTCGACCAGTTTTTGACCGAAATATATTCAAAGCGTGATGAGATCCAATCGACACTGGATAACCACAAGCAACAGCTCATAGCGGGTCAACAACGTCGAGTTCAAAACTTGCTCCAAGCGGCGAATGTCACTATGAGCAGCGTAGAAAAGCGCGTTGAACGATTTGATGATGTCGCAGGGCTAAATAGCTACTTTGCTACTGATGCAATGGTACTTAAGCTACAACAGTTGTCTCAGACTATTCGTGAGCTTGGCGACACTGTGAAAGCTGACAGTGTTGACGCAAAATTGAAATCGCTTCAAGACCAATCTTTGCGTGCGCTACGTGATAACCAAGACATCTTCGAGAAAGGTGGAACCGTTCTGCGTTTGGGCAAGCATAGGTTCAGTGTGAACCAGCAACCACTTGACCTTAGTTTGGTCGATCAAAGTGGTGAATTGGCGTTACACATTTCCGGTACGGATTTTTACCAAGCAGTTGAAGATAAAGCATTCCTCGACTTGCAAACCGTTTCTCGTTTAGACGTAGCCTCAGAAAGTGAAGATGTCTATCGAGCGGAATATCTGGCGTATTTGATCTTGCATCAAGCTTCTATCAATCAAGATGGGCAGAGCCTAGAAACGCTTTATGAAGCTTTGAAAGAAGATAAGTTGAATGAACTCGTTCAACGCTTTGCGGCGCCACGTTATCGAGAAGGGTATGTCAAAGGTATCCACGATCATGATGCGGTCAACATTTTACGTAAAGTGCTGCCTGTTTATCAGCAAGCGGGGTTACTGCGTTACAGCCAAATCGCGCGATCGAAGGCCATCTTGTGGCTATTAGAGCAAGATGCTGACCAAATAGTTCACTATCAACAACAGGCGCAAAACGCGAAGTTATTGCGAGAGCATTTAAATGCATCGCAAGCGTATCAAGAGCTGCAAAAACAACTGGTTGATTCCCTAAATGATGATCAACATGAAGCCGCTGACTACCTTGCGCAGCTATTGAGTGAGCAAGATTGGCAAATTGAAGTGAGCCAGGATTCTCTTTCTCTCTGTGAAGATTATTTGCAATTCAGACGCAGTTTGGGCTGGCAACCTCAACCGCTCAGCTTTACCGAATCATTTAACGATCATCATCAGTGGTTAAGCGCGTACACTGCGAAAAAGCAATACGGTCAGGCATTCGCATGCGAAGCGGCGACGGTTGCTGTCGTGAATACCATGTCTGAGCAAAGGCTAGGTAGTGTCGACTTTTCATTGGTGTGTCATGTCGAGGGGTTATTGGGAGAACACACTCGAATAAACAAGGGCAGTGTAGAGCTCGTGTTGGATGATTTTATTCAAAGAAACGAACATCATCGAAGCTCGGTAGTTCCGAACTTCGAAGCCTATCTATCCCAGCGTACCCAGTTGTTGAGTTCTGCCAAAGAAGATTTCCGTCTTAGCGAGTTTAAACCTCGCCCATTAACGTCATTTGTGCGCAATAAGCTGATCAGTGAGAGTTACTTACCTCTTATTGGCGACAACTTTGCTAAGCAAATGGGCACGTTAGGCGATAAAAAGCGTACTGACTTGATGGGGATGCTACTTCTTATCTCTCCGCCTGGTTACGGTAAAACGACGTTAATTGAGTATGTTGCACACAAATTAGGTTTGGTGTTCATGAAGATCAATGGCCCATCCATCGGTCATCAAGCGACATCCCTCGATCCAGCCGACGCCCCTGATCAAAATGCGGCGCGTGAAATTGAAAAAATTAACCTCGCGTTCGAGATGGGCAACAATGTGTTGCTGTACTTGGATGATATTCAACATACCCATCCTGAATTTTTACAGAAATTCATCTCACTCTGTGACGGTACTCGCCGCATAGAAGGTACATGGAAAGGGAAAACGAAAACATACGACATGCGTGGCAAAAAGTTTGCTGTCGTCATGGCGGGTAACCCGTACACTGAGAGTGGTGAAGCGTTCCGAATCCCAGATATGTTGGCTAACCGTGCGGACATCTACAACCTCGGTGACATGCTGTCTGACCAAAAATCGATCTTCGACTTAAGCTTTATCGAAAACTCGCTCACCTCCAACAATGTTCTTGCGCCTTTAGCAACGCGAGATCTGAATGATTTGTACCGCTTTGTCAGAATGGCAGAGGGAGAAAGCATCGCGCTGAGTGAGATGAGCCATTCGTACTCAGCAATCGAATCTGGCGAGATCGTGACAACCCTACAAAAACTGATCATGGCTCAGCAAATTGTGCTGAAGGTGAATCAGCAGTACATCAAGTCAGCCGCAACAGCGGATCAGTATCGTGTCGAACCGCCATTCAAGCTGCAAGGCTCGTATCGAAACATGAATAAACTGGCGGAGAAAATCTCGTCAGTGATGACCGACCAAGAGATGAACACGCTGCTTCAAGATCACTATCAGGGTGAAGCGCAAACGCTGGCTTCGGGCACTGAAGAGAACCTACTTAAGCTTGCAGAGCTACGTGGTGACATGACGGATGAACAGCGAGCCCGTTGGTCTGAAATCAAAGAAGGGTATCAGCGTCAGCAAATGATGGGTGATTCCGAAGACAGAGCCGGACAGGTGGTGCAGCAACTTGCCATGCTGAATCAGCACGTTGCTCGCTTTGGTAACCATGAACAGGAGGGCAACTAAATGAATCGACAGAAATTGTCTGCATGGTTGGAGGCCTCGATACAAGATTACCGCCTAGATGATAGTGAGCGAAGAGAGCTCCAATCGGAGCTGCAGAATTCGGTATTAAGTCATGAAGACCGTTCGTACCTGCGGAATTTGAGCTTTAAGCTTGTACAACAAGAAATACAAAACCAAGGTGATGCAGCCGCTTTGGTTCGCTGGTTAGAGCGAGTGGTCAAAGTCTTAGACAATGTAATGAGTGCGAATTCGGCAGATACCGCGTCGAGTTGGTTTTCACCGGGTAGAGCGTGCGCATCCGGCATTATTGAACAGCTGAAACTGGCTCGTCATTCAGTGGATATCTGCGTTTTCACGATTGCAGATAATGACTTAACCGATCAGATCCTTGCGGCGCATAAAAGAGGCGTGGCGGTCCGAATCGTGACCGACAACGACAAAATGTACGATAAAGGCAGTGATGTTGAATATCTTGCAGCACAAGGTGTGGCGGTTAAAATTGATACCACTCGATATCATATGCACCATAAGTTCGCGATATTCGACCAACAGCGGTTGGTCAATGGCAGCTTTAACTGGACACGCAGTGCTTCTAAATACAATCAGGAAGATATTACGCTTACCGACGATCGCAGGTTTGTTTCTGCGTTCTCAAGACAATTTGAAACGTTATGGCAAAAGTTCCCTTGTCATAAGCCGTCATAAATATAGGGAGATCCCATGACCGAATTGATGAATTCTGAACATCAGGTACTTGAGGTGGACGCTACTCCTCAAATCGTCGCGCTAGCAGAGCAATTTGATGCGTTTGACAGTGTAGCGACGATCACTTTTGGTAAAGAAGCACTAGAAAAAATCACCGCTTTCTCTGACGAAGTCTTAGAGCAAGTCCGTGTTCGCGACAGCGGTGAGGCGGGCGATATTTTGCATGCAATGGTATCGTCCATGGACAGCGCTGAATTCTCAAATCTAGGCAAAACCAGCTTGTTATCGAGACTTCCTCTAGTCGGTGAGCTTTTTGATTCATTCAAAAAATTCTCGGCAAGTTTTGATTCAGTGAAAAGCCAATTGGAACAGCTTTCAGGGCGTTTAGAAGCACAAGAGATGAAGTTGGCTCATGATATTACCCAGCTCGATACGCTCTATGATCATAACTTAGATCTGCTTGGCGGATTAGAGCAGTACATCGCCGCTGGTAGGTATAAGTTAAATCAGCTTACTCAGAATGTGTTACCAAGCTTACTGGCACAATCTGAGCAAAGTGGCGACGCGTTGGATGCCCAGAAATATCGGGATGCGACCCAAGCCGTTGCGCGTTTAGAAAAGCGCGTGCATAACCTTGAGCTTACTCGCCTTGCTGCTATCCAAACTGCGCCCCAGATTCGATTGTCTCAAGAAGGCAATAAAATGCTGATGGAAGACATTCAAGATATCGTTCACAACACCTTCCCATTGTGGAAGCGCCAATTCTTGATTGCGATCTCTAATTACGAAAAAGAGAAAGCGTTGAAGGTAACGCGCGCGGTGAAGGATTACACCAATAAGCAATATGTGCAAAACGCGGAGAAACTGAAGGCGTTAGAAGAACAAATTGCAGAAAACTACCAGCGTGGCATTCTCGATCTCGATTCTCTAGAGACCGTGAATCAACTGACGATAGAAACGTTGAACAATACACTATCTCGAGTGAAGGAAGGCAGAGCGCAACGCGAGCAGGCTCAGCAAGTGATTGAGCGAGCAGAGGCGGAACTTAAACAAGCGCTTCAGCAAACCTTGTAAGGTGAATCATCTAAAAATCACTCCCTTACTCATTTTTTATCTACTTTTAACGAGTAATAGAAAATAGGGAGTGATTTTTTGGTAAAAGAGACAGCGTGGTTTCATGCCGAGTTTACAGAACCACATCAGCGGTGATTGCGCTTACATGTGACCAGAACCGTGGAACATGCCACCGAACATTCCGCCAAATATCATCCCTAAAATGCTGAAGATGATCCCTAGAATGATCATCGCAGGAATGGAAGCTATAGCGAACTTGACCATAAAGATCACCATCGACATAAATGGCATTTTAATATCAACAACCGTCACTTCTTGTTTTGTAGTTTCATCAGACACGAGCGTTCTCCTAAATTTGCATTCTGAATATGCAGCCAGTTTATTACACTCAAACTGAAGAAAACGTTGAGCTGCGTTGCGCTTTTCCCTTTATGGGATAACAACTGATTAATTTGAGAAATACGGCACGCTATGAATCGCTATCAGAGGCGGGTAAAGCCGTTCAACCAACCGCCGGATAATCCGTATAACCGTGTTCATTGCCACCAAAAAGCGTAGAGCTATCCAGTTCTGCCAGAGGTTGTTGGTGCTGTAAGCGCGCCACCAAATCTGGGTTAGACACAAATGGGCGTCCAAACGCGACTAAATCCGCATAACCTTTCTCAAGCACCTCGTCGGCACGCTCTTGGGTGTAACTGCCAGCCACGATAATCGTATTGGTGAAGTATTCGCGCAGCTCGATGCGGAAGCTTTCTGGAATCACTGGTGCGTCATCCCAATCCGCCTCAGACAGGTGCAAGTACGCAATATCACGAGCTTGAAGTTGTTTCGATGCATCAAGAATGGTTGGCACAATGTCTGGGCAGTTCATGTCCTTGAAAGTGATGAAAGGTGCGAGTCGTACTCCCACTTTGTTGGCACCAATGGCTTCGCTCACCGCATCGACCACTTCTAATAAAAAGCGAAGTCGGTTTTCGCGAGTACCGCCGTAGTTGTCGGTTCTGTGGTTTGAATTGGTACGTAGGAACTGGTCAATTAGGTAACCATTACCGCCGTGGATTTCGACGCCATCGAAGCCTGCTTCAATCGCACGTTTCGCTGCATGGGCAAAATCACTTACCACACGGTCAATATCGGCTTGAGTCATCGCTCGTGGCTCTACACAATCGACCATGTTGCCATTGCCTTGTTCGTCGGCAATCCACACTTGGGTTTCTACGGGTTTTAGTGCTGATGGGGCAATAGGCTGTTCGCCTTTTTGGAATGTTGGGTGTGATACACGGCCAACATGCCATAACTGACAAAACATCGCTGCGCCTTGCTCTTTTGCTGCTTGAGTGACGGTTTTCCAGCCTGCCACTTGTTCATCAGTGTAGACGCCTGGTGTGAATGAGTAACCCTGCGAATCGTCTGAAATCTGGGTGGCTTCAGAGATGATTAACCCTGCGGTAGCGCGCTGCTTGTAGTAAGTCGCCATCATTTGGTTTGGAATGTTTCCCGGTTGGCTAGTGCGCGCTCGGGTCATTGGAGCCATGGCTACGCGGTTTTGCAGAGTTAGTTGTTTCAGCTGTGTTGGTTCAAATAGTTTGCTCATGATCGATTCCTTACTTAAGTAGTGGTACTTGGGTTTTGTTGCTTACCGATTCCATCCAATCTTTCACGGCGTTGTCCCATTGGATTTCTGTGGCACTGAAGAACCCGCGCAAAATAGAAAATAGGATCGCTTCGTCTACCAAAGTCACATGCTGGTAGGAATCGAGATTCAACACACTTTTCGCACGTTCGATGAGCGCTTCTACCTCTTTGGCAATGTTTGGTGTGTCTTGTAAAAGTGCATCAAAATTGAGTGCTTCAGTTTCCTTTTTCGCGCGCCAAGCGAGCTGTGCAGACTGAGTGGCAAACTCTGGTAAATCCATGTTTGACCAACGTGGGTAACCCACCTTCTGCAGTGGAAGAAACGCGATTTTTTGCCAATCCAACGCTTGTTGAGATGGTTGGCTTGTTTCACTTGATGTTGCCAGTTCAAGGAAGTAAGCGATGATATCTAGACTTTCTGCCATCGCTTCACCGTTGTCTTTGATAAGAAGTGGCACTTGCTTGGTTCCAATCAGGTCTGTTGTGGTTTTGTCGTCGTCAAAAGCAATATTGATGACGTCGAGTTGGATATTCAGCATGCCAGCAACGTAGCGAACGCGAGCACTAAATGGGCAATGTTCGTAAATGTAAAGTTTCATAGTGTTTTCCTGATGATTTGTATTGGGCAGCCCCGCTTGTTCGGGAGACGTTAAGTCAGGGCTACCAGTAGGGATGAAATTAGTTGTTGAAGCTTGGCGCTAAGTCGGTTTGTTTGTGTTCTTTGCGGTTCGCCTTGGCGATGAATAGCAAACCAATCAGTGGAACAATGATGGCTGCGTAAGGGATCATGCCTGCGCCCATTTGGCTATCGAGCACCATGCCGCCTAAGAAACCGCCAAAGGCATTGGCTAAGTTGAACGCAGAGATGTTTGCTGTCGCCGCTAGCTCTTGACCTTCACCACCGTGGTTCATTACTCGAAGCTGCATTGCTGGCACGTTAGCGAATGACGCAATACCAAATACAAAGGCGGTGGCAATAAACAGAACTTTGCTGTCGACAGCTAGGCCGACCAGTACCAGTGACACAATCATCGCGATAGCCCAGAACATGGACGCTTTTTGTAGGTTTTTATCTGATGAGCGACCACCCATGGTGTTGCCGACAATCAGACCGACGCCAACGATAACCAAAATCCAAGTCACGGCACTTTCACCAAAGCCAGTGATGTGCATGGCGATAGGGGCGATGTAACCATACAAAGTCATAAACCCCGACCAAGCGAATACGGTGATCGCAAGGCTGATAAGTAGCATTGGGTTTTTGAACGCAGCCAATTGCGCTTTGACATCTTTTGCTTCGCCATGACCAGTCGATTTGATCACTGAAGTGATGAAGAACAGAGCCACTAAACCAAAAGCGGCAACGGTCAAGAAAGTGGTGTGCCAGCCGAATTGCAAGCCAATCCAAGTACCGCCAGGCACACCTAAAACGTTAGCCAGTGTTAGGCCCGCGAACATCTGTCCGACTGCACGGCCTGCCATTTTTTCTGAAACCAAATTGGTCGCGACCACGGCTCCGATACCGTAGAAAGGGCCTTGAACCAAGCCCGTGATCACTCGGCTGACCATCAACACAAAGTAGTTAGGTGCAAAAGCGGACAATACGTTGCCGAGAATAAACAGCACCATTAGCCCAGCCAGTACGGCTTTCTTGTTAAAGCGTGCTAAGTAAATCGTAAGCAGCGGACCGCCGAACACAATGGCAAGTGCGTAGGCACTGATTAGGTAACCCGCTTGCCCTTCCGTGATGGACAAAGAGTTGGCGACTTGAGGTAGGATTCCTGCAATAACAAATTCCGCGGTACCGATAGCAAAAGCTGCAAGCGTTAAAATCCATACCTGCAGCGGCATTTTTTCTTTATTCATGGGGGAGTCTCTTTTTTATTTCGTTTGAACCCATTGGTGCCATGCTTTTTTCTTGCTCTGGCACCTTGTTTTTATTTGCGGTTAGCTAAGCGTGTGCTGTTAGCCAAGCAGTGCGCCACCATCAACATCAATCACGGCGCCAGTCATGTAGCTGTTTTCAATCAGAAGTAAGTAAGCTTTTGCAACGTCACTGGCTTCGCCAACTTTGCCTACGGGCAAGCTATTTTGTGTGCGTTGGTACATGGCATTTCTATCGTCTTCGCTCATGCCTTGATACGCCTCAGTTCTAGTCAAACCTGGGCTGACTGCATTCACTCGGATAGGAGCCAACTCTTTCGCTAGCACTTTTGTGGTCGCTTCAATGGCCGCGTTGATGGCAGTTTTGACGTAGGTGTTAGCAACAACTTTGCGCGATAACATGCCGGAAGTTAGCGTGATTGATCCGCCTTTCTTGATGTAGCGTGCGCCATGTTTCGCCGCGTTGATGGCGCCCCAAAACTTGGTATCAAAAGCGTATTTTGCTTGGGAAACTTCCACGTCCATCACTTTGCCTGCCGGAGCATAAGAACCTGCTGTGACGATCAGGTGGTCAAAAGCACCAATGGTTTCGAAGTAGTGGTAAACCGACTGTTCATCGCTGATGTCTAGCCCTGTTTTGCGGCTTGCTACGTGGACAACCGCATTGTCGTTTGCAAGTTGTTGGCTAAGTTCAGCACCAATACCTGATGTGCCACCGAGTACGACGTAGACAGTTTTTTCTGTTTTCATGATTTGTTTCTCCAATCTCGTTTCGTTGGAGCCAGTATATTGATTGGAAGAAATTTGATAATTGGGTAATATTTGAATTGATTATTCAGTTCAGTCGAATAATGAGGTTTTAGGAGGGAATGTGGACAAGTTTTCGGATATGACGCTGTTTGTCAGCATAGTGAAGAACCAAGGGCTGGCGGCGGCTGGTAGAGAGCTCGGCTTATCGCCAGCAACAGTAACGGCAAGATTGCAGTCGCTGGAAGATCGCTATGGGGTGAAATTACTTAATCGCAGTACAAGGCATATCTCACTGACGGACTCTGGCGCTATGTACCATCAGGCATGCTTGGAAATCATCGACAGCGTTAAAGAGACGGAGAACTTGCTCCAAACTGGCACCAAAGAAGTGCGCGGCACACTTAAAATCTCGGCTCCTCGTGATATTGGTAAGCAATACATTTCGCCAATACTGTCGGAATTTAGTCAGCTCTATCCTGATGTGATCCCTTATCTGTATTTGAACGATAACTTATCCAACTTGGCGGAGTCCGGTTTGGATATTGTTATCCGATATGGAGAGCTAGCCGACAGCAACCTTATCTCTCGCAAACTGGCGTCCAGTCGCCGAATGCTTTGCGCTTCTCCTCAGTATTTGGCAAAGAAAGGCACGCCGATCACGCCACAAGATTTAGCACAGCACGATTGTTTAGCCATGGTTCGCAGCAATGAAGAGTTGAAAACGTGGCACTTTCAAGATGAAGAGCAGCACAATGTTGTTACTGTCGTACCGAAGCGTTTTTCTGATGATGGCGAAGTGATTCGTCAATGGGCGTTAGATGGGGCGGGGATTGCGTTGAAATCGATTCTCGATGTGCAAGAAGACATCAAACAGCAGCGTTTAGTGACGGTGTTAAATGGCTATATGAAGAACTTCAACGCATCGACCTCTTCTGCAGGCGCAGATTTGAACGTGATTTACCTGAGCCGCCAGTATCAACCCAAGCGACTTCGTTTGTTTTTGGACTTCTTGATTGAGCGCTTCCATAGCCAGTTTCCGGAATAAGCAAGGCTTAGACGGCAACCTGTAATTGAGGCCATGTGATTAGCCAGTTTTTGGATTCTACCCGAGATTGAAACAGCGCTAATGTTCGCTTGGGATTGTAAGTAATCTGGCCTTCAAACAAAGAATCAAATCCGAACGCTGAAATGCACTCTATCTGATTCTTTTCGTTCAATCTGGCAGCGACCGCCGTCTCTTTTTCTGGCCAGTGACTCATCGCATCTAAGGTGCTTTGGTATGGCTTATCACCATTCCTTAGGTGCATGTTTGCTTGATTGCGCACTTGCCAGTTAAGCTCTGGCATTAAGGCGTTTAGTTGAGCTTCGTATTTGAGGTAGGCTTGTTCGTCCAACTCATTCAGATCGAAATAAACCACATCAAGATCGTTTAATGGTGTTGGATTTTTCTTCTGGTGAAGGTGATCCCAAACTAAGTTTCGCACAAAGCCCGCAGCAATGTAGCAATCTGGCAAAGCCAGTGATCGAACACACTCCAATGCTTGAATGCGAAGTGGATCTTCTGCTAAAAACTGAGCAAGTTTATCTTCAAGCATCGGCATTACTTCGCTGGTGGCAGTTCAATGCCGAGTTCATCGCGTTTTCGTTTACTCAAGCCAAGTGCAACCAATCGATAAGATTCTGACAAATAGTACTTTAGCTCTTCGTCTAGGCGTCCGGAGGTTTCCGTTTGCTGAATCCACTTCATTCCACGGTTTGCGAAATAAGGGGCAGGAATATAGCCCTCATAATCACTTAAAAAGTCGAAGTTTAAAGGGGAAGTCTTAAACGTAAATGCAGGCTGCTTGTCTTTACTCCAACCACCAATAGCAAACACCTTTCCACCGACTTTCCAAACATGCGCGTCGCCCCACTGAACAACGTGGGAAGTGGCAGCGAATGAGCCGCAGAATTGATTAAATTCATCGTATGTCATTGGGTTACCTCAATAGTGATTAGCTTAAATTTTGCGCTAACTTAGTGATGTGTGCAATCAAAGCCAAGTGAGATTCCGAGGTTTCCATTCTATGGCGATAGATGCCGACAGTACCCGGCTTAGGCTGTGAATCCACGGTTAAGATTTTCAACCCGAACGATTGTAAGTAGTCGCTCAGGTGGCTGGTATAAGACATCACCGCTATGCCACTTTTTAGTACATCAATACTCGCAAGTAACGAATCGACTTCGTAAGTTGGGCGGTTATCAAGTTGCTGACGTTCCCTTTCGTTTTGCTTGGGAATTGGGTTGTCTAAAACATGGTTAAACTTTTTTGCATCATAGGTGACGGATAGGGCGGGGTATTCATGGAGCATTTGTTTCGTCACTACTTTACCTAAAAGTGGATGATTGGGAGAGACAAAGTAGGCGTCAACAGTTTGAAATAAAGGAATAAAAGTAACATCACACTTTGACGACAACCCTACAATTTCATGACCAATGAAGAATTCAATTTGCTCATTAATCAAAGAATCCATTAAGCCTAAATGATTGCCAAATTCGACGTGTGTAGATGCGGATGGTTGATGAGACAAATGTTTATCTAAGGCTTGCTTTACGAACAAAGGCCACCACGCGTCTCCAGTTCCTATTTTTATTTTGCCGACTTGATACTGCTTCCTCTCTTCAATGCCTTGCATCATTTGATTGTATTCGTGCTGCATCGCATCGCTATGACGATAGAGAATACGACCAAATTCGGTTAGAACCATACCGCTTTGGTGGCGTTCAAAGAGTGTGACGCCAAGAGACTCTTCCAGCTTTTTTAAATTACTCGTCATTGTCGGTTGGCTTAGTCCGGCCATCCTTGCGGCGGCACTTATGCTTTGACAGCGAGCAATCAGTAAAAATTGCTGTAGAGATTTGTCCATTGTTATTCCCCTTTTTAAAACAAGGTTTCTTGAAGGTATTGTGCACAATTTCTTTTATAAATCACAAATCTGCTATCTGACATAATTGAATTTATTAGTGTTTCATAGATCTAAATCACTATTGGTGAGCAACATATAGATATTGTCTATAAAGCTGGCGCTGTTACCTATTTTTCTCTGAAGAGCGTGTTCCTTAGACTGTCGCCAAAATAACAATCTAAGGGATGAACATGAAACCAAGTTTTATTGCGCTTGCTGTTGCTGCAACGATGGGATTAGTTGGATGTGGTTCAGATTCTGATACCACGGAGATCGTCGATAAACCAATTATTTCGGAAGATCTTTACTTGCGCGGATTGAATGGCGATTGGGGGACTGCAGAACACGCGAAGCTGAACTATTTAGGGAACAATGAATATGAAACCGTGTTGCGTGTAGCGCGAGGCAGTAACCAATTCAAGATTGCCGATCCTGGCTGGCAAATCCAATACACTCATTTTGAACAGCCTGCGATGTTTGATAAGGCTCAGGACTACTTACCAAAACCAGAAACGAATGAAGCGTGTATGAATGACGACTGCAATTCGGAAATCACGTTTGAAGATAAAGGTTACTATAAGTTCTCTGTGAGTTTTGCGGATGAAAGCAGCGCGACGATGACCGTAACAAAAGCCACGCAGGAAGAGGCAGAGAAGTATTACTCAGATGCTATTTTGGATCCTGAAATGGTGCATGAGGGGCATCAAAATAAAGAACTAAAACTGTTCCGAAACTATGATGACAGCAATGAAACAGTGACATTTTCAGTCAAGGACCCTAAAGCAGATCTGCGTGAATTTGGCATCTCTACCACGACGGAACTGCGAGACGCTCTGGATCAAGGCATGGTGATTACGGAGAAAGAAGGACCTCGCGTCGTATCTGGCGATCTCGCGTTTGATGCACTGTTCGCTTTGACGATGAAAGAGCTCGATCAACTTGCGGTGTCTGAGATCAAAGACGGCAATTACAACTACAACAAACCAATAAAGGCAGAAGTGTTTGAGACAGGTGCCAAGTGGCATTACGTTTGGACTCGTGATTTGGCATATGCGGCCGACCTTTCCCTTGCGTTGATGAATCCTACGCGTGTTGAAAACGGTTTGGAATTCAAACTATCTGCGTTCCGTGACTCAACAGATCAACAATACGATGGTGAGCAAATCGTCCAAGATACAGGCACTGGTGGCAGTTGGCCGATCAGTACCGATCGAACAACATGGGCCTTAGGGGCAGAACGTTTACTGTCGGCACTGGATGGCGAAGCTTACAACCAATTTGCAGAGCGTGCTTACAACGCAGTTAGCAACACGCTAGAAGCCGACCGTTTAGCGGCGTTTGATCAAGATTCAGGCCTTTACACGGGAGAACAGTCTTTCTTGGATTGGCGTGAACAGACATATTCTACTTGGACGCCTGATGATGTTAATGCGATTGGTAGTAGCAAAGCGTTGTCTACTAACGTGGTTCACTATCGAGCAATGCGATTAGCGGCGAAGTTGGCAGAACAATTTGACTCAAAAAACGCGGTGAAATACGCAGATTGGGCTGAGCAGTTAAAAACGGCAATCAATACTGAGTTTTGGAATGAACAGCGTGGTATGTACGTCAGCTACCTGTTTGACAATGGGCAGGATATTGCGGTCGATAAATATGACATGCTAGGTGAAGCGCTTGCAATTATAAGTGGCATTGCAAGTGATGCTCAAGCGAAGCAAATTATGGAAAACTACCCTCATAGTGAGTTTGGTGTGCCAGTTTACTTCCCTCAACAGCCAGGTGTTCCGGTTTATCACAACCGTGCGATTTGGCCATTTGTCACCGCATATAGCTTGCGCGCTGCACATCAAACTCAAAACGTAGAAGCGGCGAACAATGCGATTCAATCTTTAGTTCGTGGTACGGCAACCAACTTATCGAATATGGAAAACTTGGAGTGGTTGTCTGGCAAATCGTTCATTATTCATAGCGACCATGGTGCAGATGCTTCTCTTGATGGCCCAGTAATTAACTCCCAGCGCCAGCTATGGTCGGTAGGTGGTTATCTCAATATGGTGGTCGAAACTATCTTTGGTATACACACTGAAACAGGGCAATTGGAAGTGAAACCGTTCATTACAGGATGGGTTCGCAATCAACTTTTTGCTCAATCAGATCAGATTACATTGGAGAACTTTAGCTTCAAGGGTAAAAGCTACTCTGTGACGGTTCACCTGCCAGAAGTACAAGATGAGTCAAACGGTTACTATCCAGTGGAAGAGGTGACGGTTGATGATAATGGTCACTACCAAGTCACCTTGGGTAGTCTTGTTGCTGACGACAGCAGTATAAAAGTGGTTGATGGAGTCAAACCTTACGCAACGGAAAGTGAAAAAGTCTTTTCTCCAAAAGAACCCAAGCTCGATGTCGCTCGCGCTAACAATAATGTGACGATTGGTGTAACGAGTGACTACAACATTAACTTGTACCGCAATGGTCAACTGATCCAAAGCAATGTTAACGGAAAAGAGTACAGCGATACCTTAAGCGGTTATGCGTGTTATTTGGCAGAGAGTATTAATGAACAAGGCTTCCGTTCTAACCCAAGTGAACCTGTTTGTGTTGGCGAAGATATTCGCGTCAAACTCGAGGGTGATTACCAACCGCTAAAAGACGATGTATCGGTAGTCATTGTCAGCAAAGATAGCGGTGATGTAAATGGTCTGAGTGCTTTCACCGTCCCTACCAACGGGCGATACCAGTTGGCGGCGTGGTATAACAATAACCTAGGCCAACTAAACACCGGTATTACTAACGCAGTGAAAGAGCTCGAAGTTCTCGACGACTCTGGTCAGTCAGTTGGTAAAGGTTACATTCAAATGGGCCATATTGGTGAGAACAAAGGTATGCGTTACTCAACACCGATTGAAGTCTCTCTAGAGCAAGGCAAATCATACCGACTGGTTCTCAAAGATCATTTCAATATGAGTTACTTGAAATCTAATGAAACCTACATTTACTCAGGTGGCGTAGATGGCGAGATGAATGAAGCGCAGATTGCTGATATCCGCATCACACCGCTTCAATAACGTGAATTGAAGTTCTGAGAAAAAGCCGCTGGTTTATCCAGCGGCTTTCTATTTAAGTAACCACTGGATGTTCGTTGTGACGTGAATGCTCAGAAAAGTGCTTACCAACGCTTGGATTCCGACATGCTAATGGAGAGATGGTCGATAAAGGCTCTTAATAACGGTGTGACTTGTTTACGTGTGCCATAGATGGCATGAACGCCTAACGTTTTTGGGTGCCATTCCGGTAACAGCTGAATCAACTTACCCTCAGTGAGCATATCCTTCACAGTTGGGTAGGGCTGTAAGCTGATTCCGTTACCATTTAAAGCGGCAGCAAGCAGTACTTCTGGGGTATTCGCGCTGATATTGCCTTTGATGGAGACTGACTCATCACCGTTTGGTCCATAGAATATCCACTCAGAACGACCAAAATAGCTAAAGGAAAGACAATTGTGGTGTCCTAGGTCTTGGGCGTTTAATGGTGCGCCTTTTTGTTCGATATATTTGGGGGACGCACATATCACCGAGCGGCATTCACCTAATTGCTTTGCTACGACATTAGCAGGCAACTCATTGGTGATGCGTATGGCAAGATCAATGCGTGATTCCACGAGGTTTATGGTTTCATCTGTCGACACAATATCAATCGCCACATCAGGCCACTTTTCAACAAAGCTTGTGATTGCGTCAATTAGGAAGCTACTCACAATGGAATAGCTAGCGGTAATACGCAATTGACCTTTTAGATTCACTCGATTTTGGTTTCGGATTCCGCTTAGGGATTCTTCAAGTGCAAGTAACTCTCGTGCAATCTCAAGCGTCTCTTTCCCTGCACTGGTTAAACTGAGGCTTCGAGTTGTGCGGTGGAGCAGACGAGTATCCATCCACTTTTCGAGCTCACCTAAATAACGTGTCACTTTAGTTCGCGAAAGATCGAGATGCTCAGCGGCAGCACTTAAGCTTCCTCGCTCTACTATCGTGACAAAGACGTTCATTGCCTCAAGTCTGTCCATTCTGCTGCTTCACTTTAAGAAAATCACTGTCGTAGTATATGTCCGGATTTCGCAACAGTGAAAGTTAATTTGCTGTCTATTTCATCTAAAACCAATCAAATAAGATGACCTCAACACTAAACGAGCCACATGAGTTGGTTCTCTAATACGGAATAAGATGATGAATAAGCGTTCAATTACTCTACTGATCACAGCACTAGCGGCATCGAACTATGTGTCGGCTGCGGACTTAACGATTACCCACTACAACCCCGGTGAAAATGCGATCTTTCCTGCAAGCTCTGTGCTTGTTTCTGGTGAAAAAGAGCTGATGTTGTTTGACGCACAATTTAGCATCAAAGATGGAAAAAAGTTGGTGGAACAGATTAAAAAGAGTGGCAAAGAGCTGTCGATGATTTACATCAGCAGCGGTGACCCAGACTATTATTTTGGCTTAGAGCCTATTGTTGCGGCATTCCCTGATGTAAAAGTGGTTGCGAGCGAAGCGGTTGTTAAACATATCGAACGAACAAAAGATGCGAAACTGGCGTACTGGGGACCTATTTTGGAAGAGGGGGCACCATCAAAAATTGTTGTGCCTACTGTACTCAATGACAGCACTCTGACGCTTGAAGGTAAGCGCATTGAAGTAAAAGAAATCAATACTCATGATGCTTACCTTTGGGTACCTTCGGAGAAGACGGTATTTGGTGGAGTATCGGTTTACAGTGGCGTTCATGTTTGGATGGCGGACACTCAGTCGAAACAAGAGCGTGCTCAATGGTCCCAATCGCTGGAGCGCATGAAAGCACTGAAACCAAAAAACGTCATTCCGGGACACTACCTAGGTGATATGCCGAAAGGTGTGGAAGGTGTTCAATTCACCATAAACTACATCGAAGATATTGAGCAGACGTTAGAAAAATTAAGCAAGCCATCTTCAAGCGAGATTTCGGCAGCGATGAAGGCTAAGTACCCTCAGTTTGCTGCCACAGAAGGCGATCTAGAATTGGGTGCGAAAGTGCTAAGTGGTGAAATGGAGTGGCATTAATCTAAGCCTACTATTCGGCATACTACCCAAAAACAGCCCCTCATTGTGAGGGGCTGTTGTCGTAATGGCGTTGCCAGTCGTCGACGTGGTTTACGATGTGATTGCTGATGAGTGGTAAGTAATTAAAGGCGTGTTCAAAGCTTCAGAACAATTCTTGCCGAGTTACGTCACATACTGACACATTCAAAATCGGTACATGACCGATTAAATAACCATACAAAAAGTCATATTTTTGGTGTCACAGATGATTGGTGTATTTGTCCCCAATAAATACCTAGTCTAACGCGCAAATTATCTGTTAATTCATCACGGTGATGGACGTCATATAACTTGATACAGTTTGGCCAATTTAGTGTCTGTAGGGGTGTTAACACACTTCTTCATTGTCATAAGAGTCGAACAGTATGGTAAATGATGTGGATTTCACCTTTTATGTTTCTGGGTTCTCCGGTCCATTTAAAGTCGAAAGCTTCCGGATTACGGAAACAGTCTCTTCTCCCTTTGAAATGAACCTGACGGTGTTGTCCGACAACGATGCCATCACGTTTGAAGCCTTAAGCCGAAAAATGGGCGTCCTGAGCCTGTTTGGTCAAGGTGTAGGAACGGCTCGCCAGTTTAACGGCAGTATCTCTGAACTTCGTTACTTAGGCTCTGGTCGCCGCTTCTCGCGCTATCATATTACCTTGGTTCCACACCTCTGGTTTCTCACTCAGCGCCAAGACTGTCGCATCTTTCAGATGCAAGCTGCGCCCGACATCATTCGTCAGGTCTTTGATGACGCTGGCATGAGCGATTACCGCTTTGAGTTGTCAGCGCAATACGAAGCGAAAGAGTACGTTCTCCAATACCGTGAAAACGACCAGCATTTTGTGCAGCGATTAATGGCAGAGCATGGCCTTTGGTATTATTTCGAGCATAGCGAAGCTGGGCATACCATGGTCATTGTCGATAGCAACGATGCGATACCTGAGCTCATCAGTTCACCCACTAATGCTTCTTACCTAGGACCTGTGATTTATCATGCCCAAGGTGGTGGTACGCCAGATCGAGAACATATCTTCGACCTCGAACAAACGCATCGTACTCGCACTGGCATCGTTAGTTATGGCGATTACAACTATCTCACTCCGAAAATCCCACAAGGAAAAAGTGCGGATGAAGGCCCGAACTTTGATTTGCAGCGCTACGACTATCTTGGCCGTTATACTTCACCAGACTTAGGGCAGCAGCGTGTAACGGAGTGGATGTCCGAATACACAGTGGACAGCCATCAGATTGAAGCTGCGAGCGATATCATGCGTCTCACCGCAGGCTACAGCTTCGATATCAGCCAGCATCCTCGTTTAGGCATCAACCGTGATTACCTCATGTTGACGGTGATGCACACTGGCTTTAACCCTCGTGTGCATGAGGAAGAGTCGAGCGATGAGCCTACAACTTATCACAATCAGTTTGTCTGCTTACCACGAGATGTGACATTCCGTGCACCTAAAATGGCGTCACCTGTCGTTGATGGTCCTCAAACTGCCGTTGTAGTTGGTCCTGCGGGTGAAGAAATCTACACCGATGAATATGGACGCATCAAAGTTCAGTTCCATTGGGACCGTTACGCACAAAGCGATGAGCATAGTTCATGTTGGCTACGTGTCAGTCAATCAATGGCAGCACCCAACTGGGGAGCAGTCTATCTACCTCGTATTGGTCATGAAGTGATTGTGACCTTCCTAGAAGGTGACCCTGACCGCCCACTAGTGACGGGCGCGGTTTACAACGGTTTACACACGCCGCCATACCCATTACCAGAAAACAAAACGCGCACAGTGTTTAGAACCCAAAGCCATAAGGCTGAAGGTTACAACGAAATGTACTTTGAGGATGAGAGTGACCAAGAAGAGGTTCACTTCCGCGCTCAAAAAGACATGAAGACCAAAGTGCTCAATAACCGTTATCGAGACATCGGAAATGATGAAGAGTTAAAAGTCGGCAACAACCAAGAAAATAATATCTTAGGCGACCGTAAAGAAGTGATTGATGGGCATAAAACCTCCATCACTAAGCAAACCTTTATGGAGCAGGTTGAGGAAGATGTTCACGTCACTTACAACGCGAATGAATCCGAGAAAATAGCCAACAACCGAGACTTGTACATCGACGAAAATCGTCAAACTTTGATTGGTAAAGACGATTCACTGGAGGTAGGGCAAGACCAAAACACGGTAATCATGGCATCGCGCTCTATTGATGTGGGGGCTGACGACACACATAGCATCGGCAATAACCTCAGTGTCGAAGTGAACGGTAACACCTCTATCCGCTCTGATGGCGAAACGGCGGTGGTCTCAGCGGATGAAATCAAGTTCCTCGTTGGTGCATCCAGCTTAGTGCTAAAGAGCAGCGGCAACATCCATTTAAACGGCACCTCCATTACCATTGATGGTGCGAGTAGTGTCACCGCAACGGGTGGAAAAGTAGACATCAACCCGGGCGGCGCGGCAAACGGCAACAGCAGCGTTTCTACAAGGCGTCCTAAAGGATTATCTATAGCGAAGAAAACACCACCTGTTATGTCTCCGGCCGCTTATAAAGGGTTTGTTGAAGACGGTGGCTTAATGCAAGAACTGTGTGATTGTGGGAGCGGTAAAACATGTCAAATACACAGCTAAATCCAAACTGGCGAATTCAAGGTAATACCCAACCGAACCTAATTACGAATCAACAAGCGTACGCGATTATCGAACCTCTTCTTTGGCCTGAATGGAAAAAGAAATTGGAGGTGCATCTTGAGTCATTCGAGGTTATCCCGTTGATGGCTGGTACTCGTCTATCACACCTCAATGAGGGGCCTGTCTTAGTTTCTATCGGGTCATCAGAAGAGGCACTTCAGGCATGCGTAGCTAAGATGAGCCAGACACCTTGTGGTTGTTTGGTTTGGAGTTCGCCATCTCACTCTTCTTCGGAGGTCGCAGCCTCATTGCGTCAGCGTCTCTTTGTGTCGCGCAATCAAGGAGAAGCATTGTTTCGATTTTATGAGCCCAGAACTCTAGTACCTTTAATGGCAGCATTAAGTGATGAGGAGCGACGACAAATGTTTCCTTTACTCTCATCTCTACATTGGCATAGCAAACAATGGCTAAGTATTAACTTATCCCACGCTAGTGAGGCTACTACGTCAATTCAACCTTGGACACTCTCGCAAGAACAACTGAGCACAATGCAAAACATTGCGCAGCAATGGTAATGGACGCGTTTCATGAGTAACAAAACCTACGTAATTAAACCCGGTGACACCCTTATTGGCATCGGTATCGAACAAAGTGTTAACTTCAACATCTTGTTAGAGCTAAACCCCAAGTACCAACCAAATCCTGATTTAATCCAAGTTGGCGATACCTTAATCCTTCCTGGTCAGGAAGAGGAAGATCCTACCCCTGTCGAGTTTCCGGTAGAGCCAATCGCCAAAATGTGTCCAAAAGAGAAAGGGACAATTGTGGCGCCGCCTTTGTGTGAACCAAAGGAAATTGAAGATATCATTTTTGCCACGGGTGAATCAGCGAACCGATTCTATTGCCTAACGAAAGAATCGGTGGAAAAGCTTGATAAGGAAATCGAAGAAACGACGAAGTTATTTCAATGCTACAGTGACCTAGTCAATCAAGCTCCAACGGGTAAAGAAACATGGGCTGAGTTGGAAAAGCATACTCAAAAGCGAGAAGCCTTATGCGCCGACCTGATATACGCAGGCATATTGCCAGATCCCAGCCGTAAAAATCCAGCAAGTGTCAAAGCAGAACAGTCTCAAAAAGAAAAGGTTGAGAGAGAAAAAGCTTTAGAAAACCAGCGAATGGCTAACGCTAAAGTAACCGAGCTAAAAAGGCGAATCCGCTACATTGAGGAATACTCAAACTGGTTTGGCACTGAAGGCTCTGCCATTGAGCTAAAAGAGCGTTTGACTGCGACAGTCGTACCAAACCTTAAGAAAGAGCTTGCGAAGTGGGAAAAAATGGCCAAAGTTCCACCAACCAAAGAGAGCTCTTCTGGCAAGCCTGTTGATGCTAAAAAAATGGCGGTAAAAGAGAGAGCATTGGATGGCATTGTAACAAATACTGGGGTCAGAGAGTTGTACTCGATTAATCGCGGCGTTTACACCTATGTTCGAGAAGCATTCTTTCAAGAGGAAACGACCGTTCGTAACAGTTGGCGAAATACCTCGAATACTAACAACGCAAACCGAGCATTACGTACGGGAAAAATCAAAGAATTTGGTAAAGCTATCGCTGACGATATCACCAGCGACCTTGAGCAGAAAAAGTTTGCTCCTGATATTAAAGCCAATCTTGCGAAGTGGCAGGCGCCCGGTGGAAAAATTGCTGAATGGAAATCGACGGATACACTCTTACGCGACGATGAAGGCAATACAATGTTTGCGGTGAGTTCTGAGGCGCAACTTGGTCGCTGGGGAATGCAAGCGGCTATCGACGCTGAGTTAAACCCGTTTGAGAAAGACGAGCACGGCAATGCGAAAGGAAACGTAGATTTAGGTGTAGGTGCTTCTGCGGGTTTTTCAGCCTTTGAAGCAGCCATTACGGCAGAAGTCTTCTTACCTAGCGATGCGGGTTATACGCCATGCCTAAACTACACCGATGCGAATGGTCAATCAGCCGTGCACTCCTTTGGTAGTTTCCGCTTTAATGCCAAAATGAAAGTGGGTTGCTTTGTGGGCGTAGTTGCGCAAGTAAAAGGCGATGCCAGTAACAGAGAACCGGAAACAGGTGATGATGTTGGGATATTGTTTGATCCCCATGTCAGTATGGGCAATGCAGGAGGTGGTCGGATTGGCATCAAGGCCAGTGTTTTTGGTGGTGGCCAGTTAAGTGGTGAGTTTGCAGGTGGCGTTCAATGGAAAGCGCCAGAAATAGATCAAATCACAAACTTTAACTCTTTGGCTGAAATTCAGACCGAAGGTAATGTTTCCGTTGGTGGTGGTTATAACGCAGATTTTGAGATCTATCTAGATGGAGCACAGTTTTTCCTTAAGATCTCAGCCAAACTGGTTTGGGGAGCTGGTGGAGGTGGCGGTTTTTCGGTCGCTATCAACGCACAAGAAATCTGGGACCTCACAAAAGTAATCTGGCAAGGACTTCAGTATGTAGATTACCGGATGCTGAAGAACATCAATAGCCAAGCATATGAATACTTGGCTGATGCTGCTTATTTTGCATTTACTGCCGCTGATTTTATCAAATCTCCAGATGATGCCCTTAAAATGGCAGTTACTGCTGGGAAAGCTAGTATTGATTTTATAAAGACTGAGAGGAAAAAGTCCCTAGCTCTTGAAAAAGAAGCCGCCACTCTTTCCGATAGGATTTTAAACACATCGACACGCAGCGGTGTACCGTTTGATCAGCTTCCGCCGGAAGCAATAGGCCGAATGCTAGATACTCTTACTCGAACGTTTCTTTTAAATTGGGAAGAAAAGCAAGAAGACGCTATTTGCACTCTGCTGTCACAAAGTACTTACAGCTGGCACAAGTTTGAAGAGATCTTAGCGAGAATGAATGAAAAGGGAGAAAAAGAACGTGGGGAGGATACTCTTTTTAATAACATCCAACGTCTAAATGCCATTCTTGATGGCTCTCAGCAAAATGAGTTTAATAGGTGGGTGGCATCATTAGCTGAAAAGAACTTAATTAAAGAGGTAGCAAATATCCCATTTGATCCTTACAAAGGTAAAGCCTTTGCACGCAAGCTAGCTCATGTAAATCAGCAATATGCATCAATCTACGGTGGCTCTACTCCTAACCAATACGTTTAAATATTGGCCCTTTCGGGCCAATATTATTTGGAAATCGGTTTTGAATCGTGAATCGTACAACGGAAGCTGTGGGTTGGGGAGTAAGCTTCAAGAAGAGTATTCTCTCCGTAGCGACCAAAGGTCATCTTGTTACTCCTATTATCACGTAGGACTTTTTGCGTTCCTGTACTTGGTCCTACGGGATTCCTTTCCGCGGAGCGTAGATAGTAGTCTTTTTCGTACCAATCATTAACCCACTCAGAAATACCATTACTCATTCCATAAATGCCTAGTGGATTAGCTGGCCATTGAGCAATATATTCTTCACTACTCGTACTACTATTTACTTCTGAAGGGAGTATATCTATATATTTACCCATATCTGGATCAAAATATTGTCCTTCAGTTAGAGAACGATAACCATCATTGGTTGCATAATAGTAATGCTGTCCGCGACTCCTTGCTGCATACTCCCACTGCGCTTCAGTCGGAATATCAAATTCTAAAGTGGAAACTTTGCCTAACCACTGACAGTAATCCTTTGCCTCTTGCCAAGATTTTGTATATGCAGGCTCGTTGTGTTTTAAGTTGTATTCAATAGCTTTTTTATATTTTTCATCAGTGCGCTTCATAGGTTTAGATTTTAAAGGAATAACACTAACGAAGTTGGTTAACGCGACGGGTAAGTTACTAATCTGGCGCATCCACTCCATATCCATAAAGCTTGTTTCATATTTTGAGATCAAATAGGAGTCGAGTGTCACTTTGTGCAAGTACTGAGCACCAAACATACTACTCGCAAAATGACTTAAACACTGCGCATCTGGAGACCAATCTAAACGGTTTTCAGTTTTCGTTGGGAAATCACAATCCATCTTGAAATCTCCCATATCAAAGCTGCCACCTTCGACGAACACCATGTTCTCGATCGCTCGTACCACCACTTCTGCCGCTTTCTGCTTCTGCTCTGGAGTTGCTTCTGGGTAAAGCTCATTGATATTCGACGTTATCGTATCGATTTGCTTTTGTGAAACGGTCTCGCTAGACAGCGCAATTGCAGAACTCTCGCTATTGCACGCAACTAATAAAGGAAGCGCACAAGCCATACCTAACCATCTGTTTTTCATTTGGTATTCCTTTTACTTTATGGGCATATTTTACGCAAAAATAAAAGGAGAGAACAGTTTCAAAGCGACTGTATAACTAGTTATAACGACTGCGTTCCTGCTTTTGGGCGAGTAGATTCCAAACGCGCTGGATAAAACAAAGCCGCTGGTATTATCAGCGGCTTTGTCGTTTTAACTCGGTATCTAATTACTTAGCAGTTTGCGGACGTGGCTTACGACGTTGTCCTGATGGCTTGTTGCCTGACGGTTTACCGTTTGAAGGCTTTGCGCCAGCTGGCTTGCCGCTGTTAGGCTTGCGGTTACCTGATGGTTTGCCACCGTTACCGTTTTTATTTGCGCCCGGTTTGTTCGCTCCAGACTGGTTGCTATTCGGCTTGTTACCGCTTGGCTTGCCGTTTGAACGAGCTTGACCGTCACGATTGCCTTTTGGTTTACCAGCGCCGCCTTTACCTGCTTCACCTTTGCCGTTTTTGTTGTCGCTGTTGAAGCGACGCTTTGGTTTGTTGTTACCGCCGCTATTTTTCTTCTCAGCGGTTTGACTGTTTTCACCTTCTGCTTTTGGCTTCTTAGGCTTTTTCGGTTTCTTAGGCTTGATTGGGCGAGTATCCAATTTAGATTCTGGAACCACATTGGTTGGTGCAAAGCCCGCTAGCTCTTTACGTGGAAGCAGTTGTTGAATCAAACGTTCGATGGCAAAAAGCTCTGATGCTTCAAGTGCGCACACTAGAGAAATCGCTTTACCCACTTCACCAGCACGGCCTGTACGACCGATACGGTGAACGTAATCTTCTGCCACTTTTGGTAGCTCGAAGTTAACCACTTGAGGAAGCTGAGGAATATCGATACCGCGTGCAGCGATGTCTGTTGCTACCAGCACACGAATCTCGCCAGATTTAAAATCAGCCAACGCTTTAGTACGAGCACCTTGGCTCTTGTTACCGTGGATCGCTGCCGCTGGTAGCTTTTCGTCCACTAAGAATTTCGCCAGGCGGTTTGCACCGTGTTTAGTGCGAGTGAAGACCAGTACTTGTTTCCAATCACCATCTTTGATCAGTTTTACCAGCATCGGTGCTTTCTTCTTCACGTCTGATGGGTAAATGCTTTGCTCTACAGTGCGTGCTGTCGAGTTTGCAGGGTTCACTGAAATCTCAATCGGGTTGTTCACAAGGCCTTTCGCAAGGTCACGAATCTCATTCGAGAATGTCGCAGAGAACAGTAGGTTTTGACGTTGCTTAGGCAGCAAATCAAGAATCTTACGAATGTCGCGGATGAAGCCCATATCCAGCATGCGGTCCGCTTCGTCCAATACGAGTACTTCTAGTTGGTCGAACTTCACCGCGTTTTGGCTGTAAAGATCCATCAAGCGGCCTGGGGTTGCAACCAATACGTCAGCACCTTTACGTAGACGCTGCATTTGTGGGTTGATCTTAACACCACCGAACACAACAGCACTGTTTAGCGATAGGTGACGGCTGTACATGAACACGTTTTCTTGTACTTGAGCTGCAAGTTCACGCGTGGGTGTAAGAATAAGTGCACGAACATGATTACTACGAACGCGAGGGCCGTTTGACAAGCGTTCTAGGATTGGCAGCGTAAAGCCCGCTGTTTTACCCGTACCAGTCTGCGCTGCTGCCATGACGTCTTTCCCTTCCAGAATTGCAGGAATTGCTTGAGCCTGAATTGGCGAAGGGGTGTCGTAGCCTTTTTCCTGAATAGCTTTAAGGATTGGAGCAGATAGACCTAACGAGGTAAAACCCATATGTATGATTCTCAATTGTTGAGTTAGATAACAAGGCGTCGAATTTATGTGCGACGCGAAAAGTGCGCCATTCTGAGGCTTTTAGGCGTCGGCTTCAACTATTTCTGTTACCGATGAATAGTTGATCCAGATCTCACTTCCGAATCGGTGACAGCGGCTGGGGATGACCTCTCTGTGTTTTTAAAATAGGTGGAGGAGGGACTTTATTGGTGCTGTTACTATATTTTTCTTTTGAATCATAAGCTTTGGTTGTTTTTCAATGTCTCAGTGAAAGTCAGAGACTTGGTAGTTCAGCTCACTTATCCAAAATTCATTGTCTAGGTGGGCTTGCATCATTCTTTTTTGTTGTCCGTTTTCTAGAGTAATAAGATAGAGTCCGGACGTGAGTCCTTCGACCATATAAAAGCCATCCTTCTCTATTTTGCTTGAGAATTCCATATCGTTGGCAATGTGTTTGAAATGGAGATAGCTGTGGTCTTCAAGTGGGCCTTCGATTACTCCATCAATACCAAAAGAGGCGATCAAGACCACGGATATTTGTGTAACCCCCGCTTGGCGAGTATTGACTAGAATGGGATTGTGTTGCGTTGTTAAGTTGAGGTCGAGGGCGCTCTCATCAACATGGATAGAAAGGTTATCGTGGGCAGGAACTTGATGGAAAACAAACTCGCCGTTTTCATCACTCATCGCGAATTGGTCAAGCACACGCAAATTGACATTTGGGATCACGTTGCCTTGTTGATCGACGACGGTGCCGACAAGCTTGGCATAACTGTATTTGCTCCAATCTAATATTTCGGCAATGTTGTCGTCGAAATGGCTGCGAATCCCGGCCTCCGTAGTAAGCTCAATACCATAATGTTCGTGGTTGCCGAACAGTTTTATTTTGAAGTTTGAGTTTACGCGTGCTTCTAACGTTGCGGATAATTCAACATTGTTATTGGTATAACTGGCAGACAGGTTCGACATCACTTCTTCAAAATACTGCCCATAGTTAATCCAGCAATCGGTACAAATATTTCGCAACGAAGCTTCAGTTTGTTCAAGAGAACCGGATTTATCCCATGCCCCTTTTACACGCCATGAGGTATCAGAAAAGCCATTCTTGGCGAGCTCAATAGTATGTAAAAAGTCGTCGATATTTTCTATCTGGTCGCGTGTGTAATTGGATTCAACGCGGAGAAAAAGGTTACGTGCAACTTTTGCACTGAGTTGAGGTGAGATTTGGTACTTATCATCTTCACGTCTTAAATCAAGGTAGGCGTTATAGTAAGGGCCTGAAAAGCTGTATTTTAAAGCGTCATACAACTCGGAATTCCGCGTGAAATTCACCGTCTTGTTGAGCTCTAAGCTTAACGATTGTGTGCGACCAAACTGCATATCCAACTCAATAGGAAAACGTTGTAATTCAGGAATCCAGCCCACATGCATTGCAAGCCAGTGGCGTGGGAGATAGCGTGTTTGGAAAGCCAAGAGCGTGTCGTGTTCTGCAATTAACGCGGTGCTGCCAAAAGTGAGGTAATCATCAATGCCATATTCCAAAATACCTGCGCCAACTTTTGCCTTTTCAAAGTCGGCGATGAGATCTATCCCCCATTGCCCTTTTGGAAGGAAGCCACCATCCAAACCTGCGATAATTACTTCCTCTTGCTGCCAAACACCTTTGGCCAAGTAATAACGGAAAGTGAGAGTATCGCCCGGTGCAATGTTACTTTCTTCTATCACAAAGCGACCAAAATCATCAGAGCGGTATGAGCTTTGATAAACCCCGTTGACTAAAAGATCGATGTTGATGTTTGGCTGGGTTGTCCTTTCCAATTGAAGGTTGCCAAATTTTGGCACCGTTTTGTGGTTGGAGTAGTGAAAGCCATTTTCGAGAATCACAGGATTCGAGTAGAGACCACCATCCAATAACACATGTCCAAGTTCAACTCGGTTGTGGTTGTCTGGTTGAGCGATTGTGATGTTGTAGTATGCCACTGGATGATCTTCTCGTGAATCTACAGACATTTGGCCAATCCAATTTTCTGTACTCAATAGAGAATCGGAGAGCAGGTGTCCTCCCTCCTTGTTATCGCTCTCATATGACGCGGTTGCGGAAAGGCGAGTGGAAAAGCCCAACGTTGATAGCGGTCTGACTGAGGGTTGTCGCGTCAACTGTTCGAGTCGTTTGGCTCTATCTCGAGAATCACGTTTGAGTTTTTGAATTTCCTCCTCTAATTCCGAGGGGGATTTATAGCCCTTGTCGATGATGAGTTGGTAGTCTTCGATATACCAACGAGCTTTAACGGGTAAGCAGTCATTAAGGCTACGCCAATGGATAAGCCATTCCTCTTCATAAAAAAGGATCTGGATAGGCTGTTGCGTTGAATTTGATCGGTAACATACGTGACGGCTTAGGTCGATAATGAAAGCGGGGGTTTCTCGTGCCACGTCTTGAGGTAGGTGTATTTCACAACGCTTATGAACGCAGTTTCCGTGCATTTCCAATAAGTAAGCAATACTGCTCTCGATAGGCAGGTAGGGCTGTTCCTCGTCATCCATCATAACACGATAAAAACTGTCCCCCACATTACCCAAACGAACCTCGATGTGAGCAGGATACAAGGCTAACTGCGATGGTTCGTTGGCGAATAACGGAAAAGATAGGGCGAAGATCATTGACAAGCACAGCCCAATGTAACGTAGTCTCATTCTCGTTAGATTGGGCTTAGCACGTGAATCGATGTAAGGGAGGTTACAAGGTGCATTCGTGTAGTGATTGTTCGTCTTGTATGATAAGAATCTTACTCTTGGCCGGAAGTCGTTTCACGAGCTCAGATTGTCGAAGCAATACCAGCCTCTCTTGATGATTATCGGTGTTGAGCATCGCATTAAATTGATATCTGCCTTTGTTTTGGATGCGTAACTCACCTTGTTTACATTGGATGGATACGTCTTGTTGAACCTCGCCGCGTTGTGCGTAAACTGGGATGTAGCTGTTTACTCGGAAGTCGAGAGCAAAAGAGGGCCCAGAGCTTTGAGCGTCTGCGGTTTGGCTTTGAACCAAAGTGATAGGAGAGAACCACAAGTAAGCTCTATATTCGCCGTTGTCTTTATCTGCTGGTAAAGCGCTAAACCTCAAGCGAATCGTACGTCGTTGGTTTGGCTTTAACTCTCGAATGATCGGCGGAGATACTTTGATCCACTTTGCAATATCTTCTGTTTGCGCGATGTCTTTGTCGGTGCGGGTGACACCTCTCGAAGTGATAGGGCGATAAACTGGCTTAATTTCAAGCCTAATGGGTTTGTCTGAGTTGTTTTCTACGATGATCTTCTCTGTCACTGATTGATCCGCATTCAGCACCAAACGGGTGGGAGCAATCAGCAATTGCGCATAGCTGGGGAATGAGACAAATATTGTCGTGAGTAATAGAACTAGGTGCTTCATCGATAATTAACCTCAAAAGGAATGGTGCCAGAGTAGCTGCCTGCTGGAAATTTTGCGCCTATCCGAATTTTTGCGCCGATACACAACAATTTGCTTCTTCCGTTGCTGTTTATTTTTGAGCGCCCGCGTTTAGATAAACCACACCCATAAAAAATTCGACGAACCTTAATTTTTCGAGATGATTTGTCATGATTAAGGTATTGGTTGTTAGGTACGGTGACGGTAATTTTTCGTCCCGGCTCACCGTCTACATAAAAACGGACAACGTAAAGTTGACTGTGGGTTGGGTTGGAAACTGCATTTTGACCTCGTCCAGATAAATATATTCCTGGGAAAGTGATATCCATATTTTCTGGGACGATCGTCAATGCCAAGCAACTTTGATGAGTTAATAAAAATAACCCTAAATAAAAAGCGACTTTTAATGGCATGATATTCTTATTTTGATAATGGCGGCATTAAAACATTTCCGCCATTTCATTAAATAATACTATTGATTACTGGTAAGTAACATCAACTGGAACGCTAGCAGAGTACGTACCTGCGACAAGCGTTGCTGTTGATACTTGTGCTGTGCCACCAATTTTAAGCTCAGCAGTTCCACCTGTTAGTGTCAACGCAGGAGAGAAGTCGAAGGTTGCTGCAACGTTGTTTGCACCATTTACAAGGTTAGTACCAGAGATAGCAACATCAACCACTTCGCCAGCGCCGCCGTCGATAGTGAATGTTGCAGCGCCCGCATCACCTTGGGCAATGACAACGTCTGTTGTACGGTCTGATGTGATAATACCGAAATCAAGATTAGACGTTCTGGTCATAGTGATCGCTTGTTTTACTTCTAACGTTGCGTCGAAAGTATCGCTAACGGCAAAAGCATTCATTGATGAAAAGGTGATAGCAGATAGCGCAGTAACTTTTACAAATGTATTCATTTCTTTACCTGTTGTGTTTTGGTTTGAGTAAAATATTCTTATATGTGAGACAAATAACTAGCGGTTGGTATATTTGTCAGTTGAATAAAATACACAGAAAGCATAGCTTGTAAAAATATTTCTATAATTAGATAGTTTATATATAAATAAGTTGAACAACGGTCACATAAGCTATTAGCGGTTACTAATTAAGCTGGTATTATATTGTGGCTAAAAAATTTAAATAAATTAACCATATAAATAATGTGTAGTTATTAGTTGCATAAAAATAAGGTGAATATTATTCAATATAAGTATTATCAAGCTTTAATGAAGAGGATGTTAATGTAGGCTTTAATAATTAAGGTGTAGTGATTGAGACATAATTGAATTTAATCTCGGTTATAACATTAAATACTTATACCCAAGTAACCTCAAGATGCTAGGTTCAGCGAGAGTGGCTTGGTTTGTAGACGCGGCGGCGATTTAAAGGTCTAGTGGACCTAAATCAAGAATCGGCAACAAAGTATACAAACCAAGACAACTCGCCCTTCGGGAGCGTGTCATTGACCCGACTTCTGTGTCAAACAACTTGGAAAGAGCTGGCTATTACGCTGCGTTGTTTTCCTTGATCTCGAATCAATGACAGCGCTCTGAATCCTGCATCTTGAAGTCACTTGGGTATATAATATAGTGCTGGTGGTAAATAAGGCTCAACCCTTATGGTCGACATAAGCAAAAGCACTATTTGAGATGCAGTGTCGGAGAGACTTTCCCACGCTCTGTGATTAGCTCTCAAAAGAGATGAGAGCTTATTATGAGAGTCTAGTCTTGCTTGGCGCGATCTAAAAAAGTTTGAGTGATGAGCTGGAACAAGGCATCCACACTCGGTCTTTGTTCAATATGGTTAAATAGGGGGGTGTGAACATCACCGCGAATATGATCGGTATGGCCGCACAATTGATTGCACAGTTTTACCGGTTCAACGATCTTTTCTACGTCCGCATCAATAAGAATGCAGGCCTGAGAGAGCACCACTTGCCCGCCTCCCTTCTTCAGTAAGACTCGTTGTGCGGTTCCGACCACTTTTTGTCCATTGATGTTTAGGTTGTAGTCCCCATCACAATATGAGTTTGGTGTTGCGTGCACATCAACCTTCACACCGAGTTGTTCAAAGAAAACCTCTAGGACAGAACATAAGTCGAGATACGCTTTTTTGATGTCGTATGGCTGACCTTCTGGCCAATGATAAATATGTGAGAGATTAATGATTCCTGGGACTTGTGGGACTGGTGCGCCCCCCGTTTTTCTCGAGAATAGCTTCCAGTTTGTGTCTTCAAGGCCTTGTTCAAGCTCATCCGAAATTAGCCACTTTTTTCCTGCCGGAAGAACCAGTGTTGGGCTCTTCACTTGCCATAACAGTAGGACTTGAGAGAGTTGATCTGTCTGCACGAGTTTGATTAGCTCATCTTCTTTACTGAAAACATCTGCGACTTCAGTGCATTGATAGCGGATCAGTTTATTTTTGGAAGCCAAATTCAGTCCCTCTTTTCATCTACCCTTCAGTTTTACTCCAATTCCTTCACAAAATCCAATCACAACTCTGTTTTTATTTGAAAGTAAATGTTCATTAAAAACATTAAGTTAAAACCTTCATGTGCAAATATCGAGTCAGGTTTATAATTTGTTTTAATGCAAATGTTGCGTATGCAATGATTGTTGTGTAATCTTTATTTTGTACCGCTACTCACATCAAATCAAAAAAGAGAATATCGCCATGAAAAAGTCACTCAGCCTAGCTCATCGACTCAGCTCTATCAGTGCCTATCTGCTCATCATGAGCTTTTTTATTAGCACCGTGTTGGTTGAATTATTTGGTGATCACCAAGCTATCTTGTTCGTCAAAACCTATATTTCTTATGCGATTTGGGCAGTCGTACCATTAATGGCAATCACTGGAATTACTGGTGCTAAGATGGCACCGAATGTGAAAAAAGGGCCTTTAGCTGCGAAGAAAAAACGCATGCCTTTTGTTGCCTTGAATGGTCTGCTGATTTTGGTTCCTGCTGCAATTTACTTAAAGTACTTAGCGGGAATGGGTCAGTTTGATTACATGTTCTACATTATTCAGGGGATTGAGTTGCTTGCTGGCTTCATCAATCTTACCTTGATGACGCTGAATGTTCGTGATGCTCGCGCATTAAAGGCATCAAGAAAATCAATGCTTGTGTAAAGCATAAAAAATTTTTGTTGTTCATTGCTTAAACGATAAATAGAATCCGCAGTCTATTTAATTCTAAGGCGATGAAATTATGAAAAAGTTAATGACTGGTGCAGCATTAGCAACGTTATTAACTGGTTGTGTGACGTTCCCAACACAAGAATCAGAGCAAGTAAAAGTGATTTGGGATGATGTAAATGCAATCGAAAACTGCCAACACCTTGGTACAGTAATGGGCTCAGAAGGTCACTTCTACGATTACTGGCTCCATGCAGACAAAGACATGGTTTGGGGCACATTAAACCAAATGCGCATAAAAGCAGTGGAATTGGGTGCAGACACGCTTTACTTGTATCAACCTCTGGGTTTCTCAAGCTCGGTCACTATGTTCGCTAACGCGTATCAATGCCAAAACTAAGCTTGGAACAAACGAATAAAAAGCAGACTGTCGACAGTCTGCTTTTTTGCTTTATGCCCCCCCAATTTTAAAGGGGGCTGCAAGGAACGACAGGACAGGCCGTTCTTGAATTTTAGTTCAAGCTTGCGGTCGCCATGGCAACGGAATCGGTAAACGATACACTGAATGCGTCATCGGTATTGAGCACTTTGGCAGGAAATTCCAAGCTTAGCTGAGTTTGAGGCGCCACTTCAGATTCTACACTGGTAATGAACTTCCGAGTTTCTCCAGGAGAAATCGTCAGGTCGCTGTTTCCCTCTGGACCAAGTTCAGCAATACCAATGGTTGCTAGGCCATTACCTTCACCATCCACCAAACTCAACAGTGATTCGGATTTGTAAATCAACTCGCCTTTATCGGTTTGGTACGCTCTGAAGGTGTTAAAGCTTGGCTGTAAATCGCCTTCTGTTGCTAAGTTGGTCACAGAGAAAGTGACATTCGAGCCGTCAAATTTTTCGACTTTGACTAAGACATTCGCGTCTTGGTAACGAGCGGCTGCCGCAGCGGTTGCCAGCTCTTTCTGTCTTTGTTTCTCGCGTTCAACTTCAGCGATACGCGCTTCTTCCTCTGCAATACGTGTTTCTGCCATCGCGTAAGACTTATCTACCATCGCCAGTAGGGCAGGGATAGAGTAAGCAGACAAGCCCTCTAAGTGATCGAAGTCGATCTTCGCGTGAGTGGTCATGTTATTGGTCGAGAACTGACAGTGACCATCAATTAAGCTCACGAATGCGACTTCATATGTACCTTGTAACTTGCTTACTTCAACGCCGGCCTTCTCTATGTTGGCACGCACTTGTTTGATTTCTGCCAGCGACTGCTTAGGTAATGGGCCGTTTGGTGATACGTCGTTAGCCACAGAGACTAATGCTTCGGTCACGAATGGATTGTTTTTCTCTGGAACGACGGTAGTTACAAGGTTAGCTTGAGTAATATCTTCCCCAAGTAACACCGTCATTTTTTGCGATGCAGCGGTCTTATTACCGGCGAGAACGTCGCTACAGTTCGGTGAGTTGCTTGCATTTGCAGATGTTGCAGCAACGAGTGATAGCATGGCGGACAAGCCAGTGATGACGAGTCCTTTCGATGGTCGATTGTTCATCCTGATAACCCCTCTGGAATATGATGCGCTCAGCTAACGTTTGTTGCCCAACTTAGTTGGGATAGCGACATTCAGAATGGTTGTAGTTGCGTCCTCGCCACGTTCATCTTCACAAGACTGTTTAGTTGGCTTTTCTGCCCAACTCTAAATCGCGATAAGCCGTCACGATCAAAAGTGTTTGAATTCGTCGATGATGCTACAAGGTCGATGTCTTTTTTCTGAAAGATAGACGTAACTTTTCCAAGCTTCAAATCCGTGATCGAGATCTATTTTTTGCGATGGTGCGAGGATCAAGAGAAAACAGACACTTAACGTAGAGAGTTGATTTTGAGAGAAAAAAATAAATTTTTTTTGGAACTTTTTGAAACGCTACCTTTGAGACTTAATTCGCATCTCAAAGGCAGGTGTTTGGAAATCAAGGCGTAATTTTGACTACAGTGCGTTTAATACGTCCGCCAAACGGGTCACGGCAACTGTCAATTCTTCTGGTGTAGCGTTTGTAAAGTTTAAGCGCAGCGCTGCTTTTACTGCTGAGCCCTCTGGGTAGAAGACTGGGCTTGGTACAACCGCCACACCGTTAGTAAGCAGTGATTTTGCCAGCTCAAAGGTATCGCATTCTGGGATCTCTACCCATACGAACATACCACCATCAACAGGCTTGAGGACGCAGCTTGATGGAAGCTGTTTTTCTAGCTCTGCATACATCACATCGTAGCGAGACTTGTACAATTCACAGATGGTGGTGATGTGGGTGGCAAAGTTGTCATGTTGAAGCAAGCCGTGCAGTAGGGCTTGCATCGGTACGCTTGAGTGCAGATCGGCACCTTGTTTGATTTTAATCAGCGGTTCTAGGTAGCTAGTTTTACCCGTAACCACACCAATACGAAGGCCTGGCGATGCAATCTTAGAGAATGAACGCAGTACGATAGAGTTCTGTGGACAGAAATCAGAAACCAAAGGCAAAGCTTCACCAGAGAAACGCAGCTCGCGGTACGGTGCATCTTCGATAAATGCCACATTGTATTGAATACAAAGCTCTGCAACTTTTTGACGTGTTTCTAGTGCCCAGCATACGCCTGTTGGGTTATGGAAATCTGGCACCGCATAGAACATCTTCGGCTTTTGTTCAGCGAAGCACTGTTCTAGCTCTTCAAGGTTTGGACCGAACTCTGTTTGAGAAACAGTCACGATGTTTGCTTGAACCAAGCCAAACACCTGCATCGCACCAAGGTAGCTTGGGGCTTCCATTACGACTTTGTCACCTGGGTTCACATAAGCGCGTGCAATCAAATCCAAACCTTGCTGAGAGCCAGTCGTTACCATTGCGCTGTGCGTGTCTGGCAACTGGAAGTAATCCGTCAAGAAATTAAGCAGAGGTGTGTAACCGGCCGTCGAACCGTATTGGAAAACCTCAGGCATGTTTGCGAGATTTTCCAGTGTTGGTTTCATTAAATCGATTGGGAAGGTCTTCTCGTCTGGCAAACCGCCAGCAAGCGAGATGACGTTTTTATCGCTGGCAGCAGCGAGGATCTCTCGAATGTACGATGACTTTACTTGTTGTAGTGACTGTGCGATTTCCATGTGTTGTGTTTCTCGTATTTCTCATTGTTATGCGAGAAATAGTACATGGGAATTGCTTACTTTAGTGTGTCCATTTATGCTGTTAAACATGTCCATTTATGCTATTTAAGCCAAAAGACAGAATATGAGCCAACAACAAGTTTCCAGAATCAATGACGTACTGTTCTACATTCACCAAGACATTAGCAGAGAATTATCCGCTAAAGAGTTGGCTGACGTAGCGGCGTATTCTGAGCAGCACTTCCATCGGATTTTTAAAGAGGTGGTTGGCGAATCGATTCATCAATACATTCGTCGTACGCGAATGGAATACGCTGCAAACCAGTTGATGTTCGATACCAAATCGTCGGTATTAGAGATTGCCAATAAGTGCGGTTTCAGTTCGGTATCGTCATTCAGCCGTGCCTTTAAATCCACGTTTGATATGTCGCCCGGTGCTTGGCGCAAGCATGATTTGCATGTCGCGGAAAAGCCGTATCTCAAAGATCCAGAAGTGGCGGCGGGTTATCATCGCGTCGCCAAGCGTGCTTTACCAGATCCTAAAGTTGTCGAAGTGCCCCAACGCTTTGCGGCTTATGTTCGTCACGAGGGTTATAACCGTTCGATTCGCAATGCTTGGCTGGTGTTAAAAGCGTGGGCCAACTCTGAGAACCGAGACTTCTCTACGCAATATGGTTTGCATCATTCCAACCCGGCTTGGGTTGAGTTGGACAAATGTCGTTACGTGGCGTGCATGGCCATTGATAAACCGCTTAAGTATCGCGGAGTGGTGAACCAGATGACCATTCCGGGTGGCTTACATGCGGTGTTCAGGTTGACTGGTGTGTATGGTGAGCTGCTGCCTCAAATCAGTATGGTGTTGGAGAAATGGTTACCAAACTCGGGGTTCAAGCAACGCTCGACTCCTGCGTATGTGCATTATCATCAAAACCACTTTTTAAATCATGAAGAAGCGTTTGAATTAGATTTCTACTTGCCTATCAGTTTCTTCTAACAATTTCTTTTAAAAAGCTTTGCTTCACGTTCAATGCTTTACTATTGTGTTAGATGAAAATGCCCGGCATTGACGTCGGACTTTATAGAATAAGTTGAAAATGAAATGAATATAGAACATCTCAAGCTTTTCGTTCGTTTGGCATCAACGCACAACATCAGCATGGCAGGACAAGAGCTTGGATTATCGCCAGCCGTTGCCAGCGCCCACATCAATAAGTTGGAAGAAGGGCTAGGCGTTCGCCTTGTGCACCGAACCACACGTAAGGTCTCATTAACGGAAGAAGGTCAGGCATTTTTGCCACACGCAGAAGAAGTGCTTGCAACGGTAGAAGCGGCGCGAGGTGCGGTCGGAGTAGGTCATAGTGCACCAACCGGCACGCTTAGAGTTACAGCGCCAGCGTCGTTTGGGCGTTTGCATCTTGTGCCTGCACTCAAAGGCTTTATGGCGGCTTACCCCGAGCTTACGGTGGATTTTCGTTTCTCCGATTCCATCATTGATATGGTTGAAGGCGGGTTCGATGTCGCGATTCGTCTTGCAGAGTTGAAAGACTCAACGCTGGTGGCACGCAAATTAGCACCAGATCGCCGTATCATTGTTGCTTCACCAGAGTATTTAGAAAAGCACGGTACGCCGAAAACACCGCAAGAACTTGCTGAGCACGAATGCGTGACGCTAATGGGGCTAGACAATTGGGTGTTTGAAACCCCAGATGGTCATTATGCGATGCGCGCTTCGGGCAGCTTTAGAACCGATAACGGCGATGCGATGCGTGATGCTTGTATCGATGGACTTGGTGTGTCGATCAACTCGATTTGGAGTGTCTACAAACAGCTTCAAGCCGGTGAGTTGGTCGAAATCTTGGAAGACTACCCATTGGTGATGAACGCCAGTATTTGGGCTGTTTACCCTAGCTCACGTTTGATCGCACCTAAGGTTCGTGCCTTTATTGATTACTTTGCCGAGCATTACGGGCAGCCACCTTACTGGGAAACCGAACTGGCTACCCATCAGAAATAAACAAAAACGCTTTCCAATCGGAAAGCGTTTTTTATTGTGTTTATCTAGCGGGAAAGAGAACGACTACCAAGAGAAGGTCTGGATGACGTTGTCTTTTGCCATTGGGTTAGATGCAATCGCGTGATTGATGTTTCTCAGAAAATCCTCGCGTGAATCCAACAACCAACCTTTCTGTGGAACGATGTTGTTACCATGGTCGCCCCAGTAGAAGGTATCAATGTTCAAGTTTTCGAGTAGGTATTTCTCTTCCTCAAGCACTTGAAGTTGAGTTGGCATAATGAACTCACCATTCTTCACTTCTTGTTCCATCACCGTTCCTGGTTGAATCGCAAGTGCCATAGGCGCAATTTGCTCAGGATTGATTTGGTTCAAGATGTCTGTTGTCGCAATAATGTGTTCTTTTGAACGTTCGCGTCCACCTAGGCCAAAGATGAAAGACAGCAACACTTCAATGCCAGCTTCTTTTGCCATTGCCATGCCTTCGATCGCTTGCTCTGGTGACATGCGTTTTTTAATGCGCTCAAGAACAACACGATCGCCAGATTCAAGGCCAGAATAGGCCATATCTAAACCCGAATCTTTCAGCTCTTTCAATTCAGCAATGGTTTTACGGCGGAAATCGTTCAATCCACTATAAAGAGAAATCTTTTTGCATTCAGGAAAGGTTGAACGCAGTTTGTCGAAGATCTTAAGTAAGTAATCCGTACGTGCCGCCATAACGTTACCATCAATCAAAAAGATCGACTCTACATGTGGGTAGATAAGACGCGCTTCTTCAATGTCTTTAAACACGTCTTCAATAGGGCGTACCTTAAAGCGTTTGTCATCAAACATGCTGCAAAACGTGCAGGTGTTGATGCTACAACCCAATGTGGTTTGGATTAAGATGCTGCGGTATTCCGGCCATGGTCGGTAAACTTTGCCCTCATAGTTCATAGTTGGATCTCCAGTTAAAAGCGGGATGATTCGATGGCATCACTCGCGAAAGATAATGGGAACGAACGCGTTTGAGTCTGGCGTTTTTCCCGATGGCTGAAGATTAACAAGAGAAGGCTTTGTTGATAATTGGCCTTTATATCAAATGAGTTTTTAGATTTTATTGAAAATGAACAATGATGGCAGTTTTATAAGCGCGAGATCAAAACGTGAGAAACAGAAACGCCAGAAATCAGTAAACAGGAACCAGTACGTAAAAATGACAACACCCAGCCGAAGCTAGGTGTTTAACAGGAAACAACTGTGTTGAATTAAGCGAGTTTAGCAATCATTGCTTCAATCGCGTCTACCACTTGTTGTGATTTGATGTCATTCAACGCATCACGATGAGGAGCGGCAAAAGCTTCGATATCGTTGTCGAAGTACGAACCGTGCGCTTGAGCAAATTCATCCGATAGTGCGGCACGAATTAGAATGTCTGCGCCCAAACTGATGTCATTACCCGCGATACCGTAAGCGTCTTTCACCATTTTGCTGGCAAGGAATGATTTTGGATTGACGGAAACCACCATCGGGCCGACATTTTTCAACTGCAATCCCATAACGCGTGACCACATTGTCAGTGCCAATTTACTTTGAGCATAAGCTTCACCGTCTGACAGTGGTTTTTCGCCCATCAAGGCTTCGATGCTCACTGGTGCTTGTGCCGCAGAAGATAGGTTTACGACACGACCTGTGTTGCCAAGTAGTGGGAGCAACTCTTTTGTCAGCATGTACGGCGCAATGGTGTTAACGGCAAAGCGCACATCAAGACCTTCTTGAGTTCTTGAGTTAGGTGTCGCGAATACGCCTGCGTTATTGATGATCACATCCAGTTTTCCAAAGCGCTCTGCCACTTCTGCAACCATCTGTTTAACGGCTTTGACTGAAGACAGATCAGCAACGATGCTTTCCACTTTGCCAGCATTCATCTCAATTAAGCCTTGCTCTACGTTTTGTAGTTTAGCCTCGTTGCGGCCATGAACAATCACGTGGTGACCATCTGCCACTAACATCTTTGCTGTTTCTAAACCAATGCCGTCTGTAGCGCCAGTAATCAGGATGATTTTTTGCATAATTGAGATTCCTCATGAAGTCGTTATGCAACAATCATAGAGTGAACAGAGTGATTAAACTATCGAGGTAAAGAGGGAAACACTTTATACGCAAAATTGAAAATCAATTTGTTATCTTTTTGTGGGCGATACGACGAATTAACCGCCCACGAAATGCTATGGTTATTTCAAGCGTTGCTTAAGATTTGAGCAGCTTGATTAACTAAAATACACTCAGCCCAAGAGGTCTTTATGTTAGGCGAAAATCACTCATTAACTCATGAATTCCCAGAACATTTGGATACCATCAATCAGCTGACAGCAAGTGACGCCTCGTTTGCTGAAAACGCTAAAAGCTACAACTCTCTCGATAAAGAAATCCGCGAACTAGAATTGCGAGGAAACCCACTCGACGACCATGAAATGAACACACTTAAACATAATCGTGCGGAGCTAAAAGACTGGCTTTACACAAAAATTATGAGCGCATAATTAAGACTGTGACTCCATGGATGGCGGCTCGAATTTCGAGCCGTTTTTTATGCCGTTTTTATACTGGTTCTAAACGCTACTCGACAGGTAAGTGCCCTGTCTTTACCCAGATGATCGTCTCTTGATCAACAAAAGGAAAATGCTCGCTCATGTGTGGGTTGCGTAACCACGTATGCTGGGGGTAGTGACCTAATTCATCATTAAACTCACCAGACAGAACAAAGATCTCTTCCCCTCCAAAATGGCGATGAGGTTGAAACTTTTCACCTTTAGGCCATTTGACCAATGCAACATGCTCGTGTTCGAAGTTGTGCAATGGCATTACCTCCAATCCACCAATACCCGGTAACCATTCGGTTTGGTTGGTATTGATGCGTACCGTTTCCAGATCGTTAGGATCAAATTGATTAAGTTTCACTAAGATCACGCAACCATCTTTGCTGAATGGGGCATGTTGGCTTCCCGGAGGGTTTCGTAGGTAAGCTCCCGCTGGGTAATCGCCATGTTCGTCAGAAAACACCCCTTCGAGCACCAGTATCTCTTCTCCATATGGGTGAGGGTGGGTCGAAAACTGTGAATTTGGCTCATAACGCACCACGCTGGTGGTGTGCCCAGATTCTTTGGCTTCTCGTTCTAGTGGCTTTCGCCAAACGCCTAATGCTGGGCTGGCAATCCAATCTTGTTGTGCGGTGTTAATCACCAGCCGTTGTGAAAAATCCATGTTTAACATTGCTTGTTACCGGTGTCAGTCATGTTTGGAATAAATATATACCCAAGTGACTTCAAGATGCAGGATTCAGAGCGTTGTCACTGATTCAAGTTCAAGGAAAACAACGCAGCGTAATAGCAAGCTCTTTCCAAGTTGTTTGACGATGAAATTGCGTCAGTGACACGCTCCCAAAGGGCGAGTTGCCTTGGCTTGTATGCTTCGTTAACAATTTTTTATTTAGAGCCACTAGATCTTCAAATTGTTGCCTCGCCTTCAAACCAAGTCATTCTCGCTGAACCTAGCACTTTGAGGTTACTTGGGTATACACAGTTTCAAACTACACGTGTCTTGTCTGTTTGGCGGCTCTGATTTTTATCGTTTTAGCTCGCTGAACAAACATGAGGTAAGGCGGAGAGATGTGATGAGCAAACTGGATGTGTGATGGTCAATAATCATTAACCTTATGATTATTATTGATAATGTTCACACAAAATGATTTTACAAATTGTTACATGCTTCGCTTTTTTTAATTCTTGTTATGTTATAACATCCGCGAAATATTTGATAGTGTTATAACATAACAAAATAAGGAAAAACGTTGTGAATAAAAAATTGGTCTCTTTAGCGGTTGGTAGTTTGTTTGTTTCCCCAGTTTTCGCCGATACGCTTTCGAACCCTCAGATTGGCGTGGTACTAGACGGTTACTATCAAGATGGCCAGCGTCATAACTCAGAGCGTGAAGAAGGTTTTGGCCTGGGTCATACTGAGCTGAACATGTCTGCAAACATTGATGATAAATTCCACGGTGCACTAACGGCGGTTCTAGAAAGCCACGGTGATGAAACCGAGCTGATGCTTGAAGAGGCGTTTATTGAGACACTAGCACTACCATACGGCTTAAATGTACGTGCAGGTCGCTTCCTATCTGACTTTGGTTACCTGAACAACCAACACATGCACACAGACAGCTTTGTTGAGCGTCCAATTGCTTACCGTACTTTCCTTGGCTCGCATTACTACGATGACGGTGTGCGTGCAAACATTGTTCTTCCAACTGACCTATATGTGAAGTTAGGTGTAGAAGCATTAAGCGGCAGCAAGATGTCTTCTGTTGAAGATGGTTCTGAAGTTGGCGTTTACACCACAACACTTAAGCTTGGCAGCGATTTCTCAGAGTCTTCAAGCTGGCAGTTTGGCCTGAGCTACCTACGTAACGAAAACGGTAAGGTAACAGAGTTCGAAGATCATGATCACGGCCATGCAGGCGAGCACGATCATGACCACAGCCACGCAGCTGCGGTAACGGGTGAAAACTTATACGGTGCAGACTTTGTATGGAAGTGGGCGCCAGATGGTAACTACAAGTACAGCAACTTCACGCTATCTGCGGAATACATGTTGCTAGACGGTGTGGTAGACAGCAAATACAAGAACGATGCTGAATCGCCAGACAATCTAAGCGCATACTACGTATCGGGTGTTTACCGCTTTAACCCAAGCTGGTCAGCGGGACTTCGTTACGGTGAAGCTGAAAGCTACGATGGCCATGCGCACGGCGACCACATGCACTTCACAGCACTGAATGATAAAGAAATGGATGCGATGATCGCATGGGATTCTTCTCACTTCGGAACTATCCGTGCGCAATACACTCGCATTGATAACCAAGACAGCGAGACAGACAACGTATTCACTCTGCAATACGTGATGACATTTGGAGCGCACGGTGCACATGCGTTCTAAGCTGACATTAAATAAATGCAGTTTAGCGATGATGGCGGCGGGGGCTGCCATCATCTCTTCACCTGCTTTGGCTCTTAACATCTTTGTTTGTGAGCCAGAATGGAAAGCTCTTCTCGAAAGTCACGCCCCAGACGCGACCATCTATTCTGCGACCACCGCCAAGCAAGATCCTCATTACGTACAAGCTCGCCCTTCTTTGATTGCAAAGATGCGCCAAGCCGACATGGCCATGTGTTCTGGCGCGGAGTTAGAAGTAGGGTGGTTATCTATGCTGCAAGTTCGCAGTAGCAATGGTGCGGTACAAAACGGTTCACAAAGTATGATCTACGCGACCGATTTCGTGCGTATGTTAGACACTCATGATCATGTCGACCGCAGCATGGGGGACATTCATGCGCACGGAAACCCACATGTGCAGTTTGCGGCTAATGACATTATTCCCTTGTCACATGCGGTGACGAAACGGTTACAAGTGCTTGACCCAGACAACGCGCAAACCTATCAATTTAACGGCATGAAGTTCCGTGCCCATTGGCGTAAAAAGCTCAATGAGTGGAATGAGAAAGCTGCACCATTGAAAGGCAAGCAAGTTGTGGGGTATCACGCAACCTATCGCTACTTGTACGATTGGCTTGGCATGGAGCAAATTGCTGACTTAGAGCCTAAACCGGGCATCTCACCAACCACATCACATCTGCAGTCTTTGACTAAACTGGACGCGAACTCTTTTGATGCGATCGTTTACTCGTCGCATCAAGACCAGCGTCCAGCAAACTGGCTACAGAAACAAACCAATAAGCCGCTGATTCAGCTGCCTTTAACGGTTTCTGATGGCGAAAGCTTAGATGAAATGTACGACCAAGTTATCGATGATTTGTTGGATGTATTAGTGCAACCTGTTCCGGTGAAGATCTAAGCCATGGCAGATTATGCATGGCTATTACCCGCGGTGCTGTGTGGCTTGATCGCTCTGATAGGTAACGTGGTACTCGGACAGCAAGTGCTAAAGCGTCAGATTATCTTCATTGATTTGGCGGTGGCACAAGTTGCTGCCTTGGGGGCTGCATTGAGTCACTATTGGTTGAACCAATACGATCTCTTCTCTGGTTCTTTCTTTGGTGAGATTGTTGGCCCTTGGGTGATGTCATTATTACTTTGCGGTTTGATCGCCTTAATGGAAAAACAATATCAGCAACATCTAGAACCGATGATTGGCAGCTTGTTTGTGGTATCCGCCTCTCTAGCGATATTACTGGTGAGTAAAGACCCGCACGGTGCCGATTTTATCCAAGGGATTCTCAACGGGCAGTTGTTGTGGTCGACATGGGATGATGTTTGGCCTTTGGCATTAATCACCGCAGCGATGTTGTTATTGGTGTGGCTCAAGCCAGAATTCATGCAGGGCAGTGGCTTCTATCTCATCTTCGCGATATTAATGCCGATTACGGTCAAGTTAACGGGCATCTATTTAGAATTTGCCTTGTTGGTGATTCCGGCCTTGTGTGCGGCAGCACTGAAAGGTACAAGATTCTTCGTTGCGAGCATCAGCATTGGCATCGTGGGGATATTGTCGGGCATCGCGGCGTCAGCGTATTATGACTTACCAAGTGGGGCGAGTATCGTGATCACCTTGTTCATTGCAGGCATGTTGTTCAATCTTTTGCTTCAGCCTTGGCTGCAAAAAGCGCAATCCGTTCATGAAGAAACAGCATGAAAACAGGCTGAGGAACCTGCTTGAACGTTGACCTAGTACTTTGGCTTAATGATAAAAAGGCTCCGCGTGAACGGAGCCTTTTGTTTAGCACTGCTTTTTCTTATTAGTAACCTTGCTAGTTATTAACTGATTACTTAGTTACTTATCTCCTACTATATTAGCAAGATTTGAACAGAGGGAGAGTCTGAGGTTGGATTGAATCTGTCAAAGTGTTATCCAGCGCAGGGAATAATTGATTAATTCCCGTTTCAGACAGTCCTAACCACGCCATTAAGCTCGCATGAAGCTGATCGGAAGAGATGGTTGGAATCACACGCCCACGCGAGAGTAAGTAAGGGCTTGTCTCAGATAAGTCTGGATATTCACCCACGATCGCTTTTCCTGCTACACCGCCGCCCATCACCAATGCGTGGCTTGCCCAGCCGTGGTCCGTACCATCCGTACCGTTTGGAATCAAAGTTCGGCCAAATTCCGAATGGGTGAAGGTTGTTACCTGATCAAATAAGCCATTGTTTTCCAAAGCTAATTGGAACGCGGCCATCGCTTCTGCCAACTCTTGCAGCAAACCCGTTTGGCGGCTAATTTGAGCTGAGTGAGTATCGAACCCGCCTAACTTACAACTAAAGTACTGCGCAGGATGTTGGAACTGATCTTTATGCAGCAGCAGTTTAAATACCGCTTTTAGTTGATTACCGATGCGTGTTTCTGGGAATACCTCAGTAATCTCGGCATTCAAAATGGCGCTGAACTCCTGATACATTCTGGTCGAGTCCACCGCAACACCAGCATAGTGAGACTGAAAAACGTTGCCGTAACTGCCCGTGTTTTGCAATTGATCAAACAGATCTCGCGAACGTTGGTCATTAAAAATATCGCTCGGTGGTTGAGAGCCGACCGAGTTAGATTGCGCCTCGATACAGTTGGTCCACACTTGCGTGCCGCCAATATCAAACATTGGCGACAGCTCATTTAGACTGCGCAGCATAGTGCCGAGCTCGGTGGAAGTCTTAGCACCAAAGCCCTCTTTCGACAGAGACTTGGTCGCATGAGACTGAACCATAGTGGATTGATGAGAGTGGCTGAACAAATGAGCAGGGCGAGTACTCTCACCATAAATCACATTGTTTACGCGCTGTGTCAGTGGACCCAGGTTCACAACAGGTACAAGGTTAGCATTATCCCAATAGGTCTTGAGCGCAGCCATGGCAGGGTTTAATGCTAGCTTGGCGTCATCATTGACCGCATCTAAATGAATACAGCTCGTCTCATCCAAAGCCAAGTTGCCACGCAATGCTCGATATTGGCTGTTCGCCGGTGCGGCAGTAGGGATCAGCATATTGTAGCCATCGTTACCGCCCGCAAGGTCGATACCCACTACGGCGCGATAACCGTTTTTGCACTGATTGAAAGAGTCTGCAAAGGCAGGAAAAGCAGCAAGGTTAAGTGCAGAAACCCCAACACCAGCGGAACCTGCTTGTAAAAAACGACGTCGTGTTAAGTTCATGATGATTACCCCTGTGTGATGAATTCTGGTGAAAGCAATGCGTTCATAACGAGATTCTTAATCTCTTTGCGCCATTTAGATTGGCGACTTGGGCACTGGGCGAGGTAATCGAGATAGCATTGACGAGCTTGCTCACTCATTTGATAAGCAAACAAATACTCGTTGAGGTAATCCACTACGCCTTCGTCATCAAAAGCAAGGTATCGGGTGAACAGCACTTCATCCATGTACCAATCTTTGGCCTCTTCCTCGAAACGAGCGACAAGCTCACGGAACTGAATCCCATATTGGTAGATGTCATGCCATTGGTACACATTGAATTCTGGTGCCACTAGACCATTAAAATCAGGGTGGTTTGGCGCATCATCAGGTTGGTAATAATAAAACACAGAAGGTGCCGACAGTGGCAACGTTCGGTTATACCAATTGAACTGTTTTGGCCATATCAATACGCCGTCACGTCGCTTCACTTGTAGCGCGCGCATCGCATGGGTAAACACAGAAAGCGGGTCACGCAATTTACCCACCGTGCTGCCAGAGCGAAGCGCGTCTTTATCCGTCAGAATCGCGATTATTAAGGCTTGCATGTCGCCATCAGAACGTTTGAACGCACGGCGCACACGGCGAATATAACCTGCTCTTGGATTGCTGGTCACAAGCTTATTGATGAAGAATTTCGTGACAAATGTATAGAGCGTGTTTTGGCTCATCAAGAGCTCAATCACCGCTTCTAGTTCTTCTTCTGCGGACAGGCCTGCGGCAAACTTCTTACCTAATATGCGTTTTTCACCCATATCATGCTCGCCGCGCGGTAACATTGGCTGGCTGTACTTATCGTCACCGCGAATATCGATGAACTTCCAACCGGTAAAGACACGCGCCAGTTCTTCGATGTCCTCTTGTGTATAAGATGGCACTTCGTTACCTTCGGCATCCAAACGCACTTCACCGTTGTTACGCAGTTTAACTGGGCCAAGCGTGAACAGTTGCAACAGTTCACGTGCGTAGTTTTCATCTGGGGCAGTGAGCTCGTTAGAAACGTTATTCACAAAAGTCAGGTACTCACCCATGATTGGCGATTTCGACACAAAGCGAATCACATCGCGGAAGTTTCCGAAGGCATTATCGAGCAATCCGTCGAAGTAATTACACATGTAGCGACGCTTAGAAGCCGCTTTAAATGCCGGATCTTTCACACTAACTACGAACAGTTGAGACAGGGTATAAGCAATACGCTGACGCAAGATATCATCGCCTTCGACTGTCATGCGTGTCCAGCTGCTGGCGTAATACAAGCCTTGCCCTAAGTCCGGTACGTTGAGCTCATCTTGCTCAAAATGCTTCAGCCAAGAAGACGGTGTAATAAGTGTTTGTTGAGCGACCCAGTTTTCAATGCTTCCCGATTGAGCAAGATCATTAATGTCACGTTGGGATGGCCCGAACGTGCACTGTTGCAGCGTTCTTGCTGCATCTATGTAAGCCTGATTCATTTTATCTCCCGTAGGTTTTATTATCTTTCTCAGGTAAGGCGTCCTTTGCTACGTCCATATTTAAAAGCACGCCGTATCTTTAAATCGTAATCGAGAATTTTGATAACAAGAATGTAATACCCACAGGTTTATTGTGACTTTGCTGCATAATCTAAGAATTAGTTTCATGAGCTCTAAATGAAAGGCGAGTTATTCAACAAACAGCGCACTTGTTACACCGCCATATCGACAGAACGGTGACGGAAACCCGTTATTTTGCAAACCATCATCAAGTTGTCTTGATTAGTTCACATCCGGCTCCCAGACTGCTCCTATAGTTTGAAGTAAATATGAAAGACCCTGCGTATGAGAAGCGCAGCTGTAACGCGGCTAGGCATAAAAACAAAAAACGCTAGGGAAAAAGCGAATTTGTAATCTCAACATTTAAGGAAGACCAAGATGAAAGCGGAAAAAGTAGCAGTTGTTACTGGTGCGGCTCGTGGTATTGGCCAAGCGATTTGTGAGCAATTATTGGAGGATGGATTCCACGTCGTCGGGCTAGACATATCGCCTGTGGAATGGAGCCAGTCGGCGCAGCTAAGCAATTATCAAGTCAACTTGTGCGATGCAGAAGCCGTCAGCGAAGTAGTAGACAGTATCGTAAAGCAGCATGGAAGAATCGATGCGCTGGTTAACAACGCCGGTATCACGCGTGATGCCTTGTTGCCAGACATGCTAGAGCAAGATTGGGACAGCGTTATCGACGTAAACCTAAAAGCGGTGTTCTTACTCACCCAGCGCGTTGCCCCTGTCATGCTAGAGCAGGGCACAGGCAGTATTGTCAGCATCTCTTCTATTGTGGGTACGGATGGCAACATCGGCCAGAGTAATTACGGCGCAAGTAAAGGCGGTGTCATCTCGATGAGTAAAGGCTGGGCGAAAGAGCTATCAAGAAAGGGCGCGCAAATCCGCGTCAATTGCGTTGCACCGGGCTTTATCGCCACCGATATGACCAAGAACCTGCCAGAAAAAGTGATTCAAATGATGGAGGGCAAAACCCCGTTAGGTCGAATGGGCTCAGTGCAAGACATCGCCAATGGCGTCTCCTTCTTAACCTCCGACAAGAGCACCTACATCACAGGCCAAGTACTCAAGATTGATGGTGGGTTAGTGCTTTAACCTTCAACACTCAGTCTCAAATAACAAACGCCCTTTACTTATGTGAAGGGCGTTTTTGTTGCGGGGAGTCAATTGAGTTGCTGGCTAACAGTTGCCCCATTCCTTGTTAGTAACGTTCAACCTCACAAATCACAGTGAGATGGTTTGAACTACTCCTTCTAATCAGCATAGTGTCTATGAGAGTGGGGTCTTACCAACTTCGCCAACTAATTCGAATAGGCCGTCTTATCTCCATTTTTTAACCTACCGAAGAAACGTGTTCTCTGTTAGAGTCACCGTCAACTACGCTATTGAATAAAGACACCCACAGATCGCATGTAATTGATGGATTTTTATTCACCCTTAGAACTCATTTTAGGAATCCCTAGTGACTAACAACGAAATTTTACGTCGTATCCAACACGCGTTAAACCTTAAAAACGCACAGATAATGAAAGCTTTCGGGCAGGCCGAAGTTACTGTGGCTCACGATAAAGTGGCAAACTGGTTAAAAGATGAAAGCGACAAATCTAGCGTTAAGATGAAGGATCAAGAGTTAGCGGTATTCTTAAATGGCTTTATTAACCTCAAGCGAGGCAAAAAAGACGGCGAGCAACTTAAGCCAGAAGTCGCGTTGACCAACAACATGATTCTCATGAAACTGCGCATTGCGCTAGACATGAAAGCAGAAGATGTGTTGGACGTATTAGAAGTGGTTGGTATTAGTTTAAGTAAATACGAAATTGGTGCGTATTTCCGCAAGCCAAACAACAAAAACTACAAACAGTGTGAAGACCAACTGCTGTGCGACTTCTTAAATGGTGTGCAGTTTACCAATCGTCCCGATTCTGAAGAGTTTACTGGGTAATTTTTATCTCGAATCGAACGTGGTAATTGATTAAAAAAGCGAGAACTATTTCATTTGGTTACTCGCTTTTATCATGTTAAAGACCGATATTAGAGCTTCACAATCACGTCTACTCCTTGTCTTTCTTCAGTAGATACCTATCAAACCACGTTGAAATCTGGTCGGCTTTTAGAATCAAGACACACACCGCCCCCTATGACCCCACCAAGCTAAAACCTTAAGCCAGTGAGGGGCCTCTATTCTGGTCAAGCTATTCTAGACATCTTGTAGTGATTCACTCAAACTGGCTACGTATATAGAGTTTTTCCATACTTTTGGTTATGCGAGCAGGGTCACGACTGACGCCATTAGTAACACGGAATTGTCCAAAACCTTCATAGACTGAATTTATACCTGTTGTGATCACCAAACACTGAAATCGATGATAAAAAGCCCTTCCTACTTCTAGAAAGGGCTTTTTTCTTTCGTTCTACCTATCTACCTAGGCTGCCATTAAACACAGGACTGGCCAAAGTGATGAACCTAAAGTTACTCAGTAGGCAGTATGGTGACTGGGGTGAAAGATGCCACCGCATTACCACCTGCGCCAGGGCGGTCAACATAAGGTGTTTTCTGCAGTAGCGTGTAATACACGTCTACAAAGTCATCATCGTTAACCAAGATATTGTTTGGAATCAACTCAATGATTTTGCTGGTGATCTGAGGGATGATCACATAACCCTGTACCTCTGGATCAGGGATCATCTTCAGTACTTCTTCTGCGGCTTTGACCAGCAGTTTTGCAAGATCTTTATAGTTAGTGCCGTCATCGTGCTCCATCAGAATAATGTCTGCTGCGCCCCAGCGGTAACGAGGCCAAAAAATGATGGTTTGATTTGGGTAATAGGTTTGCTTGTCGTAATCCAGATAAGGCATTTCAACCAGATCAATCTGCGGTTCTAAACGGCTGGCATCAACGCCCGTTACGATCGCGTAGATTTCGGCTTTACCTGAGATCCAAGGTTCTCTATCCACCGCTAAACGAATCTTCGTAAGCTGAGTCGTGTTCAGTTCTTCCGGTTCTGATTCGGATATAGAGTGACGAGCCTTGCCGATTAGAGGCTGTTTTTGAGGGTTTCCGGCATTGTCTTTACCGTCGGCATTAATTTGGGTAGTCATGCCAAGCTGGTTCAGCTCTGCTTGCATTGCCATCAGGCCAGCTTTGAGCTCTTTTGCGCCATCACTGTCAATCACGAAGACAGGGACATCCGGCATTTGGTAGACGTCTAACTCATGAACTTGCCCGTACACGTCATACGCTTCAATGTATTGCCAATCGGCATCGTCACCAGATGGTTCGAATGCGAACAGCGGGCTCTTACCATCCTTCCAAGCGTCAATCATGGTTTCATCAGCCATGCGGATTTCAAGAACGGAATTACTGAAGTTATTGATACCTTTCATCTTGCGATAGCTAAGATCGGCTTTTTGCATCTCGCTTGAGAAGGTCGAGTAGGGCTGAGCTGAATTCAGCTTGTCTATCGGAATCGATAAACTTTTTTCGGTGATCTGAGCTTTCAAAGAAGACTCAAGATCGGCGTAGCTGGCACTGATCTGCAAAGCTAACGATTGTTTTTGCTCAGCAACGTTGGTTGAGGTTAATGACGAGGTAGTTGTGTTGATGCTGTTTGCATAGGAATGGAAGCCAACCACCGTGGTAGCAAGTGCCATACTGATCGAGAATGATGGTCTCATAAAAAGTCCTTATTTTAATTTTTATCACTAATAGAGTATTTACCCTACAAGGATCAACCTATCAATTTCATGAATGTGTGGAAAATTTCGCTTGGACTTTTTGTTTCAGTGTGCAGCACAAGATCTCAATTTGATTAAATTTTATAAAACCCATTGAGTGCTAGCTTGATATTTCATAGTTTATAAATTGGTAAATAAGGAATTTGTGGCGTTATTAACTGTTGAATCTGTCTGTGTATCAGCTATCGGAATCGTTTTATGAAGCCGCTAGACAATAAGAACCATTGTGGTTTTTGATCACCGTTAGGTGCTCAAAGCCTAGCACGATAAGGTCTGCATCTTTCAATTCATCTTCTCTATGGCTAGTGAGTAGCGCGACCGTAAAGCATCCAGCTCTTTTCGTTGATAATACGCCTGCGGGGGAATGTTTGAACGCTAATTCAAGACGGAAGAACGGGCAGGGGATGGTACACACAGCTTAAAAGCCAACAGTCATAGCTGTTGGCTTTTTTGAAGGGCTAGTGAATCAATTGATATAAGTTGGATACTCTCCGTTTTTCATTCTCGCCTCTATTTGATTTATCACTTTTGGCAATTCTGCAATGGTCTCAATAACGTAGTGCGCACCAGCGGCGTAAAGCACTTTTTCTGCGGCTTGTTTTCGTTGTTCGATTTCTGTTGCTGTCATTGCTTGGAACTCTTCTGGCGTCGCTCCGAACTCGTTACCTGATACAGATAGACCAACTGTCCACATGCCTGCGTTTAGTCCTTCGTGAATACCAGCGACGGCATCATCAACCTTCACGCAATTGCTGACGCGTGTTACGCCCAAATCAATAACGTTCTTTAGTGCCATCCATGGGCCTGGGCGAGAGCCTGCTGCAATTTCATCGCTCGCAACCACACAATCTGGCGCGTAGCCTTGCTCGCGAGCTGCTGGAACTAACGCATCCATCACCGGTTTTGGGTAGCCAGAACATGAGCCGATTTTGATCGACTTTTCACGTAAGAACGCCACTGATTCAAGTGCACCGTCAATCGGCTCAGCAAATTTCACTACTTGCTTGATCTGTAATGGCATAAAGGTATGGTAAATCTCTTGTGCATGCTGTTCGGTTGGGCGTTCACCAAACTGAGCTAACCAACGATCGCTGATTGTTTCATCGTTTAGGAGCGTGCGAATATGGTCGATTTTCCCCATCCCCATAGGGCCGCGAGCCTCTGCCAGCGAGATGTTAAAATCGTAGGCCAGTTGGAATGCATCCACGAAGATTTGCGTTGGCGCGAACGAACCAAAGTCCACCACGGTTCCTGCCCAATCAAAGATAACCGCTTCAATCTGTTTGTTCATTGTCTTTTCTCTTAATGTCTTCTTTGTATTAGTTGTTGGGGGCTTATCGAATCATTTGACGCAGTTTTACTGACATAATGTCAGTCGAGAACACTAAGCCAAGAATCACAAGTACACAGGCCGCTGTATCGCCGTATTCGAACATCTTCATTGAGGTCATCAACTCGAAGCCAATGCCGCCTGCGCCAATCATGCCCAGTACCGCTGAGATACGAATATTGGCTTCGAGGCGATACAAGATGACACTGATCCAGTTCGGAAAGACTTGTGGCAACACAGCGAATAAGATGATTTGCAGCTTAGAACAGCCCGATGCTTTCATCGCTTCGATTGGGCCTTGGTCCATCTCTTCAATCGCTTCGGCAAAAAACTTACCCACCATACCTGCGCCGTGTAGTGAAAGCGCCAGTACTCCGGCAAAAGGCCCCAGACCTACCGCTGCCACAAAGATAAGTGCAAGAATCAACTCGTTAATGCCACGTAATACATTCAGTACTTGGCGCGAGAAATGGTATACCGCTAGGTTAGGTGTGACGTTTTTGGCCGCAAGAAAGCTAGCGGGCAGCGCCAGTGCTACCGCGAGCACGGTTCCCCATAATGCGATTTGCACAGTTTGAATCGCTGGATCAATTAGACTGTCGCTGATGTAGCTTAAGTTTGGCGGTAACATGCGAGATAGGAAGTCCCAAATCCACGGTAACCCCTGCATCAATGAAGATACATCCATGCGGGCACCAATGGCCGACCAATGCAGCAGCGCGTAAGTGGCCGCAACGATAGGGATCAGAATCCACCAACCTTTCTTTGGCGGCGAGGCAATAAACTGTAAGTTGCTAGATTTCATTTCAAGCCACCTTTTCTGCTTGGATACGTTGCTGACGGCGCTTTTCAGCCATGCGAAGTACAAGTTGGCTAATGCTGTCGTCTTCTAAACCGGAATATATTTGGCTAACGATATCTGGGGTCAGGTCTTCTGGCAGGCCATCAAAAATGACTTTTCCTTCTGATAAGCCAACAATGCGCTCGCCAAACTCCATCGCATAATCGATTTGGTGCAAGTTACACAGCACGGCTATGTTGCGCTGTTTACAACTGTTTTGGATGTAAGTCAGTACCTTGCGTGACGATTTCGGGTCTAGGCTTGCCACGGGTTCGTCGGCGAGCATCAGCTCTGGGTTTTGCGCCAGCGCTCTTGCAATGCCAACACGCTGCTGCTGACCACCACTTAAGCTGTCGGCACGGGCATTTTGTTTGTCATCAAGGCCGACTTGGTCTAAGCACTCTTTGGCAATATCGATGTCTTGTGTCGGAAACAGCTGCATTGCACAGCTCCAAAATGGTAGGTTAGACATGCGGCCAACTAAGACATTTTTTAGTACCGACAGGCGCTTTGTGAGGTTATGGTGCTGGAATATCATTCCTACTGATTGGCGGATTTTGAGCAGCTCTTTGCCTTTCACGTGGGCGATATTGCGGCCGTTCAGTTCTATCTCTCCATCTGTCGCTTCAGTTAGACGGTTGATGCAACGCAAGAGTGTCGATTTGCCAGCGCCTGATGGTCCCAGAATCACCACAAATTCCCCTTCGTTGATCGCAAGGTCAATGCCTCTTAGTACCTGATTATCGCCGTAGGATTTGTGTAAGTTGTTTATCTTTAACATGATGGTTCCTTAGCGTTTCAGCTGTTTGAATTTGGCTGCTTCACGCACGGGGTTGTACGCTGCATCATTGGTTTCGATATAGCGATTAACAATGCCTTGGTCTCCAAACTGCACCGCTTTCATCGATAAAAACGCCTGCTTAATACGTGCTTTATCAGCGTCTGGAATATCGTTGCGCCACACCATTGGTGACTCAGGAATAGATTCGGAACGCCAAATCACTTTGTACTCGTCTTTGCCAATAATGCCTTTCTCGACTGCTGAGTTAAGAATGCGATCTGCAACTGTGGCTGCATCCACTCGGCCATGTTTTACGGCTAGAATGTTGGCATCGTGAGCACCGGTGTACACCACGTTGGCAAAGAATTCGCGAGGCTTAATCCCTTCATTTCTCAGGCCAACGTAAGGGAATACGTAGCCAGATGTTGACGTTGGCGAGACAAAGGCGAAGTTTTTGCCTTTTAGATCAGACAGCTGATTGATGTCGTCGGCATTCGCTGGCGCGATGATTTGGCTGTGATACGACACATCGCCCGCTTTCGCTGTTTCTGCCACGACAAACGCTTCTACATCAGCCACTTCTGCCGCTTTCACGTAGGAGAATGGACCAAGATAAGCGATGTCGATGTGACCAGCTCGCAGTGCCTCAATCACCCCGTTGTAGTCTGTTGCGACAAAGCCCTCTACTTTAACGCCCAGTTGCTCACTCAAACCATTTATCAGGGCTTTACTTTGTTTGATCATGGCACGTGAATCTTCCGAAGGGATGAGCGCCATTTTGAGATCATCTAACGCATTTACCGACATAGACAGAAGTGCAGTACTGCCCGCAATCGACCATTTCAGCAGCGATTTTTTCATGTTCATAATCCGTTACCTTTAAAAGAAAATATTCATCAGTTGGTTGGAACAGCCAGAAAAGTTTTTGCCACGCTCACCTTGCAGGGCATCTTCCACCACTTGCTTCCATTCAGAGCGTGTAAAGCCATAATCTTCTGGTTGAGTTTTTACGTTTAATGCGTGAATCCATGCTTCTAGCTCTTGTGCAGCCACTTGTAGATCGGTGCCAAAGATCGTGCGTAAGTGCACCGATGTTTTACAATCCGAATGTGCAAACGAAGCGAGGACTGCAGGCAAAGTAAATGAGCAAGCAATACCGTGAGGTAAGCCTTTGCGCAGCGTGACCGCATAAGAAAGGTTGTGAGAAATGGATGTTTTGGTGTTCGAAAATGCTAAACCCGCATTGAGTGAGCCTTGCATCATTAAGTTGCGAAGCTGCAGGTTTTGGGGGGCGTCAACTAGCGCTGGTAGTGTTGAACGAATCGTGGTGATCGCTTGCTGAGCAAACATCAATGACACAGGACTCACGTTATGATTCCAGATACTCTCCATCGCATGAGAAAGTGCATCCAATCCAGTTTGGACCGTCAGCGAGATAGGCAACTCTAGGGTTAACTTGGGATCGCAAATCGCCATTTCTGGGTACAAACTTGGGTCACTCAGTGAGAACTTTTTATTTGATGCCTTATCCCAAATGGTTGCCCAGCAAGTCACTTCACTGCCCGTTCCTGTGGTCGTTGGTAATACAATCATCGGTAGTGGGTCTTTGACAGATTCTCCCTCTGTTAGAACGCGATGAATGACACTTGCTTTAGACCTAGCGGCAGCCAATGCTTTAGTTGTATCAATTACTGAGCCACCGCCAATTGCAACTAGCACTTCGACGTCTGCTTGGTGCGGTGAAAATGCGTCACATATGATAGGTAAATCGGCGATATCTGGGTTTTCAGAGACCTGATTGAGGGTAGCTTGGCCGCCACCGATAGAGCTTAGAATTTCGTCTGCTAGCGCATCGAAATAAGGATGGTCGTAAGTGACGATTGCGTACTTACGCCCATTTAGCGCCGTTTCTAAAACAGGTAGCGCATCTTTTCCAAAGCTAATACTGACTGGGTTGTGAAATTGCCACATCGTTGTGTTTCTCGTGTCTTGTCCGTTTCGATGTGCAAACTTTAATTTATGAAAATGACACTAATGTTTAATGAAAATACTATTTAATCACTCTTAACATAGAAAAAATCGAAGCTCGTTTTTGTGGTTATAAGACTGAGCTACAGCAGGCTAAAAACGGAATTATTAAGAGTAATGCCGGTTAGGGAAGACGATGAAACAAACGCAATTACGCTCATTTCACACTGTGGCGAAGCTAGGTAGTTTTGCCAAAGCCGCAGAAGCACTGAATATTTCTCAACCCACGATTACCGCTCAGGTTCGTGAACTGGAAGAGCAATACAATGTGGTGTTGCTGCATAGGCAACGCAATAACAATCGCCTTACCAACACCGGCAAAGAATTGTATGAGCAGACTCGGCTGATTTTTTCATTACAAGAGCGCGCCAAGAAGCTGCTTGAGGGAAGCGGTTCGTTAAAAGTCGGAAAATTAACGATGGGAGCCGTCAGCCCTGCCGCGGTGTTAACATTGATTGAACGATTTAAACGGTACTACCCAAATATTGATGTGAAGATTCGTACTGGAGGATCTGATCAAATTCGGAACGGTGTGTTAAGCGGAGAACTCGAAATCGGTATGCTAGCGTATCGTGATCCCAATCCTAAATTGGTTTCAACCAAAATAGCGGAGCAACCCGTGGTGCTAGCGGTGCCAAATACTCACAAGCTGGCTGAACGTAAATCGATAACTTTGGCAGAGCTAGAGGGGGTAAAACTTATCCATCGAGAATCCGGCTCTACCACCCGAAAAATCATTGAAGATGAATTGGTGCGAAAAAGCATTCTCACCCATAGCGAGCTTGAAATTGACAGTCGCGAAGGTGTTCGAGAGGCGAGTATTTACGGGCTCGGTATTAGCTATGTCGGTTTGCATGAGTTTCAACCGCACCCAAACATTACTATGGTGCAAATCTCTGATCTTGAGACTATGTCCAAGTCCTATCTGATTCACTTAAAAGAGTTGGAACAACTTCCTGTTCTTAAAGTAATGCGGCAGTTGGTCAATTAGCGGCTATCAAACGTGGATTCAAAGATCAAAAGCCCTTCATTGATATATCAGGAAGGGCGCCTTTCTTTTGTTCTAGTTATCGCGGCAAACTACCTTCGCCAACAAGCTAGCAAAAATAGCTTGGGCGGTGCTGTACCACCGCCAAGCTTTTAAGGCTGTACAGCTATAACCAAGTTTGCAACGCCAATGAACGTGATGACAAAAACGGTCAATCGACCAGATTAAGAACCTGACACAAAAAACAGTGTTAAACGCTTTAGGCTTTTTCAGGATAATCTGGCGCAGATATCATCGTGGAGCTGGGAAGCTAGTACTCCCAACAAGGACTCCGAATACATTAGCGCAAACCAACTCCGTTATGACTTAATTGTAGTTGTAATAAAGGGGCGGACCATACATTTTTGTGGGACAACAATATTGGGTTGTGGGTATGCGATTTCTCCATCAGAAGCTAGAAACATTCACTTTTCCGATATCGAATATTAGCGTTGTTACGATTGTGCGAATGATTCTCGCACATTTAGAGCAAGAGATTAAATTTTACCTTTCAAGTTATTGAATTTATAGGGAATAAAATTTAATGAAGAAATGCATATCTATTATTTTTACTTGGTGTATAGTGTCGGCAGCTCAAACGGTGAGTTATTGATAATATATTTAGTTCAAGATCTTCTCAGTTTTTTCGATTAAGTTCGTCATATCTATCCTGCGATACCTTATTCTTTATTCCTTATTTAGTAGCTTTCTTTTTAACTTAATCAATGTATCGAGATATATTATGTCAAATAAAACAACTGGCTCAGTAAAATGGTTTGACGAATCTAAAGGTTTTGGATTTATCACTCCTGATAACGGCGGTTCTGACCTGTTTGTTCACTTCAAATCAATTGTTAGTGAAGGCTTCAAAACATTATCTGAAGGCCAAAAGGTTTCTTTTGTTGTTGAGCAAGGTAACAAAGGCCCTCAAGCGGGTAACGTTACGTTAGTGTAAGACATTTCTAAAAAGTCTCTTCTGTCGAGGAGACTTTTTTACTTTACGTTTAATAAAGATCCCGAAGGTTCGAAATACGAATAAAAATAAACGTTGGGATCGATAAGGTAAGAAGTAACATGAGAAAACCAGTAAGAAAATCAAGCAAGAAAACACAGAAAAACAACTTCGAAGAACGATTCGCTGCGATGGTAAAAGAATACCAAGAAGCGAAAGAAATTCTCGATTCTATGACTGAAGGTTCATCAGAATATTTAGCACAGAAAAAAGCATGCGATAAACTTTTTGCAAACGCTGAACGATACATCAATAAAAAATAATGAATTGAAATGGCTTTATTCTAACCTGAATAAAATTAACTAAAATTACTTTGCTTAGAATCACTACATTTTTAAAAGCCTGAGCCTCAGTTTTCTGCAATCGTTGGTTCAATCTGTGTTGATCTCATTTAGAAAAATCATTGAATTACTGTTGCCCACTTATGTTCTGACTTGTGTAGTATCATTGTTGTTTTCATAGCCAATATGAACGCGGTGCGAAATTCAGTAAACCACTAAAAATAGGATGATATATGAGCAAGCTACCTAAACCGACACAAAAGCAGAAGCAATTTAGTATTAATCCGAAAGGGAAAGGGGTTAAGCGGATACCGGAAGAGTTGAAAACAATGGGTGTTCGCAAACGCATAGAAGAGATTGAGGAACAAAAAGAATGGGATAAGGAGTGGGGACTATGAGCTCAAGAAACCTCTCTGAACTTATCAATACGACACTCCTCTTACACTCCGAAAAGCTGAGTAACTTGGACCGAGACATGCTTACAGGTTTACGAGATCAACTTAATCGTGAGCAAGCTTTGTCAGACAAACAAGTTAAACTGTGTCAAAGGCTACTACGAAAAACGAATCAAACCTGTGTATTTATTCATGACGTTCCAAACGAATCATGATTGCTAGCAAACGTCAGTCTTCACTGCTATCTACCCAGCCATCATCAAGCGTCATTCGACTTAGCATCTGATCCATTAAATCTTTAATCTCAATTCGCATTGCGCCCTCTGGCGCATGATGCTCAGCTGAGCGCTTGGCGTTCGTTAGACTTTTCATGAAGATAGCTTCGCTATCCATCACGGCGTGTTTCGCGTTGAAGTAAGTGACCTGATAGGTCGGCATGGTACTATTCCTTTTGTGGGGACGTGGTGATGTGACGCTTTCAATATAGCATTGTTTCACGCTTAAACGTTCGAACTGACTTGGTTTCTTGCCAAAAGCTGACTAGGCAAACAACTGATTATCAAGGAGTATGGACGGAAAATACCCATCACACAATGGTTATTACCTCGCCCCACAAGCCTGCGCACGACGAGTATGTTTCATCGCTTCCCTCTGTTTAAGCAACTTAACGTTCCATTTGCCATAATATTACGTGTGTCCCAGACATGTCGTGGTTGTTATCCCCAAAGCTTATCTGTTGAAAAGCATCGTCTTTCTATGAGCTATCTTGTGCTTGTGGCGTTTCTAAGCTCAGAGGTTATCCATTCGGTGTTTTACACATCTTATTCGTACACAACTATCTTATTCAGCTCTGACTCCAGTTCCGTCATCGGCAATACTAACTTTTCTTGCTAAAAAGGTAGAAAAGTTTATAGTATTGTTAAGTTGAAATTGAGTATCATCATGCAATTACAGAAAAAAAAATCCAAAGTATCGCTAAACATTAAAATTTCATCAGACTTAGATTATCGTCTTAAACGAGCGAGAAAAGCAGCACGTGAACAGGGGTTGATGTTCAACGTATCTCAAGAAGTTGAAAAGTTTCTTGAGAAGGAAATAAAGAAAGTTGAGCGCTATCTATCAATAGATGAAGAGATTAAGGATAACTTAGAGGAGCTTGGTGGTCTAAATATGGATAAGCTAATGAAATCAATGGATTAATGAAAAGTCTTAAACTAGTACTGATTAGAATAGATAAGCTTGGAGATGATTATGGGAACGATAATTGGGTTACTGATTTTGGCTGTGATCGATGTGCAGCTAAAGCGTAATAGCGGGTTGCATTTGCATCAATGGATCGCAAAAAAATACAGTGATTATCAAAAAAACAAAAAAACACCTTTATGACTTACCAATGCCACTGAATTGATTTGAGCCGTGTTTCTATTAGGAAAATGCTCAAAAATAAAATCCAGACTGGTAGGTTTACAGAGGACATTTTTGTGGTCGAGTACTTACTATACTTGCTCTAATTTGTAGCAGTTCTAACTCAAAAATGTCCTAAAATGAGTTCCGTCGAACATCGCTATTGAAGACAAAAATCGCCCTTAACGTTATCGTCAAGAGCTTGATTCACTCACCCCCAAACTACCTTTGACGCACGTAAGTCGTTTTCACTAACGTATCTAAAATAACCTCGCTTTTCGTCACTTTGAAGTTGAGTGGTCGTTCCAAATCACCAAACAAAGGTGCGCCGCCGCCAAGTAGGATAGGGAAGCGCGTGATCACCATTTCATCAATAAGATCTTCTTTTAGGAAGTTCTGAATCGTCACACCGCCGTCGATGTAAAGCTCGTTAAAACCTTTTGCATTTAGGTCAGCAAGCACATCTTTTAGCTCGCCTTTTACTAAAAAGACTTTGTCTTCGTAGCCTTGTGGCACTTCTGTCATGGTGTTGCTGAGTACGAACACCGGTTTGCTGTATGGCCAATCGCAATCAAAGCTCAGCACTGCATCCAAGGTATTGCGTCCCATTACCAAGCCATCAATGCGTTCCATCAGTGAGAAGAAGCCAGTATCAATATTATCTGGGTTTGGTACTGAATGTAGCCAGTCGAGTTTGCCCTGTTTATCTGCGATGTAACCGTCTAGACTGGTTGCAATAAATACGATATTTGCCATGAGTACCTCATTAAAATGTTGGTGCTTGAGCCAAGTTAAAGGTTAGGTTAAAATTAATTCTACAGTGTAGAATAATGCTGAGTTTATCGGGAAGATCAAATGTCTGTCAACGAAAAGAAACGCGGAAGACCGGCCGCCAAGCAGTCGCAGCTAAGCGCAGAAGGCATCTTAGAATCGGCCAAGCTATTGATGAAAAAGGATGGAAAGGTACCAAGCATTCGCTCGTTAGCGACGCAATTAAATGTCGATCCTATGGCGATCTATCACTACTTCAAAAATAAGAATGCCTTGCTTGAAGCGTTAACCACATCGCTGGTGGAGGAAATTTATCAACCTCAAATGAATGAAGATTGGCAAGGTGAACTCAAAAGCTTGTCTGTTAGCTACATTGCACTGCTGCGTGAGTACAACGGGTTGTTGCAAACCATGTTGAGCATGACATCCCATGGCCCAGCTCAAGTGTTTACCGAGCGTTATCGAATCATTGTTCAGCCTTTGGGTTTATCCCCGCAAGTGGAGAAAGACAGTTTGGACTTGCTGGCGGATTACCTACATGGGTTCGCGTTCTCAATCAGTTGTTGTCACGATGCAAGCTTGATTAAGACTGAGATGATGGATGGACCGCTGAAGCTGATTTGTTCCTCGTTGTTGGTATCTCGAACCTAGCTCACATTAACGTGTACTTTTTTACTTATAGCGTGAAAGAAATTCCCATAACCAAAGGTTCTAACTAAAAGAGATTGAAGGACTTTTATTTGGCGAATTCGACCTAATATCTTGAATAGGCTTTATCGTATTTGGCGATGGGGACATTTGATTATGCTTGCTGGCGTGATTAGGACGTCAGTTCGAAGATGCATTCAAACACAATAAGGGATAACAATGACTAACGAATATACTCCACCAAAAGTTTGGACAAACGACAACGAAAACGGCGGCCAATGGGCAAGTATTAACCGTCCAGATTCTGGTGCACGACATGAGCAGGCGCTTCCAGTTGGCGAGCACCCATTCCAGCTTTACTCAATGGGTACGCCAAATGGTCAGAAAGTCACGATCATGTTTGAAGAACTGTTAGCAGCAGGTGTAACGGAAGCAGAATACGACGCGTATTTGATCAAGATTGGTGATGGTGATCAGTTTGGCTCTGGCTTTGTGTCGGTGAACCCAAACTCGAAGATCCCTGCACTAGCGGATCATTCCGGTGATGAGCCAGTGAACGTATTCGAATCTGGTAACATCTTGTTCTATCTCGCGGAGAAGTTTGGTCACTTCCTACCACAAGAAGGTGCAAAGCGCGCTGAAGTCATGAACTGGTTGTTCTGGCTACAAGGTTCTGCGCCATACCTGGGCGGTGGTTTTGGTCACTTTTACGCATACGCACCAGAGAAGTTCGAGTACCCAATTAACCGTTTCACGATGGAAACAAAACGTCAGCTAGACGTACTGGATAAGCGTCTTGCGAACAATGAATTCCTAGGTGGCGATGAGTACAGCATTGCTGATATCGCAACTTGGCCTTGGTACGGCAACCTTGTATTGGGTCGTGCTTACGATGCGGCTGAATTCCTAGACGTAGCAAGCTACAAAAACGTTGTGCGTTGGGCGAAAGCGATTGATGAGCGTGAAGGTGTTAAACGTGGTCGCATTGTTAACCGCGCATGGGGTGAAGAGTGGGAGCAAGTGGCAGAGCGTCACAGCGCATCAGACATTGATGCGGCTCTGGCGAAAAAGCCTGAATAATTGCCCTTTCTGAATGAGTAAAAAGGAATGCTTCGGCATTCCTTTTTTTGTTTCGTCGAGAGGCGTACGCAAAGTAATAAGTGATCGCCTTGAAATAAAGCTGCGTAACAAAGGATGTCATAGGACTAAGTCCGTTCCAGTGGTGAGTTAGAATCCCTTGACCAATAACTCATTGCTTTATTCGCCCCAACACCTTTGCGTTTGGGGCTTTTTTATGTGTAAGAACGGAACTTATTGATTCGCAATACAATATGGTGACGAGCATAAAAACGAGCGCCAAATGGACGCTCGTTTCTCATATTGATGATATAAAGCTTTTGCTAAGCAACAGAAGGTTTCTGCATTGCGTTTTGATACGCCGGTAATTCTGATCTTAAGCCTTTAATCAAGCTCACACACATGACCAATAAGACTAAGGTGAATGGTAAACCCGTTGCGACAACGCCAGATTGCAGTGCTTGCAGTGCCTCTTTACCACCAATCCAAAGCATGACGGCAGCGATAGAGCCTTCAATACATGCCCAGAAAATACGCTGTGGTACTGGTGCATCAATTTTGCCGCCAGCGGTGATGCTATCGATAACCAGCGAGCCAGAGTCTGATGACGTAATAAAGAACACCAAAATCAGAACGATAGACAGGATTGAAATGACTGAACTAAATGGCATGGCGTCATACACATGGAACAACGTCAGTGAGATATCGGTTAAGCCATTTGCACCTAATTCACCGACTTTATTGACGACTTGGTCGAGTGCGATACCACCGAATACGGCCATCCAAACTAAGGTTACTGTGGTTGGAATCACGATAACCGCGAAGATAAACTCCCGAACGGTACGTCCTTTCGATACACGTGCGATAAACATGCCCACAAATGGTGACCAAGATACCCACCACGCCCAATAGAAAACAGTCCAACCGTGCATCCATTCAGTGTCTTCACGACCTACAGGGTTGCTGAGTGCAAAGATATTCTGTGCGTAAGCGACAGTGGTATCCCAAATGGATGTTGTCGCGATATCGAAGCTAATGAACATCACGAACGCCAGCAGTGCAAAAGCCACCGCCATGTTGATGTTACTCAGTAGTTTGACACCTCCATCGATACCTCGGATCACAGAAAGTACTGCGATAAAAGTAACGAATGCGATAACAATCATTTGCGTACCAATGCCACCTTCTAAACCAAATACATGGTTAATGCCACTGGTTGCTTGTTGTGCACCTAAACCGAGAGACGTCGCTAGACCAAATAGAGTGGAGAGTACCGCTAGAATATCGATAACGTGACCTAACCAACCCCAAGCGCGGTCCCCAAAGATTGGATAAAACGCTGAGCGCAAAGAAAGTGGTAAACCTTTATTAAAAGCGAAGAAGGCCAGTGAGAGTGCAACAATGGCGTAGATCGCCCAACCGTGGATGCCCCAGTGGAACATGGTTGCGGCCATCGCAAGTGATTTTGCTTCTTCGGTATAAGGCTCTACGTTGAGAGGAGTACCGAACCAATTGGTAAAGTAAGCGGTTGGTTCTGAAACACTCCAGAACAACAGTCCAATACCCATACCGGCAGCAAAAAGCATAGATAACCAAGAAATGGTTGAGTGTTCTGCAATGGCGTCTTTACCGCCGATTCTAATTTTTCCGAGGGGAGAAAAAAGAATCGCGATAGCGAATAAGATGAAGAAGTTTGCTGACCACATAAAGAACGAGTCGAAATCTGAAATGATGCCGTTCTTTAGGCCGTTTAGGGCATCACGAGCAGTCGCAGGGTCAACAATGAGAAGAGAAGCAAGACAAAGAAGAACAAGACCAGCACTAATTCCGAATACTGGGTTGTGGATATCGAATCCCCACTTTTGAACGTTGTCTTGGCCAACCTGATAGTCGGTGGTGTCGATACTATATTTTTTTAGTGCATTATCCATAAATACAACATGTACGCTTTTTAAAAGTGCTGTCCTTTTTCAAGAAAAACACCAAAACCGCCCTCCATTTATTTTGAGTTCAAATTAAAAAATGCGACGAGATAATAATGTTTTATGTAAAAATATGCAAATTTACGCTTTTTTTGTCCTTTTATGCGAGTTTTGACCGTGCGTTTAGGGTTGAAAAGTTATGAGGTGTAATGTTTTGATGTGTAATCTTTTTGGGTCTTTAGCACAGAGAGTAAGGGCTAAAAGGACGGGGCTAAGATGGAAAGTTCAGCTCTTTGCTATTAGCGCTTTGGTATTTTGAATGGTGATAAATATTAGCTGTCTCATATGCTTGACTAGCGTATTCATATGCTGGTTTTGTGTGCAATATTCTACGGACATCGCATTCTTTTCGACAAACATCGAGTAAACGTAACGAATCGTAACAGAGCTGCTGTAACTGAACAGCGTTTCAATATACTCCACTTAGTTTGTAAGCCACAGAAAGCTGCTATGAGAAAAAACACTTTAATCAATGCTACGTTAGCGACTGCTCTGACTGCAGTATCTACTTTTAGTTTTGCTGCACCTACCGTTGTTCCTAATGCTCCGGAGCTTAGCTCACGCGGTTACGTTTTAATGGATTACCACACCGGAACTGTATTGGTAGAAAGAGACGCAGATAAGCGTCTTAACCCCGCAAGTTTGACCAAACTGATGACCGCCTATGTTGCTGGTCAGGAGGTTAAATCAGGCAACATCAGTCTGGATGACGACGTGGTGATCAGCCGAAATGCATGGGCAAAAAACTTCCCAGACTCTTCAAAAATGTTCATTGAAGTGGGTACCTCTGTTTCTTTGTCTGATCTATATCGTGGTTTGATTGTTCAATCGGGTAACGATGCCAGTGTGGCTATCGCAGAACACGTTGCAGGCAGTGAAGCTGGGTTTGTTGGATTGATGAACAGTTGGGCGAATCAGCTTGGTTTATCAAACTCTGCATTTACCAACCCACACGGATTGGACAGTGATGGTTTGTATTCGACACCTCGTGATATTGCGACTCTCGGCCGTGCCATCATTCGTGATTTACCAGATATCTACCCGTTGTACAGCGAGACTTCGTTTACTTACAACGGCATTACCCAATACAACCGGAATGGCTTGCTACGCGATCGCAGCATGAGTGTGGATGGCATGAAAACCGGTTACACCAGTGGCGCAGGTTACAGCCTTGCGACGTCGGCAACTAATGGTGACATGCGTTTGGTCGCAGTTGTAATGGGCGCAAAAAGCCCAAGTGTACGTGAGTCAGAAAGCAAACAACTGCTGAGTTACGGCTTCCGTTTCTTTGATACGGTTGTACCAACTGAAGCTGGTAAAGAAGTATCAACAGCGCGCGTTTGGATGGGCAATCAAGATGAATTGAAAGTCGGCGTCGATCGCGATATCTATCTAACGCTACCAAAAGGCGATGTAAATAAGCTGCAAGCGGAAGTTGAATACAACGGCGATTTAATTGCCCCGATTCAAAAAGATCAAGTGGTTGGCAAGGTTTTGTATAAGGTCGACGGTGACGTCGTGAAAGAAACTGAGCTAGTGGCGTTAGAGCCCGTTGATGAAGGCAGTATCTTCAAACGTCTAATGGATTGGTTTAAGCGCTTGGTCGTGAGCTGGTTCTAAATCTCGATTACACGCAAATTGATTTACTAAGGCGGCCGAAATGGTCGCCTTTTTGTTTTGAGCACTCATTAAGAGAAACATTCAGAACAAAAAAACGGAGTTACGTGTGCGCAAGATTTTATCTTTGGCCTTGGCTTTTTCCCTTACTGGCTGTGTGCTGCCGCAGCATCAACCAGTCGATTCTGGGCAATGTGTTGGTGTTATGTCATCGCAAGATGCTTATGGTTACCTCAACCCAAATCACTACACGATGCAGGTACTGGCACTCAAAAAAGAAAAGGATGTCAAAGAGTACATTCGCTATATCGATCCGAAACATCCGGTTTGGGTGAACTGGAAAAATAGCCGTGGTACACGATGGTATACCGTGACGGTTGGGGATTTCAAAACCAAGCAAGACGCTTATAACGCACTGTCTTCGTTGCCAAGCCGCGTTAAGCAATCTTCCCCGTTTGTGCTGACGTTTGGTGAAATGCAACGCAAGCAAGAGACCAGTGTGGTGCGAATGCGTTAATACCTAGGCTTTGATTCGATTAGGGGGTTGCATACAATTCAGAGTCTTTCGATACATCGGTAAGGCTCTTTCTATTTTTCAGAACGCCACTTCTTCAATGTACGCGCAAGATCACTGATCTGACGTGCTTTTCACTTTACTTCAGATCGAGTATTTTCTAGTCTTCGCATCCCACTTTTTCGTTGGAGTCACCATGAAGCAAGAAATGTACACCACCTACGCAAAGCAATACGATTTAGCCGCGCAAGATAACCTGTACAACGCGCATTTTGAGCGTCCAAACACCCTTGAACTAGTCGGTGATGTGGCAGGCAAAAAGGTGCTGGATTTAGGTTGTGGTTCTGGTATTTACGCGCAGCTTCTTCTTGAGCTGGGCGCAAGCTCAGTAACCTGCATCGATGCTGCACAAGAGATGATAGATATCGTAAAAGAAAAGCTAGGTAGCTCGGTCACCGCTTACGCGCAAAACTTGGCGCTCGGTTTACCTGAAGAGGCGGACAGGCAGTACGATTTAGTCATTTGCCCGCTGATGGTTCATTACATTGAAGATCTTCGTCCCTTGTTTAACGATATTCAACGAGTATTAAAAGCCGGTGGTCAGTTTGTCTTCTCAACCCATCATCCATTTGCGGATTTCGAATGTTCGGCTTCTGGTAATTACTACGATAAAGAGCTGGTTGAAGATATGTGGAATACGGTAGGAGAACCGGTTCCTGTGGCATTCTACCGCCGTTCATTACAAGACATTACCGATGCGATTACGGGCAGTAACATGGCGATGCTGGCGATTTCAGAAGGTAAGGTGAATGAAAAGATTCGTGAAATCTCTCAGGAGCATTACCAACGTTTGGCGACGTTCCCGAACTTCATCTTCATTAAATGTGTGGCGCTGAGCTAGTAAAATCAGTGAGTTCAGATAGAAAAAACGGAAGCGCAGAGGCTTCCGTTTTGTGATTTTTGCGTTGAGCTTAAAGTGCAGCGAGAATGGTTTCTGCTTTGCTCGCTTCGAATGTTTTTGGCTCTTCAATATTCAGCGCGGTTACTACGCCATTTTCAATGATCATTGCGTAACGCTGTGAACGAACACCGCCAAAGCCGCCCGTGTCCATTTCTAGACCAATTGCTTTAGTGAAGCTTGCATCACCGTCACCCAACATGAGTAGCTCAGAAGCATTTTGCGCTTCGCCCCAAGCTTGCATGACAAAGGCATCGTTTACCGATACACAAGCAATAAGATCAACACCTTTCGCTTTCAGTTGGTCTGCTAATACAACGTAGCCAGGTAAGTGAGCTTCAGAGCATGTTGGCGTAAATGCACCTGGTACCGCAAACAACACGACTTTCTTGTTGGCAAACAGTTCGGTTACTTCGTGATTTACCATGCCATCCGCAGTCAGTTCGCTAAGCGTTGCGGCAGGTAGTACTTGGCCTTGTTGAATCATCATTTTCTTCCTTATTTGGGTAGCTTTATATAGCTCACTCAGTCTAGCGCCAAAAGTGTTTGCTAACCACAGACGAATTGTAGGGGCATCATGGGCTTCCTAAAAACAAACCGCCTCTGTGGGCGGTTTGTTTATTCTCTACATCGCGTTCAAGTAAGACTTATAAGAGTGAAGGCGAACCGTTGCTGCGCCAATTACATCAATGAAGCCAAACAGGCTGTGTGGTTTATTTGCGGCAATCCACGCTGAGCCAGTTGCACCGATTGGGATGGATTTGCCTTCTGGTTCGAAGATTTCCAAAATCACAGTACGACCATGGCTACTGGTGTTTGCTCCCACGTGCTGACGAACACTTTGCGGCCCTTGCAGAGGAGAGACAGAAGATTCTCCGGTACCCGCAGTAATACTGTGCACGCGCGCACGGAACACTTCACCAGGGTATGCGTCGACGTAAAACTCAGCAAACTGTCCCGCTTCAACGTAACGATAAGTTTGGTCAGGGATGCGCATTTCTAAAAACTTACGTGAGGTGTCGTATATGTGCATGTTACCCACACGGCTGCCGTCAGCGACATTAACAACGGCTACTTGACCATCATAAGGCGCTCGTACCGTTTTACGCTCTTGCTCAAAGACAGTCTTCTCAAGGTCAGCATGGAGTGATTTTAATGACGCTTTGGCGACGCGTAATTGTGATTCGTAGTATTCCAGATCGCGGCCTTTGAAGATTTCTGGTGAAGTTTCACCACGCACGATGTCACGCTTCAGCTGAGCGATGGTCTCTTCTTGCTGCACAATCCCAGCCTTAATCTTCTCGACGTCGGCTTGCGAAGTGGTATCCACTAAGGTGTAAATCACATCGCCTTTCTTGACTCGTTGGTTGTGCTGCACGTTGATGTGGTCGATTTGCTCACGAAATAGGGGAGACAACACGGAGTGTGGTGCTTTGACTGTGGATGAGTAAGTGAGATCAACCGGAGCCCACAAACGGGATAGAATCCCCAGCACCACAAGAATGAACGCGCCGCCAGAAATAATCCAAAACGCGCTTTTAAGTGTCCATTTGATCGCGCCAGTCGAGACCAAAATCCACATGATCAAAATGTACGGAATCATTACCTCTTTCATCGGTTATTCCTCCGTTGCTTTTGCTGGCGTTTGGGGTTGTGTTGACAGTCGGCTATTGCGAATAATGTTGCTAAGTGATTGACCAATGTGTTCCCAGTTAGCGAACGCAATGATAAGTGCCAATACCCACCATGCTTTATGGATGAATAAACCACATAAAGACAAAGCAAAAACCAATTGAATGTGAGAACTTTTCTTTTCTTCCGCTCGGTGCACTGCAACTTCATGGATCTGCCATAGCAAATAGATAACAAAAAGGACAAGGGCTATGGTGACAGAGAACAGATACCCGCTGAAGTATTCAGAGTTAAAGATCACCATCATGGTGTCGTTGGGCGTGTTGGTAAATAAACTCATATCAATGTCTTTTGAATTGATCGTACCTATAGGTGCAAGCAAATAAGCACCGCAAAGCATCAGAGCCATGAAGATCGAGAACTTTAATAGCACCATAAAAATCGCAAATATCACGCGACCTATGGCTTTTATGACGTTCATAGTTATACCTTTTGTCGATGTTTGGAGGGTAGAACGTTGAGCGAGTGATGGTTGTTTTATTTGTTTCATCACGTGCGCGCAATTGTATGAAAAAACGCCATAAGTTGAGTTATATGTGATATAAGTTATGGCTATATCACTAGGTAAATTGACGAGAATACATAAATTATGAAGCACTCAGATTACAGCCTTATGCCGACCTTCGTGGCGATTGTCGAAGAGAAAAGTTACACCAAGGCGGCGCAACGATTGGGCATTAGCCAATCAGCGGTCAGCCAAGCGGTAGTCAGGCTTCGTGAGATGTTTAATGACGCACTGTTTATACGTGAAAGCCACGGTGTGTCACCGACGGCGTATGCCCTGGATATTTACCCAACGCTCGCCAGTGCAGTTGAAAGTATTGCGTATATGTTGCCTGAACATTCTCGATTTGACCCTGCCCAATGTGATAAGCGTTTTGTGATCTCGTCTTTGAGTGTGTTCGGTTTTACCTTGTTACCAGAGTTGTCTGCAATGATTAGTCATACTGCGCCAAAAGCGATGACACGGATTGAGCCACTCTATAGCATGGACTTAACCAACCTTTTGCGAACTCAGCAATGTGATCTTGTGATTGAGGCACACACTAACTTGCATCCTCATTTACGTTCTCAAGTGTTGATGTCTGATAAGTTGACGGTAACGTGCCGGGCTGACCATCCACGCTTACTAGGCAATACCATTAGCGTGGATGAATATTTAGCAGAAAAGCACGTCACTTTATCTCAACTTGATCAACAAGGAGGGTATTTGACTGGACGTGGGATTAAAGACGAAAAGATATTAGCTCAGCGTGACGTTGCTTGGCAGAGCAGCAGTATTATAGAAATATTGCCGGTGATACAACGTTGCGATTATATCGCCCTTATGCCTCAAATATTGTTAGAACAGTACAAAGAGTTGTATCAATTGAAAGCGTTAGAGATCGACTTTCTAAAAGAGCCTATCGATGTTGCTATGTATTGGCATTCATCTCGTACCAACGATCCAAGTCATAAATGGTTGAGAGAACAATGTGCATTGGCAGCGAAGAAGTTTTCAATAAACTATTAAATTTCGACCGTTTTTCATACTAAACCACATAGCAGACTCTTTACTAACAAACTAGACTATATGCATATCCTCACATTTAATAAGGACATTTGTGTATATCGCGGGGTTTGCTTTCCGAAGTGTAAGAACCAAGTTTGTCGTGACGTATTCCGTAATGACGATTTGTTTCGTCCTGATTCTTTTCGCTGTGTTGTACTTTAAAGAGCGGCAACGGATCTTTAGTGTCGCCTTAGAAAACTCCATTCAACTTTCTAACCTCCATTCGGACGTCATCAGCCAAGAGTTGCAACGACATGTGGCGTCATTGCAAACCATTAGTGGTCACCAACGTGTTCAAGAAGGGGATATCGACTTTATTGTCGAAGAGCTCAAGTGGCTCAAAAGCATGTCTAAGAAGTCAGTGATCAATACGCTTTTCGTCGATGAGTATTGGAATCTGATTGATTACAAGGGTAGAGCCATAAAAATCGAGTGGCCGGAATTTGTTGGAGATGCTCGATGGAAGCACGGAGATTATCACATCACAGCGCCGCACGTTGGCTTACTGGTCGAAACGCCCGTTGTTGCCCTTGGTGTACCCGTGTATGACGAAGCGGATAACTGGAAAGGGATTGTTGGTGTGTCTATTTCCGTAGACTACCTTGCGCAGCGTTTGTCGAAAGTGAAGTTAGGCAACAGCAGCTATGCTTGGATCTCTGATAGCACCGGGACCGTGGTTTCTCATCCCGACAGCTCTCTGATTTTGCACGCCAATATTTTTGAAGGTGAACGAGTTGGTTTTGAAGGGTTTGCTGACATTGCGGTGCAAACCAATTGGGAGAATGTTGGACACGGCCACTACTACGACAGAAAGGTCAATGAAGCCAAGATCGTGACTTTCGCTAAAATCGATACTTTGCCCAACTGGACGCTCTTTGTGACCACGGAAGAGTCTGATATTTTCCTCGATATCAATGAGTTACTGGAAGATGTAGCGATTACTTCATCGGTGGTGATTGTTGTTTTCATGCCTATCGTGTTTTATCTCACCAATTCCATCACAAGGCCGATTTTGGATCTAACGTACGATGTCGAAAACGCAGTGAACAATCATTACACCGCGTTTTCTGGCTACGATTCGAAAGATGAAATAGGTCAGCTTTCCAATGCGTTTAAAAACACCTTTGATGAAATCCATCAGCACAATAGAAAGCTAGAGGAAGTGGTCGCACTCAGAACACAAGAGCTCAATACTGCGAACCAAGAGTTGGCGTACTCGGTCAATTTGCTCAATGCAAACAACCACAAGCTCACTTGGTTGGCCATGCATGATCCGCTCACCAACTTATTTAACCGTCGTGCACTGATCACCAAAGTTAACGAGCAGCTTCAAAAGGCACGAGCGCACAGTTGGCCTGTCTCATTGATTTTGCTCGACCTTGACCACTTTAAAGAGGTTAATGACACATTTGGGCATGATGTTGGGGATGACGTACTAAAGCATATTGCTGATTTTCTGGCCCAAACCCCTTTAGAGGAAGGTATGTTGGCACGATGGGGCGGGGAGGAGTTTGTCATCGTCGCTTCCGAGGTATCTTTAGAAAAGGCACTGCAATGGGCACAAAACCGTTTAGAGGCGCTTAAGGATGAAGATTTCAGCCCTGTTTCGAAAGTGACGTTCAGTGCGGGCATTGCCACATTAGGGTTAGAAGACAGTTTTGATGAACTGGTCGCCAGAGCAGACAAGGCGCTCTATGTTGCAAAAAATGCGGGGAGAAACTGTATTAAAACCGAACGAGATACATCGTGAGGTACCTAGTAAAGGTGTATTTCAAACAACAAAATCAGGGCTAGATAGCTAGCCCTGATTGGTTTGTATTTATAGTCAGTGATTCGCTAAATAATCAGCGACTTGAGCACGGTATTTGGCTTTCAGCGCTTCGCTGATGAAGCTCGCATTAATCGCATTGATGGTGAACTGAGCTAGCTCTGGCTTCGTCATCGGGTGTGCATTGCTGACCGCCAAAAAGTTATCCGTCATGTAACCGCCAAAGTAAGCCGGATCATCCGAGTTAATGGTTACCGCGACACCTTTACGCAACAAGTCGACAATGTTGTGCTGTTCCATTTCATCAAACACGCAGAGCTTGATGTTCGACAACGGGCACACCGTGAGAGGCATTTTGCTTTCGATAAGCGCTTCGACCAACGATGCATCTTCAACGCAGCGAACACCATGGTCTACTCGACTGACACTTAGCATCTCTAGTGCGTCAACAATATTCTGCGCTGGACCTTCTTCGCCAGCATGAGCAACCGTCAGCAAGCCCGCTTCTTTTGCCTGTTGAAATGCACGCTTAAACTTCTCTGGCGGATGACCAAGTTCGGAAGAATCCAAGCCAACACCAATGATTTTATCTTTATGCTTTAAGATCGATTGCAGCGTTTCGATCGCGCTTTCTTCAGATAAGTGACGTAAGAAGCAAGCAATGATTTGTGAGGTGATACCGAGCTTCTCTTGTCCGTCTTGCATGGCGCGAAAAATACCATGAATGACAATATCAAATGCAATACCGCGGTCGGTGTGCGTTTGCGGGTCGAAAAAGATCTCAGTATGGATAACATTGTCGGCTTTGCAGCGTTCTAGATATGCCCAAGTCAAATCGTAAAAGTCTTGCTCTGTACGCAGCGCATTTGCCCCTTGGTAATAGATATCGAGAAAAGATTGTAAATCTTCGAACTCGTAGGCTTTACGCAGTGCTTGAGGTGATTCGAATGGGATGTCGATTTGGTTGCGCTTTGCTAGCTCAAACAACAATTCTGGCTCTAGCGAACCTTCTATATGTAAATGTAACTCTACCTTTGGAAGACCTTGAATAAATGCGTTCATAATAAACTCCCACTTTTTCTTATGGTTGTTGTGGATGCAGTTACTCTAAGAATAGGTATAGATTGGAAAAAATCGAACGCTATTACAAAGAGTAAGATCCACAGTGATCTCAACTCTTCGTAATCAGCACTTTAAGGGAGCTGGTAGAGACCCCCAAACCATATCATTGGGGTTATACGAAGCAAACGGTTGCGATTATACGCAAAAAATCGGGGTTGGCTAGCGTTGTTAGAAAGCAGATGGGTGATAGTGAAATGGAGAAGAAGGTTAGTCTTTCGGGCGTAGTAGGGGTTATTTCATCGCGGGGTGTTTCGGTTCCAGCACACACCGAGCTGTGAATCGAGTATTCAGAGGCTAATTCTGAATGACACCTTGCGAGAAATTTGGTGTTTAATATCGGGTTTCTGTGCGTTGCTCATTGTGAACTGAGAAGGGGTGGCGATACCTTGCACATCGATATTTTTAATAGGTAAGAGTAATGAAAAGAGTATGGAGGGATTTCATTTATTCGTTTAAACATTAAAGATCAAACAATTTATCAAATTCTCTTTGCTCCATAATGTCCTCAATACGTCGGCGTGTTTGTTGTTTTACTGCAGCGGCGTTTTGTTCAGACTCTTTCTTTTCTTGTTCTATTTGTTTTTTACTTTTTCTGGCCATTTGAATACCTTCCTAGTTATTCGCATTACTAATTAATGCATCAAAATAGACTTATTTGATACTAAAACTTCCTAACTTTGAACCTGAGTCACACAGTATTTCACCTGAGTAGCTCTTCTCACAGTATTTAAAATCAATGAGATAACAAGTTGATTGAAGCTTTGGCAGTATATGGCGCCTTAAAATGTCACCGTTAAGTTGATGTATTTTGGCGTTCCAAGAAATGTCGGGTTGTTTTAAACGGAATTCAATTTCTAACATCTATTCTCCTGTTTCTTTGTGATTTTTTCTTTATTTGATAATTGATACCAGTGTCGTTGACGACCAGTTCTTCTAGACATAATTTTTCCTAATTTTAAGTAAGTGATATACCAACGATTACAATAGTGTTCTAACGATAGATACAGTGTGCTAGTGATGGATATCATGTCCGCAACCCATTTATTTTAGGCAGCAGAAAACCGAGCAAATTTTATTGAATATTGCTGAGTGTTAAGTGTGAGGAATTTTTGAAGGGGGAGGAGAGTTTGGTGCAGCAAGGAGATGCTGCACCAAGAAAAGCTATCTTATAGAGGAGTAACTTCAGTCGCTTGAGGACCTTTTTTACCATCTTCTACATTGAAGCTTACTTTCTGACCTTCAGTCAAAGTTTTGAAACCGTCAGCAACGATAGCGTTGAAGTGTACGAATACATCTTGGCCGCCGTTGTCTTGAGATAGGAAACCAAAACCTTTAGTTTCGTTAAACCATTTTACTGAACCAGTTACTTTAGACATAAAAACCTCTGAATTTAAACAATAATATACGAGTTTTAGTGGATCTTTTTTAAGCTATTGAATGTGCAATCAAGAGGAAGTTTTACGCAGGTGTCTGAATTGAGGGATTCAAGAATTTACTGAGAGGGAACTTAAACTAAATGTAGCATTAACAGCTCTCTTCTAAGAGCCAGCCATCACTATACAGCGTGTTTGAAAAATAGCTACCATTATTTTGAATTTATTTTTGTTCGAAAAAATCGATGGAGTAGAACAACTTCATCCACTCATGATTTTCTCCCGCCCTTTCTACAATGGAACCATACCAATAAGGGAGGCAAGATTATGAGTACATTGAGAGAGATTCGTCAGGTTATCCGTTCACACGCAACCGCGGATGGTGATGGTGTAAAGATTCGTCGAGTTGCCGGATTCAACAACGCCAGCTTTTCTCCTTTCTTGATGGTGGATGAACTGAAGTCTGATCAGCAAGCGGATTATATTGGTGGCTTTCCTCCACATCCTCACCGTGGCATAGAAACGCTAACGTACATGATGAAGGGCCATTTCCAGCATCGCGACCATATGGACAATGTTGGTGAACTTCGTTCCGGTGGAGCCCAATGGATGGCCGCAGGGCGTGGCGTTATTCATAGTGAAATGCCAATCATGCAAGATGGCGCTTTGCATGGATTTCAGATTTGGATTAACCAGCCAGCGCGCAACAAAATGACGCCAGCGCAATACCATGACTTTCAACCTGAAACGATCACTGAGTATCACCAAGAAACACAAGGTTTGGTGAGAGTGTTGTCCGGCGATCTGAATATAAATGGTGAAGTGATTCGAGGTCCACTGGATAAAACGGGTGTGCCCGTTACGGTTGCTGATTGGCGTTCTGCCTCCGGGGACTGTTTAAATCTTATAACACCCTCGCATCACAACATGATGGTGTATGCCTACAAAGGCAATGTAAGTCTTGGTGACCGTGTTGTTAAGCAGGGGGAAATGGCCTTGCTGTCTCAAGGTGATACGGCTGAGTTAAACGCGAATGAGGCTAGCGGTGCGCTTATCTTCATCGGTGAGCCGATTGATGAATCAGTTGTACACTATGGTCCTTTTGTAATGAACAGCATCGAAGAAATCGAACAAGCGATTCAAGATTACAACGCAGGTTTATTTGAGACTTATTAAACCGTAAGGAAAACATGCTGTTTGGCCGCTCAGCAAGATGGAAAAAGCGCACAATGATTTGGAACTCCCTTATTGAGTTCAACTGCAAGCAAAGACGATATCCACTGCCATCGAATTTGCAACAGCCATGCCTAGTCGGTGTGGCTTTTTTTATCTGTTTAGTTTTTGATTCGTGCTACCTAGTTCCTAATTTTGTTCCAGCGTTCAATGGCGTGTTGACCAAATTCAATGCCAAGCTCATAAGCTTTACGTAGTGGCTCTGGAGAGCGACTTAAGCGCTTAAGTTGAAAACCTTCCGGAGGGCAAATCTGGATGATCTCAACACCTGCTGGTGGATTCTCTATTAATTCCAAAGACTGGTTATAACGAACGTGGCGAGTGAGCATTGGCTTGACCAACGCAGGGTGATCTTTCAATAGACGCGCGGTGAGTTTTTCAAACTTTGGTTTGGATTTTCGATAACTTACAGGTCTGCTCCGTAAGACCATGATTTTGGTTGCCCCGCGCTTGATGGCTTCTGCGACAGGAATAGCGTCGGCGACCCCACCATCGACATATTTTATTCCTTTCAACGCGACACCGTTGCGATACAAAATAGGTAATGCGCTGCTTGCCTTCATTGTTTCCGCGAGCATATCAATTGTTGGGGTTAAGTACTCTGCTTGTCCGTTGTCTTGGCGAGTGACACCTAAAAAGAAAGGGCGAGCATCAGCAGACAGTACCGCTCTATCTATATCGAGTTCTTTGAGCGTGATGTCCCACATCCAATCTAAATCCATCATGTCTCCGCCACGCACAAGCTGCGTTGGAGAGATAAATTCATTACGTAGGCTGTAATCGAGATAAATTTTAAGGTTTCGCCCCGGCATATTTGCAAGGTAAGCCGCTAGATTGCTTGCTCCCGCAGATACCCCCCAAAAGCTATCAAAGGGTGAGAAGTTATTAGCCATGAAGTGATCGAGTATGCCGCAGGAAAATACGCCGCGCATTGCGCCGCCTTCTACGATGAGAGCGCGAGAGCCAACTTGTTCCATCCTTGCCATCCGTTTTGATTGTTATGATTTGGGATATCAGGCTTCTAGAGTAACGGATCTAATTCATATACCCAAATCGCCCTTAGGCCAAGCGTTGTTGGTTCGTGGACCTCTGCCTTATCTTGGATACTTCTGTGTTAGCTTGATGAACTTTTAATTTATGTTATAACATAACAATTATTATAAAATATATTGGGTGGCATAAATGTTTTGTGAGGTGGGTAATGGGCGATATCGACGCGGTTATTAAGCATGTAGAGAAAATCTGTAAAGCTCGAGGCAAGCAACTGACATCAAAAAGGAAGCTCGTCTTAAAAGCACTGGTTCATTCTAACAAAGCGTTGTCAGCGTATGAGTTGATGGACTATTGCAAAACGCATTTTGATCAAAATATTCAGGCCATGTCGGTTTATCGTATTTTGGATTTCCTTGAAAGTGAACATTTGGCGCACAAGCTAAAGGTCTCTAATAAGTACATTGTCTGTTCTCATATCCTGTGCGACCACGAACATGGTATCCCTCAATTTCTGATTTGCTCTAAATGCGACAAAATCAGCGAGCAAACCATCGATCCTGCCATGATTACTGGCATTCAATCGAATGCGCGACAAGAAGGTTTTACGGTTATCAGCCCTCAATTGGAAATCAGTTGTGTCTGCGACGATTGTGTCAAATAGAGGTGTGAGCTCACTCTACCTACCATGAGCGCACAAAACTCACTTTGTGCGTCATTCATTTTTTCATCCCTAACAAAAAGGAACCGGCGAAACGTCATGCCTGCAACGCTGATTAAGAATGCCCGTGTGGTAAATGAAGGAACAATTACAGAAACAGATTTGCGGATTGTCGATCAGCGAATTGAAACCATAGAAAAGGATATTATGGCTCGCCCAGATGATGCAGTTATTGATGCGAAAGGCTGTTATTTGATCCCAGGAATGTTTGATGACCAAGTGCATTTTCGTGAGCCAGGCTTAACCCATAAAGGCTCGATAGCGACAGAATCTCGTGCAGCGGTCGCGGGCGGTATTACCAGTTACATGGAAATGCCGAACGTAAACCCAGCGACAACCACAATTGATGCATTAGAACGGAAGTTTGCAATTGCCGAGAACAACTCACTTGCAAATTACTCGTTTTACCTCGGTGCGACAGAAGACAATCTGGACCAAATTAAGTTGCTCGACCCAAGTAAGCATTGTGGCGTAAAAGTCTTTATGGGTGCTTCAACAGGGGATTTATTAGTTGAAGCGCCGCAAGCTTTGGACGCGATTTTCCGTGATTCGCCTGTGTTAATTGTCACCCATTGTGAAAGCGGCCCTAACATTGCTCAAAACAAGCAAAGGTTGCTGCAAAAAAAGTCGGAACTCACAATAGAAGATCACCCAGTGTTACGTGATGACGAAGCTTGCTATGCCTCCTCTTCTTACGCGGTTGAGTTAGCGAGAAAACACCATAGCCAACTGCATGTTTTACACATTACCACCGCAAAAGAACTTGCCTTGTTTGAGGCTGGCTCCATTCAAAATAAGAACATCACAGCAGAAGCTTGTGTTCACCATCTCTGGTTTAGCAATGAGGATTATGCGGAGCGTGGGAACCAAATTAAATGTAACCCAGCAGTGAAATACCCAAGCGATCGTGAAGCGCTTCTAAAGGCATTAAGCACAGGCCAGATTGATATTATCGCGACGGACCATGCTCCACACACTTGGGAAGAAAAGCAAGTCCCTTACGACCAAGCACCTGCTGGCTTACCTTTGGTACAGCACGCACTACTGACGCTGTTTGATCAAGTGAGTCGTGGTCACATGACGATGGAGCAAGTCGTAGAGAAAACCGCTCACAACCCTGCGATTCGTTATGGTGTTCAAGAGCGCGGTTTTATTCGCGAAGGCTACTTTGCTGATTTGGTTCTTGTTGATGCAGCAGTACCAACGCCGGTGACGAACGAGAACAGCTTGTACCACTGCGGTTGGTCGCCGTTTGCAGGGCATACGTTCTCATCACAAATCAAAACAACGTGGGTAAACGGCGGTGTGGTTTATGCCAACCAACGAGTGATTGAACCAAAGGAATATGGCATGCGACTGTCATTTGAACCTCGGTGCTAGGTTTATCTCTGGGCTTATTTTTGACCTTCATTTTTGAAAGCTTATTTGTACTCCCTGTTTTTTAAACCTGATTTGTAGAAGCTGTAATGCTTGAAGTTAGACGTTGTAGTTTGAGTGTTTAATAAGACGCCGAATAAAGAGAAATCAATATGTTAAGAAGAAATCCAACAGGTCACATGCCGGAAGTGTCGGAAAATGCATTCATCGATCCGACTGCTATTATCTGTGGCAAAGTGATCATTGAAGATAACGTTTTTATTGGTCCTTATGCGGTGATTAGGGCTGATGAAGTCAATGAACAAGGCGATATGGAAGCCATCGTGATTAAGCGTGATACCAATATTCAAGACGGTGTGGTTATTCACTCGAAAGCGGGCGCTGCCGTGACCATTGGCGAGCGTTCTTCTATTGCGCACCGTTCCATTATTCATGGGCCTTGTGAAGTGAGTGACGATGTTTTTATCGGCTTCAACTCGGTCGTCTTTAACGCCGTGATTGGCGCAGGTTGCGTGATTCGTCATAACTGTGTGGTGGATGGTCTAGACTTGCCAGAGCATTTCCATGTACCACCGATGACCAATATCGGCGCTGATTTTGACTTGAATAGCATCTCGAAAGTGCCACCAGAATATTCGGCGTTTTCGGAGTCTGTTGTATCTGCCAACCATGAGTTGGTTCAAGGTTATAGGAGAATCGCCAATGAGCTCTGATAATCAACCTATTTTAGGGGTTCCAACCAACATTATTACTGGTTTTCTCGGAGTGGGAAAAACTTCGGCGATTCTGAATTTAATGGCGAATAAGCCAGCGAATGAACGCTGGGCGGTATTGGTCAATGAGTTTGGTGAAATTGGTGTGGATGGCAGCTTGGTTCAAGGCCAGCACAGTGGGCAGCAACAAGTTTTCATCCGTGAAGTCCCAGGTGGTTGCATGTGCTGCGCTGCCGGTTTGCCAATGCAAATCGCGCTAAACCAACTGCTTAATGAAGCGAAGCCAGACCGCCTGCTGATTGAGCCAACTGGGCTTGGTCATCCAAAAGAAGTATTGCAAGTACTGTCGACGCAGCATTACCGAACCATATTATCATTGCAAAAGAACATTACGTTGGTGGATGCGCGTAAGCTTTCTGATGCTCGTTACACCGACCATGAGACCTTTAACCAACAAATTGCCATTGCCGATACCGTGGTGGGTAACAAACTCGATCTGTATCAAGAGGGCGATTCGGAAAAACTAAAGGCGTATGTTGAAAATGTTGGTCGTCCGAACACGAAGGTGATTTTTGCGCAGCATGGTGTGATTCCATTTGCCGAGTTCGAAGGGAATACCACTATTCATGAGAATCCTCCTCATCATCACCATCATCATGCGAATGAAAAGCCATTGGTTTCTGAGATGCCCATGCCAGAGAGTGGCTTGCTGAAAGCGATGAATGAAGGTGAAGGCTTTCAAAGCGTTGGTTGGCGATTCTCTCCTGAGAAAGTGTTTGATCGCCAGCAGCTCATCGTATTATTGGTTGATCTACAAGTAGAACGTATGAAAGCGGTCTTCATCACCAATAGCGGCATTTTTGGTTACAACCTTACTCCTGATGGTTTAACGGAAGTAGAACTGGATGACTGTGCAGAAAGCCGAATCGAATTGATTGCCGATAGGATAGATGAGCAATTTGAAGACAAGCTTCTCGCCTGCGAAACGCGATAGAATCACATAACTTGGGCGTTAAACCTGATAGGGTTCAACGCTCCTCTTTGTTTTTCCTCTCTTCTTCCTTTTTCTCTTTTTCTGACGACCTATCCTGACTTTTCAAAAATGCCTTTCTCTGCAATTCATGTGGCTCATCGGGCAATGTGCTTTCAACATCATTTATTTTCCGTATTGACATTGTTTGACTGTCAAACTAAATTAAGTCAAATAATTTGATAATCAAACTAAAATTGGAAGGTAAGTGTCGCAATGGCTGTATCGCAACATTCACATGATTTCGTTTCTCACAACCAAAAGGGTGAAAAACGCACGCTCTACGTATTGATTCTAACCGTGACCACTATGGTGGTGGAGATTGCCGCCGGAACCATGTTTGGTTCAATGGCATTGCTGGCAGATGGTTGGCACATGGGCACACACGCAGCGGCATTTTGTATTACTCTCTTTGCTTACCGCTACGCGAAACAAAATGCGCACAATGACCGCTTCTCATTTGGTACGGGTAAAGTCAGTGTACTTGGCGGTTTTACCAGTGCGATTGCTTTGGGGATTGTGGCATTGATGATGATGGTCGAATCGATTCATCGTCTCTTTAATCCAGAGAGTATCCAATTTAACGAGGCGATCATGGTCGCGGTGATTGGTTTAGTGGTTAACCTCGCAAGCATGCTACTTCTGCAAGATCACCATCATCATGGGCATGACCATCACGATCACCTCGGACACGATCACGAACATCATCACGACCACAACTTAACCGCTGCGTATTTCCACGTGCTAGCGGATACATTGACGTCTTTGTTGGCGATTGTGGCGCTGATTGTCGGTAAGTTTTACGGCTGGGTGTGGTTAGATGCCATGATGGGCATTGTTGGTGCTGTTGTGATTGGTAAATGGACGTTGGGCTTGATGAAGCAAACCGCGCCAGTACTTTTGGATGAGAGTATCGATAAGAACTATCGCAAAGAGATAAGAAAGTCTTTAGATCCGTATGCGGAGGTTGTCGACTTACATATCTGGAAAGTCAGTGGCCATCATTATTCTGCGGCGATTGCATTGAAGAACAAGAGTGATAAAACACTGGATGAATTTAAGCAAATACTGGCTAAGTTTGATAAGATTCATCATCTTACTTTGGAAGTTCAAACGACTGAGTGATGCGCGAATTAGAAAAGCTGAATCAAACGCTTACCGAGTTTTATGACAAAATGTCTTCTTGGGAGCAATCTGTAGTGAAAGGCACTGGTTATTCACTGGCTCAAATCCACACGATTGAAGTGTTGGGTGGGCATGGTGCACTGCGTATGAAAGAACTGGCGGAGAAGCTGGGGATTACGACCGGTACATTGACGGTTCAAATTGAAAAACTAGTGAAGGCGGAGTTGATTGAACGTTGTCCTCATCCAGAAGACCGCCGTGCTATTGTCGTGAAGTTAACACCGAGTGGCGAAGAAATTCACCACCACCACAATCAGCTGCATCTAGATTTGGTTCAGGACTTAACGCGTAATATCGACCCCGAGCATCAAGCCATTCTGTTTGCGTGCTTGCAGAAAATGAACAGAGAGTTTTGATTAGGCTTTTCGTTTCCTAACACAAACCCTGAACACCAAATTACAAAAAGTAGAGCACCGAAGTGCTCTACTTTTTTATAAGCTCGATAGAATTTGTTCGATTGGCAGTTGTGTAAATGCGTACGTCACGCCAACACAGAATGCAGAACCGGTAATACCGATTCCAACAGTTGTTGCGAGTAAGAGAAGCGTAATTTTAGGCATTAGAGGCTAAACTCCTTTTTGAAGGTAGGGTACATCACCCCATTTGCTTCTTGATAAGTTTTAAAACCATAACCGAATGCTAGTGCTGCCATAACAATGGCAAATGCTGCAATATTTCTTCCTTTCATCCCTAAACTCTCAACTGTTGGAGGCAAAGTGACAACCACTCTGCCCATTGCGTTTCTATCGTTTATTGATCTTGGATGCTCAATTATTGGTTAAAGCACACGAACAGAACCCACGCTGTTGCCAGCACAAGTAGTGGTGTGAATACTTTTTGAATTGATGCACCATCGGTCAAATCGTAAATCACGATCGACTCTTTATAGAATGCGCGTTTGAATGAACTAAAGCTGATTTCATTTTTTACATCAGATTGCTCGTAGCGTTGACGCGCAGAGTCTGCCATTTGAGATTCAAGATCTTGCATCTCATATTCTTTGTTAAAAAATGCATCCCACGCCGAAATGCGAGCAATAGCTTTTGGTGAGCGATTGCCCTTTAGTTTTTCTAGACGCTTAGCGTATGCAGCTTGATATTTATCCACGATAAATTCCTACATGAATAGACTGTTATGCAGAACACAGCTTGAGATGTTCTGCTCAGTGGTTGTAAAAGCAAAAAATGGGAAATTAAAGGTGTACTTTCACATATAAAGATTGGGATTAATCGGTATGCAGCATCTGATTGTTAAAGAGCGAAAGGAATGTCATCCCTTGTGTTGCGGATAATATGGGCTGCTCTTGGATGCGACAAACAAAAATAATTAGTGAGAACCACAAGCAATTTTTGTTGCGGACTTTTCCATTCTGAGCATCGCGGAGCATTTAATATGGATAAATGCTAAGTCTACCAAGGGCTTGAGATGCGTTTCTTCGTGGGAGTTTTTTAAGCACTTGTGGTGAATAAAGTTCATAACTGCTAATTATAAATACATCAAAAAGCGATATTATTTTTCTCGTTGGAGTAGTTATATAAGATTGGGAATTTTGATTTTCTCATGCAATCCGCCGCAGTCTTTACTCCTTCTTTCACTCAATCCGTGGTATTTCCCCCCTCCATGGATGATATCCGGATTGAGTGTCTTTTTTGGAAAACGATAAGAAAAGAGTTATGGAACAACAGCAGTTTAGAACCTTGAAGCGCCACCTAAATAACTTAACGTTATCGCAATTAAATGAAATTGATAGGCTGATTAAAAATGCAAATAGACAGGAAGGAGCGGTAGAACTTAGCGAAGAAGAGCGCCAATTTATCCATGGTTTGTTTACCAAAGAGACATCAACGCCTTCTTATTCATAGTACGACACCACAAGCGGTTTATTCGTTAGTGTTGCTGCCATTTTTTGCTTGTACAATCAGACTCGCGAGTTGTGCAAAACCAAACCCACCGTATTCAGAAGTAAGGTATTTCGGCTGATGCGTTAAGCTATCTAATAACGGGCGAATATTCTTTACGCCGAAAGTCACGGGTAACCATTCAAACATCCCTTCATCATTTAATGAATCTCCTACGTACGTCACTCGATTCAAATTGGGTAACGTCCCCTGATTAAATTGCTTAATGTAGGCTTCGCTGCTGCTTCGTTTGCTGTGGCTTCCTATCCAAGCATTGATATGAATGGAGCTTAGGGTCGCGTTGACTGGGTTAGATTCTACGTTAAGATGCAAAATACGGTTGAGGATCTCCATCGTAATTGAAGCCGCGACAGGGGAACGATCTTGGGCAATGTTGACCGCTACATCGCAGAACCGAAAGCTCTGATCTTGGCTTAACTCAACTTCAGAATACTCCGTCAAAATGCCCTTTATAGTTTCTTGCAATGTGCGTTGTTCTTTTCGCATCACTTCCGCTGGGCGCGCAAAGGTAGTTCTGAATCCTGCGGCGTCTTTTCTCATCCAAAAAGCGCCGTTTTCACCTATGATCCCATGCAGCGGCCACATCTTTGCCATTTGGTCACACCAACCAGCACATGCGCCTGTTACAGCGACCACTTTTACACCCACGCGCTCTAGCTCTGCGAGCGCAATTAAAGTGTCTGGCGGCAGCTTTCCTTGCCAAGTTAATGTGTCGTCTACGTCGGTCAACAACCATTCAATGTTTCTCAGATACTCTGTATTGAGCTCTGATAGTGGACTAGGCATTCACCACTCCTCGTTGTGTCTGTTTGTCATCTATCGTACTTTTAACTGGCGTTGATAATGCCGCTTTGAGTGAGCAATCAATGCGCTTTTCGGTATTGGCATTAAATAAGTGAAGGTGCTTGGGTTTGATATCTAAACCGAGTTTGTCCCCGATTTGAATCGGCGTATGTCCCTCAACTCGAACAACCAGCTTTTGTGAATCACCGCCTTCTGTGCGGCAGTAAAGCAACAAATCAGCACCGAGCGATTCAATCAATTCCACTTCTACTTGCAACCATGGTTTATCTTGGTTGATTTGTAAATGCTCCGGACGAAGACCTAGTTTTACTACCCCCAAATCCAAGTTTGTTGTGGATGTAGGAAGCAGTGCGTCACCAATAGTAATGCCGTCGACGGTAACATTGGCATCCAAGATGTTCATGGATGGTGAACCAATAAAGGTCGCGACAAACAGAGAAGCAGGGTTGTCGTATATCTCTAGCGGTGTCCCCACTTGTTCTACATTGCCTTTGTTGAGCACCACGAGTTTGTCCGCGAGTGTCATGGCTTCTACTTGGTCGTGGGTAACGTAGACCGATGTAGTTCCGAGGCGACGTTGCAGCTTCTTAATTTCCAAACGCATTTGAACACGCAATTTGGCGTCTAAGTTAGATAGAGGCTCATCAAACAAGAACACCTTTGGTTCACGTACAATTGCACGCCCCATCGCGACACGCTGACGTTGCCCGCCAGATAATTGCCCCGGTTTTCGGTCGAGTAGATGATCCAACTCCAGCATCTTTGCTGCTTCGTGAACCAATCGCTCGATTTCCGCTTTTGGTGTTTTACGGTTGCGCAGCCCATAAGCCATATTGTTGTACACCGCCATGTGTGGGTACAAGGCGTAATTCTGGAATACCATGGCAATGTCGCGCTCGCCAGGTTCGAGGTCGTTGACGATTGTGGTGTCGATCTTGAGCTCGCCAGAGCTGATCTCTTCTAGGCCCGCAATCATGCGAAGTAGGGTGGATTTACCACAGCCACTTGGGCCAACCAGCACGACCATTTCACCGTCGCAGATATCAAGATTGAGTTTTTGGATCGCCTGATAGCCGTTCGGATAACATTTAGCGATATTTGAAAGAGTTAACGTGGACATTTATTTCTCCGAATCTACCAGACCTTTAACAAAGGCTTTTTGCATTGCAATTACCACAATCACGGGTGGCAACATGGCGATAATGGTGGTGGCCATAATTTTGTTCCATTCCACAACACCATCAACTACTCCAAGCATTTGTTTAATGCCCATCACGATGGTGTAGTACTGCACATCAGTGGTGATCAGCAGTGGCCATAGATATTGGTTCCAGCCGTAGATGAAAGTGATGACGAACAGTGCAGCGATGTTGGTACGCGACAGAGGCAACAAGATATCGAAGAAGAACTTGATTGGTCCTGCACCATCAATTCGTGCTGCTTCCACCAACTCATTCGGTACCGTTAAAAAGAACTGACGGAACAAGAAAGTGGCGGTCGCACTGGCAATCAGTGGAATGGTTAAGCCGTAAAATGAGTTGAGCATGTTGAGGTTCGTAATCACCTCAAACGTCGGCATGATACGCACTTCAACGGGTAACATCAGCGTGAAGAAGATCATCCAGAACGCCAGCATTCGTCCCGGAAAACGGAAGAACACCACGGCATACGCTGACATGATGGAAATGCTCAACTTACCGATAGTAATGCACATCGCCATAATGAAAGAGTTAAGCAGCATACTGCCAATCGGCAAAGTATTGTTGTTGTATTGAGTGTCGTTACTCAACAAGTCAGTAAATACACTAAAACCCAAATCTCCAAACCAAAGTGGAGTACCAGTAGCGAATGCGCTGTTCTCATGTGTGGTTGCTACGATCGCAATCCAAACCGGAAGCGCAATCGAAATGATGCCAAGAATCAAAATGACATGGCAAAACAGATTAAAAAACGGTCTTCTTTCTACCATCAGTACGCCACCTTCTTCTCAACATACTTAAATTTAATCACAGTCAGGGAAGCAACCAAGATCATCAGGATCACCGACTGCGCGGCTGACGAGCCTAAATCTAGCCCGATAAAGCCATCGTTGTAGACTTTGTAAACCAAGGTCGAGGTGCTGTTACTCGGACCGCCTTGTGTCATCGCGTGGATGATGGCGAACGTATCAAAGAACGCATAAACAAAGTTCACGACCAACAAGAAAAAGCTGGTTGGTGAAATCAGCGGGAAGCTAATGGTGATAAAGCGTTTGATCGGGCCGCTACCATCAATGGCTGCGGCTTCGTGCAAAGATTTCGGCACGGATTGAAGTGCCGCTAAGAAGAACAGAAAGTTGTAGCTGATTTGCTTCCACGTCGAGGTGATGATCACCATCCACATCGCATGGGTCCCGTTGAGCGTTGGGTTCCAGTCTACGCCAAACAGGTTCAACAATTCGGTCATCACACCGATGGTTGGATCGAATAAAAATAGCCATAACGAACCTGCGACAACCGGAGCGACCGCATAAGGCCAAATCAAGAAGGTGCGATACATGGTCGCGCCACGGATGATTTGTTCGGCGAAAGCGGAAAGAACAAGTGCGCTGACCAACGCGAGCACCGCAACGCTGATGCTAAATTGCAGCGTGGTCATTAATGAATCTAGATAAAGGGGATCATGGATGAGCTTTTCAAAGTTCTCCAAGCCCACAAACTCACGGCTCATGCCGAAAGCATCTTCAAGTTGAGAAGATTGGAAAATGGCTTGTCCTGCCGGCCAGATGAAGAACACCAAGGTGATCACCAACTGAGGTGCGATCAGCGCAACCGGAAGCCATTTGTGTTTAAAAACAACAGGTGAGGACATACAAATACCAAAGTAAAACAGGCAAGGTGTGTGAACGAATTCCCCACCCAAGATGGGCGGGGAGAGTGCGTATCTGAGCGGTTATTCGAATAAGACTCAGCGCATCATTGTTCGTTATAAATGTTCGTTACTTCTGTGTGCGCTCAAAGCGACGTAGCTGCTCGTCACCACGACGAACTGCATTGTTTAGCGCAGCTTGTGCCGTTGCTTTGCCTGCCCACACTGCTTCTAGCTCTTCATTGATGATGTCGCGTGTTTGCAGGAAGTTACCAAAGCGAATGCCTTTCGAGTTTTCTGTCGGCTCGGTTGACGTCATTTGTAGAACCGCTGTATCAGTGCCAGGGTTCTTAGCGTAGAAGCCTTGTTCTTTCGTTAGCTCGTAAGCCGCTTTAGTGATTGGTAGGTAACCTGTGAACTGGTGCCAATCTGCTTGGACTTCTGCACTAGAAAGGTAAGAGAAGAACTTCGCCACGCCTTTGTATTCCTCGCTTGAATGACCACGAAGTACCCAAAGTGATGCACCGCCGATGATGGTGTTTTGTGGCTTCACGACGATCTCTGAATCATAAGGCAGTTGCGCTACGCCGATATCAACGTCTTTCATGTTCTCTTTAATGCCAGCCAGACCTGCTGACGAACCCATAGTCATGGCACACTCTTGGGTGTAGAACAGTGGCATACCATCAGATTGGCGACCGCCGTACTTAAAGATGCCTTCTTTCGACCATTTACCCATTTGGTCAATGTGACGAACAAATGCTGAATCATTGAATTTAAACTCAGTGTCTAAGCCAGCAAAGCCGTTGTTGTTATTGGCAACAGGAACATTGTTACGCGCACCAAAGTTTTCGATTTGCGTCCATGATTGCCACGTTGTGCTGAAACCACACTTCGCACCAGATGCCAGCAGCTTACGAGAAACTTCTTCCATCTCTTTCCATGTCTTTGGTGGGTTTGCTACGCCTGCTTTTGCGAACATGTCTTTGTTGTAGTAAAGCACTGGCGTAGAGCTATTAAATGGCAGGGAAAGCATGTTGCCTTCGTTTGTGGTGTAGTAACCCGTTACGGCTGCAAGGTAATCATCAGAGTTGAACGACTCTTTGGTGTCTTCCATCAATTGATAAACAGGATAAATCGCTTTGTCTGCGCCCATCATGGTCGCCGTACCCACTTCGAATACTTGTACAATCGCTGGCTGTTCTTTTGCTCGGAACGCCGCGATAGCACTGGTCATGGTTTCTGCGTAGCTGCCTTTGTAAACCGGTTTGATCTCGTATTCTGATTGGCTTGCGTTAAAGTCTGCCGCAATTTCATTAACCTTGTTACCTAGTGCGCCGCCCATCGCGTGCCACCACTCAACCTCTGTTTTTGCTTGTGCTTGCGTGCTAATGAATGCCGCTGCAACTGCAAGTCCGGCGAGGTGTTTAATAGCCATAATGATTCCTTTTCATTGGATGATTTGAACAGGTGTTTCCTTGCGAATGTTCATTTTGATTATGAATCCGCTCCAAAAAATTCAAATGAACATTAAATGAGCCAAATGACGTTCTAGTTACAAAAAAATGAACTTATTTGAACATTGTTTTCGTCACCATTTTGTAATCAAAGCGTCACTGAGGGTTGAGATAGTTCATTTGAAAACAAATGAAAAAGACGGAATAAAAAATGAAAATAACAGCACACCGCGGCTTATCCAGTTTGGCTCCAGAAAACACGTTATCGGCAATACAACGCGCCATTGAGTTTGGTTGCGAATGGATTGAAATCGACGTACAGCTTAGTGCGGACAACATTCCTGTCGTGATCCATGACAAAACGGTCAACCGCTGCACGAATGGTCGAGGCAAAGTCAAAGACCTGACTTGGCAGGAGCTGAGATCACTCGACGCAGGCTTATGGTTCGGTGATGACTTCGCAGGCGAGCCTATCCCTAGTTTAAAAGAGACGCTTGAGCTGACTTCAAGAGCGGGTGTGAAGCTCAATATTGAATTGAAGGTCTACTCCGGTGACGAAATCGACCTGTTGTGCGAAAAGGTTGCGCAGGTGATCGAGCACTTGGGTGTAGAAGCAGACGCGATTCTGTTCTCTAGTTTTAACACAGAAGCTTTAATGGCGATGAAAAACTACCTGCCAGAAGTAAGAAGAGGGCAGCTATGGCAAGAGATTCCAGATGATTCCGCTGTCGTGCTACAACACATCGATGCATACAGTGTGCATTGTGATTACCGCTTCCTGACCGAATTGCAAGCTCATAAAATCAAGCAGTATGGTTATCAACTCTTCTGCTATACACCAAACTTTCCTCAATTACTTGAAGCACATTGGCGTTGGGGCGTGGATATGATGATTACAGATACGCCTCAACGTTATAAAGTAAAAGTGCCTTCAGCCATACGAGAACTCGCACTGAATGAATAATTTAAACGTCCGTCAACAAAGCATCATTGAACTGGTTCATCAGCAAGAATATTGCTCGATAGAAGAACTTGCCCAACGTTTTGAAGTCACAACGCAAACCATTCGTCGCGACATCAATGAACTTTGTCGACTCGGACTCACCCGACGCCATCATGGTGGTGTCGGGCTGCCCGCCACTTTGAGCAATCGCAGTTATGCCTCTCGCCAAGTCACCAATCAACAGGAAAAGCAGATCATCGCCGATGAGGTGGTCAAAGCTATCCCAAACGGCACGACATTGTTTCTAGGTATTGGTACTACGATTGCTTTGGTTGCTGAACGTCTAGCCAATCACAGTGAGTTACGTGTGGTGACCAATAACTTCGAAGCGGCGCATATTCTTTCTCACTATGAGAACATCGAAACTTGGATTCCGGGTGGTCGTATTCGTACGAACGATCGCGATGTGGTGGATGGTTCGGCAGAGCAGTTTTACGGCCAGTTTTCCGCAGACATCGGAATTATTGGCTGTGCAGGTATCACCGAAATCGCGCAGCCTCATTCAGAGATGGTCAATTTTAGTCGCACTGAAGTTGATACTCGGTTGTTTGCGATGGAGCATGAGTTGCGAGAAGCCAAGGTGAGCCAAGCAATTTTAGCCAACTCCGAACAAAAGTGGCTGGTGGCGAACAAAAGTAAATGGCAGCGAAGAGCCAACACTAAGGTGGCGCTACTCAATTATTTCGACCGCGTTTTCAGTAACTGATCTTTTGCTCGCCATACTTGTCTAACTCGTAGGAAAATCCGTTATTGATTCGACCTGCGTGATGCTTTTTCATCGCGATTCGCTATGCTTAGATGATTGAAAATAAAGAGGTCATGCCATGTTTGAATCGGATAAAACCAAAGTAAGAAACTTGCTTGTTGCGACACGTTTTGGTGCCTCTGCCTCTGCCTCTGAAATGCCAACCATTATTGGGGTGAAGCAAGATAAAGCGCTCAAGCTGATTAATGAGCTGAAGCAAGAGGGGGAAGACATTCACTCGTTAGGGGAAGGGAACAACCCAGAAGAGTTGGTGCTGTATTCGATTGGTGAAATAGAGCCTTAATTGAGCCAACAAGAACAACAAAAAAGCCGCCCATCGTTGGCGGCTTTTTAGATCCTTCATTCAAACTAGTCGTGAATCGGCACAACCAGAATATCTACCGGAGACTTGTTGATCAGATGTCTTGAGTAAGAAATGATCTTGCTCCAGAAGTCTTGATGGTGGCCACAAATAAGCAGATCAACCTCTTGTTCTTTGATGGTTACTTCCAGTTTGTCCGCCAAGTCACCCGTGCCAACGAAGAAGTGCTTCAATGGCTGCTCCATGTAATCGCTAAAGGACTTCAAGCACTCCATTGAATGTTCATTCAACGGTCTTTGGTCTGGGGTTGCTTTAATATCGACAAGCTCACGATAAATTTCGCCATGAGTACCATCGATATGAATAAAAGAAATCTCGGCACCGAGATAACTCGCCATAGATACCGCTCGGTCAATCAACACAGTACTCTCATCAGACAGTTCCAGTGCGACTAGGATATGTTTGTATTTCATAACCACGCCCTCTTGTGGAATACACTACCAATAGCATAGTACGCCTTTAACAAAAAATGTGTTGATAAGATCCCGAAATCGCTCAAAGTTTTGGCAAATTATCACCAGCCTACGAGCGAGAGGAAATTGAGGGGAGGGCGAAAAAAGAGCCGATACTAATACCAGCTCAATTCAATCTCTAGTGGCATGTCACAGCGTATTGTTTCTCCACACATTTCATCGGATGCGTTGAGGTGAACCAGTTTTGCAGAGGAGTATCCTTCTCCTTGAAAGTGATCTCTTGCCTCGCAGAGGCTGGCAAATTTGAGCGGGCTTTTGTGCTCGTTCAAGATCAATGATCTTGTTTGGTTTTCTACGTTATAAGCGAGGTAGATACCACCCTCGACCGATTCAATCAAAAGATTCATAGCCGTTTCCCATTGGTGTTTTCACTCTTTGGCTATTACGGCGAGCGATGGATTTTAGTTCACTTCTGATGCTCGATTGCTGCCAACAAAAACTCAGTCACTTCTTGCACGTGCTCCTTTATTTCGGCTTGCGTTGGCTTTTCCATTCCCATTAAAACGCCAGAGCGAATCGACAGCAGCATGCCTGTCCAAAGGCGAATCTGTGTTTCCGGTTCCTTGATATCGAAACGATCTTGGAAGAACTGAGTGAGCTTGGCATCGGTATCGTCCGGACCGACTTCGCGGAAGATCGTCGTGATCTCAGGCGCTTTGGCACTTTCTGCAATCAACAAGCGGAAGGTCGCCAAGTGTTCATCAGAAAGGTGGAAAGAAACGAAGTGTTCACCAAATGAGTTCAACGCTTCTCGCAGATCATCCTTTTGTAGATGAGTAATGAAGCCACCATCCATATTTTCACCTATCTGGCGCAATGTTGCTTCAAATAGCGCTGCTTTAGATGGGAAGTAGCGATACACGGTTTGCTTTGTCATGCCTGCTTGGGCGGAGATTTTATCCATGTTTGCTAACACATACCCCTCGGACAAAAAGTTCTCTTTCGCGGCTTCCAAAATAGCTCGGCGTTTCTTCTCTCGGTTTTGCTCGATCTTGCTCATGCTCAGATTCTCTTGATTTGATAATCATACTATACGGTATGACTTTTGTTGACACAACTCCGAAATTATAAAATCATACTTTCGAGTATGATTTATTTTTTGAGGAGAAAGACGATGACGACGGCATTAATGAATAACCTAAACGCCAAAGGCGCACGTTTTGCCGGGGTGATGATCACCTTGGTTGGTGCATTGCTGATGAGCCTAGACCCAATTTTTATTCGCTTTTCTGGCGTGAGTGGTGTGGATACCGCATTTCTATTTGGCTTGTTTACCGCGATTTCGATGCCAATATTTATCCAACTTCGCGATGAGCGCGGTTTGGTTCGAGCGATGAAAGAGAGCGGCTGGCATGTCTTGTTGTCTGGTTTATTGATGCTCGGCAGTGCTGCTGGTTTAGTGATGAGCATTAAGCTCACCACGGTTGCGAATACCTTTGTGATTCTGAGCGCAGCACCAGCTTTGGCTGCATTGTTTAGCTGGTGGTTTTTGGGTGAAGTGACCCAGCGTTCGACGTGGATTGCGATTGTTGCTGTGATGGTGGGTATTGCGATTGTGGTCTCTGGTTCTTTTAAATCGGGTAACTGGATTGGCGATGGCTTAGCAGTGTTTGCCGTGGTGTGTTTGTCGCTCAACCAGGTGCAACTGCGTAAGCATCAACACGTAAGCCGCATGGCTAGTGTTGGTTTTGGTGGACTGTTCTTAGCGCTGGCAATGCTGTTTTGGGCAACGCCTTCAACTTACAGCGCGAACACTTGGTTGATTATGGGCTTGATGGGGCTGTTTACTGCTCCGTTTGGGCGTGTGCTTTCACAAGTTGCGACTCGTTACATCACTGCACCTGAAGTTGGCATGATTCTGATGATTGAAACCGTGCTAGCACCACTTTGGGCATTACTCTTCTTTGATGAAATCCCTGCAATGGCAAGCATTCTTGGCGGTTCAATCATCTTGGTTACCATTTCCATTTACGCTTTTTCAGCGATGAAGTCAGAACAAAAATAGAGGTTGATATGAACACAATTCAAACCCCACAACTTGAGTTTATTGGGCAAATTCGCACGCCATATACTGATGTTTCTCAGTGCCCAAATAACATTCAGCCACAAGATGGACCTGTGTGTGAAATTCAACTTAAATCTCGGTATTACCAAGGGCTCGTAGGGCTTGAAGTCGGGCAGAAAATACTGGTTCTGTATTGGCTTGCTGGTGCGAACCGCCAACCTGAAATGCTGCAAGGGAAGAAGGGCACATTTGCGTTACGTTCTCCGCACAGACCAAACCCTATTGGCGCGGCGGTAATACCGATTGAATCTATCGACAAGGGAGTGATTAAAGTGCGTGGGTTGGACTGCTTAGATGGCACGCCTTTGGTTGATATCAAACCTGCAATTTACTTTGAAGCATAGTCCTAGGTTTGTGCCCTTGTAAGCTAGGGCACCCAAACGAGCTCTCGGTCTGAAAGCGGCTTGTGACAGAAGTCGCTTGCTTTTTATACAACAAAACCTTTAGACTTTGCTCATCACTTCTCTAGGAGATTACGCCAACATGAACAACTAAACCTGTCATCCAACTCTCATTTTATTTTTTTGGATTTACAGGGTTAGTAGGCGTAGCTCACTTTCCGATATTTCTTTGCAATTACCATTTTTCTGTTTGAAGCGCTTCTATGCACGCGTGTATTTGCATCGATCTCATCTCTAGATTTATCTCAAGCTACGGCTGTTGTCCCTGTTATACAGGAGGCAAATTATGCCAGTTTTACAGGCTTACAATATCAGTCATCAATTTGGTAACGGCGAAACGCTTTTTCAGCAAATCTCATGTTCAATGACCAAACGCCGTGTTGGGTTAGTCGGACGTAACGGTGTCGGAAAATCGGTGTTTGCATCGATACTCAGCGGTGAGCAAACCTCAACCAGCGGTAAAGTAACCTTACCAAGGTCCTTTGCGGTGTATCGCCAGCAACCATCTCACTTGTTGGGGGGAGAGCTGTCGATTGCCCAGTTTTTAGCAAAGGACAACGTGTTAAGCGCGCTCAAACAGATCGAGATGGGCGATTGCTCGGAGTATCTGTTTGAGGTGGTGGGTGAACAATGGGATTTGCCCATCCAACTTGCTAAGCAGTTAGAAACCATGGGTTTGCCGCCACAGCCAGACTTTCCTTGCTCGCAATTGAGTGGCGGACAGTTAGCGCGTTTGCAACTGTGGCAGCTGTTCGAAAGTGAAGTGGAATTGCTGATCCTTGATGAACCGTCGAACCATCTTGATACACATGCCAAGCAGTGGTTGATTCATTCGATGCGCAGTTTCTCAGGCGCGATTCTGCTCATCAGTCATGACAGGGAGTTACTTCGCGAGATGGAGGAAGTCTGGGAACTGTCCGGACTAGGCTTGCAAGTGTTTGGCGGTAATTACGACGTGTATGCCGAGCAAAAGCGCACCGAACTACAAGCGGTGGAACGCCAATTAGCTGCTGTCGATAAACAAAAAAAGCAATTGGAAGAGCAAGCTCAGCGCAATCGAGAGAAAGCAGAACAAAGAGCGGCTCAAGGTAACAAGCTGAGAAAGGATGGCAGCCAGCCGAAGATCTTACTGGATGGTATGAAAGACAAAGCGACAGCCCGAGCCGCCAGCCGTAATAAAAACGAGCAACTTCGTCAAGCGCACCTGCAAGAGAAAGAGCAAAGCTTGCGAGTGCGCAAAGAGCAAATCAAAGGGCAAAAGTTGTATTTGGCAGACAGTCAAAGTCGCTCACGAAAAGTCGTGTCGCTCTTAGAAGGTGTGTTGCCATTTGGGTCGGCTCAGCCCATCACTGCGCAAGTTCATGCGGATGATAAATTGCATTTGCTGGGCAAAAACGGGTGCGGTAAATCGACTTTACTGAAAACACTCTTGGGGGAGTTCTCACTGCAAAGTGGTGAGCTTCAAATCAATACGCCGCTTTATTATCTCGACCAACACTTTGGTGCGATACAGCCTGAACTCTCCATGTTGGAAAACCTGATGCAACATTGTGAGGGGATGAAAGAGAGCGATGCCAGAACATTACTCGCAGGCATTGGTTTTCGCCGAGACAGTGTATTTCGTTTGGGTCGCGTATTGAGTGGCGGCGAGAAAATGAAGCTCGCGATGCTGATTGTTAGCCATCAGCCAACACAGCCTTTGTTGCTCTTGGATGAGCCAGATAATCACCTCGACTTGGATTCGAAAATCATGCTTGCTCAGGCATTAAATGCTTACCGCGGCGGCTTTATTCTTATCAGTCACGACCAAGATTTTGCCGCAGAATCGGGTGTGTCTCGAAGTATTGAACTGAGCTAACAAGCTCTTGTCTATAACTCCACATTAAGGAAGCTCACCGAAGCTAAGCAGCTAGTTTGGCTTTGGTGACTTTAAAACCTTTACCAAGCAATTTTCTCAAAGCCATTAGAATCCTTACTTCGATATGGGTAAGATGCTTGATGCATTACACAAAACAAAAACAGAAAAGGAAGTCTATGAAAAAGAAAACCTTAGCACTGGTGACCGCGTTTGCGATGACGGGCGTATTACCGGGAGCTTATGCCGAAGACTCAGCAAAGGAATTGGTTGAACACGTACACAAAATGGCGGTGAAGTACCCAACGACAAAGAAAGTCGATGTGGTGGATGAGTATTTTGGTACCAAAGTCAGTGACCCATACCGCTGGTTAGAAGACGACCGCAGTAAAGAAACCGCTGACTGGGTCAAAGCGCAGAACCAAGTGACGTTCGATTACTTGGCGCAAATTCCTTATCGTCACCAGATTGAAGAACGCTTAACTCAGTTGATGGATTACGAGAAGTTAGGGCGACCATTCAAAGAAGGTAAATACACCTATTTCTATAAGAACGACGGTTTGCAAAACCAAGATGTTCTTTACCGCCAACTTGACGGTGGCAAGCCTGAAGTCTTCCTCGATCCAAATACCTTTAGCGAAGATGGCACGACCTCGTTGGCGAATGTAAGCTTCACTAAAGATGGTTCTTTAGTCGCTTACAGCATTTCAGAAGGCGGTAGCGATTGGCGCAAAGTGATTGTGCTTGATGCAGAAACCAAAAAGCCTGTCGGTGAGACGCTAGTGGATATTAAGTTCAGCGGCGTGAATTGGCTGGGGAACAAAGGTTTCTACTACTCAAGTTACGACAAGCCAGAAGGCAGCGAGCTTTCGGCAAAAACCGACCAACACAAGCTTTACTATCACGAGCTAGGCACTAAGCAGAGTGAAGACAAGCTGATCTTCGGTGGCACAGAGGCAGAGAAGCACCGATACGTTCGTGGTTACACTTCCGACGACCAACGTTACCTGTTTATTTCGGCAAGCACTTCAACGTCTGGCAATAAGCTGTTCTTCAAAGATTTGACCAAGCCAGACAGTCCACTGCAAACCATTTTGGATGATACCAATTCTGATACTTGGGTGATTGATAGCAAAGGCACCAAGCTGTATTTGGTCACTAACTTAGATGCACCAAACAAACGCGTGGTGACGGTGGATGCGAGCACCCCTGAGCCGAAGAATTGGAAAGATTTAATACCTGAAACTGACAACGTGCTTGGCCCATCAACCGCGGGCGGTTACCTATTCGCCAGCTACATTGTTGATGCCCTTTCTATGGTCAAACAATACGACATGGACGGTAAGTTCATTCGTGAAGTCAAGCTACCAGACATCGGCAGTGCTTACGGCTTTTGGGGTAAGAAAGAAGACGCTGAAGTCTACTACTCTTTCACCAACTACAAGACGCCAAGCACGACCTATCGCTTAGACATCAAAGACGGTGACAGCGAGGTTTACCACAAATCGAACGCACCATTCGATCCGTCACAATTTGAATCTCGTCAGGTGTTCTACAAGTCGAAAGATGGCACCAAGATTCCAATGATCATTACCTACAAAAAAGGCACGCCGATGGACGGCAGTGCGCCAACGATCTTGTATGGTTATGGTGGTTTCAATATCAGCCTGACGCCTTACTTTAGCCCAAGCCGAGCGGCATGGTTGGAGATGGGCGGTATCTATGCTGTCGCGAACATCCGTGGCGGTGGTGAGTACGGCAAAGAGTGGCACAATGCTGGCACCAAATTAGAGAAGCAAAACTCGTTTGATGACTTTATTGCTGGGGCTGAGCTCCTTATCGATAAAGACTACACCTCGTCAGACAAGCTCGCGATTCACGGTGGCTCGAACGGCGGCTTGCTTGTTGGTGCAGTGATGACGCAGCGCCCAGAGCTGTTCAAAGTGGCACTGCCAGCAGTGGGTGTATTGGATATGCTTCGCTACCACACCTTCACGGCAGGGGCGGGCTGGGCTTATGACTACGGCACAGCAGAACAAAGTAAAGAGATGTTCAATTACCTCAAAGATTACTCGCCAGTACACAACGTCAAAGCCGGCGTTAAGTATCCAGCAACTATGGTCACAACCGGTGATCATGATGACCGCGTGGTGCCAGCGCACTCTTACAAATTTGCGGCTGAGCTACAGTCTAAGCAAGCAGGTACAAACCCAACTTTGATTCGAATCGAAACCAACGCAGGTCACGGTGCAGGTACACCGACCAGCAAGGTTATTGAGAAAACCGCCGATGTTTACAGCTTTACTTTGTTCAATATGGGCGTTGAAAAGTTGTAAGCGAGAGGGCGGATTAACCGAAGAACTTAAGCTCATTTACATTGGAATCAAAACGCAGTCTTCGGGCTGCGTTTTTTGTTTTAGGTAGAACAGAAAAATATGCGATGCCAACGTAGTTCACATAAATGATATTGAAGAATTACCAAGAAGTGGAAGTATCGAACGCCAAGGTGACATAACATTTTATTAATGAAAATACTTTACAGTTGTAGAATATATGTTTAATCCAACATGATTTATTTATTGGTGAAATTGCTGTGAAAGTATATAGCTAAACGCCTAGGTTGTTTCATTTCCCAATTGGTCGTTTATTTTCTCTTTGATTTGATTTCACATGTTCAATCTATATTAACTAATTATTCATTGTTTGTTGTAATATCTACTATTTAGATAATTGTTAATCTAAATTTCATTTAAAATCTAAACCAAAATTTAGGTTATAACTCATATAACCATAGGTGATTGAACTTACCGTTATCCTCTATTTAATTTAAATGCAGCGTTAAACAACCTGTTATTCGTAAATTCGCGTTGGAAATCGAACTTTCCGAGGCTCGATTCAGTTCGTCCGCGATTTATGCAGGTTTGTTGACGCATGCGTTTAATTGAATAAAAGATGGATAAAATCCTATGAATATCGTGAAACCGTCTGTTGTCGTGATGGCAGCAGCAATCCAGTTTGCGTCCCCCGTTTTTGCTGAGACAGATACAGATAAAGAACTACAAGATATGTCCGATCCTCTTGCGGTTTATACCCAAGCTGGCTTTGGCATTACGGACAAAGGGGCAAACATTAAGATAGGCCAAACCTATAAAGCGTCTCAACCGGGCACGATGGCAATGAACGTTATCGAAGTGAAAGGTATTGGTGGCGAACTGTTTGGCATTCGAGATGAAGATGACCCGTTGTACAGTAAAGTGGATGACAGTATTGATTCCTTCCGCCTGCGTAATTTCCAAGTTGAAGTTGCGAAAGGATTGGGACGTCAGCTTGATGTGAACTACGACGTGGATGCTGACAAGTTGGATGCGTCGTACAGCTTCATCAAGGCCTTACCGAAGCTTGGTGTTGTCCAGCTTTACCCATTAGCTGGTGCAGGTGTGACGATTGCCAATGACTTCAGTGGTGAAGACAACGGCTACGAGATTCCAGGTACATTTACTGTGGTTGGTATGTACTCGAAAATCGATATTACCGACAAAATTTGGATCAACTACAACCCGATGTATATGCACACCTTGTCGGGCTCAAGTGATTATAAAGACACGTATTATGCGGGTGAGGGTAATATCTTAACGCATGAATTTGCGATTTCTTACCAAATAACACCGCGTTCAAATATTCGTTACTTCGCTAACTGGAATGAGCAAGTCGACTTTGGCGATGGTGACCACCGTATCGAATACAACTACCAATTCTAATACGACTCATAAGATAAAAATAATTTACGCATTTTTGCTGTGTGATGTTTGGTCACACATTAAGTGGAAATAACAAGGCGCATCAAATTTTAAGCGCGTTCGTCGTTGGTTTTATTTCAGGCGACAAGATGAAAACAAAAATAGAAGAAAGACTAATCGCTTAGTCGGTTTTATTTCTCATTAAATCCACAAATTGCCTGTGCTGTGTGTGATGGTCAGTCCTTTCACTGATATACAACCAACGCCGCAGTACGGGTTTTCTCCTAACATACTTATAGGTTTTAGTATGAAAAATCTTACCAAAATCGTTGCTGTGGGGTCCCTCATCTCGTGTGCAGCAGCGCAAGCAGGAGGTCTATATTTGTATGAGACTTCCACCACAGACATTGGTTTAGCGTCTGCGGGTATGGCGGCAAGAGCGCAGGATGCCTCGGTCATGGCGGCGAACCCGGCAGGTCTGTCTAACGTGGCGGGTCAGTCATTTTCGGGTCACTTGATCAGCTTGTATGGCGACACAACACTGGACACATTTGGTGGCGGTGACGCAGGTAACATCATTGGTTACGTGCCACTTGGTTCTGCGTTTTATAGCCAACAAGTGAACGATAAGTGGACGCTTGGTATTGGTATGTACGGCAACTACGGCTTGGGTCTGGAATACGATAAGCTGTTCAGCCGTATTGATATTCCTAATGCAATTACTCAGGCCGTGACGGTTCAACCTTCTGCTTCATACCGTATTAACGATCAATGGTCTGTAGGTGCTGCATTGGGCATCCATTACGGCATCTTAGATATGGATGTCAAAGTTGATGGTACGACTCTCGCTGGTGGCATTGAAGATACAGACACTCAAGTCAATGGCCGCGTTGGTGTGCTGTATGAGTTGAATTCAGGTACTCGCTTAGGTCTGTCTTACTCGAATGAAACTGAGTTCGAATTCGATGATAAAGACTTCTCGACCAGTGCCGTTGCGCCTCAGCAGTTGGTATTCAGTGCTTACCATGAGCTCAATGACAAACTGGCGGTGATGGGTAACTTGAACTGGCAAGATTGGAGTGCTTACCAAACACTGATGGATGTAGAAACACAAGACACCTACCAGATTGCTTTGGGTACACAGTACAAGGTTAATAGCAAAGTGATGTGGAATGCAGGTTTCGCATTTGACTCAAGCATGTACACAGACCAATCCAACGGTGATCTGACTATCCCAACTGGCAACGCTTACCGTCTAGGTACGGGCATTGATTACAAGATTGATGAAGCAAGCACGGTGTCAGTTGCTTTTGAAGCGACCTTGATTGAATCGTCAGAAGTGAAAGGTCGAGCGGGTAACACGATTGCAAGCTTTGATGACCCAGCGTTGTACTTCCTGAGCATCGGCTACAGCTGGAAAAATCAATAATCCGGCGTTAACGCAATCACTAGATTAGCGATACGACGAAAAGCAGCGGTAAGCACGTCCTAGGCTTACCGCCGTTTTGTTTGTAGCGGGACGGTATCAATTAAACTGAACAAAAAGCACAAAGTAAAAAGACGAAAACGAATTCGTCGAGGAAATTTGAAATGAACAACACGTTTTGGCTGGCATGTGCAGCGTTAGTTTTAAGCTCGTCGGCTCTGGCTAGCGAACGCGTTCCCAAAGAGAACAAAAACAAATTAGCCGATGACCCTACTAAGGTTATCACTAAGTTTGGGGCATCTTATTCCAACAACTATGATTTTGATGACCAGAACATCTCATTCTCTGGCTCGTTGGCATTAGATGAAGCGCGTAAAATTAACGTTCGCATCAATGATGATGCCAGTGAATGGCGTGTGGGCGGTTCGTGGTTGTTCCCCGTTGGTATTGTGAACTTCAACTTTGGTAAGAATGAATACACCAATGGCGCAGACCAAACCAATTACAGTGTTGGAACCTTTGTACCTTTGAGCTATTTTGGCATCGAGCCAGCAGGCTTCCAGATCTTCCCAATGGCAGGCTACACCTATAACGATGGCGATGTGCCAGTTTGTGATGGCGCAGAGGGCAGTGCATGTTCAGCCCCTGGTTTTACTGGCACACCTAGCCCAGAGAATGGGTTCAACATGATGAACTCTTCAGGCAGTAGCGGTTATTTGGGAGCATTCACATTGAAACCCCTAACAGAGCAACTAACGTTGATGGGGTTTGCTGGTGGATCTTACGGTTCGGAAAACAGTGAAGGGGATAATTACCAAGGCGTTTTTGGTGGAGTAGGCATGAGCTATCTGGTGCAGAAACGTCACTCCTTTAATGTGATGACGTTTGCCATGGACAACAACACTTATCTCGATGACCCTGACAAGCGTGTCATCTTCTCATACCAATATCAGTTTGAATAATCGAGCATGTGTCATACCACTCGCTACTTCACGAGTGGTATGTCCAATCTCGTTCACCCAACCGTGTGAAAGGGATTTGCGCTTATTGGTCAATTTCAAATTTTGTACGAAATTGATTTTGCAAAATGTACATACGTTTCACATCTCTATAGCTGCCATTAATGAAGAACTCTTGCACTAAATGACCTTCCTCAATAAAGCCACATTTCTCATAGAGATGAATCGCCTTTTCGTTGTCGAGTGCCACCAATAGATAAATTTTGTGCAAGTTTAAGATTGAAAACGAATAATCAAGTGCACGATTAATGACCTCTTCCGCGTAACCTCTACCTTGATGATCAGGGGCGATAATAATTTGGAACTCGGCACTACGGTGAATATAGTTAATTTCAATTAGCTCTACTAGGCCAATAAGTACGCCTTGCGCATCCTCTACTACAAAGCGACGTTCTGCATCATCATGAATGTGCTTTCTGTACAATTCTTCTAATTCATCATGCGACTCATACGGTTCCTCAAACCAATACGTCATGATGTTGCGGTTATTGTTGAGATCGTGAATAAAACGCAAATCAGAACGTTCTAAAGCGCGAATTGTGAGTCCATTTTTCATTGTCTTTCTCCCAATAGGATTCGATATCCAAGTTGCCTCAAGAAACTAAGTTTTAGCGAGAATGACTTGGTTTGGTTAACCTCATCATAGCGTAATAGGGGGAAATCTCCCCTTTACTTATGCGAAGCTGAATGCGTAAAAGCGATCTCTATCAAACCTTAACAAAGCCTTGAAAAACAAGGCTTATAACAATAATAAATGTTAATCATAACGACAAAAAACCTGATTAGGCTAAGGGGGCGATTTCAGCTTAAATACCGCCAACGACTTAAGGTCATAATCTACATAAACAGGGTATTAAATATGTTTTCAATCGGTGACGTAGTAGTAGCTACTAAAGGTATCGATCTTGGTGAAATGGTTGTTACAGGTCTAAGCAGCGGCGGTTTTTACGTACGCGTTAAAGCTGGCGAAGCAACGCTAACTTACCCAGCTAAAGACGTTAAGAAAGCATAATTTAATTTGCTGACTTGCAAAAGAGGTAGCTTACGAGCTGCCTTTTTTTGTGCCCATATTATTTTCCTTTACCCCTTCCACCATTCTTACTTTATTTCGTTCTGAATTATTTTTAATCGAATTTAATATGTTTGGTTAATATATTGGAGCTCCCGTCATTTTTGACTCATATCAATAAAAGTTCTAGTTTTAAGTTGTTGTTTTTATGTTGTATTTTTTACGTTCGTCGGCAAGTGTCTGTTTTAAAAACTATTAGATGTTAAATCCGCTTCTCATCTAAATATTCGATTAATATCTATTCCTTTTTCCCATTTTTAAAAATATCGGTATTTCAATAACTTTCGCCGCAACGGATTAGGGGAAAGTTATGAATAAAAAGAAAATTACGCTAGGGATCGTTGGAGCAGGCTTAGTGGCTTACTTAGGTACTGTCTACATGGTGAAGCAAGACGATCAAAAAGTGGCTCAACAACAGTTAGTGCAGTTCAGTTCTCTGGATAAATCGACGCTAGATTATCAAGCAATGAAGGTGCTCTCAGACAAAGGCTGTGGTTATTGTCATACGCCAAACAGCGAAATGCCTTTCTACTCAGAAATGCCAGTGGCGAAACAGATCATGGAAGCGGATGTGAAGGTGGCCATGCGTCACTTTGATATGACCAATCTGTTCGGCGACGTGAAGCAGAATGCTCCTGTTTCTGAAGTGGCACTTGCTCGCCTTGAGAAGGTACTCTACGACGACTCAATGCCGCCAGCGATTTACCTCACGATGCATTGGTCAGCGAGCATGTCCAAAGACGAAAAGCACACCTTGTTGAAGTGGATTCGTGAGAAGCGTGCAGAGCGTCATGCTCAGTCTCCGGTATCTGAAGAGCGTAAAACCAAAGTTCTACAACCAATTTACACCACGTTCGAAACCGATGCAGACAAGGCTGAGCTGGGTAAGGTGCTTTATCACGACACGCGACTATCAGGAGACAATAGTGTCTCATGTGCGTCATGCCATAGCCTTGATACAGGCGGCGTGGACCGACTCGTAACATCTGTTGGTATTCATGGCCAAGTGGGTGGCATCAACGCGCCAACCGTGTTTAATGCTGTGTACAACAAACTGCAATTCTGGGATGGCCGTGCTGCGGATCTGCAAGACCAAGCGGGTGGTCCTCCGTTTAACCCGATTGAAATGGGTTCTGTGGATTGGGATGAAATCGTCGACAAGTTAAGCCAAGACCCAGAAATGGTTGCGATGTTCAAAAAGGTTTACTCAGGTGAGATTAATGGTAACAACATTACGGATGCGATTGCCGAGTTTGAGAAAACCCTAACCACACCGAACAGCCGCTTCGACCAATACATGATGGGTGATACTCAAGCGCTGGACTCGCACGAGAAATACGGTCTAATGCTGTTCAAGAAGTACGATTGTCAAACTTGTCACGCAGGTGAAGCGATGGGCGGTGAAACGTTTGAAACCATGGGCATGAAAGCGGACTACTTCGCTGAGCGTGGAACTGACATGACGGACGCAGACCTTGGTCGCTACAACTTTACAGGCAACAAAGAAGACAAGCACAAGTTCAAAGTGCCAACCTTGCGCAACATTGAACTGACACCACCATACTTCCACGATGGTCATGCTGATACGCTAGAAAAAGCCATCTACGACATGGGTAAGTACCAAGTCGGAGTGGAAATGTCGGATGAAGAAGTTGATGCCATCAAAGCGTTCTTAAAAACACTGACGGGCGATTACGAAGGCCGTCCTTTAAGTTAAGCTAGGGCATAACCAACAAGTTTGTTACCGATAAAACGATAGACTTCGCAATCGAGACCACCTTTGATTAAGGTGGTCTTTTTTATGGAACAAATTCAATCAAGTAGGGATAGATATGATTGATCATTTTGAAATTAAAGTTGTGGATTTTGACGCCTGTGTCGCTTTTTACTCCAAGGTGCTTATCACTTTGGGCATCGAACTAAAATGGTCGGACGAAGCAGCGGCAGGCTTTGGATTAGTTGGTGAGTCCAATACGCGTTTCCTGATAGAAAAGAGTGACCAAAGTGCCCCTTGCCACATTGCGTTTAAAGCGAATGACAAAGCGTCCGTCGAGGCCTTTCATAAAGCAGGTATTGAGGCTGGGTTTACTTGTCATGGTGAGCCGGGTTTGCGTGAACAGTATGCGCCAAATTACTACGCGGCGTTTTTTTATGATCCCGATGGTAACAACATCGAAGCGGTGGCTTATTTATAGGGCGTTAGCTATGGGATGCTCCAGTGGATATTTACTGATCGAACGATCGTTAGGTCATTGGTTTTACGATCAAGATAGAAGATAATCGAGCTCCTATTTCATCCCTATAAAAAGAACGAAAAATACTATGAAAGTTGTCGTCACAAAGGCACAAAAACAGCACGCTCAAGGCATTACTGAAGTTCTCAATCCCATCATAGAAGAGGGCTTATACACAATCCTCGATACCACCTTCACCCCAGAAGAGGAAGAAGGTTTCATTGATAGCTTTCCTGAAACGGGTGTGTTCAATGTGGCATTGAATGTAAAAGAAGCGGATGAGGATGAGAGCGCCGTGCTGGGTTTTCAAAACGTAGAGCCTTTCGCCAGTTATACCAAGGCATTCGCGCATGTCGGCATTATCGGTACGTTCGTTGATGCCAAATGTCGCCGGCAAGGTGTCGCTTCAGCGCTGTTTACCGCCACCTTTGCCGATGCTAAATCCAAGGGTTATGAAAAGTTGTTTGCTTATGTTCGAGAGGACAACCCCAACGCGCTCGCTACGTATTTAAAACATGGCTTTGAAGTGGTTGGTACCGCTAAGAAGCACGCCAAGGTTAACGGCCAGTACATCAATGAAGTCATGATCGAGAAGTTTCTCTAGCGCTTAGAAGGAAAGCAAGATGCACAAGTCAGCAGGTATCATCATTAAAAACGGCGCACTGTTAGTGCTGCGCTCAAAAGGGAAAGACACCTTCTATGCACCGGGCGGAAAACTGGATAGTGGCGAAACGTCAGAGCAAGCGTTATGTCGCGAACTGCAAGAAGAAGTAAGCATTGTCGTGGCGGAAGATGCTTTGACGCTGTTTGGTCGCTTTGAAGCGCCTGCACACGATAAAGACGGCATTACTTTGGTCATGGATGTGTTCTTCGTAAATGATTATTCGGGCGAGGTGGTTGCCAGTAACGAAATCGAAGAGTACCAATGGGTAGATTCTTCAAACGTGGATGACATCGCGATAAGCACGATTTTCCGCCATGAGGTCTTCCCGCGCTTGGTTGAGCAAGGACGAGTAAAATAACGCTAAATCTCGGCCAGAATAAAAACGCCCACAATGCGAATGTATTGTGGGCGTTTTACTTCTTGAATCTTTTTCTACAATTCATGTTGACCTGTCTATAACTCTACAGTTTAAGATGCTTTCATCAGCGCTGAGGAAAATTACATGTATCGGATATCGGAACTGGCAGAAATGCTGGGTTTGTCTCGCACCACATTGCTCTATTACGAGAAGATTGAACTCATCAAAGGGCAACGGTTAAGCAACGGCTACCGCGCGTATAGCGATGCGGATCTACAACGCTTGCGTTTGATCCAGCAATTGCAGAGTGGCGGACTGACGCTCAAGGAGTGTAAAGCCTGCTTGGAAGCCAAAGTCGATCGCCAGTTGATGCTGGAAAGGCTCAAACAGCTCGATGAAGAGATTGAGCAAAAGCAGAAATCGCGCCAGCTGTTGGCTGCATTGCTTGGTGAAACACCGTTAACCGATTGGCATGAATCGTTGGATGAAGTCGCGCCGGATGCGCACTTGAAATGGCTGATGACGCAAGGTTTTAGCGAGAAAGAAGCCCTTCACTTACGTTGGTTATCAAAAGATATGAATACTCACGACGACTACATGGCGGACTTCTTCCGCGTGTATGAAGCCTTGGAGTTTTGGGGCCCAGGTTCAGAACAAGATACGTTGAAAGCATTGAGCCTATTGCCAACTCAACCTGATGAAATATTGGAAATCGGGTGCGGGCAGGGCATTGCGACTCGTACTTTGGCAAAACATGCACACGTCACTGCGGTCGATAACGACGAGCCGTCTTTGCAACGCCTACAAGGCAAAGCTGAGGCTCTTGGCTTAAGTGACAATATCACCACGGTGTGTGCGAGCATGACAGAACTGCCATTTGTAGAAGGCTCGGCCGATGTCATTTGGGCAGAAGGCAGTGCTTACATCATGGGTGTGGAGAACGCATTCAAAGTATGGCGCCCATTGCTTAAAGACGGCGGTATCTTAGTGGTGAGCGATTTGGTTTGGAACACGGATACACCAAGCGAAGATACGGTGGCGTTCTGGCAAAAAGAATACCCAGATGTGGGCAGTGTCGAGAAGCGTATTGCGCAGGCGAAAGCAGCAGGCTACCGAGTGTTAGAGACGTTCCCAATTAGCCAAAAGGCATGGGATAACTACTACGTTCCTTTAGATGAGCGTGTGCAAAGTTTGAAAGCTGAGATGCCAGCATCACAAGCATTAAAAGACATACAAGTTGAATTAGATATCGTTAAACGCTGTGGAAATGAAGTGGCGTATCAGATGTATATCTTACAAAAAGAATGATAGAAAAATGGACGAAACAACAAATCAAAATACTCAAAAATCTAACTACACACTTTCTCAGTATGAGAGAGGCATGAGCAGCGAGATGATCGCTTTGTTTACTCAAACCTTTTCTGATTCTGAAGGCGAAGCAGAAGGCAAAACCATTGGCTTACTCGTCGGTGATTTGTTAACTACAACGTCAGAGCAAGAATTGAAAGGCTTTGTTGCGAAACAAGGTGAGCGCTTGATTGCAGGCGTGTTGTTTACACCGCTACGTTTTGAGAATGGTGAAGTGGGTTACTTGTTGTCGCCAATGGCAACGCTAACAGAATGCCAAGGTAAAGGCGTAGGACAAGCCCTGATCAACTCTGGCCTTGAACACTTGAAACAGCAAGGTATCGAGTTGGTGTTTACCTACGGCGACCCTAACTTCTATTCGCGCGTTGGTTTCCAACAAGTGACGGAAGCGCAATTCAAAGCGCCTCATACTTTGAGCTTTCCACATGGTTGGTTGGCACAATCACTTGCCGGTGAATTGACGTCAATCCAAGGCTCATCCTCTTGCGTGCAAGGTTTGGATAGTCCTGCTTACTGGTAACCCATTAAGCTAAGGCAATTGTTTATCTAACCTGAATGAAAAAGCCCCTCTGCGATGAACTTGCAGAGGGGCTTTTAATACGTTCTATAAAGGTCAACAGACCTTAATGTAGAGATAGGTATTACTTCACTGTAAGGACCATCTTGCCTACGTGTCCCTTCTCTTGGAATGCCGCTTGCGCTTGGTTGATGTTTTCAAGTGGGAATGTCTGTGCGACTAATGGTTTGATGTTGCCTTGTTCAATATGATGAACCAAGTTTCCAAACACTTCAGGCTCAAGGACAGTACAACCAAAGAAGCTGAGATCTTTGAGATACAAAGTGCGCACGTCTAGCTCAACCATCGCGCCGCCAATGGCACCTGATACCGCGTAACGACCTTTCGGGCGCAAGACTTCAAGGAATTCTGGCCACTGGTCGCCAGCAACCAAATCAATCACCACATCGACGCTGTTATTGCCAAGCGCTTCAACAAGATTTGCATTGCGTGGCACGACTTCATCTGCGCCCAGATCCAGCACTTGTTCATTTTTGCTTGGGCTTGTGATGGCAATAACAGTAGCACCGCGCGCTTTGGCAAGTTGAATCGCCGCAGAGCCCACACCGCCGGAAGCACCAGAAATCAGGACACGATCTCCTTTGGCAACACGAGAGCGAGTGAGCATGTTTTCTGCCGTTGAGTACGAACATGGGAAAGACGCAAGTTCAACGTCAGTCAAAGCCGTCTGTAGCTGGTAAGCGTGCTTAGCAGAGACCACAGTGTATTCTGCAAAACCACCGTCGCATTCTGAGCCAAAGTACCAAGGTGGATTAATGGTTTCGCCATTTACATCGCTCAAGCAAGGTTCAATCAGCACGCGTTCACCTATGCGGCCTTCATCTACCATACTACCCACGGCTACGATCTCGCCACAGACGTCAGCGCCTTGAATACGTGGGAGAACCAGTGCATTACCACTCCAACTTGCGTCCTCGCTGTCGTTGTCACCTTTTGAATACCAGCCAATACGCGTATTGATATCGGTATTGTTCACGCCTGCAGCGGATACGCGAATCAGCACTTCATTCTCTTTTGGCGTTGGGACAGGAATATCTTGGCGGTATTCCAACATTTCTGGTCCGCCGTGACCGGTCAATAGAACACCTTTCATTGTGGTTGGTAGTGTTGTCATGATTAATCTTCCTTTAGCAATCTTAAAACAGCTTGTTGCGCAGAGTTCAGAGCCTCGTTACCCAGTACTGGCCAAGCGCTGGACACGCCTTCGTGCAATAAGAACAGCTGCGTGGCAAGGTCTTGGCGAAGGCTCTGTTTACCCAAAAATTGTCGAACGTCTTCTTTGTGTGCTTTCACGGTTTGGTTAATGATGTCGTGCTCGGGAAATGCCGCAATCGCGTTCATCGACATACAACCATGCGGTGCGTAGTCTTCCATCCATTGTTTGAGCTTGTTGAATACGTGCTGAGTCGCTTCTAGCCCCGCCTGTGGCGAGTTATCCAGCAGGAAGTTTAAGTAGCGCTGGTGGCGGTGTTCTAACGCAGCCACGATCATGTCTTCCTTAGATGGGTAATGCTTGTACAAGGTGCGGAGGCTAACGCCACAGGCCGTCTTGAGCTGTGCCACACTCGGCTCGGCAAATCCAAGCTCGCTAAAAGCTTGCTCTAAACTGGCGGCGATCTGTTCTTTCAACATAGCGTCTTCTCATGGGTAGAATGAATGTTCTACCTTTAGAGTAGAGCGATCGTTCTACCTGTGTCAACCAAGATCGTTGACATAAAAAAACGGAGCCCGAAAGCTCCGTTTTAAATCATCAAGTTAGCGCTAAATATTTTTGTATTCGTCCAACACCAACTGGCTAATCTGAGCGATGACTTGGTCGCGCGCCTGCAACGATAAATCGGTCTCAGTAATGTAAATGCTGATGTAAACCGGTTTATGGTTTTCTTTCCAGATCATCGCCGTGATACCACGCGAGCCAAACCCGCCAGCGCCAGAACGATCGGCAATCGACCAGCCTTTTGGCAACACCGAGCGCATCAAAGAATCGGAGACTTTGTTGTCTTGCATCCAAATCTTTAATTGAATGCGTGACTCGTAAGATAGCGCATCACCTTCTAGCAGGGTGTGTAGAGTGTTTACCATGGCGTTAGGCGTTGTTGTATCTTGCTTGTCGCCCGGTTTTGCTTCATTCAATCTTGGTTCAAAACGGTCAAGACGAGTGGCCTTATCACCGATAGAACGCAAGAATCTGGTTACACCATGCGGGCCACCAATGCTGCGTAAAACAATGTTGGCGGCGGTGTTATCGCTCATCAGCATTGCGGCTTCACAGGCATGTTCAATACGGGTAGTTTGGCCTGCCATTCGATCCATGACAGGTGACCACACCACCATGTTGCGCTCTTCGACTTTCGCGGTGGCGTTTTTATCAAGTTTTTCGCTGTCCATATCTTTCAGCATGGTTGCGCACGCCAGCGTTTTAAAGGTGCTCATCATTGGGAAGCGCTCGTCGCCACGATAATCCCACTTTTCGTCTGTTTGCGTATCCCAAACAGAAACACCAATACGACCCGTAATGTGGTCTTCAATTGCGGAGAGGTCTTCATTCAGTTTGGCGGCGTACGTTGCACTCGAACAGACTAACAATCCGAGTAGCAGAAATAGCTTTTTCATTATTGATTTTCTTAGTGTTATTTATTCCAGTTCGCACCTTGGCGAATTTAGCCGGAACTATAACGAGTGAATACTCTAATGACTGTTAGATTCTTGTCTTTTTTCTGTAGGAATCCTTGCATATGTCGAGCTTTACCCGCTTTTACTCTTATTGACGTTGCTTTACATGTGAAGCGCTAAAGTAAAGTTGTCGATTAACCGATTAACCGATTAACCGAGTAACCAATCATGAAAACATTCCGCAATCTCATCTGGGCAATGATCGCCGCGATGTCCGTATTATGGTTTGCGATGGAACCGCAGCTTTTCTCTTCTACCAATGTCTTTGAATGGCGATCTGCCATGATCCAATATTCAGGCATTCTGTCTTTGATGCTGATGTCGATCACCATGGTGTTGGCAATGCGTCTTCCTGTGGTTGAAAACTGGCTGCACGGCATGGACAAAGCGTATCGAGTGCATAAATGGCTCGGCATTGGTGGCGTTGCATTAGGTCTTGCGCACTGGCTTTGGTATCAAGTGCCGAAATGGTTAGTCATGTCTGGTGTATTAGCAAGACAAGAGAAACACACAGGTACAGGGCCTGAGGGTAACCTCTCTGGAATCGAAGCTTGGGTTCATGGTCTGCGCGACCTTGCTCAAGGCATGGGTGAGTGGGGCTTTTACATGCTGTTGGTTTTGCTGGTGATTTCTCTATGGGGCGCAGTGAAATACAAACCCTTTAAACTATCGCACCGCTTTATGTCGGTGGCGTATCTACTGATTGCGATTCACTCCGTACTGCTGCTCAAACGCGCGTATTGGGGCGAGCCTGTTTACTATCTTACTGTTGGTTTTGCAGTCGTCGGTTCGGTTGCCGCACTTTACAGTTTGTTTGGCTTTGTTGGTCGCCGTAATAAACATTCTGCGGTTGTGGCGTCGACACGTTACTTCCCTCAAGCTGAAGTGATGGAATTGGTCGTGAAACCAAATGCGTCTTGGCAAGGGCACAAGGCGGGGCAATTTGCTTACTTACGTTTTGGTGATGAAGATGCCCATCCGTTCACCATCGTCTCTAGCAGTGAAAGTGATGAATTACGTTTCCTAATCAAAGAGCTAGGCGATTTTACTACCGGCTTGTATGAGCGCGTAAAAGCGGGCGATGCTGTGATGGTTGAGGGGCCTTACGGACGTTTGGAATTTGATGTAGAGAAACCTCAAATCTGGATTGCTGGTGGGGTAGGGATTGCTTCTTTCTTTGCTGCTTTGGAAGCATTGAAAGTGCAAGCGCAAACTAGCGACGTTCATTTGTTTTACTGCAGTCGCGGTATCGACGGTCAGTTGGTCGATGAACTGTGGCACTTAGCGCACCAAGCAAGCGTCAAACTGCATGTGATAGATACCATGACATCGCCACGTTTGAATGCTGAACGTATTGCGGCTCAGTGTGGTGATTTGAACCAGTATCAAATGTATTTCTGTGGACCAGAAGCGTTCTCAAAAACACTGAAAAAAGAGCTGGATGCGCATCAATTTAATATTGAGCAGAGTTATCACGAAGAGCTATTTATTATGCGCTGAGTGTCAAGATTGTTAGTCATGAGTTAGCTCAGCGGTGAGCTTTTTAAGCCTCAATTTCGATATTCAGAAATGGGTAGGGTAATAAGCAAATCCAAACCGAGAGAGTAAAGATGACTATCACATCAAAACGCATTCTAGCGCTGACAACATTGGCAACAGTGACCGCTTCTAGCCACGCATTGGCAGAAGGCCGCAACAACTCAATTGAAGCGGGTGCGACCTTCGTTGGCGACCACGAAATGTACACCTTGGGTTACAGCCGTGATGTGGGCAACAACATCGTCACTGGTGGTGGTATTTTTGTTGGTTCTGACGCAATTGATATGCCCGTAAAGAACGATCAAGACGCTTGGGGTATGTACGCGAACATTGGTTACCGCTTTGAAATTGCTGAGTTCGATATCATTCCTAAGCTTGGTATCAACTACTTTAATGCGGACGTTGATATCAATAGCGGCACCCACTCAGGCCAGAGCATGAACATTGATAGCGTGTACGCTTCTGTTGGCGGTACGGTTAACTGGCGCATGGTTGGTCTAACAGTTGATTACGGTAAGATCAACGACTCAGCGGTTAACCCGATCAATGGTAAAGAATTTGAAGAAGATGTGGTTCGCGCTACGTTGAGCTTCAACTTCTAACGTTTTTCATCGACCTTTATATTTTTGTCGTTTTATTTTTACTGCACACACTGCTTGTTTGCCGCCTGTACTGGGCGGCTTTTTTGTATGTCCAGTATGCCAGTAATGACCATTGAAGTTACAAATCGTTGAGAATATCGGATAGGTGCTTTTCTAATTTCACTATCGTTGGGTGTTGATAATAGCCACGGTGAAATTGCAAACCAATATCGAAATACATCTGTTGATTGTTTTGAATCAACGGAATCTTTTTGATGTTTTGTTGTAACACTGAGTCAGGCAAAGTAAAGCAAATCATCACGTAATCGGTTTTAGTTAGCCAGTCTAACGCTGCATGAACAGAGGGGACGGTGAGGCGTTTGGTTAGCGCGAAACCCAACTGACGTTTCACTCTCTCATAGTAAATTGCATCATCGAGCGCACCCATGGATACTCGTACTAACTTTTCACTTTGTAAGCGCAGAATATCAATTTGTTCTGCTTGCCAGAGTGGATTGCTCTTTGAGGTATAGAGATACAGGCCAAGTTCGCCAATTTTTCTTTCTACCACACGCTCATTCATCACCGAAGGGTAACCTGAAATCCCAACTGCAAGTGACCCTGCTTTGGGAAACTCAATACCGTCTAAATTCCAGTCAACCATAGAAAAATCGTCAACATTTTCATGTTGCTCAAGCAACTCTAGTAAAGGAGTGGTTAGAAGAGCACTAAGAGGATTAGGGACGAAGAAACGAAATTGCGTTGGTTGAGAGGCGGCTTCAAGTACATTGATTTGAGTCTGTGCTGACTCTAGCTGTTCAAGGGGTTCTTCAATAAGACTCATCAGTTGGCTGCAAAACAACGTAGGTTGGTAAAGCCCCTTACTGGCGATAAACAACTCATTTCCAAACAACACTCGGCAATCGGCTAATTGGCGATTAAATGTTGCTCGACTGATATCGAGTGTATGACACACTTTAGGCATCGATTTTTGTTCAAAGATCAAATGCAAAAAGCGGTATAGATTGAGGTCGATAGAGTGTTTCACAAGAGCCCTTTAAATAAAAAAACACATCGATTAATACGACATTGTGTGTTGATTTAAGGTTCAAATTTGAGTCTCTTAACCGTCAAAAATGCGCACGTAATCCACGTATTCTGAGAGTGGTAAATCGACGTATTCATAGCTCGGAGGTGTCATGCTTAAAGATCTGGTTGGCTTATTCATTTTGGTGCTTTTGCTAAGTGCTCCAGTATTTGCAGAAGAGAGAGAACCCTTTATCGCGGGTGGCGTGACGTTTTTGGATAAGCATGAGGTCTTGAGTGTAGAGATGGGCGCAGAAGTGTTACCCAATATCAATTGGTCACTTGGCTTCAACGCACCGATAGACAGTGGTGAGCAAGAGCACTTCGGCACGCATTGGGCAGAGAAGCAAGTTTGGGGATTACATACGGCATTGGGCTACGAAATTCGCGTGAATGACGTGTTGGCGATAACGCCGCGTATCGGGTTGAATTACAACAATGTCGAGATTGAGTATTTTGAAGAAGAGACGGGTGAGTATGTCGACACAGACAGCCAAAACAACTTTGAACCAACCTTAGGTGTTAAAGTCGATATTGCCAGCGTTGGACTTATTGTTGAAGGCTACAAAATTGACGAGGACATCAGCTTATCGGAGGAAGATGAGATGGCGGTTCGAGTCATGGCAGCCTATAACTTCTGAGCCGATGCCACTGCGTAAGCATGGATTCAGAGAAAAAAGGAGCTGAAATGTCAGCTCCTTTTTGATGTGCAAGTACGATTTACAGCGTAATGTTCTTCGTCATGCCCGCCTCTGCATGCCCTGGAATGTTGCACGCGAACTCAACGTTGTTGTCACCGTGGAAATGCCACAATAACTGCTTCGCTTTACCCGGTTCTACCGTTACAGAGTTGCCCGAGTCGTGCATGTGATCGCCACTCATTGTCTTCATCATTTCGCGATGTTCTAGCTGCTCTTTAGCCGAACCAATCGTAAACTCGTGGTTGATCTTACCGGTGTTCATGACTACAAACTGCACCACATCGTTTGGCTCAATCTTAACGTCTTTCTTGAACTTGATGGTCATGTCATTACCCAAGATAACGTGTACCACCTTGTCTGGCTTTGCGCCTTTTGCTGGCATACCTACTGCCGACATGCCCGGCATATCCATCATGTTTGAATGGTCCATTTTACTGTGGTCCATCTTCATGCTGCTGTGGTCCATATTTTCATGCTTCATGTTTGAATGATCCATTTGGGCAAACGCAGTCGTTGTTGTTAGGGCTAGAGCAAGAGTAATTAGTGTCTTTTTCATTTTTATATCCTTGTTTTAATTCATTAATAACTTGGTTGCTTCCCCTCAAAACGGCATGTTTGAGGGAAGGTAGGGATTAAGCCTTGTTACCAGTGCGATCTGTGCTGTCGGCGTTTTCGATTTGGTTGCCAGCTTGCGTGTTTGTTTGACTAGGAGTTGAGTTGCCTGAGCGCAACTCGCGTTGTTTCCACAGCTTGAAGATGGCTGGAAGTACCAACAGCGTCAGCAGCAGTGCCGATGCCATACCACCAATCATTGGTGCGGCGATACGTTGCATCACTTCTGACCCTGTCCCTTCGCCGTACATGATCGGAATCAGACCAATAATGACCGTCAGTACCGTCATCATTACTGGGCGAACACGTAAGCCTGCACCTTCGCGAATGGCATCGGTTAGGTCTTTCGCCTCAAGCTTCTGTTGGCTCTCTTCCGCATCGAGTTTTTTGTAGTGCCATGCTTGGTTAAGGTAGACGAGCATGATGACCCCAATTTCAACAGCGACGCCTGCTAGGGCAATAAAGCCGACCCCAACGGCAATCGAGAAGTTGTAGTTGAGGATATGCATGAGCCACAAACCACCGACCATAGCGAGCGGCAGGGTAAGCATGATGATCATCACTTCGCCGACACGACGGAAGCTGAAGTAAAGCAGCAGCATAATGATGGCGATGGTGATTGGTACCACGACACTCAAGCGGTCTTTCGCACGTTCCATGTATTCGTATTGACCAGACCAAGCCAGCGAGTAACCCGCAGGAAGTTCTAGTTGATCGGCCACGACTTGCTGTGCTTCCACGACGTAAGAGCCAAGGTCACGACCATCGATGTCGACAAATACCCAGCCGTTTGGACGCGCGTTTTCCGTCTTGATCATCGGAGGGCCGTCTTCGTAACGAATGTCCGCTACGTCAGCCAGCGCAATACGAGCGCCATTTGGTGTCACCAATGGTAAGTTTTGCAGTTTAACCACTGAGTCGCGGTAGTCTTGTGGGTAGCGAACGTTGATTGGGTAGCGCTCCAAGCCTTCAATGGTTTCACCCACATTCATGCCGCCCACCGCAGTGGAGATCACTTGCTGAACGTCTTTGATGCTCAAGCCATAACGCGCTGCGGCACGACGTTTAATGTCGATCGTGACATAACGACCACCTGTTACACGTTCCGCATAAACCGATGCTGTACCTTGTACGCCATTAAGAATTGGCTCCAGCTGAGAGCCGATCTTCTCTATTACTTTCAGATCGGGACCAGCGATCTTAATGCCTATAGGGGTTTTGATGCCCGTTGCTAGCATGTCAATACGCGTTTTGATCGGCATTACCCAAGCGTTAGTAAGACCAGGGAACTGAACCAACTTGTCGAACTCTTTGCGTAGTGATTCGGTTGTTACTCCTTCGCGCCATTGATCGCGTGGCTTCAACTGAATCACGGTTTCAATCATGGTGAGTGGCGCAGGATCGGTTGCAGTTTCAGCTCGGCCAATCTTGCCCCATACGGTTTTCACTTCTGGAACGGTTTTGATCAGCTTGTTGGTTTGTTGTAGAAGCTCACGCGCCTTACCAATCGAGATACCCGGATAGGTCGTTGGCATGTACATCAAGTCGCCCTCATCCAGCGGCGGGATGAACTCGCTACCCAGTTTACTGGTAGGGTAGTAAGCCGAAGCCATCAGACCTAATGCGATAACAATCATGGTCTTAGGGTATTTTAAGCTGGTGTTCAACAGCGGACGGTACAATGCGACCAAGCCACGGTTAACCGGGTTTTTGTGCTCCGGTAACACCTTACCGCGAATGAAGTAGCCCATAAGAACAGGGACGAGTGTGATTGCCAAACCTGCTGCCGCTGCCATGGCGTAAGTCTTAGTGAACGCAAGCGGCGAGAACATCTTGCCTTCTTGGCCTTCTAAGGCGAACACCGGTACGAAGCTAAGAGTAATGATAAGCAACGAGAAGAACAGCGGTGCGCCAACCTCTTCTGCGGCTTTGCCAATTACTTGCCAGCGGTTCTTGTCGGTTAGTGGCGTTCGTTCAATGTGCTTGTGAACGTTTTCAATCATTACGATTGCACCATCCACCATGGCACCGATGGCAATCGCAATACCACCCAAGGACATGATGTTGGCGTTGATGCCTTGCCAATGCATTACGATAAACGCAGTGAGAATGCCAACCGGTAGACTCAGAACGATAACCAATGAAGAACGAATGTGGAACAAGAACAGCGCACACACAATCGCAACGACGATGAACTCTTCTGCAAGCTTCTTCCATAGGTTTTCTACCGCTGAATCGATAAGGGTAGAGCGGTCGTAGGTTGCCACAATTTCCACGCCTTCTGGCAGGCTGTGTTGTAGGTCTGCTAGCTTGTTTTTGACTTTCGCAATCACTTCACTGGCGTTTTCACCAAAGCGCATCACGATAACGCCACCGACCGCTTCACCCTCGCCATTCAGCTCTGAGATACCACGGCGCATTTGTGGACCAAGGTTAATGTCTGCGATGTCTCCTAATAGCAACGGCGTGCCTTTCTCAGTGACTTTGAGAGGCAGTGATTTGATGTCTTCAATGCTGGTTAGGTAACCCGTGGTACGAACCATGTGCTCGGCTTCGGCCACTTCGATAACGGACGCGCCGGTTTCTTGGTTACCGTTTTGGATTGCCATGTTCACTTGTTGCAGAGTGAGGTTGTAAGCACGAAGCTTGGCAGGGTCAATCTGCACTTGATACTGCTTCACCATACCGCCCACGGTCGCAACTTCAGAAACGCCATCAACGGTTTGCAATTCGTACTTCAAGAACCAGTCTTGCAGGCTGCGAAGATCGGCCAAATCATGCTTGCCGGTTTTGTCTTGTAATACGTAGCTGTAAACCCAGCCCACACCCGTTGCATCAGGACCTAGCGTTGGTTTTGCGTTCGGTGGCAGCTTTGGTGCTACTTGGCTTAAGTACTCCAATACGCGTGAACGTGCCCAGTACATGTCGGTATCATCGTTGAAAATGATATAAACGTAAGAGTCACCAAAGAAGGAGTAGCCACGAACTGTCTCAGCACCCGGCACGGCAAGCATGGCGGTGGTGAGTGGGTAAGTAACTTGATCCTCGACGACTTGAGGAGCCTGACCCGGATAGCTTGTCTTGATGATCACTTGCACATCAGAAAGATCCGGAATCGCATCAACAGGCGTATTCTTTACACTGTAAAGTCCGCCTAATACAAGGGCTAAGGTCGCGACCAACACTAGGAATCGGTTGCTCAGTGACCAACGAATAATAGCATTGATCATAATTAACCCTCGACGGCTGTTGTTGCAGGAACTAGCTGTTTAAGAACGTAGTCAGATCCTTGTTTTTCAACTAGAAACCGAACTTTCTGTCCTTCTTCAAAACCCGATAGATCAACGTCTTCACCCACAGAGAAGTTCATCTCGCCCGCATCCCAGTTCCATTCTGCAACCGGTAGGTGGTTTAAGGTGATCATGCCAAAATCAGCCATCAGCATCGTGATGTCACCAGTTAGCCAAACTTCTGCTGCAATGACGCTGTTGTCTGCCCTATAGTCAACGATTTGGTACTGACCGGACTCCGTCTTTTGCATTTCAAATTCGATAGCCTGACCTTTTTTCAAGTCACCCATCTCAACGCCATCTGCAAAAGTGAAGTTCATTACCATGCCCGGCCAATCCCATTCTGGTACAGGCTGGTGGTTGATGGTCAGCATACGGTGATCTTTCATCACATCCGTGATCTCACCTTTGGCCCATGCAGTTTCTGCTGCCGCTTCTACACCATTGATGCGAGACAGATCCGCCGACTGGCTTGATTCAGAATCGAGCATGAAGTGAGATGAAGTAACGATCTTATCGCCTTGTTTAAGTCCTTGTAATACTTCGATTTGTTCGCCAGCTTCACGGCCAACTTCAATTCGAGCTGAGCGGTATTTGCCTTCGCCCTCAGCCAGAACAACGCGAGTCATACCGCCAGAGCGAATAACAGATGATTTAGGAATCGTTAACACTGCGTCGTCAGTGACAGGCTGCAAGGCAATGTTTGCGAACATGTTTGGCTTCAATGCGCCATCTGGGTTAGGGAATTTAAGGCGCACACGCAACGTACGTGTTTTCGGATCAAGGATTGGGTACACGTAATCTACGACACCTTGCCATTCATTACCCGGAATCGCGTCAAGGGTCATCGTGGCTTGAGAGCCCGCTTTCATCCAGTGCGCTTGACGCTCAAAGACTTCCGCATCAACCCAAACATTGTCCAAAGGACCTGCACTGATCACCGCTTGAGCAGGGGACAAATAGCCACCTTCACGCACGTTTAAGCTCGCGATAACGCCATCAGCAGGAGCTTTGATTTCAATGGTTTGCGATGCTTTACCACTACGAGTAATGGATTTGATTTGAGCACGGTCAACCCCAAGCGTTACCAAGCGTTCGGTCGCGCCTTTTACCAGACCTTTGCGGCCAGTGCGGTACGCATTCAGCAATTCTTCTTGTGCTTTAACCAGTTCAGGAGAGTAGAGCGTGAACAGCACATCGCCTTTCTTCACTTTCTCACCCACGGCATTGATGGAGAGTTTTTCTACCCAACCCGCCACACGAACGTTGGTTTGCCATAACAGACTTTCATCAAAGGCAATATAACCAACGGTTTCGATGCGTGGTGATAACTGCTGTAGTGTCGCGTTTGCGGTTTTAACCCCGAGGTTATTTTCTACTGAAGGGTCGATAGTCACAGTACCCGGTGCGTCTTGTTCACCGGATAGATCTTCTGCGTAAACCGGGATCAAATCCATGCCCATTGGGGATTTACCCGGTTTGTCGCGTTTGTAATTCGGATCCATTGGGGCAACCCAGTAAAGCGGATCATTAGAGCTTGCAGCAGATTCGCCACCCTTCGCACTCATGTCGTGAGGCGAGCCCGTAAGAAAATGATTAGCACCAAACCCTAAAGCACCACCAACAATCAGCGCGATGGTTGCAATCTTAAATGTTTTCATTGTTTTACCTTATTTTCCCCTTCACATTTGACGCTACAGCGTTGTTGCCTGCTCTCGTTCACCCAAATCACATAGCAGATCTATGCTCATGGGATTCTCTCGTTTGCCGCCTAGCTGTAGCCCCAACTGTCTTGGGGAATCACAAATTAATATGTCGAAATAGAGCGAGCTTCCGGTGAAGCCACTTGGTAGTCGAAACCACCGAGTAGGGTGGCTAAATTGCTGTTTGCGATGTTGAGATCGGTCAGCAGACGTTGTTGCTCTAATTGCAGAGCCAACTCGTCAGTCGTGGCAGAAATCACATCGTTAAACTGCGCTGTGTTGTTTTGATAACCCCGCTCAACGGCTTGAATGCGCGCTTTCGCTTGAGGCAATAAGGTGGATTGATAACGTTCTAAACGCTGGGTTAAGTTGCCGCGATCAACCAGCAAAGTGTTCACCTTGGCATTCATCTGCGTTAGTAAGGTGTCTTTTTGCGATTGTGCCGCGCCAACTTGGTATTGAGCGGCCGCGAGATTGCGATCTTGGCGGTCACCTGTGAACAGTGGAATGTCCATGGTGAGGTAAGCGCTAACCAAATCAGAGGCGGGCTCACCCATCATGTTGTCGGCTTGGCGGTAGGCGTACATTACTTCGACGCCAAATTGTGGGTTGTAGGCTTGCTCAGCAATTTCCACCTGCGTTTTATTGGCAGAAATGCTGACGTCGGCCATCTTAACCATCGGGTGTTGGCTGAGTTGCTGATAATGCTTGGTGGAATTCTGACTCACAGCAAGTTTGCTGTTCAGTGTGTCCCAATTAAGTTGATTGCTCGCGTGCAGAGCCTGTTCGTTTGCCAACCAATCTGACCCCAACCATTCGGAGAGTTGAGAGATAAGACGACGTTGCATTTGTGCGTTGGCTTGCAGTTTCTCATCCAACTTGCTGACTTGAAGTTGGGCGTTGAGCAGATCTTGCGCTTCACTCTTACCAATCGAATAGTTGGTTTGAATAAAGCTTTCCATCTCCTTCATCAACTTGCGGTTCTCAAGCATGATTTGCTCCGCGCGTTGCTGGTAACCAAGCTCTAACCAAAGTTGAGTCATGCTGTTGGCTACCTCAAGCTCACGAGCATGAACTTGAAGCCCAAGGCCGTCGGCTTGTTGATTGGCTTTCTTCTGCTGTAAATCAAGCGTAGAGCCACGCTCAAACTGTTGCATTAAACCAACGGAGATATTGGTCATTGGGTCTTCATCGAATTTGAAGCTGTCGACAGGCAAGCCACCAAAACCCACTTTTAGTTTTGGGTCCATCAAGGTCGCACTCGCGACGCCCGTTTCACGCATGGCAGCAGATTGCGCTGAGTATTGCTTACGATTGCCATCGTTACTCAAAGCGACGTTGATCAGTTGGGCAAGCTTGGTCGTTGAAGCTCGCTCACTTGATGCGGAATTTTGCGCTGCGTGCGTCTCTTTACCTGCGGCGTTAACCAAGGTTGGCGCAGCGAACATAGCCACCATAAAAATAGGTGCAGCTAAGCGGTATGGTTTGATATCCATAATCTAAATCCAGTGTTCGCCGGATCGATGGAGGTGCGGATTTTATTGCGGGAACAGTAAAGCCTTGTTACCTCATCGTTCAGGCGCATTAAAACAACCTGCGATATACGCGCAGGGTCGAATGCTAGGACGGATTTAGGCTATAGGAGGTCGGTATAGGTCGCGGCTTACGTGTACGACAGGGGAAGCAACTTCAGGAGTAATAGTTGTGCGATAGACAACGGGCATTGGGCTATTGATAGGATTCGGTAGGGGGACGAAAACTATCGTACACGCGGCAGTACAGCAGGTATGAACCATGCCGGAGCCTCCACCACAGTTCATGCTGGTTTCTCTTGCATCGCCATCTTCGGACATAGAAGCGTCAGTCATGGAGACGTCCATCATGCCAGGCATACCGCAGTGTTCGCTGTCACTCATCATAGAAGGATGGTGAGCCATGCCAGTAGACATCATTTGAATATTCATCAACGGCTCACTGTTCGCCACACTAGATACCAATAGTACTAGCGTAGTGAAGAGAGTTAACCAGATTGTATGCAGCGATTTTAAGTGCATACCCTTTCCCATGTGTTTGATGAAAATGATGAAAACCCTTCGATTCTAAAGGTTAACCTAAGGGTAAGGTCAATCATTTATTACTCTTATTATCAAAATAGGCCAACCCTTCAGTTTTCGCACTTTCGAGGGAGTAAAACGTTTGTTAAACACCGAGTGTTGAAAGTTAGCGAAAGAAGCCCTCGCTTTTTATGACACGTGAAAAATGTGGTTTATAAGTTTTACATCACACTAACTTGTCTTACAAATGATTATCCTTATAGAATGCATGGTTTTACTTGTGCAGATTTGGATTTGCTTTGCTGCGGGGGTTGTATGATAGAAATTGTCATCGATGGAAAATATAGAATTGTAGAAGAGGGTCTAACCCTTTTAGAAGCAGCAAAAGTGTGTGGGGTCGAGATCCCATCGCTGTGCGGAATGAACAAAAGTAATGAAAAAGTACCCTGTGACTTGTGTGTGGTTGAAGTCGAAAGCGGCGGTACTAAGCGTGCGTGTGAACTCGAAGTTTACCGCGGCCTTAATGTGGTCACGCAATCAGAACAATTAAGCGGGCACCGCAGAAAAGCACTCAACCGCATCATGACGGACCATTACGCCGATTGTGAAGCGCCATGTAAAACCGCGTGTCCTGCGGGCGTGGATATCCAATCGTACCTTTATCACATCGCACAGAACGATCATCAAAAAGCGATTGAAGTGATTAAGCGTACGCTTCCTATGCCACTATCGATTGGCCGCGTGTGCCCGGCATTTTGTGAGAGCGAATGTCGCCGCTCGTTAGTCGATGAGCCTATTGCAATTCGTCAGCTAAAACGTCATGCCGCGGATGCGGATTTGTCTGCGCATGAAGCCTACGTACCAGAAAAGAAACCAAGCAAAGGTTTGAACATTGCCGTCGTCGGCAGTGGCCCTGGTGGTCTAACGGCTGGCTACTACTTATCGAACGAAGGCTACGACGTTACGGTCTTTGAATCCATGCCAAAAGCGGGCGGTTGGTTGCGTTATGGCATCCCAGAATACCGTTTGCCAAAAGACATTCTAGATAAAGAAATCGAACTGATGTGCCGCAATGGCATGCAAGTTCACACCAATCAAAAGCTGGGTGTGGATTTCACCCTTTCTCAATTGAGTGAAGAATACGACGCGGTGTGTTTGGCGGTCGGCGCGTCTCAAGCGGTCGAAATGCATTACACAGGCAGTGACCTTGAAGGTTGCTACTTAGGCGTTGATTACCTAAAAGATTACGTTACCGAGCAAAACTATGTAACGGGTCAGAAAGTCGCGGTGATCGGTGGTGGTAACACGGCAATTGACTGTGCTCGTACTGCGCGTCGCGCTGGTGCAGACACCACGTTGATTTACCGTCGTACCCGTGACGAAATGCCAGCAGAAGACTACGAGATTGTCGAAGCGGAACACGAAGGGGTGAAATTCCACTTCTTGACCAACCCTGCAGAAAACCTTGCCGATGAAACCGGACGCGTGAATGCGATTCGCCTAGAGCGCATGGCGTTGGGTGAACCGGATGCATCTGGTCGTCGAAGCCCAAAACCAACCGGCGAGTTCTTTACCGAAGAGTTTGACACCGTGATTGCGGCAGTATCGCAAAAGCCAGATTTGAGCTTCCTAGAGGGCGAAGATTTGTCGATTCCGCTTACGCGTTGGAACACCTCTGATGCAGATGAAAAGACCATGCACACCGGCACGGGTAACATCTTCAGTATTGGTGATTTCCGCCGTGGTCCAGCAACGGCAGTTGAAGCCGTGGGTGATGGTCGCGTTGCGGCAAAAGCCATTGATCTGTTTTTGAATGGTGATATGGCAGACATGCCAAAGGCGGCGTTCAACTCACGAAAAGAGAAGAAACTCTCTCAAGTCGATCCGCTTCACTTCGAGAACATCCAGAAAGTCGCTCGATCTATCATGCCTGAGCTGACTCCAGCACAACGCGAGCAAAGCTTCGCTGAAGTGGAGTTGGGCTTTGATAACGAAGAAGCGATGCAGGAAGCAGCGCGCTGTCTAGAATGTGGTTGTCAGGCAAATACCGATTGTGCGCTGCGTGATTACTCCACCGAATATGAAGCTGAGCAGAGCTTTGACTTCTCCTTGCAGATTAAATCACACCAAGATTGGTTAGATCTTCGTGCGAAAGACTTGCGTCATAAGTACGAAGTTGACCGCAGCTCTGAGTTTATTGAGTTTGATGCTAACCGCTGTATTAGCTGTGGTCAGTGCATCCAAGCGTGTCGCGACAAAGCCGTGCACGGTGTACTGAACTTCGTGTGCGATAAACAAGGTCGTCCGGCATTACGTCCTGACGATCGTCCACACTTTGGAAGTAATAAGAATGGCTTAACCCTAATGGGCGATTCGAACTGCGTGCAATGTGGCGCGTGTGTTCAAGTGTGTCCAACAGGTGCGATGGTCGATAGTCGTGACCGTTCGCAAGGTCGTACTGAAGATCTGAAAGCGGTCGACACCATTTGTACATACTGTGGTGTGGGTTGTAAGTTGACTATGTTCGTGGACGAAGCAACCAATACGATTCGTTACGTTAAAGGCGGTGACTCGCCGGTTAACCAAGGCATGCTGTGTGTGAAAGGGCGCTTTGGTTTTGACTTCATTGGCAGTGAAGAGCGTCTTACCACGCCATTGATTCGTAAAGACGGTTGGTTGCAGCCTGCAAGTTGGGAAGAGGCGATTCAACTGATTGCGGGCAAGTTCTCTGGCATCAAGCAAGATTTTGGCAGCAACGCATTGGCGGGTTTCTCTTCAGCGAAAACCACCAACGAAGACAACTATGCGTTCCAAAAATTTGTCCGTCGTGAACTAGGCACTAACAACGTCGATCACTGTGCGCGCTTGTGTCACGCATCGAGTGTAACCGGACTTGAAGCGTCACTGGGTAGTGGTGCAATGACCAATGACATCCCAAGTATTAAGCACTCGGATGTGATCTTTATTATTGGTTCGGATACCACATCGGCGCACCCGATCATCGCTTCACATATCAAACAAGCAATTCGTCATCACGGCGCTCGCTTGATTGTGGCTGACCCGAAACGTGTCGATATGGCAGAGCATGCTGAACTGTATATGGCGCACCGTCCGGGTACGGATGTGATGCTCCTAAACGGTGTCATGCAGCAGATCATCAAGAACGGTTGGTACGATCAAGAGTACATTGAAGAACGTGTCGACGGTTTTGATACCTTACTGCAAGAAGTGATGTCGCCAGCTTACAATCTCGATAAAGTGGAGTTGGTTACGGGCGTAAAAGCCGAAGACATTCAAGCAATGGCGCGCATGATTGGCACGGCAGATCGTACCGCTGTGTATTACTCGATGGGGATTACTCAGCACACGACAGGTCATGACAACGTGCGTTCTATCGCTAACCTGCAATTACTGTGTGGCAATATCGGCATTGAAGGTGGTGGTATCAACCCATTGCGTGGTCAATCAAACGTGCAAGGTGCGTGTGATATGGGCGCGTTGCCAAACAGCTTCCCGGGCTACCAAAAGGTATACAACCCAATTGTGCGTCAGAAGTTTGCGATTGAATGGAATGCGCCAAATCTGCCTTCTGAGCAAGGTCTAACCTTGACAGAAATCATTGATGCGGCTTGCCATCGTGACGTTCGTGGTATGTACATCATGGGTGAGAACCCAGTGTTGAGTGACCCGAACCAAGCGCATGTGATTGAAGGTTTAGAAGCACTCGATTTCTTGGTGGTTCAAGACATCTTCCTAACGGAGACTGCACAATACGCGGATGTGGTTCTGCCTTCTTGCTCGTTTGCAGAGAAAGCGGGTCACTTCACCAATACGGAGCGTCGTGTACAGCGCGTGAATCCGGTTGTCACGGCGCCGGGTGAAGCGAAAGAAGATTGGTGGATTATTCAAGAAATCGCCAATGCCATGGGCAGTGATTGGGATTACCACTGTGTGTCTGATATCACTAATGAAATCGCACGAGTTACGCCTCAATACGCGGGACTTCGTTGGGATGCCATTACGCCAAACGGTGTGCAATGGCCGAGCAACAAGAACAACCCTGCGGGTACTCGCATCATGCACCAAACCCAGTTTACTCGTGGTAAAGGGCAAATGGTGGGCGTACCGTTCCGTTATGCGGCTGAGCTGCCAGATGAAGAGTATCCACTGGTGCTTACTACAGGTCGTGTACTTGAGCAGTTCCATACCGGTACTATGACGCGCAAAACCAAAGGGTTGGATAACCTTGCTGGCCCTCGCGCGATGGTGAGCGTGGAAGACGCAGAAGCGCTTGGCATCAGTAATGGTCAGCGTTTGACGGTGTCTACACGTCGCGGCAGCATTGAGATTGATGCCTTTGTGACTAAGCGGATTCAAAAAGGTGTGGTGTTCATTCCTTTCCACTTTGTTGAGTCGCCGGTTAACCGTTTAACGACAACGGCGACTGATCCGCATGCGAAGATCCCTGAGTTCAAGGTCGCTGCGGTTAAAGTGGAAGTGAGCGAAAAAGCGCTGCTCACAGAGCCTGCAACGGAAGCGGTTCATTCTATTTAAGCCAATCTGTTTAGATACAGGTCAGCAGCGCACTGGCGAGTTGGGCGATTACATATAAGCTTATGATATGTAATCGCTAAATGAGCCGTGCGTGTGCTGAGAGTCGTTAAATGGATTGTGTTGTTTCTACCCGCTTTAATTTGGCTAGTGACAAGGCAATATCATGATACTTGGTGGGCGGAGAATCTAACTTCGATTCCCGCTCTCCTTTTATTCGCCTACCTAGGTTTTGCTCTGGTACTTTTGGGTTGCCGTCATTGGGCTAAAGCCATTGCCGCGACCTTGATTGGTTTCGCTTCTATTGCGTTTCTCTTACCCACTCAAATCACAAACAACCAAACCTGCGAAAATCCGCTGACGATAGTCCAATTCAACCTGTTCTACGAAAATCCGGACATCAATCAGTTCATCAATTACTTACTTAAACACCCTGCGGATTTGGTGGTGATGCAAGAGCTCTCGCCTCAAGTGGGGGAGAAACTTCATCTTCTCGACGATATTTATCCTTTCTATTATGGCGGCCAGCGCGGCGTTGGTTACCCTTCAAATCAGATGATTTTGAGCCGTTATCCTTTGGAGCCAGTTTCGATTTATCACACCCCAGATGGTCAAGAGGTGATTCGAGCAACATGGCAAGTGGACAACCCTATTACCCTGATGACGGCGCATCCTCCTTCGCCAAGAACTGAGCCGTTATGGCAACGCCGCAATGCACTGATTCGAACCATAGAAACTCTTACTGATTTGTACCCAGCACCAGAAATGATCGTGATAGGGGATTTCAATCTTTCTGCTGCAAGCCCGAGGTTTAATGGGCTGTTTTCTGGTTTCCAAACTCAACCCGTAGCCAGTTGGCCAACATCAGTAAAGAACTTGCCGGTTCCTGCTTTCGCCATGATAGGGATTGATCATCTCTGGCTTAAATCGGAAAGCGTAGAGAGGACCATCTGTTCTCGCAAGTCGACAAGCCATCCAAATGGTTCTGATCATCGCTTGGTAACGACGGTGATAGGTAACGTTATGAATTAATTCCTGTTTCATTCTCAAGATTGTGAGCGAAATCGGTTCACCCCTGACAAAAGCGGTCTTTACTTTATACACCATGCTCCTCTTTCTTTTTTGGAACGGGATTCCATAACTAAAGCAGTAAATAAACTGGTGATATAAGGGTTAGAAATGAAACCATTCAAACGAACGTTAGTGGCAGGTGTCATCCTAGGGTTAATTGGTACCGTGGCAGGATGCAGCCCAGCAGAAGAAGCGAAACAATCACAACAAAAGCCAAAACCTGAGGCTCAGGTAGAAGAGCAAGCTCAAGCAACTGCGCCTGTGGAAAGCGGTGAAACGATCTATCTGGCTGATACCATCATCACAATGGATGAAGACCAACCTCGTGTAGAGGCAGTTGTAGCGGACGATGACGGCAAGATTGTCTTTGTTGGACAAGAAGCGCAGGCGCTGAAGCAGTTCCCAAATGCGGATAAAGTCGACTTAGAGGACAAGGTGATCATGCCTGGCTTTATTGAGCAGCACCTTCATCCGTTCCTTGGTGCACTTACGCTGAGCATGCCGGTCATTGCTCCTGAAGAGTGGCAGTTACCAAGCCGTACTTGGCCTGCGGTGAATGGACATGAAGAGTATCTGGCCGCGCTGACTGCCGTTGAAAAAGAGATGAAGGCTCCAAATGAAGTATTGTGGACGTGGGGCTACAACAACTTCTTCCATGGTGAATTGACGCGTGCTGATCTTGATAAGATCTCGAAAACACGTCCAATCGGTGTATGGCATCGTTCGGCACATGAGTTCTACGTCAACTCTGCCTTTATTGAAAAGTTTGGTCTTAACCAAGCCGATATTGATAAGCAAGGTAAAGAGGTAGCAGCTCAGTCAGATCTGGAAAATGGGCATTTTTGGGAAGGTGGTGCACTGATTTACTTGTTACCGCGTATCTACAAAGATCTTGGTAGTGAAGCAAGGTTCCGTGCCGGACTAGAGCAAATGGTAGAAATGCTGCACGAGAAAGGGGTAACAGCTTACAACGAACCTGGCGCGTTTATACCAGAGGATATGGTGGGCCTGTATAAAGAGATTTTGGGGGCTGATGAAACGCCAATGTACTCCTTCTTTACACCAGAGAGTAAGTCACCGTACTTCTTGAAGGGCAAAGAGGGTGTGGTTCAAGCGGTTGAAGAAATCACCAAAACCTTCCCTGATGAAGGCAAAGTTCGCTTCTTTAAAAACCAAGTTAAGCTACTGTTCGATGGCGCGATCATCTCTCAGTTAATGATGATGAAAGACGGTTATCTGGATGGCCACCATGGCGAGTGGATTCAAAGTCCTCAAGAAGTCGAAGACATTACCAAGTTGTTCTGGGAGAAAGATTACCAAATCCTCGTTCATGTAAACGGTGATGAAGGCGTTGAAAAGCTGATTGAAATTTTGAAACGTCGTCAAGCTGAATACCCACGTGATAACCACCGTTTTACGATTGTTCATTTTGCCAATTCGACCGACGAGCAAGTCAAGGAACTGAAAGAACTCGGAGCTATCATCAGTGTGAACCCATATTACGTCACTGGCTTTGGTGACCGTTTTGGTGAAGTCGGCTTAGGTGAAGAGCGTGCTCATGCCATGGTGCGTCTGGCGACCATAGAGAAAGAGCAGATCCCAGTCTCATTGCATTCAGATATGCCAATGGCTCCGGCTGATCCTCTATTACTTGCTTGGAGCGCCGCTACCCGTCAAACCAACAATGGCAATGTATTACGCAAAGACTTGGCCCTATCTCGTGAAGCCGCATTAAAAGGCATCACTATAGAAGCCGCGTACTCTTGGGGAATGGAAGACACCCTCGGCAGTATCGAGGTAGGTAAGGTTGCCAACTTTACGGTACTCGAAGAGGACCCTTATAAAATCGACATCAACAAGCTAAAAGACGTACCAATTTATGCCACTGTCTTTGAGAACAAGCTATTCCCTATTGATAAGTAAAAGTAACTTTTAGCACTAAAGAGCTGCAAGGTGTCTAGTTATTTAGAATTAGGTTAAATCAGGCGACGGCTTGTCATGGAATTGACCGACTCTGACCGTCGCCTGTTATTTGGGTGAATTCTTTAACCTAAACTTCATCCGTTTCCTATACTGAAATTATAGAGAAATGCAGAAATTCATAACGATAAGAGGCAACTTGCATGACAAGAACTACCTCAGCAGTGTTAATTATTATTTTGATGAGCGCCTATTTTGCCTATAACCGTTTCTACGTTTATCCGCAAAAGCTGGAAACACAGGCGGAATCAATGCTGATCCAAATGGCCAATCGAGAAGAGTGGCTTGATGTTCCACAGATGATGGAACGTGTCGATGCACACAAAGCACACTTAGAGCTGGATGCCGACATCACTTCAACCAGTGGCAAACGTGCTTATGGTGAAGGCTATATTACTTACAGTGACCGCAGTAGGAACGTATGCAAACAAGTGGTTTTTAATTTTAAAATCAACTCGTTGAGAAACTACATTATCTCCGATTTGCACGATTGTTCACTCGGTGAGTACTATTGATGTTCTACTCGCTTTGATCAATAACGCCTCCGAATTTGGAGGCGTTTTTAGTTGTGGAATCTGGTGGGTTAATCGAGTGATTTTTTGAAGCGTAATGACGCAACAACTAAACCTATCACTGTAAAGCCCAGTAGCCAAACCGTATCCCGCCATAGCTCCATCAAATCTGCCCCACGCAGCACCACACCGCGAATGATGCGCATAAAGTGAGTCGCTGGGAGCGCTTCGGATATCCATTGTGCTGCAACGGGCATCCCCTCATAGGGGAACATAAATCCGGACAGAAGAATCGATGGCAAAAGAATAAACACCGTCATCTGCATGGCCTGAAGCTGTGTCGTCGCAATGGTGGATATCACCAAACCTAAGGTTAAACTCGCGGCGATAAACAACAGCGTGCCAAACAGTATCTGACTAATGGCGCCGTTTATCGGCACACCAAATATCCAGTGCCCCAAGCCCAAAATTATAAATACCTGTATTAAACCAACAAAGATGTAGGGAATGATCTTCGCCACCATGAGTTCGATGGAGTGGATTGGCGTAGTAATCAATAACTCCAAATTGCCTCGTTCCCGTTCTCGAACAATGGCTGCACTGGTGAACAAGATCATCGTCATGGTCAGAATTACGCCCAATAAACCAGGGACAATGTTTACCGCCGAGCGTCGACTCGGATTGTAATACAGCGCAACTTCAAAGGTTTTGGTTGGGGCAGGGCGTATCTCAAAATCAAAATCCGTTAACGGCATGGTTTGTAGTGAGAGAATCGCAGAACTGATCATGGTGTCTGAACCATCTACAATCCACTGGCCAAGCTCTCGACCTTGCACCATACGTTGGGTTAAGTCGCTAGGCAGAATTAAAGCCGCTCGCACCAAACCGTCTTGAATGGCTTGCTCGGCTTCTGAAGCGGTAGCAAAGGTTTCAACCACATCGACCACTTGCGTGACTTTGACGGACTCAGTGATCACGCGCCCGGCAGTACTGCCACTTTGATCGACGACGCCAACGGGAATGTTGCGAATATCGGTATTAATGGCAAAGCCGAACAGCAAAAGCTGAATCAACGGGATCATCACGACCATGCCAAAGGTAATTCGGTCACGTGAAAGCTGACGGATCTCTTTGATCATCACCGCTTTCATACGGGCAATAGATTTCATCATTGGCGACCTTCTCCCGTAACACTGACAAACACATCTTCCAAGCTCGGGCGAGCAATGTTCATCTCGCAGCCCCCAAGCTCAGGAAAGGTTTGGGTTAACCATTCGATCGGTTGTTCGATGTGCTGGTGGATCAAAATGCGTAAGCGAATGCCGAGCTGTGCGGCAGAACGGACTTCTTCGCGCTGAATGACTTTCTCTTTTAGCTCGCGCAAGTTATCCGCTTTGACTTCGACGATGTTAACGCCCATTTGCGCCATGAGCTCTTCTGGCTCACCATCGGCGCGGATTTCCCCAGCTTCCATGATAGCCAGACGATGGCAACGCTCCGCTTCATCCATGTAGTGCGTTGTGACCAAAATCGTCGTACCTTGGTCAGAGAGATCAAACAACTGCTCCCAGAAATCGCGTCGGTTCTCTGGGTCAACCGCAGACGTGGGTTCATCGAGAAACAACAGTTCTGGTTTATGCATGGTGGCTGCGGCCAGAGACAAGCGCTGCTTCTGGCCGCCACTCATTCCACCGACACGCTGTTTACGCAGTTGGTCGAGACCGTAGGTGGATAGTTGTTCGTTGATACGAGCTTTTAGGGCCTTGGTTTCCATTCCAAAGATTTGTCCAATAAACTCAAGATTCTCTTGAACCGTCAGGTCATCATAGAGGGAAAACTTTTGTGTCATGTAGCCTATCTTAAGGCGTAGCAGTTCCGATTGTTTTGGGATCTCTAGCCCGAGTACATCGACATTGCCCTCGTTTGGGCTAAGCAAGCCCGTCAGCACACGAATGGTTGTCGATTTACCGCAGCCGTTCGGGCCAAGAAAACCATAAATACTGCCTTTGGGCACATTGAGCGTGATGTTGTTGATGGCGGTGAAGTCACCAAACTTTTTCACTACATTTTCAGCTTGAATCGCGTATTCGGTCATTGGCTTACTCCACCAAATCCACTTGCGCTGGTATACCTGAAGGCAAGGATTGTGCTGAGTCTTGAAGGTCGACTTCTGCTAGGTACATCAAACGCGAGCGTTCTTCCTCGGTAAGCGCGAAATAAGGCGTGAATGAAGGCTCAGTCGCAACCCAACGAACGGTGCCGCTATATGGTTGCTCAACGCCATCTACATGCACGTTAACCGTTTTACCCGGCACAAAGTCGGCTCGATAGTTAGCAGGAACATAAACGCGAGCGTATGGGACGCGGCTGGCTTGTATTACAGCAACCACGCCATTGACAGGGACGCGTTCACCAAGGTTAAACGGTAGGTTATCTAACAAGCCATCTCGCGTGGCCGTGATGGTGAGTTCTGCCAGTTTCTGTTCTTGTAGTACCACATCGGCTTTTGCTGCCATGAGTGCGGCTTTCGCTTGTTCAATATCTTCAGGGCGAGAGCCAGCCGTCAGTTTGCTGAACTCTTCTTGTGAGGAGTCTAGCTCTGCACGGGCAGAATCTCTGGCTGCTAAAGCGGTGTCTTTTTCTGATTGGCTGATGAGCTTTTTACGAACTAACTCTGCTTTACGTTGGTAGTTCTTTTGCGCTTCAACCAATTGAGCTTCCGCTCTGGCAACGCGAGCTTGCGCTGCGGCAATGTCTTCCGGTCGCTCACCATTGGTCAATTTCAAAAGATAGGCGTCAGCCTTGGCTTGTTCGGCTACGGCGTGAGCTAAAACGGCTTCTTGGTTCTTTGTATCGAGCTGAACCAGCACTTCTCCTTCGGTGACTTGGCTGCCTTCCTTGATGGGTAGGGCACGAATTATCTCGCTAGACGTTGCAGTAAAGGTTACGCGGTCACGTTCTAATGTGCCAAGGGCTTGCTGTCCGTCATCTTTGGAACAAGCAGTTAAAAGAGTCAGGGCTAGGGTGCCAAGAATGATTCGCTTCATCATGCGACGCTTCCTCTAAGAAGGTGAGCTCGAAATCGTATCAAGCTATAGAAGAGTGTGGGACTGCATTCAGTGTAACGTGAGTCAGTTTTGTCCGGCTAGGAAGTTAATTCCTTCAATATTCATCAATTGATTAATTATTGAAACTAATCTCACCTTTGAATGGGTCTCTAAGAATATTCTCATTCAAATATAGTGGGTTACCGTGATGTTGGTGGGATTAGGAAAGATAAATTGAAGAATCGAGACAAGGATCAGGTTTACCGTGTACACGTAAAGAAACGGCAAGATAAAGCAAAGCCCGATGGCTGAGCATCGGGCTTTACAGAGCGCTAGGACAAAGTTAACGCAACCTTTAATGGCTGTTTAAGCCGTTTTAAACTGACTGACGATTTCTTGTAGACCAACGGCCAGTTCACTTAAGTCTCGACACGCAATCGCGGTTTGACGAGAGCCTGTTGCGACTTCGCTAGAGAACTGGTTGATGTGTTCGACATTGCGGTGCAGCTCTTCAGTCACAGAGCTTTGTTCACTGCACGCACTCGCGATTTGGATACTCTTCTCAGCAATGTTGTCAGCGCTTTGTTCGATGTGACCAATAGTACTACCGGCTTTTTGTGCTTGTTCAACGCAGGTTTGGATTAAGTCGCTGCTGTTTGTTGTTGCCGTTACCGCTGTTTTCGAACAGTTCTGTAGCTTACTGATGATAGCAACGATCTCTTCTGTCGATGCTTGTGTACGACTCGCTAGCGTACGAACTTCATCAGCCACAACTGCAAATCCGCGGCCTTGTTCACCCGCGCGGGCTGCCTCAATTGCGGCATTGAGAGCAAGTAGGTTCGTTTGCTCTGCGATGTCTTGAATCACGTCAACCACCACGCTGATGTTCGATGCGTCTTGCTCTAGCTCGCTTACCATGGTGCCAACAGACTGAATCGCGACCGAGGCTTCGTTGATCTGTTCAATACACTCTTGAACCACTTCTAAGCCTTCTTTGGCTTCTTGAGATGCGCTGTTTGCAGTTTCTGAAGCGGCTTCCGTGTTGCTTGCTACATCGTGCACCGTTGCTTGCATTTCGTTCATGGCGGTCGCAATCAGGTTAAGTTGTTGCTGTTGCTCATCCATCCCTGAAGAGGTTTGTTCTGAAATGGCGCTTACTTCCTCGGTAGCGGTGCTCACCTGAGCGGTAGTAGAAGAGATGCTGTCGACCAGACTCAGCAGCTTGGCTTGCATATCTTCACAGGCGTCTGCCAATAAACCGAGCTCGTCGTTACCAATTTTATTGCGCGGAAGTTTGTAGGTTAGATCGCCAGAAGCAATCTTAGAGGCCATTTCAACCACGTATTGCAGTGGAGAGCAGATTTGTTTTGTGAGGAATAGGCCGAGTACAAAGCTCAATGCCAATAAAGCAACAATCGCGATAATGCTATAAGTGATGGCGTCTGCTACCACATCGTGAGTGCTGTTGATGTCTTCTTTGATGAAGGTTTGGTTTAACTCAACCAGATCTTTAATCGAGTTAGAAAGTGCTTGGAAGGTTGAAAAACCATCCAGCAGCATAGCGTTGGCTTCATCAATGCGTTTTGTGGTTAATAGCTCTGAATATTTGTCGTTGAAGCTACGGTATTTTGACCATGCATTCGATACTTCATTATAAGCATCACGGTCGCGCTGATCCCAAAGTGTTTTACCATATTGTTCAATATAGTTTTCGATTTTATTTTCTGATTCATCCAAACCTTTAAGCCAAGTGTTAAATTCAGCATGGTTTACATTAGTCAGCAAAGAGAATTCGTCTTTTCTTAAGGTGCCAATTTCGATTTCAATATTTTTCACCAATAAAATACTTGGCACTGTGGTGTCAGAAAATTCTGTCATCTTGCCATCAATAAGCTTTATTTGAGAGGTAAAGAAGAAAGATAACGCAATGACGGCAGCGGAGATAACAAGTATCAACGCACTGATTTTACTTTTAATACTTAGGTTAGAAAGTTTCATAGACTCACTGCAATTGGGGGGCTTGAAAGGCTCGGAGTCTATTCCTGAGATTTGAAATTTAGTGTGATGAAAGTCTCAAATAGTTTTATCGGAAACCAAAATAAAATGGAAACTTAATGTTCATATTTCGTTTGAAAATAAGTTAATAGTTAATCAATATTGATGTGGAAAATAATTAATTAACTTATAAATTATTTCGAGTACGAATTGGTATTAATCTTGATAACCTTACATTCAATCAGAATTTTCTTATTGATGAATTTCGTTATTTATGTGTTAGCAAGTTTTCCTAAATATTAAAACAAGACATCGTACCGAATTGAAGTATTATCTCGGTAAAATAAAAGCCCGATGCTGAACATCGGGCTTCATTGTTTGAGTTTTATGAGCGAGATTTTAGGTATCTAGACCACGTTGGTTTAATCACCAAGAGGCTGTCTTTCCAAACCGCCACGATAAGAGTCGAGGGCAACTTTGAGTCGGCGAAGTTTATCTCGCGAGCGTCGCTTATGATTAACGGCTAATGCCATCGAAAGTACATCAACCAAAGCCAACATCGCGTAGCGAGAAGCGGATGGCTTGTAGATGAAGTCCGTCTCTTGGTGCTCAATAGGCAGAACCAAATCGGCTTGCTCAGTCAAAGGCGTGTCTTTCGGAGTAATCACAATAACTTTCACGCCGTACTGCTTAGCTAATTGCGCGGTTTCTATAATGGCAGGGGTATAGCCAGTGGCTGAGATCATCACCAACACATCATTCGCGTCTGCCGTCGCTGCAATCATGCGCGATAACAAGCCATCGTTGTACGCCACAACAGGGTAACCCAGACGGAATAAGCGATGCTGCATCTCCTGTGCTGCAATGGTTGAGCCGCCACCCATACCAATACAGATCACTTGTCTTGCGCTGTGCAGCCAATTCACAGCAGTGTCGATATCTTCTTCAACAATCAAACTGCGGTTTACATCAAGGGATTGCTTGATCGATTCATAAATGCCTTGGTAGCCACTTTGGTCAGGCGGCTCAAGGATGAATCGTTGCCCAACCGTTAAGGTTTGTGCCAGTTTGATCTTCATATCACGTACGTTTTTGCAGCCAACAGCTTTGGCAAAACGGGTGATAGTGGCTTCACTCACTTCTGCGCTTTGTGCCAGTTCAGTAATGCTGGCATTGGCGGCAGTTTGAATGTCGTCCATGATCAACTTCGCGACCTTTTTTTCGGCATCGCGCAGCGCACTGAAACGTTCAGTGATTTGAGAGATAATATCGACTTCTAAACTCAAGCTGTGTTCCTATCTATTGCATGGAGACGATTGTGCCGTCTCCACTGGTTTGGCATGAAGTATAACGAAAAGCCTCACTAAGCTCATCATCAGAAACGGGTTTTCACCCAATGAGTGACTTGATACTCATCATCACAAACTGCCACTGCACGCCATTTATCAAACGTTAAACATGGATGAGAGGTTGAGAAGGCAATCATATCACCCACTTGAAGGTCGCTGTTTGCGTCTACTTCGATGAACGCGTGCTGATCCATCACCGCGGTCGTTACCGCACTTTCAATAGAGATTGATTCACCTTCACGGTATGCGCGCTCGGGGATTGGTAATCCGGCATCAAACGCCACGTCACGTTTACCGAAGCCGGCAACTAGCTTGGTTGGCTCGGGGCGAGAAATCACATAAGCCCAAAGCTCTAGTGCTGATTCCAAGTCACCACCTAAATCACACGCCGCACCTTGGTTGTTTTCAGCGCGCTGCATGACTTTGTTTTGTGCGTCTAGGTAAATACCTGTGTCATGAATCGCGTAGCAACCGGGGCGAATGATGGCGTCAAAATCTTCTAGGTTGGCGAAGCATTCAGAAACCACGTCATACCAAGCAGAGCCTGCGCCTGTGACCAGAGGCTTGGACTCAATCAATTTGTCGTTTTGTAGTTGGGCTGCGATTTCTAATGTGGTGTTGAGGAAGTCACGGATGTCTTGCTCGGCATTGTCACCATGAATGACACCTTCGTAGACCTCGATACCTTTGAGTGTAAGGTGAGGTTGCTGGTGGATGAGTGTGGCGAGCTCAACCACATTTTGTTGATTTCGGCACCCACAGCGACCGCCTTCGACACCAAACTCAATCAGTACATTAAGCGGCAACTGATATTCAGCGAAGGCACGCTCTAGCGCTTTGACGTTTCGGTTTGAATCCACACAGCAATAGAAGTTGACCCCGTGGTTTTCAATCAAGTTGGCGATGATGGTCATGTTCGCGCGCCCGACTAGTTGGTTCGCCATGATGATGTTTTTCGCTCCGCCTAGCGCCGCAATCTCTGCCTGAGCTGGCGTTGCGACGGTAATGCCCCAAGCGCCGTTTTCTAATTGCTGCTGAAAGAAAGCGGGAGTCATGGTGGTTTTACCGTGCGGTGACAACTTCACTTTGTGCTGATTGGCAAAACGCTGCATCCAATCGAGGTTGTTCTTCAATGAAGAAGATTTGATCACCGCAGCGGGCAAGGTGATCTCTTCATGGATCAAACTGTGTAACCCATCGGAATTGCACGCAACAGGTTGAGCCTTTTCTCCGTAACCTGGCGTGGTAACACACTCATTATGATAGTTTTTATCACACTTTTGGCGATTGTCTTTCATGGCGCACCTACTTCTAACATGGTCTAAGTGATTGATATTAAGTGTTTGTTGCTAATTACCATAAATAATATGTTAGAAAGTATCAAACAAATCTGAGTTTTTTGTGTGTTTCTTCACTGTTTAAATTTCAAGAATTATTAAGATGGAATCATGTTAACGACGGACGAAGAGAGTGAAGTATGTTGTTCGATACCATTATCAAAAGCGTAGAGGTATTTGACGGTACGGGTGCAGCACCATTCATTGCTGATGTTGCGATTCGTCAAGATCGTATTGAGCAAGTAGGGCAGCTAGACGAGCTTTCTGCAAAGAAGGTTATCAACGGTCAGGGTCTTGCGTTGGCTCCGGGATTTATTGATGTGCACACGCACGATGACACCAATGTGATTCGTTACCCTGACTGCTTGCCAAAGATCAGCCAAGGTGTGACGACGGTAATCGTAGGCAATTGCGGAATTAGCGCGAGTCCTGCGGTACTCAGTGATACCCCGCCAGACCCAATGAACCTATTGGGCAAGCAGGAAGACTTCAAATACCCAACCTTTGCGGAGTATGCGAAGGCGGTACAAGCGGCGAACCCTGCGGTCAACGTTGCAGCGTTAGTCGGTCACACAACTTTACGCAACAACGTAATGGACGACTTACTGCGCACGGCTACCGATGAAGAAATCGAGCAAATGCGCCAAACACTGGCACAAGCGATGGAAGAGGGCGCATTGGGTTTGAGCTCGGGTCTTGCTTATGCGAGTGCCAAGCAAGCAAACGCGGATGAAGTGATGCGCCTAGCGGAAATTCTTGGTCATCACGGTGGTATCTACACCACACACATGCGCACTGAGTTTGAAGAAATCATCAGCGCAATGGAAGAAGCCTTTGAAACTGGGCAGTACGCCAAAGTGCCCGTGGTGATTTCTCATCTGAAATGCGCAGGCGCAGGCAACTGGGGACGCACGGTAGAAGTGCTGGATTTGATGGATAAGGTTTCTGAGCATCAAGACGTGTCTTGCGATTGCTACCCATATTCGGCGAGTTCTTCAACGCTGGATTTAAAACAGGTGACGGATGAAATCGACATCTTCATCACCTGGTCTGAAAGCAAGCCAGAACACGCTGGCAAGATGCTGAAAAACATTGCTGACGAGATGCAACTGCCTCTTATGGAAGCAGCAAAAGCGTTGCAACCTGCGGGTGCGGTTTATCACTGCATGGATGAAAACGACGTCAAACGTGTCCTTAAGTATAAGTTGACCATGGTGGGCTCGGATGGATTACCAAATGACCCGCATCCACATCCACGTTTGTGGGGCACATTCCCGAAAGTCTTGGGGCATTACTGTCGTGAAGAGCAGCTTTTCCCATTGGCAGAAGCGATTCACAAGATGACGGGGATGTCGGCAACACGCTACCAATTGAAAGATCGTGGGGAAATAAAAACAGGCGCTTACGCAGACTTGGTTTTATTTAACCCAAATACAATTAAAGATACTGCAACGTTCGAAAATCCAATTTCCGTCGCGCAAGGTATTGAATCTGTATTTGTAAATGGCGAACTATCTTATTTAAAAGATAAAGTCACCGAAAATAGAAATGGCGTATTTATTTATAGAAATAATACCCATCAATAACTTATTAAATAAATTAATTTTATAGATTAAGCATTATCACTGGAGAATATTATGTCAATTAAACGTTATGGTATAGAAGGCGGCGTAGGTACTGGCGGTCAACATTTACCATTTGCACGTGCAACAGAAGCGGGCGGCTTCTTATACGTATCGGGTCAAACACCAATGACTGACGGCGAAGTGGTAGAAGGTGGTATCGTTGACCAGTCTCGCCTAGCGATTCAAAACTGTGTCGATATCATGGAAGAAGCTGGCTACACGCTTGCTGACGTGGTACACGTAAAAGTGGTACTAACGGATTCTCGTTACTTCCAATCGTTCAATAAAGTGTTCAGAGAGTTCTTTGGCGACCACCCACCTGCACGTATTTGCATGGTGTGTGATCTCGTGGTCGACGTGAAAGTCGAAGTCGATGTGACTTGCTACCGCGAAGATCGCCGATAGAAATCACACTTTACCTAATTAAATGATACCCAAGTAACCTCGAGATGCTTGGTTCAGCGAGAATGACTTGGTTTGAAGGCGAGGCAACAATTTGAAGATCTAGTGGCTCTAAATCGAAAATTGTTAACGAAGCATGCGAACCAAGGCAACTCGCCCTTCGGGAGCGTGTCACTGAAGCAACTTCATCGTCAAACAACTTGGAAATAGCTTGCTATTCCGCTTCGTTGTTTTCCTTGAACTTGAATCAGTGACGACGCTCTGAATCTAGCATCTTGAAGTCACTTGGGTATTGAGTGCCAAATATAATTAATTTCCTATTATTATCTTTTTGGCACTCTCACTCCCTACATAAATATAATTTCATAAAGCAGTAGTGCCTAATATATTTAGCAAAAGCTATTAAAATAAAATTAGATAATTTCTGGAATAAAATCTAATACTTGCTGCTGGAATTATATCAATCTGAAAGATGGATTTTGATATGAGAGGTGTTCAATGAACAGTACACTTTTTCTTACCGGCTTCGGTGCGTATGTCTTATTTTTAATTTGGTTGGGATGGTTTGTCTCTCGCAATCAAAAATCAGGTGAAGACTTTCTACTCGGTGGTCGAGGTTTACCTCTGTTCCTCGTATTAGGTACCACGGTAGCAACTATGGTTGGCACGGGCTCTAGTATGGGCGCGGTTGGCTTTGGTTACTCAAACGGTTGGGCTGGTGCGCTTTACGGTATTGGCGGCGCAATTGGTATCTTGTTATTGGCACTGTGGTTTGCGCCAGTTCGTAAACTCAACTTTATGACTATGAGTGAAGAGCTCGCATACTACGTAGGTGCAAACCGCATCGTGAAGAACGTGGTTGGTCTGCTTATCTTTATTGCTTCTATTGGCTGGTTGGGTGCCCACATCCTTGGTGGTGGTATGTACCTAGCGTGGATTGCCGATATTGAGCTGAGCACTGCGAAGATGATCATCGCAGCAGCGTTTACCATATACGTCGTTATTGGCGGCTACACTGCGGTGGTTTGGACAGACACCATTCAAGCTATCATCTTGTTTGTTGGCTTCATCCTAATGGCGGTACTGTCAGTGCAGCACATTGGCGGCTTGGATAACCTGTACTCAGCCATGGACCCAGGAGCGGTGAGCTTCCTTGCGATTGAGAAGCTTGGTCTAATCCCTGCGGTTTCTCTTGCTGTTGTGATTGGTGTGGGTGTACTTGCAACGCCTTCATTCCGCCAACGTATCTACTCAGGCAAAGATGTATCAACCATCCGCCGTTCGTTCGTGGCTTCTGGTGTGCTGTACTTGTTCTTCTCCATCATTCCAGCAGTCATTGGTATGGCGGCGCATGCGATTGACCCTGAGCTGAACAATGCAAACTTTGCTTTCCCATACATCGCGGCAACAGTATTGCCAGTAGGTGTTGGTCTTATCGTTCTGATTGCAGGTCTATCGGCAACCATGTCGAGTGCAAGTTCCGATGCGATTGCGGGCGTGTCTATCTTATTGCGTGACGTGTACGTTATGTTCACCGGTCGCGTGCCAAACAAAGAGTCCATGTTGAATTACTCTCGCTTGGCTTTGGTTGTGGTGATCGGTTGTGCATTGCTGTTCGCGCTAACTTCGAACGACATCATCGGCTACATCACTAAGATGATCTCGACAGTCATGTCTGGCATGTTCGTGTGCGGTATGTTGGGTCGCTTCTGGAAGCGTTACAACTGGCAAGGTGCATTGGCAACATTGGCAGGTGCGTCTATCGCTTCATTTACAGTCATGATGAGCCCGGACCTAACCGCTTTCTGGGGCAACCCAGTCATTCCATCTTGCTTGTTTGCTCTAACTGCTGGTGTGGCAGTGAGCCTAGTGACTCCAGCTAACCAAGTGTCACCAGAAATGGCACGAGCAATCCTAGATGATGAGCGTGCTCTGATGGAAATGGAACTGTCTGACAAAGGCGTCCTGGAAGAAGACGCTTCTCTACAAAACCGCGCAACGGCGGCAAATCAAAACGCTTAACAGCAAAGAGTTTCCGGCTTGAACAGAAACTCGCTCATAAGCTCCTGAGAAACTGGTGGCTCCCCCGAGCCACCATTCTAAATCTATCCAAAGTAGGTGAACGATGACCGATTCATCCCAGACTAAAATTGCTTTCTTTGGCGAATGCATGATTGAACTGAGCGGCGACCCAATTTGCAAAGGCTTTGGTGGCGACACGCTCAATACCGCACTTTACCTCTCTCGACTAACGGCTCAACAACCTGTCCAAGTGTCTTACGCGACCGGTCTTGGGGAGGACGTACTTTCTCAAGAGCTTCTGGAAAACTGGCAACAAGAGGGCATTGCGACTGATCTTGTCGAGATCTTCCCAGCTCAACTGCCGGGTTTGTACATGGTGCAGACCGACCAAGAAGGCGAACGCAGCTTTCTATACTGGCGTGACAGCGCAGCCGTTAAAGGTTACTTCTCTACTTCTTCGCTCAACAAATTAGAAACCGCGATTGCGAACCGAGCGCTGGATTATCTTTATCTGAGTGGCATCAGTATTGCGATTCTAAATGACGATAGCAAAGTAAGGCTTAAAAAGGCATTAAGTCAGTTCTCACAAGATGGAGGCAAGGTTGTCTTCGATAATAACTTCCGTCCTAAACTTTGGTCTGTACAAGAGGCGAAACATTGGTACAGCCAAATTCTGCCTTTAGTCGACATTGCGCTTATCACTGAAGACGATGATGTCTTGGTATGGGGTGAAGAGGAAAGTGTTGAGCAGCGCAGCCTTCGCTTTGGTTGCCAAGAAATCGTGATTAAACGTGGCTGTGAGCCTTGCAAACTGGTTTGGTCGCATGGTGATGACAAGCAAACCGCTTACGTAGCCGCCGAGAAGGTTGTCAAAGTGATCGACACCTGTGCCGCCGGCGATTCATTTGCTGCTGGTTACCTTGCAGGACGATTGACCGGACAAAGCTGTGAGCAGTCTGCCCAACTCGGTCACGCACTAGCAGCAACCGTTATTCAATATCCTGGCGCGATCATTCCAAATGACGCCATGACTCATCTAATTCGATAATTTCCGAGAACGTATTATGTCCCAAGCAATGATTCAGCAACTTCAGCAACTTCAGCAATTCAAAGTTATTCCTGTTATTCAAATCAATAAGGTTGAGCACGCGATTCCACTGGCGAAAGTGTTAGTAGAAAACGGTTTGCCAGTCGCAGAAGTGACGTTTCGAACAGAAGCCGCTGCCGATGCGATTAAAGCCATGCGTGATGCTTACCCGCAAATGTGCATCGGTGCTGGCACGGTACTGACGCCAGAGCAAATTACCCAAGCGAAAGACGCGGGCGCGGAGTTTATTGTCGCGCCGGGGTTGAACCCCAATACCGTGCGTCGCTGCCAAGAAATCAACATGCCAATCGTACCGGGTGTGAATAACCCAAGTCAGGTTGAACAAGCACTTGAGTTGGGTTTGAACTTCCTCAAATTCTTCCCGGCGGAAGCGAGCGGTGGTATCGCGATGGTGAAGTCACTACTCGCACCTTATGTTGATGTGAGTCTGATGCCGACAGGCGGTATCGGTAAAAGCAACGTCAATGATTACCTAGCCATCGACCGTGTGGCTTGCTGCGGTGGTACTTGGATGGTTGCGCCGAGCTTAATTGAAAGCGAACAGTGGGACGAAATTGGCAAGCTGGTTCGTGAAGCAGTAGAGCTGGTTGCGTAACTTAAACAGAGCTCTTTTACCCAAGTCACCAGACCCCACTAAATAGCGTGACTTGGGTTGAACAATAATAACAACGACAGGATGGCGCGGATGAACAAAGGTACATTAGCACTACTCATTTCAGGCTTAATCACAATTCCAACGGCAGCGATGACGATGACTCCCAACACCGATCTTAACCTAATGCCTTACCCACAAAATGTAGAGTTGGGGCAGGGTAAAATCACACTGGATAAATCCTTCAGCATTTACATCAAAGGCTACGATTCACCGCGCGTGCAGTTCAATGCAAAGCGCACCATGGATCGTCTATATCGCCAAACCGGCTTACCAATGTTGAACTGGCATGCTGAGTCGGAAAAAGACGCGACCTTGGTGATTGATATTCGTAATGCGCCCAAGTCCGAGGTGCAAGACATTAACAGTGATGAATCATACCAACTTGAATCGCGTAATGGTCAGATCATCATTCGCTCCGAACGCCCTTACGGTGCTTTCCATGGTTTAGAAACATTCTTGCAGTTGGTGACTACGGACGCGACTGGCTACTTTGTGCCTGCGGTGTCGATTCAAGATGAGCCACGTTTTCCTTGGCGCGGTGTTTCTTATGATACTTCTCGTCACTTCATTGAACTCGATGTGATTCTTCGTCAACTCGATGCGATGGCATCAGCAAAAATGAACGTCTTCCATTGGCATATTTGGGATGACCAAGCGATTCGTATCCAGCTCGATAACTACCAAAAGCTTTGGCAAGACACCGCAGATGGTGATTACTACACCAAAGATGAAATCCGCCATGTGGTGAATTACGCGCGCAACCTTGGCATTCGAGTTATCCCTGAAATTTCTTTGCCGGGACATGCTTCGGCCCTAGCGCATGCTTACCCTGAATTGATGTCTGGTATGGGTGAGCAATCTTACCCGCATCAACGTGGCTGGGGTGTATTTGAACCGTTAATGGACCCGACCAATCCTGAACTCTACAAGATGCTGGCGAGCGTGTTTGACGAAGTGGTTGAGCTCTTCCCAGATGAGTACTTCCATATCGGTGGTGATGAACCAAATTACCAACAGTGGAGAGACAACCCGAAGATTCAGCAATTCATCAAAGACAACAATCTGGATGGTGAGCGTGGTCTTCAATCGTATCTGAACACCAAGGTTGAACAGATGCTGGAACAGCGCGGCAAGAAGATGACTGGCTGGGATGAAATCTGGCACAAAGACCTTCCAACCTCGATTGTGATTCAAAGTTGGCAAGGGCACGACAGTATCGGTCGAGCAGCAAAAGAGGGCTACCAAGGCATTCTCTCAACAGGCTATTACCTAGATCAGCCGCAGCCAACCAGTTACCACTATCGCAATGATCCAATGCCGAAAGGAATCACGGTTGATGATCAACTTCATCAAGGTGAGAAATTCGCGACTTATGATTGGGTGAAACCGCGCAACAAAGGCGGCCCACGTACAGGTAATCTAACCATTATTGAAGCAACAGACGGCAGCTACCGTGCGTTTACCGATTACAACGGCAAGTCCCGCGAAGAGGTGTTTATCATCGAGTACGTGCCGGGTGTGAAGTTTAAAGGGCACTTCGATAACTTTATGTCTTACACCGAATTCAACTATGACTTCGCGGATGGCAAGTTGAGGGACAGCAGTTACCAATTGATTGGCAATGTTCGTTGGCCTGCGACTGGAGAATTGGTCGCGAGCAGTGACATGCAGGGAAGTGTTATTCCAGAGCCGAACGGTGGCTATCCGGCTGAGCTGACCGAGAAAGAACAGCAGCTAATCTTAGGTGGAGAAATCACCATTTGGGGTGAGAACCTCGATTCAATGACCATCGAGCAACGCTTATGGCCACGAAGCTACGCGATTGCAGAGCGTTTATGGTCGAGCCAAGACCTGACCGATGAGCGCAGCATGTACAAGCGCATGAAGGTGATGGATACATGGTCTGGGATTTCGCTTGGTCTACGCCATCATGCCGATGCCAATATGATGTTGAAACGTCTTTCTAATGGTGCGGACGAAACACCGCTACAAACGTTAGCGAAGTACATCGAGCCGGCTCAATACTACGCACGTCATTGGGAGAAGTGGATCTCTACGCCAATTGAAGGTGATTTGTACAACCAGTATGAGCGACTAAACCGCTTTGTGGATGTATTGCCTGTAGAAAGCCTAGCAGTGTATGAGATGCAAGATTTGGTCGCGGCTTATGCTCAAGGTGATAAAACCGCGTTGGATGCGTTAGCGATGCATTATCAAAGCGTTAAGTTAGCGGCGCAGCAAGCCAAACCTCTTTTCGCTGCAAACGTGGCATCGGTAGAAACGGTGCCAGTTGCAGACGCCGCAATCAAAGTTGCCGATTTAGGTTTAACCTTGATTGAGCTCGCCAAGCAGGGCAGTGAAATTAGCCAATCTGACGCTGAAGCGTATCAACGCACTATCGATGAAAATGCGATTATTTTTGATGAAACGATTGTCGCCATCGTAGTACCAACCGAGCGGTTGCTTCACACTTTAACCGATTGATAACTAAAAGGGATTGCCGTCTGGTAACGCAGGCGGCATCTTATCGTTTAAGCACTCTTTTATCTTCTAAAGGTTTCCCATGATAGTAAATGGTCACTTACATTTTTATGTAGGCACCTATACCGATTCACCAAGCCAAAGTCAGGGCATTGCGTGTGTTTCTCTCGATACCGCTACTGGTGCATTAACGCTCACCAATGAACTTGTTCCAGACGCGGTGAAAACGGTTCGTAACCCTTCTTACCTTGCGCTCAAAGGAGAGGGTTTATATACCTTTAATGAAGTCGATCGCTTGGAAGGTGCAAAGCTGATATTTGCTGAAAAAACAGACAGCTATGGATTGCCAATTGAAGGTGACTACCCTTGCCATATCGACATTAAAGAACCGTTACTCGCTGTTGCAAACTACGGTTCCGGCAATGTAAGTGTTTACCAACTTGATGAGCAAGGTAAGCCTTTGAAATCCATTGCAGAATTGTATGTAGAAGGCAATGGGCCGAATATTGACCGTCAAACTTCACCTCATGCCCATCAAGTCACTTTTCTAGAACATTCCGCTCAATTGGCTGTGGTCGATTTAGGCACAGATAGTGTTCACTTCTACGACTACGACTACGACTACGACTACGACTACGATAATGATGGTGAGACAGTTGAGTTTTCACTTTCTCAAAGCATCGCTATGCCTGCTGGCTCTGGGCCTCGTCATTTAATCTTCAATCGTGATGAGTCTGTCGCGTACGTTGTTTGCGAATTGTCTGAAACGCTGGTGGTACTTCGCAAGCAAAGCGGGCAGTGGAATCTGGCTCAGCAAGTTAAACTGCTAGCCGATGAAGAGAACAAAGAAGCGGCGTCTGCTATTCGTCTCGCTGCGGATGAGCGCTTTGTCTATGTCTCATGCCGTGCGCAAAATCTGATCAACACATTTGATGTAACGAGCAATACTCCGGTTCAAATTGCCGCGTCCGATTGTGGTGGCACGTTCCCAAGAGATTTTGTTTTATCCCGTGACGGGCAGTGGATGCTCGTTGCCAATCAACATTCACATAATGTCGCTAGCTTCCATAGGAATCCGGAAACTGGCGTTATCACGCCAACCGGATACTCATGCGACATCGGTGCGCCTGTGTGTTTGGTTGAGAAGCCGTAATTAAGAGAAACAACATGACAATTCATCGTATTAATCCATGCAAACGTTGGTCAGATGTAACGGTATTCAATGGCATCGCCAACTTTGTTGAAGTGGCGGAAGCTGACACCACTGCGGATATGAAAGGGCAAGTACAACAGATTTTCGACCAAGCCGAGCAAATGCTAGCCAGTGTTGATAGCGACAAGTCGCGCATTCTATCTGTGACGATTTACGTGACGGATTTTGCTAACTTTGATGCCCTTAACGAAGTATGGGATGCGTGGTTCCCTGAGGGCTGTGCACCAAGCCGTGCTTGCGTCAAAGTTGAATTGGCGAACCCTGAACTGTTGGTAGAAATGGCGTTCGTTGCTGCTGCGGGTGAGAAGTTCCAGTAGTTCGACATCACTCTACTCAAACCATCAAGCCCAGCGTTATCCTCAAGCCCAGTGTTATATAGCTCAATAACGCTGGGCTTTGTTCTATTGGGCTAATGCTAAAGACAAACTAAAGGTCTACACAAAAATCTTGCCTTTCATGTAGAGCACGCCGTCGCCAGATACTCTTACTTGTTCGCCTATAACTTCACAATGAAGAATACCTCCGCGCTGAGAAGCTTGGTAAGCGACCAGTGATGTTTTGCCTAATTCTTCTGCCCAGAATGGTGCTAATCCAGCGTGAATCGAGCCGGTTACGGGGTCTTCATCGCCACCATTTGCAGGCCAAAAGTAACGCGATACAAAGTCTTGTTGATCGCCTTTCGCAGTAACGACCACATCGTAAGGAGCGAGTGTCTTGAGGTGCTCGGAACGGTATTGAACCTCAAGTACCTCCTGCTGGCTGTCGACCACCACGAAATACGCTTGAGGGCTAAGCAGTACGCGTTTCACATCGCAACTTAAGCCTTCAATTAATGCCGAGGGAATATCAGAAACGGCTTTTGGAGGACGAGCAGGGAACGTCATTTCAATCTGACCTTGCGTATTCTTCTCTACGGTGAGCGTTCCTACTTCTAAAGTATGAAATTCAATCGTGCCACCAATGCCAAGCTTATCAAACAGCACTAACGACGAGGCTAGTGTGGCGTGTCCACAAAAGTCGATTTCAGTAATCGGAGAGAACCAACGAATCTCATATTGGTTTGCGCCAATGGATTTTAGAAAGGCCGTTTCCGATAAGTTGTTTTCTGTCGCGATACTTTGCATCAACTCTGGAGCAAGCCATTCCTCTAACGGCACCACCGCTGCAGAGTTGCCTTTGAATTGCGTATCGGTGAAGGCGTCCACCACGTAGATATCCAGTCCCATTTACGCTTCCTTGTTTGCTTTTGGGCTAATCAGCATATACCCAAGTAACCTCGAGATGCTAGGTTCAGCGAGAATGAATTGGTTTGTAGACGCGGCGGCGACTTAAAGGTCTAGTGGATCTAAATCAAGAATCGACAACAAAGTATACAGGCCAAATCCCTTACTATTTGCAAAGAGGGCCCTTTGGGAGCGTGTCATTGACTCGCTTTTTTATCTAAACCAATGGCTGCGTCAAACAACTTGGAAAGAGCTAGCTATTACGCTGCGTTGTTTTCCTTGAACTCGAGTCAATGACAACGCTCTGAATCCTGCATCTTGAAGTCACTTGGGTATACACCAACTAGGTCGCTGATAAGCACGAATTTAAAAATATTACGCAAAGTATCACTGGTTGGCTTAAAATGAGTTCTGTTGATACTTAATGGTGGGCTGCTGTTTCTTTTTGGGCATACACTTATGCCGAACTTAAGAAATAGGAGCATCATCATGAAAGCAATCACTACATCGGTTTTGGCATTAAGCTTATTGGCGGTTGGTTCAGCGCAAGCATTTGAATTAACCAGTAAAGACATTCAAGAAGGTCATCCTATGGCGAAGACCTTCGAATACAACAGCTGGGGCTGTAATGGTGGTAACCAATCCCCACAATTGATGTGGAAGGATGCGCCAGCAGGAACAAAGAGCTTTGCAATCACGGCTTATGACCCTGATGCACCTACTGGCAGTGGTTTCTGGCACTGGGTTGCGTTTAACATTCCAGCTTCAGTTAGCGAACTGCCACGCGCAGTGAACATTGAAAAATTGGGCGGTAAAGAGTCACGTATTGACTACGGAACAGTTGGTTTTGGTGGCGTTTGCCCACCAGAAGCAGATGGCATGCACCGCTACCAATTCACGGTTTGGGCATTGCCAACCGAGAAACTAAACCTAGATGAAAACACACCAGCTGCTGTGGTTGGTTTTACGCTTAACAGCATGGCACTAGGCAAAGCAAAACTGACGGCGACGTACACACGTTAAGCCGTAATAGATAGATGATAAAAAACGAGGGGAATAGATGAGCCATCAATATCGAGTCACGTTGTTTCGTGCCGAGCAGTTACAGAAGCTGCGTAATGTGAAGATCCATTCCCCAAGTATCATTCAGATCATCACGGGCAGTAAGCGTCTTTTCTGGAAAGAATCGGCGCTGGATCTTTCCCATTCTGAGCTGCTGCTTTGTGAGGCTTCTGCATCATTGAGTTTTGAGAACTTACCGCAAAAAGGTAAGTTTCTCTCTAGAATGTTCAGCTTTCATTGCTTGCCGTCAGAAGCAATGCTTGAACTGAGTGCAAGCATTGATAAGGGTGAAGAAAAGCCGACATTAGAAGCCGATAAAGCCTTGGAAGATACGCTCAATGCTTTGTTCTCGTTTGACCAACAAACCATGAGCAAAGAGACCCAAACCTTCTGGGTAATGGGGTTATATCAACAACTTGCCGAGCGTGGTGTGTTGCATCATTTGTTTGCGAGTGCGAATACAACATTCAGCCAGAAGCTGAGCCGTTATTTGTCGTATTCCCCGGGAGAGGAACACACTTTAGATCTGGTGGCTGAGCGTTTTGCCATGAGCCGTGCGACCATGATTCGTAAGCTCAAGCAAGAGGGTACTCAGTATCGGGAAGTGCTTGCAGAAGTTCGCTTAAATCATGCGCTGCACTTAATGCAAAACGGTCACTACAGCGTGGCGATGCTGGCGCAATTATGTGGATATCAATCTGAAGGGCGTTTTAGCCAGCGTTTTAAAGGTAAATTCGGCCTAACACCGAGTGATTACATCAAAACGGTGGTCGTCAATTAATGTGTCCTGAATAAAACTAAGCGCGTTTTACTGAGCTTAATGTGCTCGAAGACTTAGAATCCGCAATCGCAAGATCGGACAAGAGTTGTTGCAGTAGTTCTGCTGCATGAACGTTCGCGCGCACTTTGTCGACATCGGTCAAAGTTGTGCTGTCTTCCTCTTCTAGACACTTAATCGTCTGTTGTGAAAGCTTGAGAACAGCATGCCACTTCAGTTTTTTATATTCTAAATTCATTACTCAAACTCCTATATGAATTTCTAATTTAAAACATTGTTCAAAACTTTGAGTTAGCAAATTGGATTTTGTTGATCTCATCATGCCTAGCATGGAAAACAAAAAGCGCCCGTCGCTTTAACGACGGGCGCTTTCAAGTCACTATAACCTTTGGTTATTTGTAGTATTTCTTTTTCATTTTGAGTGCTACGTTTACCAAAGCAATCAATACAGGCACTTCGATCAGTGGACCAATGACACCAGCAAAAGCTTGGTCTGAGTTTAGGCCAAACACCGCGATAGAAACCGCAATTGCCAATTCAAAGTTGTTGCCCGTTGCCGTGAAAGCAATCGATGCGTTTTTGTCGTAGTCGATGCCCATTTTCTTACCAACGAAGAAGCTGACAAAGAACATCAACACAAAGTAGATAGCCAGTGGAATTGCTACACGGAATACATCCATTGGCAGTTCAAGAATCATTTCACCTTTCAAGCTGAACATCAGTACGATGGTCGCAAGCAGGGCGATAAGCGTAATTGGTGAAATGCGTGGGATGAACACGTCGTTGTACCATTGCTCACCTTTCGCAGCGACCAGCCATTTGCGGCTCAGGAAGCCCGCTAGGAATGGAATACCAAGGTAAATAAGAACGCTTTCCGCGATGTCCATCATCGAGATATCAACCACGAAACCTTCGTAACCAAAGACTGGTGGCAATACAGTGATGAACAACCATGCCATCACACTGTAAGTCACGATTTGGAAAGCGCTGTTTAGTGCAACTAGGGCTGCGCCGTATTCTTTGTTACCGCCACCGATATCGTTCCATACCAATACCATCGCAATACAACGAGCAAGACCGATCAGAATGATACCAACCATGTAACCCGGATGATCACCTAGGAAAGTCAATGCAAGGATGAACATCAAAATAGGGCCGACAATCCAGTTCATGACCAAAGACAGCGTGATCGCTTTTCTGTCTTTAGTGACGGTACCTAATAGGTTGTAATTTACTTTTGCCAGAGGCGGGTACATCATTAAAATCAAACCAATCGCTAGTGGGATGTTTGTGCTGCCCACTGACATTGATTCATTCCATTCAGCAACCTGCGGAAAAGCAGCGCCAATACCTACACCGATTGCCATTGCCACAAAAATCCAAACCGTTAAATAACGATCGAGGAAGCTCATTTTGTTGCTGGCACTATTTAAAACTTGAGTAGTCATAGTGGTCTCTTTATTCGTTTATCGTCGAAAGGCGATAGTTAAAGGTATAGTTTATCTCTGCACACCTGACCAGTGTGCAAAGTCAATTAATCAAATAACTTGGAAAATCCTAGATTGAACTTATCAAACGCGTCGCGTTGAATGCGGTAACAAACCTTAGGTGGGTTTGGCTCCGCGCTGATAAAGCCTGCTTGCTTGAGAATACGCAAGTGCTCGGAAACAGTAGATTGTGCAAGACCCAGTTCAGAAACCAAATCACTGTTCAAACAACCGCCCATGGTATCGAGAGTGTGCAGGATATGCAGAATGCGCAAACGTGCTGGATGTGACAAAGCTTTTGCTTGTGCTGCTAGAGTTTGTTCTTTCTCGAGCTGTTGTTGTGTTGTCTGAAAAACAACTTCGCACGTGTCGTTGCACTTATCACTCATTCGCTGGCCTTAATAGTTAATCGTCGAATTGCGATAAAGTTTACGCCTGAAGAGCTAAGGATGCAACTGTAGAATCGAAACTAAGTAAAAACGCAAGGCAAGTATGAATAATTTTCGGGGTTTAATTGCAAAGTTAGGCCATTGGCTTGAGGAAAAAGAAAAGCAGAACTTAAAGATACAACGAAGTGGGGGTGTAGTATCAGGAGCTAAGTTCTGCTTAAGGTTCGTTTACCAGTTGAAGAAATCGTTCATTGTTACCAGAGCCATAACTTCAAGCTTGTTGTCCGAATGCGCAACGCGTTCTCGGAAATAGGTTGCCATTGTAGGCATGTCTTTCGCTGATCGAATTTGGAATCGCATAGTGTTTCCTCCTTTGTTGCTGACAGGGTCAGTATGCGAAGAAAAGAGGAGCTGAAAAAGAGAGTAGATTTCTGTGGTTTATTCCTAGTTAGCCCCAGAAGGTGCGCTAACTCACCGATTTTTATGTTAGTGGGGGTAAAAAGGGGAACAAAGTGTTTGGAAGTTTTCTTATTTTCTCTCGGATAAGTTGAGTAAAATAAACCTATATCCACTTTTTGAGGGCGCGCGGTGTCTGATCTCAACTTGTTCCGCTACTACCAACGACTCACACCATTTGGTGTGGGAAGTGAAGCCAAAACCACATTGCAGGAAGTCGCTGACTTGCTGTTCACTTCTCCTCGCCATGCACGCAGCTTACTGTCGCAAATGCAGGAGCAAGCATGGTTGAGTTGGCTGCCAAAAGCGGGACGAAATCAGCGTTCAACGTTATTGCTGAACATCGAGTTGAGTGCATTAAAAGAAAGCCTTGCACTAGAACGAATCAAGCTGGGTAAATACGAAAAAGCGTTGGCGATTCTCGATGAAGATGAAGCGGCATTTGGACGTTTGCTCAAAACGACTTCAGGGGCATCTGTTCAAGAAGGTCGACTCAACATTCAGCTCACCTACAAACGTATGTTTGAGCGTATTGTTCCTCATCAACTGCACCGCAGCAGTGAGCGCTTCTTCTTGCGTCAAATCTACTGTTGTTTGGTATCCAGTGACTACAACGGAGTGGTGAAGCCAGAACTTGCTCATCATTGGCGTTATGACGAGAAAAGTTACGAATGGACCTTTTATCTGCGCCCGGGCTTAACCTTTCACAATGGTGCACCGATTGATGCAGATACCGTTGTTAGCCTGTTTGCTAAGCTCAGTTCTCTTGAGTTGTATGAGAAAGAGCTAGCTCATGTCGATAACATTACCGCGCCAAACCCACTTAAGGTTGTGTTTACCCTCAGCAAACCAGATTTGGGCTTTGCTGGGCTTATTTCTGGTGTGAAGTACGGCATTCAACCCGTTAGCCAAGTAAACGTGGCCAATAACAATTTGGTCGTTGGCAGTGGTCCTTTCTCTGTGATTGAACACAGTGCTCATCGATTAAAACTGCAAGCTTTTGACGGCTATTACGCCTGTCGAGTGTTAACCGACATGGTGACGATCTGGATCGTCAATGATGAGAAAATGGAGAACCCATCTCTAGCCGCGAATACGCCGCCTAAACAGGTAGATAAAGCGGACGACGAGCTTGCCGACAGCATGTGCGGGCATTACATGTCGACACAAGATGCCGAGGCGGCCCCGGCTAGTCAGCACAGTCGCACCGAGGACGGCTGCTTGTTCGCCTTGTTCAATCAACATGCCAAGTATCCTCTGTCTCAAGCGCAGCGTCGCTACATCGCCGAGTTGATTCAACCGGAACGACTTGCTGATGTGATGCGCAAAGAAAAGATCGTGTTTGGCAGCGTGCCTGCTTACAACATGTTGCCAACGTGGAAGCCCGTACTAAGACCGTTTGGTGAAGAAAGCAAACTGCCTAAACATATCACCATCGCAGGGTACAACTACACGGCATTGAGACGATGTGCGCGTGCAATTGCTAACCTACTTGAAGGGACGGGAAGCAAAGTCAGCATTGTGATGTATTCCTACCGAGAGCTAAGCGAAAAAGCCAAAAACGGCACGCTAGATGAAACCTTGGTGGTGACGAACATCAACTTAGATGACAACCGTCATGCATCGGCGTTTACCAACTTCTTTAGCAATACCGTGTTGCACCACACCTTGGGTGAAGAGAATGCGACTTGGTTGGATGAGCAACTAGAGAAAGTACGCGCGTATACCTCGCTAGAAGGTTACCTCAAAGCGCTTGAACCTATTGCTTCCACACTCGTCAGCGAATACTGGATTGCACCTATGTTCCACCATACGCAAACTTTGCGCTTCCAAGGTGTGTTAGAAGACGTTGCACTAACTAACTGGGGATGGCCAGATATCCGCTCGGTGTGGTCAGCGGATTAACTGCCTTAGTTATTTAGCAAAGTTCTGCTTCACAAATTCAATGAAGGCTCTGGTTTTCGCTGATTGATAGATAAGTTGTGGGTACACCAAGTAAACCGCGTTGTGCTGGTGGTCGGTTTCTTCCGATAGAACCTGCACTAGTCGGCCGTGTTCAACATCTTGCTCGACAAAGTAACTTGCTAATCGAGCGATGCCATTGCCGGACAGGGCTGATTCTTTGAGTAGGCGGTTTTCATTGCTTGAAAGCCAACCTTGGGTTTGAACCGTTCCCGTTCTTAAAGGCCATTCTTTTTGATGCAATGTGGTTAAGCATTGATGCTGTTTTAAATCCGCTAACGTCTCCGGCGTGCCTTTTTCTCGCAGATACTCAGGAGAAGTAACCAGCCAGTGGTAGTAGTCCAAAAGGTGATGCGCAATCATATTCTCGGGCGGGGTTCTTGTCGCTCGAAACGCAAAGTCGACGCTGGTTTCCGTCAGATTAAACGCTTGATAGCTAGAAAGGATCTCGAACTCTACGTTTGGATGTAGAGCGCGAAACGCCACACATAAATCATGCAGTACCGCTTCAGCAAACATCTTGGGAGCGGTAAGCCGAATCAGGCCGTCTATTTGCTCAGATTGCTGACTTAAACTCTTTTCCATTTCCATTACGCGTCGTTTGAGATCTTCCGCTTGCGCAAAGATCGATTCACCTTCTGCCGTCAATCTCACGCTGCGTGTAGTTCGAACAATCAAAGGCGTAGCGAGTTCCGATTCCAATCGCTTGATTTGTTCCGACAGGTAACTTTTAGAAATGCCAAGTTGCTCCGCTGCTCTAGAAAAATTGAGTGTTTGAGCCACTTCGGCAAACAGCATCAGTTTTTCGATTCTTTTGTAATCTGCCATCTTAATTGTTCGCTAATGAGGATAATGAATTCGATTTTACGGTATTAAACTAATTTTTACGAACGGTAAGATGATTCGAGTTAATTTAAGAAATTGAAAATGCAGAAATCGGAAAAGTGAGAATAACGATGAACAATCCAACACTACCGCTCGCCAAAACCTTACCTAACGTTAGCCGCTTGGTTTTCGGCTGTATCGGGCTTGGAGGGGAGTGGAATCGCAACCCACTAACCGCCCAAGATGAAAACCAAGCTCATGCCGCTGTAGAGGCAGCATTAGAGGTGGGCATCAATCTTTTTGATCATGCGGATATCTACAAATTCGGTAAGGCAGAAGAAGTGTTTGGGCGCATCTTAGCCAATGATTCAACCTTACGAGAACGAATTTACCTACAATCCAAGTGCGGCATCCGCCTAGGAGATGAGCAAGGTGTTAAGCAGTATGACTTCTCTGCTAAATGGGTGACGGCTTCTGTTGAGGGCATTCTTGAGCGCCTTGGCGTGGAGAATCTTGATGTTTTGATGCTGCATCGTCCTGATCCTTTGGTTGAATTTGAAGAACTGGGCACAGCGCTACAAGCCCTGAAACAAGCTGGCAAAGTTAACCACTTCGGTGTCTCTAACATGAACAGTGCTCAAATTGATCTTCTCCAACAGGCAACGGGCGAAGTTATTGTGGCGAACCAGTTGGAAATGAGTCTGGCTAAGTCTGACTTCATCAAGCAAGGCATGGGGCTTCCTTCGTCTGTATCTGACTACGTTGCAGGAACACTGGAGCATGCCCGTAAGCACAATATCCAACTGCAAGCGTGGGGCAGTATGGCGCAGGGAAGATTCTCAGAGCGTGGCTTACATTCTGATGATCACAACACCAGACAGACGGCGGAGATGGTGATGGCGCTTGCAGCTGAATATGGCGTGTTGTCTGAGGCGATTGTTTTAGCCTTCCTGACGCGTCATCCAAACCAAATTCAGCCTGTTATTGGTACCGCAAACCCACAGCGTATTCGCGCTTGTGCTCAAGTAGAGAACGTCACGCTGTCGCGCAGCCATTGGTATGGCTTGTTCGAGAAAACTCTTGGCCATGAGATTCCTTAGGAGAGAAAAATGAAATACGTACAAGTTCAAACTCTGATTCAAACGGCATTGGAAATTGCGACTGCTCGCAAGCAAAACATTGCGGTTGCCGTGGTTGATACGCATGGTGAGTTGCTCGGTTTTGCCCGAATGGATGATGTGAGCGTGCAAGCAGGTTTGTTGGCACAAAATAAAGCCTACACCTCGGCTAGAGACCGTCAGCCTAGTGGCAATTTGGGCGCTTGGGCTCGTGAGACGGGTAAGCAGTTGAGTTATTGGACTGACCCAAAGATCACAGGCTTTATGGGCGGTGTACCTGTAGAACAAGAGGGGGAAGTCGTCGGTGCAATTGGTATCAGTGGGTTGGCAGAGCAAGACGATGAAGCGCTTGCGATGGAAGTATTAAAAGCGCTGTAAACAAAAAAATCCCACCAATGCTCTTCGCTAGACATTGGTGGGGATGGTCAAAATGATGGAGTTGACCACGAATATCAACGGTAAATGTCTGCTCGCCCTCGAAAGCGTCATCGAAGTGGAGCGTGACAAGGCGGTTATTGCTGACCACTGACAAAATCAGCGCAAACCTAGGTTAGGAGCGTCCTTACTGGATAACAGAAAGCCGCTATCCAATAAGCTGTCAGTTCATTTTGCCAATCAGTTAAACGCGCGAGCTAAGGTGCCGTGACCCTGGCAAACGTACTTTACTGAGTTGCTGCAGACGAAGACCGATTCACCCGCTTTCAGTGTGATGTGATCGTCTTGACTAGAAACCGAGATTTCCCCTTCGATACAAAACAAAATCTCTGCGCTACGCACGAATTGAGTCGTTGCTGTGCCTTCAACTGCCATCACTTCAAAACCGAAATCATCCACCGGAATTGGGTAACTAAGCTTGCCTTGTTTATGCACGGGTGCGAGCTTGATTTGTTCTGGGTCAATCGCGTTGAAGATGGTGTTGTCGATAAGCTCAGCAACGTCGATGTACTTAGGTGTTAAGCCAGCGCGCAGCACGTTGTCTGAGTTCGCCATGATCTCCAAACCTGTCCCTTGAACGTATGCGTGTGGCGTTTCTGCATGGAGGAACATTGCTTCGCCCGGAGCGAGTTCAATCGTGTTCAACATCAATGGCGAAAACAGACCAATATCGTCCGCGTAATGCTGACGGAAGTCTTGAATATAACCGTAAGCTTCTCGTGCCATAGCGGTTTTCGCAGGGCGCTCTAGGCTTGCGTATAGCTCATTCAAAGCCTGCTGTTTGCGTTCGCCTTCTAACGACATAATTGCTGAGAAGAACACTTTTAGACCTTCACTGTTTGGTGTGGCTTTCAGTGCGTTGATTTCAGTCTCTAGAGCAGTGATGTTCGCTTGCTCAAACAGAGATAAGATCTGCTCAATTGGGCGGAAGCCGTTCATCGCTTTGTAAAATGTCAGCGCGTAAACCAGCTCCGGTTTATGGTTTGGATCTTTGTAGTTACGGTTTGCTGCATTAAGTGGAATGCCTTGTTCGTTTTCACGAGCAAAGCCAATTTCCGCTTTGTGCTTACTAGGGTGTACTTGGATAGACAGCGGCGTTTCAGCGGCCAGGACTTTGAATAGGAATGGCAGTTCACCAAAACGTGCCGCGGTGTAATCACCCAGCGATTGCGTTTTGTTTTGGTTAATGACTTCTGACAGCAGTTGTTTGGTGTCAGCAAGCTTTGAACAGCCGTTTGGATGAGCTCCCATCCAGATTTCTGCTTGTGGCTCGTTCGCTGGATTGTCGATGCCGAATAAATCATGAATCGAGGTGTGGCTGCCCCAAGCGTAGTTTTGAATCACATTGTCCAGTTTGAATAGAGCGTGTTGCATGGCGATATTCTCTTGATTGGAACGAAAGAAGAGGAGAGGCTTGCTCCGCGATGAGAGCAAGCCTGAATTGAGTTGGACTGGTTATCTAGTCGATGACCTTATCCCGAGAACCGAATTAGAACTTCACTTGGAAAGACTTAACCTGACACGGCTTCAGCGTGCCGAACGATGCTGTCTCTACCTCATTTGGTAGCACTTTCTCGTCTAGCTGTGTTTCTTTCCATGACGTTACTTCTGAAGTAAACGCCACTGTGTCGTTAATCACTTCGCTCTCTGATGGGTTGTAGACGCGCAGGATGAGTGCATCCTCGTCTTCCGCCTTCTTCAGTACGCTCAGTACCGCACCTTCTAGCGATTTGTTTAGCAAGCTGTGCGTTAGCGGTAGGTTTTGCTCGCCTACGTTCAGCTTCATCGCGTTGTAAGGGATCTTGTTGTAGCATTGGATTGGAGTCACGTTGTCACGCGCCGCCGCCATAACGTTTGCTTCGATGTGGTTGCCCGCGAAACCAAACAGTGCGAACTCACAAACGATCTTGCCGCGTACTTGTGAATCTGGCGTCGGGATCTTGATACCCGAAGGACGACCCGGACGAAGCAACAACTCTTCTTTACCCAATACGCCGATACCACGCAGAAGGGTTAGGGCGAATGTGTCACGCTCTTCATTGCCTTGACTTGAAGTCACTTCAAACTCACGCAGACCGTTGCTCATCAGTGCCATACCACCTTGTGCGTTTTCAACCGCGGCAAAGTTCATTAGCTGGTAAACCGGCACTGGTGCTTCTTTCCAGCCGTCTGCTTCCCAGTTCGCCATTTCTGGATCGTTAGTTGGGCGAGTGATCAAACCGAACTGGTTGTCTGCTACTACGGTTTCAGACACAAACGGTGTTGGTACTAATACACGAACACGGTGATCGTCAGCTTGGTTGTCCAGCTCCATGCGAACTTCAATACGGCGTGTTCCTTGTTTTAGAACCACTTGGCAGTTCACGTCTAGGTAACCGTTTTGACCTGTGCGCTCTTCACGTTGTTGTAGGTTCTCAGGCAAGTTCATGCGCAGCTTGATGGTTGCCACAGATTGGAAGCCTTCGTGCTTCACATTCACTTCTGCATCGAATTCGTCAGAGTACAGTAGCCACTCTTTACGCGAAGGTGAGTAGTCGTATTCATCACCATCGTCAGAGCCGTCTTCAATGCGCAGCGCTTGTTCGTAAAGATGCTCTGTCTCTTTGTCGAAGATGTTCAGAGTGCCGTTTGCGTTGACGTTGATGCGGTAGAATTCGTTCTCTAGCAGGAACTCCTTCTGCTCAGCCACTTTTTGCGTGCCTTTCTCATTCGCTTGAATGTGAAGGGTAGTAAAGCCCATCGCTGGCACAGTGTGCTTGATTTGAATGTCGTACTCGATGAACGGGTCGTAGTTACCGTAGTGAACGATTTGACGGTCAATCTTACCTGGGTCGATTACGCGTTGATCTTGGATGAAGTACTCAACTGGCGTGCCGTTTTCATCAAACAGGTTGAACTGTTCTGCACGGATAGTGATGGTGGTGTTTACCACTTCTTCACGAGCGTATGGCGATAGGTTGAATAGTGCTAGCTTGTCGCAACCTTCGCGCGCTGGCATGTGGTCAACAATCTTACGTTTGTAGAAGTTGATCAGGTTGGTCGCCATGTCGTCCGCAAGGATGTAACGGTTCAGGATCTCTGCGTGTACTTTGTCTGAACAGCAGCAGCCAATCGAGTCGTGAGCGTGGTTCTTCATGCTCTCTTTCCACATCTTCTCGATTAGACCGTGGTGGTATTCGAAACCTAGTGTCCATGCGATAGACGCTAATGGCTCAAGAATGTTTACGATCTTGTTTTCTACTTCTGCGTGGATCAGTTTGATGTCCATACGTGTTGAAGAAATAGTACGGTGAACACGCATGTATTTACCGTCGTTGAACTCGCCTTTGATGGTATCAAGCTGAGCGCGCTCGGCTTCAATACGCTCGAACACTTCTTCAAAGCGGCTCATTTTGAATTCTTTGTCTGGGTAGATTTCACGTAGCTTATCCATCACCTCGAAGATGTCTTTTTGGATAGGCATTTGGTCGTGACCGTTTGGTAGTAAGATGTCTTTTGTTACCGACGGTTTTTCTAGCACTGGGAAGTATTTATCTAGACGCGCGCGCAGACCTTCTTCGTCTTGCGGTAGGTATTTACCAATCGCGTAGCCCAGTGGCAGTACTTGCGCAGAGACTTCGCTGCCATCGTTTGATTGCCACAAAAACTCGGTTTTATCTGTGCCGTGACGCTCTGAACAACCACGCCAGAACATTGCGCGATTGATGCCAAAACCGTTGTAGATAGCTGGTAGCTGAGAGCTCATAGAGAATGAATCTGGTAGGTAACCAATCTTCATTGGCTCGCCTAGCGCTAGACAGTCGCGCAATCCGTAAAGCATGTTACGTACGATAGATTCACCAGATACTTGCATCGTATCCGTTTGAGAGTACCAAGGGCCAACAATCAGTTTGCCTGCTTGTACTAGCTCACGTACGCGCTCTTTGTTTTCTGGCTTGATTGCGAAGTAATCTTCTAGAACTGCGGTTTGACCGTCTAGAACGTAGTATTTGTAGTCTGGATCGTTTTCCAGACGAGTCATGATTTCTTCCATGTTGTTCACTAGCAGAATGCGAGACTCTTCTGTAGTGAAGTACCATTCACGATCCCAGTGCATGTGAGGAGTAATATGAACGCGAGATGTAGTCATAACTTTTACCGTCTTAGGCAATAATTGCCGTTAATTTGTTTTAAATTTGATTGTTTTCTATTCGTTTTTGCGGCATTTATGCTTGCCGACGAATATTTAGGGCGCAGAAATCCCACGCCCAAAGTTTGTGTTGAGCGAATCTATGAGTGATTCGAATTAATGTTGAGCAGCAGCCTCAGTGACAAATTTGCCCTTTTTTACTGCGTGTGCTCGCCACATGATGAGAGTGATGGTCGAGATGGTTGCACCAATCAGCGCAGCGCCAAACCAGATTGCCGCAGCAGTGAATGCGCCTAGACCTGCATCGTGTAGTAGGAAGATTGAGAAGATACCTGCCCCCGGAGTCGATAGACCTACGCCAGCAGCACCCACCATTGCGCCTGTTACGACAGAGCCAAGTAGGAATGAGCCAATAACGCGGATTGGGTCTTCGATAGCCATCGGAATCGCACCTTCAGTGATGCCCGCTAGACCAAGCAACCAAGTTGATTTACCCGTCTCGATTTCAAAATCTTTAAACAGGCGAGGTGCAAGCATAGTTGAAGCCGTTACTGTGAAGGCAGAGACCATTTTCACCGAACCGAAGATAGCGTATGGGCCGTAAACACCGTTTGCCATTGCACCCAGACAGAATGCGTAAGCGGCTTTGTTGACTGGACCACCAAGGTCGAACGATACGAATAAACCAATTACTGCGCCTAGAAGTAGGGCGTTGGTGCCAGACATGCCGTTTAGCCAGTCCGTCAAACCTTGGTTTAGCCAAGCAACAGGTTTACCGATAACGAACAGCATCAATGAACCAGCAACCAAAGTACCGATAACCGGGTATAGGTAGAAGGTTAGGAAGCCGTTGAACGCTGGGTTTAGACGTACGTTTTCTTTTACCCAACGCATGACGTAACCAGCAATCAAGCCACCGACAACACCGCCAAGGAAGCCAGAGCCGATAAGGTTCGCTGCAATACCTGCGGCAAAGCCTGGGCCAAGCGCTGGTTTATCTGCCAATGAGTAAGCGGTGTATGCCGCCAGTACAGGAACCATCAATGTACCCAGTAGACCACCACCTAGTTTGCGGTACATCCACAACCAAGAGCCTTCTTCTGCATACAAATCTTGTAGGTTGAACATTTGTGCCAATAGCACGGCAACAGCAAGTACGGTACCGCCAGCAACGATAAGAGGAACCGCGTAAGAGATACCTGATAGCAGTGCTTGTTTTAGTTCAGTTTTAAGTGGTAGCTTCTTCGGTTTGTCGTTGGTTGCAACTGCAGCACCAGCGCTTCGACCTGCTTTACCTGCTTCAACCGCTTCGTTAAGAATGCGCTCGGAGTGTTTGATTGGCTCAGCAACTGGCACTTCTACACGAGGAATACCGTCAAAACGCTCTAACTCTTTGATTGCCACTTCGGCCGCGAAAACGACCGCTGTTGCACTGTTGAGCTGTTCAGCAGTCAGACGATCTTCAATACCGTTTGCGCCTTGCTTTTCAACATGCACGTTGTAACCCAGCTTCTTACCTGTCTTCTCTAGGTATTCTGCAGCCATGTAAGTGTGCGCAATACCCGCAGGGCAAGCCGTCACACAAACGATGGTTGGTGCATTTGTATCTAATTGGTCTTGTTTTTCTTCTTGCTCTGCTTGACCATCAAGCAAAGCGAAAATTTGTTCTACATTTGTAGCATTTAGCACAGCTTCACGAACATCGTCATCCACTAACGTTGTGGTCAGTTCGGTCAACAGGTGCATGTGTGTTGAACCTGCTTCCGCATTTGGAATTGCGATTAGGAAGATCAGGTTTACGTCTTCGTCTTCATCCAGACCTTGCCACTTTAAGTCTTGTTTTAGTGTGGCTACGGCAAACGCCGCCTCTTTTACTGCATCTGTCTTACCGTGCGGTACTGCTAAGCCTTCGCCTAACGCCGTCGGGCCTTGCTCTTCACGAGCAAACACTGCTTGTAGGTATTCTTCCTTGTTATGCAGTTTGCCTTGCTGGTCTAGCTGGTCGGCAAGTGCACGAATCGCTGCGTCACGACTTTCGAACGTCGTTTGTAGGTTTATCAGCGATGGGTTTGTAAGAGAGGTTAATTTCATAACTTTTGTCCCATTGTCACATTCGACATTGTTGTGCATTCAACAATGATGTGAATAATACCTTTTAAATACAAATGATCCGTGATTAGGATCGCAGTTGAATCAAAATATGTATTATTGTTGTATTGTTTTGGCTTGTTTTTGTATGCCGATATGCGAACAAGTGCTTGTCATGTTGACCTGAATTCGTATTATAGAGCTCATAAACCAAGTCTTTCTTGCAATGATAGTTCACTCCAGTGTGCTCGGTTCTTGAGTTGTCTCAAACAAGTTCACTTGAATGGTCATTTGTATTGTTTTTATAGAGGTAAACATGGCAAGACTGCCAATGTATCGCCAGATTGCGGACGCGATTCGCGAGAAGATCAGCGATGGCGAATACAAAGTAGGAACCGCTCTTCCTACCGAAGCTCAGTTACGCGAAGAATTTTCTTGTAGCCGAGTCACGGTTCGCCAAGCGTTAAAACTGCTGATTGAAAATGGTGAACTGGAAAGTGTGCAGGGTAGTGGTACCTATGTGAAAGAGAACAAGGTTAACTACGACATTTACCAGCAGACCAGTTTTGCAGAGAAGTGGGCGCACCTAAATGCAGTCACGCACAGCGATGTGGCTGCGTTCGAGATTACTAAAGCATCGCTCACGATGGCGGATGCGCTGAACATCAATGAAGATGACAAAGTCTTTTACGTGAAACGTGTTCGTTACCTTGATGACAACCCAATCACAGTAGAAGAAACTTGGCTGCCGACAGACATGTTCCCTGATCTCACCTACCAAGTGATGCAAGGTTCTAAGTACCATTTTATCGAGAAAGAGAAGGGCATGGTGATTGATCGCAGTGAGCAAGAAATCATCCCGGTATTGCCACCGCAAGACATTGCAGAGTTGCTAGATATTGACCCGGCCGAGCCGATCATCGAAAAGCGCACGCGTGGTTTCTTACAAGGGGATGTGGTGTTTGAATACAGCCGCAACTACTTCAAATCTACTGACTACAAGTTTACGCTGGTGGCAAAACGTCATAAGTCGTAAGCGCGATATTACGCATTTCATTTTAAACCCGCCACTCGGCGGGTTTTTGTGTCTTTTCTCTTCCGACCTTCTGCTCACTATATGTTGAAACTAAGCAACGTTTCGATTTCTTTTAGCAAACAAGTGTGATGATTGTCCCTGTTTGAAACTCACTAGCGCCGAATTAGTGGAAAATGAAGTTTGAATTTAATCACGATAAATAGCGAGTCAAGAGTCGTAATGTGATCGAGATATATTATTGCGAATTTCTTGAAATGTTTGGATAGGTGCGGAGGTTCAAATTATGCCTATTGACATGTTGCTGAAAGAAAATTTGTTGCTAACTTTCTTTATCTATTTTTGAGCTACGTTCATTAAAACAAATTGACAGCCATTTAATTGTGATTTGTTGCACAAAAGAGGCGTGCTTGCGCGGTTCTACGACTCTTATTGATAATTAACCCATCGATACCGAACTGTTGATAGGGTTTAAAAATGCTGTATGAATTAATCGACCACGAACTAGTAGATGTTATTAATGACCGCGCTTACCAATGGCAAGACGCGGTTAAAAAGACAACGCAATACCTAGAAGACAAAGGTTACGTTTCTCAGCAATACGCGGATGCCATCATCCAATCGACCGAAGAAAATGGTCCTTACTATGTGTTGTGCCCTGGACTGGCGATGCCACATGCTCGCCCAGAAACCGGTGTCTTAAAAACGGGCTTGGGCATTCATATTTTCCCTTCACCAGTTGATTTTGGTTCGGACCTTGGTCCTGCCAACATTCTTATTACCCTAGCTGCAAAAGACTCTGATACCCACATTGAGGTGATTCAAGCGCTGAGCGAGATGTTTGTGGACGAAGAGAACATTGCAAAACTGGCACAAGCTTCATCTAAGGAACAAGTGCTAGACATAATAAAAGCATACTAAAAGGAACATAACGTGAAAGCAAACATGCGAGCCAATGTGCAAGCCTTCGGGGGTCATTTGACCGCCATGGTGTTGCCAAATATCGGAGCCTTCATCGCTTGGGGCTTTATTACTGCACTCTTTATCCCAACAGGTTGGATGCCAAACGAAGCGTTTGGGGAACTTGTTGGTCCAATGATCACTTACTTATTACCACTGTTGATCGGTTATACCGGCGGTCAAATTGTTGGTGATAAACGCGGCGCAGTAGCCGGTGCCATTGGTACCATGGGTGTTATCGTTGGTGCGGACATCCCAATGTTCGTCGGCGCGATGATCATGGGCCCACTCAGTGCTTGGGTTGTGGTGCAAATGGATAAGCGAATCCAACACCGCATTCCTTCTGGCTTTGAGATGGTGGTGAACAACTTCTCACTAGGTATTGTGGGCATGATCCTGTGCTTGTTCGCCTACGAGATTGTTGGTCCTGCAGTAACAGCGGCAAACTTGTTTGTGAAATCAGGCATCGAAGCCTTGGTGGCGACGGGATTCCTTCCTCTGCTTGCTATCATCAACGAGCCGGCGAAAGTGCTGTTCCTAAACAACGCTATCGACCAAGGTATTTATTACCCATTAGGCCTGCAGGCGGCAGCTGAAACAGGCAAATCTATCTTCTTTATGGTGGCATCTAACCCGGGTCCGGGTCTTGGTATGCTGCTGGCTTACGCGAAGTTTGGTCAAGGTCTATCTAAACGCTCTGCGCCAAGTGCCATCATCATTCACTTCTTCGGCGGTATTCATGAGCTGTACTTCCCGTACGTGTTAATGAAGCCAATCATGATCTTGGCGATGATTGCGGGTGCAGCGACAGGTATCGCAACCTTCAACCTACTTGATGCAGGTTTGGTAGCAGGTCCAAGTCCAGGTTCAATCTTCTCTTACCTAGCACTGACACCGAAAGGCAGCTTCCTAGCAACCATCGCAGGTGTCACAACTGCAACGATTGTTTCCTTCCTTGTCGCAAGTGCGATTCTGAAGATGAGCAAAGCAGAAGACAAAGAAGACGAGTTTGAACAGTCTGTCTCTGATATGAAAGACATGAAAGCGGAAGGTGCAATCAAACCAGTTGCTGCTGCAACACAAGAAGTCAACAAACCAATTTCATTTGTCGCATTCGCTTGTGATGCGGGTATGGGCTCAAGCGCGATGGGGGCTTCAACCTTCAAACGCAAGTTAGTTCAAGCCGGAATTGATATTGAAGTGAAGAACTTCGCCATCGAAAAAGTGCCAAGCGAAGCCGACATTGTCGTGACGCACGAAAGCTTAGAAAGTCGAGCCATCAAAGCAACAGGCTTGCCAGTGGTAACGATTAAGAACTTCCTCAATGACCCAGCGCTCAATGAGCTGATGGATACGATTAAGCAACAAGCGGTCGCGACTGAGCAACCAGCCTAACAATGCAGTATGGGGTGGCACCTACCACCCCATTTAGGAGAGAAATCATGGTACAAACAACGGCAGCGGTTATCTGTGGCGAGAAAGATGTTCAACTAAGAACCTTTGATTTGCCAAGCATTTCAGCCGATGAACTTCTGGTTAAAAACATTTCAAACAGCATTTGCTTGTCCACTTACAAAGCGGCATTGTTGGGTAGCAAACACAAACGCGTACCTGAGAACATTGATGAAGTGCCAGTGATGACGGGTCATGAATACGCAGGTGTGATTGTTGAAGTCGGTGAGAACCTAAAAGACCAATACAAAGCAGGCGATTACTTTGTTCTACAACCAGCAATGGGTTTGCCTAGTGGTTACTCGGCGGGTTACAGCTACGAAACCTTTGGCGGCAACGCAACGTATTCCATCATTCCTAAAATTGCTATCGACTTAGGCTGTGTACTGCCTTACCACGGAGACTACTTTGCAGATGCGTCTTTGGCTGAACCAATGTCATGCATCATCGGTGCTTACCATGCAAGTTACCACACTACGCAATACGTGTACGAGCACGATATGGGCATCAAAGAGGGGGGGGCGTTAGCGCTGTTAGCTTGTGCTGGTCCAATGGGCATTGGTGCGATTGACTACGCGATTAACGGACCTTTGAAGCCAAAACTGATTGTGGTGACAGACATCGACGCTGCGCGCTTAGACCGAGCAGAGTGCTTAATTCCGGTTGAAAAAGCAAAAGAACAAGGCGTTGAATTGCATTACGTGAATACCGCTCAAGTCGATGATCCTGTGACTTATCTGAAAGCGCTGAACGATGGCAAAGGCTACGATGACGTGATGGTATACGCAGCAGTATCGCAAGTATTAGAGCAAGCCGACGAGCTGTTGGGTAACGACGGCTGCTTGAACTTCTTCGCAGGACCTACCGATAAGAAATTTAAAGTACCGTTTAACTTCTACAATGTGCATTACGAGTCAACGCATATTGTGGGCACGTCTGGTGGCTCAACTGGTGACATGGTGGAGTCTATCGACTTGTCTTCACAAGGTAAGATCAATCCATCGTTCATGATCACACACGTTGGTGGTCTGCAAGCTGCGCCACATACGATTTTGAATCAGTTGGATATTCCGGGTGGTAAAAAGTTGATTTACCCGCATATTGACCTGCCGTTGACCGCGATTGATGACTTTTTATCGTTGGCAGACCAAGACCCGTTCTTCGTCGAATTAGACGCAATTTTGAACGCAAACAACTATGTGTGGAATGCTCATGCAGAAAAAGCGTTACTTGAGTTTTATGACGTGAGCTTAACGGTTTAGTTGCAACGAATTTGTGTGGTAGCCTCTGTGCTGCCACATAATGGAGAGGTCATAAGACGTTGTCACGTGAAGATGAATTACTGGAGAAGCTGGATGAGTGCGAAAATGCCACTGCGTTTCTTCAGGTTTCTAACAAAATAATTAACCTCAAGTTAAAAGCATTACTTCCGAGCGTGTTCGTCCAAGACGATCTAGTGAAGGAGTATGCTGTGGATCCTTTATTGAAAGAAGATGGTCCGTTGGTGACGACCGATGTGGTATCAAAGTTGATGTTTGCGATGGGCAAAATCTCTTTGGAAACTTACGCCGATATCGGATTGTACGATCAGGTCTTGGAGTATGTGGTTAGCCAACCGGAGAAAGTTGAATTCGCGGATGACGTGATTTACGACTTCATCAAAAACCAAGCGGTACTCTCTTCTCAGCAAGACAGCTTTTATCTTGAGTCGATCAATCAGCTTAAGTTCTCTTCGTTTGAGTCATTTTCGCAAATGAGATACGAATCTCTCATCAAAACAGTGTTGAAGCTGTCGTGTGAAATGTTGATAGAAAGAATCGAAGGGGAGATCAATCAATAAGGGTTCACCATGAAAGTGAATTTAAACGTCAGTGGTTTTGAAACCGAAGCTACCTTTCCCGATGCCGACGTAAAGCGAATCCATCAACCTCTTATCGAAAAATTTACCCGTCTTTATCATGAGAAGCAGGAACGCATTGTTGTGTTCTTGTGTGCCCCTCCGGGCAGCGGTAAGTCGACCCTAGCTGCGTTCTGGGAACACCTCTCTGAACAAGATGAAAACCAAGAGCCACTTCAGGTTCTGCCTTTTGATGGTTTTCACTACCCGAACGAAATCCTCGACAGCAACACCATTGAACGTAATGGTGAAATTGTTCCTCTGCGCAGCATTAAAGGCTCTTACGAGACGTTCAATCTCACTGAGCTTATCGATAAGCTGAAACAGCTTAAAGTGAAAGACAGCAAATGGCCTTACTACGACCGCAACTTACATGATCCGGTTGATGATGCCATTCAGGTTAACCGCAATATTGTCGTCGTCGAGGGCAACTGGTTGTTGCTAGATGAACCAGTATGGAAAGAGCTGCATCGCTTGGCCGATTTTACGGTGTTTATTGATACTCAAGCGGAGTTTCTACAAGAGCGTTTAGTCAATCGTAAGATTCGTGGTGGCACAGACCCAGAAGCCGCCTTGGAGTTCTACTTACGCTCTGATGCGGTCAACGTTGATAAAGTGTTGAATCATTCGATTCCTGCTGACTTATCGTTGTTTCTCAATCAAAACGGTTCGTTCGAAATTCGATAGTTCGTCCACAATCTCAGGAGGTCACCATGGATATCGTGATTGATAGCCACACCCATACTATTGCCAGTGGACACGCTTACAGCACCATTTTAGAGAATGCATTGTCTGCTAAGAATAAGGGGCTAAAACTTCTTTGTACCACCGATCATGCTCCCGAGATGCCAGGAGCCCCTCACTACTGGTATTTCAACAATCAAAGAATTTTGCCCCGCTTTTTACACGATGTAGGTATTCTCCGTGGCGTAGAAGCCAACACGCTGAATGTCAAAGGGGAGATAGACTTACCACCTTCCTCTGACCAACACCTTGACTGGGTGATTGCGAGTTTCCACGAGCCCGTATTCAAGCCCGCGACCGAAGCTGAACATACCGCTGCCCTGATAAATGCGATTAAAAGCGGCAGAGTGGATGTTCTTGGTCACTTAGGTAACCCAAATTACCCATTCGATATGGAGCAAGTGTTGCGCTGTGCTAAAGAGTACAATGTTGCAATTGAAGTTAACAATACATCTCTGACAGGCAAAAGCCGCAAGGGCAGTGATTCCCGTTGTGATCGCATTGTCGAGCTGGGTAAAGAAATTGGCGTTTACTTCAGTACAGGGTCGGATGCTCACTTCTGTGAAGAGATCTCTAAGTTAGACTTGGCAATTGCTTTGCTGGAGAAACACAATGTGGATGAAGAGAAGATACTCACTACGTCGACGAGCCGATTCTTGAACTTCTTATTACTGAGAGGTAAAGCGAGGATTCAAGAGTTCGAAGCGCTCTATTGAAAAGCGAGCGACTCAAACGGTTAGCTACAAACAAATATAAACCCGCAGCGTGCGGGTTTAGTTCGTTTAGAGGTACACATAAAGCACTACAGCGGGGATTCCACCACAACAAACTTACGCTCGGCTCTGAGTGGCGCAAACCAAGTATTTTTGTATTTGAAATAGCTCTGTCCGTCGACGACGACCGTTTCTTTCGTGTGAGGCAGTGAATCTACGATCTCTCCGAGTTTGTAAGGGCTAGGTTCAGGTTTTGTCGCCGGAACAACGTGGGTGACTCGCGGCGTGTTCGAACTTGGCGAAGAAGATACCACTTGCCCTGACGACGATGGCGCATAGTTTGACGACGTTGAGGAGGACGTCGTGATGGTGTTTCCATTCACAATCGTGTAGTTACCGCTTGGTGGGTAACGGACGTAATCATAGCGGTCTCCATTCCTGCGGTAATACGAGTCTTGAACGATTGCATAGGTGATGCCGGCAAAGATGGCGAAGGTCGCTATGCCAACGAGATCGCTATGATAATAGTAATAACGTCCGCGATAGGGTGGATACCAATACCCCGGTCTCACATAGATAAACGACGAATGATAGCGCGGTGGCCTAACGACGTAAGGTGGTCGGTGGTAATAGGGTGGTCTGTAGTAGGGCGGACGGTAATAAGGTGGCCGATTATAGTGGGGTGGCTTGATGGGCCTATGAGGGCGATTAACTGGTCGCAAATCGTGTTTATTGCCCGGCTGCGTGATCGGCTTTACCGCGGGTTTCACTTGCGGTTGTGCAGACAGACTTGTTGCTCCCAGCAAGCAGAGAATGGCGGTGATCATGACCCAGATGCTTCTCATAATGCATTCCCCCATGGTTGGAGTACCGAAGCTCTAATCTTTAAGTTTAGTTCACCTTAGCTTTGTTAAGGGCCTGAGTCTAGAGCACTACTTTTTGTTATCGTTTTTCTGTTGCTCTAGCACTAAAAAAATTAGCTTGGTCAGTAAAGATTGTGCTTCTGGAGACAGTAACCTTGCTGCAGAGGCAACATCTTCTGATGAGATATTACTGACACCTCTTGCATCCAGAGCGATATCCAGATCCGTTAAGTTGAGAGTTCGTAAAATCGAACGGTATTGGGATAGTTTCAAATCCGACTCGCCTCTCTCTATTCTCTGATAGGTTTTTTCGCTCATCCCCGCAACTTTTGCCATTTGTTCACGCGACATCCCTTTCTCTTTTCGTCGAGTAATCAGCACTTCAATCAGTGGGTCTACATGCATAAGAGCTCCTTAAAGGACAGTTTTGTCCTGAAGCACGCAATAAACGGACCAGTTTAACCACCCCGTATTTACCCAAATTGACATAGCGATAAGAATGACGTTCCACAAAAAATTTACGTAATTTCAGTTAGTTTCAGAAAATGGAAAAACATCAGATTTATAAATCAATTTCTGGCAAGGTAGGCATTCGCAAAATGCAATGCGTTTTAGAACAACTACTTGCTGAGATTCGTAATCGCAGCTGCGATATTCGATTGGACGTAACCTGGCTCACACGTGAATCGCAGAAACGACTAATGAAGTACAAAGAGCTCTTCTTGCATCGAGGTTATATTGAGCAAGCAGAATTGGAGCAAACCTATGAGAACCTGAGTCCGATGGAGCGTTCAGTGGCGGATATGGGCATTGCAGCCATGACATACATTATTGATGCGTTGGATAACGAACTCTGATTCTTAGGCGACATAGTAGGTAAGCGGATACGTGCGCAAAATCATCAATTGTGCTTAGGGGACATAAAGGAATCTAATAGAAAGGATATAAATGCTGGGGAACCACTCCCAGCATTCAGAACACTCATTTACCAAAAGCTTCGAACCGTAAATCAGTGTTTAGAGGTATGTGAACCGAATCGTGTCGGTACGTAGCGAATAATAACGATATTGCTGAATCTAGGCTATGTTCTGCGATTCTAATGCCTTCCAACAAAGTGTACATTTTCATGTACACCTCAAAAATGAGCTTGAACGCTCAAGTTTCATTCGCCAAGACAACAAAAGGCTAAATAACAAGCTACTTTGCAACATATCCGTTGCAATTGCCGATAGTTGTTAAAATATATGGCTATAAGATGGAGCTTTTGCTTTTCAATCGTCCTATTTATGCCTTACAATCCTCCCGAACCAAATCCATTTAGCAGAGAATGGGATTGACGAAAAAGGATGTGCTGATTTTGCTTCGAACCCAAAATAAGACGTTCCGTTAATCAAAACTCTGCTCGGAAATGATTCCCCTTACACAAAAATGCGCTTGCAGAGTCGAACCTGCGTGTGTTGTTTTTTGTGATCTGAATTTCAGTGACGTAAGGCGGGGACATTTCTGTTGATCGCGTTTCTAACCAAAACCGCGATAAGTGATAACTAAAACGGATTAAATTTAGAGGTATTAACCGTGAACCTAAAACTTGTCGGCAGCTCCCTGATCGTTGCAGGTACTGCTCTTGGCGCTGGTATGCTTGCTATACCAATGGTGCTTGCTCAATTCGGCCTCCTTTGGGGCACTCTTCTTATGCTGTTCATCTGGGCGGGTACAACTTACGCTGCACTTCTTCTGTTGGAAGCAAGCTGTAAAGTAGGTGGTGGCGTTAGCATGAACGCGATTGCTCGTGAAACCCTTGGTAAAGGCGGTCAGTTTGTAACGAATGGTCTTCTTTACGCCTTACTTGTGTGTTTGTTAATGGCTTACATCATTGGTGCTGGCGATCTTGTACAGAAAGTCACTGCATCAATGGGCATTCCTGTTTCTACTATTTCGAGCCAAGTTGGCTTTACTGTTCTTGTCGGTCTTATTGTATCAGCGGGTACAGGTGTCGTTGATAAACTCAACCGTGGCTTGTTTATCGGTATGATTGTCGCTCTGATTCTGACGCTTTTCTCCCTTGCTCCAAACGTATCGTTTGAAGGTCTAAGTGAAGTAGTGAACGCCGACAAAATGGCACTGATCAAGCAAAGCTCAGTTCTTTTCACAAGCTTTGGCTTCATGGTCGTGATTCCTTCTTTGGTGACTTATAACAAAGAAGCGAGTAAAAACCAACTGCGCAACATGATCATTGTGGGCTCGACGATTCCACTTGTGTGTTACCTACTATGGTTGTTTGCAGTCGTGGGTAACTTGCCACCACATGAACTTATCCAGTTCTCAAACGTGTCTGAGTTGATCTCTGTTCTCGGTCAACAGTACACCGGTCTTGAGTTCATTCTGTCTATGTTTACTGGCTTGGCCCTGCTGACGTCTTTCTTGGGTGTAGCAATGGCGCTTTACGACCAAAATGCGGACCTTCTGAAAGCAAGTAAGCCAGTAGTATTCGTGACGACGTTTATTCTGCCGTTGCTTGGCGCGGTATTTGCTCCAGAGCACTTCTTAGCGATCCTTAGCTACGCAGGCATCATCCTTGTATTCTTAGCAGTGTTTGTTCCATTATCGATGACGATGAAAGTGCGTCGTGTCCCAGTAGAAGACAACAATGTGTACGAAGCGGGTGGTGGTACGGTGGGCATGAGCGTGATCTTCCTATTCGGTTGTTTCTTGCTGTTTGCTCAAGCGGTATAAATAGACTCGCAAGCGTACAACAATCCATTTTTAAAAACCGCTTGTCCTATTTTGGGCAAGCGGTTTTTTTGTGCAGAATTGTTAGCGTTGAATCAACTATGTGTATGCTCTAACCACGACTTGATAAATCGTAATGATATTTTACTCAGAGGTGAAACTGTCTCGTCAGTGGCTGACATGGATTGTTGATGGGCTCTTTAAAATAGGCAGCAAGTTATAGAGCAAAGGGGAAAAGAGTGTCGAAGCGACTTTCTTTCACAATCGTTGGAATGATGTTTTCTTTGGGGATGTTCAGTGCTGAAGCGAGCGCGCACCCTAAACATCACCACAAGCACGGACATCATCATGGACATCATCACCATCATCATAAGCACAGACATAAGCATAAACACAAAAAGGTTGTGGTGGTGAAGCACAAGCGACCAAAGCATCACTATTACCATTACAAACACATTCCACCACGCAGCACCTACATTCAGATTGGCAATTTTACCTACCTGAAAGTGGATGATTTTTATTACAAGCGTTCGAAAGATCGCTATATACATGTGGCCTTGTAAGAAAACAAAAAAACAGCGAGCAGTTTGGCTCGCTGTTTTGCTATTGCTTGGTGAAGATTGTGGTTCGTTAAGAGGAGAGGCTATACCGTGAATCGGTTTAGAATCTCGTCTTGCTTACGAACGTCGTCATGCTGTGCTTGCATGGCTTCATTAGTGCGGTTTGCTGAGTCAGCAACTTGAGTCGATAAATCTTTTATGTTGACTGTGTTGTTGTTGATTTCTTCGGCAACCAAGCTTTGTTCTTCGGCAGCGGAGGCGATTTGCAGGTTCATGTCTGAGATGCGTTGGATTGCATCACGAATACGTTGTAATGCGCCATTCGCAAATTCAGCTTTCTCGACGGCCTCTACGGCACTAGATTTGCTTTGATGCATTGCGCTTGCAACAGAAGATGCACCCGATTGAAGCTGTTCAATCATGCTGCGAATTTCTGTAGTAGATTCTTGCGTGCGCTGTGCCAGTGTTCGAACTTCATCCGCAACAACGGCAAAGCCACGACCAGACTCTCCCGCACGTGCAGCTTCAATCGCTGCGTTTAGTGCCAGTAGGTTAGTTTGGTCTGCGATGTCGTTAATCACTTTAAGAATCGTCTCGATGTTTGCTGTCGCCGACTCAAGACCTTGCACCTCTTCGACCGCTTGGTCGATGCTGTCTGAAAGCAGGTTGATCGTTTCAGTCGATTCATTTACAACGGAAGATCCTTGCACGGTCGCATCGTCCGCTTCTTTAGCCGCACTTGCTGCACCCTGCGCATTGTTAGCGACTTCTGTCGCCGTCACTGACATCTCGTGCATTGCTGTTGCGAGTTGCTCAAGTTCTTGCAGCTGAGTCTGAATCGCTACGGCGGAATCTTTCGCTCCTTCTGCGGTAATTTGAGTACCACTTAAGATCTGATCAGAAATGCTTTTCGATTCGATGATTTGATGCTGCAAGTTCTCCATAAAGGTATTGAAGCCTTTCGCGAGCTCAGAGAATTCTTGGTCAGTATTGGTGTCCAAACGTTGCGTCAAATCGCCTTTGCCTGAGGCAACCGCTTGGATGGCACTGTTCAGCTCATCAAGAGGGCGCATTAAGGTGCGGATAAGAAGAGTAAGCGCGATAATTGATGCAATTACGGCAATCAAAGAGTAAATAATGGCGCTGTTACGTAGAGTATCGATTGCTGAGTAAGCAATGCTTTCATCAACAACCGCGCCCACATACCAGTTCTCACTCGGAATGTGAGTTAGGCTGACCATATACTTGTCGCCGTTCATCTCGATATGTTGAGCACCTGACGTTAGCTCGACTTGTGGTAGGTAGCTAGATAGCTTTTCACCGTTGTACTTTGCTTCTGGGTGGGCAATTGTTGTGCCGTCAGCGGTCACAAGGAATAAGTAACCCGCATCGAATAGGTTTACTTGGTTGACTAAGTCAGAAAGGGTTGTTAGCTCCAAATCATAGAACATAGCTGCTAAAAACTGGCCAGCTTCGCGAACTGGGGTTCCGATAGAGATGATCACTTTCTTAGAAGAAACATCCACGTAGGGATCGGTGACGACAAGCTTATCTTGTGCTTTTGCTGAGACAAACCAAGGACGCACTCGAGGATCGTAATCAGGTGTCGCTTCCCAGTTGTCATCGTTCTCAATCACGAAACCGTTATTGTCGTACGCGTAACCGATTGCCAAGAAGCTTGATTTTGGCATTGGTTTTTCAAGCACTTCTTTCACGTAGTCGTGATCAGTTGGATTAATTTCTAGAATCTCGGTCATGGATTGAGCGAGTTCTTTCTTTGCACTTATTTCAGATTCTACCGTGTTCCCCACACTAGATAGGATCTCACTCACGCTCGTGTCGATGTTTTCTTCGATCTGCGAACGAATGGTCATAACTTGTTGTGTCGACAGCAATGCCACAGTCACAAGCAATAAAATTGAGGAGGCGGTGACAACTTTATGTCTGAATTTCATACTTTCCCTCTCGAGTCTCCCGGCTGGTTTACTCTGCTTGTACCTCTTATTTATTGGGTACATTCGGCAGAAGTGAACACATTATTGTGTTTGTAATTTTGTTATCGACAGATATGTCAGAAACCTGAAGGCGATTTGTTTAATTTCTTAACAATTGCCAGATCGTGTTCAAAAGTTGTGAGATTGATCTTCTTTGTAAGACTTCGTCATTAAACTGTTAAAAACATAAGAATAGTATCATTGAGCCTTATATAAACAAGTCTGACGAGATTGTTTTTCTCATTTAAATTGATGAATTTAAAGTGATATTTATAACTTTGTGTTGAAAGTTAGATGTCTTTATATTGATTCTTGTCAGGAAGGGGCAGCGAAGTTGGAACGGAAATAACAAAGGTGAACGACAAATACAAAAAAGGCCCCGACAATGCGGAGCCTTTTTTAAAAAATGCGATTTTAGAAAATCAGATGAGCAACACCGGCAATAACAGGAAGCGTAATCAACGTACGTAGAATGAAGATAACGAACAGCTCCACGATGTTTACCGGAATCTTACTGCCTAGAAGCAGTGCACCTACTTCTGACATGTAGATAAGCTGAGTTACTGACATCGCTGCAATCACGAAGCGCGTCATTTCATTATCAATTGAAGCCGCTAGGATCGCTGGAATAAACATGTCTGCAAAACCCACTACAATCGTTTGAGACGCAGCCGCTGCTTCCGGAATGTGCAGTAGTTCTAGGTAAGGGATAAATGGCTGACCTAGGATTTCGAATACCGATGTGTATTCAGCAATAATCAATGCCATTGTACCTAGACCCATAACGACAGGAAGTACGCCAAAGACCATGTCTATTGCGTTATGTACGCCTTCTTTAAATACCGACTGTACAGAAGTCACTTGGCCAGCGCGTTTTAGCGCAAGGTCCATACCCCAAGAGAAAGTTGTGTGACCTGCAGGTACTGCGTCTGCGTCTTTCTTAGGCTCGCTGCCATCCATGTAGCGGTCTTTCTTTAGACTCAATGGCGGTAGGCGAGGAATGATGATAGCCGCGATAACACCTGCTAAACAGATTGCGCCGTAGAAAGGCAGGAATAGATGTTCTAATTGAACCTGAGCAAGAACAACCAAACTGAACGTGATAGATACTGCAGAGAAAGTTGTACCTACAACTGCGGCTTCACGCTGGGTGTAGAAGTTGTTTTCGTACTGTTTGCTTGTCAGTAGGATACCCACACTGCCGTCGCCTAACCAAGAAGCCATACAGTCGATTGCACTGCGACCTGGAAGGTTAAATACCGGACGCATCACTTTACTTAGTAGCGCGCCGAATAGCTCAAGCAGACCAAAGTTGAGTAGTAGAGGAAGCAGTAGGCCTGCAAAAATGAATACTGCAAACAGTGTTGGTAGAAGACCAGTCAGAACTAAACCGCCAGTATTCTCTTCCCAGATCGCTTCAGGACCCACTTGGAAGAACGTCATCAGAACCGCTGCACCACCAAATAGTCGAACGATTAACCAAAGTGGGGAAGGGTTAAATAGACCGTTTAAGAAACCATTACGTAGGATTGCTGCTGGCTTAAAAATTTTGCAAAGAACAGAAGCTAGAGCCATGAAAGCGACAATTGCCGTTACGATAGCAATTAAGGTATCGCCAAGAACTGCAGGAATGACTTTTGCCATTACCGCGACAGGAATTGTCAGGCCACCATCGTAAGAAATTGGTGCCATGAAAAGTAGAAGACCGATTAGGGATGGGATGAAGAACATCCAAAAGTTGCCCTTAGGTGCTTCAGCAGCATTGGTGTTGTTATGCATGTTTTGTCTCGTGTTACTACTAGTCAATACTCGCCATATTCCATGACATAAATATTCACTAAACATCCGTATTTAATCACAGTGTGCGGAGGTTACCCGCAAACTGCATCCATTGCAATACTATTCATTAAATACATCTAGTTATTCAGCCGTTTTTATGGTCAAATTGTAGTTAACTAGAATCTTGTATATGAATTTGTTGCCTGTGTTAGAAAATTGTAGCACGTGAGCCGCTGTTAACAGACTATGATGAAGCACAGTGTGACTCGAGCAATAAAAAGCCTAGCAAATGTGATTAGGATCTCAAGGCGATCACGATGTTTTCTGTTAGTAGTACTACTCAATTTATGGATTTGAAGGATAAAACACTGGTTAAGATCAGCCAGTGGCGTCTTTCAAGTAAAAGACAAATATGAAGAAAAGAATAAGAGGAGACGGTTTAAGGCAAATGCTTAAACCGCCACAATCGCATTAAGCAGTTTGTTTGCGACTAATAAGGAAAAGATAACTCCAGTAAGCGATAGCAATGATGAAAGCCAAAATCGCTGGGAACGCTAATGCATAAAGCTCAAACGAATTAAACAGCATTGCTCCGGCAGTGCCACCTAACAAGAAGCCGAAGAAGATAAAGATAAACAGCTTGGCTTTACGACGGTCAAATTGGCGACCACGCAAGCTTTCACCAATCATAATGCCGAGATCGGTAATAATTCCGGTCATGTGTGTTGTTCGAACCACTGCTCCACTGAAGGTGGTGATCATAGCGTTCTGCAAGCCGCACGCAGCAGAAGCAAGATACTGACCATAAACATTGCCTTGAACTAGGAAGCCTAAGCTGAGAAGTAACAGGCTGCCTTCAATACAGAGTGCAACGCCGTAGCGACGACCGAGTTTAAGTGCACTGCTTTCGATAAAGAACCCACTAAACGCTGAACCAATCAAAAAGCTAAATACGATGAAGAGCAGGTGAATAGTGCTGTCTGCATCAGTTAATAAGCTGTTCCCTAGCTGAGTTACGGTTCCGGAAAGATGTGTTATCGCTTGATGTTGAAAGCCTAGGAGACCCACGGCATTGACGCAGCCTGCGAGAAGAGCAAGCAAAAACGCGCCATATTCCACCCAACGAGGAAGTCTGGAAATCACAATAAAACCTCACCAAATGTTAGGGGCAGATTATAGCGCTCATAGCGCGGAACGAAAGTACTTCTGCGAAAACTCGGTTGATCATTCTCAATAAAATCTCAACTTTTGTTGAATGCTTTTCTTTAATTTAGATTGTTTAATACCATGTTTGTTGAAAGAGATGCTTAGCTAATGTGTTCCATAGTGCAATCAAAGCTCACCCAGCCGTGCTTTCGTTGCTCATAAATAGAGACAGTAGGCTCTGGAAACTCCTTATCGTTAAATAACCCCATAGGAATCACGGCGTACTCGGGAGCATCTGATAGCTTCAAACGCATTGTCGTGCCGCATGCTGGACAGAATTCGTATTGAACTTGATGACCTGAGTCAGCAACACGAGTATAGCTAGTGACATCACCATCGAGGATGACTTGGTCTTTGTTGAAGCGGGCTTGAACGCCGAAGACACTTCCCGTGCGTTTTTGGCACTCAAAGCAATGACAGACGGAAGTACGAATAGGTTCTGCGGTGCAGCGCAGTTGAACTAGACCACAGGCGCATTCACAAGAGTGGGTGATTTTTGTCATCGTTGTCCCCAATTGGTTGCTCATCAAACAGTTTAGTTTAATTTTGAAACACTTGAGTCAAATCGAATGAGTAGGCGTTGAGGTCTTCATGGGTGAATTGGTATATACTTCGAGCATAATTAAGAGAACAAGAACACAAGGAAGTCTTCATGGCTCGTAAAAGAATCTTACCCATTCCTCTCATTCTTCTTATCCCGATTGTTTTGCTTGCTGTTGTGATCATCGCTGGTATATATCGCTTTAGTCTCTCAGATGATGAGATCATGGCGAAATTCCCCCAAGTGCAGACTCAATCCAACCCAATCGTTGAAGAGGTATTGGGCATTCAGTCACGAAACCCATGGACTGTCCAAGTCCCAGAGCAAGGGGCGGTCACTTTCTTGCAAGAGCGGGACAAAGAGCATGGCTACTTAAAAGGGGATTACGATGCTGGTGCGACGAAAGGGTCTGTGCTTGTACCGACGGATTTTATTGCTAAGCGAGAGATTGGTAAGACTACATGGGTTGCCGCACCAGTGATTGTGACGACACAAGGTTCAGGGGCATTTTATTACCTGGGCTTGTTTAAGTTCGACCCCGTACCAAGTCGTGTTGTACTGATCAATAGTGTGTTTGTTGGTGATCGAATTCAAATGTCGAAACTCGAATGGAAAGACGACAAACACATATCATTGTCTTACTTAGAACACGGTGAAGATCAAGCGATGGCAGAACAACCAGAACAATTGATATCGAAGACACTCAAGCGTGTAGGTAATGACCTACATATGCAACAGTAATGAATTTTTTTGTCTTCTGTAAAAAATAAGTGTTTTCTGCGCTAGATCTCGTAATTACCTAGTGATTTCTTATGCGGGAATGCATAAGCTATGAGCCTTGTTATAAAGGAGATAGTAATTCCCGTGTCTACAAATGAAATTACAACAAGACGGTTGCCGAATCTGACAAGTCGTAAAGCGCTACTGTTGTACTCCTTGCCAGTATTAGTTGCGATTGGTGTTTCCAACTCTCTCAAAGAGTCTTCCCTTACCAAAACCATCGCTTTAAACCTGCCAGAGTCGCAGGTTGTTGAAAAAATTCTTGATGCGAAGACAGCTGTTGTTGTCACGCCACCCAATTTTGAATATCAAATCCAAGCAGGTGATAACCTGAGTACCATCTTCAGTCAATTAGGCCTCGGCTACAGTTCGCTGATGAAAGTGATGGAAACGGATTTAAACTTCCTTGCCCTTGATACGTTAAAACCTGGTAACACACTGCGTTTTTGGCGTGATGAATCGACGGGTGAACTCGATAAAATGGAGCTGCAATTCTCTATTGCAGACAAAGTGGTTTATCAACGCAATAGCGATGGTAGCTACGACTTCTCTGATATTTCCATTCCAGGTGTATGGCACCAAGAGCCTCTTGTTGGTGTGATTCAAGGTAGCTTCTCTTCTTCTGCAAATCGTTTGGGTTTAAGCTCAGCTGAAATCAGCCAAGTGGTTAACCTGCTAAAAGAGCAAGTGAACTTCGGTAAAGATTTGCGTGCTGGCGATCGTTTTGAAGTTGTGCGTCGCTCTCAAAGTATTGATGGCGTATCGACGGGTAAAAACGAAATTGAAGCGATTAAGATCTACAACCGTGGCCGTGAAGTGACAGCTTACCTTCATACTGATGGACAGTTCTACAATGCGAAAGGTGAAAGCCTACAGCGTGCCTTCCAACGATACCCTGTTAGCCGCAGCTGGCGTATTAGTTCTGGCTTTAACCCGAACCGCCTGCACCCAGTAACCGGCCGCGTTGCTCCTCACAATGGTACCGACTGGGCTGTACCTATTGGTACTCCTGTAGAAGCGACAGGTGATGGTACAGTGATCATGACACGTAAACACCCTTATGCGGGTAACTATGTGGTGATTGAGCATGGCAGTAAATATAAAACGCGCTATCTGCACTTAAGCAAAATTCTGGTTAAGAAAGGCCAGAAAGTCTCACGTGGACAGCGTATCGGTCTATCCGGTAAAACGGGTCGTGTGACTGGTCCGCACCTTCATTACGAATTGATTGAATATGGTCGTCCGGTGAACGCAATGCGCGCTAATATCCCGATGGCAAGTTCGGTTCCGAAGAAAGAGATGGCAACGTTTGTAGCGAACCGGAATGAAATGGATAAGCTGCTTAAAGACAAAGAGAAAGCCGTTCTCTAATTGAATAAAAAAGACCAAACATTGTTTGGTCTTTTTTATGCGCTTTTTACTTGTTTGTCGTTGATGATCGAAACCAGTTCTTCGACGCTGTGTGGTCGGGAATAGAAATATCCTTGAATATGATGACAGCCCATCTCAATCAGCTTCTGCAATGCTCGATCGTCTTCGACCCCTTCTGCAATCAAGTCGACATCGAGTAATTGTGCCAATTGTGCTATCAGTAAAACCACTTGCTCTGATGTGGTATTAGCGAGCATGTTGCGAACAAACGTTGCATCGATTTTAATGCTATCAATCGGGTAGTTATGGATGTAGTTCAAACTCGAATAACCCGTGCCAAAATCGTCGAGTGCGACTTTGAATCCAAGGTATCTAAGTGAGTTTAAAACCATCTGTTCTCTGCCACTTTGTGATAACAGAACCGTCTCCGTGAGCTCTATAACAAAGTCTGAAGCTTGATGATTGTATTTCTCCAATACTCTAGTTAAATAGTTTATATAGCGATTGGAATCGACCAGCTCATAAGCAGAACAATTAACCGACAGCTTTACGGTGTAACCCAACTCTCTTTCGAGCTTTTGTTTTGCTCGGCAGGCTAGCTCAACGATGCGTTCGCCTAGTTCAATGATCAAACCGGATTGTTCAGCAGCCTCGATAAATTCGACTGGGGAGACGCTGCCATAAGTACTGCTTTTCCAACGCGCCAATATTTCAAAGTAGTCCCAACGGTCACTGGTGATATCGACAATAGGTTGAACCACAACATAGAGTTCTTCGTTTTCATCGATGCTTAAGCGTAATTGGTCTCGCAATGCTTCTATCAATTGTGTTTGACGGTGGTACAACGCGCTTAAATGCGTGTCATAGTGCTGAATTCGCGTATCACGATGCTTTTTACAGTCTTTTAGCGCCAAACTCGCGTTAAGTATCAAGTCATCGCTATTGAGCATGTGGACAGGGGCACGAGCTATACCAATGCTAACTGTGAAAGATATACGATTGGATTTGTCGACATAGCCTGATTCTATCTTGTCCAAAATTTCCTGACATACCGCAACGGGATCTTCATCGTAAGTAATGAAGGCAAACTCATCACCTGCAACACGAAAAGCATTATTCGGAGAGGTGAGACTTTGTTGTATGGCATTGGCTGTAAACTTGATGATCTGGTCACCGATGTAATTGCCGTTAATGTCATTGATGGATTTAAAGTTATCGATGTCTAGGTAGGCAAGACTAAAAGGACGGCTAGCGAGTTGCGTTAAGGTTTCAAGTGTATCCGCTAGGCAACTTCGGTTGAGTAGGCCGGTTAAGTTGTCGTGTGAAACCTCATAACTCAGCTGGTTTAGAAGTTTGTCTGACCGTTCACTTATCCATTTTTCACGTAGGCTATGGATAATGACGTTAGAAAAAAAGCGGTGATGCTCAATGATGTTTTTTGCTTCTGATTCTCCAACCGCTCGGGTAAAGGTTGAGAGCAAAATCCCTAGCACCTCTCCAGCATGGGTTTTTAAGGGCAGTCCAATATAAGCTTGGATACCAGCATCTTGAAACATTTGGTCTTCAGGAAAGAGGCGGTAGACCTCTTCTTGATAGAAGATGATTTCACCAATGTCTTGTGCCACTTTTTCACAAGGTGTACCGGCGAGCCCGTAACTGATGTTATCAGTAATGGTTCCGTCACTCGAATGAGAAAGCGTAACCGCGCAATGCTGGAGATGCGCTATCTCAACCACACATGTACAGTGGCTTTGAAATTGCTGATGAAGATCCAGCGTTACTCTATTGAGCAGAGCGCTTCCGTTCAAATTCAGAATTTCATCAATTACTTGGATACTAATTTGTTCATGATCCATTGAAGGCTTCACCCGACGTTGTCATTAACCGTATCGTGTTTCTTTTGGTTTTGTTACACGATCATTTCTCATTTAATCGATATGCATCACGTTAACTATTGTTTACTTCGTGTGATTTTTCAAATTCTGATGGCTCAAGAAAGGTATTTTTCAACTATTAGGTTAGGAGGAATTGAATCAAGCTCTCACAAAAGTGGTAGTCTTATTGGTTGTGATTACGTTTCTGCATTATATGACGAGTCTGAATGCAGAGTGATTTTTGAAGGAACACTCATCTCGAATGAATACAGAGATTCAATATCGAGATTAGCCTGCAGAGTTAGATCGAGTGCGTTTGTCTACAGGCATTTTGATTTTTCAGTAGATTAGCTCAATAAACTGAGCTATTCGCAGACGACCGCTACCTTCTCACTTGCGGCAGTCTTGGCTGGAACCGGGTGGTCGATCAGTCGAATCGGGGACTCATACAGTGCAGAAAGTGCCTGTTCATCGAGTAACTTATCGGCGCTGCCTTCAAATGCTATCTGGCCTTTCTTCAGAGCAACGATGTGTGTTGCGTAACGTAGAGCAAGGTTTAAGTCGTGCAGAATCACGACCACGCCAACGTTTTCTTTTTTATTCAGCTCTGACAGTAAACCCATCAGTTGGAATTGGTGATGAACATCCAGTGCTGATGTTGGCTCATCGAGGATCAATACGGGAGACTGCTGCGCAAGCAACATCGATACCCAAGCACGCTGGCGTTCACCGCCGGATAAATCGTCTGCTAATGCCTGTGAAAACTCGGCGACGCCCGTTCTCTCCATTGCTTGTTGGATGATGGATTTGTCTTCAGAGTTCCAACGACCTAACGCTCCCCGCCAAGGAAAGCGCCCTAAACGAACCAGCTCCGCTACCGTTAAGCCTGCAGAAGCAGGGAGCTTTTGCGGCAAATAAGCAATCTTCTTGGCTAGGTCTTTGCTTTTGAAGGCAGAAAGAGAGGTATCGTCTAACTTCACTGTGCCGTGGTCTGGGGCCATTTGCCCTGAGAGCAAGTTAACCAGCGTAGATTTACCAGAACCATTGTGACCAAGAACTACGGTGAGCTCATTCGTCGGAATGGAAAGTTCGTCGATTGCGAGAATGGTTCGCTCATCACGAACGATTTTGATATTTGAAAGCTGAAACATGTCAGTCCTGTCTCCGACCAATAAAGCCGCTGATAAAAGCAAATGCTCTCTGCTGCTCTTTAATAATAGATGGTGATATCAAGCGATTTTTTTGTTTTCTGGGAGCCTTGGGCAATCGTCGCAATACTTTCCAGAGTCGCATTTGTAGACTAGACAACAGCTGATTCTTACCAGCCTAAGCATCCCTGAATTAGCATCGACCTTGAGGCTGTCTAAATGGCTGTCCGGTAATTGGCATGCTTCTAACCAAAGCTTGGCTTGCTCGGTGATGTAATCGTTGGTTAGGCTTGGCTCATGCTGCTGCAATTTGATCAAACTGCTTAGCAGTAGATCCGCTAACAAATGGTTGGTGAACCCTGGTCGGATACGTGTCCATTCATTTATCTGACTGCGGTAAAACTCGGTGAGTGCAAGTATAGCTGCACCAGCCTGAGGTATCAGTTCCTCGGGTGAACCGTGTTGATGATCATCGTTAAAGAAGCGATAACCTGTGACGAACTCTTTGTACCTAAATTGACCAATATTCTTGATATCAGGTAGAGAGTGGAGGCCGTAAATAGAAACGAAAGTGACATAGATGGGCTGCCAACACACTAGATCCCAAGTTCGAGTTAACCAATAAGCTTTACCAGCTTCAGAGTGATTTGCCGCTAGACCATCGTAAACGCGTTTGATTTCGATATGACTCTTATCATTGGTCATCGCGATGCTTCTGCTGCTCAGAGAACCATAGCTTCCACTTAGATAAGGTGTGACCTGCTTAGAGTAAGCGAAGATTTTCTGGTGTAGAGAAGGGGCTCTCCGACGAGTAATAATATTGTGCAACTGGGAAAGCATCTTAAACCAATGAATGAGAATTAGTTGCGTTATCATAGCTAACCTTATCGAGGATAACCATACAATATGGAGCATCTCCTCGGAGTTCTTGCACGCTAAGGGAGCTATCAATTGATTATGCATTAGTCATTTTTAAGTGATAAAAGGCTCTTTAAATGATAAAAAGTATTTCTGTATCTACTATATTGTTGCCACTACCGAGATTATTAACGCGTGACTATGAACACACCTGCATTTGATCGTATCAGCCGTGTCTTGGCTTATATTCATGCGAACCTAAGCTCGACACTATCGCTAGAAGATATTGCGAAACAGAGCTGTTGGTCTCGCTGGCAGCTGCAAAGAGTGTTTCAAGCCGAGACTGGGCTTACCGTCGCAAACTACGTCAGAGAGCTTAAGTTAAGCCAAGCGGCAGAAGAACTGTTGGATAGCAAGAAGCGAGTCATTGATATCGCTCTTGCTCTCGGGTTTAATTCAGAAATTAGCTTTAGCCGCTCGTTCAAGCAGATGTTTGGCTTAAGTCCTAGTCAATATAGAAAAGCGGGCAAAAGAGCTGGGCTTCGTAAACCAATACAAGTATCGGATATGATGAGCGCAGCTGATAATGGCCCACTCAGTTTTGTCGAGGTACGCATTGATGAAAGAGAGTCATTCCTTGTTAAAGGCATCACTTCTGAAATCAGTGGTTTGTTTTCGTTGACCCAAGATTTCGCACAGAAAGTTCCTCAATTGTGGTCACGTTTAGAAGGGGAAGTAACGCTTCCAGACGCGGGTGCCTTTCAATTTATTGGCGTTGTCGATCTCACCCAGTCTTGCTTTGATGGTACCAACATTTACTACTGGGCTGGCATTGAGCTCCACGACGAGATTTCGATTCCGCAATTGCCGAGCATTATCTCTGATAAATTAGAGGTATTAACTATTCCAAAGCAAACCTACGCTGTAGTGAAACATTGCGGTCCTATTGAGAATCTTCGACATACTCTAAGCTGGTTTGTTCTTAACTGGTTGCCAAGTTCTGGTTATCGAGCCATCGATGGCTATGAGCTTGAAGTGTATCCCTTGGGTTATCGAGCTCATTCGACTGATGCGGTAATGGAATACTGGGTTCCTATTATTAAATCGTAGTCATATCCCACCTAACGCACTCTCTACAGAGCCTCTCGTTTAATAGGGCTAATCGTGCTTTTAATGAGCAACTGTCTTAGTTTTACTCAAAATAGGCCAAGTTCTTTTTGAACTTGCACCAAATTGTTAATTATCCCATTTATAGATACATACAATGCAAATGAGATTTATTATTGTTTATGTTAAGCATTGGTACCGAGGGAATCATGACCACTCACACTCGTTTTAAGTATTCATCATTGGCAGTCGCTTTGTTGACTGCATTTTCAGCGCAAGCTTTGGCGGAAGAAGCCGTTTCAGCGACAGATTCGAATATCGAAACTATCACTGTTTTGGGGAAAGCTTATCGTAATACCGCGACTAAGTCGGCTCTTGAGCCAGAAGAAACGCCTCAAGGTATTACCGTTATTGATGAAGAACAGTTAGAGCAACGAGGTGTTCAATCTTTGAATCAAGCCCTTCGTTATGCACCGGGTGTTGTAACTGAAAACCGAGGTGGCTCGGTAGCAATGTTTGATTCTTACTCTATTCGTGGTTTTAATACTAATAACGTTAACTACTACGATGGCCTTTCACTTCAATTCTTGAATGGTTGGAACCTACAACCGCAGATTGATCCGATTGCGATGCAGCAAGTAGAGGTATTTAAAGGACCAACCTCTGTGCTTTATGGTGCGATGCCACCGGGTGGTATGGTGAACATGATTGCTAAAGCCCCGCAAACCGAATCATCGACTAAGGTTGGCGTGGCAACAGGCTCTCGCAATCTACAAGAAGCTTCTATCGACACAACAGGCCAGTTTGGTAACAGTGATTTTTCTTACCGTTTGATCGCACTTGCTCGCAAACAAGATAGCCAAGTTGATAATGCAGAAGAAGAACGATACCTCATTGCACCTTCAGTGGACTGGCAGGTAACGGACAGCACACTAATCAACTTTAACCTTTACTACCAAAACGATCCTTCAATGGGCATCAACTCGGCAATGCCGTTAGATGTGCTGAAAGCAAGCGATCCATCTGTTTCTATGGGTGACAAGAACTGGAGCACGTTTGAGCGTGAAGTTCTTATGGTCGGCTATAAAATCAACCATGAGTTTAATAGCAACTGGACATTCCTACAGAATGCTCGCTATACCGATGCATCTCTGTACCAAGAAAATACTTACCATGTGAGCTACGACCCAAGCACACCAAACCAATTGGCTCGAGCTCTATACTCAACAGATGAAAGCTTTAAAGGTTTTGTTATTGATAACCAATTGAGTGGTATTGTTGATGTTGGTTCAGTAGAGCATAATTTATTGCTTGGTATCGATTATCAAGACCTAGACGGTAATGTTAACTACTCATCTTACAGTGCGAATGGCAGTGGCTTTAATAGCTTTGACCCATTAAACCCTAATAATGATTTACTGGATCGTAGTGATGTGACTAAGACGGGTGAATATCTGGATGATACGACGTCAAGTCAGTTGGGTTTTTATGTTCAAGACCAAATTCGTCTAGACGCATTGGTGCTGATTGCAGGTGGACGATTTGACCACTACAAATCAGAGAGTGATTACTACGCCCATGAGTCTGATCATAAGCAATTTACTTACCGTTTAGGTGGCTTGTATCAGTTTGACAATGGGCTTGCACCATTCGCAAGTTACGCGACGAGTTTTGAACCAGCTCCAGGCGTTGATAAAGCGGGTAATGAATTCGACCCAGAGACGGCACAACAAGCAGAGATTGGTGTGAAATACCTGTCTGACGATATGTCCAAAGAAGCAACAGTTTCTTTATTCCATATTGTTAAGCAAGACATGTTGATGACCGATCCTAATGACGTTTATGGCCCTAGAATCCAAGTCGGTGAAGTAGTGTCGCAGGGTGCTGAACTATCAGGACGTTGGTTTGCGACAGAAAACTTTGATATTGCGGCTTCATACACGTATGTCGATATGGAAATTACCGAAGACTCTAGCAACGGTTTAGAAGGCACGACGCCAATCTATGTACCTGAGCACACAGCTAATATGTGGGCTAACTACAACGTATTTAACGGCATGTTAGCGGGCTCTCGATTTAGCGTAGGTGCTCGTTACGTTGGTGAGATGCAAATGGATGCGAGTAATACACAAGGGAAAGTTCCGTCATACACTTTAGTCGATTTATCTGTTGGCTATGATCTGGGTGAAGCAAGTGAAACGCTATCTGGCGCGACAGCTAACCTAGCCGTGAACAATATCTTCAACGAAGAATATTACGCGTGTTACGATCAATCGAACTGTTGGTTTGGTGCCGAGCAGTCAGTTGAGTTAAGCGTAAACTATGAATTCTAACTAAGTTAGCGTTCCCAATTTTAAAGCAGCCTTTTCTGGGCTGCTTTTGTCGTTTGTAGAAATCTCGAATTTAGATGAAGTAGGCAAATATATGAGCTTAAAATCAATCGCTTCCCATTTTTCTAAAGTAAAAAAGTTGAATACAAAACTCGTTCTAACGATGTTAGCGAGTGCTTTATCGTTTAATGCGATGGCGGATTTCAAAGTAGAAGACAGTGAGGGGATTAAAACACTTGAAGCTCAACCTGTCAGAGTAGCAGCGCTTAACTGGGACGTCGCTGAGCAAGTGATTGAACTCGGTGTAACTCCAGTAGCAGTACCTGATATTGCAGGGTATAGCGATTGGGTTGTTCAACCTGCGATTCCAGAAGGCGTGGCGGACATTGGCACTCGAACTGAGCCTAACTTTTCTGCTTTGAAGAAGCTAAACCCAGATGTAATTCTTATCGCTTCACCTCAGAAAGATCTTCAGGAGCGACTTTCAGAAATCGCGCCAGTACTTTACTACCAAACGTACAGTGAAGAGCACAGTAATGCGGCGGCAGCTATCGATAACTTCAAGAAGATAGGCCAATTGCTTGGTAAAGAAGAGCAAGCGAACAAGAAACTGGCTGCGATGGATCAGCGTCTTGAGGTTCTTAAGGCTGAATTAGATAAAGCGTACCCGGGAGACAAGCCAAAAGTCACTTCTTTCCGTTTTGCGAGCACCACGTCGGTTTACATTTACGGCGATAACTCGATTCCGCAATACGCGCTTGAGCAGCTAGGTTTTGAAAATGCGTTGGATCTTCCGGCGAGTCAGTGGGGGATCAGTCAAAAGCGTATGACTGAACTTAAGAAGGTGAAGAACGGCATTGCACTTTACTTTGAACCTTTCCCGTATCAAGACAAGTTAGAGCGTTCTCCGGTCTGGAAGAGCATGCCTTTCGTTCGCAATGGTCAATTTAGCCCAGTAGCAGCGAGTTGGAGCTACGGCGGTGCTATGTCTATTTTGTATAACGCTGAAGCCATGGCGCAATCGTTGTTGATGCTAGCGGAGCAGTAATGAGATCCAGTGGTTTCATGATGGGGGCGGTGCTATTGCTCACCGCTCTTGTTCATTTATGGTTAGGCCAGTCAGAATTTGGTCCTGTTGGAGAGTTGTTCCAACAAGTCTCACAGATCAGTGACATCGCTACATTCAATAAAATGATCGATGATTCATTTGAGTTGATGGCGTTAGTCTATGTTAACTTGCCTCGTTTGGTGATGGCGATTTTGGTTGGTGGAACACTCGGTACCATAGGTAGCTTGTTTCAACAATTAACGCAAAATCGCATCATGTCTCCGCTTACCTTAGGTACATCATCAGGGGCGTGGCTTGGTCTGGTCATCCTGAACGTGGTCGCGCCAATGTTGGTTGCGCAATATTCGGTTTGGTTTGCGCTGATAGGCGCGCTGCTTGCAATGGGACTGATTGTTTCTATTGTTGGCATCAAAAACATGAGCGGCTTGCCAATTGTTTTGGCAGGTATGGCGGTTAACTTACTGCTAGGTGCATTCGCAACTGCGATTATTTTGCTTAACGACCAATATGCGCAAAACTTGTTTGTTTGGGGAGCGGGTGATCTCGGACAGAACGGTTGGGAACAAGTGCTTTGGCTGATGCCTAAGTTACTGCCAATCTTTGCTATTTTCCTGTTGGCTCCAAGAGTTTTGACTCTGCTTTCAATTGGTACAGAAGGGGCTGCTGCACGTGGTCTTAACATCGGTACGACCTTCTTTGTACTCATGGCGATTGGTGTTTGGCTAGTTTCCGTGTCGATCACCTCGGTAGGTGTGATCAGCTTTATTGGTTTGATTGCACCAAACATCGCGAGACATTTGGGGTTCTTAAAGGCAAAATCTGAGCTCATCGCTAGCTGCGTATTAGGTGCGCTATTGCTTTGTACGACCGACAGCTTGGCGATTTTCTTAGCGCAATGGTCTTTGGATATGATTCCAACAGGAACGGCAACCGCGGTGATTGGTGCTCCAGCTTTGATCATTATTGCTCGCAAGCAGATGTCGGCCCAAGATCAGCTCTTCTTCTCGATGCCTAAAGGGCCAAAGTCTATTTCACCTTTGGCTTATTTCTTGTTGGGTGCGATGATTTCCGGTTTACTGGCGTTAAGTGCATTGTCACAACCTTCTTCAGATATGAGTTATTTCATTATCCCAGATGCGTTTGAGTGGTCTATTCGCTGGCCTAGAATGTTAACTGCGATATTTGCTGGTGGCGGTCTCGCTGTCGCTGGTGTGATTTTACAACGGTTGGTTTACAACCCACTTGCGAGCCCAGACATCCTCGGTGTGTCGGCGGGTGCTGTTTTAGCGTTGATTTTCAGTAGCCTGTTTATGGGATACTCGATTCATTCACTAAGCCCGTGGATTGCGTTTTTGGGCAGCGCTGTTGCACTGTGTTTGCTGTTGTTCCTCGGTAAGAAGCATCAGTTTGCACCCTCGATTCTTATCCTGACGGGTATCTCGCTGACCACAGTGTTGGAGGCTTTAGTGCAATTCTCTTTAACGCGAGTAGGGGAAGGGAAGTACACCTTGTTGGCTTGGTTAGCTGGCTCTACTTATCGTGTTGAACCTGATACGGCAACGATCATGTCTATCGTGATAACCGTTTGTATTGGTGTTGCTTTACTGTTGAGCCGTTGGGTGACATTAATTGCTACTGGTCGTCAGTTTGCAAGTGCAAGAGGGCTGAACATCAACATCGCCTATGTGGCTCTATTGTGTATCGTCGCGATTTTATGTTCGATGGTCACAACCACCATGGGGCCGGTCGCTTTTGTTGGCCTACTGGCTCCACATATTGCAGCTATGGTTGGTGCTCGCTTGGTTCGAGAGCAGATCTTATTGTCTTTCTTAATCGGTGCAGCCCTAATGTTGTTTGCTGATTGGCTAGGGCAAGTTGTGGTGTTCCCCGCTCAACTTGCTGCAGGTACGTTAGTTTCGATTATCGGAGGCAGCTACTTTATCTTTCTTTTGTTGAAATCTCGAAGTGCTTAGGATTGTAAGTTAGCAGATGGTTTTTGCATGATTAGACGTTGTGATTTGTTTTTAATAAGCAACGTTATAACGTCTTATCATATCACTCAAAACATTCACGACAGACCAACGCGCTTCTTGTGACTCTCTACTATCTTTGTTATCAAAGAGTGAGTAGCTTAGGCGCGTTTTTCTTCATCTAAGCGTGATTTAAGGTAGTCGAGAAACAGCTGAGTTCGGGTGTGTTGATAATCCAGTTTTGGATAGTAAGCGTAGACCGTCGCCTCATCAGCAGTGACATCAGGAAGTATCGGTATTAATGCTCCGGACTTAAGCTCTTCTTTGATCATCACATTATTGGACAGTAAAATTCCCATTCCGCGTTTAGCGCCATGGAAAAGAGCTTCAGGGTTCGTGGTCGCGAAATTTCCTGAAAGGCTAATACGCTTTCCACGGTTGGTTTTGAGCTCTCTTGTTGGCTTTTCACCCCAAATCAACATGTTATGTTGTGATAGTTCTTCAACCGTTTGTGGCGTTCCGTGTTTTTCAAGGTAACTAGGCGCGGCATAAAACTGGGCTTTGTGTTCGAACAATGGCGTTGCTTTAAAACTTAAAGAATTGAGATGTTCCAACTCCCTGCTGATGAATAAATCCAAGCTCAGTTCGGGGATTTGACCTGGTAGCGTGGTGATAAGTTGAAGTTTAATGTCGGGGTATTTTTCAAGAAAATCGTCCAGATAATGAACAAGGAACTTAGAGCCAACGGCCAGCGTTGCTCCAATCTTAAGTAAGCCTGCTGGAGATTGATTCACTGAGCGTGTTTCGTCTAGCACAGATTGCCAAGAGTCTAGCTGTACTTTGGCTCGTTCGTAGAATAGGGCGCCAGCTTCTGTTTGGCTGATGGAGCGTGTTGTTCGCTTGAGCAGTTGTACACCAATCTTATCTTCTAGCCACTGGATACGCTTACTAATGGCTGAGCTGGTGGTATTGAGCTTTCTGGCTGCCGCATTGAAGCTTCCTTCTTCTACTACACGAATATAGCTATTGACACTTTGAATCCAATCCATTTTATTCTATCCCCATAGGAATTAATTCTTTTCCATTTTGGTTTATTATCATCTTAGAGTAACAAATATACACTGTCTGTCGTGAAACTGTCATGATGTAAGGAGGGTATATTGCGTAAAACACCATTATTATTGGCGATGATGATCATCGCGACCGGTCAAGTTGGCGTCAGCATTTATCTTCCATCTTTGCCAATGATCGGACATGACCTTGAGCTTCCGCAGCATGCGATTCAAAACCTTGTCACGTTATTCCTTGTTGGCTTTGGTGTCTCTCAGCTTTTTTATGGCCCGCTATCCGACTCAATAGGGCGTAGGCCAGTATTCATTCTTGGTCAAAGCGTTTATCTCGTAGGTACGGTCATATGTATTGCGTTTGCAGACCATATTGTCGCTTTGGAAGCTGGAAGGCTATTACAAGGTTTAGGGGCGGGAAGCGCCTCTGTTCTTGGGCGCTCAGTATTACGAGACAGTTACGATGGCTCACAACTGACCAAGGCCCTTTCCTATATTTCGGTCACAGCATCAGTAATGCCGATAGTTGCGCCTTTGTTTGGTGGTTGGATCGCTTATCATTTAAGTTGGCATGCAGTGTTTGTCTTCGTATTGTTTTACTTAATCGCGATTTTTACGCTGGGCTTAATCGTTCTTCCAGAAACATTGCCTTATCCCAAGCGCCGTTTTGAACCTAAACGAGTCATATTGAATTACTTAACGCTGTTGACTAATAAACAAGTGATTGGCAGCGCGAGTTACAACTGGCTCAGTTATCTTTCTGCTCTGGTGACGTTGTCCTTATATCCATTTTTGATGCAGCAAGAGCTTGGATTAACTGCTGCAGACTATGGCTCGTTGATGATTGTCCCTTCAGCAGGGTTGTTAATGGGTAGTTTGGTGCTTAACTTATTCAATTCGCGCTACAAAGAGCAGCAGATCCTATTGATGAGTTTTGTTGTCGTTGCTGCATCAGGAGTGATGCTACTGATTTTACCATTTACGGTTACGTCACTATCAGTTGCCTTCACTTGCTTGAGTTTTGCGCAAGGAATGTCGTTCCCGGTTTCAATCAGTTTGTTGTTATCCCCACACAAACAACAAGCAGGCGCGGTTTCTGCATTATCTGGGTCTATACAAATGTGTCTCGCAGGTTTGTTTGGCGGATATTTGGTGGAGTATTGGGTAACGAGCCAATATCAATTAGGTGTCTTCTATGTGTTGATTGCAGGGTTAAGCTGTGTTGTTTTGGCACTGAGTCAAATTCAGACGCCTACCAGTGGTTTGGCTCAACCAGAAAGCTCGCGTTGAATCTGCTTGCAAGCTTACGTGCTCCTTTCTAAAATGCGCAGCAAATTAGGCTCGCAGATGCTGACTCAAAAGCGTTGTGCGAGGAAAACGCCCGTTAATCGTTAGGTGAACCCATGCAACAAAACGAATTTGAAGCGCTATTAAAAGAAATTGGTGAAAAAGAGAACTTGCCTCAGGCTCTTGAACTACTAAAAGCATCTGAAGAAGAAGAGGTCGCTCAAGCAGCGGAATCACTAAGTGGTCAATTTGGCCTTGCGGAGGTCGATGGTGAAAAACGTATTTACCACATTACCTTCCAAGCTGACGAGTCTGGTGAAGAGAAAGAATTTGTTGAGCATGTCATGAATGAAGGCGATCACCTGATCAAATTTGCGGCTTGGTTCTTTGAAACTTTCTTTGAAATTAAACAAAAAGATACTTACAAAGCAGCAGGCAAAACGTACCAACAGCCCAAGCGTTAATCACTTTTTTGATTCGCTAGGATTAAATTTATTGTAATTAAATTACACTTATTTTGTGATCTTTATCTTGTTTTTGGTGGTTTGTGGTGTAAAATTACAACATAAGCCAGTCAATTACTTCTTAGGAGAAGGTCATGGGTTACGAACTTGGTGGCGTTTACATTGGTCAAATGATCGCAAAAGACGCGATGCACAAAGCGCTTTACGGTAAAACAAAGAAGAAGAAACCTTCAATGTTTGCTCGAGTAATGAAAAAGCTAGCGAATTAATAGGAAAAGCCCTGATTTGATATCAGGGCTTTTTGCTTTGTTAGAGATGTCGTGTTTCTGCTAGGTGATAATTATGCGCTTTGACTTGGGATCTCAACAACGTTGTTAGGCACTTTATCTAATCCCTTTTCCGCTAACCACTTTTCCAAGTTGTCTGCGCCTCCTATGTACTCTCCATCTAACCAAATTTGCGGCACCGTTACAGGTGTTTTCTCGCCAATGATGGCTTTCACTTCAGGTATCATTCGGTAAAGGGCTGCACTGTCTTTGACGACGTCATAGTATGTGTATTCTATACCCGTCTCATCCAGCAAATTTTTGGCTTTAACGCAGTAAGGACACGTCGCTTTGCCGTAGACAATATTGCCTTTAAGTTGATCGCGTTTAGTCCACTCAGCAATAACTGATTGAACAAGCACGCCTCGGTTTAGCGCTTCCCCTTGGCTGACGACTTTTCCTTCAACAACTAGGATAGGGGCGTGCCAAGCACCAAGTTTTAGTGGTTCCCACCAATGGGATAGCCAATCTTTCACTTCTAGCTCTACGGGGACACCCGCTAATTCGTTTTCAAAAGTATCGGCAAGAATGTCTTTAGTTAGGGTGCATTCGCCACATGGAATATTAACCTTGAATGGTCCCCAGCTGCCTGCCCAACGATAAAGTGTCATTTTGATTGGCTGTGTCATACGATAATCCTCATTTCCTTTCCTGAAAATATAGAACTCAAAACCAAAGAAATTCTTTCAATTTACTTTCTTTTTTTTGCTTCCCAATGAGTGATGAAAGCAATTGAGCCAACGATAATCGCGGCACCCAACCATAATCGACCTGGTGGAACCCAGCTGAACACTAACCAACCGGCAAAGACATTAAGTGGTAATTTCGCGTGGTCAAAAGGTTGAACGAAAGATGCATCTGCTACGGCATAAGCTTTTACGACCGCCCATTGAGCTAAGGCGGTTAACACGCCAGCCGCAATGAGAATACCCCAAACATCCCACCCTTCTGGCATCACGAATGTTGGCACCGCAAGCATGATATTAAATGGTGTGATCAATAACAGTAGATAAACCACCATTGTTGACGGTGGATCATTGACTGATAATTTTTTCACCATCAGAGAGTAAGAAGCCCAGAAAAAAGCAGCGCCAACTGGCAACAGTGTCGCCCAGGTAAAAGAGTCAGACCAAGGCTCAAGGATGATCATTGCGCCAATAAAGCCAGTTAAGGTAGCGATCCAACGCGCCACCCCAACTTTCTCTTTAAGTATCAGACCTGAGCCTATAGTAGCAAACAAAGGCGAGGTCATTAACAACGCAATACCTTGCCAAATTGGCACTGGATACGCGAGTGCCCACAGCCATAGTTGGATCCCGATAACGGCAAGGAAAATACGTAGAGCGTGCCAACCAAAGTGGTTTGTGCGCAGTGATTGACGAATGCCTAGGGTGCGTAAATAAGGCAAGATCGCAAAAAAGGCGATCGCGTATTGGAATAACGCAAAGGTCGTGGACGACACTCCAAAGTGTATACTCGCAACTTGAGCAAAACTATTAACGACGGCGAATGCTAAACCCGCGGTGAGCATCCAAGATGCACCTTGGACAGGATGATGATTCAATTGGATATTTCCGTTTTTAAAGAATGGCCAGAATCATACGTTCTATTCATAGGGTAGCCAATAAAAAAATGCCTCCCAGAGGGAGGCGACATTACCAATTTAAAGGACGTGCCTACCGAAGTAGGTACAAAGAACGAGAAGCACAAACGCTGCCATGCATTTGCTCGATTTAGTTATTGCAGCTAGTGTGCCAACTTTTAATTGGTTGATTTTAAAGGCCTAGATGAACATAGCTTGAGAAAGCCTAGAGGGAATGCACTAACTTCGGGATTAGGTGCATTAAAAGAGGGCAGGTTAGTGAGTACGATCAAAAAAGCCGACACAAGAGTGCCGGCCAAAAGACTCGCTATTAGAACAAGTTTTTATTAGAAGTCGTAACGTACGCCTAGACGTAGTGTGTCTTCACCTTCAGTAACCTTGCCTTCTCCATTCTTTTCTTCATCCAGCTGGTTCATGTAGTAAGAAAGGTAAGTACGGAAGTTGCTGTTAAGTTTGTAGTAACCAACCAGCTCAAAACCATCAACCGCGTCATATTTTGCTGCGCCATTTGGATCGTTCTCTTGGAAAGTGTATAGGCCAGCAACAGTAAACTTACTTGCTAATTTGTAGCTTGCTACAAGCTCGTAAGCGGTAAAGTCTTCAGAGTCATCAATGGCACCTTGAGAGTAAGTTCCTGCAAGGTATAAGTTTTCAAGAGAGTAGGCGATACCACCAAGAATTTGGTCTTCTGAGTTATCTTTATCTACATCGCCACCAGAGTAAGCAAGACCTAGGTCTAGGCCCACTGGTAGAGAATAAAGGCCAGAGATGCCGTATTTGTCTTGGCTGTCACCAGAGTTGGCTTGGTAAGTTGCTTGAACTTGTAGAGCATCAAATTCGCCACGGTAAGCGAATACGCTGTCTTGCTTATCAGAGGATGAATCAATAACTTGTTGAACACCTGAGAACTCAGTGATATCCGTCATATCAGAGATGATAACAGCAGCCATGTCTTGGCGACCTACCGAAAAATCACCTGCATCAGCACTTACACCAGCGTACATGTAACGGTTTTTAAACTCGCTTTTACCTGTTTTTTGTTCAGCTTCGTAAACACCAAAAGCAGATAGGCCATTACCGATATCTGTTTTACCTTTTAGATTTAGACGCGCACGAGATGCATCTTCCATAGTACCGTCAACTTCTGCACCGTCAGAACCGATGAAGTCGCCACGAAACTCCACGCGACCGCCAACTTTCAATTCAGTCCCGTCGTCTTTATACACGGTTGCTGCAAATGATGGTGCTGATACCAATGCTGTTAGAATCGCGGTAGTTAGTGCTGCCTTTTTCATTTTCTTATTACCCTAGTTGTAATCGATGAGCTTTCTTGCTCGATTTGTGTCGATGACGCTTAAGGTAAACCGCGAAAATGAAAGATAGATTTCTGTTACGTGATGATTCTATTGCATTTTTATTTCAAATGAATGACGGGGGAGATATTGATGAAACCTTATAGAAAACAGGTTTTAGGTTTTTTTATGTTTCTGCTCCTTTAAGTGGACAGCCTAATTTTAAAAAAGTTCCTAATCATAATTTTCTTTTTGAAATGTAACAAAAATCCTCGTTAAACTCTGCGTTAATCACACAATTACAATAGCTTAGATAGTGATTTAGGCTTAAATGTAACAAAGTGCTTCTGTTTTTGGGTGTTGTTTTCTTAAATTGTTGTCTGCTTATGGGTAAACGTTTGCCATTTTTCTTTTTTATTACATCTTTTCACTCTGCTCTTGGGAACTTCTGAAATACAGTGAGCAACAGTTGTTAAGCAAAAGTGACGCGACATTGGTGGAAGAGATGCCCCAATCCACTTTTGTATAAGACTGACTTATAAACTAATGAATAAATACATGGATTTTATAATGAACAAAAAATTCCTAGCAGCAGCGATTGTTGCAGCAACATTCGGTACACAAGCAGTAGCAGTGGAACTTTACAACAACGACGGCACTACTTTCGCTATCGGTGGTCACGTATCTGTTAACCTAAACGGTTCAGAGCAAGGCGACACAGATGTAGGTACTAACTCTCCACGTATCAACTTCACAGCAACTCAAGACCTAGGCAACGGCTTCACAGCTGACGCTCGCGGTGAGTGGGCTCTTAACTACCTAGATGGCGGTGAAGAGTCATTCACTACTCGTCTTGGCTACCTAGGTCTAACTCACGACGTATACGGCCGTGCAGTTGGTGGTACTCAATGGGCACCTTACTACGACGTAGCTGGTGTTGCTGATATGCCAATCGCGTTTGCGAACGACTTTATCTACGATGACCACGGTGCTCTAGGTACTGGTCGTGCGGACAAGATGCTTTCTTACCGCAACGCAATCGAGCTAGGTGAAGCTGGTGCAATCAACTTCGGTCTAGGTTGGCAAGGTGCTAAGACTGACGGTGCAGAATACGATGACCGTATGCAAGTTGCACTTTCTTACGCAATCATGGGCGCGAAAATTGGTTACACTTACAACGGTGGTGATATCCAACAAGCTAACTTTGTAGGCAAGCAATCTGCTGAATCTCACCTAGTATCTGCATCTTACGGTTCATACGGTCAAGGCCTATACGTAGCAGCAGTATACGGTTCAAACGAGAACATGAACTTCGGCACAAACGGCGCTCGCCTTGTAGACAGTGATGCGTACGAAGCGCTACTAGCATACGCTCTACCAAGCAGCCTAAACCTAAGCATCAACTACGAAATGGTTGAAGGTAAAGAGTTTAACCGCAGCAAAACTGAAACTGCACGTGAAGAGATGGCTGTTCAAGCAGAATACAACTTCACTTCTAAGTTTGTTGGTTACGCTGGTTACCAGTTCGACCTAAACGATGCTAACGATCGTAAGACAGACGACAAATGGGCACTTGGTGCTCGTTACTACCTATAATAGTAACCTGTCCTAGTTACTATAAAAGCCAGCCTCGTGCTGGCTTTTTTCATCTCTAATGTTTGATAAATGAGAGAGTTTCGCCTTGAAGGCGAGAGAGAAAAACGGGCTGAATGTCTTGTTTTTAACATTCAAGAGTGGGAACTAGTGTGGGCAACTCAATCAGTTAGATTATCATGTGCGTTTTGTTTTGCAGGGAAGAGCAATGAGCGTCATTCAGGTTGAAGAGAAGAAAGTCAAAGTTGGTAAAGTTCTGTGTGTTGGGCGTAACTACGTTGAGCATATTCAAGAGCTCAATAATGCCATGCCAGAGCAAATGGTGGTGTTTAATAAACCGGCGACTTCCGTTTCAACCAAACTCACCTCATTTCATCAAGAGCCTTTGCATTACGAAGCAGAAATCTGCCTTCTGATCAAAAATGGTCAATACAATGCGGTTGGGCTTGGCTTAGATCTGACCAAACGCGGCTTACAATCTATCCTCAAAGAAAAAGGACTACCGTGGGAGCGTGCCAAAGCGTTCGACGGCTCAGCGGTATTCAGTCGATTCCACTCTCTTCAAGGTGTCGATATTGACGACCTCAACTTAGAGCTTTTGATTAACTGTGTTCATGTTCAAAAAGGGCACGTTAAACAGATGCTTTACCCACCAGTTAATATTCTCGATGAGCTGAAGAGCTATACAACACTAGAAGATGGTGACGTCGTGATGACAGGCACACCAAAGGGCGTTGGAGAAGTGCATCAAGGCGATGTCTTCCTTGGGCGTTTGAAGTGTGGAGACATCACCTTGTTAGAGATTGAGTGGGTAGCTACTTAGTCGTGAGCTTACAACCAAATTCGAAGCAATAAGAACGCGACCATACTTACTATGGTAGTGAGCAAGACATTCTTGGTGAGGTACGCAATCGCAGCGGCTAATAGAGCAGCCAATAGAAATGGATTTTGCCATGTGACGCTCAGTTCACCCTCTGGCATAAACACAATTGGAGCCCAAATTGCGGTGAGTACTGCAGGGCTTGCGTAGCTCAATACTTTCTGAGCTCTTACCCCCAACCTGAGCGGTAATTTCGGTTCTAAGAACAGATAACGGCTGGTGAACACCAAGGCTGTCATGGCTAAGATAGACAAAAAGATCATTGGCGTTCCTCCGGTGTACTCTCAAGGTTTGGTGCTTTCGTCGTAAATTGTTCCACAAAATAGCCCGTTAACATGGCGAGAATGCTCGCGAACATCAAGCTTCCTTCCACTTGGTAGTAGTTCAGCGCTACTGAGCTAACTAATGCCACTAAAACACTGCATAACACGGGAATGCTTTTTATCGTTGGCACCACAATCGCGATAAAGGTGGCAGCAACGGCAAACTCCAATCCGAGCTCATTCAATTCAGGTATCAAACTGCCAGCGACGATGCCAGCAAGCGTTGCGAAGTTCCAGAAGAGATAAAAGCTTAATCCTGCGCCAAGGGCGTACCATCGATTAAATTGTTTATCGGATTGGTGTCCGACGATGGCAAACAACTCATCAGTGAGTAAAAAGCCAAGTGAAAGACGCCACTTTAATGGCAATGGCGAAATTTTACTGCGCATTGAAACGCTATAGAGAAAATGGCGAGAGGTAATGAAAAAAGTAGTCAGCAACATCGTCGTCAAGCCAGCGCCTGCTTTAATCATCCCCATGGCCACGAGTTGTGCGGAGCCTGCAAACAGAATGGCGGAAAGCGCCTGACCTTCCAAAGGGTGTAAGCCAGTATCAATGGCAAATGAGCCGGCTAGTAATCCCCATGGCAATACAGCAATGCTCAATGGCATCATTGCGATGGTGCCTTGTAAAAAGAGCGAGGATTTTGAGTCTTGATGAGTTGGCAAAGTAGTATCCATAACTTCAACTTAAATAGAAAAACATGCTGTTAAGGTAGGCTGACCTCAGCACGCTGCCTTGTACAAAATTGCTAACAATGCTTGATGTACTGCCCAGGCGTTACGCCCATGGCTTTTTTAAAGTGACGATGCAAATGGCTTTGATCGTGAAAGCCACACTCTTGAGCAACATCAGAAATCTTTTGTCCTAACTTGAGCAGTTTTTTCGCCATTCTGAGTCTCTGTTGAATCTGAAATGCGTGCGGTGGGAAACCAAACTGTTTTTGAAACTCACGCAACAAATGAAAAGGACTTAATCCCGCTAATTTCGCCAGTTCTTCTAAAGAGACATCGGCTTGAGGAAAGTCTTCAAGAAACTCTTTTACCAGATGTACTTGCTTTTGCGCTTTGGTTGCATCTTGAAGAGGGGCTCGATGTGTACTGTGCTTACTGGCAAGTTTGACCAACGTACCGTAGACAAGTGTCTCTCTTAATAAGCGGTTATCGGACTTCTCTAGAGTATCGAACACTAATCGCAGTTGATTAGCTAGTTCCGGATCGTAAACGACAGGTTGGGGGAAGTAGGGCTGCGCGACATTGGGTGCGCCAAGTTCTTCCCCAAGCGTTTGAAACTGCTCTGGTACGGGATACATGGCTTTGTATTCCCAACCGCCTTCTGATGCTGAATGACCGTTATGCACCTCGTCGGCGTTGACAAGAATGATGCTGTCTTGCGGTGCAATATGATTTCCGCCAGTACGAAAGAACTGTTGCGCGCCTTTTTCAATCACACCTATGGTGTAGCCTTCATGGCTATGACGAGAGAAATTCTGTTTTTCGTACTTTGCGTCGAGCAGCTCCAAGCCACCGAGCTCTTGAGCAATCTTAAAAGTCGCGATTTCCTTATTCTTTTCTTTCATCTTGTTCCGAACTGCGCAAGCATTAATCGTGGCATCACATCATTTGGAGTCTACCGGATCCATCCTGCTTATTTTTGTACAAAATTGCTATCGGTATTAAAAATAAACACCAAAAAGGTTAATTGTTTTTAAATTGAACATTAAACCTTTTCTATTTTCTGAATTTTACTCCTTGGTTAGATATTTGGTCTGGTTGTTATCTACTCATTGGTATAAGATCCGCCGCCTGTTTTAGAAAGCCAGTTCCACCATGATCGATTTATCTGTACTCCCTGTTTATCTCACTGCTGTTGTTGCACTTCTTTTGTTACCTGGGCCTGACATGTTGCTGATTGCCAGTTCTAGCATGAGCTATGGTAAGAAAGTTGGTCTGTTTGCGAGCTTGGGCAACGCGACATCCGGTGTGATCTTAACCTTATTGGCCGCAATGGGCGTGTCGACCTTGATTGCGATGAGCCCAATCGCGTTAAAAGTACTTCATCTACTGGGGGGCGCGTACTTGCTCAAAATGGGTTGGGACTGTTTGCGAGCGGACGTTTCTGCTGCACCAGAGCTTGACCAAAAGAATAAAATGGCATCGACTTACTATCAGCGTGCCTTAATGAGCAATTTACTGAACCCCAAGGCGTTGGTGTTTTTCGTAATGTTTTTGCCACAGTTTGTATCTAGCAATATCACGGCATCTTCTGGTGAACAGATGTTGGCGCTAGGCTTAGTGCTGAATATATTAGGCCTATTATTCAACATTTTGCTGGTTGCTCTTGCTGGAACATTGGGGAAAGGTTTGGTTGAAAACGCTAAGTTCCGTATGTACCAAGGCAAGCTGATGGGATTAGTGTTTATTATTTTGGCAGTTTGGATGCTTAGTAGCTTCGCGATGTAAGAACAATCAGATTTTTATACAAAAGCCAGCACTCGCTGGCTTTTTGTTTTAGTATCACACTGATTTCCAAGGAGTGGCAGTATGAAACTTGAATTTAAACTCAACCCAGAACAAAACGATCTCGACTTTATCCGTGATGGCATCCGAGCGTATAACCGCATGCATTTACCGGATGGGGATGTAAACGCAGTTGGCTGCTTTGCCCATAATGACGAGGGCAAAGTGATTGGTGGACTTACGGGAGAGATGTTCAATAACACCGTGTTCGTTGAATATCTTTGGGTAGATGCAGAGGCACGTACTTCGGGATTGGGAAGCAAACTGATTTCTCTGCTGGAAGAACAAGTGAAACCGCGTGGAGTAACGCATTTGTACCTCGATACTTATAGCTTTCAAGCACTCGATTTTTACTTGAAATTGGGTTTTGAAAAAGTAGGGCAGTATTCAGGTTACCCAGCAGCAGGCATTGATAAACATTTCCTGCAAAAACAGATTGCTTGATTTGGTTTGAATTGAACAAAAAAAGAGGCGCTCGATGCGCCTCTTTTACTATTTACTATTTGCTGTTGTCACAGAGTCAATGTTTCAAACCTGAATTACAAGCTTTGTTGATGTGCTTCGATCAATGCGTTCATCTTCGCTTCCGCTGCTTGGTTAGCTTGCGCGTAATTCATCTCTGCTGGGAAGTCGCTGATCACTTCGTAGTAACACTTCAACTTCGGTTCAGTACCTGAAGGGCGAACAATCACGCGTGATTTGTCTTCTAGGTGGTAAACCAATACGTCACTTGCAGGCAAGTCAATCGCTTCTGTTGGACCATCGGTCACAAATCGAAGTGATGACTTCAGATCTTCAATGACTTCAATGCGTTTACCTGCGATCTCTTTCGGTGGGTTCGCGCGAAGTTTGTCACCGATTGGTGGTGATTTAGGGTCAAGTGCAATGCTGCGCTGCGCGTTGAAGTAGAAACCGTGTTGGCGGTATAGTTCTTCTAACTTATCCCACAGCGTTTTGCCTTGTGCTTTCAATTTACCTGTCAATTGAGAGAAAGCGACCAGTGCTGACAAACCATCTTTATCCCAAACCTTGTTGCCTACTGTGTAGCCAAGAGCTTCCTCGTAAGCAAACAGGAACGGATTCGCTTCTGTCTCTTGAGTCATTGCTACGTTGGTTAGCCATTTAAAGCCAGTTAACGTTTGGTAGTATTCTGCGCCGTGTGCTTTCGCAATACTGCTCAATAGACGAGAAGACACAATGGTATTCCCAACAAGCGCGTTTGGTTGACCTTGCAGTAAGTAGTCACCAAACAATGAACCCACTTGGTCACCCGTTAGCATTTGGTATTCGCCATCTGGGCGTTTTACTGCCACGGCAAAGCGGTCTGCGTCAGGATCGTTCGCGCAAGCTATGTCGGCATTAACAGATTTACCCAGTGCCATCACCATATCCATTGCGCCCGCTTCTTCCGGGTTCGGGAAGTTTACAGTAGGGAACGTGCCGTCCGGTTCGCGCTGCTCTGGAACACTTGCCACTTTTTCAAAGCCAGCATCTGCGAGCAACGTTTCTGCCATTTCCGCACCGACACCGTGCATCGCGGAGTAAACAATCGAGATGTCTGTGTTGCTGTTTGGTGTAAGCAGCGCGTTGTCGTTCATTGTCTTACGGTACGTTTGGTAGTACTCGTCTTCAAGCCAAACTAATAGACCTTTTTGCCTCGCGTCGTCGAGTGACATTAGAGGAAGCGGTTTTGTTGTCGCATCATCAATCTTGGCTGCAATACCAGAATCGTGTGGTGGAATGATTTGCGCGCCATTTTCCCAGTAGACTTTAAATCCATTGTACTCAGGTGGGTTATGGCTTGCGGTAACGACGACAGCCGCTGCTGCATTCAATTCACGCACACCAAAAGCAACAATTGGTGTTGCCGCTACTTTATAGGTTAGATAAACCTTGATACCTAAAGCAGTAAGAACGGAGGCTGTATCGTGTGCGAACTGCTTGGAATCTGGACGACCATCATAGCCAATCACGACTCCGCGAGAAGCGGCGTCTTTTACTTGTTCAATCAGGTAGTGACCGAGACCAGTTGCCGTTTCTTGAATCACTAAGCGGTTCATGCGGTTTGGACCAGCACCAACTTTACCGCGCAGACCTGCCGTACCAAATGCTAAGCGTGAGCCAAATCGATCTGTCAGTTCTTGTTCATTATTTGTATCGACTAGGTGCTGGAGCTCTTCGCGGGTTTTAGGGTCAGGGTCTCGTGCTAGCCACTGAGTAATTTGTGTTGTCATATTCATCTTTCCTTAGCAGGGGGAGCCTACTTGTTTAGACACTTTAATTCGGAAAGTGTCCCAATGTTTTCTTTTTACTAATGTAAATGGTTCTCAATTACATTTCAAAGAGGGCAATCGATAAACCGAATTTATTTTTCTCTCTACACGAAATTTATTCACGGTTAATTTCTTGAAGAACTATTGAACTATAACTAGCCTTTTAACATAAATATAACAAAGAGTGCTGAAATCGTAGTTTTTATGATTTTTTGTAAATTTGTTCGATATTTGCATCGGGAAGCAAGGAAGCTCGCGCAAGCGCAGCGGCTGAGCAGAGGAGAGATCTTTTGAAAAGATTAGCAACTACTCTAGCCTTATTAGCGAATGTGATTTTTATCACATTTTCTTCGTCCAGTTGGTCAGAGCAAAATGATTACAACATGACACGGGGTGTTACGGGGATCAGTGAGCAAGTGTATGAATTACATATGCTGATCTTCTACATTTGCTGCGCCATCGCCTTCGTTGTGTTTGGCGTAATGTTCTACTCCATCTTCCGGCACCGAAAGTCAAAAGGAGCAGTTGCGGCAAATTTCCATGAAAGCACCAAAGTGGAGATTATCTGGACCATCATCCCCGTCATCATACTCATTGCGATGGCAATTCCGGCGACCAAAACGCTGGTGGCCATGGAAGACACCAGCCAATCTGACCTCACGATTAAGATCACCGGCTCACAATGGAAATGGCACTACAGCTACTTCGGCGAGGACGTCGAATTCTTCAGCCTTCTTGCTACCAGTCAGAAAGAAATTGATGGCATCGAAGCGAAAGGTGCACACTACTTACTCGAAGTGGATAACCCGCTCGTTTTACCAATCAACCGTAAAGTTCGTTTCTTAATGACGTCTGATGACGTAATCCACTCTTGGTGGGTGCCTGATTTCGCAGTTAAGAAAGATACGATTCCAGGCTTTATCAATGAAGCGTGGACCAAGATTGATGAGCCGGGTGTTTATCGTGGTCAGTGCGCAGAACTTTGTGGCCGAGCACATGGGTTTATGCCAGTTGTCGTACACGCGATGGCGGAAGATGATTTCGAACAGTGGATGACAGACAAGAAACAAGAAATTGCTCTGCAGAAAGCTGTTGCACAAGAGGCATTGACGCAAGACCTTTCAATAGAAGATTTGATGGGACAAGGTGAGTCGATTTACACCGCGCGCTGTGCCGTATGTCATCAAGCTAACGGTGAAGGTATTCCGGGGGCGTTCCCTGCGATTAAAGGCAGCGAGATCGCCAAAGGTCCGGTCATTGCTCACATCGACGTACTGGTAAATGGTCGCGCAGGGACAGCGATGCAAGCTTTTGCTAACCAACTTAGCGACCAAGAAATTGCTGCTGTTATTACCTATCAACGAAATGCTTGGGGAAATGATACCGGCGATACCGTTCAAGCATCCGATGTTAACGCCTTTAAGGCACAAGAAAGTGCCAAGGAGGAAATATGAGTAAGCCAATTGAAAAAGCGGTGAAGTCTGCTCCTGCAGAAGCGCAAACTACTGCAAACACCACCATTGCGATTGAAGACGACCACGATCATCATCACGCACCAAAAGGGCTAGCGCGTTGGCTTTATTCCACCAGTCATAAAGACATCGGTACGCTTTATTTATGGTTTAGTTTTGCCATGTTCCTCACTGGCGGTGCGATGGCGATGGTCATTCGCGCTGAGTTGTTCCAACCGGGTTTGCAATTGGTTGACCCTCAGTTCTTTAACCAAATGACGACGGTGCATGGTTTGGTGATGGTATTTGGTGCCGTCATGCCTGCGTTTACCGGCTTAGCTAACTGGATGATCCCAATGATGATTGGCGCTCCAGATATGGCGTTACCGCGAATGAACAACTTGAGTTTTTGGATCTTACCTTTTGCTTTCCTCATTTTGATCGGCTCTTTGTTCTTACCGGGTGGTGGTCCTGATTTCGGGTGGACTTTCTACGCGCCACTTTCTACAACCTACGGCCCTGACAGTACGGCGTTGTTTGTTTTCTCAGTCCATATCATGGGTATCAGTTCCATCATGGGTGCCATCAACGTCATCGTGACTATCGTAAACATGCGTGCACCAGGTATGACATGGTTCAAGTTGCCAATGTTCGTCTGGACTTGGCTAATCACGGCGTTCTTGCTGATAGCTGTGATGCCCGTATTAGCCGGTGCGGTGACCATGGTTTTGACCGACAAATACTTCGGTACCAGCTTCTTTGATGCCGCTGGTGGCGGTGACCCGGTGATGTTCCAACACATCTTTTGGTTCTTCGGTCACCCAGAGGTGTACATCATGATCTTGCCTTCGTTTGGTATTGTTTCGGCAATCATCCCTGCTTTTAGTGGCAAGAAGTTGTTCGGTTACCATTCGATGGTTTACGCAACTTGTAGTATCGCGCTGCTTTCATTCCTAGTGTGGGCGCATCATATGTTTACCACAGGGATGCCAGTATTCGCCGAACTTTTCTTCATGTACTGCACCATGTTAATAGCCGTGCCAACCGGGGTGAAAGTGTTTAACTGGGTAGCGACCATGTGGCGAGGTGCAATGACGTTCGAGACACCGATGTTATTTGCCATCGCCTTTATTGTTCTTTTCACAATAGGTGGTTTCTCAGGCTTGATGCTGGCAATTGTGCCTGCGGACTTCCAATACCACGATACGTACTTTGTCGTAGCACACTTCCACTATGTATTGGTGTCAGGTGCGGTGTTCTCGATTATGGCGGCAGCGTATTACTGGCTACCGAAGTGGACGGGCAATATGTATGACCACAAGCTGAGTCTGTGGCATTTCTGGTGTTCCATCATCTCGGTTAATGTACTGTTCTTCCCAATGCATTTCTTGGGCTTAGCCGGGATGCCACGACGTATTCCCGATTACGCCATCCAGTTTGCTGACATAAACCAAATCGTATCGATAGGTGGCTTCGCCTTTGGTCTTTCCCAACTGATCTTCTTGTGGCTAGTGATTAAATGCATCCGTGGTGGTGAAAAAGTACCAGCTAAGCCATGGGAGAGGGCGGAAGGTCTAGAGTGGACAGTACCAAGTCCAGCACCACACCACACGTTCACAACGCCGCCAAACGTCGATTAAGAAAAGAGTGAGGTGAGCGAGATGCAAGGTAATTCATCTAATAAGAAACTCACTATCAAGTTGCTGTTAGCGACAGCAATGATGTTCGGCTTCGGTTTTGCCCTCGTGCCACTCTACGACATTATGTGCGATGCGTTGGGTATTAACGGTAAAACCAGCGAGGTCGCAGCGATTCAACCAACAGGCATGCAAGCGGATATCAGCAGAACGATTCGTGTGGAATTTATGGCGCACGTCAGCCCAGACATGCCTTGGGAATTCAAACCAAAAGTTGTATCCATGGATGTTCATCCTGGCGAAGTGATTCAAACGGAATACCTTGCTTTTAATCAAAGCGGTGAAGATTTAGTAGGACAAGCTGTGCCCTCCGTATCGCCGGGTACTGGTGCGGCTTACTTCAATAAGATCGAGTGTTTTTGCTTTAATCAACAACCATTGGAAGGTAAGCAACAAGCGAGTATGCCTTTGATTTTCTACATTGAGCCGGACGTGCCGGATTCAATTCATACATTGACCTTGTCTTACACACTCTACAAATTTCCTCCTCAATCGGGCGAGTCTTCGACAGCTAGCCTCTCAGGGAGTGAGAAACAGACCTTAACGCCTCAAACCAAAGCGCGTCTGTAAGGAGAGAACTCATGAGTAACAAGCCTGATACCTATTATGTTCCCGCACAAAGCAGTTGGCCTATTGTAGGTGCATTTGCGTTATTCCTTGTCGCTGTCGGTGCTGGAATGACCGTTCAAGGCACTCAAAGTGACGGTGCGGTTGGGACGCTAGGCGGCATTATTCTTGCGGTTGGTATGCTGTTTTTGCTTTACATGTTGGCCGGGTGGTTCAGTAACGTCATCACCGAATCCCTTACCGGAAAGTACAGCGCGCAAATTACACGTTCATTTCGACAAGGGATGAGCTGGTTCATCTTTTCAGAAATCATGTTCTTTGGTGCGTTCTTTGGTGCTCTGTTCTACGCAAGAATGATTTCCGTGCCTTGGTTAGGTGGCGCAGATAACAATGCCATGACTCATGAAGTGCTGTGGCCAGCTTTCGAGGCGATATGGCCGCTCACTACCACGCCGGGTGGTGATACGACTCAAGCAATGCCGTGGCAAGGCATTCCATTAACCAATACGATTTTGCTGCTATTGTCTTCGATTACGTTACATATGGCACACATCAGCTTAGAACAAGATAAGCGAACGGCGCTCATTGTCTGGTTGGAGATCACCATCGTCTTGGCGGGTTTCTTCCTTTATTACCAAGCGGTTGAGTATGCTCATGCCTATCAAGATATTGGGCTGACACTGCAATCGGGCGTTTATGGTAATACCTTCTTTATGCTCACGGGCTTCCATGGTTTGCACGTGTGCCTCGGTACCATTTTCCTCATCGTATTGCTGTTCCGCATCGCCAAGGACCACTTTTCACCTAAAAACCATTTTGCGTTCCAAGCGGGCAGCTGGTATTGGCACTTTGTAGATGTGGTTTGGCTGTGTTTATTTGTTTTTGTTTATGTCCTGTAAAACTAGTAAGGACGAGGGTTAGGGGCGATCCAGCCTGCCCCTAGAGCAATCAGAAGGAGTATCACGACTAACGCAGAAAACATGACACGACGACCGAGATAATGGCTCATTGGTTTGCCTTTTTTCGATGAATCCTCTGGGTCTTCGCGAACCATTTCGATAAGCGCTTTTGCGAGGTTAAAGATGATGAAAAGCAGCAAAAGGACAAGCGTTAATTTGAACAGAAATACGGTGGACATGGCACCTCCGGTTTCGTTTTTGATGTTATCGAAATGGGTTTGGATTGCTGTTTGTTTAACTGTGGTCGTGTTTTCTCTATTGGTCAAACTGGGCTTCTGGCAGCTCGAACGTGGTAACGAAAAGCAGCTTTTAGAACAAGCTATTTTTGCAAGAGCGAATGCACCTTATCAGGATATACGCACTGTACTGGAGAACAATGATTGGCGTGAGGAGAGTGTGATTGGCATTAAGGTGAAAGCCAATGTGACTCCGGAGGCACTTCCGGTCATCCTTTTAGATAACCAAACGTATGAAGGGGCAGTGGGGTATTTAGCGTTTCAAGTCGTTTCTTTGACCCAAGACCCAACCATATTGATTCTCCTAGAATTAGGGTTTGTTAAAGGGGGCGCGTCACGCTCTGTATTACCTAAAGTAGAAACTTTACAAGCCCCTTACGAGGTTACTGGACGTTTATATCGCAAATCGATGAACCCTTTGAGTTCCGACTTAATGGCAGAAGTTGGCGATACGATACGCGTGCAAAACCTCAACATCAATCAACTGAGCCAGTTACTTAATGTCGAATTAATGCCGACCGTCGTACAGCCAAACAATTTAGTCCGATGGCCGTATTCTTTCCCATGGAATCCTTTGCCATTAACCAGTGCTAAGCATTTTGGTTACTCCTTTCAATGGTTTGCTATGGCGGGTGTATTTCTGCTTATCACTGTAATGATCTTCATTCGATGGTTCAAAAGTTCACGCTCACAAGGAGGTGAGGTATGACATCAGCGGTCACGAGAGGAAGAATTGTACTGTTGTCGCTAATTGTCCTTTTTGCTCTCCCGGCAATTATTGCCAAAGTAGTGCTTAGTCAAGGCTGGTATGAAACGGGTGTGACTAATAGAGGTGAGCTGGTGGAGCCCTATACCACATTTGAACAATTGGGGCAGACATCGCCTCTGAGTGAAAAAGGGTGGCAATTGGCTTATGTGTTGCCTTCTGATTGCCAAGAACAGTGTCAGCAACAACTTCACCTCATGCAGCAGAGTCATATTGCGTTGGGCAAGTACCAAGAGCGAGTCGTCCCAGTTATCTGGACATCAAAGCAGTCAGCAAGTGCGAGCGAAACGATGATAGTGATGCAAATGAATGATTCGTTGTCGGAAAAAGTCCAAGCAGGGCAAATGTTGATCGTTGATCCATTAGGGCAACTTGTGATGGCCTATACACCGGAAGCCAACGAGGATTTGGTTCAGTTAAGTAAAGACGTTTTGGCGGATCTACGAAAACTATTGAAGCTATCACGTGTAGGTTAGGGAGAGAGTGATATGGCGTTAGAACGTTTAGTTAAGTTCAGTCTTTGTCTTACCCTCGTTGTCATTATGCTGGGCGCATACACACGCCTTGCTGATGCAGGTTTAGGGTGCCCAGATTGGCCGGGATGTTACGGTCAACTACTCGTTCCTCAAACCGATGCTGAAGTTTCTCGAGCGAATGCGTTATTTCCAGAACGTGCAGTGGAGCACGGAAAGGCTTGGCTGGAGATGATTCATCGTTATTTTGCGGGCACCTTAGGGCTCGTAATTTTGATGATGGCGATTGTTGCCGTTAGGGCTGAACGTGTTGATGCGACGATTCCGATTCTACTCTGCGTCTTAGTTATTGGTCAGGCAGCATTGGGAATGTGGACCGTAACTTTAAAACTCATGCCAGTGATTGTTATGTTGCACCTACTGGGCGGATTTACATTGCTTGCTCTCCAAGCGGTGTTCTATTGTCAGATTAGATCTCAGAACAGCCTCTACTTTTCGCCATCTTCAAAAAACGTGAGAACCTTTTCCTTGATCGCTTTTGGCGTAGTGTTAACACAGGTCCTGCTTGGTGGTTGGACATCATCCAACTACGCTGCTCTTATGTGCACCGCTTTACCGATTTGTGAGGGGAACTGGACCAGTTACTTATCTTGGAAAGAGGCGTTTTCTTTCTGGCAAACAGGGTTTGATAACTATGAGTTTGGTGTTCTAGATTACCCAGCTCGAATGACAATTCATGTCAGCCATCGTATTGGTGCCATCATTACTGCATGTGTTGTGCTGATTTACTGCGTATTACTATTAAAACAAGACTCACACCATTCTCAGCGCTTGGGTGTATGGATTGGCTTAGCTTTGGTTTGCCAAATCCTATTGGGCGTAAGCAATGTTGTGTTCCAACTTCCTATCTATGTGGCAGTTGCGCACAATTTAGGCGCAGCGGTCATGCTTTCACTTATCTGTGTTAGTCAGTTCTACCTATGGCAGGGTAAAGCTCGTTGGAGTCATCAAGCGAAAGGAGTTCGCTATGAGTAAAGAAATCGCGTTACCGCTAGAAAGTGGTAAGAAGAAGCTCGGTTCAACTTATTTAAAACTAACAAAGCCCAAAGTCGTTGCGCTTATGTTGATTACCGCCATTGTCGGAATGAGTTTAGCGCCGGTGGCCAGTTTTCCTTGGCTACAAGCGGCGATTGGCCTTATCGGAATTGGCTTAATGGCTGGCTCCGCGGCAGCGTTTAATCACCTCATCGATCGCCGAATTGATGCGCGAATGGCCAGAACTCACAAGCGTCCTCTGCCTTCTGGTGACACGAATCCGTTATCAGTCGCGTTGTTTGCTGTTACGTTAGGTGTTGTTGGTTTTGTACTTCTGTATGCACTGGTTAATCCGTTAACAGCTTGGATGACGTTCTTAAGCTTGCTCGGTTACGCGGTGGTTTACACCATGTATCTTAAACGAGCTACTCCACAAAACATTGTAATTGCTGGAATTGCAGGTGCTATGCCGCCGCTTTTAGGATGGACTGCAGTCACAGGAGAGTTACACGCCCATGCTTGGCTTTTGGTGATGATTATCTTTATATGGACGCCACCTCATTTCTGGGCATTGGCGATTCATCGGGTCGAAGATTATCGAAAAGTGGATATTCCAATGCTCCCGGTCACACATGGTATTGAGTACACCAAAACTTCGATTCTTCTGTACACAGTTTTACTCACGCTCGTTTGTATTCTGCCTGTGCTGGTGGGGATGGTCGGTTCGGTTTATCTTTTCTCTTCTTTGCTTCTTAACATTGGCTTTATGTATCATGCGTGGAAATTGAAGTTCTCACCTGAACAAAACAGCGCTATGGAAACTTTCAAATTCTCTATCTACCATTTGCTTGCTCTGTTCGTTGCACTATTAGCTGACCATTACTTAGGCTCATTGTTCTCTGTGTAAAACTCTTCTTCTAACGACTGACTGACCGCACCAATCTTCGGTGCGGTGGTACTTCTACTACGTTGTCGACTTCTTATGTAGGCCAGCTACATAAGAAGTCTTTGTCTTGTATAAACAGCAAACCATTCTTTGCAAAAAGTTAGCCCGAAAGGTCAATAGAACCTAAAAAAAGAATATCGAAAAGAAAGCTCTAGGCCGTCTTGACAGTATAAGTTCGTTTGGAATCGAGGTGAGAGATAAAGAGTGTTTAGGGTTGTTTAAGTCTTGAGTTGTTCAGGCGGCAAAGCTGTTCAAGAAGAAGGTTTTAAAATGGTTTGAGTGTGTCGCTTGGATAAGATCTAAGCGTTAAGTTGTGGAAATGGTTAAGGCTAGAGAGCTATGTGGTGCCTGATTAATGTCGTTAACATGAGACGCATAAAGCGAGGAATTGAAGCAAGTAAAAAGGGATGCCGAAGCATCCCTTAGACTAAATCAGAGTAGGAACTCTTATTCAGGTTGAGACAGTTCTTCGTATTGGAACTCAGGTACATGTACCACAACACGACGGTTCTGTTCGCGACCTTCATGAGTACTGTTGTCAGCTACTGGATCTTCTTCACCCATACCAGTTACTGTGAAGCGATCTGCATCGATACCTGCTGCGATTAGGTAATCAGCAACCGCTTGAGCACGACGCTCAGACAGTTTTTGGTTGTAAGCTGCTGGACCAGAGCTATCTGTGTAACCAGTAATTTCAACTTGAGCTTGTGGGTATTCGTTCAAGAAATTAACGAAGTTATCTAGACGCTCAGACACTGAATCAGTCAGTGTTGCACTGTCGAATTCAAACGTACCTGTACCGTACTCTTCTTGGTGCGTCTTCGTCATCATTACTGGTTCTTCTTCCATCACCTCTTCTGTTACTACTGCCGCTACAACTGGTGCTGCTGCGAATTTGTAGTTAACACCGATGCCGAAGAAGTTAGCATCCATATCATCTAGAACGTCGTCTGAGATGTCTTGGTAGCGTTGGTATTCCGCACGAACGCTCCAGTTACGGTCAATGGTGTATTCAGCACCAAGTGAACCTGTAGGCACGATGTCTTTTTCGTCACCAGAAATCATGTAAGCACCACCAACTTTCGCGAATAGGTTCCACGTGTCGTTTAGATGCCAGTTGAATTTAGGTGCAAGTGTTAGTGCCCATAGATCGCCGTCGATAGTATCTACAGCATTAGCCCCTGACTTGAAGTTAGCTTTGTAGTCACCCAAGTAATCAACGCCATACTCAAGTGCAATGATATCGGTGAAATCGTAACCGATGTGCATTCCGGCACCGAAAGCATCATCATCACAAGGGCTGTTTAGATAACAAGCATCATCTAAAGTAGTCATGCCTACTTTGCCCCCGATATACATCTCAGCATGAGCAGAGCTCATTAAACCACCAGCTACCACTGCTGCTACTGCAATTGCTACTTTGTTCATAATGTTTCCTTGTATTGATTGCATATTAACTTCTACTTTGTTTTAACAATTTGAGTAAAACTAGGTAGTTATAAGAAATTAGTTTAATAGTCATTTAATTTAACATCAAGCAACAATATCTTAGATCTTGCTACACTTTTAGTCGCGAACTCCCTCACAAACTTCTGATATTTCTTACATTGTAGACAAGATTTTTATATTTTTAAGAAAATAACTAATTTTATTGAACTTTTTTCGTAAACTTAAATGTACGCTGTGTTTTGAAATGAACGTTAGGTGTTAATTTGCATTTTTTTAGAAAAAGTGATTGCAAGTCTACTGTGAAGTCGATAAGTTACTTCCATCGACACAATTAAATGAGCCTACAGCCCTTGTTATTGCTTGCTTTGTGAACAATGTTGCACTGAGTAAAGTTGGGTCAAAATAGTGGGTCAGGGATAGTAACTAGGAAGTAGAAGTAATGTTTCAAACTGATGATGTAAGAATTAATAAAGTAAAAGAGCTATTGCCACCCGTTGCAGTATTAGAAAAATTTCCGGCAACTGAAACTGCTTCTTCGACTACTTTTGAATGCCGAAATGCCATTCACAACATTCTGGAAGGCAAAGACGACCGTTTACTTGTCATTGTTGGCCCTTGTTCAATTCATGACCCAGAAGCGGCGGTAGAGTACGGTAAAAAGTTAAAAGTGTTGCGTGATGAACTCGGCGACCAACTAGAAATCGTGATGCGTGTTTACTTTGAGAAACCACGTACAACGGTAGGTTGGAAAGGACTTATTAACGACCCGTACTTAGACGACACATTTAAGTTAAATGACGGGTTACGCATTGGCCGTAAGCTTCTTCTTGATCTGACCGATATGGGCTTACCGACCGCGAGCGAATTCCTTGATATGATCACGCCACAATACGTTGCGGATCTTATCAGCTGGGGTGCGATTGGTGCGCGAACGACAGAGTCTCAGGTTCACCGCGAACTTGCTTCTGGCCTGTCTTGCCCTGTTGGCTTTAAGAATGGTACAGATGGCAACATTAAGATCGCGAGCGATGCGATTCGCTCAGCAAGCGCTTCTCACCACTTCTTATCTGTTACTAAATACGGCCATTCTGCAATCGTAGAAACAGCAGGTAACCCGGACTGTCATATCATCCTCCGTGGTGGTAAAGAGCCGAATTATAGCGCTGCGCACGTTGCTCAAATTAAGGATGAACTGGATGCTGCGGGTCTACCTAAGAAAGTGATGATTGATTTTAGCCACGCCAACAGTTCTAAGCAGTTCAAACGTCAGATGTTGGTTTCTGATGATGTGTCAGAACAGATCGCTGGTGGTGAAGACGCGATCTTCGGTGTGATGATTGAATCGCATCTTGTTGAAGGTCGTCAGGATCTTGTGGATGGTAAGGTCGCAAATTATGGCCAATCGATTACCGATGCTTGTATTGGTTGGGAAGATACTGAGACGGTTCTACGCCAGCTATCAGACTCTATTAAAGCTCGTCGAGCAAAATAAGCCAATAAGCTTGAAATGAATGAAAGCCAGCACAGCGCTGGCTTTTTTCATTTCTGAGCGCTTTGGAGTTATTGGTTGTCATAATTGCGCGTTCATTGTACTTAACCGTATGCAACTATCTCATGTATTTATGGACCAAATCCGCTAATGTAATTGCATAGATTAGAAATACTCAAGGAATGAGATGAACAGAAACGTCTGGTTACTGTCACTTTGCCAAGCTTTGCTCATGACAGGAAACATCTTACTGATTTCAGTTATTGCCCTGATCGGTAAACAAATTGCCCCGTCATCAAGCATGATTACTCTACCTGTCGCGTTGCAATTTTTAGGGTTAATGTCAGCAACGATTCCCGCTTCTTTAATTATGGGGAAACTGGGACGACGACTGGGCTTTAGCCTCGGTAACGTCATTGGTATTCTTGGTGCTTCGTTGGCGACTTACGCATTGTCACAACAAAACTTCACTCTTTTTTGTACTGCTACCTTTTTGTTGGGTATTGGCATCGGTTTTGGCACTTTATATCGGTTCGCTGCCATTGAAGTATGTGATGAATCTGCAAGGCATAGAGCAATTTCTATATCGATGGCTGGTGGCGTATTGGCGGCTGTATTAGGACCAAACTTAGCGGTTTATTCACAACAATGGTCGGATGGCGGGCTCTATATCAGTGCTTTTGCTGTTTTGATTGTGCTCTATGTTACGGCCTTAATATTGCTACAAACTATTCAGTTCCCTCCGGCTCACGCACAGTCAATTGATACTAAGCCAGATTCGATTACTGCGATCATTAGAAAGCCAAACTTCATGATTGCCGTGATGGCAGCCATGGTGGCTTATGCAGTAATGAACATTCTTATGACTGCGACACCACTTGCGATGATTGGTTGTGGTTTCGATTTCACGAGAGCGGCAGGTGTTATTGAATGGCACGTATTAGGCATGTTTGTGCCGGCTTTCTTCACCGGAAGTTTGATTGAGAAGTTTGGGGCTAAGAAGTTGATATTAGCTGGTGGCGTTTTGTTTATTGCGTGTATTGCGATCAACATGCATGGCCTTTCAATCTGGCACTTCAGCACGGCGTTGATTTTACTTGGGGTTGGCTGGAATTTTATGTTTATCGCCGCAACAAGCTTATTTAGCCAAAGTTATGAGGCTAAGAACAAAAGCAAAGCTCAGGCATTCAATGAGTTCTTTGTATTCAGTTGCGTGACGATTACTGCATTGCTCTCTGGTTGGTTGGAGTCGACGGTGGGATGGCAAAATCTAAACCTATATGTACTTCCGTTCGTTATTTTCGTGATGGTAGTGTTCGTGCTTAAAGCGAATAACGATACTCAGTCTCAAGCTGCGTAACCGTTAATAGAAATTTATAAGACCCGGTCATTATAACCGGGTCTTTTTTGTCTAGAAGTTCACATTGTTTAGATTTGCTGGTTAATTATTGTTATCTAAGTAAGTTTTTTAGGCTTGAAATGTCGCATCGGTAAGATTTTTTCTCTAGCATTTTGTAATAAAAACAACATTCGTGTATACAACCTGTCGCAATTAATAATAATTATAGAAGTCTATCTATGTCAGCCCAATCTTCTCTCAAAGCTCAAGAAACGCTCTTCTCAGAAACCGATGAATTGGTTTCTACCACAAACTTAAAAGGTGTGATCACTTATTGCAACGATGCGTTTTGCCGAATTGCTGAATACACCTCTGAAGAATTACTTGGTCAAAACCATAACATTGTACGCCATAGTGATATGCCTAAAGCGGCATTCGGCGATATGTGGACACGTTTGAAACAAGGAAAAGCTTGGCGAGGTATTGTGAAAAACAAAACTAAGTCAGGCGGTTATTATTGGGTGGATGCTTATGTAACGCCAATCTATGAAGGACACGAAGTTGTAGGTTACCAATCGGTTCGAGTGAAACCTAAGCGAGAATGGGTAGATATTGCGGCTAAAGCGTATCAGGGGCTGTTGAAAGCAGAGAAGTCTGGTAGAACTTGGTCGTTAAAGCTCAATGAAACACTGCGTTATGGCATTCTTTTAGGTGCACTTGTTGCGCCAATGACGAGCTTCGCTTTAGCTCTAGATGGCCCTCTAGCTTGGCTGGCGTCATTACTGCCTGCAGGGGTTCTGGCATTGCTTTTCCGTCAAGAACTCATTGATACGCCACAACAGTTTAAGAAACTTCAGTTGCAATACGACAGTGTAAGTCGTTTGGTGTATTCAGGTAATAAGCCGTTTTCTATCGCTGATTTTCATATCAAAATGCTGTCGGCTCGTATTCGTACGGTACTTGGTCGAATGACCGATTCAGCAATGCCATTACAAAATTGCGCAGAAGAGCAGAGTCATACTACGGCAGAAGTACTCACAGCATTGACACAGCAAAATAAAGACATTCATGAAGTTCGCGATGCGGCGGATTCGATGGAAGCGTCTGCCAATTCAGTGTCATCGAGCACCCATGACGCGCATCTATTGATCGATGACACACTGAAGTCTTGTCTAATGGCGAAAGAAACCATCGATCAAACTCATATCAATTTGTCACAGTTGAGCTTACAAGCAGAAAAAGCCACGGAGACCACTTATCAGTTGAGTGACCAAGCTCAGAAGGTAAGCCAATTGATGGAAGAGATAGGCGGGATTGCTGACCAAACTAACTTACTTGCGTTGAATGCGGCCATTGAAGCTGCAAGAGCGGGTGAGCAAGGACGTGGATTTGCCGTCGTTGCTGACGAGGTGAGAGCCCTTTCCGGACGGACTTCCAATGCGACGGATCAAATTCAAGCTTCCATTGAAGCGATGCTGGCAACGATTCAAAGCTGGCAAAAAGACATTATCGCCAATAAAGATCAAACGGACACGTGCTCACAGGTCGCTGAACAGAGCGCATTACGCCTGTCTGAAGTTGAGCAAATGATGCAGAGCATGAGCGGATTAATGGTCAACGTTGCTGATTCCGCGAATAAGCAGCTCCAGTTATCTAGCGATGTGAATCAACACATTCATTCGATTGCTTCTACCGCAGAGCAGAACTTAGCAGCGACGCACTCCGTTGAGCAAAACAGCCAACAATTGAAAGAGCAAGTACAAGACTTCTATCGAATTGCGATTCAGTTTGAAGAGAAGTAACTTGGATTAGATGCTTTAGGATTCGTCATCGATAATCGATAGATAAAATAAAGCCCCGCTGCAGAGAGCGGGGCTTTTCAGTTTTCACATTCGCAATAGAGAAAACTGATAATACTAAGCGATTAAGCTAGCAGTTCTTTTGCTGTGTTTACTGCGTTTTCTACAGTAAAGCCAAACATTTCGAACAGTTGGTCAGCTGGTGCAGATTCACCGAAGCTTGTCATACCGATGATACGACCATCGAAGCCAACGTACTTGTACCAGAAGTCAGCAATGCCCGCTTCGATAGCGATACGTGCTGTTACGTCTGATGGCAGTACTGATTCACGGTAAGCCGCGTCTTGCTTGTCGAAGGTGTCTGTCGCAGGCATTGATACAACACGTACTTTCTTACCTTCAGCCGTTAGTTGCTCAGCTGCTTTCACTGCTAGTTCAACTTCAGAACCTGTCGCAATAAGGATCAGCTCAGGTTTGCCATCGCTGTCTTTCAGGATGTAACCACCTTTCGCGATATCTGCAACTTGCTCAGCTGTACGTTCTTGTTGCGCTAGGTTTTGACGAGAGAAAATAAGAGCCGACGGACCATCTTTACGTTCAATCGCAAGTTTCCAAGCTACCGCAGACTCAACTTGGTCACATGGACGCCATGTGCTCATGTTTGGCGTTAGGCGTAGAGATGCAATTTGCTCAACTGGTTGGTGAGTTGGACCATCTTCGCCAAGACCGATAGAGTCGTGCGTGTAAACTTGGATGTTCTGAATTTTCATCAGAGCAGCCATACGCATTGCGTTACGAGCGTATTCCATAAACATTAGGAACGTTGCGCCGTAAGGAACAAAACCGCCGTGTAGTGCGATACCGTTCATGATCGCTGTCATACCGAATTCACGTACACCGTAGTGAATGTAGTTACCAGAGAAGTCGCTTGCTTCTAGAGATTTAGAACCTGACCACATGGTTAGGTTAGAAGGCGCTAGGTCAGCTGAGCCACCCATGAATTCTGGAAGCATTTGACCAAACGCTTCTAGTGCGTTTTGAGATGCTTTACGTGATGCGATGTTCGCTGGGTTAGCTTGAAGATCAGCAATGATTGCGTTTGCTTTCTCTTCCCATTCCGCTGGTAGGTCGCCGTTTACTCGTCTCTTAAACTCAGCCGCCAACTCGGGGTATGCTGCTTCATAAGCAGAAAGTTTCTCGTTCCACGCTGCTTCCTTAGCTGCGCCTGCTTCTTTCGCATCCCACTCTGCGTAGACTTCCGACGGAATTTCAAAAGGACCGTGCTCCCAACCAAGTTGTTTACGTGTCGCTGCAATTTCTTCAGCGCCTAGTGGTGCACCATGACAGTCGTGCGAACCAGATTTGTTTGGTGAACCAAAACCGATGATGGTTTTAGTACAGATCAGCGTAGGGCGAGGATCTGCTTTTGCCGCTTCAATAGCAGCATTGATTGCTTCAGCATCGTGACCATCTACTGCTGGGATAACGTGCCAGCCGTAAGATTCAAAACGCTTAGGCGTGTCGTCAGAGAACCAACCTTCAACGTGACCGTCGATAGAGATGCCGTTGTCATCCCAGAATGCGATCAGTTTACCTAGGCCTAGCGTACCAGCAAGAGAACATGCCTCATGCGAGATACCTTCCATTAGACAGCCGTCGCCCATGAACACGTAAGTGAAGTGATCAACGATGTCGTGGCCTTCTTTATTAAACTGTGCCGCTAGCGCTTTCTCAGCCATCGCCATACCAACTGCGTTAGTGATGCCTTGACCTAGAGGACCAGTTGTTGTCTCGATACCTGGTGCGTAGCCGTACTCTGGGTGACCAGGAGTTTTAGAGTGAAGCTGACGGAAGTTCTTAAGATCATCGATAGACAACTCGTAGCCTGCTAAGTGCAGTAGAGAGTAGATCAGCATAGAGCCGTGACCGTTAGATAGCACGAAACGGTCACGATCAGCCCACTCTGGGTTCGATGGGTTGTGGTTCAGGTGAGAGCGCCAAAGTACTTCAGCGATGTCAGCCATACCCATAGGTGCGCCTGGGTGGCCAGAGTTTGCTTGTTGTACACCATCCATGCTTAGTGCACGAATAGCATTAGCTAGATTTTTACGGTCCATAATAACTACCAGTCTTTCAATATTGGAATTGGAAATTGAAAGGGGAACGCAAACGTTCCCCTTTTTTAATTCTGTGTGATTACAGCTTAGCTGCGATCATGTCTTCTAGTTTGCCTTGGTCAACGGCGAAGTTGCGGATACCTTCTGCAACTTTCTCAACTGCCATAGCATCTAGGTTGTGCTCCCATAGGAACTCAGCATGAGTCATTGGCGCTGGGCGCTCTTTCGAGCCCTTAGAGTCAACCAACTTCTCAACTACCTCACCTTCAGCCGCTTCTAGTTCAGCTAGAAGAGCAGGAGCGATAGTTAGACGGTCACAACCAGCAAGTTCTAGGATCTCGCCGATGTTACGGAAACTTGCGCCCATAACAACCGTGTTGTAGCCGTGCTCTTTGTAGTAGTTGTAGATGTCAGTTACTGAAATTACGCCTGGATCTTCAGATGCTTCGAAGTCACGACCTTCTTTCGCTTTGTACCAGTCCATGATACGACCAACGAATGGAGAGATTAGGAATACGCCAGCTTCAGCACATGCGCGAGCTTGTGCGAATGAGAATAGAAGCGTTAGGTTACAGTTGATGCCTTCTTTCTCTAGGATTTCAGCAGCACGGATACCTTCCCAAGTAGAAGCTAGTTTGATTAGGATGCGATCGTTAGTGATGCCTGCATCGTTGTACATTTTCACAAGCTGGCGAGCTTTAGCCACGCTGCCTTCTGTATCGTAAGAAAGACGAGCGTCTACTTCTGTTGAGATACGACCTGGAATCGTTGTCAGAATTTCTTTACCGATGTTTACAGCAAGCATGTCACAAGTGTCTTGAACTTGTTGTGCTTTATCATTGCTTTGCGCTTTTGCGTACTCGATAGAAGCATCGATCAGAGGCGCGTACTCTTCGATTTGAGCCGCTTTTAGGATAAGAGATGGGTTAGTTGTCGCATCTTCTGGTTGGTACTTTTTGATTGCGTCAATTTCACCAGTGTCCGCTACTACAGTCGTTAGTTTACGAAGTTGCTCTAACTTGTTGCTCATAATCGATCATCCTATATAAATGGGCTTAAGTGTGGTTATCTGAACCACAGCTTGTGCATTTGCAAGCGAGTCGGCCAATCGTCTCATCATAATTAACGAGACATCTGCTCAACCAACTACGGAAAATTTCGGTACCGAACATTTGCTCTGAACATATGATCGGTAGCTGAGTAAATGATGTGTCCATATTTATCCTATCCATGCTGAAAGTCAATCGGGGAAGCTGACTTATAGTGAGCTTCATCAACGTTTTTTTCTTGGATGTTTAGTCGTTGAACGAATTAAACGTTTGCCCTTATTGTTCAAGGCTTGAACAGTCATCTAAAAGTGACAAATTGCCACTGAGAAAATGTTATTGCAGTGAGCAAATGTAACGTTAAAATTGCTAGGTAACATATGCTAAGTCAATGAGCAGATGCTCACTACCGCATACAATGTCGATCCTCTAAAAGGGCGAGAAAACCATGAGCAGTTCTAACCAAGATATTTCTATTGAAAGCACAGACTTGTTGACGGAGATCTCCGTTGCTTATTATCAGGATGGTGCGACGCAAGAAGAAATATCAAAAAAATTCGCGATTTCACGTGCCAAAGTTGGCCGAATGCTAAAGCAGGCACGTGATGAAGGCATTGTCGAAATTACCGTAAAGTATCACCCAGTATTTAGCGCCAAAATTGAACAACGTCTAATTGAACGATTTGGTGTTAAGCGAGCATTGGTTGCGCTCGACCAGCCGAATGAAGAAGCACAACGATTGCAGGTTTCGGGCTTGGTTTCTAACTATTTAACCAGCACGCTCAAAAATGGCATGGTGGTGTCTGTAGGGCAGGGGCGAAACGTGTCTTCTGTCGCACATCACGTTGGTGTAATTACCCCGCGAGATTGTAAATTCGTGTGTGGCATCGGTGGTATTCACCCGCGTGGTGGTATGTTTAACGCCGACCATATTTGCCGACAGTTTGCGAAGAAATACGGTGGCACTTCTGAAACCTTGTACGCACCAGCTTATGCAGAAAACCGAGAGCAAAAAGTTGCGTTTATGCAAAACGCGACGGTCAAACAAACGCTAGATCTTGCACGTAAAGCTGATGTCGCTTTGGTCGGCATCGGTGATATGAGTGAAAACAGTTACATGGTTGACCTTGGTTGGTTTACTCCAGATGAAGTCGTGCAATCACGATTGATGCAAGGTGTTGTCGGAGACTTTGCTGGATATGATTTCTTTGATATTCATGGGAACGTGGCAAACACTGTCATGAGCGATCGAGTGATAGGTTTAGGGATTGATGAATTCCGCCCCATTGCTGAAGTCATCGCCATTGCCGCAGAAAACAGTAAACCTCTTGCGCTACTAGGAGCATTGAGAACTGGAGTTATTGATGTTATCGCGACGAGTGTGAGTAACGCACTTACCGTTTTGAACTTAGATGAGCAAATGCACGATAGCGAAGCATCAGAGGTTTAGCACAAATAATATGCAACTTATGTAATCAGGCTGCGAGGATTTATAGATCACTCGCAGCCTGATTTCGTTTGCAAGTTAAAAATATTCCTCAGGAGTAATTTGGAATTGATTACTCTGGAGGAAACCATGAAAAAAACACTTCTCGCAGCTGCACTATTTACGGGGTTAACTGGGGTTGCTCAAGCTGAGCAAAAGGTCGTTGCAGGCTACTTCGCTGATTGGCAATACGCGAATGCTGAAAACCCATACACAGTGAAAGACATCCCAGCGGACAACCTTACCCATATTATTTACGCATTTTTAAGCATGTGTGGTCCTCATACTGGTGCGTCGGAAACGGTTCAAAAGCTCGTTGCCAAACAATGCGAAGGCAAAGAACCTTACACCGCGATTCTTGTTGATACCGAAGCCGCGCTTGAGAAAGATTTTGGCCCAGTTTCTGTCAAAGTGCCTTACAAGGGGCATTTTGCTCAACTCGCTGAGCTTAAGAAGCAATATCCTGATTTAACAATTCTGCCTTCTTTTGGTGGCTGGACCATGTCTGAACCGTTTCACGCAATGGCGAAGAACAAGCAAGCGATGGATCAGTTCTCAAAAACGGCCGTCGAGTTAATTGCTCATTACGATTTCTTCGATGGGATCGATCTTGACTGGGAATACCCAGGTGGCGGCGGTTTAACCACATCGCCTTGGAACCCTGATACCAAACTGACCGATGAGCAGAAAGCGTTAGAACGTGATGCATTCACTTATCTTGTAAAAACCATGCGTGGTGACTTAGATGCATTAGCGAAACAAACAAAACGCGAATATGAGCTTTCTACGGCAGTGGGCGTTGGTTCAAAAGCGGCAGGCATTGATTGGAAAGCGGCACAACCTTACCTAACGAATATGTTCGCAATGACTTACGACTTTCTAGGTGGTTGGGGTCAACAAACTGGACATACGACTAACTTGCACGCTACCGAACGCAGCTGGTGGGGCATGGGCGCAGATGTTTTCATTAACCAGATGATTGAATTGGGTATCCCTAGTGAGAAGTTGGTGATTGGTGCTGCTTTCTATGGACGCGGCTGGCAAGGGACTAAAGACTTCTCCGGTGATTTGCCAACACAGGATTTGGTTTCAGAACAAGGTGCGCAGTTTGGTACTGGTGAGAATGGCTATTTCATGTTCTGGGATTTGATGAAGAACTACAGTGCTAAACAAGGTTACGAATACAAATATGACGAGCAATCACAAGCTCCTTATTTGTGGAATCCAGATAAGAAAGTTTTTATTTCGTTTGAAGATCAGCGTTCAATTAAAGCCAAAGCAGATTGGGCTAAACAAGCAAAACTCGGCGGTATTTTTACTTGGGAGCTGTCTGGCGATCCGAAAGGTGAGCTCGTCGAAGTGATGTATAAAGAAATGCAGAAGTAAGCATTCGAAGGCATCTTTTTCGCTGGTTTACGATGACACTAACGTAATAATGAAAACAAGCCGTTGTTATTCTGCGACGGCTTTTTCATTGCTGCTTTGTTGTGCAAATTCTATCAACGCCTCAAAAAGCAGTGGTTTGGAATAGAAGTAGCCTTGGATTAGGTCGCAACCACAAACAGCAAGCTGATCACGTTGTTGCTTTGTTTCTACACCTTCCGCTAAGACCTTCATACCAAAATTCTTACCAATGGCGATGATGTTTTGCACCATGTTGAGGGCTTTTTCGTCCTCTTCGATGTTATCGACAAAGCTTTTATCAATCTTTACCTCATCAATTGGAAGGGCTCTCAGCATACTCAAAGAAGAGTAACCCGTACCGAAGTCATCCAGTGAAATTTTAAAGCCTAATTGGTGTAAGCGTTCGCAAATCGGTGCGAACTTGTCCAAATCCTCAATGAACAAGTTTTCGGTTATCTCCAACGTAATTCGATTTTGGTCAACACCATGTTTTTCAATCGATGCAAGGAGATTGTCGACGAAGTTTACCTGAATAAATTGCTTGACCGATATGTTGATCGACATTTGAATCGGTTGGTGTGAAGTTGCCATCAACCTTGCCATATCAATAAGGCTTTTTTCTATTATCAACTCTCCCAGACGAACCATTAAACCAGAGCTTTCGGCCAAAGGAATAAATTCATTGGGTGGTACAAAACCAAGCTCTTCGTCTTGCCAGCGAATCAACGCTTCCACGCCATAAACCTGTCCATTTACGTTCAGTTGAGGCTGATAAACCATAAACAGGCTTTGTCTCTCGATGGCTAGTCTTAAACGCTGTTCGATGCGCATTTTGTGCAAGTGCTTTACATGCATCTGTTGGTCAAACAAGCTGTAGGTGTTTCGCTCTTTTTTCGCTTGGTACATCGCAATATCGGCTGAGCGAAGCAGTGCATCTAGGTTGTTGCCATGGGATGGGTAAAGTGCAATACCAATGCTGCAACTGAGTAAGAATTGGTTGTCTTTAACAATGTAAGGTTCGGATAAATAAGCGATGAGATCGCTAGCAAGCGTATTGATGCTGGCTTTATCTACGAGATTGACAAGAAGGATGAACTCATCACTGGCTTCTCGGATAATCAATCGTCCTTCCGCTTCAAACGTTTTTAGGCGCTGAGCAATTTGTTTTAACACTTCGTCGCCAAATTCATGGCCGTGTGTGTCGTTGACCGATTTAAAGTTATCGACATCAATAAACATCAGAGTAAAAGGGTTGGAAGCCCCTCCTAGCCAGCGACCGATGTGGGTTCGCAAATATTCACGATTGGGCAGGAGAGTGAGGTGGTCATGGTGCGCTTGATATAAGAGTTTCTCTCGCGTCGCCAATTCGTTGTTCGCAATGGAGCGGACGAGCGCATAAAAACCAGCTTGAATGAAAATGAATACGATGGAATAAAGAGCGAATTGCTCAAAGAATCCACTTTGGATATATCTGAGATCAGTAGATGAAGAAGCCCAAAGTTTATAGTCAGGCAAATACTTTAACGTCACGAGTTGATTGATTCTAGGATCATCTGCAACAATATTTACCGCGCTCGCTAGTGATTTGACAGTATCTCGGCTCCAGCCATATTTTTTGTCTACTTGCTCAAAAACGATTGATTTTTTATGGCCATCAGCAGGATGGTTATAACTGTAAACCGTCGCCTGCTCTGCGGATGTAAACGTTAAGTAGCCATCTTCACGTACTAGGGAAACGCGATTGTGCTCGTTGGCATGAATATCATTTCTAAAGACCAAGGAAGAATTCATTTTGAAGCCTGCCGTCATTACAGCAGTGACTCGTCCCTGTTTATCACGAATTGCTTTTCTAATTGGGATCACCAATGAATCGAGAGCAGGCATAAAATACGTGCGTCCAACGACCATATGATTAGATTCAAGTGCGGCAATGAATGTGTCTTTGGTTTGCGGATTTTGATTGAGGTTCTTTAGTTTTTGCAAATCTAAGTTGGAGCTTATTGCAAGGTAATCTCCTTGAGGGTTTGTTAAACCAAATGCAGCGATTGCTGGGTGGATACTCATAAGATTGTCTAGCAGCGGACGCATCTGAAGAGAGGCGGTGCGCGTGAAGTCATTTTGCTCAACAAGCTGATGACCGACAACTTCAAGAAGGGTTTCTTGTGCTTTAAAGAGTGAATCGACCGATGAAGCAAACAGCTCCAATTGTAAGAGCTGCTTGTCTTTGTATTTATCGAGGGTGGATTCGTAGTGATAATGACCAAATAAAGAAAACAAACCGACGCTAATTGCGAAAAGCGTTATGTACAGCGTCCAAATGTTCTTCTTTAATCCGATCATATTATTTTGATAGCTCCTAAATTAGCACTCGATAGGTAGGGATTGGTCTGCGCCCCATTCTGTCCATGACCCGTCATAAACCGATAGTTTTTGCATGCCTAGTTGATACGCTGCTAGTAACAAAATGCACGCAGTGACACCAGAACCACAACTGAAAATGATTGATTTATCATTATTTATTGTTAGTTCGCTAAATATCTGTTGCAACTCTGAATTTGGCTTAATGTGACCGTCCGTTAATAGTTCTTGAAACGGCAAGCAAACCGCATGCGGAATGTGCCCACTGCGTAGACCTTCTCGAGGTTCTGGCACTTCACCTAAAAAACGAGCCTTGGAACGAGCATCAATAATATTTGCACTTTGGTGATTTGAGTGGCTAAGAACCGCTTGGGCATCTAAAAATGCCTTTTCATCCAATTTGCCAGAAAAATTACCTAGTTCTTTGGGTTGTACAAGTGTGTCTACGACGGGGAAACCCGCGTCAATCCAAGCGGGTAAACCGCCATTCAAAACACGAACATTGTTATGCCCCATTGCTTTTAACATCCACCATGCTCTTGGTGCTGCTAGGGTGCCTGAGTTGTCATAGATCACGATGAGATCATCGTTATTCAGCCCCAACTGTTGTGCGCGGTTATTGAAGTCAGCTTCCGTTGGCATCATGTGGGGAAGGGGGGAATTCGGTAAACAAAAGTTATTGTCATAATCAAAACGCTGCGTACCAGAAATCCATTGGTTCTGAATTTTCTTTGTTTCGGATGGAATTTGAAAAGCAATGCTCGCATCTAAGAGCTTAAGGTTTGGTTTACCTAAGAGTGGTTGTAATTCATTGACAGTAATCAGTGCTTGCATGTTTTGTGCTTCCTTACCATGGCATGAAGCCGTTGTATAAATGAGCAGAATAGGCTTATTCGCATTTCAAAAATGTGAGCGGCTGCTCGAAGAGAGAACCTGTGGTTTGGTTGAATGTCACCGTTGAACCTACTGGGCAATTTACCGTTACAGGGACCGAGATAGGTGCTTGACCTTGTTCAGGTAAATCGATGGTTAAGTATCGGCGTTGTCCGTCAAGCGATTGAGTTAATGTATTACTTATCACCGTTGTAGTGACGGTTTGGTTTTTCTCTGATGATGTTAACCAAAGCACAAAAACTAACAGCAGTATGGTACCTGAAAAGACAAAAATGTAGGTTTTGGGGTTGTCCAACGTGTTTTCCCGCATCTTCAGTAATCCTTCTGTTTTACAATAAAAAAATCGCATGTTCAAAAGAACGATGCGATTTTTAAGTTAAAGTATGGACAATTATGCGGTAAAGCTTGTTGTTCGTACCGTTATTACCTTTCGGTTTGGTCAGAGACTACAACGTTAAGCTCGTATCACTGGTGGAAATAACTCGTCGAATTGGGTCAGTGCCATCGTAAAACCAAATCTCGACCAGTAAATCACCTTGGCTGTCAGAGATATTGAAATCAAAATCTGCTTGGCCATTGCTCAAGGGTATAGAAGCCACTTTGCTGGGGTAACTGGCTTTGTAGTTACCTGCGCTGTCTTCTTGGAAGTCCTTATACAAGCTTAAATGCGCACGTTGAGAAGAGAAACCACTGATATCGACACTAAGTGTGCCTTCTTTCACTGGATTGTAGTTAAAGCCTTCTGGTACCACTAAATCCTGCATGGTGGTCTCTTCTTCCGGAACCGTCACTGTTGTTGGAGGTGGTGCTGGTGGTGGTGTTGAACTATCATCGTCGCTGCTACTGCCGCCTCCACCACCGCCGCCACCGCCACATGCCGTTAGTGCTAATCCCATAATGATTGTGGTTAAGTATTTCATAATATTATCTCCCTATGGACGGTTGTAGCACTTGTCGGCTGTTGGTGATTGGTGCCAGGTTTCGCTCTCTGTACCTCCAGACTCAGCCCAAGTTTGGAATGCAGGGTAGGCTTCAACCATGTCAATTCGTTCTAAAGGCCACTCCCAGTCTTCTACAATAAGTAGAGCCCAAGGAAGGTAAGTTGCTGTTTTGAAGTAGTTGTTTGAGCCATTCAAACTTGCATCGACACCTCGGCCATATAAGGATGTATCGAATTGCTCAGTTGGTGCTTGTCCAGGTAAGTGCACTTCCCATTTACGACCTGGTTGGAAAGTGATGCCGTCGCCATGGTAAGTATTTGGTGTTGCAAAGATGAACGGGTCGTATGGCATATCGGTTATCGCAGATCGATCAGAACCTTCTGTAAAGTAGATGTTGAGGGTAAAATCCAACAGTGCAGTATTGGTATCACAGTCAAATTCGGTTCTAAAGAAAGTACATCCACCGCTGCTGCTTGCGTGAACACTCATGTCTTCACCAATGATAAATATTGCTTCATCAGAGATGCTTTCCAGTCCGTTTGACGCTTGCTCAACACCATCAAATGTCAGTGTTGTCAACGCGGTTTCGATACTGCTTCGTGATACACCAGGTAATCGAATAGCAAAGCCATTTTTATAGGTGGCACCGTAAGCGACCAATTTGCCCGAGATTTTGATGTTTTCGACATGACCAGCCAACGTGGTTTCTGTGATTTGTAGGTCAACAACGACATCATTCATGTCATAGTCCGCTGTATATGGCCAGTTGTCTTCATAAGCAACGGATGCGTAATCGTCTACTGCTGGGAAGTGCTCCACAGCGTAACCATTAGCCGTTATTGTGATTGGGTGATCTTCCACCTCGCCTGATGTTGAACCACCATCATAATTAAGGTCAGTTTGTTGACTAAAACGGAAACGGCTCCAGCTTGAACCGGCGGTCGCAGCGGCAGAAACAACAAACGGAAGGGAGTTGCTACCCGCAGCGAGAAGCTCATTGGTGAAGACTTGCTCGCCATCATCATCAAAGTCACCATCGCGGTTCCAGTCAAACCAAGCGGATAGATAGCCTGTTGTTGATGCGGTTACTTCGATAACGGAACTCAAGCCTGGGTCGAGAGCAGCAACAAAACCAACGCCATCTTCATCGGCAGCACCAACTGCGTTGTCGTCTGCTTGCCCATCAGAATCACCGTCTGGACCGACAGACCCGAGCCAAGTAACGTCATCGACTTCGTGACGTGGACCATTTGAAGCAAGCGTTGTACTGTAAGTGTCCGGTGCGTCACCAAAGTCGATCGGATCGTCTTCGTCAATCACAGGCGCATTGGCACATCGAGCACCGTCATTTTGGCTTGAACTTGGGCCGTTAGAAACAAACTCGACCGCAGGAACAATGCCGGCAGCGATATTGGCGGAATTGCCGGCTGATAGGTCAATGCGATAGATTTTTCCGTCTTGGTTGCGTGATACGTAATAGTTGCCGTTAACATCGAAATAACCAGCACCAAATGTACCTAACTCGCCTGTATCACCTATCGCAGTCGTATTACCATTCGATGGGTTGAACTGGTACAGCACTCCAGAATTATTGTCGATGCCGTAAAGGGAACCGTCGCCTGGATGGAATGCAAAGTCGGTTAGGTTCACCGTCGCTGTTGAACTAATTTTCACGATGCTCAATGTCGCATTTGGATCAGAATCGAGTGGAGAAAGGTCAATGGAGAAAAGTCCTTTGCCTTTGCGGTACAAGTAGTAGACGTGGTTGTAAACGTCACCTACGTAAAACGTGTGGTCGGTAGGAAGACCAGAAACATCAAGCGTCTCTGCTTGGAAGTCTTGACCAAGACGAACAATCTTTTTATTTGTGGTGTCGTAGCCGTAGATATAACGGTCAGTGAAGTTAAAACCTACACCGTTAATGCCCGAAGCCAAACCTGTGTCGTCCTCTAAAAGAGTCGTAGAACCTGTAACCAAATTGACGCCATAGATTTGAACCGGGGTTGATTGGAACAAATATGCCTTGCTTGGGCAGGTATCAAACGGTGCAGCGTTGACGTATGCGCTTACCAGAAGAGACCCGAGTAGTAGTGATGTCCTTTTCATGATTCGCCCTCTCATTGATTTGTAATATATGCAATGAAAGGAATGTGCCACTTTTAAGTTGTTGATATATAAGAATTAAGTTTTCCGCTTTTTGCAATTTCTAATCTGAAAGTCAAAATGAAAATTTAATTGATGTCGATTTCTGAAAATTTAAAACCACTCTGGGGCAATCGTTAAATGTAGCGATGCTTAAGTTTAGGTTTTAATGCGTGGCGGGGTAATTTTGAACAAACTTTCCACCTAAGCCCCTTTTTTATGCATGGTCTTTTCGGTGTGTATGGTGTGATTTTGTGTATCTAATTTTATAGATTATGCATTGTTTTGCATATTTTCCATATGTGCTTTTGTTTAAGCGCCTGAGCTAACTTGGCCTAGATTGCTTTACAAGAAAAGATTCTAATTAAAGTATGTTGTATTTATGCATGAGTTAATGGTTATCATTATCAAACATTTGATGAGTCTAACAATAGAAATAACTGAAATTTATAACCTATTTAAATGTCATGAATAACTATAATCAATATAAACTATAATGCCATTAGTTTATATAAAACCTAATTAGTTTGATTGATGTAATGTTATTTATATTTTGACATGAAATTTCTTTCAATCTCAAATGCTAAGAACTAATGTTTTTCCAAATTAGAAGGAGAGCTTTTGATATGGAAAAACACTTACCATTGATTATAAATGGTCAAATAGTTTCTACTGAAGAAAAAGGTTATGAGATCACTTTTGAAGAAAAAAAAGTAAAGATAGATTCTCTGAACCATGAAATTTTGTCACAAATACTTCATTATGACTTTTTGAGTGATCTAAATGTAAATAATATTATCAATTTTCTTTATACAGTAGGCCAACGTTGGAAGAATGAAGAATACTCAAGAAGAAGAGCATACATTAGGACTCTAATTACTTATTTAGGTTACTCACCACAAATGGCGAAGTTAGAGGCAAATTGGATCGCGATGATTCTCTGCTCTAAAAGTGCCTTGTACGACATTATTAATACAGAACTTGGGTCTGCTCATATTCAGGATGAATGGTTGCCTCAAGGAGAGTGCTATGTAAAAGCCTTTCCGAAAGGACGAGTCATGCATTTGCTTGCGGGTAATGTCCCTCTCTCTGGTGTGACATCGATATTGCGCGGCATCTTGACCAAGAATCAATGTATCGTTCGAATGTCGGCTTCTGATCCGTTTACTGCCCATGCGCTAGTAATGAGCTTCATTGATGTGAACCCAGAACACCCGATTTCCAAGTCACTCTCCGTCGTCTATTGGCCCCATAAGGCAGATACGACAATTGCGGAAGAGCTAATTAGTCATATGGATGCAGTTGTTGCTTGGGGCGGGCAGGATGCAATTGATTGGGCCGTTAAGCATTCGCCTTCACACATTGATGTTTTGAAGTTTGGTCCTAAAAAAAGTTTTACCATTTTAGATGAACCGACCAACTTAGATGAGGCCGCTTCCGGCGTCGCTCATGATATTTGCTTTTATGACCAAAATGCTTGCTTCTCTACTCAAAATATATATTTTTGTGGGAATAACTACGAAGCTTTTAAAGATAAGTTAGTAGAAAAACTATGTCTTTATGAAAATATACTCCCTAAGTCCAAGCAAAGCTTTGATGAAGAGGCTTTATTTTCCTTTACTCGGCTAGAGTGTCAATTCTCAGGTCTCAATGTTATATCGGAACCAGATAATAAGTGGATGATTATAGAATCAGAAGCTGGTGTTGAATATAACCATCCTTTAAGTCGTTGTGTTTATATTCACAAAATAAACAAGGTTGAAGATGTTGTTGATTATATCGCTAAGCATAAAACTCAAACAATTTCGTTCTACCCTTGGGATGCATCAATTAAATACCGAGATGTATTTGCTCAAAAAGGTGTTGAGCGAATAGTTGAATCCGGAATGAACAATATATTTAGAGCAGGCGGCGCACATGATGCGATGCGACCACTACAACGTTTAGTTCGATTTGTGTCTCATGAAAGGCCATATAGTTTCACCACCAAGGATGTATCTGTAGAAATAGAGCAAACCCGATTTCTTGAAGAAGATAAGTTCTTGGTTTTCGTCCCTTAAATAAGGAAATTTATAATGAAAAACCAATGCAAGACTATTTCTCACGTGCTGAGCGTGAATAATGGTCAGGAAATTCATGTCTGGGAAACACTACCGAATGAAAGTGTGCCCCAAAAAAATAATACCATTCTTATTGCTTCTGGGTTTGCCAGAAGAATGGATCATTTCGCAGGTCTCGCTGAATACTTGTCTGAAAATGGGTTCCATGTTTTCCGTTATGACTCACTTCACCATGTGGGTTTGAGTTCAGGTACCATCGATGAGTTTACGATGACCACCGGAAAAAACAGTTTATGCACGGTCTATCACTGGCTGCAACAAAAGGGCACGTCGAACATCGGCCTCATTGCGGCAAGTTTGTCAGCTCGTGTGGCGTATGAGGTCATTGCTGATCTTGAACTGTCTTTCCTCATTACTGCTGTTGGTGTCGTCAATCTGCGTGACACGCTGGAAAAAGCACTTGGGTTTGATTATCTCAGCTTACCTATCGATGAGCTGCCAAACGATCTTGATTTCGAAGGGCACAAGCTTGGCTCTGAAGTGTTTGTTCGAGATTGTTTTGAACATCATTGGGATACATTGGAATCTACGCTTGCCAAGGTGGCCAATACGTCCGTTCCGTTAATTGCTTTTACTGCCAACAACGATGATTGGGTAGAGCAAGAGGAAGTGTACGGTATGCTCGGAAAGATCAGTAGTGGCAATTGCAAACTGTACTCCCTGCTTGGGAGCTCCCACGACTTAGGTGAGAACTTAGTCGTCCTCCGCAACTTTTATCAATCCGTGACGAAAGCCGCGATCGCGATGGATAGCGGTCGTTTAGAAATCGATGTTGATTTTGTCGAGCCTGACTTCGAGCAGCTCACCATCGCGACGGTCAATGAGCGCCGTCTAAAAGCAGAAATCGAAAGTCGCTCGCCAGAAATGGCTTAACGCTTACCCGTAACACCAATAAATAAGGAAACGTTATGAAATTTGGAAATTTCCTTCTCACTTACCAACCACCTGAGTTAGATCAGACAGAAGTGATGAAGCGATTGGTTAATCTTGGCAAAGCCTCTGAAGGTTGTGGTTTCGATACCGTTTGGCTACTAGAACATCATTTTACCGAGTTCGGGTTATTAGGTAACCCATATGTGGCTGCCGCGCACTTACTTGGTGCGACTCAAAGCCTTAATGTTGGTACCGCTGCGATTGTATTACCAACGGCACATCCTGTTCGACAAGCTGAAGACGTGAACTTGCTTGATCAAATGTCGAAAGGGCGATTCCGCTTTGGTATTTGTCGCGGGTTGTATGATAAAGACTTTCGTGTATTTGGTACTGACATGGATAACAGCCGTGCGTTGATGGATTGTTGGTATGACTTGATGAAGGAAGGTTTTAACGAAGGTTACATGGCGGCAGACAACGAGCATATCAAGTTTCCCAGAGTCCAACTGAATCCAGCAGCACATACTAAAGGCGGAGCTCCAGTTTATGTGGTAGCAGAGTCAGCATCGACAACGGAGTGGGCAGCACAACGCGGTCTACCGATGATTTTAAGTTGGATCATCAACACGCATGAAAAGAAAGCCCAGCTCGATCTTTACAATGAAATCGCGGCGGAGCATGGCTACGACGTTACCAAAATTGACCACTGCCTGTCTTACATTACTTCGGTTGATCATGACTCAGAGAAAGCCAAAGACATTTGCCGAAACTTCCTTGGCCATTGGTATGACTCTTACGTGAATGCCACTACCATTTTTGACGACTCCAATCAGACCAAAGGGTACGACTTTAACAAAGGCCAATGGCGCGATTTTGTTTTGAAAGGTCATAAAGACACGAATCGTCGTATTGATTACAGCTACGAAATCAATCCAGTAGGCACGCCTGAAGAATGCATCGCAATTATCCAGCAGGATATTGATGCTACGGGCATCAACAACATTTGCTGCGGCTTTGAAGCTAACGGTTCAGAAGAAGAAATCATCGCATCTATGAAGCTCTTTCAATCTGATGTGATGCCATACCTCAAAGAGAAACAGTAATAATTATTTTCGATAAGGAAAGGGACATGAAATTTGGATTATTCTTCCTCAATTTTTTGAACTCAAAACGCTCTTCAGACCAAGTCATTGAAGAGATGTTAGATACCGCTCATTACGCTGACCAACTTAGCTTTGATACTGTTGCTGTGTATGAAAATCATTTTTCGAACTATGGAGCCGTTGGGGCACCGTTGACGGTTGCGGGTTTTTTACTTGGTATGACTCAACATCTCAAAGTCGCTTCTTTGAATCATGTCATCACCACTCATCATCCTGTCCGCGTTGCCGAAGAGGCTTGCTTGCTTGATCAAATGAGTGAAGGGCGCTTTGTTTTTGGATTTAGTGATTGCGAAAAAAGTACTGATATGCGTTTCTTCAATCGTCCGACCGATGCGCAATTTAAGGTGTTTGAAGCATGTTATGAAATCATCAATGATGCTTTTTCAACGGGTTATTGCCACCCAGACAACGATTTTTTCAGTTTTCCAAAAATTTCTGTAAATCCACATGCTTATACCGAAGGCGGTCCCGCTCAGTTTGTGAATGCCACAAGTAAAGAAGTGGTCGAATGGGCAGCGAAGCGAGGTCTCGCTCTTGTGTTTAAGTGGGATGACTCCAATGCACTACGCCAAGAATACGCGATGCTTTACAACGATATTGCAAACGAACACGGTGTGGATATTGCGAGCGTACGTCATAAGCTGACTCTTTTAGTCAACCAGAATCCTGATGGTGACAAAGCAAGAGCAGAAACGCATGAGTACTTAGCAGAGTATGTTCGCGAATCTTACCCAAATAGTGACTTCTCCACAAAAATGTCCGAATTGTTGTCTGAAAATGCAATTGGTACTTATGAAGAAAGTACACAAGCAGCACGTATCGCAATCGAATGCTGTGGTGCTTCTGATGTATTGATGTCATTTGAGTCAATCGCAGATAAGACGCAGCAAAGAGCGGTCATCGATGTTGTGAATGCCAATATTGTGAAATACCACGCTTAAGCTCATACCAACGCATAAAGGGGCTACATTGACGCCCCTTTCTCCATCTCTATGCGCAATCGCGCTTATTTATATAGGCATTTATATGGACGTACTTTCAGCGGTCAAGCAGGAAAATATCGCGGCAAGCACAGAAATCGATGACTTGATTTTTATGGGTACACCGCAGCAGTGGTCTTTGCAGCAACAAAAGCAATTGACTGCTCGCCTCGTCACAGAGGCGTACCGACATCATTACCAGAATAACGAGGAATATCGCCAATTTTGTCAATCATTAGGCGTGACAAGCGATATCTCTGACCTTAATGATATTCCCGTTTTCCCAACTTCAATTTTTAAACTAAGAACGTTGCTTACGATTGATGACACTGACGTTGAAAATCGATTCACAAGCAGTGGTACCAGTGGAATAAAAAGTGTGGTTGCTAGAGACCGACTGAGCATAGAGCGCCTGCTTGGTTCGGTCAATTTCGGTATGAACTATGTCGGTGACTGGTTCGATCATCAAATGGAACTGGTCAACTTAGGCCCTGACCGTTTTAACGCCAATAATATTTGGTTTAAATACGTGATGAGTTTGGTGGAGCTGCTCTATCCGACGGCTTTTACGGTGAACGAAGATGAAATCGATTTCGAAGCCACGTTAGCAAATATGGCGCGGATTAAAGAAAAGGGTAAGACAATCTGTCTTATTGGTCCTCCTTATTTTATCTACTTGCTTTGCCACTTCATGCGTGAACAAGGGCAGGATTTCAATGGTGGCAGTGAGCTCTATATTATTACCGGTGGGGGCTGGAAGAAGCACCAAGACCAATCACTCGACCGAGAGGCTTTTAATCAGCTTCTGCTAGACACTTTTGGCTTAGATAGCACGCAGCAGATCCGAGATACCTTCAACCAAGTGGAGCTAAATACCTGCTTTTTTGAAGACAACGAACATAAAAAGAGAGTGCCTCCTTGGGTGTTCGCTAGAGCGTTGAACCCTATTACGCTCAAACCCGTGCCTAATGGAGAGCCGGGCCTAATGAGTTATATGGATGCATCAGCGGTGAGCTACCCTTGTTTTTTGGTCACTGATGATATCGGAATTGTAAGAGAAGAGCAGGGTGACAGGCCTGGCACAACGGTTGAGATCGTCAGACGAGTTAATACTAGAGGGCTAAAGGGATGTGCACTTAGCCTGTCTCAAGCCATTACAGTGAAGGACGTGAAGGAATAAATGCCATGTTATGTACGATAGAAAAGATAGAACCACTGACTAGCTGTATCTTCCGTGTGGTTTTAAAACCGGACCAACCTTTTGATTTTAAAGCAGGCCAATACATTAACGTCAGCTTAAGCTTCGGCAGCCTGCCGTTTTCTATCGCCTCTTGCCCGTCTGAAGGTGGGTTTCTGGAACTTCATATTGGAGGCTCAGAACTGCGCAATAAAAATATTCTCGTGATGGAAGAGCTGACTAATGCTTGGTTCAGCGGTAAAAAGTTAGAAGTGAGTGAAGCAAGAGGCGAAGCTTGGCTGCGAAGCCAAAGTGTAAAACCACTGTTACTTGTGGCTGGTGGGACGGGCATGTCATACACGCTGAGCATTTTAAGAAACAGTCTGCAGCGCGGGTTTACCCAACCGATCTATGTCTATTGGGGAGCAAAGGACATGGACAATCTCTACGTGCATGATGAGCTCGTTGATATTGCGCTAGAAAACAAAAATGTCAGCTATGTCCCTATTACTGAAGTTTCAAATTCACCTCAATATGCAAAGCATGGACAAGTGCTCGATTGCGTGATGAATGATTTTCGCAATCTATCTGAGTTCGATATCTACTTATGTGGTCCTGGGAAGATGGTGGAAGTCGCTCGAAATTGGTTTTGTAAGGAAAGAGGCGCGGAACTCGACCAACTATACGCTGACGCATTCGCTTACTTATAACAAGTTTCAAGGAGAAGAAATCATGAGTTCTACATCACTTTTAGAAGAGTTTGGTAATCCGCTGCAAAGAGTCGAAAGGGCGATTGAGGCATTGAAAAATGGAAACGGTGTTTTATTAATGGATGATGAGAACCGAGAAAACGAAGGTGACCTCATTTTTTCAGCGCAGCACCTTACTGATCAACAAATGGCGTTAATGATAAGAGAGTGCAGTGGTATTGTGTGTCTGTGCTTAACTCAAGAACGAGCGAACTGGTTGGAATTGCCTCCTATGGTCGAAGATAACCGAAGTAAAAACCAAACAGCTTTTACGGTGTCTATTGAGGCGAAACAAGGTGTGACAACCGGTGTATCAGCAAAAGACCGTGTGACAACGGTAAAAACAGCGATCTACTTTGACGCTCAACCAGATGATCTTGCAAGGCCTGGGCACGTGTTTCCTTTGGTTGCCAAAACCAATGGTGTATTGACTCGTCGAGGCCATACGGAAGGGACGATTGACTTAATGTATCTTGCTAACCTTGTTCCATCCGGTGTGCTATGCGAACTGACCAACTCAGACGGCACTATGGCAAAGCTTCCTGAAACCATTGCTTTTGCAAAACGTCATGAGATGCCAGTTTTGACAATAGAAGACATTGTTGAATATCGGACGGGGATAGATCTACGAAATGAATATGAAAGCAGCCCAATGAATGAGGTGAGCTTAACGTAGTCAAATTTAATCCTTAACGCTCCTTTTGTTCAGTGCCTACGCTGACTTTTCCGCCCTTCCTCGGGCGGCTTTTTCGTTTTAGGGCGATAAAAATTAACCCGCAATGAGCGGGCTAATCAATGTTGCATTGAATGGTTTAGCTACATACAGGGCAGCTTGGCATTTTCATTAGGTTCATTTCTCGCCAAGACATGCTGAGCGCGTCCAAAATCAGAATTTTGCCTTTCTTTGGTTGGCCGTAATCAGCAATCACTTTGATCGCCTCCATCGCTTGAACGGCGCCAACAATACCCACAACAGGAGCCATGACTCCGGCTTCGACACAACTTAACGCACCGCTGCCGAAGAGGGCACTTAAGCACTGGTAACATGGTTGCGCAGGGTCATCGTAAGTAAACACACTCACTTGGCCTTCCATACGAATGGCCGCGCCTGAAATTAGCGATGTTTTGGTCGCAAAACATAGGCGGTTAAGTTGATTGCGCGTATCGACGTTATCTGATGCATCGACAACAATAGTGTGTTGCTTAATCAGGCTCTCTAACGCTTTATCATCAAGACGTTTTGCGATGGTATCTACGATAATGTGCGGGTTAAGCTCACGTAGTGCATCGGCCGCTGAGTCTACCTTCTTACGACCAATATCTGCATCGTGGTGTAGCACTTGGCGCTGAAGGTTAGACAACTCGACGATATCATCATCAATCAGCGTGATTTTACCGACACCAGCAGTCGCCAAATATTGGCTTGATGCACAACCTAAACCCCCAGCACCAAGCATCAATACTGATGATTGTTTGAGTGCTTCTTGTCCATCAAAATCAAACTGACGAAGAATGATTTGGCGGTTGTAACGCAGCATTTCCTGATCGGAAAGAATATCCACAACGTCTTCCTAGTAAAGGGTTGAGTTGAAAAGTTGAATCTGAACCGTTTCGCCCACTTCAACTCGGCCGCGTTCACGTTCCAACACAACAAAACAGTTGGCTAGGCTCATTGAGCGGAATGCGCCAGAGCTTTGGTTGCCGGTTGTTTCAACCACAAACTTGCCATCTTCCAATGTGTAGATACCACGTTGGTAATCGGTACGACCTGGCGCTTTCTTAAAGGCGGTTTTGGTTGTTGCTGGAATAGATTCGGGTGCTTTCCATTCTGTATGGCCTGCAAGTTTTGCCAGCATTGGTTGAACAAGTACGTACATAGTTAGCACGGCAGAAACCGGGTTACCAGGCAGTCCACAGAACCAAGCTGTACTTAGCTTACCAAATGCGAAAGGTTTACCCGGCTTGATTGCTAGCTTCCAGAAGCCAATTTCACCAAGCTCTTCAAGAATGTCTTTGGTGTAATCCGCTTCGCCGACGCTAACACCACCAGAGGTCACAACGACATCAGCCAACGTTTGCGCTTGTTCAAAGGTCGCTTTTAGAGTCTCTGGGCAATCAGGAATGATGCCAAGATCTACGGCTTCACAACCGAAGTTCTCAATAAGCGGTTTAATACCGTAACGGTTACTGTCGTAGATTTGGCCTTCGTCTAATGGTTCGCCCAGTGGTTTAAGCTCATCACCAGTAGAGAAGAAAGCAACTTTTGGCTTACGTACTACTGTCACGTGGCTAACACCAAGAGACGCAATCATCGGAATATCGCGAGGTGTCAAACGTGCACCTTTTGCCAGTACGATGTCGCCTTGTTTGATGTCGTCACCTGTTGGGCGGATGTTGTTTTTCGGCTTCACGTCAGTTTGGTTGAACTGAATGCCAGCATCCGTTACTTCTGTGTTTTCTTGCATGATAACGGCATCACAACCCTGTGGGATTTTTGCGCCAGTCATGATGCGAACACAGGTACCTTGAGGCCATTCACCTTCAAAAGGTTGTCCTGCAAATGATTTACCTGCCAGAGGCAATACGGAAGACGACTCAAGATCTTGAATGCGAATAGCGTAGCCATCCATTGCTGAGTTATCGAATGGCGGTACGTGAATAGGTGACAAGATGTCTTCTGCCAGTACAAAACCGAGTGCTTCAGCAAGTTGAAGAGAAAGCGTTGTTTGGATAGGTTTGATTCGCGATAGCATTTTGTCCATCGCGTCTTCAATTGGCATCAAGCCAGGTGCGTCGCAGCAGCCCATTGAGAAAATCCTGTGTTCTTTTGTTTTGTGGCAACTTTACCATAAAAAGGGGACTGAGTAAGAATGTCCACCTATAAAATATGGGTGTAATTATTCAAAAATCCGAGTATCCTTGTCAGCCATCCAAAAGGGGTAAAATCCTTGTGGAGGTCAATAAAATCAGCTCAGTAACTTCATTTGATGTGCCTTAGTGTAAAGACACGAACTGAGCAGCTCAAAGCGAAAAATATGAATGCAATTTTGATTGGGTTTGTATGAAAGCGGAAGTAACAAAAGAGGAAGTGGAATGTCAGGTCTTAGCGAGTCAGCGAAGTTAGTAAAAGAAGCGCTAGAGCAACGCGGTTTGGAAACGCCAATGCGTCCAAACAACGTAAGTCGTGAAGAGAAGAAAGAGAAGATCGAACACCACATGCGTGAGATCTTAGGTCTGCTTCAACTTGACCTTACTGACGATAGCCTGGAAGAAACCCCGCATCGCATTGCGAAGATGTACGTGGATGAGATCTTCTCAGGTTTGGATTACACCAATTTCCCTAAAATTACAGTGATTGAAAACAAGATGAACGTGAGCGAAATGGTTCGCGTGAAAGACATCACTGTGACTAGCACGTGTGAACACCACCTTGTGACCATTGATGGCAAGGCTGCTGTGGCTTACATTCCACGTGGCAAGATCATTGGCTTATCAAAGATCAACCGTATCGTTCGCTTCTTTGCCCAGCGTCCACAAGTACAAGAGCGTATGACACAGCAGATTCTTGTTGCACTTCAAACGTTGCTTGAGTCCGATGATGTGGCAGTGACGATCGACGCAACACACTACTGTGTGAAATCTCGTGGTGTGATGGATGCAACCAGCGAAACGACAACAACAGCATTGGGTGGCATCTTCAAAAGTAACCCAGCAACGCGTGCCGAATTTCTGCACGGTTTACGCTAAGTAACCAAGCACTATTCTAAGAGGATGGCAAACGCCATCCTTTTTTGTATCTTTCTGAAATGAATAATGATTTGAGAATGAATACGACAAAAATCATTTATCGATTTCTGTGTTGACAGTCACATGCGATAGACTTAATATCCGCGCCCAGCAAACGGTTGCGAAGGCTTCACTTCTCTTTTCGTTCTGCCCAATTTGATTCTTCAAGCTCAGCTGATCTCGGTCAGTTGTCTTTCTGTTTTCTAATAATAGAAAGGCAACAAAATTGAGATTTGGCATGACCACACAAACCACCATCAACTCGACTGCTCCAGCTTCTATTCAAGCATCGGAGAACAGTTGGCAAAAGAAAGCAATTCTTAGTGTCGCGTTTTTAATGGCGACCACGTCTGTGGGACCTGGCTTTTTAACCCAAACAGCGGTCTTCACCAATATCTACAAAATCGACATGGCATTCCCTGTGTTTGCATCCATGTTTATCACTTTTGGTATTGTGATGAACTTGTGGCGCATTGTGGGTGTGTCTGGTATGCGCATTCAAGACATTGCCAACAAAGTCGCTCCGGGGATGGGCTATGTGGTGGGTATTCTGCTGGCACTTGGCGCGGTTGCATTTAACTTCGGTAATGTTAGCGGCTCTGCGCTCGGTATTAATGTATTGACGGGTGTAGATACGACGTGGGGAGCGTTGTTTACTGGCATAGTTGGCTGTCTATTGTTCGTGGTACACAATGCCTCAAAACGAATGGACCAAATGGCACGCTACCTAGGCTTGTTTATGATCATCTTGATTGCCTATGTTGCGATGACCAGTTTACCGCCAATGGGGGAAACCTTGAGCGCAGCAGTAATGCCTACTGATGTTGGCAGCCTGCTATTACCGACGCTAACTATCGTTGGTGGCGCAGTCGGTGGTTATTACACAGGCGCACAGCGTTTGGTGGATATCGGCTTGCAAGGTAGAGAGAACGTACCCGCTATCAAAACGGCAGCATGGGCCGGTATTTCAATTGCCGTGGTGATTCGCATCCTATTGTTTATGGCGGTGTTCGGTGTGATTGCAACAGGCGCGACTTTGGATTCTGCAAACCCAGCCGCAGACGCGTTTCGTCAAGGCGCGGGAGAGGTCGGTTACTTTATTTTTGGTTTGGTGTTGTTTGTTGCTTCGATTACCTCAGTTGTGGGTAACTCGTACATGGCGATTTCCCTTATCAAAACACTCTTCCCAGTTGTGGCTCGCAACGAGAAAGCGTGGTGTGTCGGTTTCATTATCATCACATCGCTTGGCACTGTGACGATGAACATGCCGATTCTGCTGCTAATGCTGGCTGGCCTTGTTAACAGTATTATCCTGCCAATCGTATTGGGTATAGTGCTGGTGGCGACACGCAGAAAAGACATCGTAGGTGATTACAAACACCCAGCCTACTTAACGTTGACGGGCGTTGCAATTGTCGTAGTGATGGCGGCATCAAGCATGACCAATATCAGTAACTTTATGGCCAAGTTTATAGGCTAACTCAATGCATCGGCCAATATGCATCGAGTAATGTTTATCGGGATATGAGCTTGCTAAGAACAAAAGAAAACGACATCGCAATGAGGTCGTTTTTTTATGTCTGTTTTGAAGGCGTTCTTACCAGTTCTGGCCAGTACATTTTTACATAACCAGCAGAAACCCAAACGACAAGCACAGTGGCAATGCTTAACTCTAGGAATCCAAAATCGTGCAACCAATGCCAATGGGGATGAGACTCAGCAAAAAAAGTGGTAAGACGATGCATCGCAATAGCACTAATAACGGAAGGGAAGGTCACGGCCGCAATGGACGGTTGGAATTTAAGACGCAGTAAACGGAAGTAACACAAGTAAATCAACAATGTCATCGTAATAGCGATGCCAGCCAATGCACCAGTTAGGATAGGGTCTGGACTTCCGAAGTTAACCAAATAAGCCGCAAGAGATAAGTTGACTGGTGCGGCCATGATCGCAAGGGTTGGACGTGCTCTACGGGGGAGAGAGCCAAAGAAAACAAGGCGATACAACACTAATGGCAGCATAAAGAAGTAAATGCCAATGCACATCATTGCCAAGGTTTCAGAAAAGACATTGTGACCAAACTGAGACCCAGCAAGTGAAGAACTGATCAACCCCACCGGATATAAGAACCAACTCGGGACGATATTCGACATTTTGAAGTTCATTATCTGAAAACCGAAGAACATTACCATCATGGTAAAATGCAACGCAACGGCCATGAACCACAGTGGGTAAGCAATAATCGGTTCGACGGCAGCGAGATAGTCGCACAGCATCAACAATGCCATGCTCATTGGCGCCATCAAACTGCCGCTAAGAGGATGCTTGATGTCTGCCAGAAACAAACGTGGGCTGGTTGCGTATTTCAATAGAACCGGAGTGAGAAGAAGCGCGCCTAGTGCAGCGAGGAAAGGGCGTATAGGTTCACCGATATCTGGTACATAGAGCGCCCAAGCTTGGCCAAGTCCGATCATGCCCAGTGCTAATGCCGCTTGTGAGGGCGGAACACTGTAAAACTGCACAAGTCTTTTCCAGTTCAAATCTACTCCGAATTGATATTGTCTGAATCCAGTGAATGGATGTTGTCCTAGGACTATCCGATATTTGGATGAATTGCTCTATTTCTGTTCGAAGATAGTATCAAGTTTCACGCATCGATACCCTTAAATGTGCTGGGTAAATATCAACGAATGGGAGTTTTGTGAGTTTGGTAGCGAAATGAGTTCGAGAGTTGCAAAAACGCAAAATTACTGACTCCAAATGAATCTTCTATATGAAAGATTATTTGGAGCCTTTATACCCAAGCACCTTGCCGTCAATTGGGGATGTAACGTTAGCCCTGATTTTCTGGTAGGTCCTGTTGGCGTAACTTGTCATTTTTAAGCGTACGATGTAGTAACTGGCTGTAAATTGGTTGTCCGCCAAGTAATTGAGCCACAATTACGGCACCTAAGCTTGTAATAATGAGAGGTAGGATCAAATAGTAGTTATTAGTCATCTCGATAACGAGCAAGATACCAGTGATTGGCGCACGTACAGTTGCTGCAAACAACGCACCCATACCAGCAATAGCAAACACCCCCGGCTCGATAGTGAGAGACGGCAACAACATATCTGCACTTGCCCCAAACGCATAGCCGAATAAAGTACCTAAAGCCAACATCGGTGCGAAGATGCCACCAGGCGCGCCAGAACCAAAACAAAGTAGGGTGGTGATGACACGGCCAACAAACAACATCACTAAAATAGAGATAGAGTAGTTGCCATTCGTGATATCAGGGATTAACCCAATACCGCCCCCGGTTAATTGAGGTACGTAAAGCAGTAATAAGCCAAATACGCCGCCGAGGATGGTCCCCGTGATTAAGTAGCGTTTACGGTCATTCTTGTGAAGTGCAACAAAGCTGTCTTGTGCAATGGTGATCAGTTTATTGAAGACCACTCCGAACACGCCAAAGAGCGACCCCAGTAATAAGAACAACCATAATGATTGCAGCTCTGGTGATTGATACTGCGGCATGGTAATCACCGCTTCTTGGCCATTAATCGCCCGGAAGACAATGTTCGCCATGATCGCAGAGATGATCACTGCACGAATAGAAATTAATGAGTAGCGAAATTGAGGACGCATTTCCTCAACCACAAACATAATACCAGCCAACGGTGCGTTGAACGCTGCGGCCAAGCCACCTGCCGCTCCGGATGCTAAAAGCGAGTGTCGAGTATCGTCATCCTTAATTCTGAAAATGTCAGTGACCATACGGCCAACCGCACCGCCCATCTGCACGGTAGGACCTTCGCGGCCTAACACCATACCTGAGCCTAAAGCACCCATGCCGCCAAAGAATTTTACGGGAATGACTCGCCACCAACGCACGGGGCGAATATTGTCCATCGCGCCTTCAATCTCAGGGATGCCTGAACCGGAGGCTTCTGGGGCAAAGCGGTGTACAAGGTAATAACCAATGAAAGCGAGCGTTGCACTGATCAAAATAGCGGCAAGCCAAAGTGGTAACACGCTGCCAATTTCACTTTTAAGCCACTCGGTACGAGTCTCTGATACAAAGTGAACGGCGATTTCAAAATAAGTACCAACAAGGCCGGCTAACGTGCCAACGACTGCAGCCATAACGAGAACGGAGAATGATGTTGGCGTTGACCCTCGAGAGACAAACTGGTTAATCGCATCTTTCGGTACGTGCGCTAACACAGATTTAACAATTCTCTCGCGTTTGGTCATTAACAGATTCTCCTGAAAATAAAGTTGGAAGGGACGAAAGAAATTATACGCTGACGAGAGTCTAGACCTAATCAATAAAGATGCAATTTAGCTTTCCACTATTGAGCGGTTCAAGTCTCCTTTGTCCAAATATTGATAAATATTGTGCTATTGATCCCATATATGACGACATTTTTTTATTGGGTCGCCTTGTTTTCTGAGCAAAATGAACCATGCTTTAAGTGTAAAGCAACATGACTGCTTCAGAAGGAGGGATGTGAGGTTTTACACACAATTTGGATGGATTCAAACCCTACAGAAATTCCTCGTTATTTGTTCGGGATGCATCAATAGACTTCCCGATTCGCATACTCACGATTGAGTCACGAGGCAGAGGCGCACGCAAAAGTGCGCCTTTTTAATGCCTGCTACTAAATTTCTGTATTGTCTAAAATACAGTATGGGATGTTGATTAGTGTAAGGGTTGTGATATCTTGTATTTTGTAATGGTTCTCAGCGTGAGGGATTACGCTATTCAGGCTTTATACAAGATTGATGCGGGCTAGAAGGCCCGCTTTTTTGTTGCCAAACTTCGACCTCTGACCTTGTCATTTTTCTTTCAAACCGTAATGATCTTCGAGTCTCAATCTCACTGAAGAACAGAAAACTCAATCATGTCGCGTCTTTCCTTATCTGCTGTCACTTGCTTTTCACTCATTGTTTTTTTCTACACTCATGTTTCATTTGCGAACGGCTTTTGGTGGCAGGCATTGTTGTCCGATAAGCCGTTGACAGAGGTAAGAGAAGTGATAAAGCAAGGTGGTGAATGGTATGAATGTGATGCCTTCAATCAAATGACGGTCATGTGTTTAGATGAGTTTTATTATTACAATATAGCGCTTTATGGTGAGCTAACCTTAAGAAATCAGAGCATGACTTTATCGTTTTTAGCGGCATATGACGCGCAAACGTTGAGTGATCTTATTCTGAATTTGAGAAAAGACGGTTTTGTGGTAAGTGCGCTTGATATAGGGGACGAGCATTATGATGTACGTGAAGCACTGCAACAGCAATCGCCTGAATCGGTAGATAGGGACGTCGTATTACTTATGAATCAATATCCTCAAGACGCACCTAGAACACTCGATTGGCTACGGGCTCAAGAATTTGAAGCATCGTTGCCAAAAGTTAAGGCTAATTTAACGAGTGATGGTGAGATGCTAGAGTTAACCATCACTCGCCTTTAGATTCATTATGTAGGGCAAGAAACGTCGCCATAGCCGATTCGTCAAGAAAACCATCTGACTTTTTGTGTGCGCGTAAGTACTGATAACCCGCAATCAGTTTGCGATGTTGTGCTTCTTCAACCTGAGAGATCGTTCCATTCATGACATGTTGGAACGCCAGCTTGTAAGCGGCAATATCTACTACTTCTGCTTGGCGATAGAGATAACCGCAACCTGTCGCTAACCATTCTAAAGAGCAGTTTGCACGTATCGCGATTTGGTTGGCTTTGCTTAAACTTGGTTCACTGCCTTTCAGATATTTCCGAATCATCGCCTCAGAAACATCGACACGTCGAGCAAAACCACTGATGCTCTCTTCGCCAATTAAAGTCGCTAATCGTTGGGCAAAAGACATAATTCGTACTCCAGTTCGAATTGCGAAAGTTTACCCGTTGAGCCCACGGTAAAACAAGACTAGGATGAAAGCAGATTAAGAAAAGGAGAAAACCCATGGTTGCAAAAGTAGTGACTGCACCAAACGGTCCAGAGTTTTCTGAACTGGTTCAAGGATATTGGCGTGCAGTAGATTGGGGCATGACGGCTCAAGAGCGTCTGTCATTCCTAAAGCAACATATTGAGTTAGGTATTACCACCGTCGATCACGCAGATATCTATGGTAATTACGAATGTGAAGCGTTGTTTGGCGAAGCTCTAGCATTAGAAAAAAGTGTTCGTCAGCAAATTCAAATCGTCACTAAGTGTGATATCAACTTGTGTGGTGACAAAACGCCAGAGCGTAAGATCAACCACTACGACACAAGTGCGGCGCACATTTATCAATCGGTGAATAATTCGCTTGAGCGACTAAAAGTGGATGAAATTGATGTCCTGTTGATTCACCGTCCCGACGTATTGATGGATGCAGACGAAGTCGCAGAAGCATTCACTGAGCTACATAAAGTCGGTAAAGTGAAGCACTTTGGTGTGTCTAACTTTTCACCTCGTCAATTCGAACTATTGCAATCGCGTTTAGGTAAGCCTCTTGTGACTAACCAAGTGGAAATTAACCCGCTTAACTTCGAGGTTGCTCACGATGGCACACTCGACCAAATGCAAGCACTTCGTACTCGTCCAATGGCTTGGTCATGCTTAGGCGGTGGCGCTATCTTTACCGGCGATAGCGAACAAGCCGTTCGTATTCGTAACGAGCTGGAAGCCATTCGTGAAGAAGTCGGTGCAAATAGCATCGACGAAGTGATCTACGCTTGGATTCGTCGCTTACCATCAAAACCGATGCCAATCATTGGCTCAGGTAAGATTGAGCGTGTACAAGCAGCGGTGAATGCGCTCGACATTGAATTGACTCGTGAGCAATGGTACCGAGTTTGGGTTGCATCAAAAGGTCACGGTGTGCCATAGAAAGCACACTTCAAAGCGATACAAATGAACTATTGGCAGGGCACTCTAACATAGGGTGCCTTTTTCCTTTTCGGTTTGAGTGGTTTTGCTCTAGGTAGCGCAACCCTTTGCGTATCAAGGGCTGTAGAAGTTTTAATCACTCATGTTTTATGTCACTAAATGTGCCGTGAATTTAGGAATAGTTGCTTTCTCAGGTTCACTCATCTATTCATATTGCGTATGCTTACCCAGTAAACAAAAAACGACAACTCTTTGTCTGTATCGCACGAACAATCTGATAGACTCCTGCGCAGATTGTTGAATATTTAAAGGTGGTTGAATGTCTTTTCCTGTACTCATCTGTGATGATTCAGCGTTAGCACGCAAACAGATGGCAAGATCACTGCCAGCAACATTAAATGCAGACGTGACATTTGCCATTCACGGTAAAAACGCGCTTGAAGAACTCGCGCAAAAAGAATTCAAACTGATGTTTCTAGATTTGACCATGCCAGAGATGGATGGATTTGAAACATTAGAAAATATGAAGCGCCTTGGCATCCAAACGCCCGTCGTCGTTGTGTCTGGTGATATCCAACCAAAAGCGAAAGAGCGTGTATTCGCACTTGGTGCTAAAGCGTTTATTCAAAAGCCAATTGGAAAAGATGAGCTTAAAGCGACGTTAAGAGAGCTTGTCGAACCCGATCAACGCCCTCAGGTGATCACACCTACCACGCTTGAGCTGCCGATTTTACGTCGCCGCGATATTTATATGGAAGTAGCGAACGTTTCTATTGGCCGGGCAGCGGATGCCCTAGCACGTCATTTCGATGTGTTTGTTCAACTTCCATTACCGAACGTAAACATCTTCGAAGTCAGCGAGCTTCACATGGCTTTACGTGATTTGGCATCACAAGACAACGTCTCTGGTGTGTGCCAAGGTTTTTGTGGTGAAGGGATCGCGGGTGAAGCACTCGTACTCTTGAGTGACTCCAGTGTTTCTGATCTTAAGAAACTGATGAAGGTGCCAGCAGACAGTGAAGAGTTGGAAGAGCTCGAGCTGCTGATGGATATCTCCAACATTCTGGTTGGTTCTTTCTTGAATGGTTTAGGCGAGCAATCTGAAGTCCGATTTTTCCAAAGTCCTCCAGTTTTGCTCGGCCAGCATATCTCGATTGACTCTATTATCGAATCAACTACGGGCGCGTTCAGTCGTACCATGACCTTTGAAGTGAGCTACAACATCGAAGGCACTTCAATTCGTTGTGATCTTCTGTTTATGTTCGTGGATGAATCATTACCGTTGCTGGATAACAAACTGTCGTACTTGATGGAGGACTTCTAATGCTGAATCTACCTGCAGAATTTGAACAATTCCATTGGATGGTCGACATGGTGCAGAATGTCGATATGGGCTTGGTCGTTATAGATAAAGAATATAACGTGCAAGTGTGGAACGGGTTTATGACTCATCACAGTGGTTTACAATCACACGAGGCGATTGGCCGCTCTATCTTCGATATTTTCCCTGAAATCCCACAAGAGTGGTTTAAGCTTAAGACGAAACCTGTCTACGATTTGGGTTGTCGCAGTTTTATTACTTGGCGTCAGCGTCCGTATTTGTTCCGATGTCGCAATGTTCGTCCTGTCACTCAACAGGCCGAGTTTATGTACCAAAACGTGACGCTAAATCCAATGCGTACCCCAACAGGGAAAATCAATTCGTTGTTCCTGTCGATTCAAGATGCGACCGCAGAAGCCTTGATGTCTCAGCAGCAAACTTGATGTCGCAACAGCAAAAATAAAGCTTGAGAAAATAAACACAGCAAAAGCCGAGGTTCGCCTCGGCTTTTTCGTATACTTAAATCGTGTCTTTTGAATCGTAGAATATCGTTATGGATTTTAATCCCGCCCTCAAGCTCTATACCGCAGAGCAAGTCAGAAATGGAGAAGTGATCGCAGCTCAAATGGCTGGAGTCTCGATGTACAGTTTGATGCAGCGTGCTGGTATGGCGGTTTACGAGCGATTTCTCCACCTTTATCCAAAGGCTCGAACTGTGCTGGTGGTTTGCGGAAAAGGGAACAACGGTGGGGATGGGTATGTGTTTGCTACTCTCGCAAAACAGGCGCAGCTCAACGTCCGAGTCTTCCAGCTAGGGGACACCACATCATTGAAAGGAGATGCGCTGCGAGCATTCGAAGATTGGCAATCTGTGGATGGCGAGAATAGTTCTTGGGATGATTGGCATACTGCACTTTTAGAGGCGGATGTGATCATCGATGCCATGCTTGGTACAGGGCTCTCTAGTGAAGTAAGGCATGAATATCGTCGCTACATTGATCAAGTTAATCAAATTCATTGTCCAGTCATCTCAATCGATATTCCTTCGGGGTTAAATGCAGACACAGGTTCCGTGCTCGGAGATGCCATACAAGCGGATCATACGGTGACCTTTATTGGTGTGAAGCAAGGCTTATGCACAGGGCAGGCGAGAGACTACGTTGGTGAGTTGCATTTTTCTGGCTTGGGTGTAAACGTCGAGTTTGAGTCGATTGAAGAAGAAAGTGCGTTGGGCATTGACCATCAAACCATCAAAAGGCTACTACCAAAAAGAAAAGCCACAGCCCACAAAGGGAATAATGGCAAGCTCTTATGTATAGGCGGCAATCAAGGGATGTCCGGTGCTATTCGTTTATGTGCCTCCGCCGCGGTAAGGACAGGGGCTGGGTTAACCGCCTCTGTCACACATCCAAGCTCATTGTTGCCACTGCAAGTTGGTGTGCCAGAAGTCATGAGTCAGGCTATTACTTTTGATGAGTTAAAAGAGGCAGATAACGAACTGATTAAACGGACACGTTGGGCGGATGTCTTGGCTTTCGGTCCTGGTTTCGGTGAGGATGAATGGGCGCATCAAGCCTATCAATACTTATCTCAGCAGCACAAACTGAAAGTCGTTGATGCAGACGGACTCAATATTCTCGCGATGCTGAATCAGCGTAACGACGTAGTGGTTTTACGAGATGAGCAACGCGTTATGACGCCACACCCCGGAGAGGCAGCACGTTTACTTAATGTCTCTACAAAGGACATAGAGCAAGACCGTTTTGCCGCCGCAAGACAACTTCATGAACGTTATGGTGGTGTTGTTGTTCTTAAAGGGGCGGGTACGCTTATCTATGATGGTGTGAGAATGTACGTTTGTCTCGCCGGAAATCCGGGAATGGCCAGTGGCGGTATGGGGGATGTGTTATCCGGTGTTATTGCCGCACTGCTTGCCAAAGGGTTACCTATTGCTGTTGCTGCACGTTTGGGAGTGATGCTCCATAGTCACGCTGCGGACATTAATGTTCAACAAAAAGGCGAAATTGGGTTATTAGCAAGTGATGTTATTGAATCACTTCGATGCGCTATAAACATCACTGAGAGCTAGTGTGTGCTTGATACACTCAAAAAAGTGGCAGAAAAGTGATGTGAAACGTGAAAAAAATCAGAAAATTATTCTTGTACGAACCGACTAATAAGTATCGTTTGGTGTAATTTTGACCGTTTATGAGAGGTTGAACGGTAAAATTCCCGTTGTTTAACGCAAAGGTTTGCGCAAAGGATTAAATGAAGGGTGGTTTTAACTGTTTGATATTGTTAACAAAGTTATGATTTTGGAGAGTGGTGGGGTGTTTTTGATATGCGATTTCCAAGATGGTATCACAAAAAAAATTCAAATATCAGACTTGTAGGAAATAAATCACGACCTATAATGCTGAAAACCGGAGCGTCTGCCAACGCTCCGGTTTTTTTGTGTCCGAAGAACAGTGAACTCGTCTGCCAACGACTTCACTACGCACTCTGAGATGACACATATACTTATGAATCAAGGAATTACACAATGCGTATCGAACAAGAACTTAAGTTAGGTTTCAAAGATGTACTGTTTCGCCCGAAACGTTCAACCCTTAAGAGCCGTTCTCAAGTAAATTTAACCCGCGATTTTACATTCAAGCACAGTGGCCGTCAATGGTCTGGTGTACCTGTAATTGCGGCGAACATGGATTCGGTTGGTAGCTTCGCAATGGCGAAAGCGCTAGCAGAGCATGGTGTAATGACTGCTGTTCACAAACACTACACAGTAGAAGACTGGGCTGAGTTTGCGAAAACAGCAGATAAAGCAACACTAAACAACGTTATGGTTTCTACGGGTACGTCTGAAGCAGACTTCCAAAAAACCAAAGACATCATGGCGATCTCTGATGAGTTTATCTTCATCTGTATTGATATCGCGAACGGTTACTCAGAGCACCTAGTCGAGTACGTACAACGTGTACGTGCTGCATTCCCAGACAAAGTTATCTCTGCAGGTAACGTAGTGACTGGCGATATGTGTGAAGAGCTAATCCTAGCGGGCGCAGACATCGTGAAAGTGGGTATTGGCCCAGGTTCTGTATGTACTACACGTGTTAAAACAGGTGTTGGTTACCCTCAACTTTCTGCAATCATCGAGTGTGGTGACGCTGCACACGGCCTTGGCGGCATGATCATTGGTGATGGTGGCTGTTCATGCGCGGGTGACGTTGCAAAAGCATTCGGCGGCGGCGCTGATTTCGTAATGCTAGGCGGTATGCTAGCAGGTCACGAAGAGTCAGGCGGTGAAGTGATCGAACAAGACGGCAAGAAGTTCATGAAATTCTATGGCATGTCGTCGAAGAGCGCGATGGACAAGCACTCTGGTGGTGTTGCTGGCTACCGTGCCGCTGAAGGTAAAACTGTACTTCTACCATTCCGTGGCAGCGTTCACGGCACTATCCAAGACATCCTTGGCGGTGTTCGCTCAACATGTACTTACGTCGGTGCAGCAAAGCTTAAAGAGCTAACCAAGCGTACTACGTTCATCCGCGTACAAGAGCAGGAAAACAACGTATTCGGTAAAGAATAAGTTTTTGCTTAAATTGAAATAGATAAATTAAGAGCCGCAGTTTGCGGCTCTTTTTTTTGTTCAAAAAACGAAATGCAAAAAGACTGATACGGTAAATAGCCGTTACTTAAGTAGACTTAGAAAATACACTGACTGTATTCAACACTATTATCGGAAGATCTCACAAAGAACTCTCTTTATAATGAATTCTGTTATTACTGTGAGGTATTTATTGGGCAAAGGAATGCATTTTTACTGATTTAGTTAATTTAAAGCCGCTATTAGTGAAACTGACAAAAGTGCTTTTTATATGATCGAGATTCGTTTTATAAGACACGGATATCTTAATCATGAAGTTACGTTCGATTATTTCCGCCTGCGCGCTACTAAGTTGTAGCCAAACCTTTGCCAGTGAACCAGAAACGGTGACTTGCGAATCAAACAAACCAGGAACCGTGATGGTTCAAGAAGACGAATTGTTTGTGGTCGTCAATGACACGCTAATCCGCAATTCAGACTACTGGCAAAACTTTCTGGATGGCAACATCCTACTCTGCACCAGCCATGTGACGGACATGAGCGACCTGTTCGCTAAAGACCAATACTTCAATCAAGACATCAGCCGCTGGGACACTTCCCGTGTTACCAACATGGATCGCATGTTCTCCGGCGCCAAGCGCTTTGACCAAGACTTAACCCTCTGGAACGTCAAGCGCGTCTCTCGTCATACTGAGTTCGCAAAAGGCAGTGGCCTGTCTGAAGATAACCTTCCAATTTTTACGCAATAACGTCTATTCAACCCTAGGAAAATACAATGAAAAGAACCATAACCTCACTTCTAGTAGGCGCCGCCGCGCTCGCTAGCCAAACCGCATTTGCTGCTGATATCTCAGTGAAATGCCCTGACCAAGCCGTTAACTCCGTGATGATTGAAAACGGACAAGTCTATGTAGTAGTGGATAACGCTCTAATCAAAGATAAGACGATGCTAGATACCCTAGAGCAAGGAAAGATTCGATTTTGTACCACTCAGGTAACGTCCATGAGCTTTGTATTTAAAGATCGTGAAACGTTTAATGCTGATATTAGTGATTGGGATACGTCAAATGTGACGAATATGCATTATATGTTTAGAAATGCAAAACTATTCAATCAAGACATTGGTTATTGGGATACATCAAAGGTAACTGATATGCACTTTATGTTCGATGGGGCTAGTGGGTTTAATCAAGATATCGGTTATTGGGATACTTCGAGTGTGGTGGATATGAGTTATATTTTTCAAGACGCTAAAGTATTTGACCAGAATTTAAGCCATTGGGACACCTCAAATGTAACCAATATGTCGGGGATGTTTAATCGTGCTGGAGCGTTTAATCAGAATATTGGTTACTGGGATACTTCGAGTGCAATCAGTATGATGGGGATGTTTGAACAAGCTATTATGTTCAATCAAGATATAGGTCGCTGGAATACATCGAAAGTTAAACACATGGATTCAATGTTTAACCGTGCTTTCGCATTTAATCAAGATATAGGAAACTGGGATACATCGAATGTTACGTCAATGAGGCGTATGTTCGAATTTACTGACCATTTTGACCAGAATATAGGCTCTTGGGACACCTCTAAGGTGACGAGCATGGAATATATGTTTTTTTATGCAGTGGTCTTTAATCAAGGTATAGGGGACTGGGATACATCAAGCGTAACCAACATGAGGGGGATGTTTACTGGAACATATACGTTTAATCAAGATATCGGAAATTGGAACACAGCTAACGTTACTGACATGTCATCTATGTTTGCTAATGCGAGTTTATTCAGCCAAGACCTAACCAATTGGAACGTGAGTAAGGTAACGAAGCATACTGAATTTGCGAGAGGCAGTGCTCTGACCGAAGAGCAATTACCGTATTTTGTAGACTGATTCTTTCATCGGTTTAACTAAACAAAAGCCAGTGTTGATTTAACGCTGGCTTTTTTGTTTAGAAGTGACGCTAGCGAGAGGATACCGGTTAGTTCAACCAAGAGCGAAAAAAGTCGAATAACAAAACGGCGGCAGGCTATGGCTAGCCAGAATTACCATGCTTTAAGCTATCTCTCCAAGCGATTAAGTCATGCCTTACTTATGGATATCTGCGACTATTTCTATAAATGTATCTCTTTAATTGTTGTTTAATGGCAATAGTGAATTGATTTGAGTGCTATATATCAACACTTATGGTTTTCATAACATACATCTGTTGCAGCGGGGAACGTTGCAAACCTCAGAAATCTATGGAGTAAGATATGAAAACTACTAAATTGATCCCCCTTTCGTTAGTTGCGAGTGCCGTTTTAGGAACAACATCTGTTGCTGCGGAAACCTTCTTGGGTGCTGACTATCACGATGGCAAAAATAAAGTTGCTTTTCTTAGTGAGAATGTTCGTATTGCTGGCAATGTGTTCTTGCCACCCAATTATGACGAAAGCAAAAACTATCCAGCGCTTGTAGTGATTACGCCAGCCAGTGGTGTTAAAGAGCAAACCGCAGGTATTTACGCCGAGAAAATGGCAAAAAAAGGCTATATTACCCTAGCTTTTGACCATCGTACTTACGGTGAAAGTGGTGGTTATCCTCGCGGTATGGAAAATGCGCCAATGAAGGTTGAAGATATTAAGAATGCCATTACATTCTTGAGTCATTTTCCAGGCGTTGACCCTCAGCGCATCGGTGAGCTAGGCATTTGCTCTGGTGCTGGTTACAGCTTACAAGTTGCAATGCAGGATACCCGTTTAGACTCTGTAGCAACAGTCAGTGGCTTTGTTGACTTTACTGACTATGGTATGGGGGGGGCAACTCAGTATATGGACCAACTTACGGGCGATCCGGTTGAGCAATATCGTCAGCAGATCCAAATGGCGAGCGAGGCACGTCAAAAGTATTACGAAACAGGTGAGGTCGTGCTTGTTGATGGCATTCCATCTGCAGAAAAAGCCAAATCCATGAATGAGTTTTGGGTTCGCGCTGCTGATTACTATCGTAACCCTGAGCGTGGTGGCGGTGCCGAGAACTATTCGCCAATGCGCGCTGCTATGTCTCTAGATACACGCTACGCTTATAATCCATCAGAAAATATGGCGTTACTTGGCGACACTCCTTTCTTGGCTGTCGTTGGGACTGAAGCGCTATCGGCGTATTTTAGCGAAGTGGCGGTAAAACGTGGTAAAGATGCTGGTATTGACGCTGAGTTGTTTGAGATTAAAGGGGCGCAACACTTCGACCTCTACGATCAAAACAAGTATGTTGATCAAGCCGTCACTAAACTTGATAAGTTCTTCTCAACAACGTTGTTATAGCTTTTGGGGAGGAGGGGATAAGCACTGAGTCGTGTCAAACGTACTTCGCTCATCCGTGTGCAATAGCAAGAAAGCAACGTCTTTAGTAAAGAATAAGTTTTTGCCTGAATACTAAATAAACTAAGAGCCGCAGTTTGCGGCTCTTTTTTATTCGAAAGTGAGTTTCGTTAAAAGCTCAACGGAGCGTTATTGTGCCAGGTCTGCAACGAATGTTTGTTGGTTTCTTAAGCTACTTTGCAACTCCCCTTTGATCCACTGATTAAACAAACTAAAGTCAGAATGTAGCGGCCAGAAAAGGGAGGCAATGACTCTTTTGCCAAAAAAATCGGGGTGGTCGTTAATCAGCTTTAGCTTATTTTCTTTTATGTTCCCCTCTATAAGAAACTCCGGCAAAAATGCGATGCCTTTTTGGGCTTTACATAGGTCTAGGATGGTCCCTAAATCATCAAGCCTCCACAAATTATAGGCGGCGATGTTTGATAAATTGAGTAACTCCTCGCACCCATCCATTAAAAGAACGCGTTGTGATGGACTACCACCAATGTGCGTTAAGTCTTCGTGAGCTACCCACCAACAATTGACGTGAAACAATTCATCAATGTTAAAGTCGTTTCCCGTTTTGTGGTACGGGTTTCCTAAGGCAAGATCTATTTTTCCTTCGTTAATGTAATTTCCTAATACAAAACTTGGTTTAGTGACAACCAGCAGATCCACATTAGGAAATGCTTCTGAGAAATCCAACAGTGTGTTTTTTACTTCCTGATTGAACACCAATGGATCTATTCCAACGCGGTAAACAATTTGTTCCGAGATATTCATTTGTTGAGCTGTTGTCATCAATTCGCGGTACTTTGAAACAACAGGGGCTGATAAATGAAATAGACGTTTCCCTTTTTCATTCAACCAGACTTTAGAATACTGCCTATTAAATAAATTGAAGCCTAAGTCTGATTCAAGATTTTGAACAGCAGTACTAACGGTAGATTGGGATTTACCAAGCTTACGAGCAGCAGAACTAAATGAACCCTCTTCAACTACAGCTACAAACGAAACAATATTTTCGAAATGCAGTTTCATGATTCGACCAACCTTTTAAAAGCAAGCAAATTTTAGTTTTTTGAATTGTAATTTGTATATTTGCAACACAATAGCGTGATGATGCTCGTATTTCAACACGTTTTATAAAGCATAGTTATTTAAGAGTGCAGCTTTCATTCTTGCCATATTACTATCTTGCATAAGGATTCATTACAAAAATCTATCATTTTGATAGAATCAATTATCATGTAGATAGTTTATTACTCTATAAATGATCTAACTCTCATCATTTGCATTGTTTTAATTTAAGTGATTTTTGTTATTCTTCTCAGCTTTACTAATGTAACTATTTGTAAAATATGGTTTTGTGTGTTTTTTGTTCGGCTTCCTTTGCTTTTTGTTTGGTTGTTTTTTCGATTGCCTATCGATTTTATCAATAAGGGCTATTTTCTGTTGAATGGAAGTATTAATTAATATGAGGCTGCATTTGTAAATTCACTTCATAGGAACAAAACATGATTACTAAATTGTACGTGAAAACAGGCCTGTTTTTGTCGAAATTCAAAAACGATGAGCGTGGTGTAACGGCGATTGAATATGGTCTAATTGGTGTTGCAATGGCAGTGCTAGTTAGCGTAGCGGTAGGTGATAACGGCTTCATTAAGGAGTTGGGTAATGCGTTTGATACGATTGCTGATACGATCAAAACTGCTGGTACTAAACCAACGCCATAATTAAACATATTACCCTTTGGTTTTATGTAGATAATATCGATAGATATTTATGCCAGACCTATGGTTTTCATTGGTCTGGCATCGTTAATTCAGATTATCTAATAAATGTTTTTTGAAAATAAACCAGAAAAGTTAACCTGAGAGTCTTATTTTTGAGTCATGAATGGTATTTGTTAGTATTGGCAATTGCGTGTGTTTATGTTTCATTTGTCGATTTTATTTGTCGAAGAATACATAATTACACCTTGCTCATACTCCTCTTGTTGCAAAGTTTTTTTTCACCGTTAGATATTCAAATAACAACCTTTTTGCTGGTGTTAGGGGTAGGGTTAATACTTTACGCTCTGATTTCGATTGGAGCTGGTGATATTAAGTATGCCGCTGTCTTATCTCTTTCAATCCCTTTACATGATTTGCCGTGGGCCTATATTTTGACGGCTTTTGCTGGTGGTTTTTTAGCTGTTATTTATTTGATAGGTCAAAAGCTAATAAGCAACACGTCGAATAATAAAGAGGGAATCCCATATGGAATAGCAATTAGCGTTGGATTTTACTTAGTAATTTTAACTCAAAATACGCCACATATATAAACCTCCAAAAATAGGCACGTTATGAGATCTCGACTGGTATTACTTGTTGCTATTGTTGCTTTGATAGTTGGCGCGCTAGGCGTTGTCGATTTGTTCAAAAGCGAACCTCAGTCAGCAACTACCGCTGAATTGGCAGATAACAAAGAAGAAGAAGAGCATGTTGCTGTCTGGACGACCACAGAAATGTATGAAAAAGGGCATGCGATCAGTGCTCAAGGCGTCATAAAACGACAGCTCCCACTTAGCGAAGCATTGACGCTTGGTGTGAGAGAAGACGCTGAAATCAGTTTTTCCCCTTCCGTTTTATTGAATCGAGATTTGAATCCTGGCGAAGTTGTGTTGCCAGAATACCAAGTCGCGTCTGGTCAGCCTGGGTATATCGATCTTCTCGTCACGGAGGGAATGACGTTGTATCCACTCGAAGTGAGCAACAAGAATCTAATCAATGATTATATCCGACCAGGTTCATACATTGATGTCCTTACGGTGAGCTCTCCAAATGATAACTTAGCGGGAAATATTGATAAGCCAAAGCGCTTCAGAGGCGTGAAAGCATCAATGTTCCTCAAGCATATTAAAGTGCTCAACATCGGTGATGGAGAAGGGGAAAACAGTTCTGTTACTGCACGAGCCCCGAGTAAAGAAGACGGTTTAACGACTGTTGTCATTGAAGTTAGACCTGATGACCTAGCCAAACTTGCGTTAGCCCAAAGAACTATGCACATCGAAATATACCGAAGCCAAACCTATAAGCAGCCTGAGTACGCAGAAGTGCGCAATATTATTGATAATTACACTGGTATTGACGAGTTGCGTGGTAACGTCAACAACCCAAGAGAGGCTCTGTAATGACAATACAACCTCAAATGAAGCAATCAGTTTGCCGTTCTATTGTGCTCTTTTTTATTGGCTTACTGTGCGTAACGAATGTTTATGCGGCGGATCGCTCCATTACGCTCAATGATGGACAACATATTCAGCTTAAGACACCAATTGGAAAGGTCTTCATCAGTAATCCTGATATTGCGGATTATAAAATCATCAATGACAACACATTGGTGGTATTCGCTAATGGAATAGGGCAATCACGATTGATTGTGTACGGGATTGATGATGATGTGCTGCTCTCTGATCGCATTATTGTTGATTTGGACTTAAGCGAAGTCAGACGCCAGCTTAAATTCCATTTTCCAGATGCTAAGGTCAAGGTTCAGTCTGTTGGTGAGCAAGTTGCCGTCAGTGGTGTTGTTGATTCCGAAGCAACGCGTGATGACATCTATCGATTGGTTGCAACACTACTTGGCCGAGAAAAGACAGAGCGATGGGACAAAGCCGAGAAGTTGGAGTTCAGCTCTGAAAGTGCCGACTATGAAGAGCCGGAGGGGATGGTTTTCGCGCGAAATATGACATGGGAAGGGATCGTCGAACGCATTGAAGTCGCGACGACTCAACAAGTGAACGTCAAAATTTCCGTTGCTCAAGTCACCGAATCATTTGGAAAAACAGTAGGCGTTGACTGGAGCTCTGTGGGTTCTAGTGTCGGTGAGTTTGTTTTTGATCAGTTTGACGCCGCAAATTTAAGCACGTTGATTACAGCATTAGGTAATGACCAAATTGCTGAAGTTTTAGCTGAACCTAATTTAACCGTACTCTCCGGCGAATCGGCAAGTTTCCTCGTTGGTGGAGAGGTGCCGGTCATCGTATCGACGGACAGCAATGTCAACATCACTTTTAAAGAGTTCGGCATTAAGTTGGACCTTACTGCGAAGGTACTTAGCCAAGATAAGATCCGAATGCAATTAGCCCCAGAAGTCAGCGAAGTAGAAAGCTATGTAGAGGCGGCTGGTATAAAAGTACCACAGCTGGCTTCGCGTCGAGCGTTAACGACGGTCGAGTTAGCAGACGGAGATAGCTTCATTCTAGGTGGGCTAATGAGCAGCACCGATTTAGAAAAAATGCAGAAGATTCCTTTTGTCGGCGATATCCCTGTACTTGGCGCGGCATTCCGTAAGGCAACGACAGACAGAAAACGCACTGAGTTGATCATCGTGGCGACGGTAAATCTGGTTGAGCCAATGAAACCAAAAGACATTCAACTCCCATACATCAAAAAAACATCAACATTGGCGCGTTGGTTGAATATTGATTCCGAGGGTAATTCCCCAGTGACATCGGATGCAACGATTCGCTTATTGTCTGAAGGAGGTTTCATTCAATGAAGAAACTCGTACTCATTACTTTATTGACTTCATCCCTCTTTGGTTGCGCTTCAGAGCGTTATTTTGGTGGTAACGGTGCTGAAGCTTTGGTGTACAAAGAACACCACAATTTCGAATTTGCGATCAAAAAACAAGCGGAAACCACCAAGCAGATTAAGCAACTGATTCACGATATTGAGTCGATGGATAAAGAGGCGACTTACGTGGTGGATTACAGATCAACGCGTAGCAAGACGATGTTAGAGCAGATATTTAACCAATATCCGTCACACATTGTCGCGCCGCAAAGAGTGACGTTCCGCAATGCACCTCATTTACCGAATGATCTCAGCATTCAAGTAACGTTAACGCGCATGAAGACTCAGCAATGTGCGCCTGCACAAATTCACGTCCAACTAGGTCAACCTGACTGCTTTGTAGAGTCGATGCGTCTAAAACAAGTGTCCTACAAGTCTAGATTGGTGGGAGAATAACATGTTTGATCTGACCAAAGCGTTAAGCACCAAGGCTAAGCCTACTCAGTCCACCGCGACTGGCGTTGCTGGTTGTACTTTGTTTTATCAATCACAAGAGTGTTTGAACCTAGTTCAGGAAGTGTTTCGATTTGAAGGTTGGAATGACCCTGAATGTGTCAAAGCCAATGCTGGATTAACTAAGTTAACGGAACAGCAGAGTAGTCACATTGTTATCCTTGAGCTTAATGAATCCAATAACGTTGTTGAAGACGCCAAATCTTTTGCCAGCAAATTGCCTACGCATAAAGGCGTGGTCGTAATTGGCAAAGAGGATGCTATTTCGACGCTGCGTTCGCTGAAAGATATGGGCTTCTATTATGTTTTTTGGCCAGTGAACAAACAGGAATTTGCTGACTTCTTAAATCATGTTAGCAAGAACCTAAAGACGTTTTCGGGTGTCAGCCAAAAACGCAAAGCAAAACGTGTTGCAGTTGTGGGAGCAAAAGGTGGTGTTGGTGCCTCATTTATCACAACAGAGTTGAGTTCACTACTGTCTACTCAGGGCACGGATACCATCCTTGTTGATCACCAATACACTGATACCAATATTGATGTCTTATTGGGCTTAAAAGACTTTAAACCCCGCGGTATCGATGAGTTTACCGCGCCATTGCATGAAATGGATGAAGAAGGTGCATTGAGCTATCTGTTTAATGCGCGAAAAAACCTACGTTTGTTAGCGATTGATGGGGATATGAGTCAGACCGATATCCTTAACTACAACCAAACGCTTTGTGACCTTTTGGCAAGAAATACCAATTTCATTATCGAAGATTTCTCTGGTGGCGTGGATTTCAAAGTTGAACCTCAACTCTTGGTAGAAAACTTCGACGTGGTTGTTTTGGTATTAGACGCATCGGTGTCTTCGGTAAGAAGCGCAAAGCGGTTATTTGAAAAAATGTCGAATTTGCAGCTCACACTCGCATCTCGCACTCGTGTTATTACGGTCGTGAACTACCATCGACCAGAAAACGCTTATGTACTGCAGAAGCCTGACTTAACCAAATACTTAGGGGCGGATGTTGATCTAGAAGTGGCTTACTGCAAATCGCTTTCACACATCATCATTGATGGCAAGCGAGGCCATAAACATGATCGCCACGTCAGTCGTTCTATGGAGCTACTGGTGAAGCTGATCAATGGCCAACCTGTTGATCAAAAAGGTATGGGATCGTGGTTAAAGAAGGTGCGTGCTAAATGAGTTCTAACAAAGACTTATATCTCGCTTTTCGTGGCCAAATATTTGAAGCGTTAGATGCTGAAGCGGTTCAGAAAATGAGCCGTCGAGATCTTGAGGCCCAGATACAAGCTGCGGTAGATCTTCTTGCGAACAGCTACCAGCGACCGATCACTTCCATGATGAAGTCTGGGTTGGTGAAAAGCTTAATTGATGAGCTTTTTGGCTTAGGGCCTTTGCAACCTTTGGTCGAAGACCAGTCTATCTCCGATATTATGGTGAATGGACCAAACCATATTTTCTTTGAGCGACACGGGAAAGTTCAAAAGTCAGAAGTCACATTTGTAAATGAAGAACAACTCTTAGCCATTGCGAAGCGTATTGCTTCACGTGTTGGTCGCCGTGTTGATGAGCTGTCTCCAACGGTTGATGCCCGACTCGATGACGGTAGCCGTGTCAATATTGTTATCCCACCTATCGCGTTGGATGGGACGTCAATCTCGATACGTAAATTCAGGGAGCAGAACATTGGTTTTGAGGACTTGATTGGCTTTGGAACCATGTCACCAGATATGGCAAGAGTGCTCATGATTGCGTCTCGCTGTCGAATGAATGTGCTAATTTCAGGTGGTACAGGCTCAGGCAAGACCACTCTGCTCAATGCATTGTCTCAATACATTGCAGAAGATGAACGCATCGTCACGATTGAAGACGCTGCGGAACTACGTTTGCAACAGCCGAACTTGGTCCGATTAGAAACTCGAACGTCCAGCGTGGAACAAACCGGAGCGGTAACGCAACGAGATTTGGTGATCAACGCACTTCGTATGCGCCCAGACCGAATCATATTGGGTGAGTGTCGTGGGTCTGAAGCCTTTGAAATGTTGCAAGCAATGAATACTGGCCATGATGGTTCGATGTCTACGTTGCACGCTAACACTCCGAGAGATGCGATTGCTCGTGTTGAATCCATGGTGATGATGGCGAATTTGAACCAACCTCTTGACGCGATTCGAAGAACAATCGTCAGTGCCGTTCAAATGGTCGTTCAAGTTAATAGGTTACGTGATGGCTCCCGTAAAATTACCAGTATCTCTGAAATTGTTGGCCTAGAAGGCGATAGCGTTGTGATGGAAGAGATCTATCGTTTCCGTTACGACGATGCGCATTTCGGGGAAACGGTGAAAGGCGACTTTGTGACCAGTGGCATCATGCAACGATCTGAGCTTGTGAAAAAATCCCAATTCTTCGGCTTATATGACGAGCTGATGGCTGCATTTAAGGGGATATAGCATGCTCTGGATCTCGCTCATCCTCTTTGCGGTTGTACTGCTTTTGATCAGGGATTCGAAGGTCAAGAAGGTTAACCAGTTTTTCAATATTGAAGAAGCTGAAGCGGAAAACTTCAATGCTATCAACGTTAAATCATTGGTACGAAAGCAAAGCTGGCAAAAGTTCAAAGAGTCCATTTCACCAACATTAACTGTATTGGGGCCGAGATCTTCTCTGTACATAGCGCTGTATATCACGGGCAGTCTGATTGCATCTTGGTACGTCGTCGTTAAGTTATTGTTGATGACGAATACAGTGTTGATTCTCGGTTTATCTTTGTTGCTTACCATTTTTGGTTATCGCTACCTGGTCACAAGAAGACGTCGAGATTTTGAAAACACATTCCCGGATGCGCTGAATATTCTGATGAGCGCGGTAACGGCTGGTGACAGTCTAATGCAAGCCATTAGTTACGTCGGCGAGGTTATGGACAACTCAATTGGTCGTGAATTCAAGTTAATGGGTGACCGGTTGAAGTTAGGTGAATCTCCTGAAGTGGTACTTCAACGCTCTTGCAAGAACTACCCGTATCCGGAGTTTCTCTTCTTTACAGTAACGCTTAGAGCAAACATTGCGCGTGGTGGTCAGCTTAAAGGGGTGTTAGCAAGACTTATTCGAGTCTTAGTGGATGCTAGGACGTTAGAGAAAAAGAAAATGGCGATGACCTCTGAAGCGAGGATTTCGGCCAAGATTGTGGCAGCAATCCCTCTGATTTTTATGGTTATTCTTAACTATGTAAACCCTGGCAATGTGGATTATGTCCTGTATGACCCTTCTGGTCGAATCGTGCTCTTTTATGTACTTGGCAGTGAGTTGTTCGGGTTATTCATTGTTTGGCTGTTAGTCAAAGGAGTGCGCGCATGACGTTATTGGTTTCTCTTGTTGTGCTGTTTGTTTCGTTACTCTTTTTAATCGTTGATTCACTACGTAGTGAGCAGCGACGCAAGAAAGTGGCATTTTACATCGGGGGAGATGCAGTACGTGCCCCCTCTCGCGTTAACCGTTTTTTTGTCCGTTTCGGTAAAGAGTATCGACACGAATTAGAACAAAAAATGATTGAAGCTGGGTATTACAACACAGAGTGGGCCAAGTTCTATTTTCCGGCCAAGTTGTTGGTACTTGCTTTGGTTGCTGGTGGGGTTTTACTGTCGGATATGACAACGACCAGTCAGCTTATCGTGGTCATTTTTGCTCTTATTGGCGTGATAGTTGTACCTGATACCTTGCTGCAGCTTCGACGTAAAGTTTTGATTAGTAAGACGTCATCTCAGTTACCGTATTTATTAGACATGATGTCGGTGTGTGTTCAAACCGGTATGACGATAGAAGCGGCTTTGGTGTACTTAGGGAAGGAGTTGGCAGAGTTTGATTCAGACCTTTGCTATCAAATTAAACGCACTTCCGATTCAGCCAAAATACACGGTGTAGAAAAGGCGCTTAATGATCTCAGTGACCGGATACCAACACCAGCAGTTCGAAGCTTTGCCCTGACTATTATTCAAAATTTGCAATACGGAACCTCCGTGGCTCAAGTATTAAGTGATCTCGCAGAGGACATGCGAAAAGTTCAGATTCTTACGGTCGAGGAAAAGGTTGGCAAACTCTCGGCGAAGATGAGTGTGCCTTTGATCTTATTCATTATGTTTCCGATCGTCATTCTGATACTCGCTCCGAGTGTCATGCAAATGTCGATCAATATTGGGGGTAACTAATGGTTGCAAAACGTATTTCTGTCGTTTTGTTCGCGTTAAGCGTATTAGCAGGCTGTCAATCGACACCTTCACAGCAGAGCCAGCAACTAGATGATGTCACTAGCATGGAAAAAGTGAAGAATTACGACGGCTTAATCACGCATTATAAATCCAAGCTGGAGCAAGGTTCGCAAGATCCTGCGGTAAAAGAAAACCTCGCGTGGGCTTACTTCCATAAAGGGGATCTTGAATCAGCTAACTTCTACGTTCAACACCTCAGAAAAGAGGGTATTGAGAATCCTAGTCTGTATCAACTAGAAGGGCAGGTGTTTGATGCAAAAAACGACACTGAAAATGCCATTGCCGCTTATCTATCTTCAGTCAGTGCTGGTAATCAGGCAGGACAAATTCATGTCTTGCTCGGCGTATCCTACACCAAAGCGGGTAAGTATGAAGATGCTTATCAAGAGCTGAATAACGCCCGCTTACGTGGATACGACGATGTCGTGATCAAGAACAATATTGCGATGATACATATGGCAAACGGTGAGTACCAACAAGCAATTGAGACGCTAACTCCCGTGTTAAAAGACAATCCAGCAAATAAAGTGGTCAAAGCGAACCTTGCTATTGCACTTATGAAAGCACAACAAATGGACGCAGCGAAGAAATTGCTTAAAGGTGATTTTTCAGCTCAAGAGATCCACAGTATCGCGACTGAATTGACTCAGGCTAGGAGTTAGTGATGAGAAGTCTTTGCAAGCAGAAGGGGGTGACGGCGATAGAGTTTGCTTTGGGTGCGCTCGTTTTGTTCTTTGCCACTTTTGCTATTTTCGAGTCCAGCTATCAAATCTATGTCGTAAACATGACGGAGTACTCTCTCAGAGAAACAATAAGAAACACAAAGATCTATGAGGGAAAAGGTATTAACCAACAGTATGAAGATAAATTTCGAACGTTGATAGAAGCGGATAATAACCTGTGGCATTTCTTAATTGATAGTACCCGATTCTCTATTCAAGGTCGGTACTACAAAACCTATGACGATTTTATTGCTAATAGAGGGCATTCTGATCAAGGTCTGAACTTCAATTATGACCTAGCCGAAATCACGGTTACGTATCACTACTCTCCAATGATAAAGCTAACTGGTGCTGCTGATAAAGACATTGCTCGAACCATGGTTTTGAACTTAGAGCATGAAGGGTGGAAAGATGACACTCCGTAACCGATTTTTACCTTCGACCAAGCACCAAAAAGGCGCATTTACTATTGAGCTTGTGTTCGTTCTTGTCGCATTGTGGGGTGTTTACCTTTTTGCGGCGGATCTCAGTTATCAGCTACTTGTGCGCGCAAAGCTCGATCGTTCCAGCTTTGCCTTAGTCAATGTGATCAAAGAACGTACTCGTTACTTTGATGCTGATGTGTTGGCAGGGAAAAACTTATCCGTCACCAATACAGATTTAGAAGACCTGACTCAAGTGGCGAGCCGGATGCTAGATACAACGCCAGATAATGTGGCGATTAAAATCGAGTCGTTGACGAATAAGGCGAATGTGGCTGCTTTTACCAGTAGCAAATTCAATAAATTAGGTTGCGAAACGGACTCAATTCTTGCTCATGCAGATTTGGCTCCGGTTGAAAAAGGCATCGTATACCCACTGTATCGAGTCAGTGTATGCGAAGAGCAAAGCTCTTGGTTCAAACCTTTTTTCAATGGCGGCACAGGGACAACGGTCAAGATTGGCTCTTCTTCAATCATGCCAGGGAGATAATGAAATGAAAATGCAGCGATACCAGCATCAAAGTCTCCAACAACAAAAAGGCGTCGCCGCGATATGGATGGGTTTATTGCTTGTTCCTATCATGGGGTTCACTTTTTGGGCTGTTGAGGGAACACGTTATGTTCAAGAGTCCAGCCGATTAAGAGACTCAGCAGAGGCTGCTGCGATGGCGGTGACCATTGAAGACCAGCCCGATGCAGCTCGTGAACTGGCAACGAAATATGTCGAAAACTATGTGCGAGATATTAAATCAGCCAGCCTTTCTGCCGAGCGATTTCATCAGGCGGAAGATGAGGGGGCAGGTGTGCTCGAATACATTCAATATACGGTGAACGCAAGGACGACACACGACTCATGGTTTGCGAGTAGTTTTGTTCCTTCTTTTAATGAGCAACAGGATTTAGCGGGCCGTTCGTTAGCAAGAAAATACCCCGTTTACCTTGGAGATAACAACATCGATATTGTCTTCGTATCTGATTTTTCAGGCTCGATGGACGAAAGGTGGGGATCAAGTCGACATAAAAAAATTGATGATTTAAAAACCGCAATCGATCAAATATCAAACAAGATTCTTTGTACATCTACTCGTAAAGAGTATGTCGATGGGGAGTGGAAAGATGTTTGTGACGAGCCGGGAGAAGATACAACCGGAGACAAGCTGCTTAATCGAGTAGGTTTTGTTCCATTTAACGTTCGAACCAGAGAAATTGTCGGGGGCAATCAAGCTCGGGCGACTAGCCAATTAAGTTACAGAGATGGTTATAACGCTTATCTATCGCCGTATACCTATAACGATGTTAATTGGGATTATTGGCGTACGTATTCGCAAAGTCAGGTACTCAACTGTGCGAGCAGGCAATCAAGATGTTCAAACCCCAAATCGGATAATCAAAAGTATGCGAAGCGTATTCGTGATGTCATCAATTTGGACCGTTATGCCGTTGCGGATGTTTACAACTATGTGGATTTTCCGGCGTCAGTTTCAACCATGTTTACTGATAAATCGGGATTAAAGCCCAATTTCTATAGTGTGAGTGGAACACGTCTATTTAACGCACATGGTTCCTCCAATTCATCGCAGTTTTACAACATTCGATTATCGAACAAGCTTTCCGATTTGAACGCAATTAAGTCGATGTGGGCAGATGGCGGTACTGCTGCGTTTCAAGGCATATTAAGAGGATCTCAGGTTCTTCATGATGGAGACCCAAACAGTACAGATGAAGAAGAGCAGCAAGCGTACAACAAGAAAATCAAGATGCTGCTGATTTTGAGTGATGGGCAGGAAAGCCCTAACAACGGCATTCTGAAAGGGCTAGTAGACAACGGTATGTGCGACAAAGCCAGAGCAGAGATTCCGGGCTTATACATCGGTGTTATTGGTATCGATTTTCGTGCTTCTCAACAAAGTGGTTTTCAAGACTGTGTTGTCAATCCAAGTGAAGACATCATCGATGTATCTGACTTAGATGAATTGATTGAAAAGATAGAAGAACTCATCCGCAAAGGCTCAAAAACAAGCGGAATAACTAAGTTGTACTAGAGGAAAATATGAAAAAGTTAGTGATTGGCGCAATCGCGTTATCAATGATGCCGTTAAGCTTTGCAGTAAAGGCTGGAGAAGGGCTTAGTGTTTATTGCGACAATACCTTCAGCGAGTACCAACATAGTGTCACTGTGGATGATGTTATCGGGATTGGTCAACATCGACAGGGCTTTTTGCAGATAGAGCAGAAATCCGACAGTCACGAGCTAAGACAAGTATTGGCGGGTAAATCAAAGTTGGGGTTGGAACAATCTAGATGTTCGACTTGGATTGGCAATCAAAACAACTATCTACAAGGCAAGGGCTTAGTTGCGCGTCTGCATTTTGGCTTTGACCAATCCAACTTAACTCCGATGGGCAGTAAGGCTCTGAATCAACTCGCAGGTTCGCTGAAAAATAGCGATAGTGCTATTGCGGTAGATGGTCACACCGACAGCAAGGGTTCTGAAGGCTACAACCAATCGTTGGGCTTGCAGCGTGCGTTGACAACGTCTAACGGTTTGATTGCGCAAGGCGTGGATAAAAGCCGTATCGTCGTTCGTTCATTTGGTGAAACTCAGCCGATTGCGTCGAATTCAACCGCTGAGGGACGATCACAAAACAGACGCTCAGAAATATGGGCTTCTAAGAATGATCAGGCAAAACCAGATCAAATAAAACCAGACGAAGTAAAGCCAACGGAATAGGTTTTAATCGCAGAGTGTTCACCTTGCCTAAAACGCAAGGTGAAGCATTAACAACAATGGTGTCGTGGTGGGTCAATTTGGAGTGGCAGTGGGTAAATCTAAAACAGTATTAGTCATATGGGTGGGTCTAGCATGGAGTGGTGTTATTGCTGCCTCAGAGCTAATTAACTTTAATGAGCAAGATAAGCTAAACAACATCAAGTCGGCTTATCAGCAAGAATATAGCGCGCTCAATATTGATGAAAATATTGCGCATTACAATAAATTGAATGCTGAAATTGAGTCCACCAAGATCAAGTTGGTCAACAACGTTGAGATGATCAAATCTGATTCAAACCGTTTAACAGACAAGTTGGTCGATGGCGTCTACGATGAATCCTTGATGCTCACCTTACGTAACATGTCATCCAAAGTGAACTCAATGAAGAAAGAGATTGAGACCGCCGGCAAGTTGCTTGCAGAAACAAAACAGCAGCTGTCGCAAGACCAACGAGAAGCCAGTCAGATTGAGCGAAAGAAAAACGACGCGTTGCTGGCTTTGTATGAGAAGATCAAAGCTCGACATTTGGACGATTCGAAACGCGTTATTAATGATACTTATCAAGGCCAATTACAGTGTAATGTCTCGGAAAGCTTATCAACGTGCGTGAACCGCAATCTTCCTTCTATCAAAAATGCATTTGTGTTGAGTAAAGGTGGCTTGTCGCGCATTCAACTTACGCGTTTTAGAGTGGTAGATGCAAACCAAAGACTAAATGGCGATCTATCCTTTACCGCGGATGCGAGTTACAAACATGCCTACAGTGCAAATACAGAAGTGGAGCTTAGACAGGCGTTAAACCTAGATAGAGTGCGGTTTGTATTCCGTTCGAACTCGGAAAGTACGGTGTTCTACATCAACGATCAAGAAGTCGGGTCGGGTGGTAGAGTAGATGTGACGGGTAATTACGTGGGGGTTTACAGTGTTCGCGCCGTAAATAGCAATCAGACACAATCGCTTAAATTGAATCTCAAAAATGGCGGTGATTACTTCTTCCCATTTTCAAATAAGGCCAACGCAACCGACCTCCATTCAACTCGTTCAGTAATGGAAGAGGCGAGTAAGGTTGATGATGAAGCGACTAGAGACAAGCATTCTGGCAAATTCTCTGAGAGTCTTTTACCTCCAAACGCCGTTGCCGGAATGGAGCCTGCTGTGAAGCAAGATGTGAAACGCTATACCAATAAAGTGCTGTATAAAGACGATGCGTTTACTTACCTTTTACCCCAATTCAAAGGCAACCAAAAGTCTCACGATATCTTCCTGAATAGAGAGCAGGCTACCCAGTATTGTGAACGTCTATCCTCCCGTTTACCTAGCACTACTGCCTATCAATACCTTGAAAAGTACGCCAACCTTTCTTCTGGAGATTATTGGACGAATAAAGGCAGCGTTTATTCATCAGATAAGCATAAAGAGCTTGATAAAGCGTTTGATACGAACAAGTTTATTTGCATGGTGAATATGAGCTAACAACGACAACGATGCTATTCTGCGTCGCAAAAAACTTCTATAAGAGTCGTATTTACGGCTCTTTTTTTGTCTTCTTTTGGTGAATATTAGTTTGCTTAAAGGGGGGATAGCTTAGACAGTTGCCTTGCTGTGTTTAAATCCTTTCTCAATGCTATCCCATTATAGTTATTTCCTCATAACATGTTCTTTTTAAAAATAAAACGTGAGTGGGCATATGGCGAACAGAATGTATTTAGAGTTGGCAAAGCAAGCTTGTCAGAGTGAAAGAGAATACGAATGGGGGTTGGCGTGCGAGCTTTGGTCGGAAGCTGCTACAAAAGCACCTGAGGGCAGCACGAATAAGTATTGGGCATTACTTCGGTCTGATTTTTGCCGATGTCGTGGTAGAGAGCATGGCATGTGTTTTCTAACAGAGACGGCCTATCAGCGAGAGGAAACGAGAGAGGCAGTACGAGGGTTGAATCGACTTAACTATATGAAAGGTAAATAAATACCACTTCAATGCTTCTTTTTTATGCAATAAGCGATATTGAGGACCCGATATTCGATTAAGCCTTCAGAGGTTCTCTATGTCACGTCAGAAAAATCTGATACTCACCTGCATGTATTTCTAATTTAGGTAAATTTAAATAATCTCAAATTATGGTTGGCAGCGTTATTTGATAGAGAATACCTATAGAAGTATTCAAAGATTTAAATGCGATATCTAACTGATACCCGAGTAACTTCAAGATACCGGTTTCTTGGGTATGAATGTCCATTTTTTACAATGGGCATTTTGAGTTTTACAGGGAGGGGAGTTATATGACTTATTGTTTTAAAAATGAGTTGAGTCGGTGGGTCGATACTCGAGATATTTCTCGAAAGGACCTTATCGCGCTGTTACAAAATAACTACTATGAGGAGTTTAAAGGCCTTGATTCTATTACCTTAAGCCGATGGTTTACCGGTAAAAGTATCCCGCCAATATATAAACAGTTCTATATTGCCAAGTGTTTGGATATTGATTTAATAGAGGTTCTGTTACGAATGGATCTGTCTAAGGTTCGTTACTCGAACAAACATGATCTTGTCATCAGCACCTTAGTTCGAGCTCTAGATTTTTCGATTTCTAACCTTTCTTATCGCAAGGTGTCTGGGCCTCCTAAAAGCGAAATAAAAAGTCTGACGATCAATGAATACTCTGACATGTTCAAAGAGTTTAACCATAACATTTCACCTCTCAAAAGGTTCTATCAGGACCTTCAAGAGAAAGCGAGTGATGTGAAGTATCAATGCGTTTTAATTAAAAATGACCAAGAGGCAACGGTAGGCCATTGGTACGGCATGGTGAACATTGAAGGTATTAATGGGCTACCTTCATTTATTACGCTCCCACAGGAAGAAGCTGAGCGTAGCTGTTTGATTGGTGTAGGTTACTATACGAGCTCTGCTCATTATTTTGAATTGATTATTCAAGCACTTTGCTATTACTTGATTAGATATTCCAGTAAAAAAGATTACGCGTACTTTTTCATCGTCGATTTTCAACCACTAATTGCATTCAGTAAGCTGGTCTTTAACGCAGAAGAAGTAAAGTACTATCCGCCAAAAGAGAAGGGCAGCATGGGTGTTTACCTATTCAGACACAATATAATCAAATCGATTTCTAACCCCGTTCTATTGAAGAAGGTGAAAGAAAAGCTCGAATGTCTAGTGGATTGCGAGCCAAGTTGTAACTTGTGTAATCTGCGTGATTTTAGAAAAGATGAAATGATAATAGGTAATGGCATTCCTTTTTTAGACGTGACTGAATCTAGAACTCATGTTTGACAGTGTAGTAAGACAGAGCCGCGTATGGCGGCTCTTCGATCACTCGCTTGTGAGTGATTCCAACTCTTCATCGCTGAGATAACGGTGGCCTTGCCCAAGCCCCGATATCTTTTTGAACATCAATTCGCATTGTTCTTCTGCATGGGGATCATTTTCATTGACGCAGATACCATTTAAGAATGCATAACGTCCCTCACAGCCTATATCGTGGTTTGGGTTGATCATTGGAGTGGATAGCTGAGCTGTCACTCCATCGATTACGCAAGCGACTTTACCTTTTACGACACCGATTACACGTTTTACCCGATGTGCTTTATCTCCGCATTTCCATGCTTGGCGTGTTCCCCATTCATAACCATGTTTTTCTTTGCCTTTCTGAATATGCACAATGAGGTTCAAGTTCTTTTCCGTTGCATCAATAGGAGCTTGTACTATTTTTTGTGGCGGCGTAGTTCTGACAACAGATAACGGGGCATTACAGTTTAGGTATTTAATCGGGTTTGCAGCGCCTTGTGGGAAATGTGAAGAAATGGCCTTGTAACGAAGCTGTTCTCGAACGGTTTCATTGGCTAATTCTCCAATAAAGCCCCAACGTTCTTTTCCATCAATATCGACTGGATACCAAGATTTGATCTTGTAAACTTCGCGAGTTAACCCACGATAGGTTGTTACTGCGTAAGTTGCTCTATCTCGTTTGCTGCCAATGACCCAAGCTTCTCTTGTTGCATCGTAAAGCTCTTCTTGCGTAATTTCGCGATAGTACTTTTTATTGATGTTAATAAGTACGATGGGTAATGAGGTCTCGAGCGCTTCGGCACTATACATAGCGATAATCTCATCAGTCGTTTTAATGCCAAAATCGTTGGAGTAATGACCCCCTTGTAAATTAGACAGGTTGGTTAGTCCTATAAAATCGATGAGCGCTGCTTCAACCTCAAATGCCGTTACTTCGTCTAATCCATGCCTCAATACATAGTGTTCTACTTTGAATCCCGCATTTAAAATACTTCGAATTGTGTCAAGTTTGTCGCTAGAGCTATCACCTTCTAATGCACATTCTGCATGATTAAAGATTCGATTGCCTCTGCCTTTTCCAACATAGAAGACGATGCCGTTGCGAGGGTCTCGTAGGAAGTAAACATAATATTTAAGTTGTTCGATGACTGATTGAGAAAACATAACGTGGATTGTCCGCGCGATAGTTAATACGGGTGGTAGTGCATATTTAAATGGCGACGGAATCTATCACGAAACCCAACTTAAGTCTTGAATGTTTTGCTTGTCGCGAAATGGCAATTTTATTTTCGGTCCACTCGATATGATGCACCTGTATTGAGACAACTGACTCGGAGATAGAAACCATGAGTATCGTAATTAAAAATGCAAACGTGTTTAACGGTGTAGATGAGCAACTTCTGAAGAACGTGGACCTTCTGATTGAAAATAACTTAATCACACAAATCGGGAAAGTGGATGACTCGAATGCTGAGCAAATCATCGATGCCGAAGGCAAAACGGTGATGCCAGGTCTGATTGATGCACACGTACACATCACGCTGTCAGCACCATTTAATGTGATTGATACTATGACACGTGAAGAAGTCGCGATTCGATCAGCGAAAATCTCAGAAGAGATGTTGATGCGCGGTTTCACGACCATTCGTGATGTCGCGGGTAACACACTAGGTTTGAAAAACAGCATCGATAACGGTTACGCAAAAGGTCCGCGAATTTTGCCTTCAATGGCAGCCATTTCGCAAACGAGTGGTCATGCAGACTATCGCCAAAACCAAGCTCAAGAGCGTTTAGCGAATGGTCATGAAGACTCACCACTAATGAAGTTGGGCGCATTTAAAGTCGCGGATGGTCGTGCAGAAGTATTGAAAGCGGTTCGAGAGCAGTTGTTTATGGGCGCTTCTCAAATCAAAGTGATGGCAGGTGGTGGTGCATCCTCTACGTTTGATCCTCTGGATACGTTGCAATACACGCTTGATGAGATGAAAGCAGCGGTAGAAGCAGCGAGCGACTACGGTACTTATGTCGCGGCACACATTCATACGCCAGATGCGATGCGCAGAGCTGCTGAGGCAGGCGTGATGTCGTTCGAACACGCAACGATTATGGATGACGACATCGCTCAGACGATTAAAGAAAAAGGTATTTGGGTGATCCCTTCATACTTTACATCCTCATTAATTGCGGAGCGCAAAATCCCACTACCGAATGAGGAAACTTATCGCAAAACCGAACGTGTCGGTAAAGCGATGTTTAAGTCTGCTGAGCTAATCAAGAAGTACGATATTCAAAACCTAGCGTTTGGTACTGACTGTGTTGGTAAAGCAAACGTTCATGAAAGTCAGATGCAAGAGCTGGGCGCTATTGAAACCACATTCGATACGATTACAGCACTTCGCATGGCTACCTCAAACTGTGGGCGTCTATTTGAATTGTCGACTTACAAACATCCGTATCAAGAAGGTAAGTTAGGTCAAATTGTGGAAGGTGCTTATGCAGACTTGCTTATCGTCGATGGCAATCCACTAGAAGGTGTAGATTGCGTGGTACAAGATGAAACTAAGAAAGTCATCATGAAAGACGGTGTTGTGTATAAGAACACACTATAGGCTAAATACCTCCTTACAAAAGGCGCTCACTGAGCGCCTTTTTTGCGTTTGGGGAAAGATTGGACGCCATTTAGCGAAAGCTTTCTGGGTTAATCCTTTGACCCGTTCTAGCCCTTTAAACCTTCCTACCAGTATCATCTTTCATTGAAACTAACGTCTCCTTTTAGGCTAATTTGTATTGTCCAGCGAGAGCGCCTCGATGCTCCCCTCGCGTTGAGTTTGGTTATGTTCTAGTACCCTATGCGTAAGGGGTAAGACCTTAAACATAGCGGCATAAGAGCGATGAATAGACACAATTTCACTTCTTATTTTTGGCCGTCAATGGCCTTGTCTTAGGTACTAAAGTTTAGAAAGAGAGAAGGGGCACAAGGTGATGATAGGAACGTGAATTCAGGGATATGGCATACAAAAAACCGCACCTCAAAAAGGTGCGGTTTAGATAAAGATAAAGTGACAGAATCAAATCGAGCTTACTTCATCACATAGCGATAAGTTTTGATTGCCAACCAAGTAAAGGCTTTGAATAAAATTTTTATGGTCTTAAAGGCAACTTTACCTATGAACAGCACCAGTTCGCCGGCAACGGTTAGACAAGTGTGTAAATCTGTTTGTTTGAACTCTGCGTAAGTCATGTTGGTCTCTCATTTTTTAAGTGGGGACTCCTGTCGCTCAATGCATACCCTGTAGCGATATAGTAGAAATAAGCAGGAATGGGGACTTACCATTTGGCGCCACTTCGCACGTAAAGATAAAAAAGTAATATCGATTATGATGGTTATAAATAGTCGTGGTGAATTTGTGATAGGTGGATTGCAGGTGCAAAAAAGCCACCACTAAAGAGTGATGGCTTCAAAGGGGCTAGTGTGATTAGTATTTTACAAACAACATTTTTCTGAGGCTGTTACAGCGAGACTTATCTAGTGGGTCACCAAGGTATTCGCCATCTTCTGCCGCTTTCTTCATGACCAATGCTCTTGCTCGGTCACCACTGTCTAGGTCTTGATATTCTTCTAAGGTTTTCAGCTTCAATAAACGGTATTTCGATTTGTCTTTGCCAGAGGCGACACGATCGTAACAGTAACTCATCGCTCCTGCGTTTGCGCCAATCTTGCTTGCGTCGGTAATCGCATGAGCGTTAAAACCAATAGTGCTCGTGAGTAAAATTAAAAGGGCATTGCGTGCTTTCATTTTTCTTTCCTAATTCAATCAAGTTGATGAATAAGATAAAGGGCAACGACCTCTAAAAATTGCCATTAAGCGACATTGGCGAAAAGTGAGCAATAACGCTTGTTTGTCAGAAACCTGTTAGTGATAAAGGTGTGGCGCAAATTGGTAAATCTTAACAACTTGAATTCAATAATCTTTGCTCATCGAATCATTCGGAGCACGCATTATGAATGCGAGAAAATTTACTAACGATACCAAGCGCAAGTTACTTCCGTTTGTTTATCTATTGACGCTGACTGGCTGGGGGATTTACACGCTCACACATGATTACAGTTGGCAGGCATTGTTGTTGTTTGTCATCGGGTTACTGATGGTATTGCGTAATTACCACTTAGAAAGCGAACGCATTGACGAAAAGATCGCGAGTATTGCCGCGCACTCAGTGATTGGTGTCGTCATCCTCAATCAAAATTTACGAGTCGACTTTGCGAACAAAAGCTTTTCCAAGTTAACAGGACATACGGCCAAACAATTGAATGGAGAAGATTTGAAGAAGTATGGTTTCAGTTGTTTGAACGACGCGATTGCGAAGTTAGGAGCAAAGGCAAACTGGAAAGGCGAAATCAAAGTGACGAACCGTTTTGGTGACCACTTAACGTTAGATACTCACATCACGCATTATGAAATGGGGATGGGAATGAGTGATCGATATGTACTTAGCTTCCGAGATATCAGCCATCGAGTTCGGTTGGAGAATAAGCTCAAGAATCTTGCAGAAAAAGACCCACTAACGGGCTGTTGGAATCGTCGTCGTTTTGACAAGGAGATAGCACGTCACGCCAGTATTGCTGACCGTTATGCGGTGTCGAATACCACACTGGCTATTATCGATATTGATCACTTTAAGCAGATCAATGACAAACATGGTCATGATGTGGGTGATGAGGTGATTAAAGAACTTGGGGAGTTGATGCAAGCGCAGTGTCGAGAGACAGACATTGTCGCTCGTGTTGGCGGAGAGGAGTTTGCGATCATCATGCCAGAGACTAATAACCGCAACGCGTTTGAAGCGATTTACCGTCTCAAAGAAATCATTCAATCAAAAAGCGTACTGGGCATCACGATAAGTGGTGGAATTACGACGATCAATCGTTCTGTTGAGCAGAGCTATCGCCGAGCAGACAAGGCTTTGTATCGAGCGAAAACACTGGGGCGAAATCGAGTGTGTAGCTCTGATGGATATTCTGAACACATAGTTCATACGAAAAGAGCAAAAGCGTTCATGTAAATGACGCAAACAGTAACAAGATAATCAGAAAGCGGTTTACATTTTATAACAACTTGGCGAAGCGATGGTGTTTCTTTGTCCAATTGATAGTCATGAAATTAAAATGAGTCGTAATTATTTGATGTCGATGTATTTTTGTTTGTTTATGTTTTTGAGGTGTAAGTGCTCAATATGAAGTGTTTGCTCGTTAAATTCCGGTTTTCTTTTCTTAATATCTGAAATTTAATGGTTTATTTTTTGTGCGTTAAGGTGTCAATCTCGATTTAAACTTCATTTTACAGATGTTTAATTAATGATTGTTGTCGAAATGATTCGCTTGTGCCTACCATTTTTTCTAGATAATTAGTTTGAGTTCGAACTAAATTTGAGGCATTTTATATTTAACTAACCGTTCAATTAAAAATAACAAGGATGCAAAATGCCCAAGGTTGGGATGCCTGAAATCAGAAAACCGCAGCTAGTCAAAGCGACGATGTCGGTCATCGACAGAGTAGGTTTGCACGCCGCGAGCATCTCGTTGATCAGCAAAGAAGCAGGAGTATCAACGGGGATCATTAATCACTATTTCGGTGGAAAGCACGGTCTGTTAGAAGAGACCATGCGTGAGATCCTGCGCCAGCTTTCTACCACCATCAAAGAGAACCTAAGCCAACTACCTGCTGATGCGCATCATCAACGTATTAATGCCATCATCGACGGCAACTTTGTGGGTTTCCAAGCCGAGAACCAAGTGGCAAAAACTTGGTTGGCATTCTGGTCGTACTCCATGCATGACGCGCAGCTCAAACGTCTGCAACGAGTGAATGAACGACGTCTCCTTTCTCATCTAAAAAAAGAATTAAAAGCTTTGTTGGATCAAGACCAAGCAGAGCTTGTAGCGCATGGTATTGCGTCACTGATTGATGGCATTTGGCTACGCGGAACGCTCAACCCGCAAGGCATCGATGCCGAGAAAGCACGCGTCATCATCAACGACTATCTCGACAAACAGCTCACGTTCTACTCAAAACAAAAATAAAGAGTCAAACCTTCAAATGGATATGAAAGCACACTACATCGATGGTGCCATGCACCTAGGATGCTCAGAAGAACACTTCACCACATACAATCCCGCCAATGGTGAGCCGCTTGCGAATGTGAAGCAGGCTAACCAGCAAGATATGGAAGCGGCAATTGAATCTGCCAAGCGCGGTTTTGCGATTTGGTCTGCCATGACGGCGACAGAACGCAGTCGCATTCTACTTAAAGCGGTGGCGTTACTTCGTGAAAGAAACGACGAGTTGGCAGCACTAGAAGTTGCAGATACGGGCAAGCCGATTCAAGAAGCGAATTGCGTAGACATTGCAACGGGCGCAGATGTGATCGAGTACTACGCAGGTCTTGCGCCTAGCATGCATGGTGAACAGCAACCACTGAATGAATCACAGTTTTTCTACACTCGCCGCGAGCCTCTTGGCGTTTGTGCGGGCATTGGGGCGTGGAACTACCCAATTCAAATCGCGATGTGGAAGTCTGCCCCTGCACTTGCTGCGGGTAATGCGATGATCTTTAAGCCATCAGAAGAAACTCCGTTAACTGCACTCAAACTAGCAGAAATCTACAGCGAAGCGGGATTGCCAGATGGCGTGTTCAACGTTATTCAAGGTGATTACCGAGTAGGGCAAATGCTCACCGCACATCCTGACATCGCTAAAGTCTCTTTCACGGGTGAATCGGGTACGGGCAAAGTCGTGATGGGTGACAGCGCCGCGACGCTGAAGCAAGTCACAATGGAGCTTGGCGGTAAGTCTCCAATGATCATTTTTGATGATGCCAAGCTAGACGACGCGGTTTCTGCTGCAATGGTTGCGAACTTCTATACCCAAGGTGAGGTTTGTACACACGGTACTCGCGTGTTCGTTCATGAAGGTACCTATGATGAGTTTGTCGCTCAACTTAAGAAACGTACCGAACTGCTGGTGGTTGGTGATCCGCTTGATGAGCAAACCCAAATCGGCGCGCTGATTTCTAAAGAGCATGAATCAAAAGTCCTTTTCGCAATTGAACAAGCGAAAGCAAGCAAAGCAACGTTGCTGACTGGTGGCTATAAAGTCACAGAAAACGGTTTGGCGAGCGGTAATTTTGTTGTGCCAACGGTTTTCATTGATTGCGAAGACGACATGCCGCATGTGCAGCAAGAGATCTTTGGTCCTGTGATGTCAGTGCTTAAGTTCAGTGATGAAGACGAAGTGATTGCACGCGCTAACAACACCGATTACGGACTTGCAGCTGGTGTGTTCACGCAAAATCTCTCTCGTGCACACCGCGTCATTCATCAAATCCAAGCTGGCATTTGTTGGATTAACACCTGGGGTGATTCTCCAGCTGAAATGCCAGTTGGCGGTTACAAACTGTCTGGCATTGGACGTGAAAACGGCGTTGAAACCCTTAAGCATTACACCCAAACCAAGAGCGTGTTAGTGCATTTGGGCGATTTCGATAGCCCTTACGCGTAATCAGTCTGGAGGATTTGTAATGCAACAACACTACGATTACATCATCGTCGGTGCTGGCTCGGCAGGGTGTGTTTTGGCGGATCGTTTGAGTGAAAGCGGTCTACACCAAGTCTTGCTGCTAGAAGCGGGTGGCTCAGACAAGAGTATCTTCATTCAGATGCCAACGGCGCTGTCTTACCCAATGAATACTGAAAAGTACGCATGGCAGTTTGAAACTGTTGCGGAAGATGGGCTAGACGGACGCCAACTGCATTGTCCACGCGGCAAAGTGTTAGGCGGTAGCTCTTCGATCAATGGCATGGTTTATGTTCGTGGTCATGCTTGTGACTTTGACGAATGGGAAGCAGAGGGCGCGAAAGGCTGGAACTACCAAGCGTGTTTGCCGTACTTCCGTAAAGCGGAAACGTGGACAGGCGGCGCAGACCAATACCGTGGCGACAGTGGTCCTGTTGGGACGTGTAACGGCAACGACATGAAGCTGAATCCACTTTACCAAGCGTTTATCGAAGCAGGCAAAGATGCAGGCTACCCAGAAACGCAAGACTACAACGGCTATCAGCAAGAGGGCTTCGGTCCGATGCATATGACGGTAGATAAAGGCGTGCGTGCTTCTACCTCTAACGCTTACTTAAGCCGTGCGAAAAAGCGCAGTAATTTCACCTTAATGAAAGGCGTAACGGCTCACCGTATTTTACTGGAAGGCAAGAAAGCAGTCGGCATTGAGTTTGAGCAATCTGGCAAAATCAAACAGTGCTTTGCTAACAAAGAGGTTGTGTCGAGCGCAGGTTCAATCGGCTCCGTACAACTACTGCAACTCTCGGGTATTGGTCCTAAGACTGTGCTTGAAAAAGTGGGCATTGAAGTGAAACACGCACTAGAAGGCGTGGGTAAGAACCTGCAAGACCATCTCGAAGTGTACTTCCAGTACCACTGTAAACAGCCGATCACACTTAACAGCAAGTTAGGTTTGATCAGCAAAGGTTTGATTGGCACGGAGTGGATTCTGACTCGCAAAGGTTTGGGGGCAACCAACCACTTTGAATCGTGTGCGTTCATCCGTTCTCGTGAAGGATTGAAATCGCCAAACATTCAATATCATTTCCTACCAGCAGCAATGCGTTATGACGGACGCGCGGCATTTGATGGTCACGGCTTCCAAGTGCATGTTGGTCCAAACAAGCCAGAGAGCCGCGGCAGTGTCGAAGTGGTTTCTGCCAACCCAAATGACAAGCCAAAAATCGAGTTCAACTACATCTCGACGGAACAAGACAAGCAGGACTGGCGAGACTGTATTCGTTTAACGCGTGAAATCCTCAACCAACCTGCAATGGATGCGTTCCGCGGTGAAGAGATTCAACCGGGTCTGAACATCACCAGCGATGAGGCGATTGATGAATGGGTGAAGCAAAATGTGGAAAGTGCTTACCACCCATCGTGTAGCTGCAAAATGGGCGCAGACAATGACCCAATGGCAGTTCTGAATGAAGCCTGCCAAGTGCGTGGCATTGAAGGCTTGCGCGTGGTGGATTCATCCATCTTCCCAACCATTCCGAATGGCAACTTAAACGCACCAACCATCATGGTCGCAGAGCGTGCCGCGGACATGATCTTGGGGAACGTACTCGAAGAATCGAATAACACACCGGTTTGGATTGCTCCGAACTGGCAAGAGACGCAAAGAATGCGTCCGCCGAAAAGAGACTTAAGCTCAATCTCATAAAGTCAGTAATCATTACAAGGAATTTAAACATGTCTACGATGACAAAAATCTTTTCATCTATCGCGCTGAGTGCAGTAGCGACAGGTGCTTATGCTAACCAATGTGAAACTGTTCGATTTGCCGATGTAGGCTGGACAGACATTACTGCAACTACTGCTGTTACCTCTGAACTGTTAAAAGGCTTGGGCTACAAAACCAAGACCGATCTTCTATCTGTACCTGTAACGTACTCTTCAATGGCAAACGGCGACATTGACGTATTTTTGGGTAACTGGATGCCAACCATGGAAGGCGATATCGCCAAGTACCGTGAAGCAGGCACAGTGGAAACCGTTCGCGCAAACCTAGAAGGCGCAAAATACACACTAGCTGTGCCAAAGTACGTGTATGACGCTGGCGTGAAAAGCTTCGCTGACTTGGTAAAGCATGCCGACAAATTTAAAGACCGCATCTACGGCATTGAGCCGGGTAACGATGGTAACCGCTTGATCCAAGATATGATCGACAGCGACGCATTCGGCTTGAAAGACTTCAGCCTAGTGGAATCAAGCGAAGCGGGCATGGTGTCTCAAGTATCTCGCGCAGTGCGCCGGAACCAATGGATCGTTTACCTAGGTTGGGCTCCGCACCCAATGAACAGCAATGTTGAGATGGAATACCTATCTGGCGGTGACGACTTCTTTGGTCCTAACTACGGCGGTGCAAATGTTTACACCAACGTGCGCCAAGACTACCTATCTGAGTGTCAAAACGTGGGTCAACTGCTTAAGAACCTAGAGTTCAGTCTAGAGATGGAAAACCAGTTGATGGAAGCGATTCTAAACCAAAAACAAAAGCCAGCGAAAGCGGCACAAGAATGGTTGAATGCCAACCCACAACAATTTGAAGCGTGGCTAGAAGGCGTCAAGACGCTAGACGGCAAAGACGCAAAACAAGCGATTACTTCTTACCTAAAAACAAACGCTTAATCATTCCTCTCTTTAGGAAAAGGTGGGTAGAGATGCCCGCCTTTTAACACAAAGGTTTTATTGTGAATTTTATTACGGACAACAAACTTCCGTTGGGTGAATGGATGGAAACAGGCGTGGATTGGTTAACCATGAACGCGTCGGGTTTCTTTGATGCTATCTCTATTTTTCTCGAAACCATCATTCTATTCGTGGTGGATATTTTCAAATGGATGCCACCGGCAGCACCTATCATCATGACCGCAGCGATTGCGTGGTTCCTACACCGCAGCATTCCTTTAGTTGTGTTTATCGTGCTGGCGCTGCTGACCATTCTTAATCTCGGCTACTGGCAAGAAATGCTGGAAACCTTTGTTCTCGTCTTCGCTGCGACAACGATTTCCGTATTAATTGGCGTGCCGCTTGGCATCATGGCGGCGCATCGCCCGTGGTTGTATACCTTACTGCGCCCGATACTCGATTTAATGCAGACCGTACCAACGTTTGTGTATCTGATCCCAACATTGGTACTGTTTGGTTTAGGTATCGTACCAGGTCTGATTTCCACCATTATCTTTGCTATCGCCGCGCCAATTCGTCTGACTTACCTTGGCATCACCAAAGTGCCAGAAGAGCTGATTGAAGCGGGTAAAGCGTTTGGTGCAAGCCGCATGAAATTGCTATTCAAAGTCGAACTCCCAGCAGCATTGCCAAGCATTATGGCGGGTATTACCCAGTGCATTATGTTGTCGCTTTCTATGGTGGTGATTGCTGCGCTAGTCGGTGCCGATGGTCTAGGTAAACCAGTCGTGCGAGCACTGAACACTGTGAACATTTCCCAAGGCTTTGAAGCCGGTTTAGCGATTGTTTTGGTCGCGATTATTCTCGATCGCCTATGCAAAGCGCCAAACCAAAAGGAGGCATAACATGGACGCAATTACGATTGAAAACCTCGACGTCGTGTTTGGTCAGCAGCAAGAGCAAGCATTAGTGTTACTCGACCAAGGCAAGTCTCGCCAAGAGATCATTGATGAAACCGGGCAAGTGGTTGGTGTTGATAAAGTCTCAATGAGCGTCAAACAAGGTGAGATCTGTGTACTGATGGGGCTTTCCGGTTCGGGTAAATCCAGTTTGCTTCGTGCCGTTAATGGTTTGAATGAGATCTCTCGTGGCTCTCTCAAAATCAAAGATGGCGACGACATGGTAGAGCTTGCCAATTGTGACGAGCAGACTTTACGTAACCTGCGTACTCATCGCGTATCGATGGTGTTCCAAAAGTTCGCGCTAATGCCGTGGTCAACGGTATTGGATAACGTGGCGTTTGGTCTTGAGATGCAGGGCATTGGCAAAGCTGAACGTCGTGAAAAAGCACGCGAGCAATTAGAAATGGTTGGGCTGAGCGAGTGGGAGAGCAAATTCCCGCATGAGCTTTCTGGCGGTATGCAGCAACGTGTTGGTTTAGCTCGCGCCTTTGCTATGGATACCGACATCCTACTAATGGATGAGCCGTTTTCTGCGCTCGATCCTTTGATTCGCGCTCAGCTTCAAAATGAACTGATTCAACTGCAAGAGAAGCTCAACAAGACGATTTTGTTTGTGAGCCACGACCTAGACGAAGCGCTGAAAATCGGCAACAGCATTGCCATTATGGAATCGGGTAAACTGATTCAACACGGCAAGCCTGAGCAAATCATCCTTGCGCCAGAAAACGACTATGTGGCGGACTTTGTGGCTCACACTAATCCGCTTAACGTATTGAAAGGTCGTTCACTGATGCAAGCCAGCACTGAGCTTAAGCAGCAGAATGACCGCGTATTGGTGTGTGCAGATAAGCAGATTTGGGTCGAGCAAGAACCGAAAGGCGTCACGTTAGTGGATTCCGATAAGTCGTTGGTGAATTGGGAAAGCGATTCAACCACACTCGACGACATCGGCGAAAGCACGGTCGTTCAAGCTAACCCAGACATCAGCATGCGTGAGGCGATTGAACTAAAGCAACGCAGCAATCAACCTATCTTGTTAGTAGAAGAGAACAAGCTAGTGGGCGTACTGAGTGACAACGAGTTGTATGACGCACTGCTTGGCAACTTTAGGTCCAAGCAAGTGGCGTAGTTGTCTCTTATATCAAAACGTTTGTAGATTCCCCCTCTGCAAAATAAAAAAGAGCCGTACTCTTAGACTGGAAACTAAGAAGTACGGCTCTTTCAATTTGAACAATGATTTAGATAGCTAGGTTCTAGGCTAGGAACCAAGGACCTAGGAGACGATACTCATTAAAGAGTAGTAATTACGTCATCCATGTGTAGACGTGCTTTTGGTAGACCGTGATTGTAGTCTTCGCCGTCTTTGTGGTAGCCGATTGCTAGTGCAACTTCACATACGTGACCATCTAGTTCTGCTTTGAACTCTTCGCCGATCAATGTTGGGTCAACACCTTCCATCGGAGTAGAGTCGATACCTAGACGCGCTAGTGTGTGCAGTAAGTTACCAAGCGCGATGTAAACTTGCGCTTTCGTCCAGCCACCGTTGTAGCCGTTCTCATCTGTGTTTGCTTCAGCAAATGCGTAAGCACCCATGAACATGTCGTACATGTCTGCTGGTAGGTGACCAGAAGTTACTTCAGCATCAACGCGTTTCGCGAACTTCTCTTTAGTGAATTTTGGATCGTACGCTAGCAGAATAGTGTGAGATGCTGCTTTAGCGTGCGGTTGGTTGAACTGGTGCATGTTAGCAAACGTGTCGTGGAAACGCTGTTTCGCTTCGTCGCTCTCAATTACGATGAATTTCCAAGGCTGAGAGTTGATAGAAGACGCAGATAGGCGGATTGCTTCTTTGATGATTGCCATATCTTCTTGAGAGATGCGTTTCTCTTCGTCGTATTTTTTAGCTGTGTAACGGTTGTTTAGGTCTGTAATGATTTGATGAGACACGTTTATATCCTCTTAATATTATTAGACAAATGAGGATGCGCTTAGCATCGACAACCATGCGTACCTCGAAAGTGAGTCCATAATATCGACTTTTATCGAATTGATAATACGTGTTTCGTTTAAATCACTTTCTATTTTTTATTGAAAATCGAATTTGAACGGCTAGCAGGCAGGTTAGCATTCTCCGCACGCCGACGTTCAGAAACCGCGGAAACCACCAACAAGCTTGGTAGGATTATTAAATTACATTCATAATGAAAATAGATAAGTTGGTTGGAGGTTAGGGTATGAACGTAATCGAGGTATTTAACGACAGCTATGAACGCTGTGTTACCCATGAGGACTTCTTTGATTTGTTCTACGAGAACTTTTGGTCGAAAGGTGAAAACTTCAGACAAAAGTTCGATCGCGTGGACATGAAGAAGCAAATCCGGATGCTTAAAGGGTCTATTGTGTTTGTGATGATGGCAGATACTTCAACAGACGCTCGTGACATGATGCGTAAATATGGCAATAAGCATGGACACAACAATATTGGCGTCGCTCCTGAAGATATCGATGTCTGGTTTGAAAGCCTGTTAGAAACCGTCGCTCAATGTGATCCTGACTTTGATGAAAGGGTGGAGTTCGCGTGGCGTCACTGCTTTGAGACGGGTTTAGCGATCATGAAGAAAGAGTGCACCCATGCTTAAGTTCAATCAATGTTGAATTCGTAAAGGGAGTAGAACACAGCTACTCCCTTTTTCCTTTTTCTACTTGCCTCTATAGCGGCTACTAGGCTTACTCTTTCCCTTCTTCCGACTCTCCTTGATTCTTCTTCGCTGCTTTGGCGATATCGGAGACCGCTTCGACGAGATTAATCGGCATCGGGAAGATAATGGTCGATGTCTTGTCTGTGGTGATTTCAGTGAGCGTCTGCATGTATCGAAGCTGCAACGCGTTAGGTGCTTTATTTAACATCTCGGCGGCTTCTCTGAGTTTGTTGGAGGCTTCCAACTCACCAGTTGCGTGGATGATCTTCGCGCGACGGTTACGTTCTGCTTCGGCTTGGCGGGCGAGGGCGCGCACCATGCTGTCGTTCAGATCAACGTGTTTCACCTCAACCGTTGCTATCTTGATACCCCAATCGTCAGTTTGCTGGTCGAGGATGGATTGCAGATCTTTGTTGAGGCGTTCGCGCTCAGAAAGCAACTCATCCAGTTCATGCTGACCAAGTACAGAACGTAACGTTGTCTGTGCTAACTGGCTGGTGGCATCGCTGTAGCTTTCGATGTTATTGATCGCCATTTGTGGGTCGACAACTCGAAAGTAAACCACGGCGTTGACTCTGACTGATACGTTATCACGGGTGATCAAATCTTGAGTCGGGACATCCAAGACGATGGTACGTAAGTCAACGCGAACCATTTGTTGAATGAAAGGAATTAAGATGATCAAACCCGGTCCTTTTACTTCTTGGAAGCGACCGAGGAAGAACACCACGCCGCGCTCGTACTCACGCAGCACCTTGAACATTTGCGTTGCCAGTGCAACCAATAAAACAATGATAACGGCAATAGTGTAGAGCATCATAAGCGCCTCCTATTCCTTAGGGCGGTCACTGGGTTTCACGGTTAAGGTCAACCCTTTTATGGTTACCACGGTGACGTGGTCTCCTTGTTTGAGCTGTGCATCAGCTTTGGCTTGCCACAAAGCACCATCCAGTTGGACAAGCCCCGTTCCATCAACAAAATCATCGCTCACAACAGCGAGTTTGCCCGGGTAGGTTTCTAGTCCGGTGGTGGCTTTTTTGCTGCGAATTTTAAGAAGCAAGCCAACGGTAATAACGATTAAGCCAGCAGAGAAAACAGCGATACCAATGATTAGTGGCAGAGCGATTTGGAAGCCGGGGATGTCGCTGTCCATTAGGAAGATTGAGCCGAGAACAAACGCAACGACACCACCTAAGCCGAGTATGCCAAAGCTCGGGTTAAAGGCTTCAGCAATCATTAGAGCAATGCCGAGCAGCAGTAACCCTAAACCAACGTAGTTCACTGGCATCATTTGTAGGGCATACATGGCGAGTAACAAACATATCCCACCGAGCACACCCGGCAAGCCGATACCAGGGTTGTAGAACTCTAATAACAGTCCGTAAATACCAATCAGCATCAGGATGTAAGCCACGTTAGGATTTGTGATCACCGCCAACATCTCGGCACGCCAGTCTGGGACGCGCTCGACCCACGTTGGGTTATCTAACGTCAGCTTATATGGCTTGCCGTTCACTTTTACCTCTGTGCCATTAATAGTGCTAACCAAGTCTTCGGGAGAGTTGGCTATGAAGTCGATGACGTTGAGTTCTAATGCTTCGGTGGCGTCCAAACTAGCCGCCATGCTGACTGCTTTTTCTGCCCACTCGGCATTTCTATCGTGCAATCGCGCTAAGCCTTTGATGTACGCTTTAGCATCATTAATGACTTTCTTTTCCATTGCGGTTTTGGCAGGGACCTCGTCCGAGGATTTTTCTGTGGATTCCGGTTGTGAATCTGTTGAATCTTTACCTTCGTCTGAAGACGGCTGTTGTGGTGCGCCACCCAAGGTAACGGGAGTCGCGGCTCCTAAATTAGTGGCTTCTGCCATCGCAGCGATATGACTGGCGAGCAGAATGTAGGTACCAGCGCTGGCTGCCCGAGAGCCTGATGGACCAACCCAAGTTGCAATGGGTACGGAAGAGGTGGTGATGGCGTGAATGATGTCCCTCATTGAACTATCAAGCCCGCCCGGTGTGTCCATTTTTAGGATGACGAGGTCAACGCCGTTTTGTTGAGCTTCTTCAATCTCTCGCGACAGATAATCGCTCAGGGCAGGACCAATCGCACCTTTTACAGGCAATACCCAAACGGTGTTCGCTAGCGCTTGGCTGGCAAACAAGAGTAGGGGAAGAAGCCACAATCGTATCTGTTTCATACAGCCCTCCTTGTGTTACCACTGGGACTTATTGAAAACACTATTTAAAGTATAGATACGAGTGGATGAGGGGATGGATTTATCCTTTGCACCCAAATGTATAAGCAAATTTACAAAGGTGGGACGTTCGCTGTGATACACACTTTCTCACGTAATCTGGGTTTCCATGCGTTGTGGTTCGTAATAAAACCAGTAAACTGCGAAGAATCAACGACACTCAGACAAGAAGATAAGTTGGAAATTATGATGTTAATTGCGATTCGATTGGTGAAGCTTGCCGTTATCTGTGCAGTGTTCTTCACTATCTACGATTTGATTGCGTTTGGTGAGGTGACTTGGATTAACCGTTTCTTCAATCTGTAATCCGAAATGAAAGGGGCATCGCGCCCCTTTTTGCTGTCTAATTTGTCAGTTCTGGCTGTGAAGGTGGTATGTTCACCACGGACATCTGCTGACATCGATCTTGAGCTAGGAAAAGAAACTTGTCGTAACCGCTTCTTTCTAGTTCTTCGCTAGAGACAAGTTGTTTAACGATGTTATCGCACTTCTTGATTAGGATTTCGACTTGCAGTGCGTTCTTATTGGTTGGCCATGCACGAGTCAGCACCTTGATGATGTTGATACACACAGTACGCAGTAAAGGGCAGTGTGCTTGTAACTCAATCAAGGCATCAATGAGAGATTGATAATCTTGTTCTGCCGCGCGGATCTTTTTGTATTGTTCCTGCATCCACGCCTGTCGCTCAACGTTGTCCGCTTCCAATGAGCGGCCAAGTGTAATTTTACTCGACAAAATGGTATCACTAGAATCGGTTTGTAAGTTCTCAAAACACCATGTGATTGCATGAGTAAACTCGGACTCAAAGTTCATTTCATGTAATAGCCACGCGAGATGAAACTGTGCGTAAAAATGCGCGAATGGTTTGCGGTGATATAAATCACTGAGCACTTTAAACGCTGCTACATATTGGTTCTCTTCAATCGCGATATGTGCCGCAATCAAATCCAATTCATTTTTTAATGCTTTATTTTTCGGCCCAGACATGACGGATTTGAACAAGTTCTTTGCTTGAGCCAATAAGTCTTTTCTTCCTTCGAGTTTGCGTGCGCAATAAAGAAGGATTCGAATCAGGTTTAACTTTGCGTAGGTATTGTTTCTGTAAGTATCTTTGTTGATTTCCATGTATACATGGTAATGCATTAGAGCAGAATGATAGTCATGCTCAGCTAAGCATAAATTCACGATGACAAGTTCGCGTTCCGAGTTTCCCTCAACCAAACTGCTTGCAAGCTCCAAATGTTTGATCGCAGTTGGCACCTCACGGTTAAGCATTGTGTAGTTTGCTGCACATTCGCGGACTTCAACGTTGTTCGGAGACTCCTCTAACAAGGCGAGTACTATTCTTTTTGCCTCGTCTGCTTCACCCAGCGCAACCATGGTATTTGCCAAGCCAATCTTTGCCCAATTCACGTCTTTACGCTCGATGACTTGTTCGTAGACGATTTTGGCTTCGTGATGCAGCTTTAGGCGCGTTAAGAAATCGGCGCGGAACTTCTCAATGATGAAGAAGTATTCTGGGTGGAAGGGTGCTAACTCGTCGCACGCTTCCAAGCCAGCATGAGCATCGTTCTTCAACTCTGCTTCATAGATGGCTTGTAAGGTATTTTTACGCTTCACTGCGCCTGAAATACGCTCTTTTAACGTGATTGAGTTAAAGGGCTTAAGTAGATACTCGTCGGGCTTGAGCTCAATGATCGCACGTACGATAGTGGCAGAGCTTTCCCCTGTTACCAGAATAAACACCGTGTCATGGCTCAAGAGCTTAAGGTGTTTTAATTCTTCAAAGAGCTGCTTGCCATTCATACCCCGACCGAAGTTGTAATCACAAATAATGAGATCGATGTGCTCTTTGTGCGCAATCGAAATTGCCCCTCTTGCTAAGCGTGCTGTAAAGATACGTTTATCCGAAAAGCCAAGTTTAGTCAGCATGTTACGAAGAGTAAGGACGACAATAGGCGCATCGTCAACGATCAGGATATTGTATTCAGAGAAAGATTTACTGCTCATTTCTTTATGTAATCGTCTAATGGTTTAAACAAAGCTGCTGGTTCGTCAGCAGCAATGAACAAAGGCGTTATACAAGCTTCTTTAAGGCTTCAAGTGGTATCGCTTTAGAAGCGACAAATCCCTGATACAAGTCCACTCCTAATTGATTCAAGTAGTGCAAGGTATCTTCGTCTTCGACCCCTTCTGCAACCGATTTTAAGCCCAATGACTTCGCCAGTTGCAGGCTTGAAATGGTCAATTGTTGGCTCTTGAAATTGGACAAAGAATTGCTGATAAATTGTCGATCAATTTTGAGCTCGGTGTACGGCAAGACCGCCAACTGACTTAATGATGAATAACCCGTCCCAAAATCATCAATAGCTAAACCAACGCCACGTAAACGTAAATTAGCGAGGTTGGCCAACGAGATCACACCTGAGTCGTAAACTTCATCTTCCGTCAGTTCCAAGGTGATGCGTTCAGGGGCAACGCCATAGTCAGTACATAAAGCAAAAAAGCGTTCACTCATAGGCTCCCTGAGTGATTTCTGGTTCATGTTGACCGATAAATGAATCGCTTTACCCAAATGTGCGATATCACGTAGTGCTTCTTGAAGCACGAGCCAAAATAGACGATCGAGTTCGTTGCGTTGGTTTATTTGATCCAAAAACGCAACAGGGGCAAGCAAGCCATGCACCGGATGATGGCAGCGAACCAAGGCTTCTACACCAACCAGCGTGTTGTCGTCTGTGGTGTATTGAGGTTGGTAATAGTTTTCAAACCAACCGTTATTAAAAGCCTGCTCAATCTCTTCGTTATTGAGTTGAATCTGAGGTCGCTTTACTTCCGATTGCTGCATCTGTTTTTGAAATGCAGTTACAATCTCGTGTAACTGTTCAAAAGAGATGGGTTTGGTCATGGCACGCACAAATACGTAATTGGCGGATAAACACATGTTGTAAGTGATCTCGACAATGTCTTTGCTCATCGCACTTAATATCACCACACCCTTTGGTTTGATTTCCTCAGACAATGTTGAGAGTAAGTTGATACCATTTAAGTCGGGCAGGTCAATATCGCAAATCATTAGGTCAATGTTGCCGCCAGCACACACTTCTGACACTTTTGAACCGCTATGGACTAGGCTCACTTGTCCGTCAACTAAGCGGTTTGCCAAAATCTTTAAATTTGTTGCTTGTAAAATGTCGTCTTCAACAATCAACACGTTCATGTATTGCTCTCACAAAGCGTTAGCCATTGTTTAGTGATGGCTACAATCGAATTCATCTCTTGCAGAAGGGCATGTTTCGCCTGTACCTCCTGCGGTGTGCCAATTAACGTTTCACACTGTTTGGCCAAGTTTTGTAGCGGGTTGAGATTTAATGCTGCCGCCGAGCCCTTAATACGATGCGCTACTGATTTTAAGCTTTCTTTGCCGGATTCAATCAGCTCGATGTCGCTAGATAGTGCATCACAAACCACTTGAGCCATTTCGATACTCTCTTCTTGGTTATAAGCACTTAGCCAAGCGCTTCTTGCTTCTTCTGTGATTTCCAATGCCAAATATTGTTCACACAAGTCACGTAGGTCATCCAAGCTATAAGGTTTGAATAACACTTCTTCTATACCAAACTCTCTTGCTCGTTCCACGACATTCCTTGAGTTTTCCGCGGTACAAGCGATGACAGGGATATGTTTCAGCGAGTTGTTTTGTTTGAGTGTTTGAGTTAACTGATAGCCGTCCATTTCTGGCATATGGCAATCAGTGATGATCAAACTGACTGGCGTTTGTTGTGTATCATCGTGAATGGCACAAAGCTGTCGTAACGCTTCTGTACCGCTTTTCGCTACATCACAGGCAACCCCAAGTCGTTCAAACTGTCTCTTGAAAAGTAATCGGTTGATCACATCATCATCAACGACAAAAACTCGTCCCTTCCAGTCTTGTCCTGGCCGCTCTTCAAGGGCGTCGTAAACCATCGAACTCGTGTCCAGCCTTTGGTGAATCAAGTCGGGGTAGATGCTGCTGTAGTTTGAATCGGCTTTGATCTCGTGATGTCGCATTTCAAATTCATCCAAGGTGACTTGCCAACACTCTAGCCATTTCTGAATGTACGCATTTTCAGTGTAAACAGGGCCAAGTCCGGTTAATTCAAGTGCCTCGCTTTTCAGTGGTAGTTGGATATATACCGTTGTTCCAATTTCGGGTTGGCTCTCTACTTCGATATGTCCGGCCATTATCTTGACTACGCTGTATACGATAGACATACCAAGCCCTGTTCCACCGAAGCGACGACTGACACTTTTGTCTCCTTGAACAAAAGGTTGGAAAAGAGAAGCCAACTGACTGTCATTCATTCCGCATCCACTGTCGGAAACCGACAACTTCAACGCGTCTTGTTCAATATTTAAACTGACCGTGATGTGGCCCTGTTCAGTGAATTTGACTGCATTGCTTAGCAAGTTGTTCATAATTTGATTGACGCGCAACCAATCAAGCTCAACAAAAGCATACGGGCTTGGCGTCCATTTCACATGGAATGCTAGGTCTTTTTGTTCTACGACTTTTTCAAAGCTGCGCAACATTGGCCCCAGTTCTTGGTAACTGTTTCCGACTTGAATGTCTAACTGCAACTGGTCTGCATCAATTTTTGAAAAGTCCAAAATATCGTTCACATGCAACTTTAAACGCTCAGCCGATAGCATGGCGTTCCTAAGCAATTCTTTGCTTTCTCGTCGTTTTAACTCGGGTTCTAGGAGCTCCATTAAGCCCAACATTGCTGCAATCGGCGTTCTTAGCTCATGGCTTACGACGGCGAGGAAATGATCTCGTGCTTCAATCGCTTGCATTGCTTTGATGTTTGATTCTTTAAGCGCGCACTGTTTTTGTTTTAACTCAGTGATATCGTCAAACACCGTCATTTGATATTGCACCCCATCATACGGATGAATTAGGTGTTGGCGACGAACCCTGAAGTGCTGTTTCCCCAATTGAAAAACAGGCGTGCCTGACGCATCTGACAATGGGTATTCCTTGTCTTTTAACTGCTTCAAAAAGTAAGCGCGTTCAGGCTCCGCAATGCTGATGTCTGAATTACAACGATTAAGCATATTAAGGAACGGCTTATTCGCCAGTACCTGTTTATGGTCGTCGTCAGAAATCAAAATCATATTTGGGATATGGTCCAGAACCGAAGACAGCCATTGGTTTTGACGCTGTCGGATTTGGGTCTCATATTCCTTGCGGCGAATCTTTCGCGTGAGTTCGCCAGTTCTGACGATGTAAATGATCGCGGCAAGCAGCAAAACACATGTGCCAAGCAGCGCCCAAATCGCTACGATTTCTTTGTCAAAACCGTAATTCACTGTCACCTTGTTATGGCGATCTTTCAATTGCTCCAACTCTGCGTCTGTGGTGATCTTTAAGACGGTATTTAAGACTCGACGCAGAAATTCTGAGTCTTTTCGTAACTCCATGCCTAGTTTTATCTTTAGTTGAATATCGATGGGCGGCGTTGCAGCTTTGAACTTGACCCCTTGTCCTTCATAAAAATGATTGTCGATTAAGTTTTTATTGACGAAGGCGTGCGAAACTTGACCATTTTCGAAGGCTTCCATCAAGTAATCGAAATCACGATATACAGATGAATACTCATAAGTGGAGTAATCCAAAAAGTGCGGATAAAAATTGCCAGATCGATCCAAAATCGCGACAGCATCGTGTGCGTGTGAATTGAGTGATTCAATATAGCCGTATTGTAGAAAGCCCAAGGATCTTGTTGTGATAAAGCGCTTCTTGTCGGTTAGCGCAATATTGCGAGCAGGGAGTAAATCGACGATACGTTCCTCCAACATCAAATCCACATCACGACCGTTAGCTGGAACATACTCAAATTTGATCATGCTCTTTTGCTCCATTAACTTTAGCAAATCATGAACATAGCCTTTAATTTGACCTGTTTCCGGATCTAGATAAGAAAGGGGATAGACATTATCTTGGATCGTGTAACGAACCGTCTGATGACCTTGCTGCTGTTCTAGAATATCGAGCATTAATTCGTTGTGTAGAATATTGATATTGGCTTCGATATGAACCCGGCTGTGTTTAGACTCTTTGGAGTGTGAAATATACTTGGAAACGATCGACATCAACTGTTTAGACTCTTTCGCCGTAAAGATCGTAACTTGTCCGGGCGCCAAAGCGCTATCGTAAACCACTTTTCCGATCAGTTCGCCTTTAGGGTTTTTAAATCCATAAGAGTTTAAGGTCGATAAACCAACCACTGCAGCGTCGGCTGCACCAGTACTTAAAGATGTAGTCATCATCATTGTATTACGAACCGTATGAACGTGTTCGAATCCCAAAGCTTCGATTTGGTCGCAAGCGCTGGAGTCTTTTACACATACCCACTTTAATTCGTGTAGAGGTTTGCTCTCTAGTTCGAGGTCTCTGAGCCAAACCAAGCGAAGGGTTTGGAAAATCGGGGCAGAATACAAAAAGCGCTCGGCACGTTTTTTAGTTGCGACAAAGCCAACAGTGAGATCGATATCTCCTGCTTCTAGCGCATCGAACAAAGCATTAAGGGTTCGGTAGGGAACGTACTCGGCTTCCACATTCAAATCATGCGTCATGGTTTCTGCATATTCGATGTTGATGCCTTCTTTTGAATCAAGATCGCCCCAATAAGGCAGCCAATCGCCTTCTAAAACGCCGACTTTTATTCGTTGTTGAGTTTCGAGAAACTTCCTGTCTTCCAGAGTAAGGAAATCACTGCCTAATGCACTGAACGATAGGGTAAAAAGTAACATTGCAATCGATGCGATTTTTTTCACTATTTTTGTGTGTCCGATCACGAAATTCAAGCCGAAAGGGGAGCGGATAGTATAGGTTTTCACCAAATCCATCCAATCAAGGTTGTTTATCTTGTCGACAACGCACGCTTGATACTGCCTAACAGGTAAGTAAAGGTATTGGGGGTAAAAACAATCAATGGGTTATGAGGGCAGGCTCAATATCCCTATCTCTAGTAATGGAAAAAAATGGAAAAGCAACTAAGTTCATATTAAGGGGCTGGGTAAGGATACTCTTAATATGTATAAAAGGCTTACCACTAAAGGGGTGTGTGGATGTTTATTAGCATTAATCAGCGCTTCATTTTATGCGGGCGGGACGTTAGCTAAACAAGATTTACAATTGGTGAAGCCGATTGAGGGAGAGCCGAGTATCGATATGGATTTTGCTCGTGTTGGTTGGCACCTTTTTCGTGATCCAAAGCTCTCTTCTAATGGTCAAATCAGTTGTGAAACTTGTCATGATTTACAAACGAATGGCGCGGAACCTAGTGCGGTTTCAACTGGTGTAAACGGTTTAGGTATTCGCAATTCTATTACTGTATTTAATGCGTCTTTTAATTATCGCTTTTTATGGGACGGTACCGCTAATTCACTCATGGCGCAAATCGATGGGCCGGTATTAAACCCGCTAGAAATGGACTCGACTTGGAAGGACATTGAGCAATACGTGAAAAGTGATTCAACCTACAACGCATTGTTTAAACGGGCGGATGGGCGAGAGATTACCATACGAAACATCAAAGGAGCGATTGTTGAGTTCCTGAAAGCTTTACAAACTCCTAGCTCGCCTTTTGATTCTTATCTACTAGGTTATTCCCATGCCCTTGATGAGCAGGAAATTCGAGGATGGCAAACTTTCCAAGAAGTAGGATGTGTGCAATGCCACCAAGGTAAAAACGTCGGTGGTGCGATGATTCAACGGTTTACTTACTTCCAAACGCCAGATGTTGATTTAGACACAGGACGTCGTTTAAGGACGACTGATGGAGAAGACAAGTTCTATTTCCGTGTTGCGAGCTTGCGAAACGTCGGTCAAACCAGCCCTTATTTCCACAATGGCAAAGTCGACAAACTCTCCGATGCTATTCAGATTATGTCTCAAACTCAGTTAGGCGTGACCATGAATGATGAAAAGGTGGCGGACATCGAAGCGTTTCTCAATGCATTAACCGCCCCAAGGCCTTCGATTTTGGAGGTGTTTGAAAATGAGTAAGTTCAGAATACTTAACGTACTACTTTTTGTGATCATTGCCGTCATGATGGTATTAGCGTACATGACTCATGTGAACTCCAAAAATACTCAAGTTCTACATGCTTCTTTGTCTGAGATTGGTCATCACTTAATTGAAGAGCGGGACACGGTCGTTAATCGTTACCAGACCAGCTCAAGGAAGGACTACGAGATTACGCAAAATCTCGTCGAGTTGGAACTTGCCGCGGAGCAATTGGGTGAAGATTTTGAACAATCTATTTGGTTTAATTTCACCTCAACAAAGAACAGAGTCAAAAATATCCTTGTTCAGTTTGATGGAAAAGTGCGTGAGGCCACCCTGACACTGGATATGTTGATAGGGGTTCAGGTCGCCAATCAATATGAACTGCTGGCGCTACACAACATTTATAAGGATCAATTCGGGGCGGATACTCAGGACGTTTGGCTTGAAGAACACTACTTTGACTTTCTTACTAATGCTGCGTTGCAAGGGGACAACCCAGAAAGTCAGAACATATCGTTATTTTTGAATCGTCTACGTCAAAGTGAACGTAAGATTGAGTTGCTGACCAACAAAATATTAGAAGGTCACTATTTTGAATTTGTTGAGTATTCCGAGCATCAACTGTTGGAATTTGTTCAGCGTGAAGCACGTTTGACGTGGTTTCTTGTCTTGCTCTCTATCGTCTTACTCGTGGCGGTGTTTGTGTTGCAAACTCAACACCGTGTGAATAAGCTCAAACATCTCAATGATGATTTAACGGAAGCGACAGATAAAGCGGAACGTGCAGCAAAAGCTAAATCACAATTCTTGGCAACCATGAGTCATGAGTTGAGAACGCCGATGAATGGTGTTTTAGGAATATCTCAGATCATCGCGAGCGAGACTCAAGAGCCTAAGACCAAAGAGCACGTTCAGGTCATTCTTGACTCTGGCCAGCACTTAATGACCATTCTGAATGATATTTTGGACTTTTCCAAAGTAGAAGAAAATAAGCTGGATTTGGAAGAGGCTCCTTTTAATCTGTCGCAAGTTTTAACACCAGTATGCAGTGCAATCCAGCCTCTAATTGAAGAAAAGAACATACAGCTGTTTATTGAAAATGAAGTGCCCGATCAGGTCGAATTTCAAGGTGACTGTGCCCGTATTCGCCAAATCTTATTTAATTTGGCGGGTAATGCGGTGAAGTTTACTCATGACGGACACGTATTGATTCGTTCAGAGCTGGATCAAGAAAGAAGGCGTCTGATGCTCTCTGTGAACGATACGGGCATAGGTATTCCCGCAGACAAGCAAGATCGCATCTTCAACTCCTTCGAGCAAGCCGATACGTCTACCACTCGTAAGTTTGGTGGTACAGGTCTTGGTTTAGCGATTGTGAAAAAAATCACCGAACTTATGGGCGGTGAAGTCAAAATCAAGAGCGTTGAGGGAATAGGCACCCAATTCCTTGTTGATATTCCCATTCCCTGGGAAGAAAAGTCGGTACTCCAACCAGAGCAAGCGAAGGAGGAGTCGAAGGGAGAGAGCAAAAGCAACCTTCGTATATTGTTGGCGGAAGACAATCGGGTTAATGCGATTGTCGCAAAAGGCTTTTGTGAGAAGTTAGGGCATACGGTAGAAATCGCTGAAAACGGTTTAATAGCCACGAAGAAAGCACAAGAAAACCAGTATGACCTGATCTTGATGGACAATCATATGCCAGAAATGAATGGTATCGAAGCCACGCGTTTCATCCGAGAAAATCTAGGGGTGAGGACTTTATTGTTTGCTTACACCGCCGATGTATTTAGAGAGGCTCATGATAACTTTATTGAAGCCGGTGCTGACCATGTATTAACCAAGCCGTTGCAACGTGAGAGCTTTACGGATGCGTTGAAGCAGTTTTCTTCACGTTTACCTGTTCAAACAATTGGGGAGGCTGAACAATCCGAGAATGTCGTTCAACTGCATCGCGAGCCAATCGAAAAGCTGCGCTTAACAGAGGAAGAGCTTACCCACTCAGAGACGATTGAGATCTTGAGAGAGGAGCCTGAAGCGCTGATGGATTTGTTGAAAAGCATCGTTTGCGATTTTGAAGCCGCCGTTGATGAGCTAATTGAATTCTTTATGGTCGAAGATTTAGATTCACTTCATAGTACCTTACATACAACGAAAGGCATGGCATTGAACCTAGGGCTTGATACATTGGCAAATCAAGCATTAGAAATTGAAACGCAGGTAAAGAATCGACAAACCCCTGAGATTGAACAGTTGCAAAAACTGATTAACCGGCTGCAGGTCAATGTTCATCAAGGTCAACGTTTGATTGAAAAATCGAGAGTGCAAATCAATGATTCCAATCAGGTGATATGAATACTTTATGCACCCCTCATTTAGGTTGTGACTGAATCTATGAGTATGTTTTACTGAGGACTCTTGATTACAAGGAGCCGTTATGAGCCAGCACACCGTATGAATTAAATGGCAGCGCAATGTTGATGAAATCTTCAGTGACAACCAGTACAGCCGTGCCCATATATGGGAGTTTGATGGAGGATTACAAGTACCCGCGTCTCCCTCTCCTCATGTTGTCCCTTTACCGTTTTCGGTAGAAGAGAATGTTGATCCAGAAGAAGCTTTCATTGCCGCACTTTCGAGTTGCCACATGCTGGTCTTTCTTTCTGTAGCGGCAAAGCGTCGTTATGTTGTGGATGCTTATATCGATGAAGCGGTAGGTGAGCTTGCTGTTGGTGAAAATGGCAAGGAATGGGTTTCCAAAGTGGTGCTTAAACCAAAAGTCGTATTTTTAGGTGAGAAACAACCAACACGCGAGCAGCTAGAAAAAATGCATCATATGGCACACGAGCATTGTTTTATTGCGAACTCGGTGAAAACGGAAGTGACGACTGAAATCATTTAAAACACTCAATGCCGCGATACTCTCTCGTCATTTCAGTTCAAAATGAAAGAGTGCCGAAATGGCTTTGCTTTTCGTCGCTTTTGATTTAGCTGAAAGCTCTAATAAACGGTATTTTATGTTCGATATGAGTGACTGGTTTCACATTTCAGCTCATTTGAAGCCGAGAACTGAACCAATGTTGTGCAGTGGCGCAAACTGTTTGTTGTTAAATTAATGTTAATATCGAATAGTGTGTCATTGATTAATAGCGAGCATGGATGTGCAAACGCCTTTGAATCCCTTTATTCAAGCGAATGGATTACCTCAATTTGGTCACCTAGACGCGATACCTGAATCACTTCAGTTGGGTTCGTTTCAATATCTTAATGAGATGGACCAGCCTGCATCGAATTGGCGAAAGCGATTCGACTATAAGCAGTTCCAGTTCGTCTCGATCGTGACAGAGAAATACATCATTGGTGTTGCGATTGCCGATATTCGCTATTTGGCATCTGGCTTTTGCTATGTGTTTGATACTGAAACCCATGAACTGGTGGAGCAGCAGTGGCTAAAGCTGCTCAACATGGGCTATCAAACACGGCCTTCAAGTTGGAACAGTCAAGCCTATCTCGCTAATGATGCCATTCAATTCAGGATTGAAAATGGACTCTGGCACATACAGCTTTCAACAGACCTTATTCAAGCTGACTTGAGGTTAAAACCTGAGTTAGAAAGCTTGCCTTTGATGCTCTGCACGCCAACCGCGTATTCAGGTTGGACCTACACCCAAAAACACAACGTGCTCGCTGTCCAAGGTGAAATGAGTGTGAAAGGGCAACCACAAGATCTAACCAACGCAGTTGCTGGGTATGACTTCTCTGCCGGGTATATGCGAAGGGAAACCAGTTGGCGATGGGCGAGCATTAATCATCACAGTGAAGGTAAACGGATAGGGCTGAACTTTGCTGCTGGAGTTAACGAAACCGGGTATTGTGAAAACGTGATTTGGATTGATGGTGAACGGCATTTGATGCCACCTGTACAATTCGATTTTTCTCGTATGCATCAAGAAGCGTCATGGCGAATTACGTCACAAGACAAGCGCATCGACTTTATCTTCAAACCTAAAAATCAGCGCTCAGAGAAAAAGAATTTCTGGTTTTTGAAGAGTAACTTTCGTCAGTTTGTCGGCTACTTTTCTGGCTATTTGATTGATGGCAATGGCATTAAACACGAACTTGATGAGGTGATGGGACTCACCGAAGATCACTACGCGAAGTGGTAGGAAGAGACGATGGAATGGTCACGAATTACTGAACACCCTGATTTATTATTGATGCTGCTCGCACCGATCTTTCTCCTGTGCATTGCCGCAGAGTATTGGTTTGGACAGCGTGGTGGAAGATTACCTGAGAGTGCCCGATATTACTTACCCGAAGTGGTGTGTAACTTTGTATTGGCTGGGCTTCATCAAGCGACAGATATCTTAACAGGGCTGCTTATCGCCAAGTTGTACTTATGGTGGTTTGGTTGGCGCTTGTTTGATATCGAGATGACGGTTTCTACCTTCCTACTGCTAATGGTCTTGCAAGACTTTTTCTATTACTGGTTCCACCAAGCAAGCCATCGTATCCGTTGGATGTGGGCGGCACATGTGGTGCATCACAGTTCAGAGCGCATGAACTTCAGTACTGCATTTCGTCAAAGCCTAATGTACCCATTGGCCGGCATGTGGTTGTTTTGGGTGCCACTGGTCATTATTGGTTTTGATCCTAAGTGGGTAGTGTTTGTTGTTCTGCTTAATCTCGGTCTGCAATTCTTTGTTCATACCCAGTCGATTCGTTCTCTTGGTCCTTTAGAATGGGTCTTCAATACGCCATCTCATCACCGTGTTCATCATGGTGTGAATCGTCAATATATCGATAAAAATTACGCTGGCGTGCTGATCATCTGGGATCGCATGTTTGGTACATTTGAGCCAGAAGTTGAAACAGTTCGTTATGGCATCTCAAAACCTGTTAACAGCTTTAATCCTATTACCGTGACGTTTGCGGAATGGAAAGACATGTTCAAAGAAGTGACTCGTCCTAATTTATCTTGGCATCAGCGCTGGCGGTGTTTGTTTGCGCCTCCGTCTGACACCCTGGAATAGCTGTTTCTTATGATTAACTAAACGCCATACTATTTATTCTTGACAGCATTCGGTAATGTTGTTTTAATGCGTACGGTGTTTTGTAAGTTTTAAGGAACGGACAGTGACATTTAATCGAGTTTTCTCAATTGTAACGATGACCGCCGCTATGCTCGGCTCTGGGTACACATACGCAGCAACTGCTTTTAGTGCCGATCAGCTGTGTAAAGCAGGGTTAGCACTGGCGATAGATAAGCAGCCCCGCGGGATTAAAACGGCGGGGACGTCAGGTCATCGTATTTTGCTGGCTTTGAAAAATGGTAAAAATGATTGGGATTACCGCTGCACGGTAAATCGTCAAAATCGTACGTTAAAGATTGACGCTAAAGACTTGAAGCGAAATGACAAATACCTCGCTCAAGCAATACGTTATCGCGTCAATGAAGGGAAGCGATCGGTCGAAGTCACCATGAAGAAACGCGCTGGTGGCGGGCTGAAAAACGACACGTTCACGACACTTCAGTTGGATTAACCCCAAAGATATGGGGAACATTATAACGAAGACACGCCCCTGTATTTTGCAGGGGCTTTTTTATGCCTGCAGTTTGAGGTAGCAAATACAAGAGATCGATTACAGCCACAGCATGATAGCAGTGAAGTACGAATTTAAAGGGTAGTTTTGGAAATCTGAGAAAAAAACTAGCTTAAGGGAAAGCTTGGAGCGGGCAGCGGGAATCGAACCCGCATCATCAGCTTGGAAGGCTGAGGTAATAGCCATTATACGATGCCCGCGCATCGATAGGACAGTTCCAATATGCCACATTAACGACAAAAGAAAAGTCTTTTTTGATCAATTGGTTGCTCAATGCGTAAATAACTCTCAAATTGCCTATAAAGCGTTCGATTTGTTGCTTTTACAGTCCTGGCGGAGCGCTCTTCTTAAACTCAATCGGGCAGAATTTTCGTCTGTTCTCGCTTTCTAGTGTTTCTCGAATTTGAACACTTGGCAATCATGGTCAAGACTAAATGTTGAAATGATTCAATTTTTTCCCAGTTGCAATAAATGAAGGCCGATAAATACGGCAAAATAGAGAGGAGAATGAGTATGTGGAAAGGTTTATTGGCGGCGTCTTTCGTGTTTATGATAACGGCCTGTACAACCGTGACGACCGACGTCGATAAACAAGCGGATTTTTCATCCTACAAAACGTTTGATTTTGGAGAACAATCAGAGGCTCCAACAAGCCTAGATGCTCGTCGTATTGAGCAAGGTCTTGCTTCTCAATTGGAAGCAAAAGGGCTATCACAAGTAAAAAATGGTGGTGACCTTTATGTGCACCACGACATCATCAAAGAATCGGAGCTCGTTTCTTCTGGTTCCTCTTTCAGTGTGGGTTACGGCTGGAACAGTTTTGGCGTTGTAACCTCAAGTCCTGAGCGTTACAAAGAAAAGAAGTATGGCAAGTTAGTGGTGGAGTTAGTCGATACCAAAGCGAATCAAGTGGTATGGAAAGGGGTATCAAGCCGTAAACTTACGGAGTCGATGAGCACTGAAAAACGTGAAGAATTGATTTCGGAAGAAGTGACAAAAATGTTTGAAAATTACCCGTATGGTAAAGATTAAGCGACTATTAAATAAAGGTTAAATGGACATCAAATTGCCCTAGCAAAGGTTTGCAAAACTCTCTTTTTATTATCGATTGAGAATTTAGATTGCAAATTGGCACGCATGGAGTTAAAACAGCGTATCGTTGTGGTTTAGGTGAATTCTGTGCGTGCTTACCTAGTCTGTGTGTTAGGGCTTTTTGTTGCGCTGATGGCTTTTACTTCTTCTCTTACCAAAGGCGAAGCCCATCTTGAGGAAGTCCCTTTCTCTCCAAGGCGCAAAGTCACGGCAAGTTTACTCAGCCGCAATGCATTGCGAGTTAATCATTCTAATTCGACCACAGATAATGATGAGCTCGATGTATTGCCCGCGCGTTGGTTAACGGTATCGACAGAGTCTACGAATCGTTTTCTTTCGGCCTTTGTTTCCCCAATCCTACGAACTATTTATCCTCGTTCAAAGTATCGAATTGGAGGTCGGCAAGAATCGAACCTGATTTACCGCTTCATGCATGCGAGGTAGTGCCTAATCGTCTGTTTTCGCAAATTCGTTATGATGTTTAGGAGTATTTATGTTTGATTCAATTGTTCAGGTGTTACTTGCGCTTTGGCACCAAGATTTCACGGCTTTAATGGCCCCAGGCAGTGCAGGGCTGATTTACTTTGTTGTTGCAGCACTTATTTTCTTAGAAAGTGGCTTTATTCCAGCCGCTCCATTTCCATGTGATAGCGTGGTGGTTTTGTCCGGCACGTTAGCTGCGGTAGGTGTGTTAGATCCTGTCGTCATTATGCTAGTGATTGTTGTGAGTGCGGCAATGGGCAGTTGGGCGGCCTACCTGCAAGGAAAGTGGTTAAATCGCTTGCCGAAAGTACAGGGGTGGGTGAATGCTGTGCCAGCGAAACGTTTGGAACAAGTTGACGTGCTCTTAGGCAAACACGGATTGATTGCACTGTTTTGTGCACGTTTTATTCCTGTAGTTCGCTCTTTACTTCCATTGATGATGGGGCTTCGCGTGAATCGCGTGAGTAAATTCCATTACTTTGCATGGCTGAGTGCCATCTTGTGGACGTTGTTACTATGTGGTTTGGGGTTGCTGTTGCCATTACTACCAGAAAAGCTCAACAAGATTGTGACGATGGGATTAATGGCTGCTCCTGTGATTACATTGACCATCGCTATCATGAGTTTTGTGTTGGTAAAAGTTCGCAAGGCTTGGAGCAAATCAAAAACAACTCCACAACTGCCATAATTGTTCTGGTAAGAAATTTGAAAAGCAAAAAAGGCGCTATCAAAGCGCCTTTTTCTGTATTTACATTGCTTGCAACGAGCGCGAATCAGTAACCGATATTGTAAAGGTATTCGCCTGCTTCCTTACACTCAGTTTTGTAGAACTGTTCCATCTTTGTTTCATCCATGCCTTGTGCTTTAAACTCAGTTTCAGCAGAAGACAGTTGGCTAAAGGTATAACCGCGCTCAGCCATGAGATAGTGTCTAAACATCGCTCTATGCTCTGGCACGGCATTACGAGCATTCGAAGCGTTCGCACATTCTAGAAGCGCTTCATTAGTCATTTGTTCTGGTTTTGATGTCTCACTTGCTGATGTTGTGAATGAAGCAAGTGCTAAAGCCATAGCGGCGGTGATTGCGAATCTTTTCATTGTAAGGATCTCGAGTTAATTCAATGGATAGATGAGATCATCCTTGGCTAACACTGACGCATTCCTTCTTTAAGTCAGTGAAGTCAAACGGCGAGCATAGATTCGCGGCCGTGTTTGAAAACGTACAACAAGTTTGCTTGTTTCCACCCTGATAGGTGAAAAGGAAGTTTGCCGTCTAAAGCATTGTCATCTGGGAGAGGCGTTGCTTTTAATGCGATAGCCAACAACGGCGGAGACAAAAACGCGACGAGTAAGTGGTAGTCAGGTTTGATGTTTAATGGCAACTCACCGTCATCGCCCGAATTTCTTCGACAAGGCAATAGCCCAAGAAAATCACGTTTTAAAAAGCGAAAGTAACCGTCTTTCCCCCAGGAACTATCGCTATGCTTTTCAAGAAAAGGAGCTTTTAGCGATGCGTAATCTTGCTGACTGAGTTTAGCGAGTTTTTGTGATGTATTGAAATTCTGAGTCGAAATATCATGTGCGTGTGCGGCAACCATTTGCCCTGAGAATAGAGCAAGTGACAATAACAGCATAAGACGAAATAGATGACGCAAAACGAACCCTACAACCTCACCAAAACGAAACCTAATGGACCTAGCGCTACTGGTAAAGAGGACCGCACGAGGTCAATGATTGCGTATACTAACCAGATGCTGAGAAGATGAACAGTTTTTTATGACCAATAAAAAAGGGAGCGAATCCGCTCCCTTTCTTGAAGATAGATAAACAACGACTAAGCACTTGCGTAAATGACGCTGCCGCCTTTAATGGTATCGATGATTTTGCGTGAGAGTTTCTGTGGCAGGGCTGGACATCCCCAACTGCGGCCAAGGTACCCATTCTTTTGGATAAAAGAAGGGTTCGCATAGTCTGCGCCATGAACCACAATGTAGCGCTCACGTGCTTTATCGTTCACGCCTGATGTCAATCCGTCAAGACGAAGTGAGTAACCGTTAGAGCCATAATAAGTCGTGTCAGTTAAGAATGTACCCAAAGACGTCTTACGAGAGTTTACGACGTTCGAAAATTTGGTTGCTGTTTTCTTACCGCTGTTCACTCCATGAGAGACATAGGTGTTGAAGATCAGCTTCATTTTATCTAAGTCGACCACATAAAAGCGCTTTTCAGTAGATGGTTTACTGTAGTCGATAATAGTAAGAAGCGATTTCTTACGATCTGGGGTTTTCTTGTAAGCCAAAAATGCATCATTGAATAACTTGTAATCAATGACTCCGCTTAGATTGGCCTGCTTATAGGCTTTTTCAACCAGTTGTTGAGTGGCTTTGGTTTCTGTTTTTGTGCCAGAGTGATGAGCAAAGGCAAATGGCGAAACAGAGAGCGATGTCCATATCAATAATAAAAATAGCTTTTTCATTTGTACTAAATAAAACTCTTGGTGTAGCAAATTCAGCGATTGCGTCTTGCAGTCGTTAATACAGCATGCACATCAATTTAATTCTATTCTCAACGTTTCCTATTATGCGTAGTGACACGTATTACCGAACCATTTTTGGTATTTGGTAGAGTTCCGCCAACTAACTCGCTGATATTAATCAACATTGAGAGGTTAATCGATGACTTTAAAAATCTTCAAGACAAATACTAGCCGATTTAGGTAATTAATAAAACTGTGTTTACCGTGATTTACTAAGCAGTGGTGCTAATAAAACGTCGTTTAATTATAAATGAAATAAAAATACCGTTTGAATTCAATGTATTTATTTCATACTTAGCATTGTGCAAAAATTTTTTAGACTGTGATCCTAGTCGTAACAAATCAATACCCAACTACAGACAATTGATAGATTAAGCGAATACTTAACTCCGCATATTCAACTATACGTGCAGCTAGGTTGTTGTATGTGGTCAATTTATTGAGTATTGCTGTTCACATCATCGGAATGATTTATGTTAGTTTGCTAAAAAACGGTTATCAAAGGACGATGAAGATGGAAGTTCATGAGTGTGTCTCATTTATCTTAGTTAAGGGCGAACAAGTGTTGCTGGAAACTAGAGCAAAGGATAAGGAATCTGACCCTGGGGCAATAGCTATACCCGGTGGCCATATGGAGTTAAACGAAACCCAACAACATACATTGTTTAGAGAATTGCAAGAAGAACTCAACATCAAGCCACTTCAATTTGGTTATTTATGCTCTTTATATCACCCAACTACAGAACTGCAATTGATTCACTATTATGTGGTGACCAATTGGCAAGGTGATATTCAGAGTTTAGAAGCGGAGTCTGTTAACTGGTATCCAATAATAAATGCACCAGTCTCGACGGAAGTCGATCGCGTCGCATTAAGTGAATATCTTCGATTAAATACAGCGCTAAGAACGATGTTTAATAAATGAAGTTCCATAAATAATAATTGTGACGAGTAATAATATTTTTGATTGAATTGTAAATATCGAAAATATTCGAATTATCTTGTAAACAAAATATAGTGGATAAATACTTTGCGAAAACTTGATCAAAAATAAACTTTGCTTTCAGTTGGTTATGCTAGTTTCTGCAAAGGTAAGTTGAAAAAGGGATGTGTATGTCGAAGTGGTTAGATTGGGCAAAGCAACTACAAGCAATTGCTCAAGCAGGGGAAGCATACAGTAAAGATGCTTACGATCTAGAACGATTCAAAATGGTCGAAGACATCGCTCATCAGATGTTTGCTGACATCAGCGATAAGTCCGTTGCCGATATTCAAAACTTATTTATCCCTGAAGCGGGCTATCCAACACCCAAAGTCGACCTACGTGCTGGGGTGATAAAAGATGGCAAGATACTTCTCGTAAAAGAGCGCGAAGACGGAGGGTGGACATTACCTGGTGGTTGGGCTGATGTTTGTGAAACTCCAAGTAGTGGGGTGGTACGCGAAGTGTTGGAGGAGTCTGGTTTTGTGGTTGCGAACCCGAAACTGATTGCGATTCGAGACAGAGCGATGCATGACTATCAGCCGCCTTATCCATTCCACATCTATAAGATGTTCTTTTTGTGTGAATACGTTTCTGGTGAACCTAAAGAGAACATTGAAGTTTCGGAAATCGATTTCTTCGCGCAGCATAAGATTCCACCACTTTCACAAAGCCGAGTTTTACCAAGAGATATTGAAATGGTCTTTGATGCTTTTTACAGTGAAGATTTTCAAGTACACGTCGATTAAGGAAGAAAATGAAAACGATAGGCCTAATTGGTGGTATGTCATGGGAGTCTACCGCGAACTATTACCAAATCATTAACCGTGAAGTGAAAGCGTGTCTAGGTGGGTTACATTCAGGAAAAGTCTGTTTGTACAGTGTCGATTTCGCCGAAATTGAAACACTTCAACATCAAGGTCGATGGGACGACACGGCTACGATTCTCTCGCAAGCAGCAAAATCGGTGGAAGCAGGCGGTGCGGACTTCATTCTGATTTGTACTAATACCATGCATAAAGTCGCGGACCAAATTCAGCAAGCTGTCAATGTACCGCTTGTTCATATTGCAGATGCGACCGCTGAGAATCTGGTGGCGGATGGCATTAAGAAGGTTGGTTTGCTTGGTACGCGTTTTACCATGGAGCAAGACTTTTATAAGCAGCGACTCATCGATAAATTTGGTGTTGATGTTGTCGTTCCAAGTTCAGATGACCAAACGATTGTTCATGAGGTTATCTATAACGAGCTGTGCAAAGGAGAAGTGCGTGAGGATTCTCGTCAACAGTATCTCGCTATTATCGATAAGTTAGTTGAAGAGGGCGCTGAAGCGGTCATTCTTGGTTGTACTGAGATTGCGATGTTAGTTGAACCTCAACACACAGACGTTAAGCTTTACGATACAACAGAGATTCACGCTAAGACCGCGGTAGAAGCTGCGCTGAATGAAGCGTAATTTTCTACAGAATTGATCGACAGGATTAAATTGCTCAGGGAAGAGTTATGAATTATCGATGCGGACAATGTCGCCAGTTTACGAGACAGAAGAGCAGTGCTGATATTTGCGGTGCTTGGGGTCATCCAACGGATGCGAACCGTGCAGCTTGCGATTATTTTATGCCGACGATTCGGGTTAAAGATCGAGTTGTTTCTCCTTTAAAAAGTAAAAATGGCTAAGTCGTTCTCATTAATTGAGAATTTCTTAATCAATCAGTATTAGTTGATTGATGCAAACGATTGCCACCTTGGGAATGTATTGTATAATTTGCGTCGCGTCACATTTTGGTGGCGCGTATTACATTTCAGGATTCCCATGTTGAAGAAATCTCTTGCTCTAATGCTTGCTGCGTACTCACTTCCTTCCGTTGCAGGTTCGACCATCGGTATTGTCGGTGCGATGGATGTCGAAGTTGAAGCGCTATTGCCAAAAATCCAAAACCAACAAGTAAAGAAAATTGGTAGCCATCGCTTTTACACGGGAGAGTTAGAGGGCAAAACCGTTGTCGTGACGAAATCTGGCGTAGGTAAGGTCAATGCAGCAATGACTACCACACTTCTGATTGAGTCTTTCGGCGTTGACCAACTGATCTTCACGGGCATTGCTGGTGCTAGCGACCCTAAATTGGACCCGTTAGATGTCGTGGTCTCCACGCGTTTGGTTCAGCATGATGTCGATCTAACCGCATTCAATATGCCGAAAGGTCTACTGCCTGATTACGAAGAGCGTTACTTTTACGCAGATAAAACACTGCAAAAATACGCATTTGATGCAGCCGTTGATACGCTTGGCAAAGAGAGTGTTTACCGTGGCGTTATCGCATCTGGTGACCAGTTCATTGCAAGCAAAGTGAAAGTGACGGGTATCTACCAAGAATACAACGCCATGGCTGTGGAAATGGAAGGCGCAGCGTTAGGCCAAGTAGCAGATGCGTTCAAAGTACCTTACGTCGTTATCCGTACGATTTCAGACAAAGCGGATGGTTCGGCAGATGTTGTCTACTCGGATCTTAAAAAGGCAACTGCGGATAATTCTGCCAACATTACGCTAAACATGCTTAAGCGAATGTAGTGTTCTACTTCTTATCTAAAAACTAAAAAAGCAGCACTTAATGTGCTGCTTTTTTGTTGAGTTTTGCACGTCGTCATGTTGCCTTATGGAAGACTCTTTCGACTAAGCGATATCTGATTGAGAAAATGGCTGGTCATTGGCGGATTTCCACCATAGATTTAACTGCTCTTTATCCATTGGTTTACCGAACAGGTAACCTTGCATGAAGTCACAGCGATACGAAGATAGCCATTCGTGCATCACGTTATGCTCAATCCCTTCTGCCGTTACCTTTTTATTTTGCGCATGGCACAGTTCAATGATTGGTTTGATAACGTGGCCGTTGTCTGTATTCATCAAGGTGAGCAGAAATTCTCGGTCGAATTTGATTTTCTGAACAGGGTACTGAACTAATTGCGTTAACGAGGTATAGCCTGAGCCAAAGTCATCAATAGCCAGCTTATAGCCAAGTTGGGCTAGTTCATCGAGTAGGGCAGTACCTTGTTGGTCCGCAGCGAAGGTTTCGGTAATTTCCAACTCAATGCAATGTGCTGGCACGCCATTTAGTTTCGCTTTATCGTGAATAAACTCTGCCATAGAGAGCGAATTGAGTTCGGCAGACGACAAGTTGATGGATAGAATGATGTCTTTACCAAAAATGCTCTTAAGCTGGTGGTATTCTTCCATCGCATTTGCGAAGACCCAACGGTCAATTTTCTCAAATAATCCGGTTTGTTCTGCTATCGGAATAAACTCTTTTGGCGGTATTGAACCAATGCCTTCCGCCTCCCAACGTAGTAAAACTTCTAAGCCTTCAATTTCGTTAGCATTGCTGTTCATGTAAGGTTGGAAGACTAAATGGAACTCGTCCTCAACGTTGTTTTTACGCAGCGCACGCTCAATTTGGCTGCGACGCTGTGCTTCAATATTCAGAGCGGCAGAATAGTACGCATACTGATTTTTACCTGCGCGCTTTGCTTGGTACATCGCGGCATCTGCACTAGAAAGCAATTTAGCGACATCGGCACCATCTCTTGGGTATTGGGCGATACCAACACTTGAGGTGACAGGAAATGAGTTTGTGGATGAGTGACTCAAATTGTGGATGGGTTTGAGTAGTTCGGTTGCAAACAAATCTGGGATGTTACTGTCTTTGTGGTTTGCACTAAGGAGAATCGCAAATTCGTCCCCAGACAAGCGAGCTCCAAAGCATGGGCTATTGTACTGTTGAGTGAACTTTTGACAGACTTTCTTGATGTGTTTGGAAAATACTTGTAGCAGTTTATCGCCTAACTCATGGCCGTATTTGTCATTTACGTATTTAAAGTTATCAAGGTCGATATAAATCACCCACAATTGTTCTGATGGTTCCGCCAGTTCGCGGGTCGCTAATTCGTGAAAACGGTGACGGTTTGCTAACTGAGTCAGGTGATCGGTTTCTGCTAATCGTTTTGTTTTGTGATAGATATTGTTTAGCTCTTCATACATATCGAAGAAGCGGGATGACAAACGTCCTATTTCGTCATCTGTATTCAGCTTCTCAATATTTTTGCGTTTGTTTGACTCAATTTCGCGTAACTGTCTATCGAGTCGAGAAACAGGACTTAGGACGTATCGGTAGAGAATCAGTACAATCAGAGTGATTGTACAGAAAGACGCAATGCCAAATGATAGCGCCAGTTCTAGCCATACTTTATCGACTTTGTTCCACATTAAGTACTCTGCAGGAGAGAGCACCGCATAAAAATGGGGTAGCAGTTCGATGGTTTGTGCGAGTGGGATATCCAGAATAATCGGTTTGTTAGAGAAGGTGATGACGCTATGGGTATCGAACTCAATCTCGTGCTTGATGTTATTGAATGCTTCTAGAGAGACTGAAACCACAACGAAGAAAGCATTTTGTGGGTCAAAGCTTGGTGGGTGTTCGCCCGTTCGTTGATCAAACAGTTCGTATTGAAGCAGAATGCTCTGGCCGCTGGAGTTATAGATAAAGCCAGTGTGGCTAACCTCGCCATGCTGCGCGTAACTCGTTTCTACGTATTCAAGGATCTTGGGGTCAAAGCGACCACTGGATTCATAGAATTGGTTCTCAGTGTAATAAAGCAGTTCTTGATTGCCATCGAGGATCGCCATATTCGCATCGCCACTGTAGCCATGGCTTAATACATCAACGGTTTCATCGAGACGGTTGAATAGCTGTCGCTCACGATACGGATTGTCATGATTGACGAAGTAGTCTTGTAAAACTTCGCTTTTGCTTAATGTGTAGGCGTAGCTATTGAGGAATATGTTGGCCTGACGAAATTGCCCCGCGAGCTTTTCCATTTGCAGCTGAATGTAGCTGTCTTCTCGCTTAATCAGTGTGACTTTTTGAATGCTATATATGATGTAACTCGACACCAACGCGCTAATAAGAATGACTGGCGCGACAAGCAAAACAACTCTATTGCTTAGTTTCATTATGGTTCTTCAATTTCCGTTTGTGTCCCTACAAACGTTCCCTACTTAAAGGTTCCGAACGGATGACGATAGTATTTCTGTGTTTTTCAAATTGTAAGTGGGTGATTTTCGAAAGTCAGACACCCTTACTTAATTTGTGATGCTGTGTGCGGTTTTTTACGAGATTGACCAGAAGAAGTCTCAAACTTTAGACATATTTGTACCGTTTCAAAAGCTCAAAACACATTTGCAGGATGAATGTACAAATGAGTAATACAGCTATGACAGTCTCCCTCTTATGGTTTTTTGCTTCATCGAAACGTTTCGATGGTGAAATGTGACCCCAATATCTTTTTCTTCATCACATAAGGTTCAATTACGGATCATTCTCACACCTTATCGATCTGTCACTAGCCAATTTTCATTGCCGTCCTATTATTGCATCGAAACGTTTCGATGAGTTTTCTGTCAATACTAAGAAATGAAACTCAAAGTTGTATGAACGTGTAACCGAAAGGTCGATGAGATGAAAAAAAGTACCCTAATTAACTCAGAAATTTCTTACTTGGTGGCGACGCTGGGTCATACCGACGAAATCACCATTTGTGACGCGGGCTTGCCAATTCCTGATCATGTACAGCGCATTGATTTAGCGTTGACGCACGGAGTCCCTGGCTTTCTAGATACCGTTCGCGTGATTCTGTCTGAGTCCCAAATTGAAGGGGTCATCATTGCTGAAGAATTCGCCAAAGTTAGCCCAGTTCACCATGATGCTTTAATCACTGAGCTAACCAAAGAAAGTGAGCAAACAGGCAAACAAATTGCGATCAACTATGTGTCGCATGAAGATTTTAAAGCTCGCACAGAACAAAGCCGCGCTGTTGTGAGAACAGGCGAGTGCACACCTTACGCAAACGTGATTTTCCAAGCCGGAGTGGTGTTTTAAGCCACAACTAATTGAGGACAAATTATGACTCAAGCCATTCTACAACTGAGCGACATCGAGAAAGCCTTCCCGGGCGTTAAGGCGTTGGATAAAGCCAGCCTTAATGTATACCCGGGTCGAGTGATGGCGTTGATGGGCGAGAACGGAGCTGGCAAGTCAACTTTGATGAAAGTACTCACCGGTATTTACCATATGGATGCAGGAAGCATTCAATATCAAAGTAAGCCAGCGGCGTTTAAAGGTCCAAGAGACTCGCAAGAAGCCGGCATCAGTATCATTCACCAAGAATTGAACTTGATCCCTGAGCTAACGATTGCCGAAAACATCTATCTGGGGCGTGAATTTACCGGTTCTATGGGGCGTATTCAGTGGGGAAAGATGTATGAAGAAGCAGACAAGTTGCTTCAACGCCTTAACGTAAAGCACTCTTCAAAAACGCTGCTTGGTGATTTGAGCCTTGGTGAACAGCAAATGGTGGAGATTGCGAAAGCGCTGTCTTTCGAATCCAAAGTCATCATCATGGATGAGCCAACGGATGCGTTAACCGACAAAGAGACGGAATCGCTGTTTAAAGTGATTAACGAACTTCGCGACCAAGGTTGCGGCATCGTTTACATCTCACACCGTCTGAAAGAAATCTTCGAAATTTGTGATGACATTACTGTGTTGCGTGACGGTAAGTTCATCGGCGAATGCCAAGTTAAAGACACCAACGAAGATGGACTCATCGAAATGATGGTTGGTCGTAAGTTGGAAGAACAATATCCACGTATCGATGTGACGCATGGTGACGTTTGTCTTGAAGTGATTGGTTTGACGGGCTCGGGCGTTCACGACATTAGCTTCACTCTTCAACGTGGTGAAATCCTTGGTGTGTCAGGCTTGATGGGCGCGGGGCGTACAGAGTTGATGAAGGTGATTTACGGCGCGTTACCAAGTGAGCGTGGCGTTATCAACTTAGACAATAAGACTATTAACCCAGTAAGCCCACAAGATGGCTTGGCGAATGGCATTGCTTACATCTCTGAAGACCGTAAAGGCGATGGCTTGGTGCTGGAGTTATCCGTGAAGGAGAACATGTCTCTGTGTGCACTGGATAAACTCACCAAAGGCTTCCAAATCCAACATGGCGAAGAAGTCGTGGCGGTAGAAGACTTCATCAAACTATTCAACATCAAAACGCCAACCCGAGACCAAATCATTGGTAACCTTTCTGGTGGTAATCAGCAGAAAGTGGCAATCGCAAAAGGGTTAATGACCAAACCTAAAGTTCTGATTCTGGATGAGCCAACTCGTGGTGTCGACGTGGGTGCGAAGAAAGAAATCTATCAGCTAATCAACAAATTTAAAGCCGAAGGCATGAGCATTATCTTGGTTTCTTCTGAGATGCCTGAAGTGCTGGGCATGAGTGACCGCATCATGGTGATGCACGAAGGTCGTATTACTGGCGAATTCGATGCGAAAGACGCCGACCAAGAAACACTACTCGCTTGTGCCGTAGGCAGAAAGATCAATGAGGAAGCAGCATGAGTACTAAGACCATGAGCAAACCAACCGAAGCGAACAGCACAAAGTTGTTCACCAAAGAATGGCTGATTGAGCAAAAGTCACTGATTGCACTGATTTTCTTGATTGTTGTTGTGTCATTCTTGAACCCGAACTTTTTTACGGTAGACAACATTCTTAATATTCTTCGTCAAACCTCAGTCAATGCGATCATCGCGGTAGGTATGACGTTGGTTATCTTGACTGCAGGTATCGACCTAAGCGTAGGTTCTGTACTCGCGCTATGTGGTGCTTTCGCGGCGAGCATGATTGCGTTAGAAGTGCCGGTGCTTATTGCGGTTCCGACAGCGCTGTTTGCTGGTGCGGCACTGGGTGCGATCAGCGGTATCATCATCGCTAAGGGTAAGGTTCAAGCCTTTATCGCAACACTGGTTACTATGACGTTATTGCGCGGTGTCACCATGGTTTACACAGACGGTCGTCCTATCTCAACGGGCTTTACCGACACAGCAGACGCATTTGCATGGTTCGGTACAGGTTACGCATTTGGTATCCCAGTTCCTGTTTGGTTGATGGTGATTGTCTTTGCTGCGGCTTGGTACCTACTGAACCACACTCGCTTTGGTCGCTACGTCTACGCACTTGGTGGCAACGAATCAGCAACGCGCCTTTCTGGTATCAACGTTGACCGTGTGAAAATCGGTGTATACGCCATCTGCGGTATGTTGGCAGCGCTTGCAGGCATCATCGTGACGTCTCGCCTGTCTTCGGCGCAGCCAACAGCAGGTATGGGTTACGAGCTAGATGCTATCGCAGCAGTGGTTCTTGGCGGCACCAGCTTGATGGGCGGTAAAGGTCGCATCATGGGAACCTTGATTGGTGCTCTGATCATCGGCTTCCTAAACAACGCGCTTAACCTACTCGATGTTTCTTCTTACTACCAAATGATTGCGAAAGCAGTGGTTATCTTGCTAGCAGTACTGGTAGACAACAAAAACAAGTAATTGATATTTAAAATAAAGAGCTCCACTAAATCCTGAATACAAATCGAGCCAGAGGACGTGTGCTGGCTCACCCTACACAAAGGACTAGAACGATGAAAAAACTCGCAACTCTTATCTCTGCTGCACTTCTTTCTTCAACTGTATCGGTAGCGGCGCACGCTCAAGATACCATGGCGATTGTAGTTTCTACACTGAATAACCCGTTCTTCGTAACGATGAAAGACGGTGCAGAAGCGAAAGCGAAAGAACTGGGATACGACTTGATTGTACTGGACTCGCAAAATGACCCGAGTAAAGAACTATCAAACATCGAAGACCTAACGATTCGTGGCGTAAAAGCGATTCTGATTAACCCAACAGATTCAGACGCTGTGTCAAACGCGATTCGTATGGCGAACCGTTCTAAGATCCCTGTGTTGACACTAGACCGTGGTGCAAGCCGTGGTGACGTAGTGAGCCACATCGCTTCTGACAACGTAGTTGGTGGCGAAATGGCGGGTCACTACATCATGGAAAAAGTAGGTGAGAAAGCGAAAGTTATCCAACTAGAAGGTATTGCCGGTACGTCTGCAGCGCGTGAGCGTGGTGAAGGCTTCATGACAGCAGTGAAGGGCAGCAACATGGAGCTACTAGCAAGCCAACCTGCTGATTTTGACCGCACTAAAGGTCTGAACGTAATGGAAAACTTGCTTGCTGCGAACCCAGATGTTCAAGCGGTATTTGCTCAGAACGATGAGATGGCTCTGGGTGCGCTTCGCGCAGTACAAGCTTCAGGTAAAGACGTAATGATCGTTGGCTTCGACGGTACTGATGATGGTATCGCTGCTGTAAACCGTGGCAAGCTAGCTGCGACGATCGCACAGCAACCAGATCTTATCGGTGCGTTGGGTGTAGAAACTGCAGCGAAAGTATTGAAAGGCGAGAAGGTTGAGGAGTACATTCCTGTTCCGCTTAAAGTCGTGACTAAGTAAGTTTAGAGCCTGACTCAGTGATTCTTCTTTGTTGAAGATAACGGAATGACCCAATGAGTGTGTTGGGTCATTCCAAACAACAAAAGCGGTAAGTTAGAAAATTAAATCTAGTTGAATCGTAATACGCTTACGTTTTTCTAAAGAGCGTAAACCTATTACTCCTGTTCAAATATAAAGGGTTCAATCAGAACCGAGGATAACCGTATGAATAAGTTAGTGGTGTTAGGTAGTGTAAACGCTGACCATGTTCTTCAAGTGCCTTCTTTCCCTCGCCCAGGCGAGACGCTGCATGGTCGCAACTATCAAGTTATCCCAGGTGGCAAAGGTGCCAACCAAGCTGTTGCGGCAGCTCGATTAAACGCAGACATCGGTTTTATTGCGTGTGTGGGTGATGATTCATTCGGCATCAACATTCGCGAGAACTTCAAAATGGATGGCATCGACATCACTGGTGTGAAGATGCAGCCAAACTGTCCAACGGGCATTGCCATGATTCAAGTGGCGGACAGTGGCGAGAACAGCATTTGTATCTCTGCAGAAGCCAACGCAAAGCTGACAGCAGAGGCGATTGAGCCCGATCTAGAGCGCATTCGTCAGGCTGATTACTTGTTGATGCAACTAGAAACGCCAATGTGCGGCATCGAGAAAGCAGCGCGAATTGCGAAAGATGCCAAGACCAACGTGATTCTTAACCCTGCACCAGCTCGCGAGCTGTCAGATGAATTACTGTCTTGCATTGATGTGATTACACCAAACGAAACGGAAGCGGAAGTGCTAACAGGTGTGACGGTAGCAGACGATGACAGTGCACAAGAAGCGGCGAACATCCTGCATTCGAAAGGCATTGAAATCGTCATGATCACGCTGGGTGCGAAGGGGGTGTGGTTGAGTCAAAACGGTCGTGGTGAAATCATTCCTGGCTTCCGCGTAGAGGCAACAGACACCACAGCGGCGGGCGATACGTTTAATGGGGCATTAGTCACTGGTTTATTGGAAGACTTACCTTTAGAATCAGCGATTAAGTTTGCCCACGCAGCAGCAGCGATCTCAGTCACTCGCTTTGGCGCGCAGACCTCCATTCCAACCCGTGAAGAGGTTGAGGAGTTTCTGGCTCAACACCAATAATCAAGGAGTAATAACATGGCAACGATGAAAGACATCGCAAAACTGGCAGGGGTTTCCACTTCAACTGTGAGCCATGTTATTAACAAAACTCGCTTTGTCAGCGAAGAGATCTCGGAACGAGTCAACAACGCTGCCAAAGAGCTCAATTACTACGCGCCGTCTGCTTTGGCGCGTAGTCTCAAAGTGAACCGCACCAAAACCATTGGTATGCTAGTGACCACCTCAACCAACCCATTTTTCGGTGAAGTCGTAAAAGGTGTTGAGCGCAGTTGCTACCACAAAGGTTACAGTCTGATCCTGTGTAACACTGAAGGTGATAACGAGCGCATGCGTGAATCTATCAATACGCTGTTGCAAAAGCGCGTTGATGGCCTGATTTTGATGTGTTCATCGTTAGAAGGGGAGCGTATTGATGTATTCGAGCGTTATCCTGACATACCGGTTGTAGTCATGGACTGGGGCCCAATGCTGTTCACCAGCGATAAGATCCAAGACAACTCACTTCGTGGTGGTTATCTTGCAGCTAAATACCTTATCGACTGCGGCCACCAAGAGATTGGTTGTATTACAGGTCCACTAATCAAGCATCAAGCTCAAATGCGTTATGAAGGCTATAAGCGAGCGATGATTGAAGCAGAGCTTGAGTTCAATGCAAACTGGATTGTTGAATCTGACTTTGAATGTGAAGGTGGTTATCAAGCCTTCAAGAAGATGGCGGAACGTGGTCCGCTCCCAAGCTCGATTTTTGTCTCCAACGACATGATGGCAATGGGCGCAATTAACGCGGCTAACGAGCTAGGCATTAAAATTCCAGAGCAGTTATCCATTATTGGCTACGATGACATCCATATCGCCAAATTCATGTCTCCATCTTTGACAACGATCCACCAACCGAAATACCGTCTAGGGCAAGCTGCAGTCGAAACCTTATTGCGAAAACTGGATGATAAATCTGATGAAGCTCAGGTTGTACAGCTTGAACCAACATTGGTTGAGCGTAATAGTGTGAAGGTTTTAGAGAGTCAATAGTATCAATTCACCCCTGTGATACTTTGCTAGAAATTAGAAATAAATTATTTCTCTTTCTATGATAAAAGAATAATATTAACTTTCATTATAAATAGAAATGTTAATTATATATTCGGCGGAATAGCATTATGTTGTCAAAGGGATATGCGAAGTTTTCAGTGAAACACCCATGGTTTCACCGTTTGAACGTTACCGCAGTTGCGTTTATTTTTTTCTTGAGTCTTTATCAGCTATTGGTCAATGAAGCGTTTGAGTATTCAGCAGGTTTTATCATTACTCTTCTTGCGACGTTACTGTTTGCTTCATCATCTGCGTTCAAAAAACGTTATTTAGGGCACGAGTCCTAATAGCTACCTGCTTAAATTGGCAGAATTCAGCTATTTTAAAACAATTATTGATCTGATTTATGATCGGATACATTGAAGGGAGGACAAATGTCCTCCTTTTTGTTTGCTGCGAGACAATAAGATGAGCGCATCCCAAGCACAATAATAAAGGACATCTTCATGGACCTATTTGCCCTGTTAGACATTAACAACACCCTTGTTAACATTCCTATTGGTGATGGCTATGCAATGAGCTGGATCGAAGCGTTTGGTACGGTTTTCGGTCTGCTTTGTATTTGGTTTGCGAGCCAAGAAAAAACCATTAACTACTTGTTCGGTCTGCTGAACGTAACACTTTTTGCCGTTATCTTTTTCCAGATTCAGCTTTACGGATTGCTTCTGCTTCAACTTTTCTTCTTCTGCGCCAACATCTATGGCTGGTATGCATGGACAAGACCAAATGCACAAGGTGAGACACTTGAGGTTCGTTGGTTAAGCAAACAGAAGCTGATCGCGACAGGTTCAGTAAGCATTGTTGCGATTGCGATGTTAACGATTTACATCGACCCATTCTTCTTTGCGTTGGCTAACATTGCCGTTGATACGTTGAATGCGTTCGGTGCAGGTTTGTCTGAGCCAGTCTTAGAGCCAGATGCTTTCCCATTCTGGGATGCAACCATGACCGTGCTTTCTATCGTGGCGCAAATCTTGATGACACGTAAGTACGTTGAGAACTGGATTCTTTGGGTCGTAATCAACATCATCAGTGTTGGGATTTATGCGACACAAGGTGTGTACGCAATGTCGGTTCAATACGCGATTCTCATGTTCATCGCAGCAAACGGCACAAGAGAGTGGGCACGTAGCGCAAAACGCAACGGTGAGAAGTCCCTAACTCAAGCCGCAGCTTAAGGTTAAGCCAATGATGAAACAACCTCATATTGGCGTAGACAGCACTCAAATAGCGCCTCTAGTGATCGTCTGTGGTGAGCCAGATCGAGCAAACCGTATTGCCGCGTTATTTGATAACGCAGAACTGGTCTCTGAAAACCGTGAGTATCGAGTGTTTACGGGGACATACCGAGGTCAGCGCGTATCAGTGTGTAGTACAGGTATCGGCGCTCCATCGATGATCATTGCGGTGGAAGAGCTAAAACAGTGTGGTGTGACAGATGTGATTCGAGTGGGATCGGCTGGCGCGATGCAATCTGGCATTCAACTTGGTGGGTTGATTGTGGCTGAAGGCGCAGTGAGAGACGAAGGTGGCTCGAAAGCGTACGTTCGCTCTTCTTATCCGGCTTACGCAAGCTTTTCGTTACTGAAAGCGCTGGACAGCTATTTAGCCGAAAAAGAGGCGCGCTATCATTTAGGTGTGGTTCGTTCCCATGACAGCTTCTATACCGACGACGAAGAAACGATCTGCGAGTACTGGAACAAGAAAGGCATTCTCGGTGCGGATATGGAAACCTCAGCTCTGTTTACCGTCGGTAGGCTGCGTGGTCTGAATGTAGCCTCCATTCTGAACAATGTGGTTTTGTATCAGCAGGATGTGAAAGAAGGTGTAGGGCAGTACGTAGATGAAGCGCAAGTGATGATGGAAGGGGAGCGTTTAGCGTCTTACGCTGCTCTTGAAGCCTTAATTGCACAGAGTTAACCAGATCACAGCTTAGTTAATTTTATAAGCGGCACCTCGGTGTCGCTTTTTTATTGGCTGTCATCAAACGATTCTAGCGAGTACAATCTATTTGAGATTGTTGTCATTAAAGAGAAACTCACGTGAAAATAAGCCCTTATCCGACTGGACGTTTCAAAAGCTTTCTAGAACAGAAAAGTGCTGAGTTTCGTGACTTGATCTATCAATGCCAAATCGGCAGTCGATACTTTGACTCTGGTGAAGAGATCCTTCGCCAAGGTGAACAACTTCAATATCTCTATGTTGTGCCAGTCGGGCGAGTTTCAATGAGTATCATTGCTGCTAACGGACGTCGTTTCCAGTTGGGCGAAGCCAATTGCGATTATCATATCTATGGTGAAATGGAGTACTTCACACAAACGCCTTGCCAATGGAATGTGGTAGCTGATGAACACATGCAGGTGGATATCATCTGTATCCAAAAACTGACTGAGGCGCTGCATCAGCAACCTGACATGATGTTCTTCTTTGCCTCTGCTTTGGCGGAGGACTATCAGGATTCAATGGACATCTATACCAATCGCTTGTTACACCCAATTACTTACAACATCGCTTATGATTTGTTAGTACAAAAACAGACTAATACATTGTTGGGTGGATTTGGCAAAGTAAACCAAGAAGCCGAAAGATTTGGCACTTCCGGGCGTGTTTATCGCCGAGCGGTGAAAGATTTAATGGACAAGGGTTTGATCAGAAAGGGCGAACAAGGGCTAGAGATTGTTGATGAACTTGCACTAAAAGCGTTTCTTGATGCCTATGAATAGCCCGCAACGATTCCATTCTAAAATTAAAAGCTGCGGGCTATCTGGTTTATCGGTTATTCAATCAAAACAATGTGTGTTTATTCTGATTTAAAAACACAATTTTTAGCAAAATCAGACGCTTCGTTAGCGGTCCATTCGCCTTTTGGCTTTTCTTTCATGTCGTTACACCACGCTTCACTGCCCACCTCTGTACAAGCCATCAGTTGCGCTGCGACAAAAACCATTAATGCTAACTTCTTCATTTTCTAATCCTTTTTGGTAAGACTTGTTTTGAAGTATAAGCACTCGATCACGAGATAAACATGAAAATTATTATTTTGCGCTTACCGTCTCAAATCCGATATAGGTACAGTGTAATTTGTTGATTTATTAAGCCAATTTAGAAGTGTAACGAATGTAAAGTTATTAAATAATCGGTTGAATGCCTATGTGAGTAACGATATATTGCGAATGCGCATGATAATGGATCTCATTTAAGGTTTAAAATAATGGAAAAACTCGTCAGTGCGGCTCTTGTTTCGCTGCTCACAATCTCACCTGCTTTTGCTGCAACCGTCAAAATCGATCACTACATGGGAACGACAGAAGTCGAACAATCACCAAAGCGTGTGGTTGTGATTGGCTTTGGCCCTCTCGATATGCTCGATAGCTTTAATATCGACCCTGTTGCAGTCTCGAATGCCTCGCATCTTCCTAAATACTTATCGAAATACAATAAAGACAATTACACCTCTGCTGGTAGTTTGTTTGAACCGGATTTCGAAACCATCTATATGCAAAAACCAGATTTGATTTTGGTTGGTCCTCGTGGTTCATCGAAATACGATGAGTTAAGTGAAATTGCACCAACAGTCGTTTTTGCATCAGGAGAGAAAGAAGATTACTGGCAGGGCACAAAAGGACAATGGCGTAATCTTGGTAAGATCTTCAACATAGAGGACAAGGTTGAGCAAAAGATCGAAAACTTGGATGCACAGTTCAAGGCGATTCGCGAATACAACCAAACTAATAATAATGATGCACTCACGATTTTGAGTATCGGAGACAACATCAGTGCATTCGGTGCGAAGTCTCGTTTTGGCGCAATTTACACAGATTTTGGCTTTACTGAAACAGTGAAGAACCTCAAAACAGGCACGCACGGTGATGTCATCTCTTACGAGTTTATCCGCGAAGCTAACCCGAAAAATATTCTAGTCATTGATAGAAACTCACTTCACGCAAAGTCTGACAATGACCTCGCTAAAGCGTTGGATAACGATTTGGTTAAAGCAACTTCGGCATACAAGAACAAGAAAATTACCTTCCTAGATGTTGATGCTTGGTACTTAGCAATGTCTGGCGTAACCGCGACGGAAAAGATGGTGAGTGAAATCAAACACACGATCGATCTGTAAAAAAGCTAGCTGAGGTTAACTTTGAAAAAGTTATTGCTTGTTCTTATTGTTCTAAGCGTCGCATCGTTGTTTGTTGGGGTGGCAAATATGACACCCCAACAGTTGTTTTCGGGCGATGCAAAAGCAATAGAACTCTTCTTTACTAGCCGAATTCCGCGTCTATTTGCCATTCTTCTTGCTGGAGCAGGGCTGAGCATCGCTGGATTAGTGATGCAGCAAATTAGCCAAAACCGATTCGCCGCGCCTTCAACAACGGGCACGATTGAGTGTGCCATGCTTGGTTACGTAATGAGTGTGGTGTTTTTTGGTAATGGCGAACAGCTTTGGCTTGTCTTTGCAGTCTCTATTCTGGGTACCTTGATGTTCGTCCAGTTCATTCAACGCATCCAATTCAAAAGTGTCGTGTTTGTGCCGCTCGTCGGCATCATCTTTGGTAACGTTGTTGACGCCGTTACTACCTTCATTGCCTACAAATACGATGCGCTGCAAAGCCTGTCTGCATGGAGTGTAGCGAATTTTGCCAACATTTTACGTGGTGATTTTGAACTGCTTTATATTGCTGTTCCCGTCGCCCTTTTGAGCTACCTATTTGCTGCGCGTATCTCTGCTGTTGGCATTGGTAAAGACTTTGCAGTAAACCTTGGCCTGAACTATCAACAAGTGGTGACGTTAGGCGTACTTTTGGTGTCAGTAATGTCTGCCAGTGTGGTGATGATCGTAGGTCAACTGCCATTTCTAGGGCTCATCGTTCCAAACTTAGTCAGTTACTTCTATGGCGACAATCTTAAACGCAATATCCCCCTTACTGCCATGTATGGGGCAATACTCGTTTTGGCGTGTGACTTGGTTAGCCGATTGATCATTTTCCCTCATGAAATGCCGATTTCAATCGTGATCAGTATCTTGGGCGGAGTGGTGTTTATCGCGATGCTGTTGCGAGGTAAGCAAAGTGCGTGATTCCAAGAAACTGTTCTTATTGGCAGCCGTCGCGCTGTTTTTTGCGTTTTTGTTTATTGGCATTGGCTTAACGGCAGATAACTACCAATACTTTTTGTCGCGACGTGTGCCTAAAGTGTTAGCCATGGTGTTGGCGGGTATTGCGATTGCTCAATCTTCGTTGGTGTTCCAAACCATTACCCACAACCGGATTCTTACTCCAAGCATCATGGGGTTTGATGCGTTGTATGTGTTGACGCAAGTGCTGATTGTTTTGTTGTTTGGTGGTTTAAGCGCGCTCGTTCTGAATGTTTACATCAACTTCTCGATTGCTGTATTGGTGATGGTAGGCTTTTCGCTGTTGCTGTTTGGGTTTTATTTTTCAAAAGGCGGGCGCAATCTCATCACTTTGTTGTTGGTTGGGCTGATCTTCGGGCAGTTGTTTAGCAATATTGCGGTGTTCTTCTCCCTTCTGATGGATCCAAATACGTTTGCGTTTGTGCAATCTAAACTGTACGCGAGTTTCAACAATGTGAAGGTGAACTTGGTGTATCTCAGTTCGCCTATGTTGCTCATCGCTTGTTGGTTGTTGTATCGCATGCATCGCACTTTAGATGTTTTTTGGCTAGACCAAGACAATGCTAAGAGTTTAGGGGTTGATGTCCCTAAAGTGACGCGCAATGTCTTTATTCTCTCTGCGGTTCTCATTGCCATTTCGACGGCTTTAGTCGGGCCAATCATGTTCTTTGGTTTATTGGTGACGAACTTGAGCCGTGAAATGTTCCACTCTTACCAGCATCGTACCCTATTAGTCGGTTGTTCATTGATGGCAATTTGTGCTTTGTTGTCGGGGCAGTGGATTATAGAAAACCTGTTTTCATTTGAAACGACGCTGAGCGTGGTGATTAACTTTATTGGCGGTATCTACTTCTTGTATCTACTGCTGAAAAACAAAGTCGTATAAACATGATAGTTATAGATAAATTAACCAAAGCATTTGGTTCCAACAAAGTGGTTGATGGTGCGGATACCCAATTTGAGAAAGGGAAGGTGACATCGATTATTGGTCCAAACGGAGCAGGAAAAAGTACCTTGCTGTCGATGGCGTCACGATTAACCGAGCGAGATGGCGGTAGTGTTATGATTGACTGCAAAGAGATTGCAGAATGGGACACCAAAGAGCTTGCGAAAAAACTGGCGGTGTTGCGCCAAGCAAACACGATCACGATGCGTTTTACCGTAAAAGAATTGGTCTCGTTTGGGCGATTCCCTTATTCAAAAGGCAACTTGTCCAAAGATGACCATGCGATTATCGACCAAGCAATTGACTACCTAGATCTAAAAGAAATTCAAGATAAGTTCTTAGATGAATTGAGTGGAGGTCAACGACAGTTGGCGTTTATTGCGATGGTGATTGCCCAAGATACAGATTACGTTTTCCTCGATGAACCATTGAATAACCTTGATATCAAACATTCATTGCAGATCATGAGAGTCGTTCAGCGCCTTGCTCACGATATGAATAAAGCCATGGTCGTGGTGATTCATGATATTAACTTTGCGGCTTGTTACTCAGACGAGATCCTTGCGTTGAAGAAGGGTAAAGTGGTTGCCACTGGCAAAGTAGAGGAGGTGATTCAGGCATCCACGTTAGAAGATATCTACGAGACACCTTTTAATATCATTGAGCTTAATGGCAAGCGTATGTGTACTTACCACTAAAGCTACATTCATTAAATTAAAACGAAATAGAAAGGTTGGCGAGCTTACTTGGTGAGCTCGTCAATGATTGGACATCGGCTCTCGGCATCGCCTGGGCAAGATGAAACCCAACCTTCTAATTGCTTTTTGATCTCCAACAAGTGAGCGATCTTTTGCTCAACCTCATGAAGCTTATCCATCGTACGCGCTTTCACTTCGCTGCTCTTGCGATTCGGATTGTGCGCCAGTTGCACAAATTCTTTGCATTCTTGTAGTGAGAATCCTGCGTTTTTCGCTCGGGACACAAGGTTGAGCTCTTGGATGTGTTTGTCAGAATATTCGCGATAGCCTGAATCGCTGCGAGCTGGTGAGGAGATGATGCCTTTGTCTTCGTACATACGAATCGACTTAGAAGACAAACCTGTTAATTTCGCAACTGCACCAATATTCATGATGACCTCTGTATTTCAGATAACCTTTCTCGCGAGTATAACGCCAAGTGTTTATCTTCCCAAATGGCTTTGAGAGCAAACCTCTTTTGTGGCGTTTATACCCAAGTAACCTCGAGATGCTAGGTTCAGCGAGAATGACTTGGTTTGTAGACGCGGCGGCGATTTAAAGATCTAGTCATTCTAAATCAAGAATCGGCAACAAAGTATACAAGCCAAGGCAGCTCGCCCTTTGGGAGCGTGTCATTGACCCGATTGCTGCGTCAAACAACTTGGAAAGAGCTAGCTATTACACTGCGTTGTTTTCCTTACTCTCGAATCAATGACAACGCTCTGAATCCTGCATCTTGAAGTCACTTGGGTATATATGGATACCATCAATGGCTGTTTACGACCTCGTGTGGCGGAACACCAAACACTTTCTTGAAGGCGTTGGTAAAGTTTGATGGGTGGTGGTAACCCGCCTCGTATGCTGCTTCTGTGATGGTGACTAATCCACGCTCCAAATGCTGACGAGCAATCTCCAACCTGCGGTGACGGATGTAACCGTTGATGGTCATATTAAAAGACTGTTTAAAGCGACGCTGGAGGTTAGAGACGCTCATCGAGAACTGTTCTGCTAAGCGTTCTAAGGTTAAATCTTCTTCGAGGTGCGTCTCTATATAACTGACGACATCCTCGATTCGAGCATCGCCAGAACGCTTTTTCTCTTCGCACTCCGCGCAGTAGTCGTCTGGCATTTGCCCAATCGAGTGGTAGAGCACTTGGTAAATCAAACTCTCTACCTCTATACGATCTTTCATGTTTGTCGGAGATTCATATTGAGTGAGAGCTCGTGTCAAATCAATTAACGTCTCATTAAGCTCCAGCGTGTAAAAGGCTTGGTGAGTTTCAATAAAGCGTTTGTGACCGCAATGTCCCGCCATTCTCGATTCCAACCAAGGTGGCTTAATAAGAATATTAATTTTATTCATGCGGTTGTTTTGAATCAGCGAGCGGCGGAAGTTTGCAGGCTTAGCTAGGTTAACAACCACGCCTTGTGGGCCTTTGCTTGCGTCAAAATCAAATTGGAGGTCATCGTAGCCAAAAGAGAGTTTCCCCTCCAAAAGAATGGTAATCAGTAGTGCAGAATGTGCGGTTGAAACGATATTCGAATCGACTAATTCAATGCAACGTCCGCCATGAACAAAGATTTGGTCGTTGTATTGGTAGGAGAGGAATTGACCTTCCGCGAGTTGGGTTTGGTTGCTTTGACCTTGAGTCACAATGATCTGTTTTTCCGTCTGCTCAAGCTTTTTGGTTAGAGCCACTTTGGCAATTTTAGTTCTTTTTTTGGTCTCTTCCGCCATTTGACGTTTCCTCATAACACCTATGCGATTTCGCATAAGTGATTCGTCTTTGTATTTATCAATAGCGACCCTATCATACGTGAGAATTATTATCATTTATATTTAGGAAGACGTTTATGGAAAGCCCAGTTAGCTCACCAATTAAGCTTTCAAGCCTATGCCTAGCAGTCGGGGTGGCGCTTGCTCATCCCGCTTTAGCCCAAGAACAAGATTCTCATTTCGAAGAGGTAGTGGTGTGGGGTACGAAGGTATCCAGTAACACCGAATCAATGTTTGCCGACGACATGTCGCTTAAACAAGCTGACCACATGTCTGATTTGCTTCGTGATATTCCCGGCGTTGACGTGGGCGGTACACATTCTGTCAATCAACGTATCACCATTCGTGGTCTTGGTGAAACCGATCTTGATATCCGTTTAGACGGCGCCTCTCAGCATGCCAACATGTTCCACCATATTGGGAACCTTACACTCAACCCAGACATTCTAAAGTCAGCAGATATCCAAGTGGGTAATAACTCAGTTACTCAAAGCGGTCTTGGCGGTTCAGTGTACTTTGAGACTAAAGATGCTCGTGATCTGCTGCGTTACGATGAAAACTTTGGTGCTCGCGTTTACGGCGGTTATGCGTCTAACGACAACCAACAAGGTTCCCTAACACTTTATGGATTACTGTCTGAAAACGTGGACGCGATGGTCTATGGTCACTACGTAACACGTGATGACTTTAAAGATGGTGATGGCAATAAAACCTTTGGTGCGGAAGGAGATGTTTACAACATCTTAGGTAAGCTCGGCTATGAGTTTGGTGATATCCACCGACTAGAAATCTCATACGATATGTATCGTGACAGTGGTGATTACAACCCACGCCCTGATATGTCTGGTAACGCTAATAATGGCTTGTCTAGTGAGCTTCTGATTCCAACCGATTATGATCGTGACACGGTCACATTAAGTTATGAGCTTCGTGGTGAGCAACACCAAGGGGACGTCACGTTATATAACACTGAAACCGAAATCGTCCGTGATGAATCTGTCATGGCGCCGCGTTGGCCAGCAAACCGTTTATCGAAAAATACCGCGAAAAACCAGAACTTTGGCTTAAGTGCAAAATTCCAATCGTTGCTCACTATGGGGAACTTTGATCATCGCGCGACTTACGGCCTTGATTACATGGATAAGACTTCTGAAAGTTACTATGGCAGCAACAAGTTCATGGACGAATCTGCGGTTTCTACAGCTCTGTTCGTCGAAGATCAATTCTTTATCTCGGATGCGCTTTCGATCACGGCCGGCCTACGATTTGACGACTACCAACGCAAAGCAGAAACAGCTAACAACGATTACGACAAAGTGACATGGGCACTAGCGGCAGAGTGGGCAGTAACACAAGACTGGACACTGTTTGCAAGTTCTCGTTCGCTCTTTAAAGGTCCAGAACTAATGGAAACCTTTATTGCTTACCAAGATGTGGCTTATCTACAAGATGGTTTGAAACCAGAAACGGGACTCAACACCCAAGGTGGTGTTCGTTTCAATAAGGCGGTAGATGAACACACATTTGGCGCAAACCTAACCGTGTTCCAAACCGATATTGATGACTACATTGCAGAAGCGTATCAAGGAGCGACTCAAACATACCTTATTTATAATGAAGGTGATGTCGAGATCAAAGGTTTTGAAGCGAGTGCTTTCTATGGTTACGAAAGCTTCGGCAGCAAGCTGTCTTACTCAAAGTCGGATACAAAGAATAAAGATACGGGCGGCCCAGTAGCGGGAGGCAATGGCCGTAGTATTGACATGGGTGACAGTATCGCTTTAACGCTGGATTACCAATCTGATTCGTTAGAAACCATCTTTGGTTGGAACTCAATGTTTGTGCTTGAGGAAGATAATGTGTTTGACGGCCAACCGAAGAAAGACAGTTACGATGTTCACAACTTGTACGCACAATGGGTGCCTTCTAACGTTGACGGGCTATCGGTCACCTTTGGTATTGATAACGTATTTGATGAGCTTTACACGTCTCACGCCTCTCGCTCGGGCACAGCAAGGGGGATTACGTTAGACGATTACGAACCAGGGCGTAACTACAAGGTGTCTGCCGCTTATCAATTCTAACTCTAAGGGCAATAACAACAACCTTAGATGTTTGGCTCTCGTACGAGAGCCTTTTTTATGAAAGGGACGAGGGACTGAAATTGATCAAAGAAACCACTGTAATTGAAAGCGAGCATGCGGCGAAATATCTCGTGACTTTGTGTCGCCACTTCGCACGTAAAGTGCCGGCGACTTGGAATGATGAAAAAGGTTTGGTGACATTTCCTGTTGGAAATACGGAGTTCAAGTTAGAGGGGGAGCGTTTACTGATAACTTGTGAGGCGGACTCTGAAGAGTCATTAGAAAAAGTGAAGGGCGTTGTGTCGGTTCATGCAGAAATGTTTTCGCGTCGTGAAACTCTAGAGTTGAACTGGATACGATAACGAAAGTGCACGAGCGAATCGAAAGAAACAAACGAAAAAGCCCGTAAGCGTAACACTTACGGGCTTTCTAAAATCATTTCTACTAGGCTTCTTCAGGCGCTAGGCTTTTTTTTTCCTGCTGCATTTTAGCAAGGAAGTACACGTTAACACATGCAATAAAACCATTTGTTAGCACAACAGGCCACGCATCAATCATTAGACCGTATGCAGTGAACAGTGCACAGCCGATGAAGTTTAGGATACGTAGTTTAACGATGTCTTTCATAGTCAGCGAAATAGCAACCATGATTGATGCCGCGTAACCTAAAATCTCAACCATATTCATCTCCATTATTTGACCCTCTTAAATCTGCCGAATGTATTCGGTACCTATTCTTCTCATCTTGAGATTAGCGAGGAAGCTCCATGCCTCGAATGGTCTTGTTCGTTTTGATGGGTGAACTATAGCAATGGAAAAACCGTGATGAAAGCCTCAAATCAAGGTTAAGAGAAGGTTAGCGATTACGCAAACGTTTAGGAAAAAATTCATTGATAATTTTACTTATTATGTTGATTGATAATAGCGATACAAACAATAGACAAAACTGAGTTGAAGGAATAAGGACAATAACATAACATTGAAAATGAGAATCATTATTAATTAAGTGTAATTTATGCCTGTTGCCATTAGCTTTCTGTTTTCATTTGCCTTGATGATGCGTACCAAACCTCATTCGTGGGGAGTGGCTATCCACGTATTAACACATGTTCTGATGCTGATTCTGATTCCTTCTGACTATGTCGTTCAGTATTTGATGGTGATGTTTTTCTCTTCACCTTTCCTTATCCGACTTTCGAAACGATCTTCAAGCTACGACATTTTGTTTGCATTTCTACCGCTTCTTATCGGTACGGGCGGATTAGTCTTAACTTCATAATTTCACGTCACTTCGTCTTTTTATTTATAAATTCTAAGCTTTCATTAATAGTCTATTATTTTCATATGTTTGGTTGGTATTTTAGTGGTTTGTTGGTGTCACATAATTGTGACTAGGTGCAGTTTTCGTATCTGACGATTAACGAAAGTGCAAAATATGATTGTTTATTGACTCAATAGTTAGTTAAATCAGCGTATGAGAAAATGTGAATCACATTCCGATAAACTAAAATAATTTATAAAGGTCTAACGTAAAGACGTTAACCATTTAGCGGGGGTCAGATGAGTACACAAGCTGTGCCGCAAGCCGTCATTGTAGACGCTGTCGAAGGGGATGTTTACGCTTTAGACCTTGAGGGGAAGGTCAGAGCGGTTAACGTTGGAGATACACTGGTTCCGGGTGATGTCATTATCACTGAAAACGGCGCTTCAATTGAAGTGTTAGCGGAAGGTTCTCTCTATTTAGTGGACGAAAATTGTGTGGCGTGCATTCCAGCGCCGACACCTGAAGCCGTACCGACGGAAGCGGTCGTTCAAGCGCCTGTTGACGGACAAGTCAATGTTGACCCAACGGCAGCGGCAAACGCTGAGTTTGGTGCAGAAGACGTGGCTGCAATTCAACAAGCCATTTTGGAAGGTGCCGACCCTACCGCCATTTTAGAAGCAACCGCTGCAGGCCCTGGCGGAGGTGGTGGTTCCGGTTCTGCGAATGCGGGCTTTGTTACCATTGAGTACAACAATCCTGAAGTACTCGCATCAACCTTCTTCGAGACATCGGCTCCAAGCGGTGATACCGAAACCGACGATGATATTGATGGCCTCGACATCACCATTTTTGCTGACGGCGGTCAGTCTCTTTCTTCTCAAGTAACAGAAGGCTCAATTTCTCTATCAAGCTACCCGCAAACCATTTCGTCTAGTGTGCTGGTTGAAGCAGGGGATCTCGCACTTGATACTACTTCATTTGTACCCGAAACGTCTTCTTTAGAGTCTTTGTTAAGTGAGCTTAACAGTGATATTACCTCTGGTGGTCAGCCAGTGGCGTTCGTTTATGACGAAGCGCAAAATGCCATTATCGGTACTCAAGAAGGTAACGAAGTGCTTCGTATCGAGATCGAAGCGACATCTTTAGGCCGTGATTTAGAGTTAGAGGTCGTTACCACGATTAGCCAGGGTATTGACCATGTCGCGTCTGTTGCTGATGGCCAAGTATCGATCGTCGGTGATCAAATCAATATCGCTTTTGATATTACTGGCGCAGATATTGGTGGGAACAGCATTCAAGCCCCTATCGATTTTACGACAACCGTTATTGATGGCGATGATCCTGCGCCGCAGAACGTTACTTTTGAAAACGTTGAATCTTCTTCTGCACCAATTACTGGCACCTTTGTTGATATTGGTAGTGATCAATTGGCAACGGTCACGTTTAATCAAGAAGGGCTTAGTCAATTCGATGGCCTACTGAGTGATAATCAGGCGACAGAAGCGGTACTCTCTGAAGACGGCAGTACTATCACCTTGTCCATTGCTGGCTCGAATGAAACCGTCTTAACCATCAGTCTGAATACTGATGGTACCTACCAATTTGAGCAATTTAAGCCGTTAGAACAAACAAACGGTGAAGATACGATTGAGCTCTCTTTACCAACCACAATCGTCGACTATGACCAAGATACGGCAAGCAACACCTTTACGATGACCATCCTTGATGGCGATAATCCAGTGATTGAAAACGTGACGGGGTTGTCTTTAGACGAGGCGGGTGTTGACCAAGGTTCACAGGAAGGCGCGGTAGTAACAAGTGGGACTGGGTCGATCACGACAGCGGTCGGAAGCGACATCATTGATCACTATGAGTTGGCACCTACAGAGTTTAATGTTGGTGGAGAACTCCAATCTCAAGGGCAGGTTGTTCAACTGGAACTTGCGTCCGAGAGTAACGGCGTGCGCACTTACGAAGGCTTCATCGAGCTGGATGGCGTGCGTATCACCGTATTTGATGTGGCGATTGATGCGCCTATATTGGGCGAATACCAATTCAACTTGTATGAACAACTCGATCATACGGGTGCTAACGATGACTCGCTTACTTTCTCACTGCCAGTTTACGCGGTAGATGCAGATGGCGACCGCTCCTCGATTACCGAAGGTTCGAACACACCAGAAGCGGCGCAAATTGTCATTCAAGTTCAAGATGACGTTCCTACGATTGATGGCGTTGATGCACTAGCCGTCGATGAAGATGATCTATCAAGCATCGGCTCCGATCAAAGCGACTCTGTGCTCGCGCAAGGCAACTTCACGACGACTCAGGGCTCAGACCGTGTTGTAAGTTATCAATTAGAGAGCGGCACTGATTCACTCAATGGGTTGGAATCACAGGGTCGATCTATCTCTCTGACGGAAACAACCAACTCAGATGGCAGCTTTACCTATTCTGCAACGGCAGAAGGGGACGCTATCTTCACCTTACAAGTGAACCCTGACGGTTCTTATTTATTTACCCTTGAAGGTCCAATCGATCATGCTGTGGGTAGCGATAGCTTAACGCTAGACTTCACTATTGTCGCAACGGACTTTGACGGTGACACCAGTTCACTTGTTCTACCGGTAACCATTACTGATGATGTGCCAACCATTAACGACGTTGTTGCTCTTACCGTCGATGAAGATGACTTAAGTTCGGTAGGCTCTGACCAATCACAGCCAACGCTGGCTGAAGGTCAGTTCACGACGACTCAGGGCTCTGATGGCGTCGTACAGTATCAGTTGGATGTAAATGCTGATCCTTTAAATGGCCTGCAATCTCAAGGGCAAACCGTCTCCATTGCCGAAACGCAAAATGCAGACGGCAGTTACACCTACAGCGCAACGGCAAATGGCAGTGCAGTTTTCACATTAGTTTTGAATACCGACGGCTCGTACAGTTTTGAGCTGCAAGGTCCAATCGACCATGCGGAAAATAGCGACAGTTTAACTCTTGATTTTAGCGTCATTGCTACCGATTTCGATGGTGACACAAGCCAAATCGTACTGCCCGTTACCATCGTGGATGATAAGCCGACCATTACCGATGTCGATGCGATTACCGTTGATGAAGATGATTTAGGCACGATTGGCTCAGATCAGACTGACCCGATTTCAATCGATGGCAACTTCACTACCACACAAGGCTCTGACCGAGTGGTGAGCTATCAGCTCGATGCTTCTTCAATACCAGTTGACGGCCTTACATCACAAGGCGTGGCCGTCACGTTGACTGAAACCGCAAATGGCGATGGCAGCTTTACCTATCAAGCAACAGCAGGCACCGAGTCGGTCTTTACGCTTATAGTGAACACTGATGGCTCTTATAACTTCACGCTTGAAGGTCCAATAGATCACGCAGTAGATAGCGATGAGTTGACACTCACCTTCCCAATCATCGCGACCGACTTTGATGGCGACACCACAAATGCCACGATCCCTGTGACGATCGTGGACGATAAGCCAGTGATTACCGACGTCGACGCCATTACGGTTGATGAAGATGACCTAGCGTCAATCGGTTCAGACCAAAGCAATCCAATTTCTATTGATGGTAACTTCACCACCACACAAGGTTCAGACCGAGTGGTGAGCTACCAACTCGATGGCACATCAACACCAGTTGACGGTTTAACCTCGAAGGGTGTAACCGTAACGCTAACAGAAACCGCAAATGGTGATGGTAGTTTCACTTATGAAGCGACAGCGGGTGGCAACCCTGTATTTACTTTGACAGTAAATACTGATGGCTCATACAACTTCACGCTAGAAGGGCCAATTGATCATGCAGTTGATAGTGATGAGTTGACACTCAACTTCCCAATTATTGCAACCGACTTTGATGGCGACACTGTCACTGAAACTATTCCAGTCACGATTGTTGATGATGTGCCTACCATCACAGCGGTGGATGCGTTGAGTGTCGATGAAGATGACCTTAGCGGCGTGGGTTCAGACCCAGGCGGCGATCTGTTCGTTGAAGGTGCGTTTACCACTACCCAAGGCTCTGACCGAGTGGTGAGCTATCAACTGGATTCAACCGCTGATCCTGTTGCGGGGCTGACCTCTCAAGGTGAGGCGATTACCTTGGTGGAAACCGCGAATGGCGACGGCAGCTTTACTTATGTTGCGACCGCTGACGGCAATCCGGTCTTCACGTTAAACGTAGCAACAGATGGTACGTACGACTTTACGCTGCAAGGCCCGATTGACCATGCAGTCAACAGTGACAGCCTGACGATTGATTTCCCGATTATTGCCACCGATTTTGATGGTGATACGACTTCGGCAACCATTCCAGTCACCATTACGGATGATGCGCCAATCATCGATAATGTTGTACCTCTGGCTGTAGACGAAGATGATTTATCAGGC
>NZ_JAKFZP010000039.1:0-320 GCF_021654215.1 Vibrio sp. MMG023 | reverse complement strand
ATTGAGAACTTTACAAGTAATCTTAAAGATTACTTTGTCAGCTTTCCAAATTGTTAAAGAGCTAGATTTTCTGATGAAAACCATTTTTAAAGATTCTTTTTCAAGAACACTTAAAGATGGTGGAGCTATGCGGGATCGAACCGCAGACCTCCTGCGTGCAAGGCAGGCGCTCTCCCAGCTGAGCTATAGCCCCATCAAGGTGTCGATACTGCATACCAATTTCAAAAGAAATTGGTGGGTCTGAGTGGACTCGAACCACCGACCTCTCGCTTATCAGGCGAACGCTCTAACCACCTGAGCTACAGACCCAGTATCGTCTC
>NZ_JAKFZP010000038.1:0-335 GCF_021654215.1 Vibrio sp. MMG023 | reverse complement strand
TTGCGGGGACGTCAACACGCTTTGATGGCCAAACGGTGAGCGTAGAAATCAAAGCGCAAGGCAGCGAAACGGCTATCGTGAGCAGCAATGCCACGGTGCAAAGCGGCGGCGCTTGGACGAGCAACGCAATGGACATCAGTGGTGAGACAAATGGCACCTACACCGTAGTGGTGACGGGAACCAACGCATCGAATGTCGAGGCGACACAAACGACGACGTTCACGCTATCGCAGGCATTGCCAACCTTGACCAGCGCGAGCTTTAACCCAACGCACCAGTTGGAAGGGCAAAATGTCACGGTCACACTGGAGTTTGATAAAGCGCTTCAAGCAGCG
>NZ_JAKFZP010000037.1:0-343 GCF_021654215.1 Vibrio sp. MMG023 | reverse complement strand
CTAAAACATATTGTTGGCTACGTAGCTCAGCTGGTTAGAGCACATCACTCATAATGATGGGGTCACAGGTTCGAATCCCGTCGTAGCCACCATTTATTTTATTGTCTAGGTTTTACCAATTTCCTAGATGATTTAGAAAAGTCGCGGTCGTGGCGGAATTGGTAGACGCACCAGATTTAGGTTCTGGCGCCGCAAGGTGTGAGAGTTCAAGTCTCTCCGACCGCACCATACTTTTCTAATTTGATATGTCTTTTGACTATCACCCGTAGGTCTATCGCCAAGCGGTAAGGCAGCGGCTTTTGATGCCGCCATTCCCTGGTTCGAATCCAGGTAGACCTGCCAT
>NZ_JAKFZP010000036.1:0-373 GCF_021654215.1 Vibrio sp. MMG023 | reverse complement strand
TGGTTTAAATTTCAGAGCAAAAGATTGGTTCTGCATAAAATGCTGAAGCGATTTTATGTGGGGCTATAGCTCAGCTGGGAGAGCGCTTCGCTGGCAGCGAAGAGGTCATCGGTTCGATCCCGATTAGCTCCACCACTAGCTACATTGTTTCTGCTTTTAGCAGAGCAACCTACAGTGTCCCGTTCGTCTAGAGGCCTAGGACACCGCCCTTTCACGGCGGTAACAGGGGTTCGACTCCCCTACGGGATACCATCTTTAAACATTCTCTCTTGAGAGTTTTTAAAAATGGTTACTTCATGAGAAGTGATTAGCTCTTTAACAATTTGGAAAGCTGACAAAACAATCTTTAAGATTGTTTGTAAAGTTCTCAATG
>NZ_JAKFZP010000035.1:0-419 GCF_021654215.1 Vibrio sp. MMG023 | reverse complement strand
GTTCACGCTATCGCAGGCATTGCCAACCTTGACCAATGCGACCTTCAATCCAACACACCAGTTGGAAGGGCAAAGTGTCGCGGTCAGACTGGAGTTTGATAAAGCGCTGCAAGCAGCAAGTGCAGAGTTGGGTGGTTCCGCCGTCACGCTGACCAAAACAGCGGATGCGAAAGTCTGGACTGGTGACGTTGTCGTGCCAGTGTCGTCTGAGCTGACCGTAGGCTTGGTAGTCAAAGACTACCAAGACCTATCAGGCAACACAGGCGCAGAAGACAGCAGCCACTCTATGCCAATCACACCAACCTTGGCGATCACGCCAGTAGGTAATGTGGATGGTAGTAATGCGGCCTCATTACAGATTGCAGGGACGTCAACTCGCTTTGATGGCCAAACGGTGAGCGTAGAAATCAAAGCGCAAA
>NZ_JAKFZP010000034.1:0-585 GCF_021654215.1 Vibrio sp. MMG023 | reverse complement strand
CATAACGCCTTGCTAAGGTGTGAGTAACGCAATACAAAAGCTACCGCACAGCGCCTTAATCACATAAGCCACTGCAAAGTAAAAATGCCACGCGTTACGAATCACTCTTAAGCAATTTGTTAGTACATGCGCTACTTCTATTTATGCGCTCCAAGATATTGAAAAGTGGCATAATATGAAAGGCTTTGAACACTGAAGTGAGACGGGCAGCTACAAAACTTTACCCCGATTGAAAGGCGGAAGTTGGCTAGAAGAAAAACGCACTGAATTGCCCGACTTTCACTGGCTTTAAATTAAAAAAGGATTCTTTCCTCGTAACTCAACAGCCACACCAAAAGTAATCAAGGCTCTCTCAAAAAACACCACGAAAATGAAAAAGCGCCAAAGAAATAGGCTAAAAGTTAGAAGCCGTAAGCGGTGAAATCAAAGCGAACACTCCGCATATAGTGCCACCGGAAAGAACGTGAAAGGTACGAACTGAAAGGTGTAAAGACGAGCGCCAAAACAGATAAACACCAAAGCTTATAACCTTTGATGTCAAACCCGTACTAACGCCCTGTTAAGGGGTGAGCAACGCAATACCGA
>NZ_JAKFZP010000033.1:0-676 GCF_021654215.1 Vibrio sp. MMG023 | reverse complement strand
AGCCTCCGCAAACCACCTTAAACACTAAAATCAACGCATAGTAAAAATGCCACGCGTTGCGAATCCCTCTTGAACAGTTTGTTATGTGCGTTGCTCAAATTCATACTCTGTAAGACACCATTGCTTTGGACTTGACCAACTGATTTCTTTGAATGATGTTCTTAGGTCACCGCTCAATAAAAGTTGCTTCATAAAATGGCTAGGTGAAATATAAGCTTTATCATCGTAAGTAAACACAAAACCCTGCTTATTGAGCTCAAGCATCATCTGTTTGGTTTCCTTTGATTGAATCCCACCATTGAGAGCAAGCTCATCAATACGACCGCCTGTATCACCATCTCGACTGCTATTGCTTAACTTTATTGAGGTATTATCTATGGCAACAACGTGCGCCGGAGGGACTTCTCCTGATTGACCAAACTCAACTTTGTAAGGAGGCTGTTTTATCATTTGTTCTCCAAGCACATAACGCCCTGCTAAGGGGTGAGCAACGCAATACCGAAGCCGCCGCAAACCACCTTAATCACTAAATTCAACGCATAGTAAAAATGCCACGCGTTGCGAATCCCTCTTGAGCAGTTTGTTAGTTTGCAAACCCAACGCGTTGATTTTACGTTATTTTAAACTTTGCAAACAATAAGCTTTAAGTGTTTTGATCTACTTAAGCCAGGCGTAG
>NZ_JAKFZP010000032.1:0-718 GCF_021654215.1 Vibrio sp. MMG023 | reverse complement strand
TGACTGGGATCGTTTCTGTGGTGGTATCACCATCAAAATCTGTCGCGATGACTGGGAAGTTCAGTGTCAACTCATCACTGTCTGTCGCATGGTCGATTGGCCCTTGAAGCGTGAAGTTGTATGAGCCATCCGTATTCACGGTCAGTGTAAATACGGCTTCAGTACCTGCCGTCGCTTGGTAAGTGAAGCTACCATCACCGTTTGCAGTTTCCGTCAGCGTCACAGCCACACCTTGTGATGTTAGACCATCAACTGGCGTTGCAGCAGTATCTAATTGGTAGCTTACTACCCCATCAGAGCCTTGCGTTGTAGTAAAGTTGCCGTCGATTGAAATTGGATCTGAGCCGTCAGAGCCAATCGTCGCTAAGTCATCTTCATCCACACGGAGCGCGTCTACGTCGGTGATGGTTGGCTTATCGTCAACGATGGTGACAGGCAATGTTTCTGTTGAGGTATCGCCATCAAAGTCTGTTGCGATAATCGGGAAGTCGATTTGTAGACTGTCGCTGTTCACCGCATGGTCTAGTGGACCTTGCAGAGTAAAGGTGTAACTACCGTCTGGCTCCACAACCAATTCAAATACGGCATTGCCATCTGCTGTGGCAGTGTAAGTAAAACTGCCATCACCATTTGTTGTCTCAGCAAGCACGACAGGCTCACCGTGAGAGGTTAATCCTGCTACTGGGTCTGCCGTTGCATCAAGCTGGTATTTAACAAC
>NZ_JAKFZP010000031.1:0-1029 GCF_021654215.1 Vibrio sp. MMG023 | reverse complement strand
GCGTGCCTCACACCTTAATTGGGCGTTATAAATCAAGATTGAGATTCGTGTCTGAAAACAGAATATTAAGATGACTTTATTGGTATGTGATTTGTATCATATTTGCTTTGATTGAGGGAATAAGACATGGACGACATACCTGTTCTGAATAAATCTGCGGAAAGGAAGTTAAGTATTATCAATGATACACCTGCAATATTTACTATCGTTGATAGCGATAGCGCAGTCGGTAGAAAGCCATTATACGAAATTGATAGCTTCAGTGAAGTTGGGAAATGGTGCGGTTTGATAATTCATCAATCAAAGAAACATGGTGTAGACCCACGGCTAGTCGCAGCAATAATGTATATGGAAACTACTCATGGCTGGTATGATAAAGTCTATCCTTTGAGAAAAACCATACTGCCGATGAATCTACATTATTCATATTGGAAAGACATTGGCGTCACTAAAGAAGCCCTAGGCTGTCCTTACTACAATATTGAGTTCGGGATCGCTCTATTATCTAGAATACAGGCTCGTATTGAAAATCCGACGATAAGAAAAATAGCTACGATCTATAATTTTTTGGGTGCTGAAGTAGTTAGCGATTACGGTGCACGTGTAGCCAAGCTATATCTTGAGCAACCATGGAGCCCAGCCAAATGTGCCGTTTAAAACACTTTATCGTGTCTATTGTTGTTTCTAGTATTCTAGCTTGCATTCCCCTGTATGTTGCAGTTAAACATAACTCAATGGGAGAGTTTTGTACTGCTAAATCTCTAGCTCTAAGTACTTGTAGGTATGACTTTAACTATATTTTTATGGTTTGGGGTAGTTGGTTTGTAATTATCTTTGTTTGTTTAATTGTGCTCACTTTTTTAATGCTAGTCGTCAAACGGCTCGTACAAAAACAGTGGCAATGATTTATAACAAACTGTTTAAGAGTGATTCGCAACGCGTGGCATTTTCACCATGCGTTGGTTTTAGTGTTTAAGGTGGTATACGGCGGCTTCGGTATTGCGTTGCTCACACCTTAACAGGGCGTTA
>NZ_JAKFZP010000030.1:0-1190 GCF_021654215.1 Vibrio sp. MMG023 | reverse complement strand
TGTCTAAAGAAAAATTTGAACGTGTAAAACCGCACGTAAACGTTGGTACTATCGGCCACGTTGACCACGGTAAAACAACTCTAACTGCAGCTATCTGTACAACACTTGCTAAAGTATACGGCGGTGCTGCTCGTGACTTCGCATCTATCGATAACGCTCCAGAAGAGCGTGAGCGCGGTATCACAATCGCTACTTCTCACGTAGAGTACGACACTCCAACTCGTCACTACGCACACGTAGACTGTCCAGGACACGCGGATTATGTTAAAAACATGATCACTGGTGCTGCACAGATGGACGGTGGTATCCTAGTTGTTGCTGCGACAGATGGTCCAATGCCACAAACTCGTGAGCACATCCTACTAGGCCGTCAGGTTGGTATCCCTTACATCATCGTATTCATGAACAAATGTGACATGGTTGACGATGAAGAGCTACTAGAACTAGTAGAAATGGAAGTTCGTGAGCTTCTATCTGAGTACGATTTCCCAGGTGATGACCTACCAGTTATCCAAGGTTCTGCTCTAGGCGCTCTAAACGGCGACGAGCAATGGGAAGCTAAGATTGTAGAACTAGCTGAAGCGCTAGATTCATACATCCCTGAGCCAGAGCGTGCAGTAGATATGCCATTCCTAATGCCTATCGAAGACGTATTCTCAATCCAAGGTCGTGGTACAGTAGTAACTGGCCGTATCGAACGTGGTATCCTAAACGTAGGTGACGAAGTTGCTATCGTAGGTATCAAAGACACTACTACTACTACATGTACTGGTGTTGAAATGTTCCGTAAGCTTCTAGACGAAGGTCGTGCTGGTGAGAACGTTGGTGCACTTCTACGTGGTACTAAGCGTGACGAAGTTGAACGTGGTCAAGTACTAGCTAAGCCTGGTTCAATCACTCCACACACTAAGTTCGAGTCAGAAGTATACGTACTTTCTAAAGACGAAGGCGGCCGTCATACTCCGTTCTTCAAAGGCTACCGTCCACAGTTCTACTTCCGTACAACTGACGTAACTGGTGATATCTCTCTACCAGAAGGCGTAGAAATGGTAATGCCTGGCGACAACATCCAAATGCAAGTTGAGCTAATCGCTCCTATCGCTATGGATGAAGGCCTACGTTTCGCTATCCGTGAAGGTGGCCGTACTGTAGGTGCTGGTGTTGTTGCTAAGATCTTCGACTAATTCTTA